>JAJEDJ010000042.1 GCA_022821545.1 Caldilineaceae bacterium
AAAGTGCTCAACCAGTGAAGATGCCTTCAGTTCCGTCATGAGTTCCCTCCCTCTTTAAGGTCGTGAACTCACTATCCTATCAGCTTCTTCTTCTATCGGCACATGGAACTATTTCCATCCAATTTTGATGCGATTGCCCTGCCCATAAAGTATTTTGATTAGGCTGGCTTTATGGTAGAATTCATCCTTGAAAGGAGAGTGAGAGCATGGTTTCACAGACGATTGAGGAGCGTTTGGCAGGTGTAGAGGCTACACTCCCTCACTTGGCTACCAAAGCCGACTTAGCCAGACTAGATAGCAAGATTGATAGTTTGAAGTGGGTGCTGGGAAGCATTATTGGAGTGGTGGGAATCGCTCTTGCATTGCTGCAAATTTTTTTGCCATGATTCAGGATTCAATGCAAGGAGGTTGAGTTCTGAATGAGAATAACGATGGACGATTGGCTGAAAGCCGCTGTCAAAACCCGCCAAAACCTCGCAAGATGACCCCAGTTCAGCGGTTCAAGCAGATCAATTGGTGACGTATTGTGTGGCGCCAGATGTATTATCTCCATTCAAAGGCCGATCGCAACCAATCCAACCGGGCGCAGAGAACTGCTCTTGCCTGCGCGCCCCGCTCGCAACCCGAAACGCTGGTGAAGCCCGAACGCGCTGGCAGCCTCTTGCATTGAACCTCATTCTTGCCGGCAGCATAAAATGAGCGCGGCCAGGCCAATTCCTTTTACTCTCGTAGCTCTCGAAACCGGTTTCAACCGCCCCGAAACTCTTCACGTGCGTTCGAGCCGCACAGTTCTTCCCCCGATCAGTACGACGCGCGCTGGCTGACCGCTGGGCGGATTACTTTCCGTTTTCTGGATTCCTCAGGAGGAAACTCATGCAAAGAACGACTCGCATCTCTGTGCTGGCCGCTGTACTGATTCTGGCTGTTCTCCTCTCAGCATGCGCAGCGCCGGCCGCTCCGGCCGGAGGGGCGGCTGCCGGCGGCGAAGCCATGGAAGAGGAAGTAGTCGAGATTACCTGGCTGCAGTGGTGGGTCAATGAATGGGGCCCGGACAACCACGCCCAGTTGATCGCAGACTTCGAAGCCCAACATCCCAACATCAAGGTTACGGTTGTCGACGTGCCCTGGCCCGAAATGGCCGGCAAGCTCCAGGCCGCGGCCGCCGGCGGCAGCGAAACCTATGACCTGTTCGGTACAGAATCGACATGGATTGCCGGCCTGACCAAACAGGGCTTCATTGAAGATCTCGGCCCTTGGCTTGAAAATGACCCTGACTTCGCCGCTAAACTGACCCCGACAACGCCGATGAACCTGCTGGGCGAGACAAGAGGTCTTTGCCTCTACCTCATTCCCTACCAATTTGCCTATAACGTGGACGTCTTTGAGGAAAAGGGTCTTGAGCCGCCAACAAACTGGGATGAATTTGTGGAAGTGCTGCAAGCTCTGCGGGACGAGGATTCCAACGCATACGGCATGAGTATGCCCTTGCAGGACGGCGGTTTCCTCCTGCTGCGCTATTTCAACTTCCGACTCGCCCAGGAGGGCGGCCAGATGCTTGACGAGAACGGCAACGTTGCCTTCAACTCGGCTGAAGGCGTGGCGGCAATGGATTGGTGGAAAGAGTTCTACGACATGGGCCTGGTCGTACCCGGTTCCTTCGGCGAGGATCAGGCTCTGATGTTGGAATTCGTGGCCAGCGGCCAGACTTCCGCCATCATCGACGGCCCGTTCATCTGGACGAAGGCAAAGCAGATCGATCCCGATATCCGCATGGCCTACGCCCCCGCCTGGACGCACAATACGGGCGGCTACTCCTGGGCTTGCAGCGGCATGGGGATCGCGGCCAACTCTCCCCACAAAGAGGAGGCCTGGGAGTTCTTCAAGTACATCTATTCGGATGAAGTCTCCCTCAAGATGACTGAAACCGTCAGCCTGCTATGGGCGACGAATGCGGCCGTCGAATCGCTGGCCGACTCGGATGACCCGATGTTGAGCCAGGTACCCGCATTTGCAAACCAGGATCCCGAAAGCAACATCCTGTTTGCCCCCCTTCCCGAAGCCTCGAAACTCATTGACGCGTTCCAACAGGCTTTCCAGCAGGTACTTGCCGGCGAAAAGGATTCCCAGACCGCGCTGGATGAGGCGGCCGCCATCTGGCAGGCCGAGTTGGACGCCGCCAGGTAACTATATCGCGCCTGAGAGGACCTTGTAGGAGTTCTCTCCGGCTCACGCCTGACTGCTGCGAACCCTGCCTGCCATGGCAATAGACAGGGCCTTACGGGTACAAACAGCCCGTAAGGCCCTGAACTGCGACTCACCGGCCCCCTGATTCCAGCACCGTTCTTGAGAGCTCGAATATGGGTGAAAAGGGCGCGCATCATCTGCCTTCCCCTGAAATGTCTGTAAGGGTTACCGAAGCCCAATCGGCCCGGCATGGGCCTCCCCCCATGCGAAGAGTCCTGCCCCGCGGGATGAATGGCTTCCTGTTCGTGGGGCCCGCAATTGTCTTTCTCCTCCTTGTCAGCATCTTTCCGCTGTTGCGTACATTTCAGATGAGCCTGATCGACGTGGAGGCCGGCATTCCCCTCTTTGTCGGCATTCGTCACTATGCCGATCTGGTGCAAGACCCGTGGTTCTGGAAAAGTCTTACCAATGCGATGGTCTTTACAGTTGCCTCGGTAATCCTGCACATCTTCATCGGCATGGTCTTGGCGCTCCTGTTGAATGAGGACTGGTTCAGCACGACGTTGAGAAACATTATGCGCGGCCTGCTAATCCTGCCCTGGGTCTTCTCCACGGCATCCGCGGGACTTATGTGGACTCTCCTGTATCATCCCTTCGGCCTCCTGAACTATCTCTGGGTCGGTCTCCTGGGCCAGGAGATGCCGATTGAATTCCTGGCAAAGCCGGGCCTGGCAATGGCCTCGGTCGTGGCGGTCAATACCTGGAAAGCCTATCCCTTCTATATGATCATCATCCTTGGCGGGCTACAGGCGATTCCCCCCGAACTCTACGAGGCTGCCAAGGTTGACGGGGCCAGCGCGGGGAGACGTTTTTGGCATGTCACTTTGCCCCAGCTGCGGCCCATCCTCATCGCCATTTCCACCATCGACATCATTACCACTGTGGGCCACGTCGATCTTATCAGGATGCTGACCAGGGGGGGTCCCCTTCGCAGCACCGAGACCGTGGCATACTACATCTATAAGACCGCTTTGCTTGATGGCAACCTTGGCTACGGCGCGGCGGTCAGCACCCTGATGTTGATCATGGTAGCTATCCTTATCATCATCTATTTGAGGTTGCTGTCTCGAGGGAGCGATTCAGGTGAAACGAGCTTCTGATCTCAGATTCAGATACGGGTATCTGATACATCAAATTGTCGTCGTATCACTCACGACCCTTTCGGCAGTTGTCATCCTTACGCCGGTTGTCTGGATGATCAACGCCGCTATGCGCCCGATTAAGGAGGTTCTCACCTATCCTCCCCGCCTCGACCCCAGCCAGCTCACCTTTGAATACATGGCTTCATTGATCGAAAACGAACTGTATCGCGGCTATTTCCTGAACAGTACGATTATCTCGCTGTCCACGCTCGCCATCGTCCTTGTTCTTGGCCTGCTCGCGGCCTATGGCTTCTCGCGCTTCAAAATGGTGGGCGGGCGCTACATGTTGCTGGGCATCATGGCGCTGCTCATGCTGCCTACCGTAACCCTGATCGTACCCTATTTCCGGTTGGCGCACCTTGCCGGACTCTACGACACTCTCTTTGGACTCATCGTCGTAAACTCCGCCTTCATTCTGCCCATCTGCATCTGGCTCTTGAAGGGATACATGGACGCTATCCCTGTGGATCTTGAAGAAGCGGCAATGATAGACGGCTGCACCCGGCTCCAGGCCATGCAGAAGATTCTGGTGCCCTTGGCCGTACCGGGAATCGTGGGCACAGGCACCTTCGTATTCGTGTTTGCCTGGAACGAATTCCTCCTTGCCGTTACACTCACAGACTCCCCCGGATCTCAGCCCCTTACGATCGGTTTGGCCGCATTCTTTGGCCAGTTCGTCAGAGACTGGAATTCCATCATGGCCCTTTCGACCATCACCAGCATCCCGCTCATGATCATCTTTGTCCTCTTTCAGCGTTGGGTTGTGCAAGGCATGACGAGCGGCGCAGTCAAGTAGCCCCCATCTCCTCTTGTCCGTTCCACTTATCTATCGCAAAGGGAGAGTAACGAAGTGCGCATAGCAATAGCCGGCATCAGCCATGAAGCCCTCAACACATCCCCTGTTCCGACCACGCTTGAACATTTTCAGGTCTGGCGCGGCCGGGAGCTCCTGCAGGGTGAATCGCTGTTCTCGCCCTACCCGGCGGGGGCCGCGGCCGGGGCTGTGGACGGACCCAAATACGCCTCGCTTGCTGACATGATGAACGACCTGGGAGCAGAGCCGGTCCCCATTTTGCACGCAAACGGCCTGTCCCCGTCGGGAACCGTTGAACAAGACACCTACCTCCGGTTGAGAGACGAGATCATCGACGGAATCCAACAGGCCGGTCAGCTGGACGGCATCTGCCTGATCCTGCACGGCGCCCTCCTGGTCGAGCACATTTGGAGCGGTGAGACCGACCTGGTTCGGTCGATCAGGGCCGCGGTTGGAAACGACCTCCTCATCTCAGCCCGGTTCGACCTGCACGGCAACCTCACCGAAGAGTTCGCCAACAAGACCGACATCTGGACCGTCTACCGCACCGCCCCCCATCGCGACGCGCCGCAGACGCTGGAAAGGGCAATGACATTGCTCGCGCACTGCATTCGCGGCGGCCATCGCCCGCGCCCGGTCTTTGTCCGCGTACCGATGATTCTGCCCGGAGAGAGGGCCACCACCGATGTCGACCCGATGAAGTCGCTGCTGGAGCTGGCAGTCGAAATCGGACGGCAGCCCGGCATCCTGACCGCCGAGATCCTGGTCGGCTTCGGCTGGGCCGACGCCCCCTATTCGTCCAGCAGCGTTGTGGTCATCGCCGAAAGCGAGCCGCACCTCCCCCATGCAAGGCGGCAAGCCAAACGCCTTGCGCAGGCCATGTGGGACCAGCGCCGCAACTTCACCTTCGACCAGGAGGTCGCCTCCTCCGCCGACGAAGCCATCGACCTCGCGCTGGCCGCCAGTGAAAGCTGCGTCTTCATCGCAGATTCCGGGGACAACCCCACCGCGGGCACACCCGGCGACGTGCCCCACTTTCTTTCCCGTCTCATTGCAAAAAGTGTCCCTGACGCCATCCTGGCCGGGATTCCCGACGGCGAGGCCGCCCGCGCCTGTTTCGAAGCGGGCGTCGGCGCCACCGTTTCGCTCAGCCTCGGCGGAAAACTGGACACCGAGTACGGGACGCCCCTGGAGGTCACAGGCCTCGTGGAGCACCTCTACCAGCCCGAACAGGCTGCGCAGGAACCCGCGATCGCTACACTAAAAGTGGGAGGCGTTCGCGTCCTCATCACCGACGGGCGCACCTACTTCTCATCTCTGAACGACTTCCGAGAGGCCGGAGTCGAGCCGCTTGAGCACGGAATCGTGGTCGTGAAGCTGGGCTATCTCATGCCGGAACTGCGCGACGCAGCGCCGCGGGAGATCCTGGCCCTTACCCGTGGATACTCCGATCTGGACTTCACGCGTTTGCCCTACAGATACCTGACCCGTCCGATCTTCCCCTTGGACGAAGAGTTCGCCTGGTCTCCCGTCATTACGAATGTCGCGGGATACGGCGGCTGACCTCGCAACGAAATGACCCCCTGACATTGCCGCGTGCAAACGAGCAATGTTGCCGCCGGCCACAGTGCGGCCGGTTTGCTGAAATCAAGGAGAACAGGTATGGCCGGACCCGGAATGGAACTGGTCGGTGAAGAGGAGATTGAGGAAGTCCTCCAGGTTTTACGGGCTGGCTATCTCTATCGCTACGGCGTAACGACCCCCGACGGAGTTGACCCGCGCTTCCAGGGAAAGGTCTACCAGCTGGAGCAGGAGATCGCTGCCATGTCGCAGGTACAGTACGCGGTGGCCGTCAATTCCGGCACATCCGCCCTGTTGGCCGCGATGGCGGCACTGGGCATCGGGCCCGGAGACGAGGTGATCGTACCCGGTTTCACCTTCGTGGCCAGCATCTCGGCCATCGTCTACACCGGCGCCGTCCCCGTCCTGGCAGAGATCGATCGCACCTTCAACCTTGATCCGGAGGACGTGAAAGCGAAGATCAGCCCCCGCACCAAGGCGATCATGGCAGTCCACATGATGGGCAATCCGGCCCGCCTCCAGGAACTCAGGGAGATAGCCGACGAACACGACCTGTTTCTGATCGAGGACTGTTGCCAGGCCTTCGGCGCCGCCTACCGCGGACGTCCTATCGGTTCTATCGGCCACGTGGGGGCCTTTAGTTTCAACATTTACAAGACCATCACGTCGGGCGACGGCGGCATGGTGATCACCGACGACGAGGCGTTGTACAGACGGGCCTTCGCCTTCCATGACCAGGGGCACTCCCCCCTGCGGACCGGTGTCGAGATCGGACGGCGCCCCTTCCTCGGCCTGGACTTTCGCTGTACAGAGCTGCAGGCCGCCGTGTTGCTGGCCCAGCTGCGCAAACTGCCCGCACTGATCGACCGTCTTCAGACCAGTAAGCGGCACTTCAAGGCCGCAATATCCGATCTGCCTGGTCTGGAGTTCCGCGAAGTCCTCGATCCCGAGGAGGAGGTCGCCACGATACTGACCGTGATCCTGCCGGACGCAGATGTGGCCGCGAAGATCGCCGCAGAGCTGGACAGCAAGGTCGTGGCCGAAGCCGGCTGGCACGTCTACAACAACATGGAACACCTGCTGGAACAGCGCATGCCAACCTCACCTTCTTGCTCGTTCAGCTGCCCGCACTACGCCGGGCAGGGCGGCGCCGCGCAATACACCAAGGGAATGTTGCCGCGTACTGACGACCTGCTGAACCGCTCGATTAACGTCAGCATCGGTGTGTCCGACGCCGGCCTCGGCTCAGCGTTCGGAGTTACCATTAACGACGACCTGGGTGTCGTCGCCGAACGGGCCGCTGCTTTTCGCCGCATCGCCGCCCGCTATCTCAATTGAGAGTAGCAAAATGCTGGCCGCCCCATGCAACGCCCCATGCAACTCTGTTCACATGGCAAGAATGTTCACAGGGCAAGAAAAAGCTGTTGACAGAAACACTCCAATAAATGTATCGTCTGTATCGTGGTCTCCAGTGATTTCGGTGAAGAGTTGCTAAAGGGAATGGAAAGGGAAAACTATGATTCTGAACCCTGCAGAGATCGCCCGCTCTTTCGCTCGCGACGGATTTGCAATCGTCCCTAATCTGTTCAGACTCGAAGAGGTCAAAATTTTCAAGGAGGAAATCCAGGGGATTTTGCAGAAGGTCAGGCAGGAGTCCAAAGGGGAAGACAGCCCCGGAAAATTCGTGGATGAAACCGGCGTCTACGTCGGGCTGGCAGGTCGCAGCAGCCGGTTCCGCCAAGCCGTGCGTGATGAACGCCTGGTCGACATCCTCGAGGCCATCATTGGCCCCAATGTCGAATTCTTGAGTGACAAAGTCGTGTACAAAGACGAAGATACGCATATCGCCAGCCCCTGGCATCAGGACTGGCCCTACTGGGAGGGAACGCACAAGATTTCCGTCTGGGTCGCGCTGGACGATGCCACGCCCGAAAACGGCTGTCTCAAACTCTTGCCCGGGTCGCATCGCGGCACTGTGATTCACGACGGGGACATGAGCGACGGCTCCGGCTTTGGCCATCGAATCCGGCCCGAGACGATTGATGAAAACGCGGCCGTCACCGCCCCGCTTGAGGCTGGCGGAGCGGTTTTCTTCCATGACCTGACCATGCACGCCAGCCACCCGAACACAGAGCGTCGCGAACGCTGGACCTGGGTCCCCACCTATCGCGATGCGCAGGCCGACGATCCGCCCTATTCCTTTGAAGTCGCCAACGTCGTTGTTCGTGGAATCGGTCGCGAACAGGTTCAGCCATAGCCCGATCAAAGTCCGACTCTCCTCCTTTTTCCTCGCATCGCGCCAAAATCATGCCCTTCAACTGAATTCAGCGAATAAAGGAGCTAACACTCTTGAGCCATCCACTGCTGGACAGGAAAGTCATCGAACAAGCGCCCAAAACCTTCCTGAATGAGACCGGCAACGTCTTTGCACTGTTTGATGAACATCTACAGGATTCAGGTAACGTCTCGTATGGCGTTCAGGTCGGACCACAGCGCTTCTTTGTAAAGACAGCGGGAGATCCTCACGATCCCCGCCCCTTTCTGCCCCACGAGGAAAGAGTAGCCCTGCTTCGCAACGCGGTTCGTGTTCGACGCAGCTGCTCTCACAGCACCTTACCCCGGCTGCACAACGTGATCGAGTCGGCGCACGGGCCGCTGCTCGTCTACTCGTGGGTCGAAGGCGAGCTTCTCCACGCTGGCAGTGCTACGCGACAACATCCTCAGTCCGCCATGCAACGCTTCCGCAGGCTGTCCCTCCCGGAGATCACAAAAGCGCTGGACGTCATCTTTGAACTGCACGATGAGCTTGCCCAGGCAGGATGGATCGCGGTCGACTTCTATGACGGCTGCCTGATCTATGACTTTGCCAAGCAGAAGATGCAAATCGTAGACCTGGACATGTATCGAGAAGGCCCGTTTGTCAATGAGATGGGCCGTATGTTTGGCTCGTCCCGATACATGGCGCCCGAGGAGTTTCAACTGGGGGCGTCGATCGATAGGCGAACGAACGTCTTCACCATGGGTCGAACTGCAGCCAATCTGATGTCCGACGGCACATTGGACCGTTCCGCCTTCCGCGGCAGCGACGAGCGCTATGAAGTTGTCCGCAAGGCGTGCAGCGAAGATCGCAGTAAGCGCTATGCGTCCGTTGGTGACTTCTACGCTGCCTGGTTAACTGTTACCGCCCGCCAAAGCCGGTCATGGCAATCCCCTGAACGAAGTAACGCTGGGCCACGATGAATATCGCCACCATCGGCGTCAACATCACCGTGCTGGCCGCGAAAACGACCTCCCAGTTCTTTGCGTAGGAGTCATTGTAGGCGCGGATGCCCAGTGCAAGCGGCCACTTGTCCATCGAGTTAATGTAGATCAGCGGGTTCATAAAGTCGTTGTAGTGCTGCAGGAGCGCGAACACGGCAACGGTTGCGATGACCGGCTTGGACAGAGGAAGGAGAATCTGAATGAGGACGCGCATGCGGTTCGCGCCGTCGATTTCAGCCGCGTCTTCCAGCTCCATCGGAATCCCGCGAAAAAACTGGCGCATAAGAAAGACATATATGGCGCCGATGCCTCCCCAGTAGGGCACAATCAGCGGCAGCCACGTGTCAATCCACTTCAGGTTCTTGAAAATCAGGAAACGGGGAACCAGGGTCACCACGTCGGGCAGCATCATCGTCGCCAGCAGCAGGCCAAACCAGAAATTTCGCCCCGGCCAGCTGATGCGGGCGAACGAGTAAGCCACCAGGGCCGACGAAACGACCGTCCCCACCACCGCGAACAGAACGATGATCAGAGTATTGACGATGAATCTCGTCAGCGGCAACAGCTGAAATGCCTTGACGTAGTTGTTCCAGTGGGGGTCCTGCGGCAGCCACACAATCGGGTGCGCAAAGACTTCCGTCGAGACCTTCAGCGAGGATGAGATCATCCAGAAGGTGGGCACAAGGAACGTGATCACCAGGAACGTCATAAAGAGTTGCAGGGCCGCCAGCCGGACTCTCTCCCACCCTGAGCGAGACCCCTCATCCTGTCTCCGCCTCAGCGTTCCTCCGGCCTGCAGTTCGGCCGCTGATGACTGCCAGCCGGTCGCCAAGGCCCCCTGCGCCTGTCTGTCCGACCGCATCGTCAATCGCCCTCCTCGTAGTAGACCCAGCGGTTAGACAAGTAGAACTGGACCAGGGTGAACCCAACGACAATCACGAATAGCTCCCAGGCCAGGGCTGACGCATAGCCCATGTTGAAGTATTGGAAGGCGTTGCGATAGATATTGAGGACCACAAACAGCGTGGCGTCCTGCGGCCCTCCTTCGGTCATGATCATCGCCGGCACGAAAGTCTGAAAAGAGTTGATGATCGCAATTACCGAATTGTAGAAGATCAGGGGCGTCATCAGCGGTAGAACTACGTAGCGAAGCTGTCCCCACGCTCCGGCGCCATCCAGACTGGCGGCCTCCTTCAGCGAGTCCGGGATGTTGCCCAGCCCGGCGATGAAGATCACCATCTGGCGGCCAATCATCCAGAAAGACATGAATATGAATGCAGGCTTGGTCAACTTCGGTTCAAAGAGCCACATGCGCGGCTCGAAACCGAACCAGCCCAGCGCCTCGTTGAGGATGCCGAACTCCGGATGCAGCACCCGTTGCCAGACCACCGCGCTGGCAACCAGGGGCACAATGATCGGCATATAGAAGCCGGCCCGGTAAAAGTCCCGGAAGCGGATCCTTTGCGTCAGCGCCAGCGCCAGCGTGAATGAAATTGTCAGCTGGATCGGGACCGCGAAGATGGTGTAAAAGGCGCTGTTGTAGAGGCTGAGATTGACCTTCGGATCTTTGAACATTCGCGCCAGATTGGCGAAACCGACGAACGAAGGCGGGCTCAGAAGATCCCATTCGACAAAGATCAGATAGACCGAATAGAGCATCGGGAATGCGATAAAGACCGAGAACCCGATGATAAACGGTGAGGCAAACAGATAGCCTGCAATCCAGTCCCGCAGTTGGCGTTTCGAAATGCGGCGCCTGCCTGCGGGTGCGGTCGTTACGGCCATGGATGCTCCTCAAAGGGGGTGGCTTCGCTGCTCGCCACCCCCTGTTCGGCACAACTCACTTATCCCTGCTTCGCCCAGTGGGCATCCAGCAGGCCCTGCACGCCTTCGTTGACCGCCGGTACAACGTCGGCTGCCGTGGCGCTGTTGGCCAGCATCGGATCCCAGCCTACCGGCTTCGCGACCTCGCTCCAGATCTGACCGCGAGAAACGCCGCCGATAACGTCCACTTCAGAACGCAGGAAGGCGTTGCTGAATGCGGCTGCGTTGGAGACGCCGAAGCGCTCCTCAATCGTCGGGCCCCAGAAATTCTCAACCAGGTCCGAAGTATTGGGAATGCGGCCGGTAATGGTCGAATAGATCTTCTGGCCGTCCTCCCCGCCCATATAGTGGACGAAGTCCCAGGCAGCATCTACCAGGTCGCTCTTCGGTACGCAAACGCCCTCGGCCCAGCCGCGGTGAGGCCGGCTCTCGTCTGCCATTTGCGGCATCATCACCACGTCAAACTCGATCTGCTTCCCCTCTTCACGTAGTTCGGGGCTGTTCAGGCGCGGGAAGAACCAGGGGCCCTCGTACTTCATGGCCGCGTTGCCGGTGTCGATCGTATTGGTCCCGCCTTCCAGGTCGGCCGGCGTTGGCGAAATCCCCAGACTGTACATGAAGTCCTGGGCCACGAGCTGCAGAATGTCGATGATCTCCGGCTGGTCGAACATGGCCGTGCGCGGGTCCACCAACTGATCGAACTCCTGCGCGCCGGTGGCCCGGATCCAGTGGATGTCGCGGGCATAGCTGCCGTTGGCCTGATAGCCATACATCTTGGAATCCCCGTCCGTGCTGGTCAGCTGCTCGGCAATGCCGACGAAGTCGTCAAACGTCCAGTCGTCTGTCGGATATGCGACCCCGGCTTCGTCAAAGGCGTTCTTCGCATAAAACATCACCATCACACCGGACTGGAGCGGAATCAGATAGCGGCTCCCATCGCGGCGTGTACTGAACTCGATGCTGTCTACGCCGTCCGGATACGGGCCGTTGAAATTGTCCCGTTCTATGTAGGCGTCAATCGGCGCCAGCAGTCCGGCGTCGCTGAAAGGCTGCCACTCCCAACCCTGGAACGAGGCGATCTCGGGCACCACACCGCCCGCGAAAGAGGTCTGCAACTTGGTGTAATAGTCCACGCCCGTGCCGCTAATCGAAGGCTTTACTGTGACGTTCGGGTTCTGCTCGCCATAGGTGGTCGCCAGCTCCTCCCAGGCAGGGATATCGGAAGCGTCGCCCCAGGCAAAAAAGTCCAGTTCGATGTCCTCGGCGGCCGGGGCCGCGCTGCCGCTTGCGCCGCCGTCGGCCGGCGCCGGCGCCGGACACGCTGCCAGCAGCAGTGTCGTGGAACCGATACCGATTCCTTGCAGAAACTTTCGCCGGGATACCTGGCGGCTCCTGCTCTGTTGAGCGTCTCTCATGGTTCCCTCCTTACAGGGGTGAGCTTCGGACCAATATTCTGATTATGAACCGATGGAAGGCCCGAGGCGTGGCGGCAACTCGATAAGGATCGTGATGCCAGCCCTGTTGGGCCGTTCGGCATAGGATACATTACTTGGTTGAATTCGTCACATTTATGCGGGTGTAGTTAAGGTAGCGGCTGGGCAGCCGCATTCATTAACCAACTACTAACCTCTTCTTAAACTGCGCCTATTGGCAAGCCTGTACGCTAGTCTGCTATACAATGATCGTTAAGTCTCCAGGCTCTTGGGACTGTTTGCCTATAGTGCAAGCTGCCTTGCGGCCATGTGCGGGCAGCCAGTGGAAATATCTAACGAAGAGAACATTCAATGGACTTCTATCTGTTGCGGCGGACCGGCGCTGAATGTATCGGCGTCTTCTTTCTTGTACTGGCCGCCTGCGGCTCTGTCATGATCGGCGGGCTGACGGGCGCGTACGGCCACATGGGCATGGCCTTTTCACCAGGGCTTGTCGTAATGGTCATGGTGGCCGCTACCGGACATCTGTCCATGGCCCATCTGAACCCTGCAGTGACACTGGCCTTCGCTCTGTCCGGACATTTTCCCTGGCGGGAAGTCCCGTTCTACATCATCGGCCAGCTTGCCGCGGCGGCGTTGGGAGCCGCGGTACTTCGGTTTCTGTTCGGCAACGTGTACGCGCTGGGCGCCAATCAGCCTGCCGGCCCCGCTACACAGTCTCTGGTCATGGAGATACTGGTAACCGCCATCCTGATGTTCGTCATTGTGGCCGTAGCGACGGACAAACGGGCGACGGCTCTGCCGGCGGGGCTTGCGATCGGCGGGGCAGTCGCGTTGAATGTACTCTGGGCAGGTCCGATTAGCGGCGCGTCAATGAACCCGGCGCGTTCTTTCGGCCCGGTCCTTGTTTCCGGTGTCTGGACGGCTCACTGGATCTACTGGGTGGGTCCGATTATCGGGGCGGCCCTGGGCGCGTTCGCCTACAAATTCGTACGTCACTCCAAACCGGAGGATGCGTAGAGACGCATTTCCTCGCCAAGGGGGCTGCGCCTCGACCCCCCAATTTCAGGCCGCGTCCTGATACGGGCCTCGATTCGCGGGCGGCAGCAGCGCGGCGACCTGCTTCATTGCTTCGTGGGCCAGTGCGTCCAGCTGTTGCCGTCTCTGGCGGCGGGGCAAGTCATCGGCGATCGTCATCGGTCCAAAGGGGTGGCCGACACGAATCCGCACCTGTGTCCGGCGCAACCGGCGAAGGTTGACGAGAATCTTTTCGCTTCCCAGCACCGCAACTGGCAGAAGGCGGGTCTGCGCCTGCGTCGCCAGCAGGCCGATGCCCGATTGCGCCCGTATCAGCTTGGCGCTGTGACGGGCCGTGTGCCCGGCGATCTGTTCGATTCGTTCACCCCGCTCCCGGACCCCCGCCAGGGCTGGGTCGATGCCTCCCTCCGGGAAAACGCCCACGGTCCGACCATCCTTCAGGGCCGCCTCGGCCGCCCGCAGCGCTTTGCGGTCCACCTGTCCACGCCAGATTGGAATCAGATTGAAAGTACGGCTGAGGAAACGGAAGAAACAGACGCGCTCCGTCTCGATAGCGAGCAGGAATGCGATACGGAACGGCAAGAATATCATCAGGAGCGGGCCGTCGAACCAGCTGAAATGGTTTGAAACGAGGATCAAAGCTTCGCTGCGGGGAATGTGCTCCAGACCGCTAACCGAAACCGAAAGAAACAGGTTGACAATTACGCGGCCCATGAACACGAGGATCGATTGGAGAATGGACTGTAGCGCGGCGTACATGGAGCAGTCCCTCGCGATTAGCCTGGCAACGGCGCCTTGGCATCTACCAACCCGCTGTCGTGAAGTTCCTGCCACATCGCCGCAGGCGCTTCAACATCCCAGATAGTCCGGTTGTCTTCCGCCTCGGCCGTTGTCGCCGAACCGATTACGAGTGACGCGATTGCCGGATGGGCCCCCGCGAAATGCAGGGCCGCTACGTGCAAAGGCACACCATGCCTGGTCGTTATCTCCTGGAGACGCCCCGCCTTAGCCAAAATCTCTTCAGGTGCGTCTTCGTAGTTGTATTTGGCGCCCGAAATTGGGCCCGTTGCCAGAATGCCGCTGTTGTAAACGCCGCCCAGAAATATGCTCACGTCGTTCTCAGTACACCAGTTCAGAAAGCCCAGCGAAGTTTGCTCCAGGAGTGTATAGCGGCCTGCCAGCAGAAAGCAGTTAACGTCGATGTTTTTGGCGAACTCCCACTCCATCTCCCACTGGTTCATGCCTGCTCCCACCGCGCCGATAACGCCTTGCTCTCGCAGGTCAACAAGTGCAGGGAACGCCTCGTCCATCGCCTGCCTGAAGTGAACCTCCTCGTTCTCATAATCGGGGTCATGCACGAGCAATATGTCAACTCGATCCATCCCCAATCTCTCGAGGCTGTCTTCGACGCTTTTCATCACACCATCCCGACTGTAGTCGAAGTAGATCGACCTGTCCGCGCGCACGATGCGGCCAACTTTGGTCTGAATGACGACCTCGTCGCGAGGAACGCCCTGCAATGCCGCGCCGAGCCGCCGCTCCGCCTCTCCCGCACCGTAAAGAGGCGCCGTATCGAAGAAACGAATACCGTTTTCGTAGGACCGCCGCACCGTCTCAAGGGCCTCTGCATCGTCGATGGGATCGTAGAGATTACCGATCGGGGCCGTACCCATGCCCAGTCGAGTAACTTGCAGACTGGTTTTGCCTACTTTCGCACTTGGGAGCGCTCTTGCTGTCATCTCGTTTCTCCGTCTGCCGTCGATTTCCCGTTGAGGATCGCGCGCTGGATTGTGAAGCCTGTAAACGGCGGCATGCAAGCTTTCCAGCCTGCTGCCGGTCTGTTCCGGGTACGCCTGCACTGGGAACGGAGTACGACAATCTTTCTCTGGAGGGCTGTCGGAGTCATTCCTTGAGTCCGTATTCCAGGAACTTTCGAGGACTTAAACTGTGCCGCAGGAATTGTACAACATCCGTGGGTGTTACGCCATATGATCTCGCACAATTTACGCCTGGTTTGCCGGGACGAAACTGCCTGCGCTCCGGCATGACGACGGGGTCAGGGGGCAATGGGTAGCCTGCAGCGCAGCCGTCGCTGCCCGCCGCTATGCCAGCTGCGCGTGAAAGGCATCCATCCGGGGCAGGATCTTGTCCCAGGCGAAACAGTTCCCGACAAAGGAGCGGGCCGCCTCGCCAAGAGTGCGGCTGCGATTTCCGCCGGCCGTCTGATCCCGCAGAAGGGACAGGACCGCGTCGGCGAATGACCGGGGATCGTCGGCGATCAGAAGGTGCTCGCCGTCGCGCACAGGGATCCCTTCAACACCAAGGGACGTGCTTACGATGGGTCGCGCGCAGGCCATCGCCTCCAGAATTTTGAGCCGTGTGCCTCCCCCCACTCGCATCGGCGCCAAATAGATTGCTGAACCGTGAATGTAGGGCACAGTGTCTTCAACGGAGCCGGTTAGCTCGACATCCGGCAAACTGCGCAACCTGTCCAGCCGGTGATGCGGCGACATGCCGACGATCTGCAATCGGACACCCTGATGGCGGCGAATTAGAGGCAGGACCTTCAGCCCGAACCAGAGCATTGCGTCCACATTGGGGCGATAGTCCATCTTCCCCGTAAAGACCAGCAAAGGAGGACTCGTCTCCGCTAACGGCTCAGGAGCATAGCGAGAGATATCAATGCCATTGGGCACGCTGACAGTCGGAGTCTGCCCGGCTAAGGCGGACAGCGCCCGCCGATCCGGCTCGCTGACGGCTATAATTCCGTCCACGGCCCGGCAGAACGCCCTTTCATAGTGATAAAGTTTCTGCCACTGCAGCAGGCTGTAGCAGGCGGCATGCCAGCGGTTCGGGCTGCGGGCGTCCATCAGAGCGGCGCGCATTTGCAGCAGGAACTCGGCGTTGTGTGCGTCGAAGACGACCGGAGGACCTCCTCCCACGGCATGTAGGACCTGGAAGCCGTAAGGCGCCATCTCCAAGCCCTCTACCTGGACGAGATCATAGTTCTCCTCGGCCAGCATTCGCTGCAGTGCAGCGTGAAACCTCTCTTGTTCCAGGCGCAACGCCATATCCGGTTTGGTCGCCAGGAGGGAACTGAGAAGGCGGCTGTGAAGAGGTCGTTCAGGCTGGTGGAAACTCTCTACCCTCGAACAGATCTTTGTTAGCTCCGGATCTGGCCGTTCTTCGTCCTGGGGCGAGAGGCAAGTCAGGAGATGAACCTCGTGGTTTGAGGCGCAGTGGCGAAGCAGATGGTAGTTGCGAAGAGCTGCTCCCTGCCGCGGCGGGTAAGGAGACTGAGGCGTAAGGAAGAGGATCTTCATCGAAGGACGTCAGACGGAGGAGTGATGCGCAGGTGCGGCTGCAACCGTTGCCCTTTCGCAAACCATCCTGTAGACGTCAAGGGTCTCGGAGGCGGCCCGGCTCCAGCTGAATACGGAAGCTCGCTGCAATCCCTTTTGGCTCAGCTCCTGGTGCAGTTCATCCTCTGTCAGGAGCCGGTGCATTGCGACTGCAATCTCTTCCCAGTCGGACGGGTCAATGATCAGCCCGGCATCGCCGACAACCTCCGGCATGCTGCTGGTGTTGCTCACGATGGTCGGTGTGCCGCAGGCCATAGCCTCCAGCGGAGACAGCCCGAACCCTTCGTAGTATGCCGGATGAGCATGGCAACGTGCGCCGACGTACAGCTTATGAAGATCCTCGTCTGGGACACGGCCCAAAAAGAAGGTGCTCCGTCCAAGATCCAGCTGTTCGACTTTCCGATAGACCTCCTCGTATAACCAGCCGGGCTTCCCGGCCAGTACAAGGCCCGTGTCCTCGATGCCATAGTGTTTTCGGAGGCCGTGAAAGGCTTCCAGCAGGCCTCCTATATTCTTGCGCGGCTCGATCGTGCTGACAAAAAATATGTATTTCTCCGGGATCCCATACTTTCTCTGCATGGCCTCAAGGCATTTCTCTCGCGACAACGGGGCGTATTGGGGGGCAGCGGCCTCGTAAATGACGCTGATCTTTTTGGGTGAAGCGCCGAGTTGCCCGACCACGTCACTCTTTGTACTCTCGCTGGGCACAATTATGTGCCGGGCATGCCTTACCGCCCTGTCAATCTGACTGTAATAGGCTGCGTGGGACTCAGTCAGAAAATGGGGCCAGCGCAGGAAGGCGAGATCGTGGACGGTGATGACCGAAGGAACGCTGCTGTGAAGAGGAGGAATAAAATCGGTGCTGTGGAGCAGGTCCAGAGAATGGAAAGACAGTTCTGCCGCCAACATTGGCTGTTCTACGCGTGTATGCACAGGCGTAAACAAAGTGCGCCTGTGAAAATTCGGCGCCTTTGTCAGCGGTTCCCGTTGTTTGCGGTGTTGGAAAACCGTGTACGAAGTTTCCCGATCCAGCTGTGCAAGCTCTTCTATGAGATGCTTTGTATAGCGGCTGATTCCTGCCGGCTGGTGATAACTCAGCCTGGCGTCAATGCCAACTCGCATGGTCAGGACGATTCTTCATGTGGAGAAATCTGCGCGCCCCCTGGTTCCAGGAACGACAGTAAACTGTATTCAGCGACTGTATGCCGTGTGGGGCCGGCAACTCAAAGCGCGATCAGACAAACGCATAGCATTCTATCAGTATCCGAAAAGTCGGTCAAGTGGCCTCGAAATTCCACCCTCACTGGCTGGTTTTCAGTTCGATGATCGTGCCCAGGAGCTCCTCCGTATCCAGATAGGCCCACACAGCCCCGGGATCCAATGTTGAACCGCCGCTCTGGAGGATATCCACTCTCAGTTCCTGCGCAACACCCTCCGGATCGGGAACGCGAAAGAGCAAGTGGTGCAGTCCCTCGCCCCTTTCTTCCAGAAACTCCGAGTAGATGTTGTCGCCTTCAAGAGGTTCGATAAACTCGATCTGCACGGCGCCTGTCTCGATGAAGGCCAACCGCATGCGAAAGTTTCCTGGCCCTCCTCGAAATGTCGATTGGGCCTCCAGAGCGCTTCCCTCGGGGGGCCAATCCACGACCTGCGCCGGCTCCATCGCAAAGCGCTCTGTCCACGCATCGGCGGCGGCGCGTGCATCGCGCACAACGATTCCCACTTGTACAATTGATCCCAATTCAATTTTTTTCATGAGCGGGTCCGGCTGCCGGGTCCTGTCCCCAAATGAGCATTTGTCCGCCTATCTGCGGTCCGGATCGCGGCAGCCTTTGCATTCCCTTGTCCCCTTCCGAGATGAAGTTCTGGAGCAGGATACCGGCGCAGCCAATTCTGATGAATCTGTGGGATAATACCAATGGCCAACCTGAATGCCAAACACTTCCGTAGGAGAGAGCTGATGATAATTCAAGATATCGAAACAACCGTATTGTCCCTGCCCCATCTGCCGGGATTTCAGGATGCGACAATCCGCCACATTTCTAAAGGGCGCAGCCAGTGTTTCGTCCATGTGTACTCCGATCAGGGGCTGGTGGGACTGGGACTGGGCGGAGGCGTCACCGCAGCGCGCGAGGTGATCGAACGCACACTCAAGCCCATCCTCATCGGTCAGAATGCCCTGCACATAGAAAAGCTGTGGGACGACATGTTCTGGGCGATCCGGGGCGTCGGTCGCAAGGGCCTTGCCTTCAGCGCACTGTCGGCCGTGGATATCGCACTCTGGGATCTGAAGGCGAAGTTCTACGAGACGCCTCTTTATCAGCTGCTGGGGCCATTCACCGAATCAGTACCTGTCTACGGAAGCGGCGGCTGGACCCACTTCAGTCAGGATGAGCTGGTGGCGGAGCAGTGCGGTTACGTGGAGCGCGGTATGAAGGCCGTGAAAATGAAGGTCGGCAAGGATTTTGGCCAGAGCGAGCAGGAGGATGTGGTTCGCCTCGCCGCGGTGCGAGATGCCGTTGGCCCCGATGTGCAAATATATATCGACGCCAATAACGGCTATTACGCCAAACAGGCCATCCGCATGGCGCGTACCTTCGAGCAGTACAACGTAGGCTGGTTTGAAGAGCCGGTCTTGGCCGACGATATCCAAGGACTGGCTGCAGTAGCCAGAGCCATCGACATTCCCGTGGCAACCGGAGAGCACGAATACACCAAGTATGGTTTCAAGGACCTCATTGCCCGCGGCGGCGCCGACATCGTACAGCCCGACGTGGGCCGGGTCGGCGGTATCACCGAGTGGATGAAGGTCGCCCACCTTGCCCACGCCTTCAACCTGCCTGTGGCCCCCCACGCCTACCAGCTCATACACCTGCATATGGCCTGTGCCACGCCGAATCTGAAAGTCGTCGAATATCTGGGTACCGTGGAAGCGGCCGATCGCATCTTCTACACCTCCTATGAAGAGCCGCAGAACGGCGTCTGGGCGCCGGATCCGCAGAAGCACGGTCTCGGTCTGGAACTGGACCCGGTCGCCGTCAAAAACTACGCTGTGGACTGAGGGCCTTGCATTCGACCGAGGCTGGCCGCGGACAGCCTACTCCATACCAGAAAAAGATCTGGTATGCGCCTTCATCGCCGGACTGTTTGTCGTCTCTGTCCGCCAGGTGATACAATTCAGTTCCCAATTCGCGCTTCCTGACCGGTAGGTCTTGGTATCCTCTCCCCACCCCGTGTGAGAGTTGGAGGGGCAACAGACCAGGAAAGTTCGGTTCGCCAGTCAGATAAGCCCAATCGAGCGTGCCCTTCCCAATCAAATGCACTGAAAGAAAGAAAAATGGACAATGCCCAACTAGCCCAAATGGTGACCTGGCTCGACGAAGAGCATCGGCGCGACCGCGCTGAGATCTCCCGATTGCAACAGCAGCTGGAAAGTCAGAGCGGAGACATCGTCGAACAAGCGCGTCGTATCCAGGAACTTGAAGGACGACTGGCATCTACGATCGCGCAACTGGGCCGATTCACCCAACTTGAACAGCAGATTGAGAACTTCAAGCAGGAACTTGGCCTGATGATCGACCGCAGCGATGAGGGGCAGGCCCAGGCGACACGCGAATACGAGCGCGCCAGGCTGGCAGACAGGGAGGCGCTGACGAGAGAGATAAGTGAGGTGCGCCGTGAACTGCCTCGCATCGGCCGCATCGAAGAGGCGGTCGAGTTGCGCAAGGGCGAGGAAGAGCGCATGGTCGATATGATCATGGAGAGTCGAAATCAGGTGAATCTTCTTGTCAAGGACCTTGAAGAACGTACGCGCCAGATCCCATTTCTCGCCGACCAGCGCACTGGTGACGCAAAGCGTATCGCCCAACTGCAGCAGGAGACTGTCGAGCTTTTCAAGCGAACCGAGGCTTTCACGGGACGCTTTTCAATTCTTGACGACGCCGACCGCCGGATGAGCGCCGAAATAGAGCGCTGGCGGCCGGTCTTCGGCGAAATCCGGGAAGAGCAGCAGCAGTTCATGGAGCGGCTGCGCGTCGAAGTCGTCGAGCGCTTGCAGGTTCTCACTCGCTGGCAGGAAATCATTGATGACCAGCAGTCGGTCGTTAACAAGAATGAGGAACGATTACAGTCCTTCGCCCAGACCGTCGAAACTGCCCGTCGAGCCGCCAATACCATCCCGGAGTTTCAGGAAAACATCCGTCGCGATCAGACCCAAGTGCAGGAGCTCCAACGGCTTGGCGAGGAACGCGCGCGGCGGGAGATGGATGAATTTCAGGAGGAGTACGAAAAGAGAAGCCGCCGCGATGGTCTTCGACAAGAGCATCTGTGGAGGGAGCAAGAGAAGAACAACAAGGAGCTACTCGATCATCTCCCGCCTATTCTGCACGACCTGCGCGTGCATGAAGAGATGCTGCGCCTCCTCTGGAAACTGCAGGAGCAATACGGCGGCCGCTACATCAGTGCGGCCCAGCTCTGGCTCGACGGTCTGCAGACCGCCCTTGAAGAAAGGGACGAGACGATGAGAGACCTGGAAGAGGAGTGGCAGAAGCAGCGCCGTACCGCCGAACTGTATGCCCGCCAGAACAACAACTCGACCCGTACGGCCGGAGCGATCTCCGGTGAGCAGTCGCAAAACCGCACCTGATGCGGGTCGTCGCCACTGCAGGACATGTGGACCACGGCAAGTCGACACTGGTCCAGGCGCTAACGGGAAGTAACCCCGACCGACTTGAAGAAGAAAAACGTCGAGGGCTCACCATCGTGCTCGGCTTTGCCTGGTTGGACCTGGCAATGCCGGACGGTTCCGTAGAGCCCGTCAGCATTGTAGATGTACCGGGGCATATCGACTTCATAAAAAATATGCTTGCCGGCGTCGGAAGCGTCGACGCCGCAGTCCTCGTCATCGCTGCAGACGAGGGGGTCATGCCCCAGACCCGTGAACACCTCGCCATTCTGGACCTGCTCGCCCTCCCCGATGGCCTGGTTGCCCTCACAAAGACAGATCTGATCGACGACCCCGAGTGGCTGGAACTGATCGAGCTTGACATTCGGGAGATTCTTGCCGGTACTCGATTGGAGGCCGCGCCAATCGTCCGCGTGAGCGCACAGACCGGTGAAGGCCTGGATCACCTGCGGTCGTCACTGGCAACTGCTCTGACGGCGCTACCCCCCCGCCGCGATCGAGGCCGACCGCGTCTGCCCATCGATCGGATTTTCAGCCTGCCCGGATTTGGCACAATCGTCACCGGCACGCTGAGCGACGGACATCTTGCTGTGGGGGAACCGGTAGACATTCTTCCCGACGGGCCTTCGGGCCGCGTGCGGGCACTGCAGACGCACAATCAGGAAATCGAACGCGCCCTGCCCGGCAGCCGCGTCGCCGTAAACCTCAGCGGCATCGCTACCGACGAAATCCGCCGCGGACAGGTCGCCGTCGCCCCGGGAACTCTGAGGGCGACGCGACTATTGGATGTCTCCTTCCGTCTTCTGCCCGACGCGCCCAAACCGCTGCGTCACAACATGGCCGTAGACCTCTTTAGCGGTGCGTCTGAGACGCCCGCACACTTACGTCTCCTTGCCGCAGAGGAGATGCCTCCTGGCGGCGAAGGATGGCTGCAGCTGCGGCTCGACCGCCCCATTCTTGTCGCCGCCGGAGACCGGTTCATTCTGCGCCAGCCATCTCCCAGCCTCACCCTGGGGGGCGGCGAAGTGCTCGACCCACACCCGCGCCGGCGCTATCGACGTAATGACGCGACAGTGATCACAAGGCTGGAAACGCTGGCGCAAGGGAGCCCCAATGAAATCGTGCTGCAGAGCCTTGAACGGGAACCGTTGCTTGCTGAGCGGGAACTGATCGCCGCTTCCGGACTCGATAGAGAGATCGCAGCCACGGCAGTTCGACAGCTTCTCGAAGACGGGCTGATGCGTGGATTGGACGAACAGCGGCTTCTGATCAGCGAATCGGCCTACCAGCAGGTCGTCGCCGACATGCAATTTCTCCTTGCCGAGTACCACCACAGCAATTCTCTGCGACTGGGCATGCCCCGCAGTGAAATTCGCAGCCGTCTGCGGGTGGTCGGTGCTGGCGGCGTGCGCAAAGAGTTGCCCCAACGAGCTTTCAATGACCTGGCCTCGCAGGCGAATGAGGAAGGGCTGGTTGCAAGCGAAGAAAACACAGTCCGCCTTTTTGCCCACAGCGTCCGCTATTCGGACGACCAGCAGCGGGCCGTTGACCGGGCGCTAAAGTCCTATGCCGACGCCCCATTCAGTCCGCCCAACGCAATCGAAACCCGCAATCTGTTGAACGGCGATGAAGATCTTTTGGAGTCGCTGGTTGAACGGGAGATTATCATCCGGCTTCCCGGCTCCGTCTACTTTCGCCAGGAGGATTTCGACGCCGCTACACGGGAAATCGTGGGACTGGCCCAAACCAAAGGGGCGATTACGCTGGCTGACGTGCGCGATCTGCTCGACACGAGTCGCAAATACGCCCAGGCGCTCCTGGAAGAATTGGACGCCCGCCGCGTCACGCGCCGCGTGGGGGACGAGAGATTGTTAAGAGGAGTTGAATGATGAGCGGAATCGAATACCGCCGCCGGTAATGGCGTGTAGATGCAGGGCAGCCAGAATGCGCTGGAAGTTGAACCTACGGCGGATTAGTTGGAGGCTTTGGAAAGCGCGTCAGTCTGGTGATATCACTGGAACAGTCGCATCTGCTGGTCTTCGGCTCTTCTGCGGGACCGACGCGGCTCGGCCCGCCTCACCTCCTGTAAGGCCGTCTCAATGTCGGAGACAAAGCCTGAAAGCCGGTTTTCCATGGATTGCCCGAACAGAAAGCGCCGGCCGGCATGTGTCAGGATCAACCGTCGTTGCGCACGTGTCATGCCCACATAGAAAAGCCGTCGCTCCTCATCCAGGTCAACGTCCCGGTTGGCTGGCGTGTAGGGTAGAAGCCCCTCCTCACAGCCTGCAATGAAGACGACAGGGAACTCCAATCCCTTCGCAGCGTGGAGGCTCATCAGCGTCACCCGGTCGGCCCGACTGTCGTACTGGTCCGCTTCACTCTGCAGTGACATCGTCGTCAGAAATTCCTGCAGCCGGTTCCGAAACGGCGCTGCGCGTCGTTGCAAGCGATCGATTCGCTCTACTTCGGCGTCGCTGAAGTCGGTACCGCGTAACTCAGCCCATCCCGCGGCCGCGAATTGAAGCTGCGTAGACAGCGGCGCGGAGGCGTCGCTGGCCAACTTCTCCACGAGTTCTACCGTCTGTACCAGTCGGTCTTGCTTAGATTGCCGCAAGGCGCCCGTTCTCGCCGCCGCTGCGATTGCCTTGGGCCAGGCCCCCGGCGTGCTGCGCCCCTCAGACTCTTTGATCTGCTTCTCCGCCAGATCTGCCGCTTCGTCATCCGTTAGCGCCCCCTTTCCTTCCGTAAGGATGCGCTGCCAGTGGAGTGAACTGCCTGGAGCCACTGTAAGCCACAAGAGCGCCACAATCTCCTGCACCGGCCTCTGTTCTGCCAGGGCCGCCCCCCCAACTATCGAATAGGGGATACCCGAGCGGTCGAAGGCCTCCTCCATCAGCCTGGCCTGGGCATTGAGACGGTAGACGACGGCGAAATCGCCGAATGTAAAGTCTTCAGGCAGACCGTTGTCGTCAACTCTTCCTGAATCCAATGAGAAGTAGCTGACCCCACCCACCATCTGTTCCACCTGGTGGACGACATACTCTGCTTCGGCCTTATCGGTGGGAGCGCGGTAGACGTCCAATTTTACCTGCTCGGCAAAGTCGGCGATCAGCGCAGTCGCCTGATGATCGGGATTGCGGGAGATGACCTGCATTGCGGCGTCCAGAATCGTCTGGGCCGATCGATAATTTCTCTCCAAGTGGAGGCGCTTGCCACCGGGAAAGTCATCCTCAAAGGAGAGAAAGTAACCGCGATCGGCCCCCCGGAAACCATATATTGCCTGGTCGGGATCTCCGATCACGCAGAGATTGGCGCCCCCCTTCACCAGTAATGTCAAGAGCCTGTGCTGCGACGCGTTCACATCCTGGTATTCATCCACGGAGATCCAGTGAAATCGCGCCTGAACCGCCTTTAAGACCGCCGCGTCCGTCTCCAATAGCTGGGCGGCCCGCAAAATCAGATCGTCAAAATCCAGTGCGTTGGCCTCTTCGAGGACGGCTTGATAGCGATTCCAGGTTTCACTGTCGCTTTCCTCAGTTTTTCCCTCTTTGGTCGCCGCCGTTAAGCCATTCTTGCGAGCCGAAATCTCTTCCAGCGCCGTCCGCAGTTCCCTTACCCCCATTTCCGGGCAGGCCCGCCTCAGTAATTTCTGCCGATCCGGTTCTGCGAGAATGGTGAAATCCTGAGAAACTCCGATTGTAGTGCCGAACTCCCTGAGTAGGCTGGCGCCCAACTGATGAAACGTCCCGACAGTGATCAGCGAGGACCTTTCCGTGCCCAGCAGTTCGGTCAGCCGCTCTCGCATTTCTTCCGCCGCCCTGTTTGTGAAGGTGACCGCCAGGATCGAAGACGGCGCCGCCCCCTTCCCCTCGATCAGACGTGCAATCCGCACGGTCAGTGTGCGCGTCTTGCCTGTGCCCGGACCGGCAACGATTGCCAGGGGCGTACTGGTATGTGCGGCAGCGGCCTGCTGTGCCGAATTGAGCTGATTGAACCATTCGGACTCAGTTAGGCCGCCTGCTTCCTGGCGGCTCTGTGGATCGGAAGAGGCTTGCTCGTTGAACGCTGAATCGAAGGGCAAACTATACTGAATCTCCTCTTCAGCCAAGGCGGTCACCTCAGGCGATACCGCCGCTTCTGACGGCGGACTCTCACCTTTTTCCCTGAGAGGCTCCCGCCCTGCCGGTGTGGCGCCACTTTTCTCTTTCGCCGCCCCAGGCTCGCCCGCGAACATCCCAAGCTGGAACGAAGAAAGCTTGTCTGCCTCCCCGTCAAACATGCGAATAACGCCGTATTCGCCGTCAAACCCACTCTTCGCAACCACCTCACCTTCCCGCATTCGCCGGATTCCCTCAGCCAGAACCGGGCCGCCTGCCGCAGAGATATCCTCAAGCGGAACCGCTTGCAGGATCGCCAGCTCCGGCCCCAACCGTCCCAACAGTCGCAGATACTCGGTCTGCACGCGTTTGGAGTTGGGGCCAACGTCCAGAACCTCGCCCAGCGCCTCGGGCAGAGGAATGAGACTGGTGAAAGGCGCTGCCGAAGACGGATGTGTGCCGGGGACGCGGTCGGCCAGTTCCTCGACCCTGTGATACACACCGACAGTCACCGGCTTGCCGCACTGCGAACAAATCCCCCTGTTGGCAACCGTTGTAACCGGATCCCAGCACACCCCGCATTTTCGATGGCCGTCCAGATGATATTTGCCTTCCTCCGGGAAGAACTCAATAGTGCCCAGGAACTCCGCGGGATCACCGCTCTTCAGAGCGTTGAACAGCGCGTCATAGCTCAACTCGGTATCAAAGAGGGTTGCTTCTCGTGCCAGTTTTGGCGGTGAGTGGGCGTCGGAATTGGAGACGAGGGTGTAATCATCCAGCCACGAAACGCGCCAGTTCATCGGCGGATCAGATGAAAGACCTGTTTCGACCGCGAAGATGTGTGGGGTCAGATCGGAGAAGCACTCCTCCAGGGAATCGAAACCGGACTTTGAACCGAGCATCGAGAACCAGGGTGTCCAGATGTGGGCAGGAATCAAGTGGCACCTGTCGTCCACCTCCAGCACAATTTCCAACAGGTCGCGGCTGTCCAGACCCAGGATTGGACGGCCGTCCGCGCGAATGTTGCCGATCTTCTCCAGCTCGGCCTGCAGAACTGCGGTCGCCTCGACCGTAGGCGCAAAAACAATGTTGTGAACTTTGCGCGTACGCTCATATTTCTTGTAAATGTTGCTGATCTCGCCGCCGATCAGGAAGCGGACAGGCCCTTCACAGGACGGAGGCACTTCGTCGGCGACAGTTGCGGCGTACTCTGGTTTTAGTTGAAACAACCCGTCTTCCGCCGGCGTCAATTTCGCCTGCAGTTCCGCCAACCAGCCGGGATGGGCGATATCGCCCGTGGCGACAACCTGTACGCCCTTGAGCTGTGCCCACTTCCACAGGTGCTCAAGGGTCAGGTTCTTGCTCGTGGCTCGCGAAAAGTGGGAGTGCAGATGAATGTCGGCGACTAGAGTCATTCTGTCTGCCAGCTGTTCCAGTAGGTCCTGTCGCGCAGCGGCTTCCGTTTGGCCGGGCGGAAGTCGTCGCCCTTAAAGTAGGCGACCGGCAGCAGCGCGGCCTGGGAGATATCGTCGGGAATGCCTAGCAACTTGGCGATTTCGCTTTCATGCTGCAGATGCAGAGTCGTCCAGGCGGAGCCTAGTCCCCTGGCTCGCAGCGCCATCATGAACGACCATGCGGCCGGCAGGATGGAACCGTAGTGCCCGGCCTGTGAAGCCGGGGCGGCGTCCTCGGGGCGGCCTTCGATGCAAGGGATCACCAGGACTGGAACATCCTGCAAATTGTCTGCCAAAAACTGAGCGGAGCTGATCACGCGTAGCAGCTGCCTCTCCTCTGCCGTCGCATCAGGTCCCGAAGCCACATTGCGCGTGGCGTTGTAGCCGTACCACGCCTTGCGGTATCGCTCGGCGATGAAGCGCTTCTTCTCGCCGTCGGTTACCACGACGAAGTGCCAGTTCTGACGGTTGCTGCCTGTGGGGGCCTGGCCCGCAATCTCCAGGCACTGTTCGATGATTTCGCTCTTTACGGGCCGGTTCAGATCCAGCCGTTTTCGCACCGAACGCGTGGTAGTCAATAGATGGTCGGCAACTGCCAGGTTTTCAGGCGTTGAGAGAATCATTTGGCCTCCTTGCGGCGCCGCGCCAGCGCGGCGCAAAATGTCTTGTGTTCCTTGGAATCAAGCCCCTGCTGCAAAGTCTCCAATACGCCGGATAGATTGCCGGCCAGGAGCGCACCCGGCAGCAACCACAGGCCCGGAAAGCGTTCGCTTCTCAAAACGCCGTCCTCGTCCGGCTGCTGCTCCCCATAGACGCCGTCACGCAGAACAAACCAGATAACGCGTTGCTCATACGCCAGATACACAACGTACTCCGGTACGCCGTTGCGGGCGTAAACCCGTTTCTTCTGGTTCAGGTCATAGCTGGCGCTGCTGGCGGACACTTCCAGAATCAGCTCCGGCGTGCCTTCCAGATAGCCGTCTTCCCCGACACGGGAAACTCCCCCGGATTCTGGCGTCAGCCGCAATAGGGCGTCTGGCTGGGGCTCGTTCTCGAGGTCAAGACGTAGCGTGGCGTTGTTGCTGCCTTCTGAGCCCGGAGTCGCAGCGATATAGGTACCGATCCAGACAATAGCGTCGAAGTGTGGTTTCCCGTGTTCGCGGTGTCGTGCCGGGGATGGCATATAGACGACTCCTTCAATGAGTTCCGCCTTCTTTATTTCAGGATGGGCCGCGTAGATGCGCTCAAACTCGGCGCGCGTCAGCCGATCGCCGTTGTTCAGAGGCGGAATTGGGGTCTCTTTTTCTGTCATTGGAGACATCGGCGAGCGTTCGACTGTCGACACAGCCATTGCAGTCCTCCTTGCCCATTCAACAGTGCGTTGCGTTGTCCGCATTATACCCGATCCGATTTACCGGTTTCAATCCGCCCACTGGCGGTCCATGATCGAGTAGCCGCCGTCCACAACCAACGTGGTGCCGGTGACGAACTCGGCCGCGTCGGAAGCCAGGAAAATGGCAGCCCCAGCCAGGTCATCGGATGTCCCCAGGCGCCTCGCCGGCGTCTTGTGACGGATCTCCTCGCCTAGCGGTCCATCGAGCAACTCCCGGTTGAGGTCCGTTTTGTGCCAGCCAGGCAGCAGAGCGTTAACCTGGATGCCGTGAACGGCCAGCTCAACCGCCAGCCCGCGCGTCAAACCCAGAATGCCGGTCTTGGCCGCAGCATAGTTGGTGACGTTAGGGGGGCCCAGCAACGAGTACATCGACCCGATGTTGATGATTTTGCCCCCGTTTCCGGCGTTTACCATCGTCTTGGCCGCGGCCTTTGCACAGTAAAAGCCTCCGTTGAGATGCGTGTCGATGACTGAATGCCAGTCCTCCGTATCCATGTCCAATATGTTTATGCGGCGGGCGATGCCGGCATTGTTGACCAGGATGTCTAATCTGCCCTGTTTTTCGACAATCGCCGCCACCGCCCCGTTGACCGCCTCTTCGTCCCGCACGTCCAGAGAAATGACCTCGTGGCCGTCTCCCAACTCTTCTGCCATGGCAGCGTTTTTCTGCGGGTTGCGCCCGCTGGCAATGACGGTTGCGCCCATCGCCTTGTATCCCAATGCAATCGAGCGCCCGATCCCGCCGTTGGCGCCGGTAACCAGCGCGACCTTGTTGTGTAAGGAAAATGAGTTCTGCACGTAAATCCTCCTGAAGATGATGCTGGCATTCAAGCCGCATCTGTGTTCTCTGTACGGAGAGACTATGAGCGGCTGGACTGAAAGCCGATCTCAGATCCAATTCTCTTTGAGTCGGTCTTTCCGCCATTGTCGGGGAAGGGGAATAGATATGCAAGATGGAGACGGAGTCAGAGACTGCCGCCTCGTGCGCAGAGCGGCATTTGTATCCCCGCACGCGCTCCCGGAAAATTTGGCAATACAACGAACAGGGCCGGCTCTGGTCTTGGGGTGGATGGCGAGCGCGAAGCGCCCCCGACTGACACCACTGTAAGGTACTTGGCCGTGAGTGATCCCGTTGCGTTGAATTCTGTCGCGAGAGAATTGACAACGGCGCCGGGCTGTGGTAATCTTTCCCGCAATGTCCTGAAGAGACTCTCAAACGCCCAACAATGAGGACGACTCGGCAAAGTGACTAAAGAACGAAGCGAAGCGCAAGTGACAATTGCCGACCTGATTCGAAACGAGGACGATTCGCTCCTTCCGATCAACCTGTTGGATGGTCCGTCAGCCGCGGAGATCCTGTTGTCCAGCAACCTGCGCCATGAGTGGCGCGGGTTTTCTTTTGGCAACTTTTGGTTTGGTTATTATTTTGGCGTGAACCAACCGTCTCCACTTGTTGAGGAGCGTTGGGCTGTGTAGAGGCAGTCAACGTAAAGACACTCAAAGCGTGGAGACGAACTCCACGCTTTTTTTGTTGGCCTCGAGGCAGTTCGGCACGCAGCGCGTGCAGATACTTGCCGCACTTAACGACGGCTGACATAAACCTGATTCGCCAGCTATCTTATCTTCACAATGTATGCAGGACGCAGCGAAAGAACTGGAGAGAGCCGTGATCTGTCGAGGAGTGCGGGGCGCAACAACCGTTGAAGAGGACACGCCCGAATCAATCTTGCGGGCGACCAGAGAACTGTTGGCTTTTATGATTCGTCTTAACAATATCCAACCCGAAGACGTGGCCAGCGCAATTTTTACGACAACTTTCGATGTGGTCAGTCAATTCCCGGCTCTGGCCGCCCGTCAGCTGGGTTGGATGGACGTGCCCCTGCTATGCGGACACGAAATGCGCGTGCCTGACAGTGTTCCACTCTGTATTCGCATTCTGATCTACTGGAATACCGACACACCGCAGAAGGAAATCCAGCATGTCTATCTGAAAGAGGCCCAGGCTCTGCGCCCCGACAAGAGACTGGCGTCCGAATTCGATACCGACGAGCTGAACCAGTGGATCGATGAACAGTTGAAGAAATGACCGTGCCGGCGCCGGTGTGGAGACCCTGAGCGGCATAAGAGCTCCTGTCGGCGCTAATCACTGAGCAACCATGGAGTAATCCAATGACAGTTGTCGCTTTTCAGGGAGAGCATGGCGCATACTCCGAAGAGGCCATCCGTCAACAGTTTGGCGCCGAGGTCGATACACTGCCCAGCAGGACGTTTGAAGATATCTTCGCTTCGTTGGACGATGACCGCTCTACCGTGGGTGTAGTCCCTGTGGAAAACTCCCTCGCCGGCAGTATCAATAAAGCCTATGATCTGTTACTGGACCATGATTTTCGCGTGCAGGGGGAAATCCTGTTGCGCGTTCGGCACAATCTGCTGACTATGCCAGGCAATGGCGACAAGATTGACCAGGTGCGCAGCCATCCACAAGCCCTCGCCCAGTGTGAGGGTTTTCTCAATCGCCACGGCTACACTGCCATTCCCTGGTATGATACCGCCGGCAGCGCCAAGGAGCTGGCCGAGCATCCGGAACCGCAAGTGGGCGTGATCGCAAGCGCGCTGGCGGCCGAGATCTATGAACTGGAGATTGTCCAGGAAGGTATCGAGGACCTGCATTTCAACTTTACCCGCTTCTTCGTCATTGGAAAGGGCGATGCCCAGCAGTCGGCGAATGCCAAGACTTCCCTCGTCTTTGCCACGCCCCATAGCCCTGGCGCCTTATACGCCTGTCTGGGCGAGTTCGCCGAGCGCAGCATCAATCTCGTAAAGCTGGAGAGCCGCCCGCGCCGCAACCGCCCCTGGCAATACGTGTTTTACCTGGACTTTGAAGGGCACTGGCAAGAACCGGACTGTAGTGCTGCCGTCTTGGGACTGCTCAACAGGGCGGCGTTTGTCAAAATGCTGGGCAGCTACCCCGCAGCCGTGCAACCCACCCCTGAGGAGTACGCGCAAGAGGCGGTGTTGCAGATATAGAAAGTCGAAGGCGTCATTTCGAATCAAAGGAGGGAGATTCTCAGCACCTCTTCAGACCTGAATGTCATATCCTTCGAGTAGGGAATCATGAAATAGGAGAGTTGGATGGTAGTCGTAATGAGACCCGAGGCTTCAGAAGCCGAAATAGATAGCGTCATTAAGCGGGCAGCCTCAATGGGCGCTCAGACGCAGCCGATCAGAGGTGAAAATCACACCGTTATCGCCCTTATCGGCGACTTGACCCATGTGCAAAGGGCGACCTTCGATGCGATGGCAGGCGTGCAGAAAACGGTTCGAATCCAGGATCCGTACAAGCTTGCAAGTAGATCCACACACCCCGAAGGAACAATCATTGACGTGAACGGTGTCCGTTTCGGGGGCGAGCAGGTTGTTGTCATGGCCGGGCCGTGCAGCGTCGAGAGCAGAGAGCAGATTATTCAGACCGCCGTCGCAGTCAAAGAGGCCGGGGCCAGCGTACTGCGCGGCGGCGCGTTTAAGCCGCGTACCAGCCCGTACAGCTTCCAGGGGCTAGGTGAAGAGGGGCTGAAATACTTGGCCGAGGCCCGCGAGGTCACGGGCTTGCCGGTCATCTCCGAAGTCATGACAGTTGAGGCAATCGACCTGGTGGCCGAGTACGTGGATATCCTCCAGATAGGCGCCCGCAATATGCAGAATTACGCGCTTCTCCAGGCAGTCGGCAAGACTCGGCGACCGGTAATGCTCAAGCGCGGTCTCAGCGGCGAAATTCAGGAACTGCTGATGTGCGCCGAGTACATCCTGAGCAACGGCAATATGGAGGTTATGCTGTGCGAGCGCGGCATTCGCACCTATGAAACGGCAACCCGCAATACTTTCGATCTCAACGCACTGCCCGTTCTCAAGCGAGCTTCCCATCTCCCAGTCGTTGCCGACCCCGCGCATGGTACGGGTGATTGGGAACTGGTGCCGCCGATGTCGCTGGCTGCCGTCGCGGCTGGGGCCGACGCGCTGATCCTGGAGGTTCACCCGGACCCGGAGTCAGCCTTGAGCGATGGTGACCAGAGCCTCAAACCGGAAAGGTTCGCAGACCTGATGTGTAGCCTGCATAGAGTGGCTGAGGCCGTCGGCCGCTCGATTGCAACGCCGGCCGCGGCGGATGACCCAGCCGAAACGGCGGGTAAGGAAGATCGGAATACAGTCGAAATGAGGAAAAGTGCCGTGCTGGCTTGAACGGCCCAGTACAGCGTAGAACGAGAGACAGACCCAGCCTGACGAAGAACGCAGCCCGCATCGAAAGTAGAGCGATGCAACCAGACCAGGAAAGGAATTCTCAATGATTGTTGTAATGAAACAAGGCGCTGCCCAAGACCAGGTAGAGGAAGTCGTCAAGCGCGTTGAAGAGCTCGGATACAAGGTGCATCTGAGCCGCGGCGAAGCTCGTACCATTGTGGGTATCATCGGCGCTGACGACTATCTGCTCCAGCAGGACACGTTTGAAGTCCTTGACGGTGTGGAAAAGACAGTGCGCATAATGCAGCCCTACAAGTACGCCAGCCGTGACTTCGCTCAGTCGTCGACCTCGATTCCTGTGAACGGCATAAACGTCGGCGGTGAGAAAGTCGTGGTCATGGCGGGACCTTGCAGCGTGGAAAGCCGCGAGCAGATCCTGGAGACAGCTCACGCGGTCAAGGAGGCCGGCGGGTCAGTACTGCGGGGCGGCGCCTTCAAACCGCGCAGCAGCCCCTACAGTTTCCAGGGATTGGGCGAAGATGGTCTCAAGTTCCTGGCAGAGGCCAGAGAGCAGACCGGTCTCCCGATCATTACCGAAGTAATGAGCTCGGAGGATATTGAACTGGTCGGCGAATACACCGACATCTTTCAGATCGGCGCTCGCAACAACCAGAACTACCCGCTTCTCAAGGCAGTGGGCAAGACGACCAAGCCGGTCTTCCTTAAGCGCGGCATCAGCGGCACAATCCAGGAACTCCTGATGGGGGCCGAGTACATTCTGAGCAACGGTAACATGCAGGTGATGGTCTGTGAGCGCGGGATTCGAACTTACGAGACGGCCACCCGCAACACCTTCGACATCAATGCCATCCCCGTCCTCAAGCAGTTGACTCACTTGCCTGTCGTGGCCGACCCGGCACACGGAACAGGCCAATGGGAATACGTGGCGCCGATTGCAAAGGCCGCAGTCGCAGCAGGGGCAGATGCTCTGATGATTGAAGTACACCCCGACCCGTCAAAGGCCTGGAGCGACGGCGCCCAGAGTCTGACCTTCGAGCATTTCGGCGTTTTGATGCAGGAACTGGAATCCATCGCCAACGCTGTAGGACGCAAACTCTGATTTCCGGTTCTCGGTCCGGGGGCCTCAGATCACTGGGGCCGTTTTGACCGGAAAAGCATGGGCAGGAACGCGGCAACGACTAACCATTCATGAAATCTCTTTCTGAGTGCAGCGTTGCGGTCATCGGGCTGGGCCTGATGGGCGCAAGCCTGTGCATCGACCTGAAGCAACGCAACCTGTGCCGTGAAGTGAGAGGCGTGACTCGCAACTTCAACACGATCCTGCGCGCCTTTCACGAAGACGCAGTCGATTTAGCGACAACCGACCTGAGCTCCGGCGTCGCCGGGGCCGATGTTGTCATCTTGTCCACGCCTGTCCGGGCAGTCGTTAAGATGTTGGAAACGCTCAGTCCGATTCTGTGGCCGGGTACCATCGTCATGGATATGGGAAGCACCAAAGCCGAAATCTGCGCGGCCATGGACCGGCTGCCGCCTCGAATTCAGCCGATAGGCGGCCATCCTATGACCGGCAAGGAAACTGCCGGCTACGCCTCCGCAGAAGGTGGACTTTATGAAGGGGCGCCGTGGGTCCTCACCCCCCTTACACGCACGACGACGGAAACGGTCGCACTGGCCTCCGAACTGGCGGAGGCTATCGGGGCCTTCCCCATCACCATGGAGCCGGTTCGCCATGACCGGCTTGTTGCTGCCATCAGTCATCTGCCCTTTCTCCTGGCAAGTGCCCTGGTTCATACGGTCAGTGACAGCGGAGACGAAGATCCCACCGTTTGGGAACTGGCTGCCGGCGGTTTTCGCGACACCAGCCGGGTGGCAGCCAGCGATACGCAGATGTTCCTCGACATTCTGGTAACCAATCGCGAGGCCGTCCTGGAACAGTTGGACACACTGGGCGGGCATCTTCAGGAACTGCGAACACTGCTCGCCGATAACGACGAAGATTCTCTGCGGAGCAAGCTCTCCTGCTCACAGAATACGCGCGCAGAATGGCAACAGAAGAAAGACGCCTTCGCGACGCCGATGTCGACATAGAAGATCTTTTGACCGAAACCAACCAACAAAACTTGAATCTCCCATGGCAGACATCCTCAAGATCAGTAATGACGGTCCCCTCGTTGGCCGGTGCAGCGTACCGGGCGATAAGTCCATCAGCCATCGGGCGGTGATCTTCGGTTCAATTGCCGAAGGTTCCACACACATTCGCAACTTTCTCGATGGCCACGACTGTAGGGCCACCATGAACATCATGCGTGCCATGGGCGTGCGCATCGATGAAATCAGCCGTACGCGCCTCGAGGTTCACGGCGTCGGGATTGATGGCTTGAAGGAGCCTGATGACGTTCTCGACTGCGACAACAGCGGTACCACAATGCGTCTGCTGGCGGGGCTGCTCGCGGGACAGGAGTTCGTAAGCGTACTCAGCGGAACGGCCCAGATTCGAGGCCGCCCCATGGCCCGGATTGCAGACCCGCTGCGTACGATGGGCGCCCAGATTTTCGGACGTCAAAATGGCCGATTCGCGCCCCTCACTATCATTCCCTCCCGCCTTTCCGCGATTGAGTACCAGATGCCGGTCGCCAGCGCCCAGGTCAAGAGCTGCCTCCTGTTGGCAGGTCTGTATGCCCACGGTTTGACTGTTGTCCATCAGCCCGGACCTGCACGTGATCATACCGAACGCATGCTGAAGGCCATGGGCGCCCCGGTCACCGCCCTGGGCAATACAACGCATAGCGAGCGTCCCCAGGCCCCGCTCAACCCTTTGAACATTCTGGTTCCCGGAGATATCTCCTCGGCTGCATTCCTGCTTGTTGGGGCATCCTCCTTACCGGGCAGCAACCTGACGATCGTCGACGTGGGTGTCAATGCGACCCGGACCGGAATCGTCGATGCCCTTTCCGAGATGGGCGCCAGTATTCGGCGCAGAGAGCGGCCTTTCCAGGGCGGAGAGCCCGTGGCGGATCTGATCGTCAGCGGCGGTGGGTTGCAGGGCGTGGAATTCGGCGGCGCGCAACTCGTCACGATGATCGACGAACTGCCTGTTCTGGCCGTTGCAGCCACGCAAGCTGAGGGCCGGACCGTTGTGCGCGACGCCCAGGAACTACGGGTCAAAGAGACCGATCGAATCGCCACGACCGTCTCGGAACTCAAAAAGATGGGCGCAAGGATTCAGGAGACCGCTGACGGTTTCATTGTGGACGGACCGACTCAGCTTATGGGCGCGAGCGTGGACAGCCATGGCGATCACCGGCTGGCGATGGCCTTGGCCGTGGCCGCAGTGATTGCCGAAGGTGAGACTACCATTCATAACGCGCACGTTACAGCAGACAGTTTTCCCGGATTCGAATCTACTTTACGCGCGCTCAACGTTGATGTGCAGGCAATCGACCGGGGAAGCGAAAATGAGTGAGCCCCTGCAGAATGAATCAGTCTCCGCCCGTTCAAGGGAGGCCGATTTAGAACTGTTTTCAACCGACATAAATGCTGCGACCACACTCGTCGGCCTGTTCGGTTGGCCGGTTACACATTCCATCAGTCCGCAGATGCACAACGCCGCCTTTGTTGCGCGTCAGATGAACTGGCGCTACCTGGCTTTCTCCGTCCCGCCGGAAAGGGTGCCGGAGGCCGTCGCCGCGTTGCCCGCACTCGGATTGAGGGGCGTAAACGTGACTGTGCCCCACAAACAGTCTGTCATGCCCCATCTGCAACATTGGACCCCCGCGGCCGAGGCAATCGGCGCGGTGAATACAATTGTCGTCGAAGAAGATGGCCAGCTTACCGGAGACAATACTGACGGCGCCGGATTTATCGCCGACCTGCAAGCTCACAACGTAGAGCCTGCCGGCAAGCGGGCGCTGGTGATAGGCGCCGGTGGCTCTTCGAGGGCAGTCGTGTACGGTCTGGCCGAAGCCGGTGTGAAAAGTGTGATGATCCTCAACCGCACCGTCTCGAAGGCTGTCGAACTGGCTGAAACGATGCAATCTTACTTTCCGGAGACAAATATCGGCAGTGCCGCCTTCCCTGATGATGTGACAGGCAGCGCCCAGGACGCGGATCTGATCGTCAACTGCACGTCGCTGGGCATGGAGCCGCGCATCGAAGGTTTGCCCTGGGAGGAAAATGTCGAATTCCGCGAGGAACAGATCGTTTACGACCTGGTCTACAATCCGGCCATGACGCGACTGCTGCAACTGGCCGCCACCGATGGGGCTACCGCCGTAGGCGGCCTGGGAATGCTCGTCTACCAGGGCGCAATTGCCTGGGAAAAGTGGACCGGCGAATCCGCGCCTGTGGCTGTAATGCAACAGGCAACAAATACTGTTTTCGAGCGCAGATGACGGACGGATGGGCGCCCGTCGCCAGACCGAATGCGAGGAACTGATGACCCTTTCCACCACAACCACAGCTGTCAACTTCGGCGCCGTTCCGGACGAGACCGGGCGTTTCGGACCGTACGGAGGCAAATATGTGCCCGAGACACTCATGCCGGCGCTGGATGAACTGGAAGAAGCATACCTTAACGCCCGCGTTGATAAAGCGTTCATGGCGGAACTGGCCCATTTGCAGCATACCTACGTTGGCCGTCCGACGCCGCTCACCTATGCCCGCCGCTTAAGCGAAGAGTTGGGCGGCGCCCGCATCTATCTGAAACGTGAAGATCTTGCTCACTCCGGCGCCCACAAGATAAACAATGCCTTGGGCCAGGCGCTGTTGATGAAACGCAAGATGGGCAAGACGCGCATCGTGGCGGAAACCGGCGCCGGCCAGCACGGTGTCGCCACCGCCACCGCTGCTGCGCTCCTGGGAATCGGCTGTATCGTCTACATGGGCACGGTCGACATGGAGCGCCAGAAGCCGAACGTCTTTCGCATGCAGCTCCTCGGCACTGAGGTGCGCGCGGTCGAAAGCGGTTCGCAGACGCTCAAAGACGCCATCAACGAGGCCATCCGCGATTGGGTTACAAACGTAGAGTCCACACACTACCTTCTGGGAAGCGCGCTTGGTCCCCATCCCTATCCTGCCATGGTGCGAGACTTCCAATCGATCATTGGTCTGGAGGCCCACAGCCAGATGCAGGATCCTGCTGAAGGCGGCCCGGGCCGGCTGCCCGACGCTATCGTGGCCTGCGTTGGAGGAGGCAGCAACGCCATCGGCATATTCCATCCCTTCCTCGAGGAGGAGAGTGTGCGGCTCATCGGTGTCGAGGCAGGCGGACACGGGATCGAAGACGGCGCCCACGCCGCTCGTTTCGCAGATCCTGAACGGGGACGGCTCGGCGTATTGCAGGGCACCAAGAGCTACGTCCTCCAGGACGGTGATGGACAAATTGCCCTGACCCATTCGATTTCCGCCGGCCTGGATTACGCCAGCGTGGGGCCGGAGCACGCCTGGCTTCGAGATGTAGGACGCTCCGAATACACATACTGTACGGATGCGCAGACGCTTAAAGGGTTCAAAGCGCTGTGCGAACTGGAAGGGATCATCCCTGCCTTGGAAAGCGCACATGCGATCGGTTATGTGTTGGAACTCGCGCCGCAGATGGCCGAAGATCAGGTGATACTGGTCAATCTCAGCGGGCGAGGCGACAAGGATTTGGGCACGGTCATGCAGACAATCGGAGGAGACATATAGATGGGCAAGCTTTGGCCGAGAGGTGAAAGATGAGGGGAGTCGAACGAATCGAGCAGGTTTTTCGCAAACTGAAAAAGGCTGGCGTCGCCGCCTTCATGCCCTACCATGCCATGGGTTATCCTACCCGGCAGAAATCTCTGGAAATAATCGCTGTCTTGGCGGAAGCCGGCGCAGACCTCGTCGAATTCGGCATTCCCCACAGCGATCCGCTTGCCGATGGTCCGACAGTTCAGACCGCCACATATGCGGCGCTTGTTGGCGGCACAACAGTGGCCGATTGCCTCCAGATGGCGCGCGAGCTGCGTGACCAGGGCGTTGACACGCCTTTCTGCGCCATGAGCTACTACAATCCCATTCTTGCTTTCGGCGAAGAACGCTTTGCAAATGCTGCTGCCAAAGCGGGCATCGACGGCCTGATCGTCCCCGATCTGCCGCCGGGAGAGTCGGAACTCTTAGAGCCCGCCTGCCGCGCGGCCGGTCTGGCTACCGTTTACATGCTGGCTCCGACCAGCACCGAAGACCGCATCAAGTCGGTGGCACGGCACGCCACCGGGTTTATCTATCTCGTGAGCGTAACCGGAATTACCGGCGCCCGCGCTGAACTGCCGCCAGGTCTGCCTGCCTTTGTTGAGCGAGTTCGTCGCCACACCGATCTGCCCTTGGCGGTCGGCTTTGGTATCAGTACCGGCCCGCAGGCTGCAAAGGTGTCCGAGATCGTCGACGGTGTTATCGTCGGTTCGGCGTTGGTGAAAGCCGCCGGCTCCGAAGCGGGAGTCGACGCCGTGCGTAGTCTGGCAGAGCAGCTGGCGGCCGGCAGCCGCGGAGGCTAGACGGGTAGGACGAGGAATGAGCTTTGCCGCCCGCTGCCTAGTGCAAACGGTTCTGCATCACAGGGCGCAACTTGAGGCCAAGTTGAAGTGAAAAACGCGCGTCAGCATCGTTCAAGTCCATCCGGGTGATGGCGGAGATGCGCTGCAAGCGGTAGGTCAGTGTATTGCGGTGGATATGCAGCGAGGCAGCGGTCTGACTTAGATTGCCGTGGCAGGCAAAAAAGGCCTCCAGCGTCTCTACCAATTCGGCATTGTGCTCTTCGTCATGCGAGATCAGCGGTTCTACCGTTTTTCGGAAGAAGCGGTTCGCCTCCCCGCTTCCACCCAACCCGGTCAGCAGTTGATATAAGCCCAGGTCCCCGAAATAGGTCACCGGTGAGGCCTGCCAGGAACAACCCATTCTCCAGCTCTCACGAGCCTGATCCAGACTGCGCAGCCATTCCCGCACGGAGGCGGCCGGGCGACCGATCCCGACGACCAGCGAAGCCCTCTGGAAAGTCGACGTGAAGTCCTCTACCAGGCCGTTTGCAATCGATTTGAATTCCCGGCCGCTCTTGGGATTGTCGCACGGCCAGAAAAGCAGCGCAGCTTCAGCGCGGACAGATAGCAGGATTGGATCCTGTTTCGCCGCCAAATACTGGCGCAGCGCGTTCGGCCAGTCCTGGATGCCTTCTGCCTGGATCAGCCAGGCCGTGTGGGGCCTGGTCAGATCAAAGCCAAGCGAATGCCCCCGCTGAATCCACGCGTCCTCGTCGGCAATTTCCGTTGCCAGCAGCTCGTCCAAAAAGACGGCCCTCATCTTTTCTTCGACTGCCCCAACCGCCTGCTCCCGGCTCCAGGCCAGGGCAGCCGCGCCCGCTCCCTGAAGTACTGCAAGCCTTTCGACAGTGGAGATTTCCTCAGACGTGCTGGAATCCGACCGCAGCAGGAGGCAGTATCCTTCGACTCGCTCTGCGACAATGACAGGGCTGACGACCGTTTCGCGGTACCGATGCTTGCTATCGATGGGGAGAATGCCGGTCAGCTCCGTGCTTTCGGCCGGCTCCGTACCGGACTTGGCGGCCAGCCAGCTTCGCAGAGTTGTACGGCTTGGCATAGACGCCAGCACACGCCGTTTGTGCTGCTCTGTAAGTTCTTCAAGACCGGCGAATGCGATTGGCGTTCCGTCATCTTTCAGAAAGAGTACAGGCTGTTCGGAGAAGTTCGCCAGAAGCTCGGCCATCATCCCCATGCCGCCGCCGTCCAGTTCGATCTGTGTCAGTTCCCGCTGCAAGTCGGCGGCCTTGGTGGCAAGGTAACCGCCGCGGTCCACGATCAGACGGATCACAGTGCGTTCCACTGACAGGAGGGGCTCGGAGTTCGGAAGGGCGATGAGCGGAACCTGATTCTGCTCGGCGACGGCGACCGCGTCACGCGGTACTTCACCCAGCACGCCAATCGCGGAGATACGCGCCTGGTGCAGGCTGTTCACGACCCGGTCCAAACGCATCTGAGGGTTGAATTGGTGCAGATCGTCGACGTCGATCAGTGCCAGTTCTTCCCCTTCGAGGTTGGGGAATGCCGGTGGGCTGGGGCGCAGGCTGCAAGCCCAACTGACAGGCCTGTTCAGCAGCCCTTCCCCAAACAGAATCCGCGATCCTTGCGGCAATGCCAGACGGTAGATTTCTTCAAGCGTAGTCGCGTCGCGATACATAAGCCAAACCGGTCTGACCGTCTACTGCAGGATTCGGGGCCGTAGAGGGTATGAGTTCTTATGAATTCTCTGCGTCAAAACGTCCAGAATTGAATCAGCGGGCGCTGTTACCCGCCCGCTGAACCAGTTTCTTCATTTCATATGACGCGCAGCACTCTTGCGCTTCAATTCGCTTTCTACTTGCTCCACGCGCTCAATGCCGCGCCTACCGTACCGCCCCAAACGGCCCAGAACAGAATCGCCGCAAGTCCGGGCCAGCTGGTCGGATCCTGGCCGGCGACGACGAATGCCAGGATATAGCCAAGAACAAGCCCGATTATGCTGGCGAGGAGGAGCTTCCAGATCGACTGATTTGGGCTCAACGCGCCTACGACAATCGGCCACAATATCGCCGTGAGGATACTTATTACCAGCCCTCCGACGACAAAGCCAAAGTCTTCTGCGAAGACTCCGTGAAAAACAACACCGATGATAAAGAAAATGTTGCCGATCAACCCGGCGATAACGGGCCGCCAGCTTTCGCCGAGCGCGCCCCGGGCAAAGTCATAGCCGACGATTGGCGCCGCTCCAATCACGATTCCCAGCAAGGCCCCCACGACAGGTACGCCTCTAAGCAGAACCATCAGGAGGGACACGACCGCCGCCGCCAGCGCAGCGTAAAGCGACGCCCTCCAGCGTTCCGTGTTGGTCTGGGCGACGCTTGTGGCAGTTAGAATTGTCATCGTGAGTCCTCCTGGGTCGGGTCGTAACAACCTGTTCTTTACAACGTCCCTGCCAGTAAAGGGGCAAGAGCGCTGATGCTTATACGCAACGTCCCATTCCATCAAGAACGGAGTTTAACTGGCAGCTTGACTGTCCACCTGCCCTTGGTCGAAGGTCACTGCTCGCCGGGCAGCTTCTCCCACTCCTCGACAGTCCAGCCACTCACGTTCAGGTACAGTTGCGGCAAATGATTGCGGCTCAGGATAAGTACCAACGCATCTTCTTCAGTTGCCGCGATTTCGTCCAGCCAGATTCCCTGGTTGATTAAGGTTTGCACTATTTTACCAGCCTGCTGCCAGCCGCGCAAAGGATCGCTTTCAGGATCAGTATACAGCGCTGTTCCATACAATGCCAGCAGCAGTTTGTTTTCCAGGTAGAGGTCGAGGTCAAACAGTTCGCGCTGCTCCGGCGATGGTCTCCTGCCGCCTTCATCGCTAATCGACTCTTCCCACAAAGCCAGTCCCATCACTCTTTCGCCGGCGACAATGTCAACCAGTTCCTCATACTGTTCGTCATCCAGGCGGTACTGAAGCGGGGATTCACCAGGCCCTTTGCCATTCGTTGAGATGTCATTCATTTCACAAGTGCGTTCCTGTCGTTGCCGTATGTCGAACTGGGGAGCGTCCTTACGTTCGTCATCTCTTCCTTTACGCCCTTTCCGGCCCGATAACAATCATTCGAGTGGGAATCGTCATCGGTTCGGGAAAGTACTGGCCGCCAGCTTCAAAGTGACTGAACTGGAATGGCAATCCCTGGTCGATGAAAAGGTTGGGGCCGTTCATTACATGAAAGTGAAGGTGCGGTCCCGGCGAATTGCCGCTGTTTCCAACTCTTCCCAAAAGAGCCCCTCTCCTTATCATTTCTCCTTCGTTAACCTGCAAACTGGCCTGCTGCAGATGTGCGTAGTAGCTGAACTCCCCATTGGCGTGACTGACTGCGACGGCGTTACCCAGCAGGCGCCGCATATCGCCGCGCATGATAGCCTGGTCGGGAATCGCGCCGGGCGCCATATCCGGCATATCGAAACAGGCGTAGGCCACTTTCCCCCCTGCCGCGGCATAGACCGGCTGATGCCAGCTGTAATGGTCGGAGAGTGCGCGGCCATTGCCCTGATGTGTACGCCCCTCCGGCCCCAACTTCATAAAATCCACGGCGAATGGCTGGCTGTAAACCTCCGTTTTGTGGAAGTCGCTCCAATCGCCCGCCTGCACTGCCCACCAGGCCCCTGTCAACGGAAAGTAGAAATCGGTCAGCTGCTCATGATAGCTTACGGGTGACTGGCAGTGGACCTGAACTCGCTGTCCAACATCGCCGGATCCTGCCGTCGCCAGGGACCTGCCGATGGCAGTGACTTCGATGTAGGTGAGCCGTTCGTACGCGTGCAGGAGAAACTGTAGACTACGGACGGCCAACCCGGTGTTGGCAGCGATCGCCAGGTCGTCCTCGCCTGTACGTTGACGGATGACGCCTGCCGACCATCGCTGCTCGAACAGCAGTTGGTGCCCGCTGTAGCCCTGAAAGACCAGCCCCTGCAGTTGAACATCACCATCGTGCGCGCTGATTCCCAGGTCAAACGCGACTTCCTGCACCGGACCGACGTTGGGGAAAGGCAGCCTGTCGTAAAGGCCGGCAACAATACCTTGTGGGCGGGTCTCCAATGATAATCGGGTCTTCAAGATCAGAGTCTTTCAGTTGGCCTACTTGCCATTCGCTTCATTGATGAGTGTCGAAGCCTCAAGTACAGCCTCCTCAGGCGTCGCTGAGCCGCGCAGAACCTGCGTGATCATGTCGGTAGCATAGCCCCAGACTTCGTCTAACTCTGAGTAGTGGGGCTGAGGAATCGCATTTCCCGCCTGCACTGCAAATCCGGCCAGCAGTGGCGTTCCATTCAAGTCCGCGTCCTTGTTCGCGGGCAGGCGGCCTGCGATTTGAGCGACCAGTGAACCGCTTCCGGCGTTCGTCAAATGCCGGGCAACTGTCAGGGCAAGCTCCTGCTGGTCGGTGGTACTGGTCGGATTCAGAAATACGCCGTCTGCGCTCAACCAGGGGCGGGCCGGCCCTGACCGTCCGGCTGGCAACGTGGACACGCCCAGGTCTCTCCCAAACGTTTGCCGCAACTCGCCGAGGCTCCACGGGCCGTCTATGAAGAGAGCGAACTCCTCCTTTTTGAAGCGCTCCATCAGCATCCCATAGTCGAGAGAAACAAAGATACCGGGTGTACCGTCGGCCTTTTTCAGCCAAATCAGAAACTCTGCCGTCCCCGGCGACTGTTCGAGAATAACGCGGCCATCTGCGTCGAAGAGATCGCCTCCGTAGGCGGCCAAGCCCCATACGAGGTGATAAAAGTTCGAGTATATGCCGGCGCCCTGAAAGGGGGACTCCAGTGCCAGATCGATCAGATCGTCCACTGTGCTCGGCAGGTTACTTTCATCCAGCAACCGCCGGTTGAAGTAGAGCGCCACAAGTTCGTAATTTGTCGGCAGACCATACAACATTCCTTCCCATACCATGTTTTCTATAGATGCCGGAATGAACTGCAAACGTTCCTGCGACGTTACTAGACTGTCGATTGGCAAGAGAGCGTTCGCAGCCGCCAGCTCCCGCAGCCACCAACCGGGCGCCAGTATCAGGTCCGGGCCCTCACCGCCCTTTACAGCCTCCGTATAGGAGTGGGCCAGATCGCCGTAATCCACAAACACTGTTTCTACCTGTATATTCGGATTTGTCTGGTGGAAACGGTCCACGATGGCCGCCAGGGCGTCCCCGTCCTTGCCTGCCCAGCTGTGCCACAACTCGACCGTGCCGGCCAGAGCTCGTGAAGTGGACTGGGGATTTACGGTTGAGTCAGCGAACGATTCAGCAGTAGGGGCAGCTGCCGGCAGCGTCTCAACCATTGGATCAAGGTCTGAGCGGACGGTCGAGGAGAGTAGCGGCGCCGTGGAGCCAGGTTGACCGTATGCCATGACCAGGACGGCCGTCAGCATTAATACCAATAGAAGGGAGAGCGTCCAGAAAAGGCGCCAACGATATTGGGACATCAGAAACGAAAGAGAAAGATTGCGCGAACTTTGCCGAAGCGGCTTCTGCTCTGCACAGGTGAAACACCCCGCGCACTTCAGTCGCTCCGATTTTCGGAAATGTAAGACAGGAGCCCTTGCAATCCAAGCAAATAACTGCGCCAGCCAAAACCGCTGATCTGACCAACGCAGACCGGTGCAATTACGGACCGGTGGCGGAACGCCTCGCGGCTGTGGACGTTGCTCAGGTGGACTTCGACCGTAGGCAGGGCTACTCCGGCCACCGCGTCGCGTATGGCGTATGAATAGTGAGTGAACGCGCCGGGATTCATCAGCAGTCCGTCGGCCCAGGAACGGGCGCCGTGAATTTCGTCGATCAGCCCGCCTTCAAAGTTGCTTTGAAAAGTGCGAACCTCATTGTCTGTGCCGGCGGCGGCAACAAGCTCCCTGTCGATTGTTTCCAGGGTTACGTTGCCGTAGATCGAACGTTCGCGCGTGCCCAACAGATTCAGATTGGGGCCATGGAGCACCAGGATTTTCGTCATTGGTCTCTATTTTGTACAGTGAAAAGATTCGGAATCCACGTTTTTTCGGGGCCGTACCCCGGCACAGGCAAGCCGGGTTCCTTATGTCAGCACTGAGGCAAGAGCTTCTTGTACAAACTGCTCACCCGGGTCGTCGATGATAACCACATCGCCAATTGCCTGGGGAATGATGAATCTCAGCATCCTGCCGCTTCTCTTCTTGTCCTTGAACATCATGGCGTATACATCGTTCAGGTCGAGCCCGCTGGCACTCGTGGGCAACTCCAGCCGCGCCAGGCAGTTCTCGATGCGGCTTGCGGTCTGAGCGTCGCAGCGATTTAGCGCCACTGCCATACGGGCGGCGGCCACGGTCCCGACGGCAACCGCCTCTCCGTGCCGCAAAGAATAGCCGCTTACCTGTTCGATGGCATGGCCAAATGTGTGTCCCAGGTTGAGCGTCGCCCGCCGCCCCCTCTCAAACGGGTCCTCTATTACAACGTCCACCTTCACCCGCACGGCATCGGCGATCATCTGCGTCAGATTCGCCGGGCCCTGACCTTCCAGCTGGCGGAACAGATCAGGGTCGCCCAGGATGCCGTGCTTTACGATCTCTGCCAGCCCCGACCGGAACTCGGCCGCAGGAAGTCCCGCGAGAACCTCCGGATCGATTATCACGACAACGGGCTGCTTGAACGCGCCGACAAGATTCTTGCCCTGCGGTAGGTCTACGGCTGTCTTGCCGCCGACCGAGGCATCCACCATCGATAGCAGAGATGTCGGAATCTGAACGAAAGGAGCGCCGCGCAAGTAAGTGGCTGCCGCGAATCCGGCCATATCGCCGATAACACCGCCCCCCAGCCCGATAATCGGGCTTTTCCGGTCAAGCTCCGCAGCCACAAACTGATCATACAGGCTATGAACTGTAGTCAGCGTCTTGTGCTCTTCCCCTTCGGGAACAAGACACAAGACCGGCGTGTAGCCCGCATCCTTCAGGCTCCTGCTCACGATGTCGGCGTAATGTTCGGCGATGTCAGCGTTCGAAACGATCGCGGCCTTCCCTTTGGCCACCGCTCGATTGGAAAGGAGACGGCCCGCTTGCACAAGGATGCCTTCGCCAATACAGATGTGGTAGTGCCCTTCCGGCGTGGGCACCGTGATGCGGGTCATCTCAGCGACCTCATTGTTGCCTGCCAGAGTGTCGAGAACGCGCTCTGCAACGGTCTCCGGTTCGACGCCGTCCGTCGGCACTCGCAGGGGAATCCTCCCATAGGCATCGCGGCGGCTCAGGAGCAGACTCTCTATGTTGCGTCTTTTTTCTTCCCGGTCACCGGGCAGAAGCGGGCGGTCTTCAAACGTCTCCACGCGCTCAAGGACGGTGTCGGCTCCGGCCGTCAGGCAGACCACGGGACCGCTTGCTTCCAATGTTTGCCGGTTGTCATCGCTGACAAGCGTGCCCCCGCCGGTTGCAATCACCAGGCCGGTCTCTCCGGCGAGTGTTTGGCAGAGCCGCGCCTCCGCTTGACGAAACAGCTCCTCGCCGTCGTCGGCGAATATCTCGGCTATCGGCTTCCCAAACTCCGCCTCAATGCGCTCATCCATGTCGACGAGCCGGCGGCCCATGCGATCGGCCAGGATGCGGCCTACGGTTGTCTTGCCCGTACCCATGAAGCCGGTAATCGTGAGGTTGCAGCCGTCGGCCACGGGACTTTCCATTGACTGCGCGGCCGCTGAAGCGTGGGCGTTTTCCACTCTGTTGACTCCAATTCAGAACAACCTGAAGTTCTTCCCGTCCACTCGTCCGGACTGGTGCATCAGGACAGCGTTCATCAGTTCTATCGCTAAGCGGGACTCCAGCGTTACACCGGCGCGTACGCCAACGCAGGGGTCGTGCCGCCCCTTTTCCAGCGCAAAGTCAATCTCTTCCATATTTTTGCGCACCGAATTCTGCCTCTTGAGAATGGTTGAGGTGGGCTTGAAACCGACCCGGCATACCAGCGGTGAACCGGTCGTCACGCCGCCTATCAGCCCGCCATGGCTGTTGGCCTGATAGCCGCTGCTGCGAATGGGATCGTTATTCTCGCTGCCCCTGCGGGTAATGACCTGCGCTCCGTCGCCTATCTCACACGACTGCACCGCGTTTAACCCTCCCAGCGCCCCCATTAACCGCACCTTGAGACTCTGATAGAGGGGCTCGCCCACAAGCGAAGGCGGGTTGACGGCCACAACCTCAACCGCCGCGCCCAGTGAATCTCCCTCGACGCGCGTGCGTTTGATCAGCTCACCCGCCTCCTGCGCGAACTCGGCATCGAGCGAACGAATCTCGGCCTCGTCGAGCCTGTCCTCCACCGCCGCAATCTGTCCCGGTGTGACCGGCTGTGCGTCCTGCTTCCGCCTGACGCTCTCGAAATGCTGTGCCAGGCTCAGATTCGTGCGAAGCGGCCCGACCTGTGAGATGGATGACAGGACCACAGTGCCGAACTGCTCTCTCAGAAAGATGCGGGCGACCGCCCCGCCGATAACATCCGAAATCGTCGAGCGGTAACTGGAACGCCCTCCGCCGCGAATGTCAATGAAGCCCTGAGACTTGTGATACTTTACCAGGTCGGTGTGGCCCGGACGTACCTCGCCGCGGGGTCCGGCAAACTGTTCGTAGTGGCGCGAGCGTTGTGATGTGGAGAGGACCAGTGCGGCGATCGGCTCGCCCGTTGCGTATCCTTCTTCGTAGCTTTCGGTGGCGGAATCGGCCCCGCCGCCAACTGATATCGCGGGGCCGGACAGCAACTGGTCGATCTCGCCTTCAGCATATAGACCGGAGAGCAGCACAACCCTGTCGGCCTCCTGACGCGGTGTGCCGTGACGGTTGCTGCCGGGACGGCGCCTGTCCAGGTACCTCTGCACCTCGTCTCGACGAATGCGAAGCCCGGCAGGGCAACCGAATACAATGGTCGTTACTCCCGGTCCGTGCGATTCACCGGCGCCGGCAACGGCAAAAAGGGGTCCCCCCAGAATCTCCATGCTTCAATCCCTCATTCGGCGTTCGCAGCCGTCGTCTGCCAGCCAGGGCCTTTGGCGGAAGAAACAAATGCACGTACCTTGTCTGGGTCTTTTCGTCCCGGCTCGATCTCGACGCCGCTGCTCACGTCAACTGCCCACGGCCGTACGGCCTCCACGGCCGCCCCGACATTATCCGGGGTGAGGCCGCCCGCCAGGACCAGTCGTGAGCAGGTTTTCGCAATGCCGGCGGCTGCGTTCCAGTCGGCCTTCTTGCCTGTACCCCCATACGCATTGGGGTCGTAGGCGTCGATAAGAAGCTGCGGACCGCTGTCCGGACCCAACTCTGCGTACCATTCGGCTTCGATTTCGGCTTCGGCGGCGCTGGTTGGACGCAACGCTTTGAATCCGGACCCCTGGAGGGCCTCCAGCATCGCAGGGGGCTCATCCCCGTGCAACTGGGCGAAATCCAGGTTGGCGGCTCGCATCGTTTCTTCAACTCCGGCCAGCGGTTCATTTACGAAGACGCCGATAAAGCGGGGCAATCGACTATATTCCAGGCCGGAAGCCGGGCGCGTCATCGAACTGGAAAGATGCGCCTTCAATCTTGAAGTGATCGCTCCGGCTGCCTCCGGCTCGACGTAGCGGGGAGACTTTCTGAAAAAGATGAAGCCCAGAAAATCCGCGCCGGCGCTGGCAGCGCACACGCCGTCTTCAAAGCTGGTGATACCGCAGATCTTTACGTGCGTCATTGTTCGAATACCCTGAACATACAGAATTGCCAGCGAATGGCCTTTGCCGCTATGGTTTGCCCGCGAGGGCGAATTCGCGTACAAGCGCGCCCCGCTCTGACTGCGGCAACTTGCAAAAGCTCTCACCCACGAGAATGGCATCGCAGCCCATCTCAGCCATGCGCCTCACATCGTTCGCATTGCGGATGCCGCTCTCGCCGACCACGATAATGTCGGTGGGAATCAGTTTTCGCAACCTGGCGGTCGTTTCGATATCCACGTCAAACGTCTTCAGATTCCGGTTATTGACGCCGATGATCCGGGACTCCGCCGCCAGCGCCCGCTCCAATTCCTCCTCGTCGTGGACCTCCACCAGCGCGCTCATGCCCAGTTGATTCGTCAGGCGGAGCAGCTCGCGCAGGTCGGTGTCCCCCAACACGCCAACGATCAGCAACAGTGCGTCCGCCCCCGCCGCGCGGGCCTCGTACACCTGGTAGGGATGGTAGATGAACTCCTTGCGCAGCAACGGCGTGGACAGGTTGCTTGCGCGCAGATGCTCGACGATTTCAGCCAGATAGGCAACTCTTCCCTGGAAAAAGCGAGCGTCGGTCAAACAGGAAATTGCGGCGGCCCCGCAGGCGGCGTATGTTTCGGCAATCGCTGTCGGCGACCAGTCCCGGGCGATCAACCCCTTGGAGGGGCTTGCACGCTTGACTTCGGCGATTAGGCTGGCGCCGGCCTCGGCGGTGAGTGCGGCCGCGAAATCCAGAGGCGGCTCGGCCACCAGCGCAAGGGCCTTGAGTTGAGCCAGTGGCACGTCCTCCATCTGACGCGCCACCTCCTCGCGCTTCCAGGACATGATCCTGTCCAGGACCTGCCCCTTATGTTTACTGATTTGCAACTGAGAATATCTGGCCATTGTCTTACTGGCTGCCTCTGAAACTTTGCGTCTTCTCTATAAACGCATCGAGCGAGCTCTGTGCTGCGCCGCTGTCGATCGATTGCGCAGCTGCGGACAGTCCGGCCTCCCAGTCACTGTTTTCGGTCGCCAGAGCTGCTGCCGCATTCAATAGTACCACATCCCGCTTAGCGCCGCGCAGTTCACCACTGAGGATTCCCCGGGTGATGGCCGCGTTTGTGGCTGCGTCTCCCCCAACCAGATCGTCGAGTGATGCCGGCGAAAGCCCGAGATCCGTCGCCGATAACTCACTTTCCCGGACCTCACCATCGCGTAAATGGCTGATCCGATTGACGCCGGTATTCGTGAGCTCGTCCACACCGCGCCCATCGTCGGTCGTTCCGTGGACGACAAAGGCGGCTGTGCTGCCCATCTGTCCCAGGACCTCCGCCATCCGCGAAGTGAGACTGGGGCTGGGTACGCCGATCACCTGGTGCGTGGCGTTGGCAGGGTTTGTCAGCGGACCGAGGAAATTGAAGACGGTGCGGGTCGCCAGCTCCCTGCGCGGCCCGATGGCGAACCTCATTGCCGGATGGTAAAGAGGCGCGAACAAGAAGCCGATGCCAACGTCCTCGATGCACTCCGCAACCTGTTCCGGGCCCAGGTCCAATTGGACGCCCATTTCCTCGAGCACGTCGGCGCTGCCGCACTGACTGCTCGCGGACCGGTTGCCGTGCTTGGCGACTCTTTCGCCGGCCCCGGCAACGACGAAAGCGACGGTGGTACTGATGTTGAAGGTGCCCGTCTGATCGCCGCCCGTTCCGCAAGTGTCCAGCAGGCGCTGGCCGCCGAGATTCGGCCGCACCTGCACTGCGACGCGCTTCATCGCCCGGGCGCAGCCTGTAATTTCGGCTACGCTCTCTCCCTTCATGCGCAGCGCCGCCAGAAACGCGCCGATCTGGGCATCAGTCGCCTCGCCGCCCATGATCTGTGTCATCGCCGCGTCGGCCGCGTCGGCGTCGAGGCCTTGGCCTGCGAAAATCGATTCCAGTGATTCAACTATAGGTGACGCCATGAGCATATCTCCTGTCATGTCCAGCTTCTACACTGTCTCTTCAGACAATTTCTCCAGACAATCGATCCTGACCCGCTGTGCCGGAAGTCGCCGTCAGCTACATGGCCTGCAACCGGCTGCCGGTCAGGAACTCAATCTCGCCTGCCAGCAATTCGCTGTCTCCCTCTCCCAGTGGGGACAGCCCCCACAACGTCACTGAGCGGTGCAAAGCAACCGTCATCGCGCTGTTGAGAAAGGAAAGATACTCCGTACTCTCCGCATCCGGATCTGTGTCGGCCGCCGGCGGTATGGCCCTTTGGCGAATACCATTCAGCAAATAGGTCACCGCCTGAAAACTGAACAACCGCAAGTAAATGTCGACTCGATCCGGCATGCTGGGATCGCTATTGGAATAAGCATAGTGTTCCCGCCACCCGGCGCGGCCCTCTTCGGACCATTCGTCTCCCCCAAAAAAGAGAAAGCGGGCGATCTCCTGGGCCGGGTCGCCCAACCCAAAAAACTCCCAGTCAACCAGCAAGGCCCGGCCTTCGTGAAACAGTGCATTGTCGGCCGTCAAGTCACCATGGATAGGCGAGGGAGCTGTCTCTCCGAACCGAGGCAGCGCCCTGTCCATCAGCCGGTGGGCGGCCGCCCAAAGCGATGAGAGATACTCAGACAATAAAGGCGCCGGAGCTGCAGATACCCACTCGCGCAGCGGGGCCTCTCCCGCCTGCCATATCTGCCAGAATGTAAGCAGATTGAAGGGGTGTGGGCTGAACCGCTGCATGTCGTCACTGTTGGCGCTGTGGACCCTGGCCGCTGCATCTGCGTGAGCGATGCGATGACGGGAGTCTGCAAGCGCCAGGGACTCACCGTCCGCCCAGCGGTAGACCAGAATCTGGCGAGGCAGTCCGGGGGGATATCGATCATACCAGAGCGGCTCCGGCGCCAGACCGGCGCCTGCAAACTGCTCCTGCCCGCTGAACTGCCGCCGGCAACGAGCCTGACCGGCGTCCAAAAACATTTTGAAGACGGCATCGGCGCCGTTCCCGCACTGTACTCGCCAGAGCAGATTGTCGCGCCCCTGCCAGTGATTCCTGATGGTCACCTCCTGATTTCGAAAGCCGCTGGAGGTGGAGCCGGTCAGGTAGCCATGTACGGCCTGTGTCCACGCACTCATTCCATTGACGCCTGTCAAACGTTCAGAAAGTTTCGCAACAGGTCGTGCCCATACTGCGTCAGAATGCTTTCCGGGTGAAATTGCACGCCGAAAATGGGCTTGGACCGGTGCTGCACACCCATCAACTCGCCCTCGACCGTGTGGGCTGTGGCTTCCAATTCTGCCGGCAGCGGCTCCTCCACGATCAGACTGTGGTAGCGGGTGGCGGTAAACGGGCTTGGAATCCCCTGAAACAGAGTCGTGCCCTTGTGATGAATCGGGCTTACCTTGCCGTGCATCAACCGCGGCGCCCGCTCAACACTGCCGCCATGAACGTGGCCGATGCACTGTTGACCGAGACAGACGCCAAGAATTGGCGTGCGGTCGCCCATATGACGGATTACGTCATTACTGACGCCGCTGTCCTGTTTCGGTGTGCCCGGCCCGGGGCTGATAATAATGTGGTTGGGCCGTTTCTCGGCAAGTTCCCCGATGTCGATGGCATCGTTCCGCCATACCTGAATGCGGTTTGCCTCCTCGCCGCCGGTCAAAGGGGTCTCATTGACGATTTCACCCAGGAACTGAACCAGATTGTATGTGAAGCTATCATAATTGTCGATGACCGCGATCATTGCCCCGCTCCTTTCTCCAAAGTCCCGGTCTACGCCTTTGCGAGCCTCTTTTGGCGGCGCTCATTCGAGCGGCGAATTCGATTCCACACGCCGGTAAGTCCCATTGCCTTCTTCATTTCCATTAGCGTATTTCGGGCCTCTTCCTGTGCCCGCTGCGTGCCTTCGTAGATCAACTGGTCGGCGAAGCCTGTCTGTTCGGCGTAGTAAGCTCGCCGTTCACGGATCGGTTCGAGGAAGTTTTCCAGGGCGTTGTAGAGTTTCGTCTTCACCTCCACGTCGCCGACGGCCCCCTCTCTGTACCGGCTCTTCAGGTCTTCCACCTCCTCCTTATCGGGATTAAAAGTGTCGTGATAGCTGAAAACCGGGTTTCCTTCGACCGTGCCGGGAATGTCGGCGCGAATGCGGTTGGGGTCCGTGTACATGCTCATCACCCCTTTTCTGACCGTGGCCGAGTCGTCGCTGAGCAGAACTGCATTGCCTAGGCTCTTGCTCATCTTGGCCTGGCCGTCAGTGCCAACGAGTGTGCCGCCGACGATATATGCGTCCGGCAAAGGAAAGACTTCGGAGTATGCGTTGTTGAAGCGGCGCGCAATCTGCCGGCTGATCTCTATGTGTGACTCGTTGTCCTTGCCTACCGGCACCAGGTGCGCGCGCGGCATCAGAATGTCCGCCGCCTGCAATACAGGGTACCCGAGCAGGTTATAGGGCATCTGATCCATGTCGGCCGCCGCGGCCATATCCTTTATCGTGGGCAGCTGTTGCAGGCGCTCAACCGTCACCATGCCGCTGAGAATCAGGTGCATTTCATAGATCTCGTGTACGGCCGACTGCAGATAGAACGAAGTCTTGGACGGGTCGATTCCGATGGCAAGGTGGTCGAGCACAATCTCGCGCGCATTTTCCCCGATCTGTGCAATGTCCTCCTTGGTTGGCTTCGTAGTCAGCATGTGGAGATCGGCGATGATGAAAAAGCACTCATAGTCCTCCTGGAACGCCAGCCGGTACTGTAAACTGCCCACGTAGTGGCCCAGGTGCAGCTTGCCCGTTGGACGGTCGCCTGTGAGAATCCGCCTCTTCTGTGTCATTTCTCCCTCCCGTATTTGCAAAAAGGTCCTTTGATAATTGGCATGATAATTGGCGCTGGCGCACTCTTAGTTGTCGAAGCCCTCCTCGGCCCGCTGAACCGCGGCGGAGAGCGCTTTGGCCTTGTTCAACGTCTCCTCCCACTCATAGGTCGGATCGCTGTCGGCGACAACGCCGCCGCCCGCCTGCAGGTGGCAAGTGTTGCCCTGCATCACGATCGTGCGAATGGCGATGCAGGTGTCCATCGTGCCGTCGTAGTCGATGTAACCGACCGCGCCGGCGTACAGCCCGCGCCGCAGTCCCTCCAACTCCTCGATGATCTCCATGGCCCGCACCTTCGGCGCCCCGCTGACGGTGCCCGCAGGAAAGGTCGCCTTGAGCAGGCTGATGGCGTCGTGGCCGGGCGCCAGTACCCCCTGAACGTCGCTGACGATGTGCATGACATGGCTGTAGCGTTCGATCACCATCATTTCCGGCACTCTGACAGTGCCGTACTCGCACACCCGCCCCAGATCGTTTCGACCCAGATCGACCAGCATCACGTGCTCGGCCCGCTCCTTGGGATCGTTCAGCAGATCGTCTGCCAGAGCGTCGTCTTCGGCAGCGCTTTCGCCGCGCCAGCGCGTCCCGGCGATCGGGTGCAAGTAGGCGCGACCGTCCTCGAGTCTGACGTGCATCTCCGGGCTAGACCCAATGATCCTCAACGGCTCGTCGGTTCCGCAACTCTCTTCCAGGCCGGCAACTCCGTTGAACTCCAGGAAGTACATATAGGGGGATGGGTTCAGCATGCGTAGCACGCGATAGATCGCGAACGGTTCCGCGTCTGTCGGCCGGCTGAGGCGCTGGCTGGGAACGACCTGAAAAATATCGCCGGCCGCAATATACTCCTTTGCCTGGCGTACAACCTCTTCGTACTCCTCTTTGGTGAAATTACTGCTCCACTCGGCATCGCCGTCAACTGGGGAATTCACCGGCGGGGAAAGAGGCTGGCGCAGGTCGCTGACGATCGCATCGATGCGTGCAACCGCATCGGCGTAGGCCGATTCAATCTGCTCGTCCGAATCCAGGCCTTGACCCGGTGTCTGCATGTTGGCGATAACCAGCAACTTATGCTGCACGTGGTCAAAGACGACGAGGTTGTCGCTGAAGAGCAGCAGCATGTCGGGGATGTCCAGCTTCCTCTGCGCGGTTTCGGGAAGGCGCTCGACAAAGCGCACCGTATCGTAACCGAAGTAGCCGACCGCGCCTCCCGAGAATCGAGGCAGGCCCGGGACTTCCACGGGGCAGCGCTCCGCCAGCAACTTCCGAACGGCCTCGAACGGGTCCCCTGCGCGGCGTTCCAGCTCGGCGCCTTCCGCCCCGCCGATCACCAGCCGGTCGCCTGATGCGCACAGGGTCAGCGGCGGGCGAACGCCCAGAAAGCTATACCGGCCTACCTGCTCCCCCTTTACAACCGATTCGAGCAGAAAGGAAGGGCCGCCGTCCCGCAGTTTCAGATAGACCGAGACCGGCGTCTCCAGGTCGGCCGGCAGTTCCCGGAACACCGGGATCGTATTGCCGGCGCCCGCAAACTCCCGTACTTCCTCCAGTGATGGTCGATAGGTTGCCATGTGACCTCTCCTATACCCTCGGATCCTGGCCAGGTTGCCCTGCCAAAAGAAAAGCCCCGTCTCCATCGGCAGTGTGGATTCACTGCCAAAGGGGACGAGGCCTGTAAAGACGCCCGCGGTGCCACCCTGTTTAGACTCGTGCATGATGGGCAACAAAAAATCCCTTGCATGAAACGCAAGGGATGCCTGCACCAGTCTCACTCATCGCGGCCGGTAGGTCTTGCTCGAAAGCGGACCTGCCTGTGCCGCAGCGCCCTGGTAACGGTGGCGTCTCCGGGTCCGGCTAGTGGGGGGCGCTCTGTCTTTCTGGCAAGCCTGTCGGCCCCCAAATCAACTTGTACCCACTGTTCGCCGTCCGACTCCCCGGTCCATTCACACTCTGCGCTGCTATCCCGTTCTCACCTGTCCGGGACTCTCTGGAACCCGCTCTGAGCGCTACTATTCCGGTTCATAGTCTTTTCAGTTCAGTTGTTACAGTTGACTATACCCCAACAGATTCAAGCTGTCAATTTCCGCTGAGGGCGGTTGTATCGCAATCATCTATGGGGCAGGCATCTGCACAAGGGATACTCCCGCCTCTCGAAGAAAGCTGCGACTGTTCTCGTCCGGGTACCTGCCGACGTATACAACCCTTTCTATCCCGGCATTGATGATCATCTTGGCGCAAGTAATGCATGGCTGGTGGGTTACGTAGATCATGCTGCCTGCCGTGCCTACACCGTGAAGCGCGGCCTGGATGATGGCGTTCTGTTCGGCGTGGAGCGGGCGCACGCAGTGGCCGTCAATGATCAGATGGCCGATGTCATCGCAGTGCGGCAGGCCGGTTGGCGCGCCGTTGTAGCCGGTAGCCAGAATGCGCCTGTCGCGGACGATTGCCGCGCCAACGTGGGCGCGATCGCAGGTGCTGCGCGCGGCCACGGTGAATGCAATCTGGAGAAAGTACTCATCCCAGGACGGGCGACGAGACTGAGTTGAAGTCATGCGCAGCGCGATTCGACCCGGCCCGGGCCGGGTCAGTCCAGTCGACGAGTCGACTCTATCGGAATTTTCACCTGTCCATTGCGCGCCGGGTCGGGGGTTGGCTGGAGCGGCTTGTCCGGCTTCGCTTCTTCCCTTTTGGCGTGCTTGTCATGGAGGAGGTCCGCCAGGATTCGGTGGCTGTCTTCCTCTGTAGGCGAAGCGAGGATGATAGTCTCCTGAACGGTCCGCTCTCTACTGAAGCGGCCGCGCTTGGGAATGTGAATCTCGTGTTCAATGGCAAGGCAAGTCTGTGTATCGCTTCCATAGTTGACTGTGCCGTAGCGGATACTGCGGACCGACTTGGGAAAAAAGAAGACGTACCACATCCCGATATCCTTTTCGGGCCACTCCGCCAGCAAAAAGCGTTTCGGTTGCACGAGACAGATCACGGCGTGTTCACGGGTCGCGAAAGTGCGGAAATACCCTTGCAACCACGTAAATCGTTCGTTCTTCTCTTCGACCGTGAAGTAGCCGCTGGCGTGGATGGGCACGCTGTCCGAAGGCTTCAGCGGTTGCGGCGTCACCGCAGGGGGCGCCGATTCAATAAACCGGACGTAGTCGCGGCTGCGCCAGTGGCGCCGAAGCCAGATGAAGGCGGTGAAAAGAACAAGACAAAGCCCTGTCGTGAGGAAATGACCGGGTACCAACCCGAAAGCGCCGAGCGCGCCAACGAGCAGAAGCAGGCCGTCTATCCAGCGGACGACCAGCGCGCCGGCCAGCATCATGCGGTCGAGGTGATAGATCAGACGGGACACGATTTAGTCTGTGACTGCGGTTGACTGGGCTGGAATAGCGGCTTATGTGAGAAGACCCCGCCCAACGGGACGAGGCCAAGCGACATCAGGGAGATGATCGTTCGGATGCGGGCGGGAGGCTCGCGTCAGGCGGGGGCGGGCAATGTCCCTCCACTCAAGTCCAAACCCTGATCGCGGCTGTCCTCCTCCTGAGGCTGTTCGCTGCCGTCTCTCTCGGAAGTAGGCGTGCCGCTGGCCTGCCTCGTTTCAACGTCGTCCAGCGATTGGAACGGGTCTTCGCCGCGCATGATCGCCTGAAACTCCGCGGCATGAAGGGTTTCATGCTCCAGCAGAGCCGCCGCGACAGCATCAAGGCGGTCCTCATACGAGGTCAGGATTTCGTGGCAGCGGCCGTGGGCCTCGTCCACCAGGTTACGAACCTCTTCATCGATCTCCTGCGCAACTTTGTCGCTGTAATTGCGCGTCTCGGCGATTCCCCTGCCCAGAAAGACCATCTCCTCGCGTTCACCGTATTGGACCGGGCCAAGCGTATCGCTCATGCCCCACTGTGTGATCATCATGCGGGCCCTGTACGTCACGCGTTCCAGGTCGTTGCTCGCCCCGGTGGTGATATCCTCGAAGCGGATCTCCTCCGCGACCCGTCCGCCCAATAGCGCTGCAAGCTCATCTCGGAACTTGTCTCTTGTACTCAGGTTGGACTCTTCTTCCGGCAATGGCATCGTGTAGCCGCCCGCCATCCCCCTGGGTACGATGGTCACTTTATGGACAGGGTCATGCTTGGGAAGTACGTGCATCGCCACGGCGTGACCGGCCTCATGATAGGCGATGATCTCCTTTTCCTTTGGAGACATCACGCGGCTGCGCCGTTCCGGACCGGCGATGACCCGCTCGATCGCTTCCTGAAACTCGGCGAGACCAATCGAACGTCGATTGCGGCGGGCCGCCAAAATCGCCGCCTCATTCACCAGGTTCTCGATGTCGGCGCCGACGAACCCGGGCGTCTGCTTGGCGACGACTTCCAGATCGATGTCGGTGGCCAGGGGCTTGCCCTTCACGTGGACATCCAGAATCTGCCGCCGGCCCTTCACATCCGGCGAATCCATCATCACCCGGCGGTCGAAGCGCCCGGGCCGCAACAGCGCCGGGTCCAGTATGTCCGGCCTGTTGGTCGCGGCGATGATAATGATGTTGACATCGGTGTCAAAGCCGTCCATCTCGACCAGAATCTGGTTGAGCGTTTGCTCGCGTTCATCGTGGGACCCCCCCAGTCCTGCGCCCCGGTGGCGGCCGACTGCGTCGATCTCGTCGATGAAAATGATGCAGGGAGAGTTTTTCTTGGCCTGCTCGAACAGGTCGCGCACGCGGCTGGCCCCGACGCCGACAAACATCTCTACGAACTCGGAGCCGCTAATGTTGAAGAATGGAACACCTGCTTCACCGGAAACTGCCTTCGCCATCAGCGTCTTTCCGGTCCCGGGCGGCCCGACGAGCAGTACACCCTTGGGGATGCGGGCGCCGAGAGACGCAAACTTCTGCGGCTCTTTCAGGAATTCAACCACCTCTTCCAGATCCTGTCTGGCCTCTTCATTGCCCGCCACGTCACCGAAGTTGACGGTCGGCCTGTCGCCCGTGAACATGCGCGCCTTGCTCTTGCTGAAACTGAAGGCCTGGTTGCCGGCGCCCTGGGCCTGCCGCAATATGAAGATGAAGAAGACCGCGATCAGCAAGATGGGCAGTAGTGCCAGCAGAATGCCGCCGTACACCTCCCACCCGCTTGGGGCCTCGATCTGCACGTCGACGGCCGAAAGCTGGTCCTCGGTTACCCCTAGATTTTCCAGGGTCTCTATCAGACCGATACCGGTCTCTTTGCGCGAACCGATCAGCTTACCGCCCGAGTAGGCGAGTACTTCGTCTCCGTCTACGTGGATCTCCTGTACGTTGCCGCCTCGCACGAGGGAAGCGACTTCAGCGATGGAAACTGAAGCAGAAACATTGTTGCCCTGGTTACTCAGGACAATATAGAGAAACGCGCCAAGAGCTACGACCAAGAGGAAGTAGATCATGCCGTTGCGAATTCGTTTGGAATCCATAGCCCCTCTTAGAGTCCGCGGGGTTAGCGCTGAAAGTCAAAGCGACCCCATGGGTCTCGATCTGCGTCGCCGACCCTCCCCTATCCCGCGGGAAGTCTAGCATAGGCACAATGCAGCGTCAAATAGTTCAGAATCGGGCTGCGTCTCCTTCATGAAGACGTTTTGCAACCCTTATACACTTTACATTCTGTTGCAGAAACGCCCTGCATGCAGTAAGGCCGCATCCACCTTTCAGGCCGGTTGATCGAGAGCGCTGACATGCGATTTCGGCGGCATCGCCGCATTACTCAAGATCGATGCGGTACAACGGCTCCAATCCGGCTGCAATCCGGTTCACGTTATCGGCGGCGCACTGCGCCCGCTTGCGGGAGGTTCCGTCGGTGACACCAGCTGTGTGCGGAGTAGCGATGACGTTTGGTAGTCCAAAGAAAGGTGAGCTGATGTCCGGTGGCTCCTGGCTATAGGCATCGATGCCGGCGCCACCCAAATTGCCTGCGAGCAACGCCTCTGTCAGCGCATCCTCATCGATCAACGCGCCGCGGGCTACGTTGATAATGTAAGCAGTACGTTTCATGAGGCCCAACATGCGGGCGTCGATTATATGATGCGTTTCACTGTTCAGGTGCAAATGAAGCGAGAGAACATCCGACTCCGACACAACTTTCTCCAGGTCGTCAGGCGTTCCCACAAAAGAGAGGCCGAACTCCTGACGTTCCGATTCGCTGACCTCCCGAATGTCGATGGCCGCGATTTTCATGCCAAACGGCCGGGCCCGGCGAGCCAGCTCGATGCCACTGGCGCCAAAGCCGATAAGGCCCAGCTGTAGCCCCTCCAATTCGAAACCGACCGGCTCGTATAGCTGACCTTCGTCCAACAGCGCTCGGGCCTCCGGATAGCGGCGGGTCAGCATCAATATGTACATCATCGCGGTCTCGGCCAGGGCCACGGCACTGAAAGCGCCGGGGCAGTTTGCCACAGGTATACCCTTGGACTTCCAATAATCCAGGTCGAAATGATCAAATCCCGTACCCAGGATCTGCCAAAGGCGCGCATCGGTGGCAGCGTCGACCATCTCCCTGGTGCCGGCCGAACCCCCGTGGTCAATGACCGCGTCCATTCCCTTGAACTGGGGCGCCAGTGGTTGATCGTAGTCCAGGACGTGCATGTTGTGGTTGCGGCTGACTGCCTTTACCACGTCCATTCCCCACGGGTCAAACATGGATACTTTGACCGGGTGGGGAAGAAAGATAACGTTCAGTCGTTTGGTCATCAGATCACCTTGCAGTGAAGGCAGGCGCTGGGCCTTGCCCCGGCTGGATCATGGCCGGCCCCAGTACTAGAGAGTCGTATAGCCGCCGTCGGCCACGAGTACTGAGCCGGTTACAAATGACGCTTCATCGCTGGCCAGGAACAGTACGGCCTTGGCGATTTCTTCTGGCGCGGCGAAGCGTCTCATCAGATTGGCCTCCCGGTAGGGAGCCAGTTTTTCTTCCGGTATGGTCTCTGTCAGCGGCGTATTCATCGAGCCGGGACAGACGGCATTCACGCGTATGTTGTCAACCGCGTGGTCGACAGCCATGGACCGGACAAGACCGATCACCCCGTGCTTGCTCGCGTTGTATGAAGCCTGCAGCCCGTTGCCCACCAGGCCCGAGAGTGAGGAAACGCAAATAATGTTTCCCCCGCCCTGTCGCCGCATCTGTGCAACCGCGTACTTGGAACACAAAAACATGCTCTTCAGGTTTGTATCGACGACGAAGTCCCACTCCTCTTCGCTGGTATCGACAACGTCCTTGTTAATCTGGACGCCTACGTTGTTGACCAGGATGTCCAGCCGACCGTACTTGTCCACCGCGGCGCGCGTCAGGCGTTCTGCATCCTCCCCGAGTCGCACATCCATCTCCACAAGAATTGCCTCACCGCCCTGCGTTTGGATCCGGCTGACGGTCTCCCGGCCTTCCTCCCCTTTGATTTCCCCGACCACGACCTGGGCGCCCTCAGATGCGAACAAGGTGGCAACCGCCTGCCCCAGGCCCATGCCCGCGCCGGTGATGGCCGCTACTTTGCCCTGCAGACGATTTGCCATCTGAATTGCGCCTTGGTCAATACGGCAGCAGACCGCCGCTCACATTATAGGTCTGGCCGGTCATATAGGCGGCGTCGGCGGAGGCCAGGAACGCCACAAGGTTGGCGACGTCTTCGGGCTGCTGGATGCGGCCCAGTGGCACTCCGGCCACCGCCTGCGCCTTTATTGAGCCGACGGGCGCGCCTTGGCGCGCGGCGGTCTCGCGGTCGATCAGATCCCACATCGGCGTGTCAACAATGCCTGCACAAACGCAGTTCACAAGGATGCCGTGGTCCGAAAGCTCCAGCCCCATCTGTTTTGTAAGGGCAACGACGGCATGCTTACTGGCGGCATAGGCCCCCAAAGGCATGTTTTTGCCCGGCGCGATTTTACCCGCCCCCGACGCGTTGTTGATGATGCGCCCGCCTCCGCCCTGTTCTATCATCTGGAGCGCGGCGGCCTGGGAGCACAGCAAAACGCTCTTGGCATTCACGTTCATCAGGGCATCCCACGTCTCTTCGTCAGTTTCCAGTAGCGGCGCGATCGCGCCGATACCTGCGTTGTTCACGAGGATACGAAGATCCCCCAGCTGGTCGCTGGTCTGGGACACCATCTGCTGCACTTCCTCCTTGCGGGTCACGTCTACCTGAAGTGGCAGCGCCTGACCGCCCTGCGCCCGAACTTCGTCAACGACCTGCGCAGCCGTCCCGCCATCCAGGTCGGCAACCGTAACCTGGCAGCCCTCCTGTGCAAGGCGCAAGGCTATGGCGCGTCCGATTCCACGGCCGCCCCCGGTGACAATGGCAACCTGGCCGTCTAAATGATAACGCGGCATTGGCTATCTCCGGCGGATTTCCCAGACAATTGAGAGCTTCAGTGCTCGCCGTCCTTTGTCTCGTACGGTACCTGCATCAGTTCCAGGACGTAGCCGTCCGGGTCCTCAAAGAAGACAACGTGGACAACGGCCCAACCCAGGTCGAAACTGACCGGCTCCGAAACAAACTTGACGCCTTCTTCACTAAGTTCCCGGTAAGCGTCGGCCATGTTGGGTACGCCGAAGCAGATGTGGGAGTGGCCCACGTCTCCCAGTTTTCCATCGGACACCTTACCCTGCGGCTGTACATACTCCTGTAAGTCCAGCAGCATCCCGGGCGATTCCGGCGCTTGCAGCCGCACAACCTGCATGACCACGTCTTCCTTTCCCGCCATCTTGGAAATCGTTTCACCTTCGAGCCGGTGACGTTCTACCTCCTCCATGCCAAGCAGATCCCGGTAGAACGCAAGCGAGCGTTCCATATCGCTCACCGTTACCGAAACATGGTCCATCACGTTTACGGAACTGATCACAGTTCACTCCTTCCACGTCCTGTGTGTTTCCAATGATTCCAACTCCGCCAAACGCCGAATCCAACGCTGGTGGCGGGCATCGTCAATGGACCGCCAGTATGGGCCGTACATGGGCCGGCCCGCCTGCGCGAAGACCCTCTGGTTTCCCCGCATCTGCGCCTGGATTGCTCTCTCTGCTTCCGGTGTATCCGGGTCTTCGTAATAGACCACCACGCCTTGCCGTCGGCAGCTGCCGCCGCCGAACGCCGCGTGCCAGAGGGCGACATTGAATACCAGGACGTCGCCCGGCTGCGATTCGAAAGTGTACGATGGCACTTCCGCCTGGGCAAGGTTGTAAGCATTCTCGGGATCGCGGCTGATCTGGCTGTGGAACGGATCGCGGTGCGAACCGGGGATTACGCGCAGCGCGCCGTTGCTTCCGTCCAGAGGATCCGGGTAGATGCAGAACTTGACGGCCGCGTAGCCCAGCGACCTCGTATCCGGGTGCCAATGCGTGTCATCAACATGATAGTTGCCGTCCACGGCAATGGCCAGCACGTCCTTCCCCAGAAGTTGCTCGGCTACGTTAGCAAAGCGATGATCATCGGCTAAGCCGGCGATAAATGGTGACTTCTCCTCCATGAGCGAGGCGTAGTGGCGGCTCTTGCCGTCGTGCTTGCCTCCTTCAATCCACGAATCCAGCCCCGCATTGAACTCGCGGCTGTACAGTTCCATCTCTTCTCTTGAAAGAAGCCCGCGGAAGACCAGAAATCCGAAGTCGTTGAACAGGTTTAGTTGCTGCTGCGACAGTTTCATTCCAACCCTTTCGTAGAGGTAGGGGCCGTTTACGCCCTGCTGAAAAAAGAATCGGCGAAGGAGCCGGAGTATAGCATCCTGATTCGCGGACCGTCAAGCAAAGTTTTCGTGAAGCGAAGCCTACCGGTGCGGCTATCGACCGCCATCACCAACCCGGAAATAGCCTCGGACACCTACCTGGGGAAACACGCCGCTTCCCCTTAACTCGCCGTCAGAATTCGGCCCGAATCAATGTTCGTACTCTTCCATCAACTCGACAAGATTGCCGTCCGGGTCGTAGCAGAAGCAGACGCTGACAGAGCCTTCCGTCAACTCAAAGTTGACCGGCCCCGAGATGAACTCAACGCCGGCTTCGGTCAAGGCATTCACCGCTGCCGGCAGGTCTTCCACCGTTAGTGCGAAGTGGCAGGAGCCAACCGAGCCCATCGGCGTGACGTGCTTACTTCCTGGCGGCGCAAAATACTCGAGCAGGTCGATCAGAATCTGGGGCGTATCCGCGGCCGCCAAGCGCGTTGACTGTGCGCGTGAACCTTGCATTCCACCGGCCATGTCGCACTTCTCGCCTTCCAGCTGGTGCTGCTCAACTTGCCGCAGCCCCAGTTTGCCGACATAAAAATCCAGGGCCTTCTCCGTGTCGCTGACCGTGATGGCAACGTGATCAAACGCTTTGACCTTCATCGCTGTACTCTCCTTTTTTGTGGCATCCGGGGCGATGCTTCGGCGTCAGGCAAAGTTGCCGCTCGCCCGGCGCAAATATCTGGCCGCGCCTTCTCGAAGTTGACGGTCTGAGGGCTGGATTGCCGTCGCCCCTCCATCCACCATGAGGACGGCCGCAGTGATATAAGAGGCCTCATCACTGGCAAGAAACAGGATGGCATTGGCTACTTCCTCTGGCTCGGCGAAGCGGGAAAACATGGTCATGGCCGCGTACGAAGCGACATTTTCCGCCGGCGTGCGCGCCATCATCGGCGTGTTCATCCCGGTTGGGCAAACCACGTTGGCGCGAATGCCGTCTTCGCCGCAGTCCTGTGCCAGGCAACGGGCCATGCCGATGAGACCATGTTTGGATGTGTTGTAATCCGCCTGCAGCTCGTTTGCCACCACGCCGGACATCGATGAAACAAAGACGACGCTGCCGCCGCCCTGGCTCCGCATCGGAGGGATCACGTACTTCGAGCACAGAAATGGCCCCTTGAGATTCACCCGCATTACCCGGTCCCACTCCTCTTCGTCGATCTCAGCGATATGTTTGCCGCTGCCAAATGTGGCGGCGTTGTTCACCAGGATGTCGATGCGGCCATATTCGGCCAGAGTGTCCGCCGCCATCCGTTCAGCATCGTCGGCTACGCTGACGTCGACGACAACTGCCGTCGCCTCGCCGTCGCCTGATCTAATGGCCTCAACCGTGTCATGGGCGGTTTCCCGGTTCATGTCAGCCGCGACTACCTTGGCCCCCTCTGCCGCGAATCTTAGCGCAGTCGACCGGCCCAGGCCCTGGCCCGCCCCCGTTACGATAGCGACTTTACCTTGCAATCGGCCCATATGCTCGTCCCTCCAGGCCTGGAACCTTAATTTATTCAGAGTTACGCGCCGTTCCTGGCGGGCACGTGCAGAGAGTCGCCGACAAGAAGAATCTGGATGTCGAACTCCCGTTGCTGCCGGTGGTAAAGTTCAAATAGCTTGCCGATATCTCCCGTATGGTTGCGCCAGAACTCCCAGTGGAACGGCAGAAGCGTCCTGGGTCCGAGCTTCTGCGCCACCGTCATGAGCTCCTCTATCCCCATATACCATGTCCGGCCAAAAGCCAGCAGTGCCAGGTCGAGGTCATGTTCTGCTCCAATCTCCTCCATGGCCGGACCGTCCCACGTATCGCCGGAAACAAAGAGCTTCGTGCCGCCGGAGGACAAGACGAAAGTCACCGCATGAGGCTCGTTTGGGTCGTAGGAAGGATAGACCTGGAACTCTACGTCGCGAAAGCTGAATGAATCGCCTGGCGCCACCTCGCGGATGCGGTCGTCGGCGATTCCGAACTCGCGCATAAGTTTCGCCGAAGACGTGGGCGCGATGCAGAAAGCGTCGGTGTTGCTGACGATCGGAACCAGCGTGCCGTCGTGGCAGTGGTCTACGTGATCATGGGTGGAGATGATGATGTCGGCAACGCTTACCTCATCGGGTTTGACAGGAATGGCCGTGGCTCGGTAGGCGTCCGGAACCGCGTCGTCGGGCGTGCCGTAAGAGTAGGGATCGATCCAAATCATCGTCTCCGGAGTGCGGTAGACGAAGCTCGGCCCTCCCAGCGACCAGAACAGGATGCCGTCGTCAACCGTTCGCCCCTCCAGTTCATCCAAAAAAGTCTTGGGCCAGAATGCTACGTCTCGCATAGTTAGTCCTCTGAAAGAAAACGACGCCCGGCAAAGGTCGCCGCCGGATAAAGGAAACTACATGACTGTGTGCCTTCAATTCCAATTCTGAGCTGTCAGGTCAGGCGGAACTCCAACTGAAGTCGTGCGGCGCCTGTTCCCCCGTTCCGACCTCGTTCAGTTCCAGCAGATTGCCGTCCGGATCGTAGAAGAAGAGTACGTGCCAATCGCCCTCGCCTTCGAAACGTACCGGAGGCGAAACTATCTCCACGCCCGCAGCCTTCAGGCGTTCGTAGGTAGCCGGCACATCCTCGACGCCAAAACAGAAATGCGCGCTGGGCACATGGTGTAACGGCTGCCGTCCGGTCGGGCTTTCAGGGTTGATCCACTGAATCAGGTCAAAAGTGAAGCCCTGTTCCGAGGTGCGCGTATGACCGTTTACGCCGCCCGGCGGGCGCAGACGGTACTCGCGCATATGCACGTTCGACATAGCTGTCATCTCGTCAATGGGCCCGCCGTCGTGTTCCTCGGGCGACACGACCTCCATGCCCAGAATATCCCGGTAAAAGTGCAGAGACTTTTCCAGATCACTAACCATTATTGCTACGTGATCAATCGTAATGCCTTTCATCTTCGTCCTCTTCCGCGAATTGTGCGCCTGCAAGGATTCCCCTCGCATTTTCCCATTTTCATCCAAGACTTGCAACCGCTCGGGAACCGTGTCCCCGGCAAGAAAACTGGGAAAGGCTGAAGGTCAGGAGGTCCTTTGCAGCCACCGTTTGGCCCTGTCGAGGACCAGTTGCGCAAGGGCGCTGTCCGTCCTTACCTGTTTGTCGGTGAGCACAAGCGTAGGGATGACGTCGAGTCTCTCGAAAAACGCCTGCCAGGCGCGAAACTTCCTTTCGGACCACCAGATCCGGGGGTGCGGGAATGTCCAGACGCCGCGCCTCGGTTCGGGCCCGATCGAGCCGGAGGAGCCGTAACTGAGCATGTAATTGCCCAGAAGACGGCGGTACATTTCGGCGTTGACCAGTTCGTCCAACTGGCTGCCGTCGTGTCCCAGCGCCATGTCGATCCACAGAATTTCACCCTGTCCTGACGAGAGCGCGTACATACCGGCCACCCATTCCGATGTTCCTTCGCCGGTGAAGAGTGCGCCGGGGAACGCAGCCTGCAGCTCTTCAAACAGGAGGCCCACGCCTCGCATGTGATCATGGTGGAGATCGTTGATGGGGAAAGCCGATTGGTCCAGGTGGAAGGCGTCAACCGCATAGTCGTTAACGAGGCGGCCGATACAGTCGACCATCAGCTTTCGGAACTCCGGCGCATCGGGCGAAATATAGGCGAAGGTCGGCTCTATGTTTTCATCCTTGTCGTAGTCGACCTCCCAGAAGACAGGCCGTCCGAAAAGATCATGGATCTGGTGCTGCTCAAATTGAGGGTAAAGCGGGTGGTCCAGGGCCATGCCCCAGACGTTCATGTGTACCAGCACCTTGAATCCGAGGGAGTGGGCCGACGTCATGAAGCGGGCGAAACCCTCCGGTCCCCCCAACTCCTCGCCGGGCAGATTGTCCGGCACGTGGTAGTCAACGCGGCCTTCATGGCCCAGCACTTTGATCAGCGTGCGCTCCGGCGGGAAAATCTGCGCGAGTTCATGCAGCCGCGCCTCCATTTCCGCGAAGGTATGGCACATCTTGCCGTCTGAAGTAACGCCGTGCAGGATGGCCATGAAAGCAACCCGGCGCAGCCATTCGGGCACGTCACGCCTCCGGTCGAATGGGGTCAAGTCGTAGGCCTTTTCCATCCACTCGACGTAGGGATCGACGGCGTCCTGCCACGACGAGACGCGATCGATGTGCCAGGTCGGGGAAGTGTGCTCGCCGCTTAGCTTGAAGGCGTTCTCTTCCGACATAAGGTGGATTTCAAGACTGTCTTCGGCGCGGTATGCCCAGAAGCGCTTGAAGCGGGGGGGATGTTCATTTGAGCGTATACAGACGGTTTCTTCCTCGCCCTCGATCAAAATGAACTGCGCGGCCATGCCGGGAATGGGGCCGACCGGAAAGGCGATGCCGGTTTCTCCGCCGCGTCCTCGCACCGGGTAGGCGCCATGGGGAAATACGAAGCACTGCCCCGCAGATTCGCTGATCTCCCATCGCAAGCCCGGTGGCGTCACGACCTTGCCGTAGGGGAGAGACTCGACAAACACCTTGATCCCCTTGATCGGTTCCGAATGTTCAGCTCGGGCCTGCCAGCTGACGGTCTGCGAACCGCTCGAGAATGAGACCTCAAACAGCGCGGCGACGCGCCCGCTGTCATCTCCGTAACTCACCTCCTGTGTACGGTAGATGAGGCGTTCTCCCTCCTGTACGGGCGCGGAGAACTCGGCTGTGTAGGCGTTGCCGGTCGTCAGGACCTGGAATAGAAAAGTATAGCCTCCAAAGCTGATGCGGCTGGCCACGAAGCTTCTCCTCTCGTCAAAGGGGTTGGGCAGAGCGGGATAAGCGAAGGTGCGGCAACGGGCCGCACCTTCAGGCTACGATGAAAGTAAACAGTGAGCCCCGGGCGCCTAGCTGGCTGCGTAGGACTTGTCCAGGCAGGACTGGGCCTCCGCCGCCGCCTCCTGAACGAGGGCCTCCAGGGGCCGTTCTTCGTTCTCGATGTAACGGGTCCAGATGCCTGAAAATTGCGGGTGGACGCAGTCCCAGTGGAATTCCGTTCTCAGGTAGTTGGGCACCTTGGTGGGCAGTTGGGCCTGTTCCCAGAATTTGCTCAGAACGGGGTCCTTATCCCAGCCCAGGTTGAGCCAGGTCTGCGGCGTCGGCGGCGTCCATGAGCCCACCTCGGCGGCAATCTGGCTGCCTTCCACGCCGCTGATGTACTTCATCAACTTCCAGCTGGCCTCTTTTTCCTGTGAACCGGTCCACATGTAATACTGTACCGAGTCCCCCCAGGCGAACGACTCGCCGCCCTCGCGAACGGGAACGGAGACCATATCCCACTCGAATGGGACCTCTTTCAGGTCCACCAGGTTCCAGCCTGATGCTGGGCACATGCCTACCTTGCCCGACCCGAATGCAAATGGTCCGAGCGCTTCCTGCTGAGAACCGGACGGCGCTACGCCATGCTCGACCTCCAGGCCGAGAACCCACTGGATGGCCTCGATCGACGTTGGCGTGTCCAGTAGACCTTGTACCTGCCGACCGTTCTCACTCACGATTTCAAATCCCATATTCCAGCAGAAGGCCGAGTCCCAAAGGAGTGTGCCCGGGCCGGAAATCAGCGTTCCCCAGGTGCCCTGCTCTTCATCCGTGAGGGCGATACAGGCGGCCAGATAGTCGTCTATCGTCCAGCCCTCCACCGGCAGCGGCACGCCCATCTCATTGAAGAGACTGGCATTGTAGCCAACCATCCCCCAGACGCCGTCCCGCGGCGTGCTGTACATCCGTCCCTCGTAGGTTGCCCGCTCGATGCAGATCGGGAACCACATCTCCTCCGCCTGAATTGCGTCGCCCTCGAGCATCGGCGTCACGTCTTCAATGAATCCGCGGCGGGCAAAGTCGGTAGCGTAATAAAAGACCCAGACGTCCGGCCCCGTGTCGCCGGCAATCATTGCCAGTATCTTTTCGGCGAAGCCCCCCTCCGGTACATCCTGCACGTCGACCTGGATGTCAGGATTCTGGTCCATGAACGCGGCCGCCATGTCGATATAAGCGGGCTGCCAGTCGAGAACGTCCGGGTTCCACCAGGAGATGGTCGTAGCGGCAGCATCCGGTGCTGCTGCCTCTTCTCCCGCCGCGCCCGGTGCAACCGCCGCGCAGGCTGCCAGTAAGCTGCCGGCCCCCGCCAGCGCTCCCAATCGCAGAAAATCTCGGCGACTCTGTTGCGCGTGAACTTTCATACTGTCCTCCCTTTTGGGTTTGTGAGTAATGCCTCAGCGTTTATGAATGAATCAGCCCTTCAAGCCAACGGAGGCGATGCCGCCAATCAGCTTGTTCTGGGCAAGAAAATAGACGACGAGAGTGGGTAGGACCGCCAGCAGAGAAGCCGCCATCAACACGTTATAGTCAGTGCGATTTCGCCCCCGCAGCAGATTCAGACCCAGTGCGATTGTATACTTCGTGTTTTCGTTCAGATAGATCAACGGCCCGAGGAAGTCGTTCCATACCCCAATGAAGGTGAAAACGACAACGATTACCAGGGGCGGAATGCAGAGAGGCAAAAGAATGAAAAACAGAACCTGGAACGTATTGCAGCCATCCATGCGCGCGGCGTCGTCCAGGTCGAACGGGATCGACATCAGGTACTGGCGCATCAGAAAGATGAAGAATGCGCTCCCGGTGAAGGCCGGCACCGTGAGCGGCAGGAAGGTGTTTATCCAACCGAAGAGCTTGAACAGGATGAAGGTAGGAATCAGGGTCACCTGGTAGGGGATCATTAGCGTGGCAATCAACAGGATGAACAGCAGATCGCGTCCCGGGAAGCGCATGCGCGCGAAACCGAAGGCAACAAGACTTGTCGAGAACACCTGCCCCAATACATTCCAAAAGACGATGATCATGGTGTTCTGGAAAAAGAGCAGCACCGGGGCAATCTCAAATATGCGGGGAAAATGTTCCCAGACAACAGGATTCGGAATCCATTCGGGGGGAAAGAGCCACGTCTGGGCGCGGCTCTTGATCGAAGTCGAGACCATCCACAACATCGGGATCAGGAAGACAAGCGACAGCAGCGTCATGAAGAGATGCGCTGTGACACTGACAACCCGGCTCCGCACACGCCGATTCCAACGCAGCTGACTGAGCCAGCCGCCTCTGTGCGTCGTAGACGATTGTACATTCATCGGAGGTCTCTCACCCTTGGCTTCATCCATCCTCCTTGCGCCGTTCGGCCTCGTAGTAGACCCAATGGGGCGAACTCCTGAAAACCAGCAGCGTCACGGCCAGGATGATCAGCGTCAGTATCCACGCCAGCGCCGAACCATAGCCCATTCGCAGTGTGCCAAACGCCTTGTTGTAAATGTACAGCATATAGAAAAACGTCGCTTGCAGCGGCCCTCCCTGTGTCGCAATGTAAGACTGGGTAAAGACCTGAAATGTCGCGATCAGATTGAGTACCAGCTGGAAGAAAAGTGTCGGTGTCAGCAGAGGCAGCGTGATTCGCCAGAAACGGCGCCAGATGTTCGCGCCGTCGATCTCCGCCGCCTCATAGAGGTGGGGCGGTATGTTCTGCAGACCGGCCAGGTAGATGACGGCGCCTCCGCCCACACCCCACAGACCCAGCAGCATCAGACCCGGCAAGGCCCAGCGCGGGCTGTGAAACCAGGTCGGCCCCTCAATTCCGACTAGCGAAAGCAGATGGTTGATGACGCCGAACTCGGGATTGAATATCCAGATCCAGAGCATAGTCACCGCCACGATGGGCAGCACCGCCGGAATGTAGAAGAGTGTCCGGTAGAAGTTCATGCCGCGCAGACGCAGATTCAGCAGCAGCGAGAGCGCCAGCCCCAGCACCAGGTGCAGCGGCAGCGTAACCACGGCATAGGTCAGGGTAACCTTCAGAGCCTGTAGAAAGTCTCCATCGTTTGTGAAGATTTCGACGTAGTTCTGCAGTCCCACCCAGCGGGGAGCGCTGCCGATATCCCAGTAAGTGAGGCTGAGAAGCAGCGACGCCAGAATTGGGCCGGCGACGAACATCACGAAACCGATTAGCCAGGGGGAGATGCAGATGTAACCCTCAATCGCCTCGCGACGGGCCTGCCGGCTCATGCTCCGCCAAACGTTGAAAAGGTTTAAAGGCTGATGCGTGCGAGCAAGATTTCTGTTCACGCAAGGGATCTCTTAAGTTGGTTGGAAGGGACTGGGTCCGGCGTCCCGGTCTCAGGGGCGGTCGGGAAGCTAGTGGGCAATCTTACATAACTGCACGGGATTTGCAAAAAGTCAAGCCGTGGTGCGCGCGGGCGCGATTTAACACTTGGGCGCCTCAAAACGCCAAGCGTGCCCTACGGCGCCTTCAGTACACCAGGGGAAAAGCAGAGAGCAGAGAACAGTGAGCAGACAGCTCAACGCCCGGCGATCATCCTCTTCAGATTCGCATAGTTAATGCGCATCGCCTCTTCGCGCGAACCGCTCGCCGGCAGAAAGTGGGTCGCGACAGACAGCACCGCGTCGCTGCGGCGCTCGCGCAGGCTGCGGATAATGGCGGGATAATCGACGTCGCCTTCGCCCAGGGGGCAGTACGAAAAATCCAGTTGAAGGCCGTCTCTTACGGTCAAGTCCTTGAGATGGAGACCGTACAGGTAGGGATGGATATTGAGAAAGCCGGCTGTGGCCACGTCCGCTTCGCCGCAGTTCAGATTGTCGGATGGACCCCACATCACCTTGATGCGCGGGGAGTTGAGCGCCTCGGCCAGCCGCCGGAAGTTGCCGGTCGTGTTGGTATAGTTCCAGGGCATCATTGAAAGCGCGAGGTCAACGTCATATTTTTCCGCCTGTTCAAGCATGAGCGAAAAGGCTCGCACCAGTTTCTGCATGTCGACGTCGGCAATATGGCCCCCGCGCGTCAGCCAGCGCATCGGCCAAGTCGGCTTGGCCGCCGAATACTCTCCCGGCCAGGCAAAAGTGAACAGGCCCACAGCCCCGACACCCAGGCGCGACGCCATCTGCATCGAGCGCACCAGGTCGGCCATGTCGCGGCGGAATTCCGGATGCTCTTCCATACAGTCCAAATCGAGATCGGTGAGATGAATCTGCTTGAAAGGATTGCCGACGTTGATCAGGAAGATTTCAAGCCCATGGCTTGCCACCTGCTTGCCAAGGCGGTCCACGCCCGCGTCATCCAGTTCCTCCATGGGCGGTCCGTCACTGCCCAGGCGGTTAAACCAGACGCAGTCGGCCCCAATCTCCGCGGCCTTCGCCAGCGACTCGTCGAAAGGTAGATCCAGCTCCGGCAGGTACATACCCAACTTGAACTTGTGCTCGGTCATCTCTCGGCCTCGTGTCTTTCAGTTCTGCAGCGGCTGCAACCAGCGGTCCAGTCCCGCGTCCGCCAGGTTTTGAATCCAGTCATAGTGCGAGCGGGCGACCCGGTCGGGATGTTGCCGGCTGCGGGCGATAAAGCCCGGTACTTTGGAACGGCCCGTCGGCAGTCCGATGCGGCTGTAGCGTGTGTCCACGCTCCAGCGCACCGTATTCGACCGGTTGGGAATGGAGCGATGCACCAGTCGCTCCATCGTCATCAACACGTCCCCCGGATCAACCTCACAGGTGACGACACTGCTGGCAGGCAGATCGGCGTCGGCAATGCCCTTGGATCCCTTGTGGCCCGGTGTTTTGAGCCTGAGGTCATGCGCCAGCAGCCCAAGAAGGTGAGAGCCTGGAATTACTTGCATGCAGCCGTTTTGCTCGCTGGCGCTTGCAAGAGGGATCCAGAAATTGACGACCAGGGTCTCTCCCGCTTCGTCAGGTATCAGGTAGGCCAGGTCCTGGTGCCAGGGGATATCCATCAGGTCGAGATCGGGCATCTTCGGGCGCAGCGCGAACTGGGGGTGGGCGAGGATTTCCGGCCCGATCAGTGACTCGGTCGCGTCCAGAAGGGCAGGTGCGGTGCGAAGTTCAAACATGCCGGCCGAAATAGGCTTACCGCGCGAAAAATAGTTCTGCCATAGCCAGTTGCGGTCGCTACAGGCTGCGGAGGCCAGCGCCAGCCGGTTGGCGAAAGGCGCCTCTTCAAAAGTCTCTTTGGCGTCAAGCTGGCCCTGCCGGACCGCTTCGCCAATGGCGCCGTCCACCTTCCGGGTAAGCTCGTCGATCAGCGGCTGAAGCGCAGCGGGAGGCAGCATCCGGCGCACGATCAAGAAGCCTTCCTCTTTGAACTGGCGGATCTGTTCCTGTGTCAGCCCGACCGCCTTCGATACGGCGTGACCGGTCTCTTGTTCCTGCGCTGCCGAATTTCCTGCCATGAAACCCTCCTGCGCCTCTCGCGCGCACTGGGCTGGGATCTGCGCTGTGGATCTGCGCCTGGGATTGCTAATAGGAGTCTGTCTGGAGAAAGTATATGCCAATTCGATGAGCCGCGCTACTCCGTAGAGCGCGCCTGGGTCGGAGCCGGGAAGTTCGCTGGGCCCGCCCGTTGCAGCCACAACTGTTGCAGTTCGCTCCCTTTCAGGCGTCGAACTGTTTTGCTATCCCGACCTCTTGTACTATCATGCCTGCTCCGCGTCGGCTAGTACCCCGGCGCTATAACGATTCACCATCGCCTACCATTACTCTCAGCCCTGTCATCCCAATGGACGCCAAGATACAACAAACAAATGAAATATAATAAATTGAGCTGCGCTTACTGGGCAGCGGCCTCATGCCTAATGTCCGCCGCTCGCCCCCAAACTCTCCCGAACTCTCGTCAACACTCGTACCACACGTGCAGCAAACGCATCCGACCTTTCGCCACCATCCACAGGCCGCCTTCCCCCTCAAACTCTCCCAAACTCTCGTCAACTTTCGTACCACACGTGCAGCACACGCATCCAGCCCCTCGCCACCAACCACAGGCCGCTTTCCCCCCAAACTCTCCCAAACTCTCGTCAACTCTCGTACCACACGTGCAGCACACGCCTCCAACCCCTCGCCACCAGCCCCAACCCTCCTACCCCCCAATCTCTCCCAAACTCTCGTCAACTCTCGTACCACACGTGCAGAAAACGCATCCAGCCCCTCGCCACCAACCACAAGCCGCTTTCCCCCCAAACTCTCCTGAACTCTCGTCAACTCTCGTACCGCACCCAGCCAGCCTCTCCCCCTAACTCTTGACCCCTCGCCCCTGACCACTACAGTTCCATCCACTGCAAGTTCAAACAAACCGGGCTTTCGTGTACAATAGAGCGACGGCGAGCAAACGGTCTACACGGACCACTTTCGCGCGCAGCGGTTGCGTGCGAGTCTCGCCTCTCCGGTACAGGTCTCATCGACTGTGAACCAGCGGCTCTGATTGAGCCAGCAGAAATTGAGGTGAATCCATGACTATGAACGGCGCGGGGAAGGCCCTGGGTTGGGCCCTGGTCGGCTGCGGAGGCGCAGGTCGGGCTCATACCGGCTGGGCGGCCGCCACCGAAGGCGTAACCGTGCGCGGCTTCTGCGACATCCAGGCCGGCATGGCGGAACAGCTGCAACAGCAGTACGGAGCCGAGTACGCAACCACCGACCCGGAACGCGTCTTCGCCGACAGTGCAGTGGACATCGTTTCAATTGCCACCTCCCACAGTTCCCATGCCGATCTGGCGGTCGCCGCGTTGCAGGCCGGCAAGCATCTCTTCCTCGAGAAGCCGATGGCCATGACCACGACCGACTGCCTGCGCATCCATGAAGCCATGCAGACCGCAGGCACGAAACTGATGCTCAATTTCTCCATCCGCTTTTCTGGCGCCGCCCGCGCAATCCGCCAGCGCGTGACCGCGCCCAAAGTAAGCCACAGCCAGTGCATGATGAGCCGCGCCGACCTGAACCGCTGGCGCTGGCGCTCGGTCGAAGGCGGCGGCCCGCTCTGGGACGTCGGCGTTCACATGGTGGACTATCTCTGCTGGATCCACGACAGCGCTCCGGTGGAAATCTATGCAACCGGCGGGCAAATCACACACCCAGGCGAGCTGGACAGCGACGACATGGTGGATACGGCGGCGGCAACCATCCGCTTCGCCAACGACTCGGTCGCCACCTTCCTCATGAGCGACGCCGGCTTCAATTCGGTTATCTCCAAGTGGTTCTTTGAGTTCTTCGACGGCGACAACTCGGCCATTCTCTACGAACACTTCCGCAAGGTCAGCTTTGCGGCCCCCGGCCCGAACGGAGAGCAAAAGGACGAGACTCTGACCCCGCCGCCAATAGAACGCCTGCCGCTGCTGGTTGAGGCAATCCGCAACGACTCGGAACCGTACGTCCCGCCGCAGGCGGGCATTCTGTCCACCCTGCTGGTCGAGACGATCATCACATCGATCCACTCCGGCAAGCCGCAGCAGGTAGACATCTCCGCGCTGACCGAGACGCTCGCGCAATAGACGCGACGGGACAGGTCTTCAACCACAGCCGCCGCCGGCAAGTGCGGCAACCGGAGAACCGCCGATGAACGGCATCGAAGCAGTTGCATCGATTTTGAAAACGGAAGGGGTTGAGTGGCTGGCCTGCTATCCCTCCAACCCGCTGATCGAAGCCGCCGCCCGGGTCGGCATCCGGCCGGTCAACTTCCGCCATGAACGGGGCGCCGTAATGGCCGCGGACGGCTACAGCCGCACCAGCGGCCGGCAGCGCTTTGGCGTGGTCGCCGTCCAATCGCAGGCCGGCGCGGAAAACGCAATGGGCGGGATCGCCCAGGCTTACGCCGACAACGTTCCCATCCTGGTTCTGCCGGGCGGTGTCCGGCTGGACCAGCTGGCGGTACGTCCCAACTTTTCCGCGTCGCAGAACTACCAGGGTCTGGTCAAACGTGTCGAGGCGATCTACCGGCCCGATCAGGTCGCGGCGGTGATGCGGCGGGCGTTCCATGCACTGCGCAACGGGCCGCCGGGACCGGTCGTCGTCGAAATGCTGACAGATGTCTGCGATCAGGAAGTTCCAGCCGGCTCGTTAGACTACCGGCCGCCGCAGCCGATGCTGCAGGTCCCTGCTGAAGCCGAGATTGACGAGGCGGTCAAGAGGCTGCTACAGGCCGAAAAGCCGGTCATCTGGGCAGGAGGCGGGGTCCTGCTTGCCGGCGCCGGCGCGGCGCTCCGCGAGCTGGCTGAGCTTGCCGGCATACCCGTTTTCTGCACGATGCCGGGCAAGTCGGCATTTGACGAGCGCCATCCTCTCTGCCTGGGCGCGGGCAGCCGCGCCACGACACTGCCGGCCCACCGCTGGCTGCAAGAGTGCGACCTCCTGCTCGCCATCGGAACCAGCCTCACGCGCGGGCCCTACTGTCAGATAATCTTGCCGGGCAAGGTGATTATCCAGAATACGATCGACGCGGATGACATCAACAAGGATGAAACGGTCGACATCGGTTTGGTCGGTGACGCCCGGCTGACCCTGGAGGCAATGGTCGCATCGGCGAAACGCCGGATCGGGGAGGACCGAGGCGAACGAAGCCGCCTGACCGCAGCCGAGATCGCAGCCTGCCGGAAGCCGTGGCTGGACGAATGGATGCCGCTGCTGACGTCGGATGAAGAACCTCTGAATACCTACCGGGTTATCCACGACATTGACCGTACTCTCGACTGGGAAAACAGTATCGTCACGCACGACGCCGGCGCGCCGCGCGATTCGATTGTTCCCTTCTATACGGCCACCGTTCCCAACAGCTACATTGGCTGGGGAAAGACGACCCACCTCGGTTTCGGCCTGCCACTGATGATCGGGGCCAAACTGGCGCATCCTGATAAGTTCTGCCTGAACCTGATGGGAGACGGTGCGTTCGGCATGTCCGGCCTGGACCTGGAAACGGCTGTGCGCGCAAATGCGCCCATCACGACCGTGCTGCTCAATAACGGCGGCATGGCTACCTACGCGCCGGGAGACTTTGCAACCGCACGCAATCAGTTCGGCGTCAGCCATATGGTCGGAGATTACGCCAAAATCGCAGAGGGGCTCGGCGCTGTCGGGATCACCGTGAAAAGGACCGCCGAGATGGTCCCTGCCTTGCAGCGCGCACAGAAACTCAATGCCGGGGGACAGACAGTTCTAATCGACGTGCATTCCAATCTTGAAGCCCGCCGCTCGCGCTGGGACCGCTGACACACGCCTGACCGCGAAATCCATCTTTACTCTGCACAAATGTTTACCCTGCGCTGATGTTTACCCAGCACAATTATAAGGAGACAAACGAATGAGCGTCTTGATTCACGTGGGAGTTCGAGCGTCGGACCTTTCCAAGTCGATCCGCTTCTGGCGCGACGGTCTCGGGCTTCGAGTCGCCGGCGAGAGGGGGATTCGCTACGACTTGACCGACGGCTACCACAATTTCGCCGTATTTCAGCACCAGGGCGATGACCGGCCGGAACACATCGGCGGCATGCTCGACTACCTGCACATCGGCGTGGGCGTCCCCGACGTCGCGGCCGCGGCCCGGCGCCTGCGCGACATGGGTTACACGATCTTCTCGGACGGCCTGGGCGGCAAGACGCCCCTTGATCCCGACAACCTGGAGCAGCCGGCCTTCAAGGTCGAAGATCCCGACGGCATCACGATCGACGTAAGCGAAGTCACCACAATGTGGCCGGGCACGTCAATTCATCCCAACCAGACGCCTCAGCCGGAAAGTTAATCCCTCCAGGCCGCCACTGCTTGTCCGGTTCTACTGTTTTTTGGGGATTCAGGAAATCAGTCTGGGGAGCAACGCTTTCTAACTGCTCTCTGCCAACTGCCGCAGCTCGTAGAGCCGGTTCAGAGCATCCAGCGGCGACAGCGCGTCCACGTCCAGCGCCCGCAATGACTCCACGACCGGGTGGTCGGCGGCGAACAGTCCTACCTGCACGGCGTCCTTCTGCTTGCGGCCGGGTGTCTGGTCCAGCAGGGTCGCCGGCCCCGCCGCGCCGGAGGCCTCCAGGTCGAGCAGGATTTCCCCGGCGCGCCGCACGACCCCCCGCGGCAGTCCCGCCATCTGCGCAACATGCACGCCATAGGACCGGTCGGCCCGACCGGGCAGGATCCGGCGCAGAAAGACAACGTCGTCGCCGCTGTCGTCAACAGCCACGCTGTAGTTGACGATCTGCGGCAGCCGGTCCGCCAGGTCGGTTAGCTCGTGATAGTGGGTCGCGAACTGTGTCTTGGCGCGCAGCGACGGGCTGTTGTGTATATGCTCGACCACGGCCCAGGCGATCGCCAGCCCGTCGTATGTGCTGGTGCCCCGGCCGATTTCGTCCAGGATCAGCAGGCTGCGCCCGGTGGCATGGTTGAGGATATTGGCCGTCTCGATCATTTCGACCATGAAGGTGGACTGGCCTCGGTGCAGTTCATCGCTGGCGCCGATGCGGGTGAAGATGCGATCGACCACCCCGATACGGGCGGATGTCGCCGGCACAAAGGAGCCGATCTGCGCGAGCAGGGTGATGAGGGCCGTCTGACGTAGAAACGTCGACTTGCCGGACATGTTGGGACCGGTCAGGACGTGAATGAGTTCGCCCGGCGAGAGATGCGCGTCGTTGGGCACAAAGGGCTCGTCACTCGTCATCTCCACAACCGGATGGCGCCCTCCGCTAATCGAAATAGCGGCGCCGTCGTCGATTTCAGGGCGGCAGTAACGACGCTCGAGCGCGACCTCCGCCATCGAAGCGTACACGTCCAGCAGGGCCAGCCCCTCGGCCAGACGACGAATCTCGTCGGCGCCCGCGCTCAGTTCCGAACAGACGCGGCGGAAAAGCTGCTGCTCCAGCCCGAGGCGGCGCTCATCCGCGTTGAGGATCTGTGACTCGTACTCCTTGAGCTCGGGTGTGATGTATCGTTCCGCGCTGGTCAGGGTCTGTTTTCGGATATACTCCTGCGGCGTCTTGCCGGCGTGGGTATTCCTCACTTCAATGTAATATCCGAAAACCTTGTTGTATCCGACTTTGAGACTCGGAATGTTGAGGCGGGTGCGTTCCACCTGCTCAAGCGCGGCGACCCACTCCTTGGCGTACCGGCTGTTCTCAACGATGGCATCCAGTTCTTCGCTGTAGCCGGGCCTGATAATGCCTGGATTCGCCAGGGTCGCTGACGGCTCGTCGTCGATTGCCCGTTCCAGCAGTTCGAGAGAATCTGAACAGTCCGGAAGTCTGTCCAAAATCTGGTTTACAAAGGCGTTCGCGGCGCCCTCTGCTTCGGACTGGACCTCCGGCCCCAATGCCGAGTCCGGGCCGGAGGAGACGATCAGCTGGCGAAGGTCCGGCGCCCTGCCCAGGACCTCCCGCACACCTGTCAGATCGCGCGGCAGCGCTTTTGCCTGGCTTATGCGGGTGATCCAGCGCTCCAGGTCCCCCATCCCCCGCAACATTTCACGGATCTGCCCGCGCAGGTTGGGCTCGTCCACCAGTCCCTGGACTGCGTTCAGCCTATCGTTGATAAGGGCCGTGTCGAGCAGTGGACGTCCCAGCCAGCTCCGCAGCAGGCGTCCACCCATGGGCGTGAGCGTCTCGTCCAGCACGCCGACAAGGCTGCCCCGTTCTTCGCCGCCGCGAATCGTTTCCGTTAACTCAAGATTTCGCCGCGTGGAGTCGTCCAACACCATGAACTCGTCAACCGTGTAACTTTGCAGTCTTGCCAGCTGCGAGAGAGCGCCGGGCTGCATCTCCTGCAAGTAGGCCAGAATTGCGGCGGCGGCGCGCACAGCCTGCGGACTTTCCTGCAAGCCGAATCCGTCCAGGCTGAGGACCCTGAAATGCCGCTGCAGCGCGCTGCGGGCAGTGTCAAACTCCACCTGCCAGGCTTCGATTTGGGAAACAAGCGCCTGCAAACTGCCGATCAAAGGGGCGAGCCCGCTCTCTTCAGCCTTCCATTCGGACGTGATCAGCTCGCTGGGCCGCAGGTGGGCCAGCTCCTCCCCCAAGCGCTGCTCAGTTTCGGCCAGGTCGCTGCCGTTGATCTGTGTTGCTGCAAACTCGCCGGTGCTGATATCGCAATAGGCGATGCCGGCTTCGTCGCCGCGGGCGTTGAACAGCACTGCCGCGAGATAGTTGTTTCGGTCGTCGATCAGCATCGCAGGTTCAGCGACAGTGCCCTTGGTGATGACCTGCTTGATCTCCCGATCCACAAGACCTGAACCCGGTTCGCTGACCTGTTCGGCGACCGCCACCTTGTGACCGGCCTCCACCAGCTGTGCCAGGTAGCCTTCGACGCTATGGTAAGGGACGCCGGCCAGAGGCACTCGCTGATTGTTGCCGACGGGCCGGCTGGTCAGCGCCACGTCGCAGACCCTGGCTACAATTTCGGCGTCGCCGTCGAAGGCTTCGTAGAAGTCGCCCAGGCGGAAGAGGAGAATGCAGTCCGGGTGTTGGCTCTTCAGTTGCAGGTACTGACGGCGCATCGGAGTTGCCATGGCTGCGTTAGCTTCTTCTGAGTTTAGCGGCCCGGACCGGCCGAACTGCCTTCTGATGGACAGAAGACGCGGCTGTTTGGGTCACCGTATAGGGTATAGGCCAGCCACGTGGGGTTGGCGCTCTGCATGGCGCGGATCTGCTGCCGTGACGAGAAAAAGGCTTCTCCCAGCGTCTTCCCGGCCCAGAGCTCCTCGTAAAAGATCTGTGCGAATTTCGAAGCCAGCTCGTCGTGTACCTCCCACAGAGCGCCGACGAATGCGGTGACGCCCAGGTGGTCGACCAAGCGCTGTGCCCAACCACCCAGGCCGGTCAGGTTGTAGCCGACGCGGGCGCCGTGGCAGGTATTGAGGAAAATGAGCGGCTTTTCGCGACGCAAGCCCCTGGCTCTGCGCCGTGTCAGGTCACTGGGGAAGAGGGGATCGCCTTCCAGAACAATCGGAGACTCGTCCACAAAGGCCTGGTTGTAGTTGCCATGCGTGGCGAAGTGGAACAGCTGGGCGCCGCCCTGCTCCGCCAGCTCGAGAAACTGGGCGCGGGTTGAAATCGGCGGCGCGGTCTCGATCTGTCGCGCCGCAAGCGTGCCGAAATACTCCATCTCACTTGTCACAAAGTCCAGCGACAGCATCGGCGCGACCAGGCGGGCCGCACGAATGTTAAGGTCGGCCGGCACTGCTGCGCCCGCCAGCCAGCGGCTCATGCACCATGCGCCGGCCAGGTGATCGTCTTCGACATCTTTGCCGTCCACGACGTCGTAGGGCTTTACCAGCTCCCAGGGGATCCAGGGCTCGTCACTGACGATCAGCAGATTCCTCACCTCTCCAGCGTCTCTTCTCGCCTTCATCTCCCAGTAGAGTTGCCGCAAGGGGGCGGGGAAGAGCTGCTCATAAAGCTCGACACCGAGATCGGCAACTTCCTCCTCCATGCGTACAGCCTCTTCGCCGGTCAGTTCGGTGCCGGCGCGGGCCGCCAGTGCGCTCAGCCGCTCGGCCAGCCGGTCGAAAAAGAGGTCGGGCCTGGACAGGTCGTTAAAGACGATCGATCCGGCGCTGCGGCCATCCAGGGCAGGCAGCTTCTGCGAATGGAGATGGAAATGAAGTGTACGGCCATCGCCGCCCTGGGTGATGCGCAGCTCGATGTCGGCAGCCGGAAGCGGCGTGCCCTGCGATATGGTTACACCGTCAACGGCGCGCACGACCGAGGCCGCGCCGAATACCGGGGGCTCTTCGCCCTCTTCGTTGCCCGTGGGCTCGGCCCGCCGCGTGCTGCGGCCCAGGAACGGGAAGCCCCTTACCGCGACCTCCAGCGTCAGCGAGCCGGCGTTCCTCCCCCGGTGGTAAAAATCAACCGTAACCCGGTGGGGGCCGGTCTGGTCGTCAACGAGCTGCAAGAGGAATACAGCCGGCTGCGAGTCGCGGTCCTGCGGCACCGCGATCGTGCGCCGCAGGGCGGGTCCGTCGTGCGCGCCGGCGCCATAGCCGCTGACTTCCTCAAAGCCGGGCGCGCGCACGACCACGTCCACATACTCGATCTCATCCTGAAAGGCGATTCCGACTTCGGCTTGGCTTCGGCTTTCACGGGGGCGGTCGCGTACCAGCTGTACCACCAGCGGATATTTCAGATCACTGCGGTTGGATATAGTCGGCGGAAAATCGACGTAGGTATGAAACCGGACCACCTCACCGCCCCTGGCTGCGCCTGGGAAGGGAGCGCTCGTGTCCGTCAGTGCGGGCTTCGCGTCGCCCCGTGCCGGTCCGCCCGTTTGCGCCTTTCCGCTTGGTTCGTGCGGCGCAGGCTGAACGCCCCGCAGAGCAGGGGCGGGTGGTGTCTGAAATGAACGCGGCATATAGTGAGAGGGATCATCCCGCATGACTCGCAGAAGGTTGACCGTCTGCAAATAGCTGATGCCCATCGGCGTCGCGTAGCCTGGATTAACGCCGGCGATACCGCCGCGCATCGACTCTCTAACGATAGGGAGCACAGCTTCGATGGATGCGATGTCGTCGAGGAAGCCGGTCAGGACGGCGCGTCTTTCCAGCGCGCTGATATCGGTGCTCCCTGCCGCCTCCGCCGTCGCCATCCGCAGGCGGTCCACTTGGCTGCGCGTTAGCGGGTCGAGATCCCAGTAGCTGCGAAAGAAGCGGCGCAGGACCGAGTCCACAATGTGCAGGAGCTGGCGATCATCCCAGTTGCGGGACGAAAACTCCTGTCGTCTGCCTTCTACATCTGCCATGTGTTCCCTTCCCAACCGGCAATCAATCGGGCCTGCGCCGGACTGTGGCCAAGAACTGTGGCCAGGAACTGCGTGAAGTGGTGGGCAGGATCCTAACATAGCGGCCGAGGTTTTTCAATTTCTCCCCTGTTTTCCGGTGCGGCTCGGGGATCGTAACCACCTGAGCCGCAGGCGGCAAAGTCCCGGCCAGGCGCCCCGGGTTTAGCGATATTGCGCGCACAGGTTGTACAATTTTCAGGCCTTTCGAATCGCAGCTGACATCAACCGCGGCACTCTTTTTCAGGAGCCCACTATGAGCATCGTCCACCTGCCCCGTACAGTGCATGACGGCATTATCGCCCACGCTCGCGAAGGGAAGCCGGAGGAGATCTGTGGAATTCTGCGAGGACGGGACGGACGGGCGACCAGGCTATACCGCGCCCGCAACCTGGCCGAGGACCGGATAGACAACTACGACGTTGACCCGCAGACGCTACTGAAGCAGTTCGAATTTGAAGAGGCAGGGGACGAAATGGTGGCGATCTACCACTCCCATCCGGTCTCGGTCGCCTACCCATCGGCCACAGACGCGTGGAACGCCCACTACCCGGAAACCTATTACCTCATCTGTTCGCTGGAATACGACGATGCGCCGGTCTTGCGGGCTTTTCGCATGGAGCCGCAATGGCCCGCCGGCGACATCGACGCAGCGCGCAAGGCCATCCCTTTCCAGGAGGTTCGGCCCGGCCTGTTCGGTTACTATCAGGCTGCCGGCGCACGCGTGCCGAAGGAGTTGGCGGAATTGCTCGCTGGGACGGCTCCTCCACTCTACACTGTTTTCGCTGTTGACCAATCGGGCGTTGTTGACGATTTTCGGATCGTCGGCGTGAGCGAATTCCCTGTGCAGGTATTGGAAGGACTGTAGCCTCTACTCTTGACGAAAGTAGAAGTACTACTGCCCGCGGTCAGTTTGACTTTTATCGCTACAGGAACTATAGTGACGGCTAGGAAAATAATATCCAGGCACTTTTATCCCGATGCTTGCTCAAAGACAGGCGGCTTACCTGAATACTTGTTCGTGTCCTTAGCGGGCGCCGCTAGCATGAAAGCTGGTGGTTTCCCGCTGTCCGGAACAGGAGCGATGAGGGCGTTCGCCAGGCTTTCGGCTTGGATGCGACGGAAATTTCTACAGCCGGAGTGACGCCAACCCATATCAGTTGGCGCATATACTTTTCGGCAAACGCTTGGAATCGGGATACCGTGCCAAGGTCAGACTCGAACGCCGGACTCATCGCAATGATGTTTCCGGCTATTTTTTTGGGGCTGCCGTGGGCCGCGGCCCCCTACACCGAAACGACCACAAAAGGAGAGCCGTAGAATGGCAACTGTGTTTGTGCCGACAGCCTTGCGCCGCTTCACAGCGGGACAGTCGAAGGTGGAAGCGACAGGATCAACGGTTGGCGAGGTGTTAGGTCAGTTGGAAGGTAGCTACCCGGGTATCGGTGAGAGGCTCTTGGACGAAAACGGCAACGTAAAGCGCTTCATCAACGTGTTTCGCAACGACGACGAAATTCGCACGCTGGATGGACTGGCGACTTCCGTCGGCGAGAGCGACAAGATCTCAATTGTGCCGGCGATGGCCGGCGGGAGCAGGTGAACTATGGCGCGACTCAACCGGGATCAACTGCTACAGTTGGCAAGGAACGAAGTCCAGGAGATCACGGTCAACGAGGTGAAGAACCGGGTCGACGGCGGCGATGAAATAACGCTCATCGACATTCGTGAGCGCGATGAATGGGTTCAGGGGCACATTCCCGACGCCTCATTCTTGCCGCGCGGTCACCTGGAGCTGCAGATCGAGCAGCATCAACCGGATCGCTCGCAGCCGCTTGTGATCTACTGTGCCGGCGGTGTGCGCTCGTTGCTGGCCGCACGCAATGTGCAGGAAATGGGGTATACCGACGTCTACTCGCTGAACGGCGGTTTCGGCGGCTGGAAAGACGCGGGCCTGCCGTTCAAGGTGCCCACGGTTCTGACCGACGAGCAGGGCATTCGCTACAGCCGTCACACGATTCTGAGCGAACTGGGCGAAGAGGGGCAGATCAAGCTTCTCGACAGCAAGGTGCTGATGATCGGCGCCGGCGGACTGGGCAGCCCGGCCGCAATCTATCTGGCCGCCGCCGGTGTGGGGCAGCTGGGCATCGTCGACTTTGACGAAGTCGATGTTTCCAACCTGCAGCGCCAGGTGCTGCACGGGGTCAGCGACGTGGGCCGCCCCAAAGTTGAGTCGGCCCGCGACCGCATCGCCGAAATCAACCCCGACGTTACCGTCGTGGGCTATCGTGAACCGATCACGAGCCACAACGCCTTCGAGATAATGCAGGGCTACGATGTCGTCATCAACGGGTCGGATAACTTCCCAACCCGCTACCTGGTAAACGATGCCTGTCAGATGCTTGGTATCCCTCTGGTGGACGCCAGTATCTTCATGTTCGAGGGCCAGGTGACGGTCTATCTGCCGAAGAAGTTAGATCCCGACAGCCCCTGCTATCGCTGCCTCTACCCCGACCCGCCGCCGCCCGGCGAGGTGCCAAGCTGCGCCGAAGCTGGTGTTCTGGGCGTCTTGCCCGGCATCGTAGGTTCTGTCCAGGCCATTGAGGCGATCAAACTGATAGTCGGAATCGGGGAGCCGCTGTCTGGCCGCCTGCTCATGATCGATACGCTTGACATGACTTTCCGCACACTCACCGTGAATCGCTCCGCCGACTGCCCCGTCTGTGGCGATAATCCGACCGTGACCGAGTTGATAGACTACGAACAGTTCTGCGGCATGCCCAGTTTTGACGAACATGCAACGGACAACGTGGCCGAGGCCTTTGCAGAAACGGTCGCGGCCAATGGCGCCGGCCAGCCTGCCCTGGCCACGGCATAAAGGATAGCGACACAGTGTGATAGCAGCACAGTGTGATAAAGACACAGTGGGTAGTGTTCTGCACTATCCACTGTGGATGCTGCCCACTGTGGATTCTGCTAACTGTACTTTCAGCCGCCAATGATAGCCCAGACCCTGACTCCGAATGCGGCAAAGAGCCGCGCTGCAGACAGTCCGATCTCTGTGTTGGACGATATCGGCAATACGCCGCTTCTGGATCTGACCCAGTTCGCCCGCAGTTGCGGCGCTCCGGAAGATGTGGAGTTGTACGCCAAAGCCGAGTGGGCGAATCCCGGTGGGTCGGTAAAGGCGCGGGCAGCCTTCAAGATCGTGGAGGAGGCCGAAGCAGACGGCAGGTTGGGCGCCGGACAGACGCTTATCGACAGCAGCAGCGGCAATACCGCCATCGCCTACGCGCTGGTGGGCGCTGTCCGGGGATTCCCCGTGCATCTGGTGATGCCAAAAAATGTGAGCCGTGAGCGCAAGGCCCTGGTAAAGGCATACGGCGCAACTCTCATTGAATCGGATCCATTGGAAGGTTCGGACGGGGCGATCCGCCTCGTGCGCGAGATCGTCGCCGCGGACCCGGACCGATACTTCTACGCGGACCAGTACAATAACGACGCCAACTGGCGCGCCCACTACGAGGGAACGGGCCCGGAAATCTGGCGGCAGACGCAGGGCAGAGTAACGCATTTCGTCGCCGGGTTGGGAACGACCGGGACCTTCGTGGGCGCCGGTCGATTCCTGCGCGAACAGAGCCCGGCCGCGTGCCTGGTGGCCGTGCAGCCCGAAGACGAACTATCGGTCATCGAAGGACTGAAATATCTGCCGGCGGCCATCACCCCGGGAATCTACGTTCCGTCGCTCGTAGACCGTCACATGACGGTTGCCGCGGAGACCGCCTGGGATGTAACGCAGTCCCTCGCCCGGGCGGCGGGGCTGTTTGTCGGATTCAGCAGCGGAGCGGCCGTAGCGGCAGCCGTGCAGTTGGCCAGGGAACTTCCCCGTAACTCCGCAGGCGTCGTCGTCACCCTCCTGCCCGACGACGGCAGCAAATATGTGAGCCTGGGTCTGTTCGACTGAAGAACTTGGACCCGCCTTCAGGCTTGCAGCAGCTGGACACCCCTCTTCAAGGTAGTCCCCTCACTCCATGCGCAGAGCCTCTGCCGGGTCTGTCCTGCTCATGCGCCAGGCCGGATAGAGTCCGGCAAGCAGCGCGGCTGCCAGGGCCACCAAAAACGCTTGTCCAAACTCCCCGGCTTGGAGTCGCATTGACAACGTCCAACCGAAAGATCGCAGATTGATTATATAGATGAGGATCAGCGCCAGAAGGAATCCGGTTGGCATCGCGACCAACCCGGCGCTTGTTCCGAGCAGGCCGGTTTCGAGGAGCGTGAGGGCCCACAGCTGGCGGCGCGTCATGCCTGTCGCCCTCAGCACACCGATCTCCCTGGCGCGTTCCAGCTGTAGACTCATCAGTGTGCTGAGTATGCCGACAAATGCTACAAAGGTGGCCAGAAGCCGCAAGGCAAAGGTAATGGCAAAGGTCCGATCGAACACCTCCAGTGCATTGCGGCGGACGCCCCGATTCGAGCTGATCAGCAGTTCAGCCCTGCCCGCGAAATCCCGGCGCAGCGCGTTGACGGTCTCGTCCACGTCGGCGCCGGGCTCGACGAAGAGAGCAATGGTCGAGAGCGCGTCATCGCTCCAGTAGCCCCGGTATACGCTGTCTGACATCAGCAGAGTGGGACTCACGTCGAAGTCGTAAGTAACGCCTACGACGGGAAAACTCTTCTCTCCGGCGTCGGACAGCAGCTGCAGAGTCTGACCGACCCCCAGTTTGAAACGGTTGGCCATTGTCTCGTTTATGACGACTCCGCCGGCCTCGACCGCGCGCCACGTAGCTGCCGTATCTCCCACCGATTCACGATAGCGGCGATCTTCTCCGGCAAGGTCGCGCAACAGGGCTGCCAGCTGCACATTGACCTGTTTTCCGTCAGGCAGAGTGGCGGCCGCCTCCACCTCGCGGCTTGTCGAGTAGCCGGCAATCGCCGGAAAGCCGCTCAATTCCTCCAGCAGGGACGGCTCCAGGGTGACGCTATTGCGATTTGGCCCCAGTGCAGGCGCGGAGACGAAGATGTCAGCTTGCAGGATTTCGTCCAGCCACTGCTCTACTGTCAGCCGGAAAGAGACGATCATCACGCCCACACCGATGATCACGCTGACCGCGACCATGAGAGCGGCGATGGCTGCGGACGTGCGCGAGAGCGAGCGCACAATGTTGCGGGGGGCCATTCGGGCGAGGATGCCGAGGCGGCGGCCGAGCAGGCGGCGCACGCCGTCCATTAGCAGCAGCGTGAGTACCGGCGTCACCAGGGCCGCGCCCAGGATAACCGCGAACAGGCCGGCGAAGGCAACGACGAGATTCCACTCGGGAATGAGCAGCGCCGCGCCGAGCAGGCCAAGGAGGAGCCCGGCTGCGGTGAGCCGCGGCAGGGCGCGGCGGGCCTTATCTTCGATGCTGGAGCGCAGCACGGCTCCCGCCGGGGGTACACTCGTCGCCTCAAGCGCCGGCAGGAGTGCGGCAAGCAGCGCGGCGCCGGTCCCGCTGAGTGCGCCTTTGGCCAGTGTCCAGACCGGGACGTCCGCGCTGCGCACGGCCACGACGAAGAACAGATCGTTTATTGTCTGGGTGACGGCCTGTACTGCGCCCCGGCCCAGGAGAACGCCCAGCCCCAGGCCCAGGACTGTGCCGATGAGGCTGAGAGAGGCCGCCTCGATCAAAACTATCGTGAACAGTTCCCGCCGGGTCATGCCCAGCGCCCGCAAGATCCCGAGTACGGGTCGGCGCTGGACGACACTGAAGGAAACCGTGTTATAGATGAGAAACATGCCGACGACCAGGGCGAGCAGGCTCAGAGCAGTCAGGTTGAGCCGGAATGCGGCCGTCATCTCTTCCACCGTATCGGTGCGGGCCGCGGGCCGGACAATACGGGCGCCCGCGGGCAACAGTTCTCTGATATCTTCCAGCCTGGCTTCGCCTCCAGCGCCGGACGGCAGAATCAGATCGATGCGGTCCAGGCGGCCGACTCTCCCCAGCAACTCCTGCGCCGTGCTGATGTCCACGATCAGCAGACCATCCAGCGCCCGCCTGCTCAGCTCATTCGATGGGACTAGCAGCCCGACGATGGTCAACCCTTCCATGCGGGAGCCGATGCGGATGGGGAGCGACTGACCGGGCTGCAGGTTGTAACGGTCGGCCACCGACTGCCCAATCAGAACTGTATTGGGTTCAATGAGAAACGGAGTGAGATAACTGCCGAAGCCGTCGACCGAGGCCGCGCTGACGGACTGGCTGTTACCTCCCAAATAGCTGCGAAAGGGAGGTTCGGCGAAGGGATCGATTCCGAGAAGACGCATCGGCTGCGCGTCCAGCTGTGGAACGCTCACATAGCTCTCGACGACCGGGGCGCTGAGGCGAAAGCCCAGTTCACGGCGCAACCGGGCGTAAAACGAGGCATCAACGCCCGCCGGCCCGCCGACCACCTGGTGCGTTGCGCGTCCGGTGATCTGTTCAGTGCCGAGCGCGAAGGCGCGGTTGGCCGAGCCGTTGGCCAGGTCGATCGCGACGATCATGGCGACGCCGATGGCAACGCCGACCACAAGAAATATCGACTGCAGAGGTCGGCGCCGGCAATGACGCCACGCCAATCGCAGCAGCGTGCGTCGCGGTAGAGCAAGTCTCATCGCTGCGGAGCTGCGGTATAGGCGCCGCGCCGCAGTGCCTGCTCTACGTCCGATTCTCGTTCTGCATTCGGGGCCGGCGTATGGCGAGAGACCAGCTGTCCCCGTTCCAGGAAAAAGACCGCGTCGGCGAGGCTGGCAATATCCTCATCGTGCGTTGCCATGATGAGAGTCTTCCCCGCGTCGCGGCTCAGCTCCAGCAGCAGTTTCAGAACTGTGTCGCCCGTTCCCTCATCTAGGTTGCCGGTTGGCTCGTCAGCCAGCAGCAGGACCGGGTCGTGGATGAGAGCGCGTGCGATGGCGACGCGCTGTTGTTCGCCTCCGCTTAGCCGGTCGGGGAAGGAGTCGAGGCGGTCACCAAGGCCGACGCGATGCAGCAGGGCTTCGGCGCGGCGGTGGCCCTTTCTGTCCCGGCCTGCCAGCTCGACCGGCAGAGCGACGTTTTCGAGTACGGTAAGCGTTGGAATCAGATTGAAGAATTGGAAGACGATCCCGATATTGCGACGGCGGAAAAGCGTACGCTGGTGTTCGCTCAGGGCGGTCAGCTCGACTTCACTGCCCTGCTCTCGGATGTAGACCCGGCCCCCGGAAGGACGGTCGATACCGGAGATGAGATTCAGGAGTGTGCTCTTACCGCTGCCGGACTTTCCCAGAAGGCAGATGAACTGGCCGGCCGCAATAGAGCAGTCTACCGCTTCCAGCACACAGTTCTCCTGCCCCGCCTCACGGAAAGACTTGCCCAGTGTGTCTATTCGCACCAGCGGCGGCGGCTTTTCCGGCGCCTGTCCGTCATTATTCGCAGTCTCGATCATCGCCAGTTCACGCAGTGGACCAGGGTCATCGCCGTCGACAACCTCGTCAATCTCATTCTATCAGTGAAAAGCGGGGGCGCTGAAAGTGACGGAGGCGGCAATCCCGGAGTCGGCGTCTGCCCGAGCGCCCTTCTCCAGCATTCCACGTTTGGATTCTCTCCCGCCGAATGTTAGCCTTCACTGGCTGTGTTCAAAATTTGCTGTGTTGGAAACCCTGCTGTGTTGGAAAACTTGCTGTGTTGGAAAACCTTGCGCGCCGCAAAGAAAGTCGGCCTCATGCGAGACAGAGAGGAATGGGATGAAGAGAGACCTGGATAGACTGATGGAAGAACGCAATCTGGACGGTTTTCTGGTGCTTGGAGAGGGGCATGGCCCCGTTATGCGATACCTGACAAGCGGCGGGTACTTTGAGGGGGCCCTCCTGCTCAAGCCGCGCGGTGAAGAATTGACACTGGTTCACGGCATGATGGAACGGGACACCGCGGCTGCCACCGGTCTGCGCACGGTCAACCGGGAAGATCACTTTAACGGGTACGAGCTGCTTAAGGAGTTTGAGGGCGACCGGCTGGCGGCGGCGGCGGCTTACATCTCCCGCGCGATGGAGATGGTCGGACTGCGCGGTCGGGTCGGAGTTTACGGCATGCAGGATGCCGGCGCGTCGCTGGCGCTGATGGCAAAAGTGAAGGAGCAGATTGAAGGCATCGAGATCGTCGGCGAATACGGCCAGACTCTTTTCAGCCAGGCATTCGTCACCAAGGACGACTCCGAACTGGAAATCCTGAAACGCGCCGGACGGCATACGTGTTCGGTCGTGGGGGACGTGCAGGCGTTCATCCAGGGGCACAAAGTGGGCCGGGACGAGATTCTGCTGAAGGCAGATGGGGAGCCGCTTACTATCGGCGACGTAAAAGGCTTCATGCGCGGCCGGCTGCACGCCAACGGGTTGCAGGAGGACCACGGCACCATCTTTTCACAGGGCCGGGATGCAGGGGTGCCTCACAACGCCGGCGATCCGATGATGCCGTTGCAGCTGGGCCGCTCCATCATCTTCGACATTTTTCCGACAACGGAAGAAGGTTACTTCCATGACTTGACTCGCACCTGGAGTCTGGGCTATGCAACCGACGAAGTGCAGGAGGCTTACGACCAGACCAAGGAGATCTTCGACCGTGTTATGGCCGAACTGGAGTTGGGCCGGCCGCTGCGTGAGTATCAGATCATGACCTGCGACTACTACGAGAGCAAGGGTCACAAGACGGTGCGCAGCCATCCAGGGACGGAAGAAGGTTACGTCCATGGCCTTGGCCACGGCATCGGCCTGGAGATTCACGAAGGGCCGAATTTCAGCCATGCCGCGGGCGAGAAATCGGTCCTGTTACCCGGCCACGTGGTGACGATTGAGCCAGGACTGTATTATCCCAGTCGGGGATTTGGTGTGCGCGTCGAGGACGCGGTCGCCTACAACGAGGAGGGCGAACTAATCTGGCTCTCTGACTATCCCTATGACTTGGTCATACCGATGAAGGGTTAGGGAGGCGATGGCAAAAGAAAGTGAGAGGGGCGCCGCCCCTCTCACAGGTAAATCTACTCTACTCTACTCTACTCACTCCTCGCACCGTTATCCGTCGTCGGAGTCGGCCTCCTCCTCCGAAACGTCGACGACCTCCAGAGTGTAAGTCCCCTCTTCATCGCCCAGTGCAGAGCTGACTTCGACGATCAGCTGCAGATCGCCGGGAACTTCCAGTTCCTCCAGGGCGGCGTCTGAATCATACGAATCGTCATCGGTCATGATCGGCGAATCGCCGTCAAGATAGAGAGCCAGGTAGGTATCGAACTCCTCGCTGCGGGCGAAGATGCTGATTACGTCACCCGCGGAGAGCGGAAGAGTGTACCGAACCACCGTTTGGGCTGCAAGCGTTCCCGTGACGACATCGCCCAATGCGATCTCGCCGCCGTCAATGGTTTCGACAGCCAGCAGTGAGTCGAGGTGTGCTACTGCGGCGTCGAGCAGAACGTCGTCATCTTCGTCCGCCAGTAGGGTCTCTCTTGTAACCGGCACGAGTACCGTAGGCACGACGCCAATGCCCTCGATGTGGATTTCGCCGTCGGCATCAACGGCTCGCCCGATGGTAAACGTGAAGTACTCGTCGTCGGGCATCTTTATGCTCTTGATGCTGCCGCCCAGCCCGCCGGTGGGGTAGTGGCCGACGATGGAGGCGCGGTCATTGATTGTCAAGTCGTAAGAGAAAAACTCACAGGCGCTGAGGCAGAACGGGCCGACGATGACAACGACTTCGCCATCGTAACGCAGGTCTTCGGCCGGCAGGTAGTAGCGGTCCGCCCCGTCCGGATCGATGTAGAATTCGCCGCGATCCTCATCGTAGAAACCGGAGTTGCCGAGGACATGCGGCTCGTGGAAGAAGTAGGCGGCCATCTGGTCGGCGAGAAAGCCGCTGCCGCCCCCATTCTGGCGCATGTCGATGATGAGGCCATTGACGGTGTAACGCTTCAAAGTGCGAATCATGCGCTCCCACAGCTGCACGGTCAACACGCTGTTGTCGGAGAAGCTGTCGATCTTGACGTAGCCGTAATCGTTTTCGCCGTACTCGTCCGCTTCCAGCAGCTCATAATCAACGGGGATTTCGAACCCGGTTGTCCCCCTTGCAAAGGAGGAAAAGCTGAAGCTGTCGAACTCGCTGATAACCTTCATCGTTTCCGTCACCTCTTCGCCGTCCGCGTCTTTCCAGGTCAGCTCGACCTCCGTCTCGATCGGGAAGCGGACCGCATAGCGCATCTGCTGCAGGCGCTGGAAGTGACCAGTGCTGAAGGGCGCGGAATGGGCCACGGCGTTGCTGATGACGTCGGCGATCGGCGCCCCGTCGATGGAAACGATCTCAGTGCCAAGCGTGATGCCGGCTTCCTCAGCCGGGCTGCCTTCAGTGACGAAATTGACGATTACCGGTCCTTCCACGGTCTCTCGTATCGCTATGCCGAGTCCGCCGGCGATGTCCTGACGAAAATCTTCGCTAATGAAGGGGCCGCTCACGTGACCGTCAGGAATCGACCAGCTGAAGTCGCGCAGCGCCCGCTGGTAGTCCCGGGAATCCTCATCGGCCGCGGCAGTCTCGAAGCGGGGCAGGAACTCCGTCCTCTTCGCCTCCCAGTCAATTCCCTTATACTCGGTAAACGCGTATTCATTCTTCAGCAGGTCGATCAGTGAGTTGAATGCGTCGGGATAGGACTGATCGGAGTAGTCGACGAGTGCGATGCCCTCCGGTTCGATCAGATCGACGACAGGGTTGCGCGAACGGTCGAAGCTGAATGGCTCGGAGTCCAGGTTTACGATCGTATACCCTTGAGGCAGGATCACGATTGGGTCATCGTCGGTAAAGAGGAGCCCGTCTTCGCCGAAGCCGGAGGGAAAGCCTTGCTCAGCGTCGGGCGCGTAAACGAGGAAAACCCCGCCGACGATTTCCCGTTCCGTTTCGATCTCGTCGCTTATGCGGGTCGAAGCGTAAGCTGTCGACCAGCCGCCGCCGTAGAGATCCCTCTCCTCCAGGAAGGGATCGCCAAAGGTATTGTCCCAGTATGCGATGGCGAAAACCTGAACCCCTTGGTCTTCTGAGTCATCATTGTCGACGTCGCGGTAGCTACCCTGTGGTTCAATCGGAAGGGCAAGCGAATACTCGAAGGGCGACGTAAAGAAATCTGAAGTTATCTGGCCGATCGTTTGGGATTCGACCGGCATCAGGAAGTGTTCATTGCGATCGACAAATCCGGCCTGGTCTTCGAGGATCACTAGCGGTTGGGCTACGCCAATGGTGAAATAGGGCGCGGTATAGTTGACGCTCCCGGAAATCCTGACTGCACCGCCTTCGTCATTTTCAATCTGGGCAGCCGGGGGGGCTTCGCCGTCTTCCTGAGCGTGGGTATCGGAAGCGAAAAACGACCCTAAAGTCAGTGCTGCAGCAAAAAGAACACATATACCTCCAATCAAACGCGCTTTCATTCCATATCTCCTTATAGCTGTTGCTTCTGGTCCAGACAAAGAGGTTCGCCGGCTGACTTACCGAAAAAATGTCTGTATCAGGTCAACCTGTTCCTCTCAAAATCAATCATATCATCGAGGATTTCCGGCAACAAGTGAGTAGGCGTCCATCCGATTTCGCCGGCGATCTTTGAGATTTTCGGAACGCGGCGGCGCAGGTCCTCGAATCCTTCCCCATAGGCTTGGTCGTAGGGCAAAAAGTGGATTGGCGATGTTGAATCGGAACGGTCAACTGTCAGTTCTGCCAGTTCGCGGACCGTCACCTCATGGTTGCTGCCAATGTTGTAGATCTGTCCGCTGGCTGACGTCCGGCCCAGCAGTCCAACGATTGCCTGCACGACATCACCTACGTGACAGAAGCAGCGAGTCTGCAAGCCGTCGCCGTAGACAGTCAGCGGCTGCCCTCGCAGGGCCTGCCTGACAAACCTCGGCAGCACCATTCCGAAACGGCCCGTCTGTCGCGGTCCTACGACATTGAACAAGCGCATAATTGTGAGCGGCAGTCCAAACTCCTGGTGCGCGGCGAGAGCGAGAAACTCATCGAGAAGTTTGGTGGCGGCGTAGACCCATCGTGTACGGTCGGGCGGCCCGAGGATCAGGTCGTCGTCTTCCGAAAAGGGCAGGGCTTCGCTCTTGCCATAGACTTCACTTGTGCTGGCTATCAGAGTTTGGCAGCCATGGCGGCGGGCGGCTGCCAGCAGGGTGTGGGTGCCGAGAACGTTGGTCTCGATAGTTTGCGTCGGGTGTTCCAGGATCAGGTGTACGCCGACCGCGGCCGCCAAATGCACGATTGCGTCTGCGCGACGGGCGAGTCCGTCCAGCGCCGCACTGTCGTCAAGAGCGGCTTGGGTAAAGTTGAAGCGGGGATGGCCCAGAAAACCGCGGATATTCTCCGCCGAGCCAGTGCTGAGGTTGTCCAGAACGGAGACTGAGTCGCCGCGAACCAGCAGGGCGTCAGCAAGGTGGCTCCCGATGAATCCGGCGCCCCCTGTGATGAGGACATGCATGAGCATCTCCAAACTGCGCAGGTCCTGTAGTTTGGCGCCGGCGGCGACCACTCGATGGCTGCCGTTGCCATTCTACGAACCGCAACTGCTGCATCAGTGCCGAAAATGCCGCGTGCCGGTGAAGGCCATTACCAGGCCCAACCGGTCGCAACACGCTATGACCTCCTCATCACGTATGGAGCCCCCCGGCTGTACAACGGCGGCCACTCCGTGTGCGGCCGCGGCTTCGATGCCGTCAGCAAAGGGAAAGAAAGCGTCTGACGCCATCACCGCGCCGCGTGCTCTTTCTCCGGCCTTGTGTCCGGCGAGCATGACCGAATCTACCCGGCTCATCTGGCCGGCGCCCACGCCAACGGTTGCGCGATTCTTGACGTAAACGATGGCGTTGCTTTTGACATGGCGGCAGACGCGCCAGGCAAAGGCAAGGTCAGCCAGCTGTGTTGCATCGGGTCTGTTTTGCGTGACGATGCGCCAGCCGGCCGGCTCGAGGTCCTGCTGGCTGTCGTCCGGCTCCTGTACGAGCGCCCCCCCGTAGACCGTGCGGATATTGAGAGGGTGTGGGGCAGTGCCGCACGCGTGCAGAATGCGCAGGTTTTTCTTGCGCCTTAGCAGGGTCAGAGCCTCCTCGTCAAAACCGGGCGCGGCGACAATCTCCACGAACAGCTTAGCCATCTTCTCGGCGGTCTCCCTGTCCAGCGTACGGTTGACGGAGATGATGCTGCCGAAGGCGCTTACCGGGTCGGAGGCGAGGGCGTTGTCGTAGGCGCACGACAACGCGTCGGCAGAGGCGAGCCCGCAGGGATTGCTGTGCTTGATGATGGCGACGGTCGGTACGTCGAAATCCTGAGCGGCCTGCCAGCTTCCGTCCAGATCCAGCCAGTTGTTGTAGCTCATCTCCTGGCCGTGGAGTTGCTCAAAGGCGGGTGAGCCGTTGCCATGCCGATAGAAGGCTCCTTGCTGGTGGGGGTTTTCCCCGTAGCGCATCACCTGCACGCGTTCAAGATCTAGTTGAATCTTCGCCGGCAGTTTGGACATTTCCTCTTCCTGCGTCTGCCCCTGCAGTTCCTGCCTTGCCAGAAAGTTGGAGATGGCCGAATCGTAAGCGGCCGTATGGCGAAAAGCCTTCAGCGCCAGCGCCAGTCTGGTTTCTGCCCCCACCCCCCCATCGGAAATGGCCGGCGCCACTCGTTCATAGTCGGACGGTTCGCAAATGACCGTCACAGACTCGAAATTCTTGGCCGCTGCGCGCAAGAGGGCCACACCGCCGATGTCGATCTGCTCAACAGCTTCGGCCAGGGATACGCCCTCCCCGGCAACGGTCTCCTGAAAGGGATAGAGGTTGACGACGACCACATCGATCGGGTGGAGACCCTGTCGTTCCAGCTCAGCAAGATGATCCTGGGTGCGTCGGGCGAGAATGCCGCCGTGTATCGCCGGATGCAGTGTTTTGACGCGGCCGTCCAGAAGCTCCGGGAAACCGGTAAGGGTCTCGGTGGGTGTGACGGGCAGGCCGGCATCGGCAAGTTGGGAGGCGCTGCCGCCGCTGGCGATCAGCTCGATTCCGGCGTTGTGCAGCTTCTGGGCAAAGGAAGTAAGTCCGGTCTTGTCGGACACTGAGATCAGCGCGCGCTGGTTTGGCATGGAGACGCTCCTGTAAATCCGCAAAGGTTTCGGCAAATAGAAAGAGGCAGTCGGAATAACCCAACTGCCCCAGCCCAGGCGATCGACTGTGCATTAAGGGAAACAGTTCCCCGCTCCTCTCCCTCGTGGTATCTCTCCACTCAATTGAAGGGCCGGCTGCATTGTCGATTCTTCGGCAACCGGACCCGTCAGTCCGCCAGTCGAGGAGCCCATCCCTGATTGGTTTTCATGTTATCACATGGGAAATGCCGGGGCAAAGGAGTCCATGCCGGAATGCTTAAGCCATCATGTCTGATTTCTTAAGCTTTCGAGCTGCTGATGACGGTCCTCGCTCAATCCGAGGGGACAAAAAAATCCTCTGATCCGACAGCTGTCTGCTATACTGTGCAGGAATTTCCGAAGAGTGAAGGCGCACCTTCATAAGGAGACAACCAATGAGCAGTGCCACAGCCCCTCGTGGGGATATTGCCGTTTCCGGCCTGGCCGTGATGGGACAGAATCTGGTGCTCAACCTGGAGCGCAACGGCTACAATGTCGTTGTTCACAATCGCACCACGTCCAAAATGACCGAATTCGCGGCCGGGCACTCTGGCAAAAACCTGATCCCCGCGGTGACGCTGGAGGAAGTGGTGGCGAATCTCGTGCGGCCGCGCCGTGTACTGCTGATGGTTCAGGCCGGCCAGCCCGTAGACGCCGTGCTGGACGCCCTTGTGCCGCTGCTGGACGAGGGCGATATCGTCATGGACGGCGGTAACAGCTATTTTCCGGACACTGAGCGGCGCAGCCGGGAATTGACGGCCAAGGGCCTGGTTTACATGGGTGTCGGTGTCAGCGGAGGAGAGGAAGGCGCACTCTGGGGACCGTCGATCATGCCCGGCGGCGCCGCCGAGGGGTGGGAAGCGGTTGGACCGATGCTGCGGGCAATCTCCGCCAAAGCCGATGAAGACGGCGAACCGTGTGTCAGCTACATAGGGCGCGGCGGCGCAGGCCACTATGTGAAGATGGTTCACAATGGCATCGAATACGGGGACATGCAGCTCATTGCAGAGGCGTATGACATTCTGCAGCAAGTCCTGGGGCTGAGCGCAAGTGAGCTTGCCGAAGTATTCGCCGAGTGGAATGAAGGGGAATTGGATAGCTTTCTGATTGAGATTACAAGCAGGATATTCGTGCGTCTGGACGAGGAGAGCGGCCGCCCGCTCGTGGACATGGTCCTCGACAAAGCCCAACAGAAGGGCACTGGCAAGTGGACCAGCCAGAACGCCATGGACGTAGGCGCGCCGATTCCAACCATCAACAGCGCGGTAACCGGCCGCATCATCTCGTCGTTGAAGGAGGAGCGAATCGCCGCATCCGCGCAGCTGCCGGGTCCTGAAACGCAAACCTATGAGGGTGACCGCCAGGAGTTGATAGACGCGACGCGTGACGCTCTGTACGCAAGCAAGATCAGTGCCTACGCACAGGGAATGGCGCTGCTGAGACAAGCAAGCGAGGAGTACGACTACGGGCTGAATCTAGGTGAAATAGCCGCCATCTGGCGGTCCGGCTGCATCATTAGGGCCCGATTTCTCAACCGCATTACCGATGCCTACAACCGCAACCCGGCGTTGACGAACCTGCTGCTGGACAGTGAGTTTAGGGCGGCGGTCACACAGAGGCTGCCGGCGTGGCGGAAAGTGATCCAGCTGGCCGTTGCGAGAGGCATCCCGACTCCCGCCTTCAGCGCCAGCCTGGCCTACTATGACAGCTATCGCAGCGCGCGTCTGCCGGCCAACCTGATACAGGCGCAGCGGGACTTCTTTGGCGCACACACCTACGAACGCACGGACCGAGAGGGCATCTTTCACAGTGAGTGGGAGCAGGACGTCAGTTGATTAACCGCTGGCACGCGGCAATCCCTTTCATCCTCCTGTTGGGCGCCGGATGGATCTGGATCAGCCGTCCGCCCATCGACGCATCTACCTTCACTACGCCGCGGCCGGCCTTGCACCACCCGGCCCCCGATTTCACGCTGCCATTCTTCAATACGGCCGGCGAACCAGGGGATCGGTTCTTCCTTTCAACGGCAATGGGCAGGCCGGTTGTCCTGAACTTCTGGGCGACCTGGTGCGGCCCTTGCCGCCGCGAGTTTCCGGCATTGCAGGCCGCTGCCGCGCGGCACGGCGGTTGCGTGGCGCAGGGCCAAATGGACGGAGAGAACCGGCAGAATGGTGTAGACCGGGACCAGGGTTTGGACTGCGTACTGTTCCTGGGGGTGAACCAGGGTGAGAACTCCGACACCATAGCCCGCTTTCTGAATGAAATTGGGGGTCAGACCGGCAGCAATTCAGAGCTCGAGATTCTCCTGGACAGCTCTCTGGAGGTGGGGCGGCGCTACAACGTTCAGGGGCTCCCGCTCACCTACTTTATCGATGCTGAGGGCATCATCCGCGGGGTATGGTCGGGAGAAATGAATAGCGTGATCCTGGCGGAGCGAATCGCTGAGATCCTGCCATGAAGTCCGAGCGTGCCAAGCTGGCTGACGTCTTGAGCCATCTGAAAATCAACGACGCCTCGCTCCTGGGGAGAGGAATGACTTCCTCCTTATACGACATTGGCGGCGGGCGCGTGCTGAAAATCCACAACGGCCGGCAAGAGCGGGAATATCTCCCTCAATTGCAGCGCTTTACGGAACAGCTTCAAGGATACTCCCTCCCATTTGCAGTACCCCTCATCTACGAATACGGCACCGTCAGAGACGTACACTTTCATGTCGAACGGCGCCTTCCCGGGCAGGACTTTGCTGAAGTCTTCCCCCGTCTGACCGCTCCCGAACGTCGCAGTGCAATCGAGTCCTTTTTGGATGGACTTCCCCCTTTGCATGCCGTCCATCTGCCGCACCTGCCATTTGGCGAACCACTGAACGAAGCGGAGGAGATTACATCCGACTCCTGGCCTAACTACCTGCAGGCGCGCATCAAGGCAACCCTGACACAATCCTATGCCGATTTGCAGGAGGACCTGGCCGAGTTGGACCGGATCGTGGAACGGTTCTACCGGGAACTCAGCGATCTGCCCCTCCGACCGCGCAAGTGCCTCGTGCATGGCGACTACTTCCCCGGCAATGTCTTGTGTGACGAGCGCGGAACTCTGACGGCAGTCGTTGATTTCAGTCCGCTGACGCTGATCGGCGACCCGCTCGTGGATTTGGCTGGCGCCTACTATTTCTGGCGGATCTACGACTTCGTAACCGAGGCAGATTACGAATACCTGCGCGCACAGATCGACGCGCGTTATGGTCACTGTAGCTGGAAGCGCATCGACCTCTACTATACCTTCTACAGTTTGCGCTTCAGCGACTGCAAAGTCTCCGACAACCACACGTACCGCTGGAGCCTGCGCCGTCTGCGGGCGTTGTGAATGTGTACCTCCAAGCCCTCAGTGCTCGGTAAGATGGCAGTTGCGCTAACGTGAATTTGCAGGCGGGCTAACCTGGATCGGCCGCAGACTTCTCCGCGGCCGGCGGCGGATACAGGTGCAGCAGAAATACCCACACAAAGAGAAGATCGGGCAGAGCGTAGGAGGCGTCGATCAATCCGTGCCCCAACGCGGCCGCAGCCGCGCCCAGTGCGCCGACGGCGATGGCATCGGCGGTCGCCGCCTTCCAAAGGAAGCGGACCCCCAAGGCCAACCAGGCCGCGGCCAGAGCAAGGCCCGGCAGACCGAGGCGCGTCCACCAGTCGAGAACGACGTTATGGGGGTGGTTAAGGCTGGGATCGCGCCAGGCGGCGGGCAGAATGTATCCGCTGCGGTAACTATAAAGAAAGTTGTCCGGCCCGACGCCCAGCCATAAATGATCCAGGGCCATCTGCACGCTGCTGCGCCAGAGGCTGAGACGAATGCCGGCTGTACCTTCCGCGCTGAAGTCCAGCAGGCTGCGGAACCGTTCAGTGCCCAGGAACGGGATCAACCCCAATACCATAGCCGCTGCCACGGCGGCCAGGCCCCAGCCATATCGCCTCGGCAGCGCAATGCCCGGTGCGGCAAGCAGGCGCCTCCCCGCGATGGCCAGAGCGAGCAGCAATGCCGGAAGACCAAGAAAGATCGCCCCCTTGCTGAAAGTCAGTAGCAGCGCCAGCAGTTGAGGAAGGGTAAGGAGCAGTGCGCTGCGCGCCAGGAGAGGGGCGCTCTTCCAGGACCCGATGAGGGGGAATCTCTCGCGCCAGGACAGTCTGTCTCCGCTTTTCCCGCCTCCGGCTGACCACCCTCCGAAAATAGCCAGCGCCAGACCCATCGCCGCGCTCCGCTCCAGGTAAAGACCGAGGTTATTGGGGGAGCCGTAAAAGGCCCGCACTCGGTTGACGCCTTCTGCCTGGATGACGTTCTGCTCCGTCACGTACTGCCAAAGGCCGGCGCAGGCCACGAACGCGCCGCCGGCCAGCCAGCATAGCGCCAGAAAAGTGCGGGCGGATTTGCCGTCTGAGGCGTTGCGAAATGTCTCTTGTAACAATAGGGCAAAGAGACCGGCACTGAGGAAAAGTGTCCTCCATTCACGCAGCGCGACACTTTGTTGCTCGGCCGCGAATGCGGCGACGAGGGCGAACGAGACAAGGATGAAGAAGAGCCGGTGGCGTGCGTCAAGGGCAAAAGCCTTCTGTTCTGAGCTTCTCACGAGGCCGCGCAGGATAATGAACCTTGCCAGAATCAGCCCCAAACCCCCGTAGACGCCGATTTCGACCAGATTCAACGCCCGTCCCGGAAGGATGGGCAGCGGGTGGAGATAGAATGGCAACCCGAAGAGGAGTGTACCGGTCCAAAGGATAGGCCGCTGCAACCCGACAAAGCCGAGCAATACCAGCCCTGCGTCCGCGACCAGCCAGTTCCCGGCGAATGTGCCGGCTCCTATCATTGCGACGCTTGCGGCGGCCAGGCCAACGGCGATGTTCCAGGGTAAGAAATCCTCCAGTGAGGAAATGCGGCGCGCCCAATCCTGCACAATACCGGAATCCCTGGTTCCGAGCAGCCTGTGTGCGGCCGAAGAAGAGGGATCGCCGGACCGGAACTTCGCCGCCGATGCGTTGCCGACGTATACAACCAGGGCGGTGATGGCGAGCCAGCCTCCTGTCAAGGCCAGAAGAACGGCTGGCCACAGCGGCCTGGGACGTGAGGGTATCGAGTCCACGGCCGCGCCGCGCAGTACGGTCTGGCCCCACCCCCGCCACACCTCGACTGCGACGTCGTGAGGGCCGTCGGTCAGGGCGCTGTGTACGACAATCCACTCTGGAGCCGGACCGGCTGCGGTCTGCTTCTCCGGAGCAAAAAGAGGCCGGTAGCCGCCGGGTTGGCCGAGGCTGTCAAGGTTTCCCTGAATGACGGGCAAGCGGTTGGCAGGACGACCGTCCACAGATACGAAGATGTAGCCCCAATAGTCCCCAAGGGCTAACCTCAGCGCGAGCTCACGGCCACTGTACTGGAAGGCCATTCGCCCCGAAGGCTGCGTCCATGGTTGGTCCGGCTCAGTCGTATCGGCCCCCCCGACAGAGACCTGCCAGCCAGGTTGGAACTCGAAGGCAGGGCTGTCCATCGAAGCGACCGCGCCGCTGCGGAGTCGGTCCACTGCGGTAGCGGCAGCCGGACTTTCGGACTCGCCGCCAGCGGAGAGCAGCCAGCCTGCCGCCCCGAACACAAAGAGCAGCGCCAATATCAAGAGCTGGCTTGGAGATGTCCAGAGTCGTGAAGGCATGATAGAGACGATCCTATCACACGCAAAAGAATCAGAAGAACGCGGAGCGAGAAAGGTCAGATCCGGGGAAAATGAAACTCTTTCGGCTGCAACGTCGTCATAGATGCTGTACAGACCTCGTCTATCGTGTAACAGTTGACTTTCGTTTCAAGGGGGAACGGCAAAATGGAGGGCAAATTTAAGGCAAATGCGGCGATTGGCTTGGTGGTGACGACGACCTTGTTGCTGATAGCCGCGTTCATAGTAAACACCGCGTCACCGACCCCGGCGGCGATGGCCCGGGAGGAGAGGCTCAGCGTCCCTAACTCCCATTCGGTAACGGTGGTAGGAGAAGGCATGGTCAGCATCGAACCTGACATTGCCACTGCCTCGATCGGCGTGGAGGTGGTACGACCGACAGTGAGAGAAGCCAGCGTTGCCGCCCAAACAATTATGGAAGACGTCCAGGCCGCCCTGCTGTCCCAGAATATAGATGAAACGGACATTCAGACCAGATACTTCAGCATCTATGCCGAGCGCTTTGGGCCTGGCGGTCTGCTGGATGAGGACGCAGTGCGCTATCGAGTGAGCAATATGGTTACCATTACAATTCGTGATTTGGAGAGTATCGGAGATGTCCTGGATGCGGCGATCGACTCCGGCGCAAACAACATCTATGGTGTCGATTTCAGCCTTGCGGACCCAGCCTTGGTTGAGTCTGAAGCGCGTGCAAGGGCGGTAGCGGACGCCTTCGAAAAGGCGGAAGAGCTGGCCGACATTATCGGCGTGGGCGTTGGGGACGTGATGGGAATCAGCGAGATCATCGGACAGGGCGGCGGCTTCTTCGGTGGGAACTTCTCAAGAATGGCAGCGGCCGAGATGGGAGGGGGCTCCGGTCCTATCAGCCCCGGCGAACTGAGCCTGACGATGCAGTTGCAGATCACGTACGAGCTCCGATAGAACATACGGCGAAAGTCACGAGGCTTTACGCTCGGACAACCCAGGCAAGCCCCTTTTTTTGACATGAAATGCCGTGCTGGCTATAATGATGAATCTGTGCCATACCGAATGACGGGTGCCAGCATAGGAGGCGGACATGGCTGAAGAGAAGTCGGATGCTAACCCTTTGGAAGAGGCCGCGGCCAATTTGAGTGAAGATCTGGAGGGGGAGCGAATCGATTTGAAGGACTCCAGTGTTGGAAGAGTTCAAGGTGGTCACGTCTCCATGGCGGACTCCGCGGCCCGCACTGTGCAAGCGCAAGCGCTGAACATGTCAAACGCTGCGGCCGGATTCGTGCAGACGAAATCGCTTGATATGCGCGAAGCCGCGATCGGGTTTTCTGCCAGCGAGCAAGTCACCGTCCAGAGTGGCAACATTGGTTTTCTGGCGACTGGCCGGTTGAAGGCAGAGGAGTTATGCACCTGGTTTGTAGTGGCCGGCAAAGTGGAGGGCAACGTCAAGTCAACCTTTTCGCCCCTCTCTGCGCTGGCCATGGGAGCCGGATTCGGCTTGGTCGTGATGCTGCTGCGCGGCCTGTTTTCGCGCAAACGAGGCTCACAAAAAGAGAGCGCGCAGTAGGCAGTAGACGATGATTAACGGATGAGGGAAGGCGCCGTGGGTCTGTCCCAAGGCCGGTGTCAAAGCAGATTCTCAGATCGAAAACCTCGAAATATAAAGGAAGAGTGAGCCAAAGAAAGATGTCAGTACTTACACTGAGCGCCAACGCCCGCAGCATCACCGGCCGCAAAGTACGCCGGCTCCGGCCCGAAGGAATTGTCCCTGTTGTCATCTACGGTGGCGGCGACCCGCCGCGAAACGCCCAGGTAGAAGACGCAGAGTTTGAGCGAGTGTTGAGCGATGGGGGCAATTCTCAACTCGTAAAGGTTGACCTGGAAGGCGAAGATTTCAATGTCCTTGTCAGGGAAATCCAACGACACCCTGTGCGGCACAACCTGCTGCACGCCGACTTCTATACAGTCAACATGTCGGAGACCCAGCAGGTGAGCGTACCCCTGGTAACGGTGGGGGCCGTCACCATCAACGCCGATCTGGTGATGGTACAGTCGATGGACAGTGTCGAGATCGAAGCGTTGCCCGCCGACATTCCGGCCTTAATCGAAGTCGATGTATCCCGCCTGGAAACGCCTGAAAATCCGCCGATAACTGTCGCGGACCTGCCAGCGATCACCGGTGTATCCTACGTTTCCGATGCAGACGAGCCGATCTGTAGCCTGATTCTCTCCCGCGCCGCCATCAGCGAGGAGGAGGAGATGGAGGAAGAGGAACTCCTGGATACCGATGTCGAGCCGGAGGTTATCGGCAGAGGACGAGAAGAAGAGGACGAAGAAGAGTAAGCCTCTTTCCACTCTTTTCACTGACCCTCTTCAGCGTCCTGGACTGCCTCCGATTCAACAGTGGACGGATTCGCCAGTAGGGGGCGCGTCAGGAAGGGCATCGGGTCTACGGCAACCCCGTAAATGCGCAGTTCCCAATGAAGATGCTCGCCGGTACTGCGTCCCGTTGTTCCAACCAGCCCGATCGGGTCCCCGGCCTGAACTTTCTCCCCTGGGGCGACAAGCGCCTCCTGCAAATGCCAGTACCCCGTGAACAGACCTGCGCCGTGGTCGAGAATCACGCTTATGCCGCGCACCCTCAATGGCTCGGCAAGGGCCACTATGCCGTCCGCCGGTGCAAGTACGGGACTGCCTCCCGGTGCAGCAAAATCCTGTCCTGTGTGAAAGGAATAGTACTGTCCGGAATTGTAGTTTCGACGGACTCCGTATGGGCTGGTGGTGGGAGAAGCTGTTTGCAGTGGCAAAGAGAATGGGCGGCGCCATTGAATCGGCGTCGCCGTGTGCGACCAGATGGGAGCAAGATAGTCCAATTCCGCCTGCGAAATCTCCTCTTCGACCAGCGCGCTTCTGTCCGGCGGCAACCTGATCTCCTGAACCGCAAAGACGCGTCCTTGGACGAACACCGGGAAGGACCGCCTGACGGCGACGCCGTTCGCGGCCGTATAACTCAGATTCAGGGTGTGTACTCCCGGCGCAACCGATGCCGCAATCGGAATGTATCCACCCCATAACGTGACATCACTGCTCCCCTCGTCTTTTCCTATGACCGTTAGCGGCCGGATGCCTATGGGCGCCCCATTCAACGTCGCTTCAAGAGAGAGAGGTCTGTCCACTTCAGCCTCGATCCAGCCGGCCTGACCCTGAACGACGGATGAGGGGACACTGACTACATTCACCGAGCCAAAGGGCATGGACGGAGGGGCGCTGTTCTGCAGGAGCCGGATAGGTTGACCCGGAAAAAGGCGAGCGGTCGGAGTCGTGCCATTGACTATGGCCAGCCGGAGGACCGAGAGTCCCTCCCGTTCGGCAACAGACTGTATCGTGTCCCCAGGCCTTGCTATTACGCTCCGACGGGCGGCGCCCCGAGGAAGCAGGAGGATCTCTCCGACGTCAAGGGCATTTGGATCAGTAAGTTGGTTTGTGGCTGCCAGCACCTCCAGCGGGATCCCCAGGACAGCGGCGATCGAAGCCAGGGTGTCGCCCTGCTTGACCACATAAGTGTCGTCTGGCGACTGCGCGGCGACCTGGTCCGGCTGCAAAACGGCCAGCAGGGCCATGACCAAGAGGCATGCCAGCAGGGCGACGGCTGGGACTCTCATCCCCTTCATCGAAATGCAGGTATCAAACTGGTCTTTCTTGGGAAAATGCAACTGTCCTGCCCCTGGCGGCCAATCGGGTCCTCAAAAGCGGTCGTCCAAGCACCTATCCCGTGGATCTCCTCAAGCGAAGTCGCGCATGGAGTGCCGAACTGCTTGCGTTTTCATCCAGGCCCACCGCTGAACTGTAGCGGGCTGCAAAGCCGGAGCCCCCTGCGGGAGGGCAGAATTTCCACCGGTCACCTATTCCGAACCGGGCTGGTACACTTCGGACTTGAGAACGCCGATATAGGGGAGGTTGCGGTACTTCTGGTTGAAATCCAGCCCGTAGCCGATTACAAACTCATCCGGGACCGAGAAACCGGTCCAGAAAAGGTCAATGTCGACTTCCCTTCGCGTAGGTTTGTCCAGAAGCGTAACCACTTCAAGGCTGGCGGGATTTCGAGCCCTGAAGAGCTGTGTAAGATATGCGAGTGTATGTCCGCTATCAATGATGTCCTCGACCAATAGCGCATGACGACCTGCGATCGGCTCATTCAGGTCCTTGAGGATTCGAACGATGCCCGTGCTCGCTGTGTAGGCTCCGTAACTGCTTGTGGCGAGAAAATCCACTTCGTGCGGGATCGTTATCGCACGCATGAGGTCGGCAATGAAGACGACACTGCCCTTCAGTACAGCAATTAACAAGAGATCCTTGTCCGCATAGCGCTCATCGATCTGTCGGCCCAATCCGCGAACGCGGTCCTGGATCTCTTCCGCAGAGATCAGAACGCGCTCTACGTCCCGATACAATTGATTCTGGACGCACGGTTCAGTAGCTTTCTCGTTCACCACAGCGACTCCTGTTGGGCTTTCAGCCTGGCGCCGCATCTGCCGTTGTGCTGTCCGGACACTGGACAAAGGACTATTGCCGGACAGCCGGCGCCAGCGCTAGAGGCCGACCAGCCGGCTCCGAATGGGTCAGGATCGTATCATTCGCCGTAGAGGCTACCCAAATCTGCCCTCTTCCGGCTGGCATATGCGCACTACGGCGAGTAGCTCACTGAGTATCATCGCCGTCGCTCCCCATATGGTCTGATTCAAAATGGCAAAATGAGGCACTAATGCGGTTCGATCGGCAAGCTGCCACTCCTCTCGCCGCTGGTGTGCGGGGTCGAGCAGAGCTGCCAGTGGCACTTCAAGCAGCTGGGCAACTTCGCTGGGATTGGGTCGGAATACCGGTTCAGCGTGCAGGCGTCCCACGGTCGGATAGACTTCGAAGTTGCTGGGTCGAATGTAGAGATCGGTGAGCGTGCCGAGGACCTGAACGCTGCTTGGCTCGATTCCCAGTTCCTCGTTGGCCTCCCGCAGCGCCGTCTCGGACAGGTTCTTATCTCCTTCTTCGCAACCGCCTCCGGGAAACGCGACCTGTCCGCTGTGAGCGCCGTCGTAAGTAGGTCGCAGAATCAAGGGCACATGCAGCTGCCCCCGGAGACAGTACAACAGGACGAGAACGCCGCTCTGGCGAGCCGGCGTTTCCGGTCGGTCGTCGGGATGCCACCCCGGGCGCGGCTGCGGCGCCATCAGTGCCTGGGCCGGGCGGCCCGGGAGGGTAGCGGCCAGATTTTTCTGCAGACAGTCGAAGAAACCGTTCAGTGAAGCGGCCACAACGCTCCAGATTCTCGCGGCTTGGAGCCAGCGAAACTATTCGTCTGTATGACGGGACCGAAAGACGATCTGCCCGTGCTCATCCACTTCCCAACCATATTCGTCCAGATAAATGTCACCGTCCGGCAGGCTCAGACGGCGGGTCAGGCGATCGAAAGAAAATGGGACCGTGCCGCCAGGGTCTGTCAATACGCCGGCGGCAAGGTCCGAATCGCGCCGCGTAAAGCGCATCACAGTTTCCTCCTGGCGGGTCACCCAAAGTACAAGTGGACGCACGCTCATCGGCAAGTTGGCTCCCAGTAAAGATGAAAGACCCTGTGGCTGCGGGGCGTAATGCGTACGCTGTGAGCGATCTGGTGTCCTCCCACCCATACGACTCGCTCTCCATCGAAGAGAACGGGCCAGCCGGCGCGCAGGAAGCGCGGCACTTTGCGATCTGTGAGGTAGTCGGCCAGTGGCTTGCCATGTCCATCCAGCCCGAGGGGCTCAAATCGCAGGCCCGCACGCGGCGTACCGAGTCCGAGCTGCTGAACCGTGTCGGCGTCGATGTACGCCTCCCACCTTGAGAGTCTGTGCGCTCCCGGCCCCGGTCGCGGTTCAGAACTGTCTCTCGTCTTCGCTGCCCATTCGAAAGGCAGCTCCTGTCTGTCCACTTCCGCGCAACGTAGCGTCCAGCGGTCTACAACGATCTCCCCGGCAACCGTCAGCTCAACTGCCGAAAAGTTCGCCCGCCACGTCTGATCCAGATAAGGATGCTCCGGCGCAAAGGGCGTAGTGTCCCGATGGTGCAGACTGAATGCGTTTCGGATGCGGGTCAGCATTACGTCGGCAAACCAGCTGTAAGGGCCTCCCGTGCGGTCTTCATCACAGAGTGCCAGGCGAAGACGCTCTACGGCGTCGAAGCCGAGTCCTGTCAGGGGGCGCCCCAACTCCCGCAGGGCTGCCCGCAACGACTCGCGCTGGTCGGCCGCGCTCAGATCGCGAAAGGCAAGCAGGTCGAAAACCTGCCGGGTATGCGCTTCAGGCGAGGCCCCTCCAGGCGTTGCCGGAGAAACGTGACTTGAAAAATCCGTGCCCTCACCCTCGTTTCCCAACCGTGTCGCGGCCAGAGCCTGCTGTGTGTACTGCTCTGATCGCTGCGCCTCAGCGCCCATTATCGAAGCCGTTCGGCAAAGCGAAGCGACGATCTGTGGGTTTATCTTTATCAGATACGGCAAAACCTCATGCCGAATTCGATTGCGTACGAACGTGAGGTCCTGATTGGATGGGTCCTCACGCCAGGGGATATCATGCTCCTTGAGATATCGCATGATCTCTGAACGCGAAACGCCCAACAGTGGCCGGACAACGCGCACGCCGGGAACGGGACGGTTCTGAAGGAGCAGCGGCGTCACAGCCCGCATCCCGGCCAGCCCGTGCATGCCGCTGCCTCGAATCAGGTTCATCAGCACAGTTTCAGCCTGATCATTTGCAGTATGGGCCACCGCTACATCCACCATGCAGCCATCAACCTGATACTCGCCGGCAACCTGGGCCAGAAACTGATAGCGCCAGAGGCGGGCGGTCGCCTCCAGATTGCCTGTTCCGGTCAGCGTTTGCGGAGGCAATCTGTCCGTCTCGAAGGGTACGTTCCAGCGTTTGGCCATCTCGACCACAAAGGCAGCGTCTTCGCGGGAGTCGGGTCGAATACTGTGATCGAGATGGGCGGCGACCAGATTGAGAGTCCAATCATCGCGCATGCGCGTGAGCAAGTGCAGTAGGGCCATGCTATCTCCGCCGCCGCTGACTGCGACGACGACCGTTGCGGGACGGCCGCCGCACTGCGTTGGTGGAGCAAAGAGCCCCTCCCTTTTCCGCGTCTGACGGACCAGCTCCAGCAATCGCTGGTCGTTATCCGAAGGCGCGGCGCGACCAAGCTGGGTCTGACAAATGCCGGACCGCTCTTCACCTTCCCGAGGACCGGAAAAAGGCCGCGTTTGAAGCAAAAGATTAACTCTCTTCTTCGATATCGCCCATAGTACTTTTCCGAAAAGTGGGAAACAGTACATCAGGACGTTTCATGCTCTCTGCTCCTTACGGTTCCACAACAACAGGATAGCTGATTGCGCCGATCATTCGCAAGATGGACCTACGAAATTGGAACTATAGTCATGGCACTTGTATTTTGTGTCAATTGTGCCTATGGTATACTTGAATCGTTAAAGGTACTTCAAAAAAACAGTGGGCGGTCCGGCCGCACACTGTTGATCCGTCCCTGCAAGAAATGGAGATCTCCCCGGAGTGGCGAACCCGTTAGACTGGCTGTTGGGTCTTTTTTCACTCGATATTGGTATAGACCTGGGCACTGCAAATACCCTGGTACATGTGAAAGGCCGAGGGGTTATCATTGACGAACCGTCGGTGGTTGCGATCGACAAGTCGTCGAAGCGGCGCAGTTCGGTCAAGGCAATCGGGCAAGAGGCAAAGGAAATGGTTGGCCGCACGCCATCGCATATCGTGGCCGTGCGCCCTCTGCAGGACGGCGTCATCTCCGATTTCAAGATGACGGAAGAGATGATCCATGCTTTCATTGGCAAGGTTCACGGCAACCGGGCCTTTGGTACGGCTCGCCCTCGCGTCGTGATCGGCATCCCCTCCGGCGTGACCGAAGTGGAAAAGCGCGCAGTACGAGATGCAACTGTCAGCGCCGGCGCGAGGGAAGCGGGCTTGGTCGAAGAGCCGATGGCGGCTGCAATTGGCGCGGGGCTGCCGGTTACGGAGTCCGTTGGCTCGATGATTGTAGACATCGGCGGTGGAACCACCGAAGTGGCGGTGATTTCCATGGGCGGAATCGTCGTTTCACGTTCGATCCGGGTTGCCGGTGACGAGATGAACGAAGATATCATCAATTACAGCCGCCAAAAGTACAACCTCTTGATCGGCGAACGTATGTCCGAGCGAGTCAAGATCGAGGTGGGATCAGCTTACCCCCTTGAGCACGAACGGACCATGATCATCAGAGGACGTAACCTGATCACGGGTCTGCCCGAGGCCATTGAGATCAGTTCAGTGGAAATCAGGGAGGCGCTGACCGGCTCTGTGGAAGTTATCGTTGATGCGGTCAAAGATACCTTGGATGAAACGCCGCCCGAACTCGTGGCAGACTTGATGGAGCACGGAATCGTACTGGCGGGCGGGGGCGCTCTTTTGCAGGGGTTGGCACAGCGCATTCAGGATGAAAACCGCATGCATGTCTATGTTGCCGACAATCCGCTCTCCTCGGTGGTGCTGGGGACGGGCATGATCCTGGAGAAACCGGAGCACTACGCCGAAACACTGACAACAATGCAGCGTAAGAGCACGATTCGATAATTCCCGGCTCGTGTAGGCAAGTCCAGTGTGCCCCCATTTAGATTTGCATCGAAACGCCTATGCGTAACAGTGATCAACGCGGCTGGGGCAGTGTCAACTTTGGGCTCAAGCTTGTTATCCTCACTCTGACGGCCGTGTTGCTGTTGGCTTTGCAGCAGACCGGCCGCCTGGGAACGGTGGAAGGACTGGTCACGATGGTAACCGCGCCGGGCCAGTCCGGGTTGTCGACTTTGACCAACCGCCTTTCCAGGTCCCTGACAGATCTGCGCAACTTTCGCTCTCTCCAACGGCGGCTAACTGAATTAGAACGAATCGTTCAAAGCCTGAGCGTTGAGAATCTGCGTTTGCAGGAAGTGGAGCGCGAAAATCAACGCTTGCGGGAACTCCTGGGATTCGCCGAAACCAGACCCAGCTTCGAACTGCTGGGCGGGCAGATTATCGCCAGGGCGATTGGGCAGAACGCCACCAACTTCCTGAACGTGGCAATGATCGATCTCGGCTCCCGGCACGGCATCAGAGTTGGGATGCCGGTGGTGAATGAGCAGGGCCTGGTGGGCCGCATCAGCGACGTTACGGCAACAACCTCTAAGGTGTTGCTCATCACTGATCCGACCAGCACTGTCAACGCCATTTTGCAGGCGAGCCGTTTGACCGGAGTTATCAGTGGTGAGCCCGGCTCCCATCCGGTTATCGGATTTCTTCCCCAGGGCACGGAAGTCGGAGTCGGGGAGGTGGTTCTTACCTCTGGAATGGGCGGAAAATTCCCCAAAGGGATTCATATTGGACAGGTTGTCGAGGTTTGGCAGCGGGACGAAAACGTCTTTCAGGAGGCTGTGGTAAGGCCGACAGTGAACTTTGGCCAGCTCGAAGAGGTGATGGTCGTTACGAACTTCGACCCCTCCGAGTATGTCCCCCTGCTGGACAGACTGCCGGAGCCGCAAGGAGAGACGAGTGACGAGTGAAGGGCATCGTCTCGGGCCCAGTGGATTCTCTTCTTCGTTCTCCTCATCCAGCTTGGGCGGCTCCTGGCTGATCGTCCCAATACTAGGCGCAGCGGCCGTTTTTCAGGTCGTCGTCGTCCCCAAATTGGAAATCAAGGGAGTCTACCCGGATCTGATCCTGTTACTGGTAATTGCCAGGTCACTCATTGCGGGCGGACGCAGTGCAGTAATGTGGGGGTTCGTTGGTGGGCTGTGGATGGATGTATTGAGCGGTGGGGCAATCGGCGCATCCAGTTTGGCCCTGATGGCAACCTCCTTGATGACTGGAATCGGCCACAACACCATTTTTCGCCGCAACTCCTTCGTACCATTAGTCGCGGCGCTGTCGGGCAGTCTCGTCTTTTCGCTGATCTATCTGGCCGTCCTGGCCGGCGTCGGCTACCGGTTCCCTCTCGGTCCGCTGGCGGCCAATCTGATTGTCCCAGCCACTCTATACAATGGCGCCGTGATGTTCCTGGCGACGCCTGTCTTGAATCGTATGCCTGAAAAGGCGAACTATCCGTAGTTCCCGGAATTCGGTTACCGCCAGCCTGGCAAAGTGAAAAGTCTGGCATTGACTCCCATGGACGAACGCGCAACTCGCACCGCGACAGCAACATCCATATTAGTTCGCCTGACGTTGGCGGCGACCTTTCTTGCCTTCTGTTTTCGATTGTATTCGCTGCAGATCGTTAGCGGCGCTTCATTTCAGGAACAGGCAGCCATCAATAGACTGAGAGAGATCGATACCTACGCGCCGCGCGGCGTCATCTACGATCGAAACGGCGAGATCCTTGCACGCAATCGGCCCAGCTTTGTTATAGCCGTCATTCCGGCCGACCTGCCTTCTGATGACCTCAGTACGGAAGTCGATGAACAGCGTATCGCGCTCGAAAGGCTGCTGGCCGTTCTGGAGGCACATACCGATCCCGAAATGGCGATACGCATTGCCGAAGTGATGTTTCTGCACTTGGGCCGTGAAGACTTTAGGAATACGGTCGAATCCGCGGGATTCAGCCTTTCATTCCGTCTCGTTGACCTGGAAGTCATAAGACTGGACGACGAGGGCAATGAAGTCATCAAGGAAGAGCCGACTCTGATTCCGGATCTCTCCGAGCCGCTCCCAATCGGCGGGTTATTGGCTCTTCTGGAGCGTGCCGTAGCTCTCGGAACACAGGGCAGCTCCTTCAGGCCGATTTCAGTTCTGGAGCTTGTAGATCGCGATCAGGCATTTCAGGTGGCTGAGGAAACATACCAGCTGCGCGGCGTCCATGTGTTGCAGAAACCTGTGCGGGAGTATCCCTACCGCGAACTGGCAGGCCACGTGTTGGGCTTTCTGGGGCCGATCCCCAAACTGGCTGCCGACAAGTACAGGGACAGGGGGTATGAAGACCCGAACGAACCGGTCGGCCTGAACGGTTTGGAGTATGAGTACCAGGACTCTCTGCGCGGTCTGCCGGGCAAACGGCTCGTCGAAGTGGACATTCTGGGGCGGGAAAGCCGTACTGTCAACATCGTCCGGGAGCCCGAACCCGGTCTCAATCTGAATCTGAGCCTGGATATCCGTTTGCAGGAAGTAATGCACAATGCCCTTGCGCGTCAACTTGAAGAAACAGGGGCGCCGCACGGGGTTGCGCTGGCGATGGACCCGCGCAACGGGGCGATGTTGGGCCTGGTCAGTCTGCCCAGCTATGACAACAATATCTTCTCCGAAGGGCTGGGTGAGGAATACCAGGCGCTGGAAGTGGAAGATGACACGCGGCGTCCACTCTACAACTATGCTGTCGGTGGACTTTACCCTCCCGGCTCAACCTTCAAGCTTGTCTCAGCCACAGCTGCTCTCGCAGAAAACGTAATTACACCGTATACGACACTCGTAGATCGAGGGCCGATTTACCTTCCAAACTACTTTTTCCCCAACGATCCCACACAAGCCCAGGAATTCGTAAGCTGGAACCATAAGCTCAACATTTTGCACGGCTCCATGACCATTGTCGAGGGGCTCGGCCTTTCCAATGACATTTTCTTCTATTACCTGGGAGGCGGATACCCGGACTTCATGGTGGGGCTTGGGAGCGAACGTCTTGCCAAATGGATGCGGCTTTATGGCTACGGGGACCTCACTGGAGTCGACCTGCCAGGAGAAGTCAAGGCCATCGTTCCGGACGAACAGTGGAAGAGGCTTACGAAAGCTGAATCGTGGACAACCGGTGACAGCTACAATATGGCCATCGGTCAGGGCGACGTATTGGGCACGCCGATGCAGGTACTGGTCAGCACAGCCGTAGTTGCCAACGGAGGCCATTTAGTCAAACCGCAGTTTGTGCAGGAAAAGGTAGATACGCAAAACAATGTGCAGTGGCAATACGAACCGAAACTGAAGGAGCGGCTGCCAGTTGACCCAGGCCTTCTTGCCTTTGTACAGAAAGGGATGTGGCATGCAGTCAACGGAAACTTCGGGACCTCCCGCGATAGTCGCGTAGAAGGAATCACTGTCGCCGGCAAGACTGGCACGGCAGAGTTTTGCGCCTATGACCCGGAGATCCAGGACTGTACCGACCGAGATCATGAAGGGAATCTCCCGTTCCACGCCTGGTACACCGCCTACGCTCCCTATGAAGACCCTGAAATCGTTGTCACGGTCTTTGTTTACTCAGGAGGTGAGGGATCAACCGTAGCCATCCCTGTCGCTCAAGAGACTCTTCACGCCTGGTTTCATGAATTGCGTCAATAGCTCCACCGCCGATCTTGACACTGTCTCTGTGTCCCGCGACTTCCAGCATCAGTTTTCAGTTTCCGCCATTTGGTTTATATTGTTCCCCGCGACCGCTTATCAAGTAATGCCTGCAAGGAACGAATGAGTACTCACAGCTTTCCCCCGACGCGGGGCAGGTCGTCCGCCAGGCCGGACGTACGTATCAAGGGCCGTGGAGGCTATACCGTAGTCGACGTGGCTGACGACAAGGGCGTATGGCCGGAGGTCGTTGACTTTCTTGCCAGTCATATTTCGCAGGCTGACGGTTTTTTCCGAGACGAGCGCATGTCACTGTCAATTGGCGACAGGGATGTTAGCGCAGATGATCTCCAGGAAGTCAACGAAGTCTTGGAGGAACAGAACATCGTTTTGGTCTCTCTGCATACAGGCAACAGCGACTCTTTTCGGGTTGCAAAGCAGCTGGGTCTTGACGTCGTCTGGGAAGGAGACGCGCCGCAGCCGGTCGTCAGACTGGAACGCGGGCAAGAAACACTCCGAGGTCGCCTTTTGTCCAAAGCGGCTCGCAAGCTCAACCCGGACTCACAGCGGGAAGACGGCGGCCTATCGCCCATAAACAACTTTCGCGCGCCGCCGTTCACCTCTCTCCCCGAAGAGCCGGTCGTGACGGAGACGGAAGGTGAACAGGCCGCGGTCACGCCTTGGGAAGACGCACACAGCGCAGATTCGGCTCCTCCGCCTTACATTTACCGCGGCAATCTGCGTTCCGGCCAGGCCGTGCGTCACGCAGGGACCGTCGTCATATTGGGAGATGTCAACCCTGGTGCGCAAGTTATCAGCGGCGGCGATGTGCTCGTGTGGGGGCGATTGCGTGGAACGGTCCATGCGGGCGCCATCGGGGACGCGCGTGCAATCGTAGCCGCGTTGGATTTTGAACCCGTGCAGATGAGGATCGCCAGGCACATCGCCATGACGCCAAAGGGGGCATCCAACAATCCCGGCTACTGGTTCTGGAAGCGAGAGAGCAGCGGCAAGCCCGAAGTGGCCAGAGTTATCGACAATCAGATAATCGTGGATCCCTGGGATGCAAACAGGTGAAACTGTGAGCGGCGAATTTCGACCCGCCGCCCATGCAGAAACCGAACATCTCGAGTCTGAAGCGGACGGCGGCCTCATTCTCACACTGACTTCCGGCAAGGGAGGCGTGGGAAAGACGACAACCACCGCCAACCTGGGTACAGCTCTGGCGATGGCAGGTCAGCGAGTTGTTGTTATTGATGCTGACATTGGGCTGAGAAATCTGGACATTGTCATGGGCCTGGAAAGCAGGGTCGTCTACAATCTGGTCGACGTAATTGAGGGTCGCTGCTCACTACATGAAGCCCTTGTGCGCGATAAGCGTGTGAATGAACTGTACCTCTTGCCAAGTTCCCAGACTCGCGATAAGACTGCCGTTGCGCCCGACCAGATGATGACCCTCTGCCAGGAGCTGCGGACCATCGCGGACTTTGTCCTGGTGGACTCTCCCGCCGGCATCGAACTGGGTTTCCAAAACGCGATCGCGGCGGCTTCCGAGGTGATCGTCGTAACGACGCCCGAGGTCAGCGCGTTGCGGGACGCCGATAAGGTCATCTACCTGCTTGAGAGAGACCTGAACACACAAGCCCGACTCATCATAAATCGGTACAATCCCCGTCTTGTGCGCAGGAAAGAGATGATCTCACGCAATGAAATCTTGAGCATCCTTAGCATAGACCTTCTGGGAATCGTACCCGATGACGAACAGATCACCGTTTCCGCGAACAAGGGCTGGCCTGTTGCCCTGGAACGAAGAAAATATGTCAGCCGCGCCTACCACAATATCGCCCAGCGCTTGCTGGGTTACAATGTCCCGCTAATCCACTTCCAGGAAATCAGCTGGCCGGAGCGCCTCAGGCGTCTATTTGGTTTGTAATAGGCTTGGTTTGTAATAGCCCGCGAACCGGACAACCGATGATCAGACACTTCGACAGACCTCTGTTCTTTTCTGTGCTGCTTCTCTGCTGCATTGGAATTGCCATGACTTACAGCGCCACGAGCACGAACGTAGCGCTGACCGACTATTGGCAGAGGCAGCTTTTCTTTACAATACTCGGCGCAATCGCGCTGGTTACCGCAGCGCTCTTTGACTACCGGCATCTGGAACTGCTGGCCCAACCAAGCTATTTCCTGCTTATGGTTTCGCTGGTGGCAGTCTACTTCGTCGGCGAGGTCAAGAACGGGGCCCAACGCTGGCTGAACCTGGGTATCGATGTGCAGCCTACCGAGGCCGGCAAATTCCTGCTCATCATCTTTTTCGCGTGGTACCTCAGTCGCTTTCAGGACCGTATTCGCAGGCTCCCCTATCTGTTGGGAGCCGTTATACTCCTGCTCTTTCCACTTGTGTTGGTATACGTCCAACCAGATCTGGGAATGACCGTTACACTGGCGTTCATCAGCGGCACGTTGATCCTTATCAACGGCGTCCGGTTGACGCATATCTTCCTGGGCCTTGCGGCTACGGCGGCTGCTTGGCCGCTATTGAGGGGAACCCTGCAGGACTACATGCTCAGACGGATTGAGGTCTTCCTCGATCCGGAGGCTAACGTTGATGCAGCCTTTAGCGTACAACAAGCGCTAATCAGCATCGGCAATGGCGGCTGGATAGGATTGGGTTGGGCCGAGGGTACGCAAAATCGATTGCACTTCCTGCGCGTCCGGCATACGGATTTCATTTTCAGCGTCATCGCCGAAGAGTTGGGCTTCGTAGGAACAGTAATGGTTCTGCTATTGTTATTCTTTGTTATCTGGCGACTCGTTCGTATTGCTGACCTGGCCCAAGACCAGTTCGGACGACTCATCACCTTTGGCGTTGCTTCGTTGATCTTCTTTCAGACGTTCGTCAACGTGGGCATGAATCTGGCAATTCTGCCGGTCACAGGCATGACGCTGCCGTTTCTGAGCTACGGTGGCAGTAGTCTAGTTTCAATGATGGTAGCTGTAGGGTTGGCGCAAAGCGTCGTCATGCGCCATCGAAAAATCGACTTTTCGTAACTGTAGAACTGTAAGCCGGCAGGCCTAGGTAGGGGGCCGGCCTCGCGTCACTGCCCCAGCCCTCTCAGCAAGTCTGCCCACAGCCCCGGCTGCAGGCCGATTACGACAACAGCAAGGACGGAGACGACCACGACAAAGACCGAGGAACGTGAAGCTGGAACAAATGGCTGCTCTTTCTCGTCTCCGGCTTGTTCGGGTTGCTGGAAATACATCGCCACGACGATGCGCAGATAGTAGTAGGCGCTGACCGCGCTGTTCAGGACGCCGATCACCACCAACCAGGCCCAGCCTGCCTCCACTGCCGCCTTGAAGACAAGGAATTTACCGAAGAATCCGGCCAGCGGTGGAATCCCACTCAAACTGAGCATGAATATGGCCATTGCCGCAGCCAGGACCGGGAATCTTTCGGCGGCGCCGGCCAGTCTGCTCTGCTCCACGTCATTTTCATTCCCATATTGTCTCTCGAGGGCAATCGTCACCGTAAACGCGCCGATGTTCATGAATGCATAGGCAAAGAGATAGAAGGCAGCGGCAGACGAAGCCGCAGCTGTCCCCGCCACCAGCGCGATGAGGATGTTGCCGGCGTGAGCAATTCCCGAGTAGGCCAGCATCCGTTTCACGCTGCTCTGGCGCAAAGCCGTCAGGTTGCCTACGGTCATGGTCAGGACCGCAAGAATTGCAAGGGGCATGGCCCACTGATCATGAAACGAAGGCAGAGCCGTCATCATCAGCCGGAAGAATCCGGCGAAGGCCGCGGCCTTTGTGCCCACGCTCATGAATGCCGTAACCGGTGTCGGCGCGCCCTGATATACGTCCGGCGTCCACATATGGAACGGGACGAGGCTCACTTTGAAGCCAAAGCCAACCAGCAAGAGTGCGATCCCAGGCAGGACCAGAGAGGGGTTGCCTCCGCCGGTTGCGAGCGTCTCGTGGATCTGAGTGAATTTGGAGCTGCCGCCTGCGCCGTAAAGAAGGGCACAGCCGTAAACGAAAAAGGTGCTGGCGAATGCCCCCAGAAGAAAGTACTTCATGGCGGCTTCGATGCTGCGGGCGTTTTCCCGGTAGAAGCCGCTCAGAATGTAGAGTGCCAGGGAAAAGATTTCGAGGGCAATGAACAGAACAATCAAGTTCGTTGCCGTACCCATCAACATCATGCCGATAACTGCCAGAAGGTGCAGTGAGTAAAAGGCGCCTCCCTGGCGCTCGATTGCCGGGAACCAGTTGCGGCTCAGCAATACGCCCAATACGCCGGCAATCAGGATGACCAACCTCACGCTCAGCGCGAAACCGTCAGATATCGCCCCGTCCAGGTACTCTACCGGCGCCCTTCCCCATATCATCACGGACGCGCCGATACCCAACAGGAGAATTGCAACCGAAAGACCGGCCAGCAACTGCGAGCCGTTCTGCCCGCGGCGGCCAATGTCGACCATCATCAGGACCATCACGCCAACCGCCAGAACGAGCTCCGGCAGTAGAACTACTGCATTGTCGAAGAGAAGAGCGGTATCCATTATCGTTAGCGGATCGTGGTCAAGTAACTGTTGGCGGAAGTCGTTGGCGGCTGATGGCTGCTATCCACGAGCAATGCCTCACCAGCTACGGGAGTTTGGACAACCTCCAGCGCCGCCACTGAGGGATTGATTTTGTCCAGGAAGAAATTCGGCGCCAGGCCGATCGCGAAGAAGAGCAGCACAATTGGCAGCAACTGACCGATCTCGGCCCAATTCAAGTCGGGCAGCTTCCCCTTGAAATTGGCGGGATTCGTCAACTCGCCTTGTGCCACCTGTCTGAACGCATGCAGCAGATACCAGGCGGCCAGGATGACTCCGACCGTGCCAAGTACGGCAAAAAACGGTGAGCTCTTATACGTGCCGAGCAAGATCATGAACTCGCCGATAAAGCCGTTCAGGAAGGGAAGACCCGCGCTGCTCATCGCTACAACCAGGAAGAAGAACGAAAAGATCGGCACACTGGCCCAGAGGCCGCCGTAGTCCTTCAGCAGCCGCGTGTGCCGCCGCTCGTAGAGCATCCCCACCAAGAGGAACAGCGCGCCGGTGCTCAGACCATGATTGACCATCTGCAGAACCGCGCCGCTGATCCCCTGCTCATTCAGAGCGAATATCCCCAGTACGACGAATCCCATGTGGGCGACTGAAGAGTAGGCAACCAGGGACTTCAGATCCCGCTGCGCCAGCGCCACGAGCGCTCCGTAGAGGATGCCTATGATTGCCAGAATGGATATGAGCGAAGCGTAGTCGGCGACGGCCACAGGGAACAGCGGTAAGGCGAAACGAAGAAATCCGTATGTTCCCAGCTTCAGGAGAACACCGGCCAGAATGACCGAACCGGCGGTGGGGGCTTCAACGTGCGCGTCGGGCAGCCATGTATGAAAGGGAAACAGGGGAACCTTGATGGCGAAAGCAAGCGCAAACGCAAGAAAGGCCAGCTGCTGCAATCCCGGAGGCAGACCCGATTCCTGTAACGCGAGCAAGTCAAAAGTGCCGGCATTGAAATAGAGCGCAAGTATTGCCACTAACATCAGCGCTGACCCTGCCAGCGTGTATAGGAAGAACTTGACGGCGGCATATATGCGATTCTGGCTGCCCCACTTGCCGATCAGAAAGGCCATTGGAATCAGGCTGAACTCCCAGAATACATAGAACAGCACAAGGTCCAGGGCGAGAAAGACACCCAGAACAGCCGTCTCCATCAGTAACATCAGGGCCAGATACCCGCCAAGATTCTGCTTGATATGCTGGTTGCTGAAGGCGACCGCGATCGGCATCAGCAGTGTCGTCAACAGGACCAGCCACAGGCTGATCCCATCCACACCTAAATGATAGTAGATGTTCAGCTCCGGCATCCACGCATATCGTTCTACAAACTGCATGTCCGGGATTTCTTGCCAGCCGGGCAGCAGCAGGAGACTCACCACAAAGGTGGCGATGGCCGCACCGAGAGCCAGCCCCCTCTTGAGGCTGTCGCCGGGCGCCAGCAGAACGACGACGGCGCCGACTACTGGCAAAAAAGTGAGGATCGAGAGCATAGAAACACCATTGAATGGTCGTTAGCTAAAGGTGGAAAGTGCGAGAGCTGAAGCCTGTTGTACTTCTAGCCTCCAATCACAAACCACAAGAGTAGGGCCACTACGCCGCAGAAAAGACTCAAAGCATACGTGGGCACCAATCCGTTGTGCATCTTGCGCAGGTTGCCGCCTAAGGACAGACTTACCTGGCCGACAAGGTTTACCGCCCGGTCAACGACACCTTGGTCAACTACCTGGTTGAACCAGACGGATAGGCCAAGCAGGGGTCCGACGATCCACGCTGCGTAAAACTCGTCAACATACCATTTGTTGCGTGCAACCAGCTCAAGCGGGCTGACTAACCTCGCCACGCCCCCGGAAATCCTCCCGACACCGGTAGAAGGGCCCTTGACATAGCGCCCGTAGGCCAGTCCAACGCCGGCCACTGCCACTACTGCGCTGACCGCCAACAGCACGAATTCCATGGTCACGTTCGGATGGAATGCCGGCGCGCCTACAGCCGCTTCCAGATAGTGTTCCATGGTTAGCAGGACCGGCAGGTTCAGAGCGCCTCCGACGACGGCAAGAAATGCCAGCACCCAGAGAGGCCTTGTCATGACTGCTGGGCTTTCGTGCGCGTGGTCATGGACATGCTGATCGCGCGCCTCACCCAAAAAGGCCATGAAAACAGCCCGAAAGCTGTATATCGCTGTAAGCAGGGCAGTAAAGAGACCGATCAGATAGAGAGGAATGTTGAAATTGGCGACGTGCAGCAGTATTCCATCTTTGGAGAAAAATCCGGAAAAGATTGGCAGCCCGGCGAGCGCCGACGCTCCGATCAGGAACAGCCAGAAGGTCGTTGGCATCTTCGCCCGCAGATTTCCCATTTTGCGAATGTCCAGCTCGCCGCCGGGAAGGCCGTGCATTACGTTTCCGGCCGCGAGAAACAGCAGAGCTTTGAAAAACGCGTGCGTCACGAGGTGAAATATGGCAAACGCGTACGCGCCGACGCCCACGCCCAACATCATGTAGCCCAGCTGAGAAATCGTCGAGTAGGCGAGGATCTTCTTCAAGTCTACCTGGGTCAATGCAATTGTCGCTGCCATCAGCGCGGTCAAACCCCCGACCCAGGCTGCGAGGCCGCCAGCCACTGGAGCAAGCTCCCACAGGAAGTGCGTTCTTGCCACCATATAGATGCCTGCCGTCACCATCGTGGCCGCATGGATGAGCGCGGAAACCGGCGTCGGCCCGGCCATTGCGTCCGGCAGCCAGACGAACAGAGGCAGCTGGGCGCTCTTGCCCGTCGCTGCCAGCAGAAGCAACAGGCAGATAGCCGTCGCCGCGCCGGCCGTCAGTGCGCCGGCGCCGTGGTGGACCTCTTCGAACACGACGGAGCCGACACTGGTCCAGATCAGGAATACGGCCAGTAACATGCCAAAGTCCCCGATCCGGTTGACCAGAAATGCCTTCTTGCCGGCATCGGCGTAGTGGCCGTACGACTCGTCATGACGGTCGAAATAAAAGCCTATGAGCAGATACGACGCCAGCCCCACACCTTCCCAGCCAACAAACATCCCCACAAAGTTGTTGCTGAGTATCAGCACAAGCATTGCCAGGATGAAGAAATTCAGATAGACAAAAAACCGCTGGAAGTTCTGTTCGCCGTGCATGTAGCCGCCGGCGTAGATGTGGATCAGAGCGCCAACTCCGGTTACGACGAGCGCCATTGTCACGCTGAGCGGGTCGATCAGAAGCGCGGCCGGCGCGTGAAAACTTCCCACCGTGATCCAGTCCCATAGGTGGACCGTCGCGGTGCGGTGGTGCTCATCCAGGCCCGCTAATCCAAAGAAGAGCCCCAAACTGACCACGAAAGAGAGGACCACCATGCCGGAGGCGACGACGTGGATACCCCGCTCGCCCAATCTGTCACCGACAAACAGGTTAACCAGCGCGCCCAGGGCGGGAAACACCAGAATAAGCCAGGCTAATTCCAACATAGGTTCCTCATAACTGCTCCCTGCCGGTCGATTTCGGCTCTTGCGCGGCGCCGGTCAACTACCGGGTCTTAAGAGTAGCGGGATTTGTAACCAGGGTCCCCCAGTCACCACTTAAGCAGATTGATTTCATCGATGTTTATGCTCTGCCGGTGGCGGACATTGGCGATTAAAATGGCCAGTCCTACGGCGACTTCGGCTGCGGCAACAGCCATGATCATAAAGACGAAGATCTGCCCTTCAAGATTGCCCCACTGGCGTGCGAGGGCGATCAGAGTCAGGTTCACGCTGTTGAGCATCATTTCAATGCACATGAAAATGATGAGGGCGTTGCGGCGCAGCAAGACGCCGGTGGCGCCGACGGTAAAGATTATGGCAGCCAGGACCAGATAGTAGCTTGTTTCTACCATTATTCGTTCGCTTTAACGGACGGGATGCCTTCGCTTGCGCCTTCCTGCTGGCGACCCAGCACAAGAGCGCCGATCAGCGCGACGAGCAGCAGAAGAGCGACCAGTTCAAAGGGAAGTATGTACTTTGTAAACAGTTCGATGCCGACGGCCTCCGGCGTGCCGCCCTGTAGCAGGGCCGCAGTATCTTCAGACGGCGCCATCATGCGTGAAAGCGCGCTATAAGAGATGACCAAGAGTAAAATGATCCCCAACGCCATGCCCACAGTACGGCTCCACGCCCGCTGTGCCGCACTGAAGTCGTTCGTATCTCCACCGATGAGCATGATTACAAACAAGATCAGGATGACGATTCCCCCGGCGTATACAATCACCTGTGCCGCTGCCAGGAACTGCGCGTCCAGCGTGATGTAGAGCACCGCCAGCGTGGCAAAGTTGGTTAGCAGAAAGAGTGCGCTGTGTACCGGTTGTCGGCTTGTCACAACGCCCAGGGCAGCAGCTAGGCTGACAGCGCCAACAAGAAGGAAAAATAGAAGCGACCAACTCATGAAAAGTTACTCCGGTCGAATGATGACCTTGGGCATGCCTGGATTGAGAAGCTCCTCTTTGGTGAGGACAAAGTCCTTACGCTCGTAGTTGGCCATGGCAAAATCGTGGCCGAGGACAATGGCTTCGGTGGGGCAGGCCTCTTCGCAGTCACCGCAGAAGACGCAGCGCAGCAAATTCAGCTCGTAGACCTTGGCATGTCGTTCGCCAGGCGAGAGCGGCGAATCCGGGTCGTTCTCCGCCGCTTCAACGTAAATTGCCTCTGTAGGGCAGGCGGCTTCGCAAAGACAGCAGCCAATGCAACGCTCCAGTCCGTTGGCGTAACGCCGCAGTTCATGACGACCGCGGAAGCGGGGGTAGATCGGAATATCCTCATGAGGAAACTCCACCGTCACGGGCTTCTTTCCCAGGTGTTTTAGCGTCACGCCCATCGCCTTGCCGATCTCGGTGGCGCCCTTCAGAAAATCACCCAACTCCATTGAATGCCTCTTTCCTCTTCAATTCTTACTTCAATTCCTATTTTAGAAAAACGGCCAAGACTGCCGAAATGCTCACGTAGACCAGGCCCAGCGGCAGCATGAACTGCCAGCAGAACTTCATCAACTGGTCATAGCGGGGCCGGCCGATGCTGGCCCTTACCCAGATGAACAGGAAGAGCAGAATCAAGACCTTAATTAGCAGATATACAGGCCCAAGCCAGATGTACTGCTCAGCGAATGGGCCTTTCCACCCGCCGAAGAAGAGCGTCGCCATTATCGCACTGGTGGAGATCATGTTGACGTATTCGGCGATGAAGAACAGCGCAAACTTCATTCCGCCGTACTCGGTCTGGAATCCCGCCACCAATTCGTTCTCCGTCTCCGGCAAATCAAAGGGACTCCGGTTCGTTTCCGCCAGAATACAGATGAAAAAGAAGGGGAATGCCAGCCACAGCCAGATCCATTCCCACCACTGGCGGGAGCCCTCGACCAGGTCGACGAGACTGAAGCTGCCTGCCAGCATCAGAATGCTGACCAGGAAGAGGCCCAGGGGCAGCTCGTAGGAGACCATCTGTGCGGAAGAGCGCAACGCGCCGAGCAGCGAATAGTTATTGTTGCTGCTCCACCCGGCCAGGATGATGCCGTAACTCTCGATCCCCGCGACCGCCAGAATCCAGAGAAAGCCGATATTCACGTCGGCGATAGCAGGAGTCCCCTTCGCGATAGGGATGACCGCCCAGATAATCAACGCCGGCACGAGCGCCAGGGCCGGCGCCAGCAGATAGACCGGCTTGTCTACGTGATTTGGGATGATCTCTTCTTTGAAGAAGGCCTTTACCGCGTCGGCGGCCGGCTGCAAAAGGCCGAACTTGCCCGCCCGGTTAGGGCCGTAACGTACTTGGAAACGGGCCAGCAACTTGCGCTCATACCAGGTAAGGTACGCGAAACCGGTCAGCAGTACGAAGATCAGTATCAGCGCACGGATGGCCGGGAAGACCAATAACTGTAACCAGTCCATCTAACGTTTTTCCACTTTGACCCGCTGGATATAGCTGCCGTTCAGCAGTGCGCCCACCGGCGCGCCGGGAAGACTCTCAGGAATCCAGGCCGTGCCCGTCTGCACCTGCACATCGATCCCTACCGTCAGATCCAGCTGGCCCTGCTCACTCTGCACTGTGACCGCGCTGCCCGGGTCCAGACCGAATTCGGCGGCGTCGACGGGATTTAGAGTAACGGTGGCCCCATGCGCCATGCCGTGCATCTGATCGGTCAGGCTGAAAAGAGTGCCGCCGTCATACAGGACCGTGCCCGTTACAAGGTTGAGGGGAAATTCGGCGTTGTCCGCTGCCAATTCGGGCATCCTCTCCGACGTCCGTCCGCCGGAAGATTCCGTCGCCGGCGCGGAACCGGCATCCCATTGCAGTCCTTGATCTCCCAGGGCCTCCCACGTCAGTCCCGCATAGGCCGGGACAGCCCGGGCAATCTCTGCAGTGACGCTGCGGGCGTCCGAAAACGGCCAGCTTGCGCCCATCTGCTTGGCCAGGTGAGTCAACATCATCCAGTCAGGCGCGGCACGCGACTTGGGATCGGAGACCGCCTTTGGCGCCCTCTGCACGCGCCGCTCCAGATTAGTGTAGGTGCCGTCGCTCTCGGCCCAACCGAGCGCGGGCAACACGACATTCGCCTTCTGCGCCGTCTCGGTGGGCAAGAGATCGGTGACAACGAGCAGTTCAAGTTCTTCCAAACTGGCAGACCAGTCCGGCGATTCGGCGGCCGGGTTGGCGCCGTTCACGAAGAGGGCTCTCATCTCCTGGCTGTCCAACATCTGTTTGTAGGTATAGCCAGGGGACGAGGAAATGCTGCACCCCCAAAGTCCTTCCAACCGTGTTCTGGCGCTTGCATCTTCCAGAGGGAACTGACCGGGCAATCTGTCGGGCAGGACACCCATATCGCGGCAGCCCTGGGCATTGCCGTCCAAGCCTGCATAGGCCAGTCGCGTACCCTCGCCGGCCGCCTGCGCCAGCTGTTCCAAGCCATCGCGCACACTGGGGCCGTCGTCTCCGCGTGCCGCCATTGGCCCGTAGACAATCAGCGCGTTCTCACTCTCCTTCAGCAGTTTGGCCGCCGTCTGTATCGAAGACTCATCTTCGGACATCCCAGGGCCTTGCACAGCCTGAATCAGGCGGTCCAGGAGCAAAGACTCGCCGCCTGGCAGGTAGGCCAGGTAGGGGCCGTCGTAACGGGTCAACTCGATCTTGCGTGCGTGAGCGATGATAAGTTTGACCCCGCCTCGAAGGATGCCTCTCTTGAGGTGCAGGTCCAGAATTGGCAGCTCTTCGCTGGGGTCCACGCCGAACAGCAGCACCGTATCGACCTGAGGGTCGGGCCCGTACTGCGGCTTCATCAGCTCCGCCAGGGCGGGGAGGCCTGTCGGCAGCGCCGCGACCTCACCGCCGTCGCGGTGGTCGATGTTGTTCGTCCCAACTACCGTACGCATGAAACGCTGCAGCGCGTAGTTGCTTTCGTTGCTGATTTTCCCGCTGCCTATGGCGCCGATGCTATCTGCCCCGTATTTCTCCTTGATGCCGGTTATCCGGTCCGCGATGTAGGCCAGCGCCTCGTTCCACTGCACCGGTGTCAGCTTGCCGTTCTTTCGCAGGAGCGGCGCCGCCAGCCGGTTCTCATCGTTGACCCAGGCGTGGGCGAACCGCCCCTTATCGCAGATCCACTGGTCGTTGACCTGCATGTTTTCGCGGCCGACGATGCGCCGCAACTGGTGCGTGCGGCTGTCCAGCCGTACATTGCAGCCGACGGAGCAGTGCATGCAGACGCTGGGCGTTCGCTCTATCTCCCAGGGTCGGTAGGCAAAACGGGAAACCCTGTTGGTCAGCGCCCCGACCGGGCAAAGGTCGATGATGTTGCCGCCGGTCTTGGCGTCGACCGGACGGCCGTCCTGGATGTCGACGATCGTTTCGTTGCCCCGCTCAAACAGGCCCAGCTGCGGCTTGTCCTCCCATTCCTCAAGATAGCGAATGCAGCGCCAGCAGAGCACGCAGCGCTCCTGGTCCAGCACGATCGTGTCCGATATGTCATAGTGCTTCTTGGCGAGCCGCTTCGGTTCGATCAGCTGGCTGATACCCGGTCCGAAACGCATCGTCTGGTCCTGCAATGGACATTCGCCGCCTTTGTCGCAGATTGGACAGTCCAGCGGATGGTTGAGCAGGATGAAGGCCAGGTTGGCTTCCTGAACCGTTTGCACCTGTTCGGTGTTCGTACGCACAACCATGCCGTCGCCGACCGGCATCGTACAGGAAGCCATCATCGCCGTCCCGCGAGGGCCGTCCACCTCCACCAAACACATGCGGCAGCAGCCGACCGGGTCCAGCTTGGGATGCGAGCAGAAGACCGGAATCTCGATGCCCGCCATGCGCGCTGCGTCGACCAGAAGTGTCCTTGCCGGGACCGACACTTCCTTTTCGTTGATTGTGAGCGTTACGTTATCAGTCATAATTCTACATTCTTGTTCAGTGTCAATATCGATTCATGTAGTCGGACAAGTCTGAGCTTGTCAGAGTCTTAGCCATACAAAACTCAATTCCATGCTGAGTCCTTTCCGTAAAGCTGACTGTAACTTTTCGGCGCTTTGCCATCCAACGAGTCTTGCACAAGTACCTCTGGCCTATCTTCCTGTTCACTGGCACACGGCCCTCGTTCTACTTCTACGTTCTCCGCAGATACCATGGCCTGTTCCCGCTCTCCTATTGCATATTCACGGGATGCTACGGCTTGTTCCCGTTCTCCTATTGCATATTCACGGGATGTTACAGCCTGTTCCCGCTCTCCTATTGCGCTTTCCCGTACGCCCACTGCTTCTTCACGAAACGCGAGAACTTTTCTTCCCTCATCTAACTCGTGCCCCTTATCTTGTAATCCCCGTTCCAGTTCATCTAATTCTTCCTCCCGCGATGTTACCTTTTTGCGTTGTTTCTCTACCGCCTGCCGTCCCTCTATAACAGCTCGTGCCCGCGCGTTAATGTTCTCCGTCTTTTCTTCTGCTGCAATTCTACGCGCCTCTGCCTCTTGCGCTCGTTCTTCGGCCTGACGCCCCCGTGCAACTGCCTGCTGTGCTCGTTCTTCAGCCTCCTGCTCGAGTATCGTAACTGATTGCTCTCGTTTCCCAACTACTGTTTCTCTTTCGGCTATCCTACGGCTCTGCACTTGCAAAGACCGACTTCGTTTTCTTGTTTGCTCTTCCTGTTCCGCTACGGCTATTTCTCGCTTTTCTACGACTTGCTTTTCTTTGGTAAGCACCCGGACCTGTGCATCAATGGTCTGGTTCTGTCTATCTGTTTCCTGCTCTCGAAGTGCAACTGATCGTTCTCGTTCTGCAATCGCTTCAAGGGCGCGCGCTTCTGCACTCTCCGCTCGACTCTCTGCTTCCTGCGCCTGTTCCGCTACTTCCTGCGCCCGTTCCTCTGCATTCTGCCTCCGTTCCTCTGCTTCCCTTTTGGCGGCAGTTTCCTTCCGTCTCAGCTTTGATTCTTTGACTAGCCAAACCACCAATAGGCACGCCACTATGAGAATTATGAAAGTCACAGACTCCACAGAGTTCTCCTTAGCCCTATGGTTTCCCTTGCGGTTGAAGCTATGCTGGCAATCCCTTCATTTTCTGCATGCCTCCCGGGTCTCCTTCAGCCACGCATTCAGCCTACAAGAAGTCGCTAACCGCGACTTCAAAATCAGGGAAAGCCAACGGGGCAATGGAGTCGCCGTGTCGGAGAGTCAATTTCGTCTGATACACCGCATCCCCGCTGAGAGGCGTATGGGGATCGCGATAGAGTTCCAGAGATCTGTCAGGAAGATTCACAATCCAGTACTCAAGGATTCCTGCGTGCGCGTAAATTCTCCCCTTGCGGGAGCGGTTCCGGCCCGATGAAGAGTCATCAATTTCTGCAATCAGATTAACCTCATAAGGATGTGGGTGGCGCTCCCAATGGTCGGCTTCGCTACCCGCGTAAATCGCAAGATCAGGTTCTGGTTCTGAATCAGAGACATGAATCGAAATAGGGCCTCGTATACGCAGCATAGTATTCTCGCGCCTGTAAAGTGGAGAGAAGACGCGGTGCAACTTTGAGCTTGTGTGCGCACGCAATGGCGAGATTTCCGGTCTCATCACCAGCAATCCTTCAAGAAGCTCCAGTTTGTCTTTGTTAGTGAGAAACCCTATTTCAATCAGCCGATGGTACTCATCCAATGAGAAGCGGCGCAGGGTAAAACGGTCCAAGGGCGCGGGCGGCAAGATCAGTTCACGTAAAGGAGTTCCGACCTGTGTGCCTGTATCGGGCGCCACGGGTGAAGCGGCAGTTTCCACGTTAGTTTCCTCAGTCGTCCCCGGCAACCAGGTCGTCGTGCAGCACGATGTTGCCCCCGGCCGGAGCAAAAGTGCTGTCGCGCAGCCCGCTTTCCTCGTGCGTATTCGGGCGGTACTCAGGACGAATCGGCAAAACTGGGCCGACCTCCTCTGGATTCGTGCTTTCAATCTGTGCTGTGAACTCGCCGCGGTACTTGAGCAGGTTGCTCTGCAGACCCCAGACCGACGCCTCGCCAAAGGGGCAGAAGCTCTTGCCGGCGATATTGTCGGCAATGAACTCCATCAGTTCAATGTCCTTGCCCAGGCCCTGCCCTTCTTCGATGCGCAACAGGATCTTCTCCAGCCAGGCCGTGCCTTCGCGGCAAGGCGTACACTTTCCGCAGCTCTCTTCGCGGTAGAAGCTGAGCGTGCGCCGCGCGATCTCGACCATAGAGGTCCGGTCGTCGATCGCGATCACGCCCGCCGAGCCCAGTAGAGAACCGGCCTCGGCTATGCTCTCGTAGTCCAGCGGCGTGTCGAACTGATCGGGCGTCAGCAGCTTCATCGACAGCCCGCCGGGAACGATTGCCTTGATGGGATTGTTTTCGTCCTCGGGCCCGCCGCCGTACTTGTCAACCAGTTCGCTCAAGGGGGTGGCATGGGGAAGCTCGTAGAGCCCCGGCCGCTTAACATTGCCGCTCAGGCAGAAAATTCGCATCCCCGGGCTGCGTTCAGTGCCGTACTCCTTGTACCAGTCGACGCCGTGGCGCATGACGTGCGTCACATTGCAGATCGACTCGACGTTATTCACGATGGTGGGTTTGGCATACAGGCCTTCCACCGCAGGGAATGGCGGCTTGAGGCGGGGCTGCCCGCGATATCCCTCGAGGCTCGTAAGCTGGGCCGTTTCTTCGCCGCACTCGTAGGCGCCGGCGCCGCGGTGCAGCACAATGTCCAGGCTCTTGCCGGCGCCGAAGATGTTCTCTCCCAGGTAGCCCTTGGCTCTTGCCTCTGCCAGGGCTTCTTGTAAACGCACATACGCAAAGTAATATTCGCCGCGTATGTAGATGAATGCCTTTTCGGATTCGATCGCATGACAACTCAGAATGATGCCCTCGATGAGCTGGTGAGGATCATACTCCATTATGATGCGGTCTTTGAACGTGCCCGGCTCGGATTCGTCGGCGTTGACCACCATGTAGCGGGGTTGTACGCCCTGCGGCAGGAATCCCCATTTGACGCCGGTGGGAAAACCGGCGCCGCCGCGGCCGCGGATGCCGCTCGCCTTGATCTGGTCGACCATATCGGCCGGCTCAACCTCACCCAACACACGTCGTGCCGTGGCATAACCGCCTTCCGCCTCGTATGTCTCGATCCTGTGGCTGTCGGGTACGTTGAGGCGGTCCATTAGGTAACGGGGCTCCATACCGCCGGTGCGGTAGGGCCCGTCTGACGCGCCCTCGCTGTTGGGGTCGGCCTCCGGCGTCCAGCGCTCCAGGCTGCGGAATCCGTTGCCCGCCCTGAGCAGATCGACCGCCTTCTCCACATCCTCTGCAGAGTCGAGATTCTCGAAATAACGGATCTGTCCCGTCTTCTGGTCTGTGACGATCGCCATCGGCGCCGTGCCGCAAGAGCCGAGACACTCCATGTGATCGAGCGCAAACGTGCCGTCCTCGGTCTTTTCGCCGTGGTGAACGCCGAGCGCCGTCTCAAAATTGTGCAGGCACCGGTTCCCGCCCCGCAACATGCAGGGCACGTTCGTACAGACTTCAATATGGTACTCGCCCTTGGGCTCCTCATGCAGCATGTTGTAGAAACCGACGACAGCGCCCACCTCAGCCGGTGCGATCCCCAGGATTTCGGCCAGTTCGTCCTGTGCATCCACCGGGCAGTAACCGTACTCCCGCTGGATAACGTAGAGCGCCGGCAGAATCCCCGAACGCTGCCGGCCCGCAGGATAGCGTGCCAGAATTTCGTTGATCTCTTGCCGCATCTGTTCCGTAATCATTGAATACCCCGGTGCCGGTCAGCAGAAATCGGTGGCCCAATACGGTGGCCCAGTGTTGGGCCTACCGAACGGCCGTCGAGCTAACGGTCTACCTCGCCAAGTACAATATCTATCGATCCAATGTTGGTTACAACGTCTGATAGCATCTCACCGCGACTGATATGGTCGATGGCGTAAAGGTTATTGAAGCTGGGCCCGTGAACATGCAGTCGGTACGGCTTGGCCGACCCGTCACTGTAGACGTAAAATCCCAGCTCGCCCTTGCTGTTTTCGATGCCGTTATAGAAGAAGCCGGGCGACACATGGAAGCCTTCCGTCATCAGCTTGAAGTGGTGAATCAACGCTTCCATGCTCACGTCCAATTCGGCGCGCGGCGGCAGGGCCACCTTGCGATTGTTCGACTTATACAGACCGCTGGGCAGGTTGCCCACCGCCTGCTCCAGGATGCGCACGCTCTGGCGCATCTCTTCCATTCGGATATTGAAGCGTCCGTAGCAGTCGCCGCTGTCGCTGGTCGGCACCTCAAACTCGTATGACTCGTAGCCGCAGTAGGGTCGATCGCGGCGCAGGTCCCAGTCGATACCGCTTCCGCGCAGCATTGGCCCGGTCAAACCCATGGCCAAAGCGTCGTCGGCGCTGATGTGGCCGATGCCGGTCAAGCGCTCCTGCCACAGCGGCGCCTCGGTAATCAGCGCTTCATACTCGTTGATCTTCTCCGGCATCACGCGCAGGAAATCCTTCAGCTCAGTGATGAAAGCATCCGGAAGGTCCTGCCAAACGCCGCCGATTCGAATATAGCTGACGGTAAGCCGTGCGCCGCAGGCCATCTCGAACAGGTCCAGAATCCGTTCACGTTCGCGCGTCGCGTACATGAGGAGGCTCATGCCTGTGCCCGAGACATCCAACACGTGGGTCGCCAGCCAGAACAGATGAGAGGCGATTCGTTGCATCTCGGCCATTATCACCCGAATGACCTGGGCCCGTTCAGGAATCTCCAGCCCCAGCATATGCTCGATGGTCAAACAATAGCCCAGATTGTTCGACATCGCCGACAGATAGTCCATGCGGTCGGTGTAATAGACGAAATCCTTATAGCGCTTGTTTTCACCTGTCTTTTCGAAGCCCGAATGGAGAAAGCCCAGGTCCGGGTCGATGCTTACTATCCGCTCGCCGTCCATTTCCACCACCAGCCGCAGTACGCCGTGCGTGCTTGGGTGGTGCGGCCCCATGTTGATGACCATGTTCTGGCGGCTCATCCCGGGCGGCAAATCGGGGGCGGCGCTTTCCGCCGGCAAGATCTGGGAGCCCAGCGTCTCAAACTCCGGATCATCCCATGTGAAGGTAAAGGGCACCTCTTCACCGCCAAGGGGGGCCTGCTTCTGCAGCGGGTGGTTGGGCCAGCTCTTGGGCATCAGAATGCGTCGCAGATCCGGATGGCCGTCGAAGCGGATTCCCATCAGGTCGTACACTTCCCGCTCCGGCCACTCTGCGCCGCGGTACACGCCTGTCAAGCTGTCAATGTGCGGTAGCTCGCCGTTGCCCCCCGGCTCTGTCTTGCAGTCGGCTACGACAGTCAGGTGCCGGTTTCGCGAGTAGGAACGAAACTGGTAAACCGTCTGAAAGCGGGCGCCGCCATTCAGAGGAAGTTGGGACCTGTCCACACTGGTTACGTCAATCAAAGTCTCATAATTGAGTTCGGCATCATCACGCAGGAATGTGGCGAGCGCCTTCAGCTGCGCCGGCTCAACGAATACCACCTGGTTGCCGTAATGCAGGCCGGCCGCGACGATATCTCTCCCGAACCGTTCACAAAGGCGCCGTGTATCGTCGGTCTCTCCGGTCGGCATGGGCGCCAATGCGGGGATACCGGGTGGATTCAGTGTTCGTTGGGTCTCGTATGAGCGAATAACCGGCGCTACGTCAAGTGGCATTTCTCAACTCGCTCCCTAATGCGCTCTTTAGCGCGGACAAACTCAGGACTGCTTTCACCGGTGTTATACGCCCAACGGCATGATTTCTTCAACGGCTAACGGTTCCTCGACCTTGCGCCAGTCGCCAACTGACTCGCGCCGCTGTTTCGCACGCAGCAGGTCCATTGCGTAGAGCAGGGACTCGGGTCGAGGAGGGCAGCCTGGAACATAGACGTCTACGGGGATTATCTTGTCCACTCCCTGGATAATAGCGTAGTTGTTGAAAGGCCCGCCCGCGCTCGCGCAGATCCCCATAGCGATTACCCACTTGGGGGCCAGCATCTGATCATAAATGCGCTTTATCACCGGCGCCATCTTGTTGCTGACGCGCCCTGAGACGATCATCAGGTCGGCCTGCCGCGGGCTGGCCCGGAAGAGCTCCGATCCGTAACGGGCAATGTCGTGGCGGGCCGTCCCCGTGGCGATCATTTCCATCGCACAGCAGGCCAACCCGAAAAGCAGCGGCCATGTGCTATTGGCCCTTCCCCAATTGATCACGCTGTCCAGCGACGTTGTCAATATGCCTTCAGGAACCTTTTCTTCTAAACCCATGTCCGTTCCTTTGCATCTGCATCTCAGCAGCCCAGGCGGAGGCGGCAGTTTCCGAGCGCAGCGACCGCTTTCCGGCTCTGCGGGCCTTCCAGTCTTCGTCTGCAGCTGTAATTCGCCTGCAACTGTAAATTGTCAAAAACCTGAAAAAACCTGCGCGCGACGGCCAGATCCCCCAGTCTCTAGTCCCAGTCGAGAGCGCCCTTCTTCCATTCATAGAGGAAACCTACCACCAGTACGATGAAGAAAGGGATCATCGCCACTAGGGCAAACAGGCGAAGGTCTCTCAAGACGGCCGCCCACGGGTAGAGGAAAATTACTTCGATGTCGAATATCAGAAAGAGCATTGCAACCAGGTAGTATTTCACCGGGAATCGTCGACGGGCGTCGGAAAAGGGGATGATCCCCGATTCGTAGGGCTCCAATTTCTGGTTGTTGCGCTCTCGTGGACCAAGCAGCGTGGGCAGACCTATCGCAATGACGCCGAATCCGGCCGCCAGCAGGATCAGTATGAGAAGTGGCAGATAATCGCTCGCCATCTCGGTTTTCCTTTTCAGCCCTTCTGACAGGCTTGGGGAGCTGTTCGTGCAATTTGCCACGAACGCAATTATTCTAGCACGAACTGAAATCGACTGTCAAAGCCGGTTCGTGCCGTTTGCCTCCAAAAAGACTCCGAACTGCCGCATCGTTGGGCCGTTCCCACAGCGCTGACCCGTTCGAATGGAACACCTCAGCGATGCAGTCACCGACTGCACTTTGAACGCGTTTACGCGGGGTGCAGACTTTCGCTTTCAGAAATCGCTATGCTATACTTTCTCGGGAGTTTGTTAAATTCCACACAAACGGATCCTCGGCAATGCTCAGTCAATACTTCTTCATTCTGATTATGTCCGGTCTGGCGGTGGTTTTGCCTCTTGCCGCCATCGTGATGGGCCACTTCCTTGGCCCCCGCCGGCCTGATGAGATAAAGAACGACATCTACGAAAGCGGAGTCGAAACCATTGGCGAAACTTGGGTGCAGTTCCGCGCCCAATACTATCTGATTGGCCTTGTATTTGTCGTGTTCGACGTTGAAGCTTTGTTCCTGTTCCCGATTGCAGTGGCGTATCAGCAACTGGAGATGTTCGCAGTGCTTGCGACAATCTTTTTTGTCCTGTTGCTCGTGATCGGGCTCATGTACGACTGGCGCAAGGGCGCCCTGGAGTGGCAGTAGGTCTCGTAGTAACGCTGCCCCTGATTTTTGCAGGACGCGGCCCCGGCGGACCTCAACTTCTCAGCTGCCTGTTTGGAGGCTAAGTTATGCAGGTAACCCAATGGAGCGAAGCGCTCTCCGGCTGGCTCATGGGGCTGGGACTGCCCGGCTGGGCGGCCATCACTCTGGTCTACGCCGTCGGCTCCTTTATCCTCATCAACTACGGCATGTTATCGGTTCTGTTGTTGATCTGGATCACGCGCAAAGCCATCAGCCGCATTCAGGACCGGATCGGTCCCAATCGAGTCGGCAAGTACGGCCTCCTTCAGACCGCTGCCGATGCGGCCAAGTTGCTCTCCAAAGAGGACATCACGCCCTACGAAGCCGACAAGATCGCCTACAATCTGTCCCCGGTACTCTCAGTTTTCGGTGTATTGATGCTGCTTGCTGTCATTCCATTTGCGCCGGGCCTGACCGGTGTAGACCTGAACGTTGCCGCCCTCTATATTGTGGCTCTCGGCTCAATAGGCATCATGGCGGCGCTGATGGCCGGCTGGGGCAGCAACAACAAATACGCCTTGCTGGCCGGCTTTCGTGTGGTGGCTCAGCTTTTGAGCTACGAGATCCCTCTGGTGCTTGCCGTCCTGACAGTGGTATTGCTCACCGGTTCGATGCGTTTCGGCCAGATAGTCGAAATGCAGTCGCTGCATCTCGGCGGCTTTAACCTCGGGTTGGGCTGGCTCGGTGTCGTTATGCCGGGAGCGCTGATAGTCTTCTTTGTCAGCTCGCTTGCCGAGGCCGAACTGACGCCCTTCGACCTGTTGGAAGCGGAGTCTGAGCTGATCGCCGGATTCCATATCGAGTATTCAGGCATGAAGTTCGCCATGTTCTTCCTGGCCCAGTTCCTCAACGCCTGGATACTGGCTGCCGTTGCCGTAACGCTCTTCCTGGGCGGCTGGCAAGGTCCGGGTGTCGGCCTGCCGGTAATTGGTCCGTTGCTGGGGCTGGTATATTTCATGATCAAGGTGTACGGCGTCTACGTCCTTCAGCAGTGGATCAGAGGCACCTTCCCCCGCATTCGCATTGACCAGATGATGTACTTCGCCTGGAAGGTGCTTGTGCCGCTGATGATCGGTCTGATTGTGGCCCAGGCCATAATTCAAAAGCTGCCAACGCCGGTTGCCGTTCAATATGTACTGATCTTCATCGCCAATGTCGGCGTTATGGCGGTCGTTGCCTACGTCCTGCAGAAGTACTTCCGTGAAGAACAGATGCGCACCAAGCGCTCTTTCGAACCAACTTCCCTGATAGGCTCCATGCAGGTTTCCGAAAAAGGCACTATGTATTAGGTTGTTCCTGGCATTAGGTTGTTCCTGACGAGCCGAAACGTCTTTGCGGCTGCGTTGCGTCGGGGCAATGGCAAGCGTAGAGCCATTCCCTACCAGAAAAGGCAGGATTCCCATGCAGTTACCGCTGGGCATAGAGGTACCGATTCCGACATTTGAACAGTTCGTGTTTATCCAGGTGGCCCTGCTTACCGCCGTTGCCGGTCTGGCCGTAGTGATAAGCCGCAACCTCTTTCACAGCGCTCTGGCCCTGACGCTGACCTTTTTCGGCGTCGCCGGCGTCTATGTCTTTCTGGAAGCCGAGTTTCTGGCGGTCAGCCAGGTGCTCGTGTACGTCGGCGCGATCGCCATGTTGATCGCGTTTGCCATCATGCTCACGCGCAGCATGATGTACGGGCGCACCTCTCCGCTCAACAATCAGTGGGGCAAGTCGTCCCTGTTCGCCTTTCTCTTTTTCATCGGGCTGTTAGCCTTTGCGCGGGCAACGCCATGGCCGGCCGCGGGCGAAGAGGTCGTTGCCGACGAAGCGCTGATTGGCGCACTGGGCAGGGAGTTTGTAACGACTTACGTAATTGCATTTGAAGTTCTGGGGCTGCTGCTGCTACTGGCTCTGGTCGGCGCCGTCATGTTGGCGCGCGACCGCTAGTGAACATGCTGAACATATTCGGTTGCCGCGATGACTGATCAAAGTTTACCTGCTACCGCATCGGTTTGGGGTTGATATATATGGTTCCTCTCAGTTGGTATCTGATGCTCGCCGCATTTCTGTTCTCATGCGGCCTGTACGGAGCGCTGGCCCGGCGCAACGCCATCGCCATGCTCATGGGCATCGAGTTGATGCTCAACGCCGCCAACATTAACCTGGTGGCATTTTGGCGGCACGGCGTCGGCCCGATGGAGGACCTGACAGGACAGGCTTTTGCCGTTCTGATCATCGGCCTGGCCGCAGCCGAGGCCGCGGTGGGGCTTGCCCTGATAATCGCCGTCTATCGCGAGCGGCGCACTATCGACGTCGACGAGCTGGACCTGCTTTCAGGCTAGACCGGCCCGCGTAGGCATGATGCGCCGCCAGCGGAGTCGTGTGCGGAGATGACCAGGAAAAGGTGGCCAAGAAGCAGCTGACGGGGACGCTTGAAGAGCAATGCAGTTTTCTCTACCAGCTCGCACAGGAGAAGATGGCGAGCGGTAACTACACGGGCGCCGTGTATGCGCTCAAAGAGATCATTAAGTATAAGCCCGACCATGGCGACGCAGCGCAACTTCTGGTAAAAGCCCGACTGCACAAGAAAGCGCAAACATTTCGCCTTGTCGTTTCTCTTATCGGGGCAGTCATCTTTACGGGCATCGGCTCGGGCGCAGGGCTGGACAACGATCTGTGGCTGTTCGCATTTGCATTTGCCGGTCTGCTCGTGGGGTATGTCGTCGCCAATCTGGTTCGAGGCCAAACCGCGCACTAGGTTTTGTGACTGAATCTTTGCGCCTGAGTATTGCGACTGAAGCTTGAACCGACTACGGATGAACGTCCGGACTTCATTTTAACTTGAGGCTTTTCAATGGAAGGACTTTTCAGCGTCACCTGGGTTGTGCCGATTCCTCCCTTCCTGGCATTCTTGGCGATCCTGCTTTTTCTCAACAAAAACAAACGCGGCAGCGCACTGACCGCTATCGGCGCGGCTCTTCTCAGTTGTGTTTTGGGTTGGGGAATCGCCTTTGCTTCATTCTTCCGCGACCATTTCGGCGACCATCCGGTTGACGAGGCGATATACTCAATTCCCACGGGCGCCACTGAGTTAGTCATCGGATACGCGGTTGACCCGGCCAATGCCTTGATGCTATTCATGGTGCCTTTCCTGGTGTTGATGATATTCATCTACTCCAGCGGCTACATGAGTTTCCCCCACCATCTTAAGGCAGAGCAGTTCCCGACCGCCTATGCGCAGGGCAAAGACCCCCGCTACAGTCGCTTCATGGCCTATATCTGCCTGTTCGCCACAGGTATGTTGGGGTTGGTCGTCGCCAACAATCTGCTTCAGTTCTTTGTGTTCTGGGAAGTGATGGGGCTGTGCAGCTATCTGTTGATCGGTTTCTGGTACGAGAAGGCTTCGGCGCGGGCAGCTGCCGTGAAGGCGTTCATCACCACACGCATCGGCGATGCCCTGCTCATGATCGGCTTGATTCTGCTCTACGTGCGCAGCGAGCCGAGCAGCCTGCGCTTCAGCGAGCTCTTCACCGAAACAAATTTGGACCAGCTCGCCCATTCGCTTGTGAACCTGCCTCTCTTCGGCGAAGTCCACTGGATTTCCCTCATCGGTGTACTCATCTTCTGCGGCGCTATCGGCAAGAGCGCCCAGTTCCCGCTGCACATCTGGTTGCCCGATGCTATGGAAGGGCCGACTCCCGTCAGCGCCATGATCCACGCGGCCACGATGGTGTCGGCCGGTGTCTTTCTGCTGGTTCGGATGTTCCCGATCTACGAGTTTTCAGGCGAAGTCTCTAGCGGAACGCTGCAGTTCGTCGCTTTCATCGGCGCGTTTACTGCCCTGTTTGCGGCGACAATCGCCGTGGCTCAGTGGGACATAAAACGTGTGCTGGCCTTCTCCACGATCTCCCAGCTCGGATACATGGTCGCCGCCATCGGCATGGGGGCATATGTCGCCGCGCTCTTCCACCTGCTGACACACGCCTTCTTCAAGGCTCTCCTGTTCCTCGGTTCAGGCAGCGTGATTCACGGCGTCGAACATGGCTACCATCACGCGCACGAGCACGCACACGACGACCATGGCGATAGCCGCGCCGAACATGTCGTCCGCCGCGCCGACGGCGTGCTGGATACCGAAGACGCGCAGGATATGCGCAACATGGGCGGCCTCCTGACGAGGATGCCCCGCACGGGATGGACTTTCATCATCGGCGGGCTGGCCCTTTCCGGCTTTCCCCTGGTTACAGCCGGCTTCTGGTCTAAGGATGAGATCCTGGCCTTCGCCTGGGACCGCAACCACCAGTGGGTGTTCTGGACGCTGGCCCTGGCCGCCTTCCTGACCGCCTTCTATACGATGCGGCAGATCGGGCTGACCTTTTTGGGACGGGCGCGCACGGAGGGAGCCTCGCACGCGCCGGAGAGCGTCGCCAGCATGACGACACCACTGATTCTGATCAGCGTCTTCGCCATTGCTGGCGGTTGGTTCGGCATTCCCGAAGCATTTCCGATTCTGGGTGGCGCCGTTCCCAACTGGATCGGGCACTTCCTCGAACCTTACATGAAGTACATGCATCTGTACCCGCATCATCCGGACTTCAACTTCGTGCCGCTGGCAGTCTCAATCGTGGTCGCGCTTGGCGGCCTTGGAGCCGGCTACCTGATCTACGGACAAGGGCTGAAGGAGGGTCAGACCGACCCCGTCGCGCGGATTCTCGGTCCTGTCTGGTGGATGTGGCATCGCAAGTACTGGATTGACGAACTTTACAATGGCACGATCGTGCTATTCACGATGTGGCTCAGCCGCTTCCTGGCCCTGTTCGACCGCGAATGGATTATCGACTGGATTGTCAACGGGATTGGACGTATCGCCATCCGGATCGGCGATCTCACCTCTGCCTTTGACAAATTCGTCGTTGACGGCTTCGTTGACGGAGTCGGCTGGATATCCGATCAGGCCGGGCACATCGCCCGTCTGTTGCAGGATGGGCGCGTCCAGACATACCTGCTCTTCGGAATGCTGGTCCTGGCCGTATGGCTCTTCTTGAACGTGTTACCCATGATACTTACTTTGGTGTAAGGAGCGGCGCCGCACGCGAAGCGCCATTACTGCCTAAACTATAACCCTGCGTGGAGACGGCTTCATGGAATCACTTGATTCAGTTATCCTCACAATACTGCTCTTCTGGCCGCTGGTGTCGGCACTGCTTGTCATCCTGCTTGGCAGAAGCGACAGCCTGATAAAGAAAGGCTCGATCTGGGCCAGTTTGCTCCCTCTTGGCCTCAGCATCTATCTGCTTTTCGCCTATGACTCCGACTCGGGGGGAATGCAGTTTGAGCAGTTCGCCCAGTGGATTCCACAGCTAAATGCCGGTTACCATCTCGGCGTTGACGGGCTGAGCCTTCCCCTGATCTTCCTGACCACTCTGCTCAGTACACTGAGTCTGTACTACAGTGCGGGCGTCATCAATGAGCGCGTCAAAGAGTACTTCTTCCTGATGCACTTGCTGGAATTCAGCATGATAGGCGTTTTTCTGGCCCTGGACTACGTTCTCTTCTATGTCTTTTGGGAGATCAGCTTGGTGCCGATGTACTTTCTCATCGGGATCTGGGGCGGAGAGAATCGCGGATACGCGGCCACCAAGTTCTTCATCTATACACTGGTGGGCTCGGTGGCGATGCTGCTGGCCATCTTGGGAGTCTACTTCGCAACAGGGACCTTCGACATCGTTGAAGCGGCTGCGGCCCAGCCCTTCGCCGGCAACCTGACGCTGGCCAGCCTGGCGTTCTGGGGCTTTTTCCTGGGGTTCGCCTTCAAAGTACCCAGCTTCCCCTTCCACACCTGGCTTCCCGACGCCCATACTGAGGCGCCCACGGCAGGCTCGGTTATTCTGGCAGGCGTCCTGCTGAAGCTCGGCGCCTACGGTATGTTACGTATCATGTTGCCCAGCTTTCCCGAGGCGTCCGTCTACTGGGCCACCTGGATTGTGGGGTTGGGAGCAATCGCCATCGTCTACGGCGCATTTGTATGCGTGGCCCAGACTGATCTGAAACGACTGATCGCATATAGTTCCGTCAGCCACATGGGTTACGTGATGCTGGGGATCGGAGCCGCGGCCGCAGTGATGACGCCCGACGCCCTGGCGGGCGCCGTCAACAGATTCGGACTAAGCGCGCAGGCCATTCAGGACAGCGCCGCGATGGCCCTCAACGGCGCTGCCCTGCAGATGTTCAATCACGGCATCATCACCGGAGCGCTCTTCTTTCTCGTTGGCATCATCTACGAGCGGGCGCATACGCGCGACCTGTCGAGATTTGGCGGACTGGCGACCAAGACGCCCCACTTCTACGGTCTTATGTTGACAGCGGCCTTCGCCAGCCTGGGCCTACCCGGCCTGGCCGGTTTCTGGGCGGAGCTGTTCACCTTCCGCGGGGCCTTTGCCATCATGCCCTACTGGGCTGCCTTTGGCACGATCGGCATCGTCATAACCGCCGTCTACATTCTCTACCGCATCATCCAGAATGTCTTCCTTGGCGAGTATGACCCGAGCAAACTCTCTCACTGGACCACAGTGAAAGGTGAACACGCCGACGGCCCCACCGATATGGTCGGGTTTGAGAAAGTGACGATGTGGCCCCTGATCGCGGCGATGTTCCTGATCGGCATCTACCCAACGCCCCTGGTGAGCTACTTTAACCAGTCTGCGCGGGAGCTCCTGGCCTTTGTGCAGAGTCTTGTCTGAACACTGCAGTGACCGGTCGTTCGCTGCCGGCGGCAGTTCTGAAAGCCGGCAGCAGGTCAACGTCCGGCACTGCAAAATGGAGAATAATCCGTGGGCGACTTAGGATATATCGCACCCGAACTCATACTTCTCATCGGCGGCCTGTTTATCTTCTGCCTCGACCTGGCCTACGACCCCGGTGTGGGCAAGAAATCGGGGCTGAGCTACATGGCTTTGTCGGCCCTGTTCCTGACCGCGGCCCTCGTTGCGGCCGTCCTGCAGTTGAACATCTCCGATCCGGAAGCCGGGCCGAAGGTGGCCTACTCGATGATGACCATCGATAACTTCGGCAGCTTCATCAAGGTCACCATCTTTTCCGGCATGATCCTGACGACCATCGCCGGCGGGCGTTACATGAACCGCCGCTCCGGCAATCAGGGCGAGTTCTGGACCTTCTTCCTGATGGTCAGCCTGGCGATGAGCATTGCCGCCAGCGCCAACAACCTGGTGCTCATCTATCTCGCCATCGAATTCCTGTCGATTACCAGTTACATGCTGGCCGGTTTCCTGCGCGAGAACCGGCGCAGCAACGAGGCTGGGCTGAAATACTTCCTCTACGGGTCGATCGCATCAGCGGTAATGCTGTACGGAATCAGCCTTCTTTACGGTGCGACAGGCTCTCTCTACCTACACGACATCGCCGCTTCCTTCTCCGAAATACTTGGCGATTCCACGGAAGTTAGCGGGCTGGCCTTTGCCGCCCTGCCGGCCATGCTTCTGATCCTGGCTGGATTGGGATTCAAGGCGAGCCTGGCGCCATTCTACCAGTGGGCGCCGGACACCTACGACGGCTCACCCACGCCGGTCGCCACCTATCTTTCCACCGCCTCGAAGGCCGCGGCCTTTGCCGTGCTGGCCCGTTTCTTTATCGTGGCCATGGCCTCTTTTGAGTTCAACTGGGTGCCCGTTCTGGCCGCATTCAGCATCATCACCATGACGATGGGTAATCTGGCGGCTCTGCGGCAGAGCAGCGTCAAACGCATGATCGCCTACAGCTCCGTCGCCCAGGCCGGCTATATTTTGATGGGTCTGGTTGCCGTAACGTCATCCTCGCCGAGCGCGATGGATGGTCTAAACGGAGTGCTTCTCTATCTCTTCGCCTATCTGTTCACGAACGTCGGCGCATTCCTGGTGGTCATGGCGCTGGAAGAGACGGTCGACAGCACACATATCAGCGCCTACCGGGGTCTGATCATGCGGGCGCCCTGGCTGGCGGTCATGTTTACCGTCTTCCTGCTCAGTCTGACCGGCATTCCGCTCACAGGTGGATTCTTCGGCAAATTCTACGTCTTCGGCGCTGCAATCCAGCGCCAGTACTTCTGGTTGGCAGGCATTGGCATGATCAATGCCGGTATCGCTGCCTTCTACTACTTGCGTGTAGTACGAGAGATGTTCTTCACCAGCGAAGGCGAAGGCGAGACCCTGGAAGTGCCAATGGCGCTGCAGACCAGTCTGCTTATCTGTACAGTCGTTACGGTCTGGATCGGTGTCTACCCCAGCGCGGTACTTGACTGGGTGAGCAACGCCTCAGTGCAGCTTCTCTCCGTTGTCCCATAGTCTTTCAGGTTGTCCCATAGTCTCTCAGGGAGTGGGCGCATCCTCCCTGAGCAACCCCTCCGATTTTAACGCGCGCCACAGCTCTCCAGGGACCGGCTTCTGGAGCAGGTCGAAGTTCGTCTGTACGTGGGCAGCCTCGAGCGCGCCCGGGATGACGGCCGACACAATTGGGTTGGCCGTCAGGAACTGCAGCGCGGCGCAAGGCAGCGGCGTCTGATATCGTTCGCAAATCCGCTCGATACGGCCGGTCCTTTCCATTATTTCAGGCGAGGCAGGCGCGTAGAAATACCGTGCCCCCGGCACAGCGCCGGTCGCCAGAATCCCCGAAGCAAAGACTGCGCCCACAATGATGCTGATTCCCCGCTGTTCGCAAAGGGGAAACTCCTCCTCCAGCATCTCCTGCGTAAGCAGGTTATACCCGTAGGCGACCAGAAAGAAGTCCAGTTCCACCAGGTCGAGAAAACGGGGAATCATCCCCAATTCATTGATGCCCGCGCCGACACCCTTGACCAGCCCGTGACGTCGCAGTTCGTCGAGCGCCCGCCAGCCGCTGGTAAACAGCTGGTTTAGGTAGGCGTTCACGCGGGCCTCGGTCTCGTAAAAGTAGAAATCCAGGTCGTGGATGACCAGCAGGTCGACATTGGGCAGGCTGAGCCGCTGCAGGCTGTCTTCGTACGAACGCATAATGCCGTCATAGCTGTAGTCAACGGTGAATTCGAACGGCAATGCGCCCACGAAGGGGCCGGGATCAAACGTTTCCGGATCTCTTGTGGGGTGGAAGACTCTCCCGACTTTGGTCGAAAGTACAAATTCATCACGCGGTTTCTGTCGCAGGAAGTGGCCGGCGCGGTGTTCGCTCTTGCCATTTCCATAAAAGGGAGACGTATCGAAGAATCGTACGCCAACGTCCCAGGCGGCCTGCAGCACGTCCTGCGCCGCACCTTCCTCGAGCCCCTCGAACAGGTCTCCCAGCGGCGCCGTACCCAGCCCAAACTCGGTGACCGATGTCCCTGTCCTGCCAATTTGCCTAAGCGGAATCTTGTTCATCGAACGCCCCCTCTTTCGGCCCCATTCAATTTCAATTATGGTTTGAGAACAGCCCTGCCTCTATGTTACTATGAAACCATCTCCTGCAACCATTCCCCCTGATGGGATGGAAATCTGAACCGCTCTCGCCCAAGAATTGCAAACCAGTTGCCCCCGAGGCCGCCAAGCCACGGAGATGTCAAACGATGACGAATTCCGAAACCGCCCCTCGCAGTCGCTCCAAGGATACCAGCACGACGGCCGTGCTTGTCGCGACGGTCCGCGCCGTCCATCTGCGCTGGCACGACCCGCCCCACATTTTTGAGGACACCTTTGCAATGCATATGCTGACGCCCTTTTGGCATGCAGTCGCAAAGTACAAGCCGCTCAAATGGCTTGTCGGCGATGTCATCCTGGGCGTCTACCGACCGGTCTACCCTGCGATCGTCCTGCGCTCACGTTATACCGAGGACCAACTGGTTGACGCCATCGACGCCGGCACGGGCCAGTACGTGATTCTCGGCGCCGGACACGATACTTTCGCGCTCCGGCGCAAGGATCTCGCCGGAAAAATTCGCGTCTTTGAAGTTGACCACCCGGCTACACAGGATGTGAAAAGGCAGCGCATTCTGAAGGCAAATGGAAGCATCCCCGACAATCTCACCTTTGTTCCGGTGGACTTTGAGGTTGACCGCCTGAATGAGGAACTGGAAAAAGCGGGCTTCGACTCCCAGGCGCCTGCATTCTACTCCTGGCTTGGCGTAACCTACTACCTCACGCCGGAGGCGATACGTGATACCCTGGACCGGATCGCGGCAACCTCTGCGCCGGGAAGCCGAATCGTCTTTGACTTCAAAATCGCCAAACACATGATGTCCACGGAGTGGCGAACGCTCTGCGAAAAGATGGAGGGATTCGTCGCGCGCCGCGGAGAACCGATGCTGACAGACTTCACCCCGCAGTCGCTTAGCGACTTGATGGACCGCCATGGCTACACCGAAGTGGAAATGATGCCGCCCGAGGAGCAGCGGCGCCGCTATCTGGGGGACCGTACCGACATGGAGCCGGCGGAGTTCTTCCACTTTGCTCAGTTTTCACTCGACCCGCAGTCTGAAAAGGAGGGGGCGTGACGATCATGGCACGCCCGCCCAAGCGCCCCGCCGACGAATGGCTGCTTGACAATTCGCAGCTGCGTCGTTTCATCGACATAGTGAACGCCGCACGGGCAAGCGAAACGGACCCGCGCAAGATCGTTGCCGCCGTTCGCCCGGAATTCATAAATCTCCTGGCTGACCCGGAATGGCTGCCGCAGAAGTTCCAGCAGCCGTCCACTGAGAGCGGCATGGGAGGCGGCATCGGCATGTGGTTGCTCTATCGTGCAGGCGACGGCGGTCTGGCCTTTTCGGCCCTGGTTGTGCCGCCGGGCGCCCAGACCCCCGTGCATGATCATCTGGCCTGGGGGCTCGTCGGTCTGTATAAGGGTGAGCAGGAAGAAGAGGTCTTTACCCGTCAGGACGACGGCCGCGACGAGTACCACGCCGAACTGACCCTTTCAGTGCGCCAAGTCCTGCGTCCGGGCGACCTCTACGAACTGCTGCCGGAAAATGATATCCATCGCGTGCGCACAACAAGCGCCGACACTTCGGTTTCGCTCCACCTATTGGGAAACGACAACGGCTGCATCTGGCGCCACCGTTTCGAACCGGAAACCGACTCGGCGCAGCCTTTCCGCTCCGGGTGGCTCAATGTGGACTGCGAGGACAGCGAACCAGACTTGCATTTGGCTGGACAACAATGAAGCGCCATCCTTCACAGGAGATGTCACATGGCCAACCGCGTTAACCGAGCGATCCAACTGCTGGACCAGGGCCAGCCGGTATACTACACAGGCGGTCATACGGGCCACGTTCTCACACACGAACAGGGCCTCAAAGACGCAGAGATCTGGTCGGACTATATCAACGTAGGGATGGAGCACGGCTCCTTCGACATGGGCGGCCTGGAGAGGTACATGCAGGGGCTTGTGGAAGGCGGCCCAACCGCCAGCGGGCACCGTACGCCCACCGTTATCGTCGAGGCCCCCGTCGAAGGAACTTCTGCCGAAGTCGTTCGCTACAACGCCTGGCAATTCCGCCAGATACTGGCGCGAGGCGTCCATGGCATTCTGCTCTGTCAGGCGGAGACGCCCGAAGCGGTCGCCGCCTTTGTCGAATCCTGCCGCTATCCTATCAATCGAATCGGTGTAGGTCGGGGACTGCAAACGGGTCGGCGCGGTGTCGGCTCGGAGCCGACCGCTGCCGCCGTCTGGGGCGTCGACTACGCGGCCTATCTCGACAGGGCCGACCCGTGGCCCCTAAACCCTGAAGGCGAGCTGTTGTTGGGTCTCAAGATCGAGTCGGCCGCCGCATTGCCTCGCATAGAAGAGATTCTGGCTGTTCCCGGAATCGGATTCGCCGAGATGGGACCTGGCGACCTGAGCATCTCTCTGGGCTATCGCAAGCGTCCGCCCGCATTCCCACCGGAAATGCAGGAAGCAAGCGATCGCGTGCAAGCGGCATGTGAGGCCAACGGCGTTGCCTTTCTGCAGCCGGCGACCGCAGAAAATGTCGCCCAAAGGATCGACGCCGGCGTGCGCGTCATCGGCGGCCATGATCCGGAAACTGCCCGTGCCGGCCGCGCTCACACTGAACGTCAAATGCCTGTCTGAGAACCTGCGCCGGAATGACGGGCCGCGCATCGCAATTCGGTTCAGCTACCGGCGATACCAGAACGGAGGACCTATGAAAAAGCCAAATGGCGGGATCTCTCGCACCGTAGTTATCTTTCTGCTGCTGGCGCTGGGGCTGGCGCTGGGACTGGCGTTGAGCGCCTGTGTCCCCGCGGCGCCTTCCCCGGCCTCAGGCAGTTCCGGCTCGCCGTCTTCGGATGCCGGTCCGGTTGCCGCTACCGGCATGCACAACGTCGTCTACGACAGCCTGCCGGACATGGGCGGTGCGGAGGTGGTGGCGGTAACAGGCAACGACTACATACCGCTCAACTTCATCGATCCGGCGAGCGGCGAAGCCGTCGGCTGGGAATATGATGCGGTCAACGAAATCTGCCGCCGCCTCAACTGTGTGGTTGACTGGCAGGTCACCTCTTGGGAGGCAATGATTCAGGCCGTCGCCGAAGGCCAGTTCGACGTCGGCATGGACGGCATCACGATCACGGCTGAACGGGCCGAAGTAGTGGATTTTTCCGACGCCTACATGACGAGCCAGCAGTTCATGCTGGTGCGCGCCGGCGAGGAACGATTCGATACGCCCGAGGCATTCGCCGCCGATGGGTCGCTTCTGATTGGCGCGCAGGCGGGCACGACCGGCTTCTATACCGCGGTGTACGACATTCTTGACGGTGATGAGGGGAACCCGCGTATCCAGCTTCTCGACAGTTTCGGGGCATCGGTGCAGGCGCTGATCGCCGGAGACGTCGACATGGTGCTGGTGGACGCCGCCTCGGGGCGCGGCTACATAGGGGCCAACCCGGAGAAACTGAAGATCGTGGGCGAAGCGCTG
>JAJEDJ010000020.1 GCA_022821545.1 Caldilineaceae bacterium
TTATCTGCCACGGCTGCGCTTCCCCTGCCACCACGCCGGGCGTGAACTCGACCCGCACTTCGAACGCCTGACCGGGCGCCAGGCTGCCGTCGATCACGTACGCGATCTCCCGCCCGCTTTCCAGACGAGATGCCGAAGCGAACCCGCGCGCGTCTTCCCAAGCTTCGCCCTTGCTCATGTACGCGGCCCACTCATGAATTGCGGCCGGGGCGACGACATTCACCCGCCCGGCCTGCACCGGGAAGCTGCGGTCGCCGTAGATCGCCTGCCACCAGAGCTGGTCGCCGCCCTCATAGTAGCGCAGGCCGCCGCGCACAGTATAGCCAAGGGTAAACGTCTCGCTCCGGTTGGTGATGGGAGGGAAATACCAGTTGATGACGTAACGGGAGGCCTTATCGGTGACGGTGAATGTATAGGGCTCTTTGCCGTAGCTCGCATAGCGATAGCTATTGCCGCTGCCGTCCGTCAGGGTCCAGCCGTCAAGGGAACTGAAATGCTTTTTGGGGATGTCGCGATAGCCGTAGGTGAAGACGCCGCGTGTAAAACGAATGGTCTGACGCTCGGTCACGTCGAAGGAGCTGTCCTTGCGGATAATGATATCCACGTCGAAGCGCTCCCAGAGCAGCGATTTCTCCTGCGCGAAAACGGGGCAGGCTTGCAGAATCAGCAGGACGCCGAGAAGAGCTGCGGCGCCTTTCAGCAACCGTGCAGACAGGCCGTGTGGTCTTCGGAATGCGCGTGAACGCCTCCGTTTGTGCCGGGGCGAAATCTTCAAGAGTGGCATTATCGACCTCTTATGGCGCAAGAGTGGGGCTGCAAGGCAGCCTCTTCCGGGCACGGGCCCAAGTGTGTGCTCTAAGTGTCGCACAGCGGCGCCTGACATTCCTGACATTTTACCAACTCTTTTGCTGACATTTCAACCGGGCCGCCTTCCGGGCCGTTCGCCGGCCGCGGCCCCCGCCCGGCTACACGACCTGATTTTGGAGCTCTGTCTCGCCGCGCCACAGCCGGTTCAGGTTCTCGAGCAGTATGTCGACCAGGTTTTCTTCGTACATGCGGGTTTCGCCGCCCGTGTGCGGGGTGATGAGGACGTTTTCGAGGTCCCAGAAGGGGGAGTCCTGCGGCAGAGGCTCGTCCCAGAAGTGATCGATGGCGGCGCCGGCGATGGCGGCGGCCTGGAGGGCTGCGAGCATAGCCGGTTCGTCGACGCAGCCGCCGCGGGCGACATTGATCAGGTAGGCGCTTTCTTTCATCTGTGAGAAGGCTTCGGCGTCGATCATCTTTTCGGTTGCCGGTGTCAACGGGCAGGTAAGGGCGACGAAATCGGCCTGGGGCAGGAGCGCGGGCAGGTCATCCGGTAGGTGGACGGCATCGGCGGCTCCGGCGGCGGCGGCCGGATTGCGTTTCGTGGCGATGACGCGCATGTCGAAGGCCTTGGCCAGTTTTGCCAGGCGCGAGCCTATCTTCCCCAGGCCGATGATGAGCAGCGTTTTGCCGCCCAGTTCGTCTTCGCGCAGCGACAGGTCGCCGATCATGCCGCGCCAGGCGCGGCGTTGCTGGCGGTCGCGGCCGGTGTGGATGTGGCGGGTAAAGGCCAGGATGACGGCCATCGCATGTTCGCTGACGGCGTTGCTGTTGACGCCGCTGGCGGTGGCCAGACGGATGCCCCGGCGCCGCAGCGCGTCGAGATCGAACTGGTCGACGCCGGCGCCGATCGACTGGATGAAACGCAGGCGCGGCGCGACGTCAAGGAGTTCGTTCTGCCAGAAACCGGAGACGAGCAGGACATCGGCTTCCGGCAGGCGGGCGGCGAGGTTCTCCGGGGTCCAGGCCTGGAAGAACTGGATGCGCTGCTGCCCGGCGGGGGCGCTGCCGGCCAGTCCCGACTGACGGCGGGCAAAGATTGATTCCAGCTGATAGGCTACGTGGGCAAAGCAGATGGTCAGCTCTTCCGGCGCAGGGAAGGGTTGGGGCGTCATAGGGTTGCTCCATAGCGGGTGCATAGGGGGTGCATAGCGGGCCAATTGCGGCGTGACAGTCAGGCACTGTATAGCACGGGTGCGCGCGATTGTACAACGCGGCGCGGTGTTCGTCCGAAATGGGCTGTATCCCAAATGATTGTCCGCCAAGTGGGTCCCTGTCCTCTCTCATCGCAGTTCCTCACTCCTCTCTCCTCTTCCCTCACTCCTCGCCGTCCCGCATTTGCGCTCGCGGAACATCTGTGTTACTCTTGGTGTGATTCCGATACTTATGCAGCGGTCTGTCCCCAAACGCACGCCCCTGCAGTCCACGAGGTCTGGTCTCGTGATAGTTTCGTTCTATCACTGGTCCGGGCCTTTCCGCGTTCTCTACAACGCAAGCGGCGGCCCGGCCCCAACTACCATCTCACCGGCCGGCCGCACTTCCGCTGGCCTGCACATGCCAAGGAGTAATCCATTATGTCCAGTACACGCTGCACAGGAATCAGAAAAGACGGCCAGCCCTGCCAGGCCAACGGCCTCGAACAGTACGGCGGTCTCTGCCTCGCGCACGGCGCCCCGCCCGAACAGGCCCGCGAATGGCGTTCCCGCGGCGGCAAAAACTCCGCCACCGCCGTCCGCCGCGACAACCGCATGCCCGAACAGCTCAAACATGCCCTCGACATCGTTCAGGACAACATGGACAAGTTGGCCCAACAGGAACCAACGCCCGCCATCTGCAACGCCATCAGCCGCAGCGCCCAAACCCTGATCAACATCCGCCGCCGCGCCGACGAGGAAATGGAGCTCATCCGCGCCGAAGAAATTCAGGCCGCCGCCGCCGACATCGCCGGCGCGCACCCCGAC
>JAJEDJ010000038.1 GCA_022821545.1 Caldilineaceae bacterium
ACATGCCGGGCAGCCAGTTGCCGTCCATGACCATGGCGCGCTTGGCGTTGTTGAAGCCGCTGGAGGGATAGCCGGACCAGTAGCCCCACTGGTCTCTTAAGGCCAGCATCTTGTCTATGCCCGGGTCGGTGTAGAACTGGGTGATGATGTCGAGGCCTTCTGCCCACGCTTCGGTGTCGAAAGTAAAGGTGCGCTTGTCTTCGGAGATGTAGTTTTCGTCGAAGACGACGGGCCAGGCGATGACGGTGAAGCCGTAGGCGTCTTTGGGGTCGAATCCGGCCTGGGTAAGGTTGCCATCGTCGTCGGATTGGAGGAGCATGCGGGACCACTCGAGCATTTCTGGCCAGCTTCTTGGGCCGACTTCGGGGTCGCCGCCAACTTCTTCGATGAGGTGTTTGTGCCAGCAGATGGCGGGCATGGAGCCGCCTTCAAGGGCGGGGATGCCGTAGGTGACGCCGTCCCATTTGCCGTTGTCCCACTGTGAGCCGAGGTAGATGTCGGGGTCGAAGTCGGGGGCGTTGGCGATGAGGTCGTCGAGCGGGAGCATGACGCCGCGCGCCATCAGCTCGGCGAAGCCGCCGATGTAGCGATGGTAGACGTCGGGCGCGGTGCCGCCGGCGACGGCGGTCATTGTCTCCTCGGGGGATACGTGGAGGCGGATCATTTCGATGGAGATGTGTGTGCCCTTTTCGTCAAACAGTTCGATGCAGGGCGTCCAGACGTCGCTATCACCACTGGTTTGCCAGCCGGACTGAACGGAGACGGTGACCGGTTCCATGGCAGTCTCCATGCCGCCGTCAGCGGTGTCTTGGGTTACGGGCTGGCAAGCGGCAAGGAGAGCGGCCCCTCCCGTGGCTCCGGCGAGTGAAAGGAACTCTCTGCGGCTGAAACCTTGCTTTCGCATGTTCTGTTTTCCTCCCGAGGTTCTTGAATAAGAGTAAGCAAAGTGAATGGGACAGGTGACAGATGCGGTCTCTGTCTTGATTCAAGCATAGGGTATCACAGTTCAAGGAGAAAAAAAACTGATTCCGTTCTGTTCCTGTGGATTGCAGCAGTAGGCAGGGCGCAGACTCCGACCTCTTGTTTTCTCCGCTTACGAGGAGGGTCGCAAGAGAGCGGTTTCATGCTACACTAACTGCATTGTGTGGGCATATGACTCAATTTCAGGGGAGGAGAGAACCAATGTCTGACCTGAGCGCGGCATCGCTTGACCACCGCTTGACAGAGGAAGAACGGCAGACCTTCAACGAGACCGGTATCATCTACGTCAGAAATGCCCTGTCGCCGGAGCAGGTGGAACATGGTGTCGAACTGACGGAACGGATCCACCAGGCAAAGTTGGCGGAGGGGCACGACCCTCGCACTGCCTTGTTCTACCCCAATTTCATCCCCGATGATCCCTATTTCACCGATCTAGTCGACTACGATAAGGTCCTACCAAAGGTATGGGGGATACTGGGCTGGAATATATTCCTATACCACGCGCACTTGATCGTGACGCCACCGAACGGTGAAGAGCCGAATGACAAGACATTCCGCTGGCATCAGGACAGCGGCCGCGTGAATGTGGAGATGGAGAGCCATCCGCGGCCGCGTCTGTCGCTGAAAGTGGCGTATTTTCTGTCGGATACGAGCGAGCCTGGGCGCGGCAACTTCTGGGTGGTGCCGCGGAGCCATGTGCGGGACACGATCGACAGGCCGGAGAGCGGAATCGGCCAGCCAAAGGGCGCGACGCCGGTGCTGGCCAAGCCGGGGGACGCAGTGTTTTTTGACCGCCGTCTCTGGCATACGGCCAGCCCGAACTGGTCGGACATCACGCGGCGGGTCCTGTTTTACGGCTACGGCTATCGCTGGCTGCGCACTAAGGATGACATGACGGTCGACCATCTGTGGGAGAGCGTCAGCCCGGTCCGCAGGCAGCTGTTGGGCTGGAGCGTGAATGCCAACGGCCGTTTTTCGCCGACGGACGAGGACGTGCCGCTGCGCATGTGGCTGAAGAAGCACAGCCCTGCGGAGGCGGAATAAGTCTACAGTCCAAATTTCAGCCGACAATCGTCAGATTTTTCCGCATTCACGGCGAAATGGAGGGGCGGATCTGACTTGCCTATTTTTGCTGGCAAGACAAATGCTCTCGTACTTACATTTCTATCTCGCTCATATGATAATATGGAGATAGCGTGAGTCAGTCATAAGACTTGGTGACCAGAGAACGTTTCTGGCCGGATAGACGTCTAGAGGCAGGTTTACATGGACAGCGTATTCATCTATTGGGATAACTCGAATATCTTCCACGAGGCGCAACGCTTGGCAGAAGAAAAGGGGGAAGGTCCAAATGCGCGCTACCGCGTTCGTATTCACTTCGACCACATGCTGCGCTTGGCGCATGCCGACCGCCCCTTGAAGAAGGCCTTAGCCGCTGGCTCAGTCCCGCCGGAAATGCGTCAGTTATGGAACCGCATGGAAAACAGAGGAGTTGAGGTTCACCTGTTCGACCGCGGCACGCCAGAGCGTGGAGAACAGGAGATGCCTGACCGACTTCTGCAGTTGCGGATGCTGGAAGATGCACTGGATTACAACGGCGACCCCGGCATCGTAGTTATGTTGACGGGCGATGGCGCGGGCTATCTTGAAGGTGCAGGTTTCCACAGTACTTTGGAACGCATGCACAAGCGCAGCTGGCGCGTGGAGATCTTGTCCTGGGCGCATTCATGTAACCAGAGAATGCGCGAATGGGCTGAAGAGAATGGTGCATTTGTTGCTCTAGACGACTTTTACGAGGCCATTACCTTTATGGAACCGTCAAGGCCTGGGTTCGAATTGGCGCCGGCGCGTGATGCCGCAGAGTTGGACTTGTCAAAACGAACTATGGCTTGACTAACAGAAACTTCGTTGCGGATCCAGGATGCGAAGGAATGAAGGGAGTCGAGGGAACCCTTCGCCCATTTGTTTGGCGGCGAAGAGTCCCTCTTTTCGTACCAGCCCAGATAAGAGGTTGTCCCTCTTAGCTCGATGCACTGTCGCGCCTACTTGTAGGGCCAGGCGATTTCGAGGAACGGTTCATCCATGCCTGCTTCCTTGTCCATTGGTTTGGTGACGTACTCCTCACGCGGGGAGTCGGCGACCTGGTGGCCGTTCTCTTCGATCCATTTGTATACGGCGTCGTAGTAGCCCAGTATCTCCGGGAAGTGGGCCTGGCGCAGAATTAGCGAGGTGTAGGCGATGGAGCCGCCGGGCAGGGTTGCGCTCTTGATATCGCCGCTGACGGGGGGAACGGTTTTGACGGGGATGCCGACTTCGACCGGCCCGTTTTTCTCCTCGCCGACTTCGCCGTGGTAGATAGCGACGGGCTTGCCGTCCCGTTCAACGCCCGTTTCGACGATCAACGCTGCAATTTGCTCGTAGGATTCGTGCAGGTGGTCGTGGAGCTCGTTGATGTTGACATGGCGGGTGATGCTGAGCATGCGGCGGTCCGGCTGTTCTCTTGTCCTGACTGTGGGGGACATCTGTGTCTCCTTTTTTTGCAGCTCGTATAGCGAGCCTTTGACGGGTACGTAGAAGGCGATCGGTTTGTCCTGTGGGGGGCGAAGGCCGGGAGGGTCTGCGCTTTCTGCATAGGGCGGCGCGTCGCGCAGGCTCATTTCGCTTTGAGGCAGCCAGCATTTGTAGATGGCCTGCCACATGGCATCGCGGCGACTACCGTGGTGGTGAAAGACGGCGTAGAGTCCGCCCGCCAGATGCTGGACGCCGACCGGTTCGCGCGCTTGGATTGAAGCGTTCTCTTCCAAAAGAATGCCGGCATCGACCCGCATCTTGTCGCTTTCGGTTTCGCCCTCGCTGGGACGGTCGCGGCGGACCTGTACGTAGGAGGGTGGTTCGAACGGGTCGATGGCGGGGGCTGCCTCCCCGGCAATGCCGGCGTGTTGCCTTAGCGTTGCCCAGACGGTTTCGCTGTCCGCTTCTGCGCCGACGCAGGCAATGTAGACCAGCTCGTGACCGGGCCGCTGGCGGATCTCAGGCTGCAGCAGAAGCGGTTCCCAGTTGGTTGCGTAAAGTCTGGGTCGCCGCAGCCTGCGGAAGGCGCGGGGGCTGAGCTGGAAGCGTCTCTTGAAGGCGCGGCCAAATGCGGCAGGGGTCTCGTAGCCGGCTGCCAGGGCGATCAGCGTCACCGCTTCGCTGCTGAGGATGAGGCGGCGGGCCGCCCATTCGAGGCGGATGCGGCGCACGTAGTCGCTGGTTGTCTCGCGTAGATAGGCGGCGAAGATACGGTGGAAATAGTAGGGCGAGAAGCCGGCCACGTCGGCCAGCGTCTCGACCGTCAACGGCGTGTCGATATTCTCCTGGATGTGGAGGAGGACGGCGTTGAGCCGCTCACGATGGTGGAGGATCGTCTCCTCACGGGTCTGCACTGCCTGTTGGGTATTCATGCGGCCAGTATAGCAGAATGGTATTGGCCGAACTATCCCGTTCTTGCTATTTCAGCCTGCTTCTTGCCTTCTTCGAATGAAATAATCATCGAGCGCACGGAACGCCTGCGGCTGCGCGCAAATCAGAGGAGGACTCTTCGATGCAAATTACAGCAGTTACGCCGATTGTGATGGACGCCGGCTGGCGCAACTGGATCCTCGTGAAGGTTGAAACGGACGAGGGCATCACCGGCTGGGGCGAGTGCAGCGACCAGGCCGTGAACGGTGTGGCAGGCGCGGTTCGCGACCTGACGCCTGTCGTGATGGGCCGCGATCCGAGGGCGTTTCAGCAGCGCTGGTGGGATATGTACCGGGCATTTCAGTCGAGCCCGGGCGGCATTGGGGCCAAGGCGATAGCGGGCATCGAGCTTGCGCTGGTGGACATTGCGGCGCGGGCGCGGGACTGCTCGGTGGTCGAGCTCTTCGGCGGGCCGACGCGGGAGAGTGTACGCGTTTACTGGTCGCACTGCGGGACGAGCCGGATCCGCGTGCATGAGCTGATGGGTACGCCGCCGCTGCGTTCTATGGAAGACGTGGCTGCGCTGGGGCGGGAGGTCGTCTCGAAGGGATTCACCGCGCTGAAGACGAACATCCTGTTTCCGGGCGATCCTGGCTCGGTCTACTTTCCGGGAAGGGATCCGGGAGGGGCAACCGATCAGGTGGCGTCAAACGAACTGGTCGACCACATCGTCACCCAGATGGGCACGTTCCGCGACGCCGTCGGACCCCAGTTCGATCTGCTGCTGGACCTGAACTTCAACTTCAAGCCGGAAAGCTGTCTGGAGATCGCACGCGCGCTGGAATCGCTGCATCTGATGTGGCTGGAGATCGATCTGTATGAACCCGGGGCGCTGGCGGAGGTGCGGCGCAAGACGAGCACGCGCATCTGCACCGGCGAGACACTTTACTATGAGCGCCAGTATCTCCCCTATCTGCAGGCGCGGGCGTCAGATTATCTGATGATAGACGTGCCCTGGAACGGCTTTGCGCCTTCGAAGCGGGTGGGAGAGTTGGCGCAGACCTTCCAGATGAACATCGCGCCGCACAACTACTACAGTCATCTCTCGTCCTTCATCAGCGCCAGCCTGTGCGCGGTCCTGCCCAACGTGAAAATCATGGAAATCGACATTGACGACGTGCCCTGGAAGGACGAAATGGTGACGAACGTGCCGGAGATCATCGACGGCCGGATGACCACCCCGTCCGGTCCGGGCTGGGGCGTCGATATTGTGGAAGAGGTTCTGCACGCGCATCCGCTGGCGTAGGACCCGGCCTCTCAGCGCGAATCCGTGTCCGGCAAGGTGATGCGAATAACCTCGCCCACGATCGTAGTAGGCCCGTCGGGGCCGGGGATAGGGCGGTTGGGTGTGCCCTGACCGGTTGAAATGTAGATTTCAGCTGGCGAGACGAGGGTGATGTTGGTGGGCATGTCGAGACCCGCCGCGACGACGTATTCATCGCTGCCGTCAGGTGCGTAGCGGGTGACGCGTCCGGTGAAGCGGAGGTAGCCGCCATGTAGCGCTGGCTGGTCGGGGTCGAAGAGATCGTGTGTGGGTTCAATCGGGTCGGCGGCACCACTGGTCATTTCCACGACATAGATGTTGCCATCGTCGTCGACCGCCACGTCGATTGCGGTTGTCAGGCCAAGGACAACGTCTTCGATGGCGCCATTTTCGGGGTCTACGCGCACGATCACGCTGTCCCCTGGAACGAAGGCGATAGTCTCGCCTTCGACGACGAGGGAGCCGGTGAAGAGAGCCACCAGCAAGTCGCCGTTACGCGGGTCGACGGCCACCCCGGTGGGCACCGACTGTTGACCGCTGGCGAGTGCGCCGAACTGTGTGACCTTGTGGCGGTTACCGTCGGCGATAGTGATAACGGAGAGAGCGTTGGCCGTACTTTCGGCGACATAGATTTGGGAATGATCGCGCGAAAAGGCGGTGCCTGTCATGTTGCTCAGCGAGGAGAGATTGCGCCCCATGCGTTTGTACGGGCTGATCTCGTAGAGGCCGATGCGATCATGGCCGCCGTCAACGCTGAGATAGAGGTGACCGTCAGTGTGGTGCAGCAGATCGCCGGCGCCGCTGACCTCATCGCGCCAGGTGGAGTATTCACTTAGCGCGTTGTAGGTGGGCAGGTGTCGAAACCAGAAAGTGCGTTCACCTTCATCGCTGAAATCGCCGTCGTTGTTTATGTCGTGGAAGTGGGTGAGTTTGCCGCTCCACTCTTGGGGATCAACGGCATTCCGGCCGCTGCCCGCCTCCGCCACCAACAGCGAACCGTCCGACAGGACAACCACGCCGCGAGGATTGGCCAGCCCGGTCAGGACGGTCTCGATGAGCGGGCCTTGCTGAGCCGCAGCGCCCGCTTCGGAGCTGTTCCTTTCGGCATCAGGCGCTGCTGTTGGATTCAGGCTGGCCCTGCAAGAGAGAACGAAAGCGGCAAGGAGCGCCGCGACGGCCGTGAGAAGTACGAAAAAACGTCGTTGTTTTAACACATTAGAAGCCTTGCGAAGGCTGGGTTCACACCATGCGGCAGGTGTTCTCCAAGCGACCCAGTTTTTCGATCTCGATGACGACGGTATCGCCGTCCTTCATCCAGACCTTGGGGTCGCGGCCCATGCCCACGCCGTGGGGCGTGCCGGTGAGGATTACGTCGCCGGGCTCAAGGGTGAAGGCATTGGAGCTGAACTCGATCAGCTCGGCGACGCCGAAGATCATCTCGCGGGTGTTGCTCTCCTGCATGACTTCACCATTGAGGAGGCAGCGGATATCGAGGACCTGGGGATCGGGTACCTCGTCGGCGGTAACGAAGGCGGGGCCGATGGGGCAGAAAGTGTCCAGGCTCTTGCCGCGGATCCATTGGGGGTCGCCCAATTGGAGATCGCGGGCGCTGACGTCGTTGGAGCAGGTGTAACCGGCGACGTAGTCAAGCGCGTCGTCGCGGCTGACATGGCGGGCGGTCTTGCCGATGACGGCGGCCAGTTCAGCTTCGAAGTCGACCTCGGCGGTGAGTTGCGGGCTCCAGACGATCTCGTCACCGGGGCCGACGATGCTGGTCGTGAACTTGGTGAAGATGACCGGGCGGTCGGGGGGCGGCGTGTTGGTCTCGCGGCAGTGGTCCAGGTAGTTCAGGCCGATGGCGACGATCTTGCCGGGCCGGTCCATTGGACTGAGGAGGTCTACGCTGCCCCGGTCGACGGAGTCGGTGACGGTGCCGGTTTTGCCGGCGAGGATATCGCACCAGGTGGCGTCGGTGACTTCGATTGTGTCGCCGCTGGCGACGCCGTAGACTGTCTTTCCGTTATGCTCAAAGCGCAACCATCTCATCTGTTCTGCTCCTCCGCGAATTGGCTTGAATGGGTCTGTTTTCGGTGGATGAGCCCCTGCCGGTTGGAGCGGGATGCCCGGCCCGGATGGGGCAACGGTTACTGGATTCTGCCTGTGACGAGCGCCCGCTTGAAATGGGCTATTGTACGGGCGACGCCTTCCTTCAGGGGCGTGTACGGCGCCTCTTGCAACAGATCCTGCAGGGGCTGGTCATTTTGTGCTTCTGCGAAGGGAAGGGGCGTCTCCTCGTAGGTGATGCGGCCGGCAGCGTTGGGCTCGGCGGCAACGATGGCGTCAACGATCTCGGACATATGCGCAACGCTGCCGCGAATGTTAAAGACCTCTGCGCCTTCGAACGGAATACGCGCCAGTTCTATAAAGGTACGTGCGACGTCGTCGGCATACTGGTAGCCGCACGTACCGCCGAAGGAGATGTGGTAGGCTTCGTCCTTGGCGGCGGCGAGCATGGCCTGGGTGGGCGTGGAGGTCATGCCCTGATCGCGGGCAGGGCCGTAGACGGTATATGGACGGAGGGCGAGGCTGGCAATGCCGTCGTCCTGCCAGTAGATGCGGGCTGTTCCTTCGTTCGCGCTTTTGTAAACGCCGTAAAGATTGAGCGGATGAAGGGGGTCGCCGTCCTGCACCTCCGGCCCGTAGAGATCCGCGCCTCCGTAGACGGCCATGCTGCTGGCGTAGACGACCGAGGTGATGCCGGCCTGCTTGGCGGCTTCGAAGACGTTTACCGTGCCGACGACGTTCACAGCGGCCCCGAGCGCTGGATTGGCCTTGCAGAAGGGCACTTGCAGGGCGGCCAGATGAATGATGCGGTTGGCCCCGCTTTCCGAGACGGCGCGGGCGACGGCCTCGGTGTCGGTGATGTCGTCCTTGACGAAGTGGACTCGGGCGATCTCGTCGGGCTCCATGAGCAACTCGAGCCGGTGCGTGTTTTGGCCCAGGTCATAGACCGTAACATCGACATTTTCGCGGATCAGATTGTGTACGGTCCAGGCGCCAAGACAGCCCAGCGCGCCGGTCACAAAGAATCGTTCGTCTGCCATCATGCTCGCTCGCGTTTTTCGTAATTCCCCGTCGTCGCGCTACAGGTGAGTTTCTCACGACTCCAACGTCCGGCCAGTTTCGTGGTATCCTACCACTGGAGTTTCATTTGTCAATTCTGACAGTGGATTTGAGTTTACCTCAGATAACGTTTAAGATTTGCAAAAACCATGCGCTTCGCAGCCGGCAGACCGGGGCCTCAGCGTTGCGCTCACCGCGTAGAAGGCGCTACGGACCTACACATGACTGAAAACAGTTCTGCCGCGATAGACGCGCGTGAATTGCGGAATGCCTGCGGCCTGTTCGCTACGGGAATCACTGTTGTTACAACCGAACTGGACGGCGGCGTGCATGGCATGACCGCCAACGCCTTCATGTCGGTGTCGCTGGACCCGCCCCTGCTGCTGGTGTCCGTCGGGCACAAGGCGAGGCTGCATGATCTGTTGCGGCAGACCGGCCGCTATGCAATCAGCATACTCCGACACGACCAGGAGGATTTCAGCAGCCACTTCGCCGGCTGGCCGGTGGAGGGCCTGGAGGTCGTCTTCGAGCACCGCAACAGCTACCCGGTCCTGCCTGATGCCCTGGCCTACTTTGTTTGCAAGGTGGTGGACGCCCATCCCGCGGGCGACCATACGCTTTACATCGCGGAGGTCGAATACCTGGAGTACAGCCCAGGTGAGCCCGTCCTGTTCTACGGTGGCAAGTACCGGCAGATGACGCCTTTGGATGAAGGTTAGGCCGCATCAACCGGCCCGGTTGGCCTGCGCCCAGCGCTCCTTCATGGCCCGCATCTCCTCGTTGACGGGGACGGCCTTGCCGGGAACAAGGCTGTCTTCGTCGTAAAGCCAGTTGCCCCGGTTGTCACGCAGGACGGGTTGCCGCTGCGCCGCGGGGGGCGGTTCGACTGCCCTGGACGGTTCAGCCGCATACCAGTAGGCGACGGATGACATTTCGTTGGCGAGATGGTTGCCGTGACCGTGTTCGATCGTGACCTTAATCTCTTTCCGGAAGCGTACCGGGTTTTCAAGGTGGAGCACGTAGGAGGACTGGTAGCCGCCCGTGTCCTCTTCAAAAATGGATGAGCCGTTGCGCAGGAAAGCGTTCCTCTGCATGCCCCAGGCCTGGTTGAGATAGTCCTCGCTGCCTGTGCCGTGAATGTCGGGCGGCCAGCTGTAGCCATCGACCCAGATCATGTCGTCGCCTTCACCCCACCAGGTTCCCTGGAAGTTGGTGACGGAGAGCGTGCAGCCGATGTAGTGGCCGCGGCCCTGGGTCTGCAGAATGACGTAGTTGTCCTCCCAAGCCTGCCTCTCCTTGTTGACGATATTGGCCTCCGGCCTGTTGACGGTGATCTCGTGCCCCCAGCCGCCGAAGGGGTTGGCGCGGCGAAACTCGGCGTGGAAGTAGCCCTGCGCTGCCGGCGGCGCGTCGACCTGTTCGTAATCGAAGTAGAAGTACTGGAGGTGGTCTTCAGCGCTTTCGTTGACAAGCTCGACAAGGGCGCGTTCGCGAAAGGGCATCGGGGCGTAGCAGTTGAGGGCGCAGCCTGACTCGAACTGATTGTTCCAGCGCGTGGAGGCCGTGAACAGCTGGGACTGGTAGGAGTTGACGAGCGCGTTTCCCAGACCGAAGAAGTCCCCCAGAGGGGAGAGGACGCTGGGGTGGTCGGCGTTGTCCCAGGTGATTCTGAGGAGGCAGTCGCGGTAGTGGTTGCGCTGCGTCATCCAGATATGTGTGAGAAGGCCGGGGCCGCGGATGTCGGCAAGGACGCGTGACTCGCCTGCGGGGATCGTCCAGCGGTCGGCGTTGCGGCCGCTGGTGTCCCAGGAGGAGGCCCGGCCAGTGCGCGCGTCGGTAATGGTTGAAAGGTCTGCCAGCATGGGTCTGGTGCTCCGTAAGGTGTTGGTTATCCCAAAGCGTCACATCAGGTCGATCGGCGTTGGTCGACTTCCTGCTACATGAAGCGTTCTGCTGCATGAAGCGTTCCACTGCCTGTCGGAAACACTTCGGAAACTCTATAGCTTGCACTGAGGATGAGCAGAAGGTTTTGACGGTGATCTTCTATTCCCCTATAATGTACCACGATCTCTGAACCGGAGTGAACCCCGCTGGAAATCTGAACTCTTGGATTGCCGCACTCGCCGGGCTCATTGACAGTTGCTGCAGCCCAAACGGGGGCGCAATCAGAGTGCAGAACTCTTGACGGGTGACACACCTGGTTCGGAACATCGGCCAAATCACCACGAAAACAGGAGCCAAAGCAATGACAAGTAAGTTGAACACGCCCACGCCGGCGGACAGCGAAGCTCGCAATGTTGGCCGCCGGACTTTTCTGAAGATGATGGCTGCAGGCGCTGCCGCATCTGCGCTGGCCGCGTGCGCGGCTGGGACGCCCGCTGAGGTGGCCGCTCCCGCTGCCGCGCCGACCGCCGTACCGACACCCGAGGCTGTTGCCGGGGCCGGCATGATGCGGCCGGGAGGCAACCCGGTACGCGGCGGCACGCTGCGGACGGCTTTCGGTGTCACGATGTCCCACTTTGACGCACACCAGGGCGGCGGCACCCATGTTCTGTCCCACATGTACAACAACCTGGTTCGCAACAACCTGGTTGACGGACTGCGGACAATCATCCCCGATCTGGCCGAGAGTTGGGAGGTAGGCGAGGGCGGCCTTTCCTACACCTTTGCGCTGCGTGAAGGTGTTACCTACCACGACGGCGAAGCCTTTTCCGCACAGGACGTGGTGGCGACCTTCAACCGCATCCTTGACCCGCCCGAAGGTATTGTCAGCCCCCTGAAAGCCAACTTCACCTTTGTGGACTCGGTCGAGCAGGTGGATGACATGACCGTCCGGTTCAACCTGAGTTCGCCGCGACCGTTCTTCCTCAACCTTCTGACGCCCACCAATGCCCTGATCTACTCGAAAAAATCGCTGGAAGAGCACAACTATGACCTGCGCGAAGTGATCGCCCCGGGGACGGGCGCGTTCCGCTTTGTCGACCATCTGCCGGCGGAAAAATGGATCATGGAGGCCAATCCGGACTACTGGGATCCGGAGCTTCCGTATGTGGACGGGCTGGAGATGCTGCACGTGCCGGCGTGGTCTGACCGCGGCACGGCCGTGCTCACCGATCAGGCTGACATGTCGTGGAACGTCGCCAAAGAGACCTGGGATGAGGGCATGAATCGCCCTGACTCGGTGACGGCCAACAAGCTGGCCAACTTCGGCGCCTACTGGGTGTTCATCAATAACCGCGATGCCCCATTCGACGACCCGCGCGTGCGCAAGGCGATCCATCTGGCGGTGAGTAAGCAGAACCTGGCGGCCGCGTTCGGTACGCAGGAGCTGATCAACGTCACGCGCTGGGTGCCGCAGGGTGATCCCTACGCCACCACGCCTGAAGCGTTGTCGACGATGCCGGGCTACAGGGCGGAAAAGGATGAGGATATCGCGACGGCGCAGCAGCTGCTGGCCGACGCCGGATACGGTGACGGCCTGTCGGGCATCGAGCTGCTGGCGGCTGCCGGCCCGCAGGGCGAACTGCTGGCCCCGGCCTTCCAGGACATGCTCAAGCGGCATCTGAATATCGAGACCGACATTCGCATTGTCGAGCGCGCCTTGCTTGGCTCCGAACAGCAGTCGGGCAACTACCAGTTGATGGTCCATACGCGCGGGCACAGTGTCTCCGACATCTCGCCGCGCGGCAACCTGTGGTGGGCCACCGGCGGTTCCCAAAACTTCGGCGGCTACAGCAACGCGGACTTCGACGCGCTGCTGGCCGAGGTCGACGTAGAGCTGGACGTCGAGACCCGGCAGGGTCAGATCGACGACGCCCAGAATCTGCTGGACGAAAACCCGCCGGAGTACCTGGTCGGCTACACGTTCCATCTGCCAATGTGGAATAACCGCGTTAATGGCCTGGCGCTGGACCAACGTGCCTTCGCCGAATGGGGCCGCATGGAGACGGTCTGGATCGACCCGGATGCCTAGATCGGCGACGGTTGGCCGCCACCGAATATCAGTGCTGAAACCGGTCGCGGCGGCCGGGTCCTGACGAAGCCTGACGTGCCTGGTCCGAACAGTTGAAGAAATCGTGGGCGGCGCGACGATGCCCGGTCGCCGGGCTGTTGCGCCGCCCATTCCGTGAAGTGTAGCAGAGCCCCTCCAATCGCTCATGTCAAAGTACCTGCTCAACCGACTTCTGATTGCCATCCCGACCATATTCGGCGTAACTGTCCTGATCTTTCTGGCGATGCGGGTGATTCCCGGGGACCCGTTGCAGTTGATCGTTTCCGAATCGGACGGGATCTATGTGCTGAGTGAAGAGGAGCTGCAGGCTGTGCGCGCCAGTTTGGGGCTGGACCAACCGTTTCACATACAGTATCTGGATTGGATGGCGCAGGTAATCAGCGGCGATATGGGCTCCTCTTTCTGGAACAAGGAGCCGATCAGCGGCATGATTTTGCGGCGGGGCCCGATCTCAGCACAAATTGCGATCATGGCGGTCCTGCTGTCTTGGTTGATCGGGGTGCCGATCGGGATGCTGAGCGCGATGTGGCGCAATTCGCTGATGGATCATCTTTCGCGCGTCGGCATAACCATCTTTATCGCGGTGCCAAGCTACTGGCTGGGGCTGCTTATCATACTGTTTACCGTCCTGGTCTTTACCTGGCGCCCCCCGATCACGATTATACAGCTTTGGGAGGACCCGCTCGGCAATCTGTCGATGACGCTGCTGCCTGCCCTGGCGCTGGGATTGGGGCTGTCGGCGGCGACGGCGCGCATGGCCCGTTCGGCCGCGCTGGAAGTGCTGTTTGAGGACTATATCCGCACGGCGCGGGCCAAGGGGCTGCGCGAGACTTTGGTAGTGTGGCGCCATGTCTTCAAGAACGCGATGCTGCCGGTCGTCACCACGACGGGGCTGGCTCTGGGCGGTTTGCTGGGCGGCGCAGTTTCGGTCGAGACGGCGTTTGCGGTGCCCGGGCTTGGAAAGCTGCTCGTGCAGGGCATGACTGAGCGGGACTGGATGATGATCCAGAACCTTGTTCTACTGTATGGCTTGATTTACGTTATTATCAATCTTCTGGTCGATCTGAGTTACGCGTTTCTCGATCCCCGCATCCGCTACGAGTAGTGGATAGGAAGCTGGCCTGCGAGAACTTGCCGCTATCCACACACTGAGGGAGCCGACATGGCTACAACAGGCGCGGCGCCTGCCGATTCCGAAGCTGTCGTTCTCGACATAGAGGGCCAGCGCCCGCATGTATTGCTTCGATTCAGCAGTTCGGTGGGACGCTTCGCGCAGTCCTCGCCGATCGGAATGGCGGCGGTTGGCGTGTGGCTGCTGATGTTCGTCATGGCTGTTTTTGCGCCGCAGCTCTCCCCTTTCGACCCACTGGAGGCCGACTACGGCGCGATTCGCGCCGCGCCGACCACAGAGCACATTCTGGGCACCGATCAGTTGGGGCGGGACCTGCTGAGCCGCATCATTTACGGCGCGCGCATTACGCTGATTGTAAGCATCACCGCGGTACTCATCGGGGATCTGATCGGGTTTGTGTGGGGAATTGCCAGCGGCTATCTGGGGCAGAGATTCGATCTGATCAGCCAGCGCGTTGTGGATGTGTTGATGTCATTTCCCGGTCTGATCCTGGCGCTGCTGTTGCTGGTCGTGCTGGGGGCGGGCCTCGTGACGGTTATCGTCGCCATCTCGGTAACGCGGATACCCTCGGCCACACGGATAACGCGTGCAGTCGTGCTTTCGATCAAGGAAACATCCTACGTCGAAGCGGCCAGGATGATCGGGGCGTCGAATGTCCGCATCATGGTACGCCACGTAGCGCCGCAGGCGGTTGCGCCCATCCTGGTGGTGGCGACGCTGCATCTGGGCGGCGCCATCTTCGCCGAGTCGGCGCTGAGTTTTCTGGGGATGGGGATTCCGCCGCCGGCGCCAAGCTGGGGCAATATGCTGGGCGGTGTGCTGGCCGCGGCCTTTCGTCCGCCGTGGTGGCTGGTCATCTTTCCCGGCGTTGCCATCACGATTGCGATTATGGCTGCCAACCTCTTTGGCGACGCCTTCAGAGATTTCCTCGATCCGAAGCTGCGGCGGCGGATCGACTGAATTCCCTGTTCCGTCGTTCGTTCTTTCATTTCTCTGGCGCCACCCCCCCGCGATGAATCTGTTTTCGACCGAAACTACCAGATAAGGAGAGTGCCGTGCCCTTCCAGGTTCTGGACTTCCATACCGACATCCGCAATGTGCTGACAACGCCGGAAATCCGCGCCCGCTTTTTGCAGGTGGACGTAGGCCATACGGCGCAGAGCCATACGCATGATCTGGGCCATGAAATTTTTCTGATTTTGCAGGGGCAGGCTGAATTCACGATCGAGGGTCACGCCGAGGTCTTGGGGCCGGGACAGCTTTGCATCGCCCTGACCGATGAGGCGCACCAGGTCCGCAACGTGGGCGACGAACCCGTCATCATGTACTTGTCGGTCACCCCGCACATCCAGCCGACCCATACGTATTGGAACGAGGACGGCACGAAAAAGCCGCCTCGATTCGTGCTGAATACCGCCTACGACGTCGAGCCGGACCGCGAAACCGCGACCGACCGGTTGCTCGACCAGCAGCTGGCCGCGGCCGAAGCCTGGTTGGACGCGGTCGAGACGAATGCCCGGACGCAACGGCAGCAGATCGCGGCCTATAAGGCGGCGCGCGCGGCTGGGAATGAAGAGGCTGCATTTGCGGCGCGCGATGCAATGTGGGACTCGCTCTACCCGGCTTTCCGGCGGGCCTTCGCCTTGGCCGATGTCTGGAACAGCTTTACCTCGCGCACCGTGGACACGGACTATACCGGCCCATAACTTTCCTGCAATGACCAATCCACCCACCGCCGCTTACAACCGACCGGAGAAATTCAAGTGAGACGAGTGAAGATCGGCGTCATCGGATGCGGGGCGATCGCCCAGGTGCATCACATGCCCAACCTGAAGGAACTGCAGGACGAGTTTGAGGTGACTGCGGTCTGCGACGTGTCGCAAGGCGCGGCCCGGTATGTGGCCAACCGCTTTCACGTGCCTCAGTACTTTACCGACTACCGCGACCTGCTGGCGTCTGACGTGGAGGCCGTGCTCCTGTGTCAGACCGACCCAAAGAAAGGTGTGGCCGTTGACGCCTTTGACGCGGGCAAGCACGCCTTTGTGGAGAAGCCGGTCTGCTTCTCGCTCCAGGAGTGCGACGAGATGATCGAGGCCTGCCGGCGTGCCGGAACGGTGGGGCAGGCGGGCTATATGAAGGTCTATGACCCGGCATTTGAACGCGCCAAGCAGGAAGCGGCCGCTATGGACGTGCGTTTTGTGCAGATCAATCATTTGCACCCGAACAACGAGTTGCATCTGCAACAGTTCGACGTCCGCAGCTTCGGCGATCTGCCGGAGGGGGCCATCGAGAGCGCGGTCGAAGGGCGGGAGGCGGCGCGCAAGCAGGCAATCGGCGACGCGCCGCCCCACGTAGAGCGCGCCTTCCATCTGCTGTCGGGAAGCATGATCCACGACCTGTACGGTTTGCGCGAGATCATGGGCCTGCCGGTTGAAATAGCGCACACGGAGATCTGGCAGGAGGGCAGAGCCGTCAGTTTTACTCTCGTCTACGAGAACGGCGCCCGTTGCCTCGGCACGTGGATCGATCTGCCCGACCTGTGGGATTTCAAGGAGACGCTGGAGATCTACGGCGACGACAAACGTGTGATTGTCGCCTACCCGACCGGTTTCTCGCGGGGTATCCTGTCCACCGTGACGGTCCAGGGCATCGATAGCGATGGCACAACCTACCGGACCGAGCCCTACATCGACTGGGACAGCGCCTTCGTGCAGGAGTTGCGCCACTTCCACGACTGCATCGTCAACGGCAAAGCCTCGCGCACGTCGCTCGAGCACGCGCGCAAGGATGTGGCGTTGATTATTGACATTATTGGGGCGTATAGGGGATAGTGGCGTAGAGAGTATGGCGCACGGCGCGGCGGGAGAATAGGGCGGACGTTCATGGCTCTTACAAAAGTAAGATTGCAACGCTTCACTGCCTTCGAAGAACTGGAAGTAGCGTTTTCTCCTGGTATCAACGTCTTTGTAGGCGAAAACGGTACCGGCAAGACACACCTGATGAAGGTGTGCTATGCGGCGTGCGATGTCTCCAATACAGGGGACTCATTTGCCGATAAGTTGTTAAACGTCTTTCTACCATCCGGTCGCATTCTCGGGCGTCTCGTTCCCTCACAACGAGACGGCACAAAATGCGAGATTGAGATTTACAGAGAAGACGTTAGCATAGGCGCCAGATTCACCAGTCATACCAAGGTCGCAGGTTCGGTGGAAATGTCAGGGGAAAGCAGCTGGGCGAATCATCCAATCAAGAGTGTCTACATCCCACCCAAGGACATGCTCGCCAACGCGCCCGGCTTTCGCTCCCTTTATGGGCAGCGCCAAATCCAATTTGAGGCAATCTACGACGACCTCCTTCAGTGGGCCTATCTCCCACACCTGCGTGGCCCCATTGAGGACCAATGCAAGCGCCGATTCCCCGACTTGGCAACGGCGCTCGGAGGAAAAGTTACGGTCGAAAACGAAGAGTTCTTTCTACGCAGCAAACAGGGAAAAATCGAGTTTCCTTTGCTTGCCGAGGGCATACGCAAACTCGGTCTTTTGTGGATTCTACTCCGCAACGGAGCGTTGCAAGATGGCTCCGTGCTGTTCTGGGATGAACCGGAAACAAACTTGAATCCCAAGCTCTTCGGCGTAGTCATTGATGTCCTGCTGAAGTTGCAGCGAATGGGTGTACAGATATTCTTCGCCACCCACGATTACGTCATTCTGAAAGAACTTGACTTGCGGCAAGAAGTCGGCGACGAAATCGTTTTCCATTCGCTGTACAGGCAGGAAGCGACTGGCGAGATCGCCTGCAGATCGACGGACTCCTTTCTCAGAATCGATCCAAATGCCATCTCGGATACATTTGACGACCTGTATGACCGTGAGGTGGATCGCAGCTTGGGACATCTTGTTCAATGACGGATTTCACATTCACGGAGAATTTCATTGTCGAACGTCCCGACAGCTATCTGTTCATCGAGTTTAAAGACCCCCAGGATCCCAAAGCCAGGAACAACCTGATAGACCACCTCCGATGAAAACGCTCATCGTCGCATGTATCCAACAGAAGATGCGGCTGCCCCAGACGCTGGACGAGTACCGCGAAGACCTGCGCAGATTTCTGCGGGCCGCGGAGAACAAGCGCGCGCGGCTGGTGATCTTCCCCGAACTGGCCGGCGTGATGGTGATTCCCCCCCTTCTCAGCGGTTTCCAGGCAAACCTGCTCAAGCGGGCCGACCTGGCCCGGCGGCGGCAGTCAGGCCTGTGGCAGAAGATCAGCGGCGGCCTGTCCGGGGCGCTCGTTGGTTGGCTCAACACCGACTTCCGCCAGATGGCCGGCGCGCTTTTGACCACGCAACCGGACATGGTTTGGGATGCCTACGACGACGTCTTTGGGGGGCTGGCGCGGGAGTTCGACATCACGCTGGTCGCGCCGAGCGCCTATCTGCCGGACCCCCTGGACGGCGTGCTCCGCAACCTGGCCGTGGTCTACGGCCCCGGCGGCGAACGGCTGGGGTACCAGGCCAAACGGGTGCTGCATCCTGAGGACGAAGATCTGGCGCAGCCCGGCCACGAGTGGAATGTCATCCCGACCCCGGTCGGCCGCATCGGGGTGATGCTGGGCGGAGACCTGCTCTACCCGGAAGTGGGCCGGCTGCTGGCCTACCAGGGCGCAGAGTTGTTCGTTGCCCAGGGCGCGGCCACCGAGCGCGTCTTGTATGAGAAATTGCGCGCCGGGATGCTGGCGCGAATGCAGGACAACCAGCTGTTCGCCGCCATAAGCTTTCTGGTCGGCCACAATGAGTTCAGCCGCCGGCAGCGAGACCCATTCGTGGGGCGTTCGTCCGTGCTGGCGCCGCAGGAGCTAACGCCGCGGGCAGGCGGCATTCTGGTGGAGTCGTCCAATTTTCGCAGCGAAAGCGTCCTGTCGGCAGTGTGGGACTTTGAAGAGTTGGCCGAGCTGTGGGAGACGTCGGACACCCCCGTGCGGAGCCAGCTTCCCCTGGATGCGGTCGGCCCGGCCCTAGCACAGCTTTACAATAAGATGAACCAGTTGCCTGATGGGCCTGAAGCGCTCCTGGCAGCTCCTGAAGAACGCGAACCGGAGACAAAAGAACGACCCGCAGAAATGGAAGAGAGGGTGAAGGTGCCCAAAAGAACCAGTTCAACCCTCAGTCTGGATGATCTGCCTGTGCTGTCGTCGGTCACCTCCTTCTGGGGAGATGCGTCCGACACAAAGATCAAAGCCTCCTTGCCCGCCCATGTTCCGGTCAGTTTGACCCCCGAGTCGGATGAATGGGAACACGACGAAACATGGGAATCGGATGAACTGCAGGAAAGTTCCGGGCCGGAGGCGGATGCCTTGGAAGGAATGGCGGCGGAAAGCGAAGGCCCCGTAACAGTTGCCGTCGCTCAGGCAGATGAGAACCGGGCTGGGGATGGTGAAAACGAGGAGGAGACCCAGGAGATGGACGCTCTTCTCGAACCACGGGCAGAAGACGACCGCGGGCAGACGGGCTGAAGTCTGGCTCTGAGCCGGGCGCAATACGCTATGGGAGGACGGGCTCTGCCTTGGCGGACTGAATCAGGCGCAGCATCTCGTCGACGTCGGTGATCTTGACTCGCGGTTGTCCCCGCAGGGCCCCCCGTTCATTCTCGATCTGCTCCAGGATCTGCCAGTCGGCGAAGGAAACGTAGGGTACCCCCTTCCTCTGCAAAAGGGGAACAATGTCGCCCGCCCCGCCGTGCCCGTCGGCATTTTTCACATCTTCCATCATCAACTTTACCGTTTCAACGGCGTCGGGCTTGTTCGTGCCGATCACACCGGTCGGGCCGCGTTTGGCCCAGCCGACCGTGTACTCGCCGGGCACGACCGCGCCGCCGTGTTCGTCCGTCACACGGCCCTTTTCGTTTGGAATAACGCCCCAACTCTCATGGAAGGGCACGCCGGGAATCGGAATGCCTCGGTAGCCAATCGAGCGGAATACCAGGCCGACGTCGTACTCTGTGTAGGCCCCGATGCCGCGGCATGCGATATAGCCCGATGACGTCTCCTTCAACGCGTTCTTCTCCGTGGTCATGGCGTTGACCGCGCCGGCGGCGCCGCTGATTTCGGTTGGCGAGCGCAGGAAGTGAAAGATGATCTGCTTTGGTTTGCCCGTGGGACCGCGCTCCGCCAGTTCCTGCAACGTTTCCAGGTTGCGCCGGGCGGTGCGATCTCCTTCCATCTCGGCCTGGCTGGCGTCGTCGAGAACGAGGTCGGCCGGATTGACGATGACGTCGGCAATCTCCAGCTCGCCCAGCTCCTTGATCTCCGGATTGGTGAACTTGGCCTGCACCGGCCCGCGGCGGGCGAAGATGTGGATGCGCTTGACACTGCTGTCGCGCAACGCCTCGAGCGCGTAGTCGGTAATGTCGGTTGTTTCCAGCTCGGAAACCGATTTCGCGAGGATGCGGGTTACATCCATCGCCACATTGCCCACGCCGATGACGGCGACACTCTCGACGCTCAGATCGAAACTGAAGTGACGGAAATCGGGATGGCCGTTGTACCAGGCGACGAATTCGGTGGCGGAGAAGCTGCCCTCCAGGTCTTCGCCGGGGATGCCGAGCCTCTTGTCCGACTGGGCTCCGACCGCGTAAACGATCTGATCATAGTGCGCCTTAAGCTCCGCATGCGTGATGTCGGCGCCGAGATCGACGTTGCCGAAGTAGCGGACGCGTCTGTCCTTCATCGTCCGCTCGTAAATGCGCGTGACGGACTTGATCTTCTGGTGGTCGGGGGCGACGCCGTAGCGCACAAGTCCGTACGGAGTGGGAAGCCGGTCGAAGAGATCGATCGATACGTGGGCATCCTTCTGTTGCAGCAGTGCGCCCGCGGCGTAGAATCCTGATGGTCCGGCGCCGATGATCGCGATGCGTACCGGTCTGCTGCTGCTGCCGAGTCTTCCTGTCAAGGTCAACGCAATTTCCCTTTATGTTGTGATTTTGCGCTCTATCGTGATTCTGCGCTCTATCGTGATCCTGCGCCGCGCTTTGACTCTGCGCGCAAACCACAATTCGGCAGAGAACATCACAATTTTCGCTGGAGAAGAGACTGAAACTGCCGCGCGAGTGTCAGAACGCCGATGCCGAGCTGAAAGTATTCGGCGGGGCCGATTGTTTCGAGAGCCGTCTCGCCCTCTTCGTCGCTCCGCGCGCTGGATAGCCAGGCAAACACCCCGCCCAGCAGCGCCCCCCCAACTATGCCTGCTAAGATGATACCCGTCCGGCTGTTTTCCTTCATCGTCAGTCTCTACTATATCCGGCGCCGTCAATTTTTCGTGTAAGCGCTTGTACCATTCGGAAGACTGTCCTCATTCATGCCGAGCGGCGTGCGGGACGTCGCGAATACTGACCGCGGCGCTGGCGCCAGCGCCGCGGTCTTTGTGAGCAACTGCTGTCGCGGCAGATGCCGCTCTCCTCATGTGCCGCAACTCGTCGGAGATCTGGTCTGACCTATTTGAGGGTCATCTCCTTGACGAGAACGCGATGATCGAGCTGGGGCGCCCATTCGAGCCGCCCGCCGAGGCCGTAGGAGAGATCCAGGTGGCCGATGTAGCCGATGGCGACGTCCTCATGCACGATCCGGCTCAGCTCCTGCAGCGTCATCTCCCGCTCGTCCCCGGTCTGAGGAAGAGCCTCCATCCAGACGGCGTCGGCTTCCTCGTTGCAGTAGACGGAGAGGATGCCTTCGCAGGAATAGTAGAAGCGGTAGGAGGAAGCGTAGTCCATGATCTCGTTGCCATGCAGATGGATGGCGACGAAATTCCTGTCTTCGGGAACGTCCTTGATGTTGACCAGCATCACCTGGCCGAAGCCTTCCGGATCGTAGAAGGTGGTGGTTACGCTGAAGCCGACGTCGGTGAGCATGGAGGCTACGGCCTGAATGACCTCTTCGATTCTGGGGAAGACGGCATGGCGGGCGCCGAGTGTGATCTCCATGTCAACGGGTACACCGTCTACGGCCGCGGCGGCCAGGAGTTCGCGCGCCTGATCGGGGTCATAGGGATACGGTTGCAGGCTGGGGTCGTGACCGGTGGCGGACGAGTTCACGATCTGGCTGGCAACGGTGGCGGCCCCGCCAAGAATTGTGTCGACGATGGCCTCCTTGTCGATCGCCAGCTGGAACGCCAGGCGGACGCGGCGGTCCGACAGCAGAGGGCTGTTCGTATCCATGCGGATGAAGATCGTCTCGACGCTGGGGGCCGATACGCAGCTGGCGACGGCATCGTCGGCGAGCAGCTGGCACTGTTCCGGCGTGATGAACTGGGCCAGGTCGACTTCACCGGCCTGCACGGCCGAGACCCGTACCTGGTCCTCCTGCAGGAATCTGACCGTGATATTCTGGAATGTCTGAGCGCCGCGCGCGTCGTCCGGATGGGAAAGGCCCCACCAGTCGGGGTTGGCCTCATAGGTGATCGACTCGCCTTTGCGCCACTCCACGAACATGTAGGGGCCGGTGCCGACGATCTCGGTATGGTAGGCGTCGGGATCTTCGGCCAGCTGCTTGGCTGAGGAGATGCCTACCCACTCGACCTTGCCGAGGAGAATAGGGTCGGGTTCAGGCGTTGAAATATCCAGCGTGTATTCGTCAACGGCTTCAGCGCTCATTGTGCCCAGGAAGTCGAGCAGGTCGAAAGCGTTGTCCGCGTCGAATGTGTGGTTGATGCTCGCTGCGGCGGCTTCGGCATTGAAGGGTGAGCCGTCGTGGAAGGTGACGCCCTCGCGGAGTTGGAAGCGGATGGTGGTGTCGTTTAGCCGCTCCCAGGAGGTGGCCAGGATGGGGACGAACTCACCGGTGGTGAAATCGCGGTTGATCAGTTGCTCAATGGCGTTGCGGAAGCCGGGCCCGCCGGTGCCGGCAAAGGAGCGCCAGGCGTCCAGGCTGACCGGTTCAATGCCAACCGCAATGACCACTTCCTCGCCGGCCATGCCTTCGTCGCCGGGGGCGGCCGGTTGCACCGGCTGGCAACTCGAGAGCGCCAGAGTCAGTACGAGGACCAGTGCAATCCATCTCCAAGTCGTTCTCCTTAACATGACTTCCCCTCCTGGTGATTTGTGTGTCAGCAGTGGGTCGCTTCCAGGGCCCTTAACTCTGTCCGTCAGGAATTGACGCTTTGAGGAACAGTCGACGGCTCGACAAGGCCAGGACAGCCTCCCTGGCGGCAACCGAGATTTTTTTCCGGTTGTGAAATTGCTGACAGCAGTGCTAAGATAGCGGCGCCGCCCTGTTGATGCCGGCCGACCACTTTTCTGGTGGTTGGCGGCAACCAGGATGGATTGTATAGTATAGTCGGCTGGGACGTCAATTCACGATTTATCCTTCCATGCTCGGTTCCACATGAAATAAGCGCGAACCTGGGCAGCCATCACCGAAGTGGGCTGCGGCAACTGTTGTAGTCCCCGACTGCTCGTCACCGTTCAAAGTAGACAGTCGCCCGAGGCTCATCGAATGCCTCTCAGGCCAAACTGCTGCGCATCGGAACCCAACCCCTTTCGCGGCGGATGCGGTTATAGCCATACCGGCAATAAAGCCGCATGACACAACGCCGCAATAACGACAGACATATCCTCAAACGAACGCAGCCACTGTGTTCACACTCACAATCTTTCAGGAGGGACAAGATGTCCGGAAAGCTGTACAGTCGCAGAGAAGTACTGAGGACAACAGCGGGCGTAGCGGGCGTTGGCCTGCTGGCCGCGTGCGCGGCGCCGATGGCGCCTGCGGGCGAGAGTGCCATATCCAATGAGCATCGCCAGGGTGTCCTGTGGGGCTTGCAGTACGATCCCCATGTGGAAGCCTACCAGCGACTTGCCGACCTGTTTGAGTCACAGGGCGGCGGGACGTACGAGGTTCAGCCCCAGGCCTGGCCGATCCCGCCCAAGGTGATTGCCGCCCTGGCCGCGGGGACGCAGCCTGACGTTGCCTGCATCATGGGCGAACAGCTGACCAGCCTGCATCTGCATCAGGCCCTGGTCCCCTGCACCGAGCAGGTCTACAACCACATGGGCGTGGACCCCGAAGAGTCCTTTGTCGGTGACGCCATCGGCGCCTACACCTGGCAGGGCGATATCTGGGGCGTTCCGACCGAGGCCAACGGCGTCGGCAACATGGTGAACGTTCCCAGCGAGGATGTCATCGCCCTCGGGTTGGAGGACCAGTACCCGCCGCTCAACGGAGAGATCTTCTTCGAGAGCTATCCCAGCATGTGGGAGCTGGCGCAGGCATTGCAGGTCGAGGAAGACGGCAAGGTGACCAAGTGGGGCCTGAGCAGCCAGGGCTGGGATGATATGAGCTATCTCGGCATCCTGCGCACGCTCCTTGACAAGAAGAGCATGGACTGGTGGGACCTGGAGAACAAGCAGTTCAACATCAATACCGAAGAGGGCGTCAAGGCGATGCAGCTTTACGTCGAAACGCCGGTGGAGATGGGCATCGAGACCCAGCTGGACCAGTCGCACGTTGACGCGGCCCTGGCCGGCAAGGTTGCCCTGGCGCGCGGGAACGGCACGCCGTCCCTGCCCATGTCCTGGGAACTGGGCTACTCCTACGTCATGTGCGGCGCGCCGATGGTCTTTGAAGGCGAACTGCCGCTCTTCGCCGGAGAGGGCGGATGGGGCTTCATTTCGCTGAAGCAGTCCCATAACCCCGAAATGGCGATTGAGTTCCTGCGCATGCTCGTCACGCATGAAGGTCAGCTCGAATACGCAAAGATCTATGGCGGCGCCGTCCACACCTCGTGGAAGGATCTCGTCGGCGTCTATGATCACTTTACCCATCCTGATCCTGACGGCCCGCAGGTGGGTATGGCCAGGATCCTCCAGGAGCATCTGCAACCTCTGACCACCTTCGAGGGCGTGGGATTCGGCTCCATTGCGGAGATCGGCTCGGCAATCACGGAAGGCGCCTCAGAGGTGCGGCAGGGGAACATCGGCAGCGAGGAAGCGGTGGAACTGATCCAGACGCGCTGCGAGGCTCAATACCAGGAGTATGTGAGCGACGTGCGCGAACTGGGCCTGGAACCGTAAATCTCAAGAGAGAGTGGAGTGAAGAGAGAAGCGAGTCTTCCCTGCTTGCTTCTCTCTTCTGTAAACGCTGTAAACGATGTAAACGTCCCGGTAGCGATGTTCAGAGCGACTCTGGCAAGAAAGTCAACATTAAGGAGGGAAAAATGTACAGTCGCAGAGATTTTCTGAAAGTTTCCGCGGGGGCGGCGGGAGCCGGTCTCCTGGCCGCGTGTGTTGCGCCGGGGACGGAGATGACAGGCGGCGCTGCCGCCGTGCCCAGGGAACAGCGGCAGGGTGTAATGTGGGGCTTGCAGTATGACCCCCATGTGGAAGCCTACCAGCGTCTTTCCGACCTGTTCGCGGAGCAGGGAGGCGGGACATTCGAGGTACAGCCGCAGGCCTGGCCGATCCCGCCCAAGGTGATTGCCGCGCTGGCCGCGGGAACGCAGCCTGACGTTGCCTGCATCATGGGTGAACAGTTGACCAGCCTCCATCTGCACCAGGCACTGGTCCCCTGCACCGAGCAGGTCTACAACCACATGGATGTCGATCCTGACGATGACTTTGTGGGCGACGCCATCGGCGCCTACATGTGGCAGGGCGAGATCTGGGGCGTGCCGACCGAGTGTAACGGCGTCGGCAACATGGTCAATGTGCCCAGCGAGGATGTCATCGCGCTCGGGCTGGAAGACCAGTATCCGCCGTTGAACGGTGACGTCTACTTCGAAAGCTACGAAAGCATGTGGGAGCTGGGAAAGGCCCTGCATGTCGAAGAGGACGGCAAAGTGACCAAGTGGGGCCTGAGCAGCCAGGGCTGGGATGACATGAGCTATCTCGGCATCCTCCGCACGCTCCTGGACCCCAAGGGCATGGACTGGTGGGACCTGGAAAACAAACAGTTCAACATCAACACCGAAGAGGGTATGGAGGCGATGAGGCTGTTTGTTGAGGGCCCGGTGGAAATGGGCATCGAGACCCAGTTGGACCAGAACCACGTTGACGCCGCGCTGGCCGGCAAGGTGGCTCTGGCGCGCGGCAACGGCACGCCTTCAATGCCGATCGCCTGGGACCTTGGCTACACCTATCGCATGGCTGGCGCGCCGATGATCCATGAAGGGGAGCCGCCAATCTTTTGCGGTGAAGGCGGTTGGGGATTCATTTCGCTGAAACAGGCCAAGAATCCCGATATGGCGATCGAGTTCCTGCGCATGTTGGTGACGGACGAAGGGCAGACCTCATACGCCATGATCTACGGCGGACAGCCGAACACTGCGTGGAAGGGCCTTGTAGGCAGCTACGACCACTTCGTGAACAACGATCCGGATGGACCGTTGGTGCAGCTGACGAAAGTTCTGCAGGAGCACCTGTTGCCGCAGACCACTTTCGAGGGCGTCGGCTTCGGCTCAATCGGTGAAATTGGCGCCGCCATTGGCGAAGGCTGCTCGGAAGTGCGGCAGGGCAATATCGGCAGCGAGGAAGCGGTGGAGATGATCCAGGCCCGCTGCGAAGCGCAGTACCAGGAATGGGTCAGCGACGTTCGCGAGCTGGGAGTGGAACCTTAGATCACTGTGACTTTCACCGACGTTTTTCTTACCAACGACCCGGATCCCACCATATCATACCGGTCCGGTCTCGCCGCCTACCAGGAATCTCTGCGTGGCGGGCAGCTGGTGGGGAGGGGTTGGAACGGCTCGGGTTACACCAATCCCGAGCCGGAGCGCTTCGACCCGGCTTCCCACCCGGCGCCGCAGGCATTCTGGCTCGAAGTGGACGGGCAGCTCCTGCGGTCGCACTGGCAATGGAGCGGCTTTTCTCAGACTGAAGAAGAGAATGGGTTGAAGGCCGTATTAGAACTGCGTCACACAGTGCGCCCTGTCGTCGTGCGCGTTCACACAGTTCTGGACGGTACGCCAATCCTCACGCGCTGGCTGGAGATTGAAAACTGCTCCGGGCAGCCGGCCGCGCTTTCGGCCGCTTTTCCGTGGAGCGGTGTCCTGCAGACCTGCGCATACGACGTCGACGACGAGGCGTCGCCCTACTCGGTCGGTTACTTTATCGACACGCACTGGGGCAATGAGGGCGACTTCGACTGGCGGGCCCTGCCGCGAGCGGGCTACCGCATCGATGGCCGCTACCGCCGCGGCCGGCACAGACACCCCTTCTTTGTGCTCCGCAATCACCAGGGCGGCGAGCAGTTCGTTGGGACGCTGGCCTGGTCGGGAGGGTTTGCCTTCGAGTTTGACGTGGACGACGGGGATAGCCGGGAAGGGTCGCGGCTCTGGTTTCGCGCCGGCCCGGACGGACCCGCGCCGCTGCGCGTCATCGCCCCCGGCGAGACGGTCACAACGCCGGAGATGCACCTGGGCGTCGTCATCGGAGATTTCGACCACTGCATTCAAGCGCTGCACGACCACCTGCGGACGAGCGTTATCCCGCCGCAAAACCCGGACCATGCCGGGCTGGTCGTGAGCGGCATCGGACCGGAGCAGGAGCTTACCCCGGATCTGATCTTCTCCGAGATCGACGCCTGCGCTGACGCCGGTGCCGAAGTATTTCTCATCGATGCCAGCTGGTACACGCCCCCGCATGGCAGCTGGCATTCGACCGTGGGCGACTGGCAGGTAAGTTATGACCGTTTCCCTGGGGGCCTCAAACCGTTTCGCGACTATGTTCACGGCAAAGGCATGAAGTTCGGCCTCTGGATGGACGGGGAGCGGGTCGGGCCGGAAAGCCGCATCGCCAGGGAGCATCCTGACTGGCTGGCGCGGCCGTACGGCGCCGAGGGCGGGCTGGGCGGCATGATCGACCTCACCAAGCCGGAAGTTGCCCACTGGATGGAGAGCGAAATCGACCGTCTGATCGTCGAGCACGAGCTGGACCTCTTCCGCCTGGACTACAACGTCGGCAACATCGGCGCGGGCGCATACAGTGAACAGTCGGGATTCATTGAGAACGCCTACTGGCGCTATTACGAGGCCGTCTACGGCATTTATGCCCGCCTTTCCGCCCGTCACAGACATGTAATCTTTCAAAACTGCGCCAGCGGCGGCGCCCGCACCGATCTGGGCATGGTCCGCTACTTCGACCATACCTGGGTGACCGACTGGCAGATTGCCCCGCGCGCCTTTTCGATTACGAATGGAATGTCGATGGCGCTCCCCCCGGAGCGGGTCGACCGGCTGGCCGGCATGGGCCAGTCCGGCCAGCGCACGGCTGAACTGGACTTTCAGTTCCGGCTGCAGCTCTTCGTGCATCCGTCGCTGAACTGGTTCCATCTCAAAGACGCCGCGCCCAACCCCGTCCAGCAGGCCCGCATCCGCAACGCCGTTCGGATCTACAGGGAGTTCGTTCGCCCGATCCATCCGACCAGCCGCATCTATCATCATACGCCCGTGGTCAAAGGCTTCGAGCCGCGCGGCTGGGGCGTCTTGGAGCTGGCGTCGCGCGACCGGACGCGGGCCGTTGCAGGGCTGTTTCGTCTCAGCGACCCGGCTGAACCGGAATACCTGCTGCGCTTCCGGGGGGTCGATCCGGGCCGCCGCTATCGCCTCACATTTGACAACAGCTCTGAAAGCTGCGAAGTCGACGGGCTGGCGCTCACGCGTACCGGCATCACGTCACGTTTGGAAACCGCATTGACCTCGGAGCTGCTGCTCGTCGAAGCGGTCAGTTAGAAGGGACCGGCTGGACTGCCTGGACGCTCAACCACTACTGAGAACGGGACCTGAAAATGACATCAATTGCAGGCGGGAGCGGAACCTCGGGCCGGGCCGAAACCATGGGCGTCTGGTTCGTCGTCCAAAGGACGCTGCGCAAGCCCCAATTCTGGTTCGGATTCACAATGATCGTCCCTTTGCTGATCTGGTACTGGATCTTCAGCTTCGGGCCGATCATTCAGGCGTTCCGCATGTCAACCGTCGCCTACAAACTGCTGGACCCGACCAATAGTCCCTTTGTCGGCATGGGCAACTTTCTTAAGATCGCTCAGCATCCACTGTTCTGGATTTCGGTCAAGAACACCCTGATGTGGGCCGTCTTTTCCTTTATCTTCAATCTGCCTTTGGCCATGCTCATCGCCGTCTTTCTGTCCAAAGTGAGGCAGGGCCGCAACACCTATCAGGCGCTGATATTTGTTCCTGTTGTGGTCTCGTTGGTGGCCGTTTCCCTTCTGTTCAAAATGATCATGGACCCCGAAGTGGGGCAGTTGAACAAGCTGTTTAGCGCCGTAGGGCTGCCGGAACTGCAATGGCTGTCGAGCTCCTCATCTGCGCTGCCGACCGCAGTTGTCATTGCCACCTGGAAAGGGCTTGGCTTTTTCGTTGTCATTCTCACGGCAGGCATCATGAACATCCCTTCTGAACTCTACGACGCCGCCCTGGTTGACGGAACCAACGCGTGGCAGCAGTTCTGGCGCATTACCATGCCGTTGATGGGCCATACAATCCTGCTGATCACCGTACTGCTGGCAATCGGCTCTTTGCAGGAATTTACGCTTCCCACTGTCCTGTTCGGCTCTGAAGGCGGTCCGGGAAACTCTCTCTTCCTGTACAATATGTTGATCTACCAGGAGGCCTTTTTGGACATTCGCTTCGGTACGGCCACGGCAGCCTCGCTGCTGCAGTTCGCATTCATCCTGGCGATCAGCATTCTGCAGATCAAACTGATCCGCCCCACCTGGTCATACTAGAGTTCTCCGGCCCGTGAAACAGGTCTGGTTCGGAATCTGGCAATGGCAGCCCTCCACCCAGTTTTGAAGGAGAGACTGTAATGGCAGTCATAGGTAAGGCAGAGCCTGCGCGGCGCCGGCTGCCCCGGCGCATTGTGATATCACAGAGTCTCCTCCACATCTTCCTGCTGGGAATGGTTGTGATCGCCATCTTCCCATTCATTTGGATGATCTTTGCTTCACTCAAGCCGTTCAAGGAGCTGGTCGAGTCACGGGCGCTGCTACCCGAAACGTGGACGTTGCGCAACTATGAAGAGATTCTGGGCCGGGTAAACTTTTACGCCGCCTTTCGCAACAGCATTGTCTCCGCAGTTTCGGTAACGGTCGTTTCCGTCTACACCTCTTCGGTGATGGGCTACATCTTTTCAAAGTATCGCTTTGTAGGCAAGGAGCTGCTCTTCACCATAGTCCTGTCGACGATGATGGTGCCCTTCGCGGTGATCATGGTCCCACTCTATATCACCATTGCAAACAGTTTCGGCCTGGCAGACAACTTGGGCGGCATCATTATCACGGGATTCTACACCGCATTCGGCATCTTCCTGATGCGGCAGTTCATGGAGAGCATCCCTTTTGAGCTCATCGATGCGGCCCGCATCGACGGCGCCTCCGAGTGGCGCATCTTTTTCACGCTCGTGCTGCCGATGTCGATGTCCCCGATGTCCGCCCTTGCCGTGTTTGTCTATCTTGTCAATTGGGACAGTTTCCTGTGGCCGCTCATCGTTCTGAACAGCCAGGACAACCAGACTCTCCCCCTGGTGCTGGCCGGTCTGCGCAACTTGTGGTGGACCCGTTACGAGATGTGGGCGGCCGGCTCCATGCTGACGGTTGTTCCGGTGATGGCGATCTACAGCTTTGCCTCGCGCTACTTCATCCGCGGCGTTGCCATGACCGGCATGAAGGGGTAACCGCGCTCTGTTTTCTCCATCCTCCACTATCTTTCGGGGTACCTGATCAATGCGCATGACTGGTGGTGAAGCCGTCGTGCAGTCCCTTGAGGCGCACGGTGTCGACACGGTGTTCGGCATTCCGGGGACGCACAATCTGGGCATTTACGACGCCCTGCGCCAAACGGGCGTCCGGCACATCCTTGCCCGGCACGAGCAGGGCGCCGCCTTTATGGCCGACGGCTACGCGCGCGCCGCCGGCAAGGTCGGCGTCTGCCTGAGCACGACCGGACCGGCCGCTCTCAACACCCTGGCCTCACTGGGCACGGCCTACAGCGACTCTTCGCCCGTTCTGTGCATTGCCAGCCAGATCCCGGCTGAGGGAATCGGGCTTGGCAAGGGGTATCTGCATGAGTGCGAGGACCAGTTGGGGAGCTTCGCGCCGGTGACGAAGTGGCGGGCGCGGGCGGACACGGTGGCGGAGATTCCCGGGGTGATGCACGAGGCCTTCGCGCAGATGCAGAACGGCCGCCCGCGACCGGTTGCGGTGGAGATTCCGTGCGATACGCTGGACGAAAGCGGCGGCGTGACCATCCCCGCGCCGGCTGCAGTGGAGCGGGCGGCGCCGGACCCGGAGCAGGTTCAGCGGGCAGCGCGGCTGCTGCGCGGGGCGCGGCGGCCGGTCATCTGGGCCGGCGGGGGCGTGATCGGGAGCGGAGCGGGCGCCGAGCTGCAGGCACTGGCCGAGCGGTTGCAGGCGCCGGTTTTCACCACGGTACTGGGCAAAGGCGCGGTTGCGGACGACCATCCTCTGGTCGCGGGCGCCACCATCTTGCATCCGGCAGCGCGGGCGTTCTTGGCCGAATCTGATGTCATGCTGGCGGTGGGCACGCGCTTTACCGAGGAGGAGTCGGATCGCTGGCGGTTGCAGCTTCCTGGCGCGCTGATCCATATCGAAATCGATCCTGAGGAGATCGACCGCAACTACCCGGCGACGGTAGGCGTTGTGGGCGATGCGCTTTCGGCGTTGCAACTCATCAACGAGCAGTTACGCGATATGCACGGACAGGAGAACGGCATTGAAGCCGGGATCGCCCAATTGCGGCATAACGTATGGGCCTACTGCCAGGAACGGGCGCCCGCAGGCGTCGAGCTGGTACAGACGCTCCGCAAGGCGCTGCCGCGTGAGACGGTCCTGGTGAGCGACCTGACCGTGGCCGCGTACTGGTGCCGGCGCCTCCTCGACATCTATGAACCGCGCACCAACATCTACCCGTGGGGATTCTGCACGCTGGGTTTCGGGCTCCCGGCCGCGATCGGTGCCAAGGTGGCCAGGCCGGACCGGCCCGTGGTTGCACTGTGCGGCGACGGCGGATTCATGTTCAACTGCCAGGAGCTGGCGGCCGCGGTGCAGATTGGTCTGCCGGTCGTAACTTTGGTCTTCAATGACTCGGCATACGGGGTCCTGCGCCCGCAGCAGGAGGCCCGCTACGGCGCCGCCCACGCGGTGGACGTGGTAAACCCGGATTTCGTGGAGCTGGCGGGGGCCTTCGGCGTCGACGCCTGCCGCGTCGAATCCATCGAGCAGCTTGGTCCTGCCGTGACCAAGGCAATCGAAGCGGACAGAAGTGCTCTGATCGAGCTGCCGGGAACCCTGCCCTGGCCGGTCATGGAGCCGTCGGCGCGCATGTTTGAGTCCGGCCTGACCCCACGCCGTCCGTCGGCCCTTGGGGAAGGCAGAAGGACGCAACTGTGAGCCGCGGCGCCAAAAAGCTGCGCGTCGGCTTTATCGGCGCCGGCGCAATCACCGACCTGCACTACCTCGGCTACCAGGACTACCCCAAAGCTGAACTTCACGCCATCTGCGACGTCGACGCGGCGCTGCTCCAGCGCCGCGCGTCAGACTGGCGGATTGGCAAGACCTACACCGACTACCGGCATCTGCTCGCCGACCCCGAAGTGGACGCGGTGGAAGTGATCACCCCCCATCATCTGCACGCCGAGATGGGCATTGCCGCGTTGGAAGCGGGCAAGCACGTTTCGATACAGAAGCCGATGGCGATCACCGTTGCCGAGTGCGATGCCCTAATCGAGGCCGCGGCGCGCGCCGGCAAGCTGATGCGCGTCTTTGAGAACTTTCGCTTCTACCCGCCCCTGGTCAAGGCCAAACAGCTTCTCGACGCAGGCGCCATCGGCGAGCCGCTCTCGATCCGCATCAAGTGCGTGCAGGGCACGTCGGGAGAGGACTGGGAGATACCCTACAGGCGCTGGGTATGGCGTTTCGACCCCGCCCGGAGCGGCGGCGGACGCGTGATCCTCGACTATGGCTACCATCTCTTCTCGATTGCGCAGTGGTTCATGGGCGCGCCCGAAAAGGTATTCGCCTGGATTACGCACCGCCCCATACAGCACGGCTGGATGCTTGACAGCCCGGCCGTTGTCATCTGGAAATACAAGGATGCAGAGAAGTACGGCTCCTACGAAGCGGTAACCTCCGACGACATTCTGGTCCCAACCAAGTACGGACGTCCCGAGGACGAGTGGGTCGAGCTGACCGGCTCGCGCGGCTTTATCTGGGTGAATCGCTGCACTTCGATGTTGCTCGACAGGCCGGCCGTGGAGATGTACCGGGACGGCGAAACGACGGCCTTTCCCGATGTGGACTCGGACTGGGGAACCAGTTTCGTCGCCGGCGTGCATGACTTTGTTGACGCCATTGCCGAGGGCCGGCAGTCGGAGCTGAGCGGCGAGGAGGGCAGGGCCGTCCTCAGGTTCTGTCGCGCGGCGCAGTTGTCGGCGCGCGAGGGGCGCGAGGTCAGGCCGGAGGAGACGTCGTGATTGCAGTGGTCATTGGTGTTCGGCAGGTTGAGAAGGTCGGCAGGTTGAGAAGGTCTTCACGATGACGCGAAGCAGGATTGGCTATGCGATACGGAGCGCGCCGCTGCTGGCTTCCTGTCTGCTGCTGGCCCTGTCTTTGGCGGCGTGCGAACGGCTGCCGGGCGATGTCTTGGTTACGCCTACGCCCATACCCACGCCTGTGCCGCTTCCCAAGACCGTGCATCGAATCGAGCGCGGCGACATCATCGACAGCGTCACCCTGTTGGGCATGGTGGATTCGCTGCAGCGGGTGAACCTCTCCTTTCGCATCGGCGGACGTCTCAACGGATTTCATGTTGAACCGGGCGAACTGGTAGAGGCCGGACAGCTGCTGGCCGAACTGGATGTCGGATTCTTGCCGCACGAGCTTGCCAAAGCGGAAAAACAGCTGGAAATCGCCCGCCTGCGAGTGGAAGCGGCCCAGGGCGCCAGGCAGCTTGCCCTGGCCGAGGCGCAGGCCGCCCTCGACATGTCCAGGCTGACGCTGGAGCAGGAGCGGGGCGCCGCGGGCGAGGCCGAACTTGCGCGCATGGAGCTGGCGGTGACGGCCGCGGAGACGAAACTGGCGCTGCTGGCCGACCGGCATGACAGAGAGATTGCGCTCTACCAGGCGGAGGCGGAACTCAAGGCGATCGATGTCGAGATGCTGCAGGACCGCATCGGGCAGGCGCAGTTGCTGGCGCCTTTCGACGGCGTCGTGCGCTACACCGACGGCGAGGCGGGGCAGCTGGTGGCGGAGTACGCGCCGGTCATGGGCCTGGCCGCGCCCGACGCCCTTGAGATCAGGAGCTCAGGCCCCGGCGAGGAGGCCTTGCCGAAGCTGCGGACCGGCCAGGCTGTCACGATTCGCTTTCGCGACTACCCGCAAAGTGAGGTTACGGGCCAGCTTATACAGGTCTCGACGCCAGGCGGCGCCGATGAAGGCCTGCCGATTCGAATTGAGTTCGCCGCGCCCGAACTGCAGCTGCAGATCGGAGCGCTTGCTGACCTGCGCATCGTTGTGGAGCGAAAAGAGGACATACTGACCATTCCCAATGCGGCCATCCACAGCTACTTCAACCGGCGCTACGCCCTGGTCAAAGAGGGTGAGACCACGATCGAGGTCGACATTTCTCTGGGCGTAACCGACGGTGAACGCACCGAACTGCTGGCCGGCCTCGAAGAGGACGAGGAGGTTTTCGAACGCTAGACCCCGCTCGCCGCCGCCAAGCCCGCAAAATCCTCTTTGACAGGCCGCCCCAAAGAAACTATACTCCCAAAAAATCCTCTATACCTTTCGAGTTTCTCGCAGAGACGGCAGCAGAATATCGTTGACATGTTGGCAGCTTGTTGTGATACAAGATTCCGTCTGTTCTGGTTGTTCCAGGACCCTGCAGACGAACGGATCGACTCCATTGGATTAGGCGTAGTTCCAACCAAAATGGGAAGGAGAACCCTATCATGCGATCACAGATCAGTCGTCGACAGCTATTGCAGATTCTCGGCGCAGGAACGGCGGGGGCCGCCCTGACCGCCTGCGTGCCTGCGGCGCCCGCCGCCGCCCCCGCTGACGATGCTATGGCCGAACCGGAAGGATTCGACTGGCAGCGCCACGCCGGTACTGAGCTGCGCTACGTCGGCGAGACGCAGCCGCTGAGCGACCACGTGCTGTCGATTTTGCCCCAGTTTGAAGAGATGACCGGCATCAAGGTGAACACCGAGATTCTCCCCTGGGCCCAGATGGTCCAGAAGATCCGCGTCGAGCTGATGGCCAGCAACGAGGACATGGACGTCTTCCAGCTGCCGGCCGGCGCCGAGGAGAGGAACGTCTGGTACGATGCCGGCTGGCTGAATGACATCGGCCCCTGGGTCGACGACCCCAACATGACCCACGAGGACTACGACCTGTGGGAGGACATGGGGCGCGACTACCTCATTGCCGGCTACTCCTCGCGGGGCAGCCTGGTCTCCGTGCCGATGCAGATGAGCGCCATGATCGGCTACTACCGCAAGGACCTGTTCGAAGAATACGGCATCGACGGGCCGCCAACCACATTTGAAGAGCTCGAAGCTGCCGCCGCAACCGTTCAGGAGCAGAGCGGCGGCGACGTATTCGGCATCACCATGCGCGGCAAGCCGCCTGTGCCGACCTCCGTCTTCAAAGGCTTCCTGGGCGGTATGGGCATCATGTGGGAGGACGATGACGGCGTGCCCCTGATGGATTCCGAGGAGGCGATCGCCGCCTTTGACTTCTACGGCAAACTGCTGCGCCTCTACGGACCCCCCGGCTCACCCAACATCGACCATGTCGGCGCGGTCAACATCTTCAGCCAGGGCAAGGCCGGAATGATCATCGACGACGCCGTCTTCCGCAAGGACTTCCAGGACCCGAGCAAGTCGACGGTGGCCGGCAATATCGGATACTTCCTGATGCCGGCAGGTCCCAACGGCCAGAGGGCGTCGGCCGGCGGCTGGAGCATCACGGTCGGCGGCCTCTCGCAGAAGAAAGAGGCGAGCTGGTACCTGCTCCAGTTCATTTCGAACAAGGAGAGCATGCTCAAGTACGTACTCGACGGGGGCGCAGTCCCGAGGCGCTCGCCCTATGATACCGAGGCCTACAAGACGCAGGCGACGCAGGACGACCTGGACTTCGTGCAGGTGTTGCTCGATTCGCGGGCCATCGGCGACTTTTCGCCGCCGGCCCCGCCGTCGATCATCAACCTGATGCGGGCGCGCGAGTCGATCGCACAGGTGATCGTCACCTCGATCGAGGGCGGCGATGTGGTCGCTGCGGCGCAGCAGAGCCAGCAGGAACTCCTGGAAATGTTGGAAGAGCAGGAGGAGTAAGCAGGAATCCGGTGGCCGGCGGCGCGCTTGCCGCCGGCCGCTTTCAGTTTGCAAAGCGAGTTGCCTATGCAGCGGCAAGCAGGGCCGAATTCAGAGCAGACTGGCCGGGCTGCCGGCAGTTCCCCTGGGCATCCCCTCGAGAATGGCGGCGCCGGCCACGAAGATCAGGAGTCAGGGCGGGCCAGGCCCCCGAGCCTGTTAGGGCGTGCCTTCGCCCTGATCGACCGCAACCTGGCATACGTTCTGCCCGCGCCGGCGGCCATCGTGATCCTGCTTCTGATGGGCTACCCCTTCTTTTACACCGTTTCACTGAGCCTGCAGCGGGTCAACGTCACCATGACCCGCTTCACCTTTGTGGGCCTGGAAAACCTGGTCGAGGTCCTGACTGACGACGTCAGGTTTCTGAACGCCCTCTGGATCACGCTCTACTTCACCGTGGCCAGCCTCATGCTGGAACTGGTCCTGGCGATGATTATGGCGCTGGTGCTCAACCGGACCTTCCGCGGTCTGGGCGTCATCCGCACGCTCTTCCTGCTGCCCCTGGTCGCGACGCCGACTGCCACTTCGGTGATCTGGCTGATCATGATGGAACCCTCCATCGGCATCCTCAACCATTTCCTGGAGGTCGTGGGGCTGCCGCGCAGCCTGTGGGTGGCCGGCGATACGTCCGTGGTGCCCAGCCTTGTCTGGATCAACGCCTGGCACGGCGTCCCCTTCGTGATGCTGATCCTGCTGGCGGGGCTGCGCTCGCTGCCGACCGAGCCGTTCGAGGCCGCGCGCATCGACGGGGCCAGCAAGTTGCAGGAGTTCTTCCAGATCACCCTGCCCCTGCTCAAAGGGGCGATCGTCGTCGCCATGCTCTTCAGGGCGATCGATACCCTCAAAGTATTCGACGCCATCTGGATCATGACGGCCGGCGGGCCGGGCAGAAGGAGTGAAACGCTGCATATCTACTCCTACCTGACCGCCTTCGAGTTCTATGACCTTGGCTATGGCTCGGCCGTGATCCTCGTCTTCATGGTGATCATCCTGGTCATCAGCGCGGTCCTGATCCGATTGCGGCAGCGGGCATGGCTCTGAACCACCAAACTACCGGGCACATAACATGAACAGACTTTCTCTCAGGCCACCGCTCAGGCCACTGGGTATGAGGCAAACGAGACGGATTCAGGACTCACTGTTCTGGATCATCCTGGCAATTTTTCTGGTCTTCTTTCTGTTTATCTTTGTCTGGATGTTCGTCTCCTCGTTCAAGCCGAACCTGCTGATCGTCAGCGACCCGCCTGTCTGGTTCTTCACCCCGACGTTGGCCCACTACAGCGAGGTCTTTGAGCGCAATCCCTTTGCTACCTACCTCTTCAACAGCCTGACGATCGCCGTCAGCTCTGTGGCCCTTTCGCTCATTGTCGGGCTGCCGGCCGCCTACAGCATCGCCAAGTACAAGCAGGACGGCCTGGCCCTCGCGCTGCTGGTCGTCCGCATGCTGCCCGGGATAACCTTCCTCGTTCCCCTCTTCATCGTGTACAAGCGGCTGGGCCTGTTGGACTCGCACGCAGGCATCGTGATCACCCACATTCTGACCGTGTTGCCGCTGATCATGTGGGTCATGATCGGCTTCTTTGAAGACGTGCCCAGCGAGCTTCTCGACGCCGCCCTGATCGACGGCTGTTCGCAGCTGGGCACCATGGTCCGCGTCATGATCCCGCTCAGCCTGCCCGGCATCACCGCTGTGGCGATCCTCAGCTTCATCTCCTCGTGGAACAACTTCATCTTTGTGCTCATCCTGGGCGGCTCGAAGACCATGACGCTGCCGCTGGCCGTATATAACTTCCTCACCTACGGCCAGGTGAATTGGGGCGCGCTCTGCGCGGCGGCTACGGTCGTCACGCTGCCGGTGCTGCTGCTCGCGCTTGTCGTACAGCGCTTCCTGGCCGGCGGGCTGACGATGGGCGCCATTAAGGGGTAAGCGCCGCCCGAGCTGAAAACCTTGTTATGCCATATATCATGCGTACAGTACACTCTGACTACGAATCGCATCAATGCAATCGAGTGCAGCAATCGAGTGCAGCATTCACAGCTGGTCAGCAAAGGAGAAGACCGATGGCAGCGAAGAGAAGAATGAGCCGGCGGGAATTCTTGTGGGCATCCGCGATCGGATCTGCCGGCGTTGTGGCGGCCGCGTGTCAGCCGGCCGTGCCGGCAACCGGTATGGCGGACGAAAGTGACGCCGCCGCGCCGGCCATGGAGGCGGTCGAAATCCGTTTCAGCCACTGGCACGGCGGATTCTGGGACCCGATTCGCGACGGCATAGGCGAGGAGCACCCGGAGATCACCGCGATCAGCGAATCGACGCCCTGGGGTGAATACTCGACCAAGCTCCTCACGCAGATGGTTGGCGGCGTGGCGCCGGATGTTGTCATGGTGGACAGCTACTGGCAGGGCGAGTGGTTCAAGGTCCTTCTGCCTCTGGATGACGCGCTCGACGCCCACGGCGTGGACAACAGCAAGTGGGACGCCGACCCGTGGATGCAGTGCGGCAACGATGGCAAGATCTATTCGCTCTCGCAGATCTACTGCCCCAACTGGCAGCTGGTGGTAAACAGGACGCTCGCCGAGCAGGAGGGCATCGACCTGCCCGATTGGGGCGACGACGGGCCCGCCGAGAACTACGACGAGTGGCGCTGGGACGATCTGGTCGAGCTCCTCAAGGCGACGACCAAGGTCAACGCCGATGGTGAAGTGGAACAGTGGGGTCTCGCCAACAGCACCGCGCGTTTCGGCGCCGCGTCGCTCTACTTCATGTACAGCAACGGCGCCCAGGCATTGGACGATCTCTGGGGCTACAATGAGACCGAAGCGCTGATCGACTCCGAGGAGTCGGTGCAGGCGTTGCAGGACTATATCGACCTGACCCTGGTGGACAAGGTTGCCCCCACGCCGGCCGAGGCCCAGGCCGTTCAGGGCGGCCTGTTCAATTCCGGCAAGGCCTTCTGCACAATCCGACACCCGGGTGTTGGAGATCAGCGGGTCAACCAGGAAGCGTTCGGTCTGCTGTTCATGCCTGTTCCCTGGCGCGAGCACCGCGTCCAGTTGATGGGAACCAACTCGTGGGGCGTGTGGAGTGGAGGCGAAAACACCGACGCCTCCTCGACCTTTGCCATCTGGGCCACCACGAGCGATACGATCAGCGACTGGATTACGCCCAACATCAATCTCACCGGATACGATATGCGCAGCGCCATCGACAAACTTCCTGCTCTGCCGGAAGGCTGGATGCGGCGCTTCTACGAAGTCTTCCTGAGCCGCGACGAACGCTTTACGACACATCCGTCAGCAGCGGAGAATGTACTGTGGATGCCTCGATGGTATGGCCGTAAGGCCCGCTTCTTCTCCGATACGGTGCGGCGCGAATATGACAAGGTCTTCCTGGGCGAGAAGACGATGCAGGAGGCCATGTCGGACGCCAAGGTGGAGATTGACGCCGCGCTGGCCGAAGGTTAACCACAGTAGGCTGTGACCGTTACCCGGCGGCCGGCGCTTCCGGCCGGGGCGCTTCCGGCCGCCGGCCAATCCTCAGTCTGACCAATTTCGTCCGGTTCGGTCACACGGCACAGGCGGTCAAACCGGCAGATGAACGTACTGGTTACCGGCGGCAGCGGCAAGATCGGTGGGTACGTCCTGCGCGAGCTTCTGTCCGCCGGTCACACGCTTTCAAACTTCAGTCAGACCACCCCGCTCGTCGAGCAGGTGCGGCATATCCAGGGCGACGTTACCGACCTGGAGCAGATGCGGCGGGCCTGCCGGGATCAGGACGCCGTCGTCCATCTGGCCGCGGTGCCGGGGCCTGGCATCACCACGCCCGAGCGGCTGATGTACGTCAACGACCGCGGCGTCTATAACGTCCTGGAGGCCGCGGTGGCCGCCGGGGCGCAGAAGGTCGTCTTCGGCTCCTCCAAGGAGGCGATGAATACCGATTACCGGCGTTTCGACACGCGGCCGCGCTACTTCCCGATCGATGAAGAGCACCCGGCCCAGCCCCGCAACGAATATGGGATCAGCAAGCTGATCAACGAGATCACCTGTAAACGGTTCACCGAGGCCTACGGCATCCGCACCATCAGCCTGCGCATCAATCACAACTGGTATCTGGACAGGGCCGGCGCCGCAGTCGCGGTGCGGTCGGGCTGGAACCGCGAGCGCACTGTCGAAGAGCAGTGGGAGGGCTACCGGCGTTACATTGTCGACTCCGACCGGGGCAGCTCCAATCTGTGGACGGTCACCGACGCACGCGATGCGGCGAGAGCGTTCAGGCTGGCTGTGGAAAACGACTCGATCGGGCACGAGGTCTTCCTGATCAACGGCGCGGACACCTGCTCCCTCGAAAAGAGCCCGGTCCTCGCCGCCCGCCACTATGACGGTGTTCCCCTGCGCCGCCCGCTGACCGGTTTCGACAGCTTTGTCTCCACTGCCAAGGCGCGCAATCTGCTGGGTTACGAGCCTGTATACACGTGGCGCCAGAGCGAGTTTCGGGAATGGATGGAGGAACAGCCGTGAGCGCAGCAACGCCCGCCGCCGCTAACGGACGCAAACGACGGATGTCCCGCTTGCGCCTGCGCGAGGCGATTGACGGCTACATCTGCATCGCCCCCTGGGTGCTCGGCTTCATCATCTTTACCGCCTTCCCCATCGTCGCCTCATTCGTGCTCTCCTTCAGCCGTTACACGATCCTCGATCCACCCCGCTTTGTCGGCCTGGACAACTATACAAAGATGGTGAGCGGAGACCCCTTGTTCTGGCAGTCGCTCAAGGTGACGGTGATCTACACAATCCTCCTGGTCCCGCTTGGCACAGTCGGCGGCTATTTGCTGGCGCTGCTGCTCAACCAGGCTGTGAAAGGGCTTAGCTTCTTCCGCACCGTCTTCTACCTGCCCGTGGTAACGCCGGCCATCGCCACCTCCTATCTGTTCGCCTGGATGCTCAACCCGGAGATCGGTCTGGTCAACAACTTTCTGGCCGGCATCGACATCCAGGGGCCGCCATGGTTCACGTCACGCGAGTGGGTGATCCCCAGCTTCATCATTATGAGCCTGTGGGGGCTGGGGGGCAACATGATACTCTATCTCGCCGGTCTGCAAGGGGTGCCGACCGTGCTCTACGAGGCGGCGATGCTCGACGGAGCCGGCGCGTGGGCCAAATTTCGCAACGTGACCCTGCCCATGACCTCGCCCGTCATCTTTTTCACCTTTCTCACCGGCATGATCGGCACCTTCCAGGTGTTCACCGGCGCCTATGTCATCACCGAGGGCGGCCCGGCCGACGCTTCCCTCTTCTACATTCTCTATCTCTACCAGAACGCCTGGAACTATCTCAAGATGGGCTACGCGGCCGGCCTGGCCTGGGTCCTCTTCGCCATCATATTTGTGTTGACGCTCATTTCGCTGCGCGTTTCGGGACGGTATGTATACTACGAGGGCGCGGTCAGGTAGTCCTAGGAAGGCTTGAGCCGGGAGGCAGGTAAGGCGCGACTACAATGGCAACCATGACACGAAGCGGCACGCAAAGCGGGCGGATGGGCGGCTGGTTGCAGCGCATTGGCAAAAGGCAACTGGTCAGTCAGGTCCTGGTCTACATCCTGTTGCTCGCGGTCGGCTTTATGCTGGCCGTCCCCTTCATCTGGCTGGTCTCCAGCTCGCTCAAGACCGAGACGGACGCCTTCGCCATTCCGCCGACTTTCATCCCCAATCCGGTCGAGTGGGGCAACTACGTTACGGGGCTGACCGATTTCCCCTTCGTTCGCTCCACCATGAACACGATGATCATCGTGGTGTGGGTGATGGTGGGGACGGTGCTGAGCGCCAGCCTGGTTGCCTATGGCTTCGCGCGCGTGCGCTTTCCCGGGCGCACCGCCCTCTTCATCCTGGTGCTGAGCACCATGATGATTCCATCGCACGTCACGCTGATTCCGCAGTACCTGCTCTTTCGCGAGCTGAAATGGCTGGACTCGTTCAAGCCGCTGATCGTGCCCAGTTTTTTCGGGGGCGGCGCTTTCTATATCTTCCTGCTGCGGCAGTTTTTCTTGACGATCCCGTTGGACTACGACGACGCGGCGCGCATCGACGGCTGCGGCACCTTCGCTATCTTTTGGCGCATCATCCTGCCCCTGTCGAAACCTGCCCTGGGCACGATGGCGATCTTCACCTTTATGAGCCAGTGGAACGCCTTTTTTGAGCCGCTGATCTACCTGAACCGTTTCGAAACGCAGCCGCTGGCCGTGGCCCTGACCACCTGGGTGCAGACCGCACACGGCTCCACTTCCATGCACTACGTTCCCTGGGTGGCGATCATGGCCGTTTCGACGCTGATCGCCCTGCCGCCCGTCGCGGTCTTCTTCTTCGCGCAACGGCACTTCATCCAGGGTGTTGTCGTGAGCGGGATGAAGGGATAGCGTTTTGCAGCCCGCGCCTTCCACTACATCAGTAGAGGAAACTGACTGTGATCATCGACGCCCATTTCCACATCTTTCCCCCGCTCGGCAGAGCATCCGTCGAGCAGGACCCGCTGCAGCCGCTGCGGATGAAGTTCTGGCAGTGTCACATGCGCGACAGCCGCCGCTTCCGCCGCAAAGCCGATGACGAACCGGTGCCCGAGCCGTTCCTGCAGTGGGACTCGGATGACATCAACGAGATGCCGGAGGTCGGTTTTCGCATGGCCGACTTTGGCCGCGCCGAGATCACCGTTGACGGCGTCGACTACTACACGCAGGCCTATCCTCCCAGCCTGATCAACTGTGAAGCGCCGCCCGAGCGCATGATCGGCGAGATGGACCTCGTGGGCGTGGACATGGGTGTTCTCCAGCACGACCACATCTACGGCGCGCTGAACGAGTACTACGGCGAGCAGATGCGGCGCTTCCCCAACCGCTTCATTGGGCTGGCGCAGGTGCGGGAATGGGAGGCCGACCAGCCGGCCGAACATGAGCGCCTTGAGCGGGCCGTCTGCGAACATGGCCTCAAGGGTCTCTACTTCAGCGTGGAGCCGTTCGCGCTCAGCAACTACGCCGACCACCTCGACGACGCCAAATTCGAGCCGCTGTGGCAGAAGGTACGTGCGCTCGGCATCCCTGTCTGGTGGTATCTGCACAGCCGCCGGCGCGACCGCCTCGGCGGGTTCATGGAGCACGTGGCCGAGCTCGACCGCTGGGCCGCCGCGCATCCCGACATCCCCGCCGTGCTCACGCATGGCATCGATACCTTCAGCATGAGGCGCGGCGAGGAGCGTTATCACGTCCCCGATGCCCTGATGACGCTGCTCAAGCGCCCGAACATGCACGTCGAAGTCCTGTTCTGCGCCTTCTGGCCGGAATACCCCTTCCCCGGCGCCCAGGAAAAAATCAGGCAGCTGCGCGACGAGATCGGCGTTCACAAGCTGTTGTGGGGGACGGACATGCCCTACTGCTCCGGCTCCTGGTGTACCTACAAGCAGGCCCTCGACTACATCCGTGTGCATTGCGACTTCCTTTCGCCCGCCGAGAAGGCCCTGATCCTCGGCGGAAACGCCGCCCGCATGTTCAATCTGCAGTGAATCGACGCTGCCCGGCGGCAGGAAGAAGTGGCGCCTGGACGTTGACCGCTGAACAGATCCCCCACTCTGAAATCTCCCAAGTAATATGCTATAATTTGGCTTCGGATATCCGCTAACTCTCTTTCCCTTTGAGGCAAACTCTGTAAAGCACAATCCCGGTTCAGACTCGTTTCCCTTGAAGCAGTGGGCCTGTATCCGCAAAGGAGGATCCAAATGTCCCGGAGTCATGGCAGGAAAGATGGTCTGTTGAATCGCCGCGATCTTCTCAGACTGGGAGGAGGTGCAGCGGTAGGCGCGGCTATGCTGGGGGCTTGCGCGCCCGTGGCCGCGCCGCAAGAGCAGCCGGCCGCTCCGGCCGTAATGAGCGACCATCCGGCAGCTCTGCTTCCCTCGGGCTTTAGCGCCCAGCTGGAATGGTGGACGCATACCGACCACGACACAACCGTAGGCAACGTCATTCGAGCCGGCATCGACCGCTTCCGGGAGGCAAACCCGGGTGTTTCGGTCGAGCTGCGAGTCTTCCCCAATCGGGAGATGAACGACAAGAACCGTACTGCGCTGCTGGGCCGCCAGGGGCAGCCGACCATATTCAGCCCGCTGCCTTCTTACATGCGCGACGGCTTGCTGGAGCCGCTGTCCGACAAATACTTTGAGGCGGACTGGCTGAAAGAGACCTTCGGTTTCCAGGAAGCGCTCTACTGGGAAGGGGACACCTATATCATTCCGCCCGGTTCTCTGATGACCGGCGCCTTTTACAACAAGACGCTGTGGCAAGAGGGCGGACTGACCGATGAAGACGTGCCCCGCACCTGGGACGAAATGCTCGAAATCGCCAAGATGCTTACGCAGTATGACGACAACGGGGACGTCGTGACGGCCGGTCTGTCCATGCACGCCGAGGCCTTCCGCATCGCCCGTGACTGGCCGGGACAGCATGGCGGCTACCACTATAACCGCGAGCTGGGGCGGGTCTTCGACTCGACCGGATGGCGCAAGTTCATGGAGTTCTACATCCGCGCGATCGTTGAGGAGAAGGTGGACAACCCCAAGATGCCCCCCTACCTGGAAGCTTTCCCCACCAACCGGGCGGCCATGACCGTCAACAAGGGCTGGCTGGTCGGAACCTTCACGAACCAGTTCCCCGACCTCGAGTTTGGCGTCTTCCCGACGCCCCTGGCCGCCGACCGCCCTGACGACGGCTGGTGGGGCATTGCCGACGACCTCGGCTTTGGCTATACGGTCAACCAGTTCGCGGACGACGATGAGAAAGAGGCCGCCAACGCGCTCCTCCGCTATCTCTACGGCGACGATGAGTTCATGGGCCGCTGGGCCGTGAATTCGGCCGCTGTGCCCTCGAAGCTGGCAGTTCGCGAATGGCCGGAGTTTCAGGCGCCCAGGATCCAAACCTTCATGCTTACGGCTCCTTACCGGGCCCCGTTCGGCGGCGAGGAGTTCCCCCGGCAGCGTGAAATCGCCAAGACCGCGCTGGAGTCTCTGCTGCAGGGAACGTCGATCGATGACGCCATCGCCGCGTCGCAGGCGGAGATGGCGGTGGTTATGGAGCAGAACGCCGGCACCCCGTTTATCGTCTTCGAGCCGGACTACAAGCCCCCGGCCGACCTGAGCGTGCTGGAGGCCTGGAGCTCAGGGCAGATCGCCTTTCCGTTCTCTTAGACCCTGGTGGCTCGCGGTGGATGGCCGGCCTCGGCGCCGGTCGTTCTCGCGGGCCGTCGGTGTTGGCCTCGTCCGCTCTGAATGGAGGGCCTTATGCGCCTCAATGTCCTTGGCGTCCGCCAGGGCCAGCGAGCCATGGTCTATGGGTCGCTGCTCTTTCTCGTAATCTTTTACGGGGGATTCAGGCTGTGGCCGATGGCCTATTCCATCGTCCTCAGCCTGTTTAACTGGCGGGGGTTGAAGCCAATCTGGGAGCAGCAGTTTGTCGGGCTGTCCCACTACGAGTTTGCCCTGGTCAAGGACACGCTCGTCCTGGAATCGTTGTGGCGAACGATAGTATTCAGTACCGAGCTTGTAATCATCAGCACTGTGCTGGGGCTGATCGTCGCCGTGCTGATCAGAAACCACCGGCGCGCCCAGCCCGCGCTGCGGCTGGCCTATTTTCTCCCCTACATCGTGCCCGCGGTCGTGTCCGGGCTTCTCATGCGGGTGCTTTTCCAGCCCCAATTCGGCTCAGTCAACGCGCTTCTGAACATCATCGGTTTGCCTTCGCAGCCCTGGATGGCAAGTCCCAAGAGCGCGCTGCTGACCGTGGCGCTGGTGGCTGCCTGGGCGCGGCTGGGGTACAACGTGATCCTGTTTCTCGCCGGCCTGGACCAAATTCCCTCCGACCTGCTCGACGCGGCGCGGGTTGACGGCGCGGGGGCCTGGCAGACCTTCTGGCGCATCACTTTTCCGCTGCTGATGCCGGTCATGTTATTCGTCGTTGTAACCGGTACGATTGCCGCTCTGCAGGAGTTCGGCGTCATCTACGCCATGACCCTGGGTTCCACGGAGGTGGTGGGCGGCCCCGTGCGCGCGACGACCGTATTCTCGATCCTCCTCTATTTGACTGCCTTTTCCGAAGTCGGCGGCTTTAACTACAGCTATGGCGCTACGCTTGCCGTCATTCTCTTTCTCTTAATTTTCGGATTGACGCTGGTCCAGTTCCGCGTCATGCGCACCCGGTGGGAATACTGACCGGCGCGCTTCTGTAATCTTACTCTGTTATCTTACTCTGTACTTTTACTCTGTAATCCTGCGTGAGCGCTTAACGATAATTATGGCATCTGAGCGTATTCCATCATCGACCGGCCTTTCAGGACCGTTTGGCAGGCGCGGCGGACCTCGCAGTGAGATCGCGGCATACTGCCTCTCCCTGGTCCTGGTTTCGTTCGGGGCGTTGATCATGATCGTGCCCTTCGCGTTTATGGTGATCACATCTTTCAAGACGCAGGCCGAAATCATCGCCATCCCGGCCGTCTGGCTGCCGTCGCAACTGACGCTGGATAACTTTGTCCAAGTTTGGAATCGAACGGAGTTGCTGCGCTCGCTTTTCAACACGGCCTACCTGGCGGTCGTGATCACCGCTGCGACGGTCTTCAGCAGTTCGCTGATGGGGTTCGTCTTCAGCAAATATGAGTTTCGCGGCCGGGACGTGATCTTCACCATCAGCCTAGCCGGCATGATGCTTCCCTTCTATGTGATCTCGATTCCGCTCTATCTGATGATCATCTCGCTCGGCTGGGTGAATTCGTATGCGGCCCTGATCATCCCTTCCCTGTACAACTCGTTCGGCGTCTTTATGATGCGCCAGTTCATGTTCAGCATCCCTGCCGAGCTGCTGGACTCTGCCCGGCTCGACGGATGCACTGAGTTCAGAATCTTCTGGTCGATCGCCCTGCCGCTTTCCAAATCTGCGGCTGGAGCCCTGAGCCTGCTCAACCTGATGGTATATTGGAACTGGTTCTTCTGGCCTCTCATTGTCCTCAACTCGGAGGAGAAGTTCACGATATCGCTAACCTTGACCAAGTTCATGGGGCTATACTGGACCGAGTACGGCCCGCTTACCGCCGGATCATTTCTGGCGGTAATCCCCATCGTCGTTACCTTCCTTTTCCTGCAGCGCTATTTTGTCGAGGGCATCGCCACAACCGGCATGAAGGGATAGAGCAATGATTGTTGGCTACAACCCGGAGACCCATTTCGAGCGCTTCGGCGATCAGACCCAGTATTTCCTCGATGACACCGTTCTGGAGTGGGTGAAAAATATCAAGCGCACGCACCACGTCGCGGCCAAACATGCCGCCAACCCGGTCATCCGCCGCGACAGGCCGTGGGAGGTGTGGCCCCATTTCAACACGACCGTGACCGCGCTGCGCGACGAAGACGGCCGCTTCCGCTGCTGGTACATGGATTTCACCAACCTGGGCTTTGAAGGCGGGGCTGAGGCGGTTTGGAAGCCAAAGCTCAGCTATGCCGAGTCCAGCGACGGCGTGCGCTGGGACAAGCCGCAGTTGGGCGCAGTAATAGTGGACGGGCGGGACACGAACAGACTGGATTGGGACGACAGGCTGGGTACGCCGGTTGCCCTCTCGGTGATCCGGGACCCGGTCGATCCGGACCCTGGGCGCCGCTACAAGATGGCCTACCTGCCCGAAAAGTTGAATATCAACGTGCCCAAGCGCAGCACGATCACGCACTCCCATTCGCTGGGTCTTTGCTTCGCCTACTCCCCTGACGGGATCTGCTGGACGCAGGAGCCGTCGAATCCGGTAAATCTGATCTGGGGCGGGGACGTTCTGTCCCTCTCCTACGATCAAGAACGGGCGCGCTATGTGATCTATGGACGCGGCCACTACGCGGCCGAAACCGGTAATCCGGCCGGGGACCAGTGGTTTACGCGGCACTTTCCGGGGCAACCCTATGGATGGGTCCCAAAGCGGGCGGTCTACCGGCTGGAGAGCGAGAATCTGCTGGACTGGACGCCGGCGCAGCGCGTGCTCGCGCCGGGACCTTACCACAACCTGGATGACCAGTTCTACGCGTTCTCCCACTTCCGGCTGGGCCGCTATCACTGCGGGCTCCTGCCGGTCTTTCACACCGTTGACAATACCAAGGACACCGAGTTGGTCTACAGCCATGACGGCATCGAGTGGCGCCACTACCCGCACGGGCCCTGGGTGATTCCCCGCGAGGGCGAAGAGACGTGGGATGCGTTCCAGGTTGATACGGTGGTCCCGCCGCTGCGGGTGGGCGATGAAAGTTACATCTTCTATGGCGGGGCCGATTTTCACCACGATTGGGCCTTCGTCGGCAAGGCGCAAGGGTTGGATACGCCCGAGGCGGACCGGCCGCCCGGCGAACTGAACGAGGGGCTGGGGCTGGCCGTCTTACGCGCCGATGGATTCGTGTCGCTGGACGCAGGGCTGCGCGAGGGGATTATCAGCACAAAACCGTTCTTCTCAACCGGCGAGAAGCTGATCATCAACGCCCGTTGCCATCGCAATGGTTATATCGACGTTGAAGTCACCGACCCGATGGACGAGCCCTGGGCCGGGTTTACTCGCAGCGAGTCCGACCGCTTCAGCGGCGATGCCGTCGACCACGTGGTCACCTGGCAGGGGCGGTCGGCGGTGAACGAAATCGTCGGCTATACACGTTTGCGGTTCTACATGAAAGACGCCGAACTCTACTCATTCCGGGTGGCGGATACCTGATCTCAGACCGCATCCCAATCTTGGGGCGAACTTTCGGATACATCCGGAAGCAACCGGGCCGCGGTCCCCCCTCTCTGTTTCCCCGGCAGACCAACCGCCGCCACCGACCACCGCAGTTCCGACTACGAAAATACCAGAATATATCATAATGCGCCAGAACCTACCTGAATGTGTCAAATTGTGTCAAAATCCTTCAGCGATCTCACGACTGAACCACTGCATGGAAAGGGGGGGTCCCCCCAAAAGTCTGTCAAAACCTGTCAAAGTCTGCCAAAATCTCCGAATTCTCTCTCTTTTGAACCGTTGATTGGAACGCGGGAGTCTCCCCAGGAAACGTGTCGTAAAAGTGTCAAAATGTGCCTAAACGCGCCAAAATCCTTCAGCGCCCTCCATTCCTCGCCCCAAACGTCCCGCCGCCCCTCCCCTCACGCCTCGCAATTCAGCGTGGTTGACAAGCAACCAATTCTGGCGGAACATAGGCGGGCCAAAGGGGGAGCAAATGCAAGAACATTCACGAGCCATTCTGAACGCGGACCCCAGCCTTAGCCGCTTCGATCCGCTGCCGCGCATCATCTATCACGACGACTTCAACCGCGGCCTTCGGGGCTGGGTCGAGCTTATCGGGAACTACGAAGACAGCCTCGACAGTATGCTGCCCCAATACGCCGACATGCGCCCTCCCATGCTCAGCAGCGGCACGCACTGGGACACGGGCACCCATGGCGCAATGCAGGGGACCTATTCGATGAAACTGGCCACCCGCGCCCGCGCCGGGGACATCAGTGTCTCGATCAAGCGCGTAACCTGGCGCCACAGGGGGCCCGTCCGGCTGGAGGCCTACTTCACCTTCAAGCCGGAGGCGAGCGCACTGCAGCTGTCCGTTGACGACGTCCGCGCCGTCGGCGTCCTGTTCGACCTTCAGGATCAGGAGTACCGCTGGATGCCGCACTGGCGCTATCTCAATGCCCTGCAGGGCGAACCCGTCCGTAGCTGGCAGTTCAAGCGCAAACGGGAGCCGTTTCACGACATCGGCGGCAGGGCCGAGACCGTCTCCCACTTTCACCTCGCGCCCAGCGGTTGGGAAAACGTGCCTGACTCCGCCCAAATCCTGTGCTACAATGAGGTCGCCACCAAATTCAACTGGTACTATCTCCGCATGGACCTCGACCTGGCCGGCCGTCAGATCACGCACCTGCAATGCAACGATCGCGTCCACGACGTCACCGCTGTTGGGCCCATGATGATCCCAGCCATGCCCAACCTGGACTGCATGCTCAACGTCGCATTCTGGGTTGAGACCGACGTCGACAAACGGGCCTTTCTCTACGTCGATTCGGTCCTTCTTTCGGGGGACTGGTAGCCATGCTGCGCGAGAGTTACACAGCCATCGTAGAACGCAGTGAGGAACTGAAGGGCGGCTTCGCCACCGAGCCTTACGAATGCGGCTGGGCGGGCGAAGCCATCTTCTTCGTGCGGACTCTGGAGCGCGTCGGCAGCCTTGAAGGCGTTAGACTGAATGTCCAGATTTCGCCGGACGGGATTCGCTGGTGCGACGAGGGGGCAAGCGTTACGCTCGGCGAGGAGGAGGTTGCATTTTGCAAAGTGGCCCACTTTGGCAACTGGCTCCGCCTGTCCGGTACGCTGCCGGACGGCGCCCGTATGAGGGCGATCATCGCCCTCAGTCTCAAGGCGTAACCGCGTTTGAACGGCAACCCGTATCGAATCTCATGAGGGGGTGACGTACAGAGGAGACCTTTGCGTTGACGGAGCATTCGTTTGCTGTGCAGTGTTCAGATTGTGTGCCCCTGACGGGCGCAAAGTCATAACAGTCAAGGAGAACAGTCAAAATGAACGCATTCCGAAACTCCAAACTGCTTACTGGGCTGCTGATTCTCTTGGCGCTGGCGCTGACCGCCGGATGCGCGCCGGCGGCAGGCGGTCCTGCCGCCCCGGCAGAGGCCCAGATGTCCGAGTCGACGTCCTACATGCCCTGGTCGCCCGTCTGGCGCGAACGGACCGCTCTCCCGGCCGACACCGCCAGGGCCGACGAGCAGGTTCTGCGCTGGGGCACCTACTACGGCCAGCGCTATCCCTATCCCTTCGAAACTTCAGGCGGATACGCCGTTTCGGGCATGCTCAACATGGCCTTTGAAACGCTCTTCTGGATGAATGAGGACGGAACGCTGGAAGGCCGCCTCGCGGAGGGATTCAGCGCAAGCGAGGATGAGACCGTCTGGACGATCACGCTCAAAGAAGGGATCGTGGCCTCGGACGGTGAACCCTTCACCGCGGAGGACGTGAAAAAGTCGATTGAACTTCACGCTTCCCCCAACACCGGCTCGCGCGGCACCACCTACGCCCGCTTCATCAAGGGCTACGACGCCATGCGGGCGGAGGAGGACCCGGCCACCGAGCTGGAGGGCGTCACCGTCATCGACGATCTGACCGTGCAGGTCGAGTTGACGCAGCCGTTCCGCGACTTTGCCGCAATCCTCTCGCTGCCGCACCGTTTCCTCATGGCGGAGACATCCAATTACAGTCCGCCGGCCGAGGACGAGGCGCCCTGGTTCGTCGGCCGCGGCGCGACCGGCCCCTTCATGATCGCCACCGAGCCGATCTGGGTTGGGCCTTCCGAGCCGGAGTCGTTCGAGCTGGTGCGCAATCCCAACTGGCGCGGCGATACCCCGATTCTGGAGAAGGTCGTGCTGAAGTACTATTCGGACCCGCAAACCGCCCTGATCGCCTATGAGAACGACGAGTACGACGTCTCCGAAAAGTATGGACCGCTGGAAGCCGCCGAACTGCTGGAGCCCGGCCGCGCCACCAGCGCGGAGATGTTCCCCTTCCAGTACGAGGTCAGCCGCAGCTTCTACATCGCCCGCGATCTCCCGCCCATGGATGATACCAAGGTACGACAGGCGCTGGCCCATGCCGTCGACTTCAAGGTAATCGCCGATACGCTGCTGCGGGGCATGTGGCAGCCGGCCTGCCAGCTGATTCCAATGGGCTGGCCGGGCTTTGTGGATGGCGAATGCCATACGCCCAGCTATGATCCGGAGCTGGCCCGCCAGCTGATCGCCGAATCCAGCTACGGCTCAGCCGAGAACATCCCCCAGATTCGGATGCATGTGGGTGAGGCCGGTTTTGGCGGCCAGGTCGGCCATCTGACGCGCATCGCGCAGGCCATGCAGCAGTACTGGAAACAGAATCTGGGCCTGGAAGTCGTGATCGAGCGTTCGCGAGACGTGTTCCGGGCCAACCCCGAGCTGTATCAGATCGTGCGCCGCTCCTATGCCGCCCGCTACCCAGGTCTCTCGGCCGTGTGTGAAAACGCCTCGCCAATCGGCACCTATAACCGCTCACGCGCAGACTCATGGGGTCCGCCGGAAGCGGAAGCGCTGTGCATGACCGCCGACTCGACGATGGACCTGGCCGAGGCAATCCCGATGTACCAGGAGGCGGGACGTCTCTTCTTCACCGAAGTCTACAGCATCGGCCACTTCACCGAGCCGGCCTACATGCTCGTCAAGCCATGGGTCAGCGATTGGAACTCCCTGTTCGGCAGCCTCGATCACGGCGTGCGCAACCCGGAGCATCTCTTCATCGCCGCCCGTTAAAAATGCGTGCCCTGAATTGATTTGAGTTTGCAGCAATGGAAACTGCAAGAGGAGGGAGACTGTTTCTCGCGTCTCTCTCCTCGTTCCCTTTTTCTCGTATTTCGTTCTCATCCTGGCTTTCGATATGTTCCTGTATGCTCTTCGCAGGATCGCGGTGCTGGCGCCTACCGTCATCATTGTGATGCTTATCACCTTCACGCTGGGCTACTATGGTCCCATCGACCCGGTGCGCGCCGTGCTGGGAGAGGAGTGGGAGGACGAAGCGCGCTATGCGGAGGTCAAGAAGGCCCTCGGCCTCGACCGCCCTTTCGTGATCCAGTTTCTTGACTATATGGGCACCATGTTTGGGGGCCATTGGGGCCAGTCCCTGTCGGCGTTCGGCGGCGTTGCCAGTGACAGGGCGGTCGGCGAAGGTCGGGGCGCCGGTTTCTCCGGCACGAGCACCGGTGTACGCGAGATGGTCCTCGGCCGCCTGGCGATCAGCGCCCAACTCTCCTTTTGGGCCTTGGTATTCCTCACCGTCTTCGCCATTCTGCTCGGTGTCTTGGCCGCGGTCAAGCAGAATACAACCGTCGACTACGCCATCGTCACCAGTTCGATCATCGCCAGCTCGATCCCTGCCTATGTGATCGGACCGGTCCTGCTGATCATTTTCGTACTCAAGATCCCCGTTTTCAAGACGGTCGGAGGATGGGATGGCATGTTCTCGCGGCAAGCGATCCTCCCGGCCATCGTACTGGCAACGGGCCCCATGCTGGTGATTGTCCGCCAGACGCGAGCCGGCATCGTCGAGGTGCTCGGCAAGGACTTTGTGCGCACGGCCCGCGCCAAAGGCATGCCGGAGCGTCTGGTGGTGGCCCGCCACATGCTGCGAACGGCCATGATTCCGGTGCTGACTTCGCTTGGGCTGGTCACAAGCGGGCTGCTGACCGGCAGCCTCTTTGTCGAGCAGATCTTCAACATTCCCGGCATTGGCAAACTGGCGATTCAGACGCTTATGTCCGGCGATCATCCCGTGTTTATGGGGGTCGTCCTGTTTCAAGCCCTGATCATCGTGACCGTCAACCTGCTGACCGACCTGCTGTACGGCGGCCTGGACCCGCGCGTCACCTATGATTGATCCGCGTCTTTCTAACCATCCTTGAGGATATCCGAGTGACCGCAGACGCCGGCGCCCAGCACGATATGTTTGCCATGCCCGAGCAGCGCAGCCTCTGGCAGGATGCGCTGGAGCAGCTGATGCGCAACCGCCTGGCCATCTTTGGCGTCTTCGTCGCCTTCCTTCTCCTCTTCGTTTCCATCTTCGGGCCCTGGCTGTCCCCGTACGACTACACTGAACAGAACCTCTTCAGAATCAACGAGGGGCCAAGTATCGATCATTGGCTGGGTACCGACGGCCTGGGCCGCGACATGCTCACCCGCATCCTGCACGGCGCCCGCACGGCCTTCCTGGTGGGCCTGATCGTTACGATCGGCACCACCGTTTTGGGCGTTGTCCTGGGCGCCGCCGGCGCCTTTCTCGGCGGCTGGGTCGACGCCCTCGTCATGCGCCTGGCCGATATCACCATGGCCTTCCCCGACATCCTCCTGGCCGCCTTTATCAGCGTCGTCTTTCGCGAAAAGGTGCTTGAACTGCAGCTCCATCTGCAGGAGCAGTACGGGTGGACCATCTCCGAGGGCAACCGCGTCTATCTGGACTACCTCGTCATCTTCGGCTCGCTGACGTTGGTTCAGTGGTATGGCAAGGCGCGGCTGGTGCGGGGGCAGATCCTTTCGCTGCGCGAGAAAGAGTTCATCGAGGCTGAACGCGCCCTGGGCGCCTCCAACTGGACCATTATCCTCAGCCACCTCGTCCCCAACAGCCTCGGTCCGCTGATCGTCTCGATTACGGTCGGTTTCGGGGGCGCCATGCTCTCGGAGGCGTCGCTGAGTTTCCTGGGCGTCGGCATCCAGCCCCCGGGCGCAAGCTGGGGAGAGATGATCAGCGACAACCTGGGGCAGTGGCGCTTCAACCCGCACCTGGTCGTGATGCCGGGCGTTGTGCTTGCCATCGTGGTGCTCGGCTTCAACTTCCTCGGCGACGGTCTGAACGACGCCCTCAACCCTGAGCAAAGGCGGCGTTGACGCAATGGCTACGGACACCTCTTCCCAGCCGGAGATCCCCCTGACCGGCGGCGCCGCACCCGATCGAAAGCCCCTGCTCCGCATCCACGAGCTTCACACCCAGTTTGAGACCAAACAGGGGACCGTCCGCGCCGTCGACGGCCTCTCGCTCGACCTCTACGAGGGCGAGGTCTTGGGCCTGGTCGGAGAGAGCGGCTGCGGCAAGACGATGACCGCGCTCTCCATCATGGGCCTGCTGCCGGGAAATGGACAGGCGGTTGCCGGAGAGATCAACTTCGAGGGCAAGAATCTGCTGCAATGCAGCGGCGAGGAGATGAAAAAGATCAGGGGCGCCAGGATCGCAATGGTATTCCAGGAGCCGATGACCGCCCTGACGCCGACGATGACGATTGGGAGACAGATCAGCGAGGCCATGGAGATCCATCTCGCCCTGGGCCGCGAGGAGGCGCGCGAGCGCGCACTGGAGCTTCTCGACCACGTCGGCATCCCCTCACCGCGGGCCCGCTTCGACAACTACATCCACCAGTTCAGCGGCGGCATGCGCCAGCGCGTGATGATCGCCATCGCCTTCTCCTGCCAGCCCCGTCTCCTGCTGGCCGACGAACCGACCACTGCGCTGGACGTGACCGTGCAGGCGCAGATACTGGACCTGATCAAGCACCTGGCCCAGGAGGCCGGCATGACCGCCCTCTTCATCACCCACGACATGGGTATCGTCGCCGGCAGCTGCGACCGCGTTGCCGTGATGTACGCCGGCCGCATGGTCGAAATCGGGCCTGTCGATGACGTGCTTCTGAATCCCCGCCATCCCTATACCCAGGGGCTGCTCGGCTCCGTCCCCTCACTGGAAAGTAAACCCGGAGATCGCCTCTACTCGATCAGCGGACTGCCGCCCGACCTGGTTAGCCTGCCGACCGGCTGCAAGTTCTGGCTCCGCTGCCCGCTGGCCGATGATCGCTGCCGCGAGGATGAGCCGGAGTTGGAGCAGTACGGCCAGTCCCAGGCTGCCTGTTGGAAGGTGATGCCGCCGCGTGATGTCGCTGCGTGAAACGTAAGTCGAACCGCCTATCGTGTTCAGTTCTATGTTGCCGCGCCGGCGCCCCGGCCCGGGCAAAGTGAAACGCTGAGAGACCGCAGGATGGAAGAGCAACCCCTGTTGAGTGTGCGCGACCTGGTCAAGCACTTTCGTATGCCGCGGCGGAACCTGCTGCGGCCGCCTGATGTGGTGCGCGCGGTTGACGGGGTGAGCTTCGACATCTGGCGCGGTAAGACGCTCGGCCTGGTCGGCGAAAGCGGCTGCGGCAAGACGACGACCGGGCGCACAATTCTGCAGCTGATGCGCGCCACGTCGGGCTCCGTACAGTTCGGGGGCACAGATCTCTGCCAGCTGAGCGACAAGGAGCTGCGCCGCTTCAGGAACGGCATGCAGATCATCTTTCAGGACCCCTACGCCTCGCTCGACCCCCGCATGACGATCGGCAAAGCCATCGCCGAGCCGCTGATGATCCACAGCATCTGCGAGACGCGCGCTGAAGCCATGGATCGCGTCCAGCAGCTGATGGAACGCGTTGGGCTGAACCCCTACTTTAACAATCGCTATCCCCACGAATTCAGCGGCGGCCAGCGTCAGCGCATCGGCATCGCCCGCGCCCTAGCGGTCGACCCTGACTTCGTTGTCCTCGATGAACCTGTCTCCTCGCTCGATGTCTCCATTCAGGCGCAGATCCTCAACCTGCTGCAGGACCTTCAGGACGAGTTGGAACTGACCTATCTGTTCATCGCCCACGACCTGCGCGTGGTGCGTCATATCAGCGACCGCATCGCAGTGATGTATCTGGGCCTGATCGTGGAGCTGGCGCAGGGTGTGGAGATCTACGATGCGCCGCTCCACCCGTATACGCAGGCGCTCCTCAGCGCGGTGCCGTGGACCGACCCGAGGCTCGCTCGCAAACACCAGCGCATCATCCTGGAAGGCGAGGTTTCAAGCGCGGTCAACCCGCCCTCCGGCTGCCGCTTCCATCCCCGCTGCCCCATTGCCGAAGACCGTTGCCAGGTCGAATCTCCCGAGCTGCGCGAGGTCCAGCCGGGGCACTGGGTGGCCTGTCACCTGGCGTGACGCCGGGGCAGGCAGAAAGTCCACCTGTAGAAAACAGACCACGAATTGGTGGGGAGTAAGAAACGTGCCGGCATCCGAAAGCGCCCTTGCGGTCGGTTCAGCCACGCAGCTCTTTATTGACGACGAAATGGTCAGCGCCAAACATGGCGTTGTGCGCACCCTTCATCCGGCCCGCAAACTGGAACAACCGGTTCTGAGAGCGGACCGCCCCTGGGAAGGGCGCCGCGTCTACATCTACGGCAGCGTGTACTACGACAGCGGCGCCGGTCTCTTTCGTATGTGGTATAACACGCGCCTGGGACGGGGGCACGAGCGCCGCGCGCCGGGTCTGCGCTCACGCACCGGCGACATCATCCTGTACGCTACGTCCGAGGACGGTATCCACTGGGTCAAGCCCAATCTCGGGCGCCACGAATTTGACGGCGCAACTTCCAACAATATCCTCCTCTTCGACAAGCACAGCCCCACGGTCATAGTCGACGCCGCTGCCCGGCCAGACCGCCGCTACAAGATGGCCTGCTGGAACTGGGAAGAGGGGAACGACGGCTATTGGGTGGCTTTTTCCGCCGATGGGCTGGACTGGCGCGGCTACGACGGCAACCCGATCCTCCTGGACGACGACGAAATCCTCGAGGCCGTCACCGTCGCCCGCCACCCGAAGACGGGTGAGTATTTTGGATTTCATCGCCGCTGGGGTGACGTGCGCGGGCACGTCCGCCGCCTGGTCGCGGTGGCGACGAGCCGCGACTTTAAGACGTGGGCCGGCCGCGGCGTGTGCCTGGTACCCGACGAGTTGGATGACGCCTGGTGTCAGGACCCCGGCCAGCGCACCGAGTTCTACGGCATGTCCGGCTTTGTCTACGGCGATCAGTTTCTCGGCTTTCTGCCGGTGTTCGACGTGATCAGGGACGCCCGCGGCGAGTCCGGGATGCCTGCGTCGGTGGCCGCCGACGGCAGCTCTGGCTTGCACGCGCCGGCAGCCATCTCGGAGTCGGGCGCCGAGATCGACCAGGCCCCCTGGGACGGCCCGATCGCGGCCCAGCTCGTCCACAGCCGGGACGGTCGCAGCTGGCATCGTTTCGAAGACCGCACGCCCATTATCCCGCGCGGCGAGCCGGGCAGCTTTGACGCCGGCTGCATTCTCTGCTCTGCCGACCGCCCCCTGGTCCGCGGCGACGAGGTCTGGCACTACTACACCGGTGTGAGCACGATGCACGGCGGTCCCATGCCGCCCAAGACGATCTCAATCGGCCTTGCCAAATGGCGGCTGGATGGCTTCGTCTCGCTGGATGCCGGACATTTCGGCGGCATGGTCGAGACGGTCCCGCTGCAGCTATCGGCCAATGGGCTGGAGGTAAATGTGGATGCGCGCGACGGCAGCCTGGCGGTTGAGGCGCTGTCGGCCTCTGGCGAACCACTGGCCGGTCTGACTCGCGAGGACTGCCAGGCAGTTCAAAGCGACGGCGTGCGCCAGGTTGTGCGCTGGAGAGGGGAGCCGCGCCTGCCAGTCGGCCAGCCCCTGCGCCTGCGCTTCCTCTTGCAGAATGCCAGGCTCTACAGCTTTCGTATCCGGCAGGCGGCTGCGCCATGAGAGGCATCTGGTTCTTCGACGATTGGATGCTCGAACGCCGCGACTGCCTGGAGCGCGTCTGGGGCAAGCCCGCCTTTGTCAAGGAGATCTTCTCCGACTTCTACCCGCAAGGCTGGGACGGTTACGGCGGCTACCCGACCGCATTCTACGACGAGCGCCTGGGCAAATACGCGCTCTATCTGATCGCATTTCCGGGCCGCGAGAGCCGCGACCGCACGCCGGGGATCAGCGCCGGCGAATTCCAGTTCCGCCTGCTCTCCGACGACCCCTGCAACTGGCCCGACCCGGTCTACAATCCTGTGCCCGGCCCCGCCTGGCGCAGCTTTGCCGATGTGGTCGTCGACCAGGATGGCGCGCCGATCTGGGCGCACGCCGTGCATTCACTGGCGGGCACGCCCCTGGCGGAGCGGGGCTACGCTTCTGCCGTGCTCGACGTACCCCGCCATCTCACCTGGGGCGGCTTTTCGGATGACGGCGTGCAATTCACCGTTGACCGCTCAGGCCCGTGGCTGGACCCCGGTTCCGACATTGCCGGCGATATTCTGTGGAACCGCGAGGCCGGCCTCTACCAGCTCTTTGTGCGACCGGTCTACGGAGACCGCCGCGTGGCGATGTCGACCACGACCGACTTTACGGCCTTTACGCGCCCGGTGACAGTTTTGCAGCCCGATCCCCTGGACCGCGTGGGGACCGAGCTCTACGACATGCCGCCCCGCCCCTATGAGGACTTCTACATCGGCCTGCTCAACATCATGACCACCGACCGCTTCGAGGAGGTGAGCCTGAGCCGCGACTGGCCGCAGATCAAGTATTTCGGGCGTATGGACACGCAACTGGCCTACAGCTATAACGGCCTGTACTGGTACCGCACCGAGCGCGAACCGTTCATCGGCGTCCGCGACTACGGCCAGGTTGGCGGCGGGTCGGCTTATGGCAAGGAGATGCTGCGCACGCACGACGACAGGCTGCTCTTCTTCGTGATCGGCGACTACGGCGGCCATGCCGCCCGCGTCGACAAGGAGACCGACTGGCCCTATGGCAGCGGCTACCGCAGCCCGATGCTCTACGAATTGCGGCTGGACGGCTTCTGTTCGCTCAAGACCTGGGGCCGCGAGGGCGTGCTGCGCACAAAGGTAATCATCCCCCGCGCTGGCGAGATCCGCCTGAACCTGCGCACTATGGCGCACACCGGGGTCCGCGTTCAGATGCTGGACGGCGCCACCGCCCAGCCAATCCCCGGCTACACCTGGGATGACGCCCTTCCGGTCAGCGGTGATCACCTCTACGCCCGCCCCCGCTGGCGCGAACGCAACGACATCTCCGAACTCGTGGACCGCCCCGTCCGCATCGAAATCGCCCTACGCGAAGCCGAACTCTTCGCCATCCGCCTGGAGTGCGACGTATATAATGCCTGTGAGTCTTTGGCGTCGTTGTGGTGAGGGCGCGTTTGTCTGAACTGAATTAATAAATGGATTAGTCGGCGTATAGGAAAGGAGAACTATGGCAAACGGAGGGTTAGAAGCAGGCAAGGATGACCAACAACGGACGTGGGCAGAATTCGTAAGACGCGTCAACGAGCTTGTTGATTCTGGAGAGTTGGATAGTGTAGAAATCGAGTACAAGCTTGAACTCGGTTGCCAGTTTGCCGAAGCGCGAAAAGCTGTGCTTGACGATTCCGGTGACTGGATTAACAAGCTGGAGAACGGTGGATTTAAACCCCGCCAAGGTCACCCCATAACTTGGAGATCGATTCAGGATCTCAAGACTTGGTTTGGAAATTCTCCGAACGAAGCGAATAAGGCGCTGAAAGCACTATGGAAACGAGGCGACTTGCCCGTTACTGAGAGAATCCGGGCCTTCAACTCAGAACTCCCGGAACATCCAGAAATACGGGGAAAAGAGGGAACTCGGGTGAGGCTGATTTCCGGCTTACTCATGGGTCTTGACGCCAGAAGGTATCCTCCGCTCGCGACTAGAACGCTTAAGAGAGCATACTTGCAGACTGGGTACGACCTGCCGGACAGAAGTGCAAAGGAGGCAGAACTGTATGAACATGCCCTAAAGTTCTTTGATCAGTTTCTCACGGAAGCGCAGGCACATGGGGCGCGTTTGCACGACCGACTTGATATGCAGTCTGTTGTCTGGCATTGGCGACGACTACCCGATGATCTGCCCCAGTTAGGCTTGCCGTTACCTAGCTGTCCGAACGGTATAGAGACCGCAAACGGTTGGGACGCGTTTGCCTGGCGCGTCAACGAACTGATCGCTTCTGATGAATGGTACAAGAAGGAGATTGCTCCAAAGCTGGAGATTGAGGGCATGGCTAAACAAGCGTGGGCAGCGGTACTTTTTGATGCCGACAACTGGGCAGACTTAGCAAAGAAGATTTTCACTGATCAACATGTCTATTACAGAAATCGCGACAAGGTCCGTTCTTGGATCGACGAGTATCCAAAAGACGCGTTACAGGCATTTAGGGCGGGTTGGACGGCAGGCAGCTTTCCCGTGGAACAGCCAATCCGTGCATTCTGCAAGCATTTCCCAGAGAAAGTAATAAGCGGCAGCGGATCACGTTTGACCGTAGCAGCCGCCTTGCTGGCGGCCTATGACGCTAAGCGGTTTCCTCCGTTCTCAAAAGAAAAGTTTGATGATGCATACAAACAGACCGGATACGACGCGCCCGAGCAGAACGCAGATGAAGCCGCGCTATATGTCCATGCCCTTGGCTTTCTCGACAGATTAATTGAAATGGGCCGGGAGAAAGGGGCGGACCTGCGGCACCGCCTCGACGCGTTTGCAGTGGTATGGCACCTTGTCGACTGTTTACCCAGTTTCAGCGCGCAACCAGTTGAACCCAAGTCTCTACACGCACTTGCGGACGAACTGCTTCTACCGCTCAACTTTCTTGAAGAGATCTGCACACTGCTTGAAGACAAGCATCAGGTCATCTTTCAAGGGCCGCCGGGAACGGGAAAGACATACGTCGCGCAGGCGCTTGCGAATTGCCTCGCCGGAACCGAAGATCGGGTTACCTTGGTGCAATTTCATCCATCTTATGCTTACGAGGATTTCGTTCGCGGCTTCCGTCCGAAAACCACGGAGAATAGTCAGGCCACGTTCGAGTTGCAGGATGGGCCGCTGTTGCGCGCGGCGCAAGAAGCACGAATGGAGCCTGATGCAAAGCACTTCCTCATCATCGACGAGATCAACCGCGGAAACATCGCCAAAGTATTCGGGGAGTTATATTTCCTGCTGGAATACCGCGGCAAAAAAATCAGTTTGCAGTACCAGCGTGAGCCGGAGGAGACCTTCTCTTTGCCAGAGAATCTCTACATTATCGGCACCATGAACACGGCGGACCGCTCGATCGCGCTTGTGGACCTGGCCCTTCGCCGCCGCTTCTATTTTATCGAGTTTCGCCCGGACAAGGATCCGGTGAAGAGTGTACTCCGCAAGTATCTCGGAGAAGAGTCCAAGTTAGCGTGGGTGGCTGATGTCGTAGATGAGGCCAACGAACTGTTAAAGGACGACAGGCACGCCGCAATCGGGCCGAGTTACTTCATGAAGAGCAACCTCAAGGAAGAGGATGTTCCCCGCATCTGGAAACACAGTGTCCGCCCCTACATTGAGGAACGCCTTTTCGGAGATGACAATCGAATTGAAGAGTTCGAATTGAGCAAGTTGAAGGCTAGAGCCGAACAGAAACGCAGACAGAGGCAGCAGACAGGACAGTCTGGAGATGACGCGAATGGCGACGCGGACGGCTTAGACAATGAAACAGATCAACCTTCAGGAGTATCATGACAGCAAGCAGGCCCTTCTAACTGTCAGTGACCGGGATTTGATTAACGACGCATTGCCGTCAGTCTCGATCGAACCAGTCAAAGGTAAAGGGAACACTTTCATTCTGAGGCCCGGATCGACCGTTGGCGCGCTTGAAATTGGTGATATGTCGGTACTTATCGAGCCAAAGATCGGCATCCCGCAACTGCTTTCGCTGGCCTGCTACGCCTTGGGCCTATACAAGCCCCAAGCGCAGAAGCTCTTCGACTTCCAGAAGGCCCAGGCAATACCCGACGTACTAGCCCTAGCGCTTTTCGAGGCCGCCCGCCGAGCCTTCGGGCGAGGACTCCTGCGTGGATACCTGACCGAGGAAGATGCGCTGCACACGGTGCGCGGGCGAATCCGTTTCGACGAGCAGATACGGCGAAGGTACGGAATTCCCCTGCCGATCGAACTGCGTTTTGATGAGTTCACCGAGGACATCCTTGCCAACCGGCTTGTAAAGGCGGCCATGGCACGACTTCGCCACATGACCTTGCGCTCGTCTGAGGCGCGCCGCGGCTTAGGTTGGATCGCCGCGACGCTCGAAAACGTCTCCCTTCTCGAATTCCGGCGGCGGAACGTGCCGGAGGTCCGCTTCGACCGGCTCAACGAACACTATCGGGATGTCGTGGGGCTGGCGCGACTTATTTTGCTGCACAGCGAGTTTGAGTCCTTCCGCGGAGACGTGCGCGCATCCGGCTTCCTGATCAACATGGACAAACTGTTCCAGGAGTTTGTCACTCAGGCACTGCGCGAAGAGCTAGGCGTATCTGCAGCCACGTTGCAGTCCGAAAAGAAAGTTCCTTTTGATCTAGACAGTTCAGTGAAGCTTGAACCTGACCTGACATGGTGGGATGGCAGAAAGTGTACCTTCGTAGGTGACGCGAAATACAAGAGAATCGACGTCAAGTCCGTACCAAATGCCGACCTTTACCAGATTCTGGCCTACGCTACTGCGCTCGATCTGCCGGGAGGTCTGCTGATCTACGCGCAAGGAGAGGCCGAGGCCGCGACGTACAAGATCAGGCACACTTGCAAGCAACTGGAGGTCGTCTCCCTTGACCTGACCGGCTCACTCGACAACGTACTTGATCGCGTCAAAGACATTGCATGCAAGATCAAGTCGTTGCGGAAAGAGGCCGCGTAAGTTCGCGCGCGATCTGTAGTATAATGCCCTCACCTCATCACCTGACGGGGGTGCTGCCATAACACTCGCAAAAGAAAAACTGCTGACCGCCGACGACCTGCTGCGCCTTTACAGCGAAGGGGTGCGAGGTGAACTGATCAGGGGGGCGCTTCGCAAAACGACGCCCACAGGATTGACGCACGGCGAGATTGTGATGAACCTGGGCGGTGAGTTGGGGAATTTCATCAGGCCTCGACGCCTCGGTCGGCTGGTCGGTTCGGATTCCGGTATGCTTCTGGAACGCGATCCGGACACGGTGCGGGAACCAGATATCGCCTTCATCTCCGCGCAGAAGCTGCCTTTGAACGTCAGACTTTCCGGCTACTATGAGGGGGCCCCCGATTTGGTGGTCGAAATCGTCTCCCCCAGCGATGGCCCGCGGGAGGTCTACCATAAGGCCCGCATGTGGATCAGCTTCGGCGTGTCGCTCGTATGGGTAGTGAACCCGGAGAACCGCGCCATCGAAGTCCACCGCCCCCATCAACCCCTCTTGAGTCTGACCGAAAATGACATCCTCGACGGCGGCGAGGTGCTGCCCGGTTTCAACTACCCCGTGCGCGACATATTTGATCTCTGATGTGAATTCACATTGGGATCAACTGTTTTCGTACATCGTTAGAGCGGGCGAAACGCCCGTGATCCCAGGGTGAAGCCCTCCCGCAAACTCCTGTCTTCAAGAAAGAAACGGATCAACATGAGCCAGGCAAACCAGGTACGCGACATTGGCGGCCGCAAAGAACTCTTTATCGACGAAGCGCCGATCGCATCAATGACGAACGTGCGCCTGACGATGAACGCGCCGTACCAGGACCACGATCCGGTCTTTCTGCCGCAAGCGCCGTGGGAGTACCGTATTCATCCCTATGCGACCGTGATGCGGGAGGGCGATACTTTTCGGCTCTGGTACCTGGCCTACGAGTGGGACCCGCCGGCGGGGGTGGAGCTGCCGGTGGCGGGGACGGCGGAGGATGCGAGGCAGTTTTGGGCGCATACGCGGGGCAGGCTTTGTTACGCCGAGTCGACGGACGGCGTGAACTGGGAGCGGCCCAATCTGGGCCTTGTCGAATACCGAGGCAGCGGGGAGAACAACATCCTGGGGCCCGCAGTGCATGACCGCGTGCAGCAGGCCGGCTGGAACGGGGGCACCGTTTTCAAGGACCCGGCCGCGCCGCCGGAGCGGCGGTACAAGCTCTGGAGCCAGATCGTCGTCGCTGAGGAGGGCAAGTCCGGCTTGACCGGCTTCTGTTCTCCCGACGGCCTGCGCTGGACGCCGTGCGGGAACAATCCAATTCCGGGCCATTGTGACTGCCTGAACGTGGCCTTTTGGGATGATCGCATTGGACAGTATGTGGGCTACTCCCGTCTGTGGACCGCGGACAGCCGCGGGGACCGCTACCGGGCGGTGCGGCGGCTGGTGTCGCCGGACTTTGAGCAGTGGGAGGATCTCGGCGCCGTCCTGGCCGCTGACGAAGTTGATCTGGGGCTGCCGGTTAAGCGCGAGCGACAGAGCCGGCAGATCATGGACTTTCACGGCAACTGCGTCTTTAAGTATCCGGGGAGTGTTGACGCCTACCTTGCGCTGCCTGAGGTATGGTGGCACTGGTCCACGAATCCGTTTCCGGCCGCGGGCAGAGACCAGGAGAAAATGGGCGGCTTCCCGGACACCGTCGACGTACAGCTCGCCACCAGCCGCGACGGGATCAGATGGCAGCGGGCCGGGGGACGCAACCCCTTCCTGCGCCTGGGGCCGCCTCATGCGGGCGATTCCAAGATGATCTACGCCTTCACCCAGCCGCTGCAGGTCGGCGATGAGCTGTGGCTCTACTATGGCGGCTTCCGCTACGGCATCAGCGATAAGGTCGCGCTCAAACGGGGCGCCTACTTCCGCGCCCGGCTGCGCCTGGACGGCTTCGTTTCCGTTGATGCCCCGTACGAGGGCGGCGAACTGGTCACCGTGCCGCTGCGTTTTCGCGGCGAGCGGCTGGCACTCAACGCCGACACCAGCGCGGGCGGCGCTGTTCGCGTTCAGGTCGAAGAGGAAGACGGCGCGCCGATTGCAGGCTATAGCCTGGAGGATGCCGGCGAACTGAACGGCAACTCGGTTCGCCATTTCGCCACCTGGGCAGGAAGCGCCCATGTCGGCAACCTGGCGGGGCGCGTCGTGCGCTTGCGCTTCCTGATGAACGGTTGTAAGTTGTACTCCTTTCAGTTTGTCGACAGCGGCTAAACGGCGCGCGCGGCCGCCGGGAGGTAAGTTGATGAGCTCGCAGAACGCAGACCCGAAAGAAGCGCTCTCCACCGGATCGGAGACGCAGCTCTTCGTTGATGACGCCATCATCAGCGCCAAGAGCGGCGTAGTGCGCACGCTCCATCCGGCGCAAAAGCTGGAGCGGCCCGTGCTCTTGCCCGACCGGCCGTGGGAGGGGGGCCGGGTATACATCTACGGCACGGTCCATTACGACGCCGTCGCGCAGCAGTTTCGCATGTGGTATCTGACGCGCCTTGGCCGCGGGCAACAGCACCGCGCGCCCGGCCTGCGCGAACGGCAGGGGGATATGATCCTCTACGCCACTTCGGCTGACGGCATCCACTGGGAGAAGCCGGAGCTGGGCCTGCATGAGTTCGACGGCTCGCGCGCGAACAATATCCTCATCTTTGATAAACACAGCCCCACCGTGATCGTTGACGAAACGGCCGACCCGTCGGAGCGATACAAGATGGCGGCCTGGGACTGGAGTCGCGATCAGTTCGGCTACTGGGTCGCTCACTCTGCCGATGGGCTGGTCTGGAATGAGTATGACGTCAATCCAATTCTGATGAACTCGACTGAGACATTGGAGACGATCACGGTCGCCCACGACCGCCATGCAGGTGAGTATTTCGCCTTTCACCGGCGGTGGGGCGACATAGGCGGCTTTGATCGCCGGCTGATCGCCGTATGCACTAGCAGGAACTTCCTGGACTGGTCGGAGCCGGAGCTGATCATCGTCAGCGATGAACAGGATGATGCCTGGGCCCAGGACCCCGAACAGCGGGGCGAATTCTACGGCATGTCGGGCTTCGTCTATGGCCGGCAGTTTCTCGGCTTCCTGCCCGTCTTCAACGTTGTCCGCGACATGAGAGGCCAGGAGGTGGGAGCAGAGCAGAGCCCCTGGGACGGCCCGATCGAAGCGCAGCTGGCGCATAGCCGCGACGGGCGCAGATGGGAGCGTTTCGCCGACCGCTCGCCCATTATTCCACGCGGCGCGCCGGGCAGCTTCGACGCCGGCTGCATTCTCTGTTCCGCCGACCGGCCCATCGTCCATGGCGACGAGGTCTGGCACTACTACACCGCAATCAACACCACGCACGGCGGCCCGATGCCGCCGAAGACCGCTACGATCGCGCGCGCGGCCTGGCGGTTGGACGGCTTTGTTTCTCTCGACGCCGGGCACTTCGGAGGCGTCGTCGAGACGGTCCCGCTCAACCTGCCGCCCGGCCGGCTCGTGGTCAATGCAGACGCTTCGAAAGGCAGCCTGGCGGTCGAGCTGCTCTCCCCTGCGGGCGAGCCGCTGCCCGGATTCACTTTAGGGGACTGCGCCCCAGTTCGCACGGACAGTGTACGCCGCGGCGTTCGCTGGCAGAACGGTGAGCGGCTGCCGGCGGACCGGCCTCTGCGTCTCCGTTTTCATCTGGACTCCGCCCAACTGTATAGTTTTCGAGTAGAGACGGCGGAAAACGAATAGGGAATCTCAGGACACACTTCATCCGGTCAAAAGGAAACACGGGCTATGACGACAAATGGACAGCCGGTCAAATCAGGTATTTTCATCATGCCGTTTCATCCGCCGGAGAAGCCGCTGGCGCAGGGGTACGACGAAGATCTAGAGTTCGCGGCGCGGGCGGATGAGCTGGGGTTTGATGAGTTCTGGATTGGCGAACACCATACCATGAAGTATGAGACGGTTGTTGTGCCGGAGGTCTTTATCGGGCGCGCCCTGGGCGAGACGAAGAATATCCGGTTCGGACCGGCGCCGATCTGCGTGAACCTGCATCATCCGGCCTATCTGGCCAACCGCATAGCTTTTCTCGATCATTTGGCCCATGGGCGGCTCAATCTCTGTCTTGGGCCCAGCGGCACGAGCACGGACAATGAACTCTACGGCCAGCACCCGAAAGACGGCGGCAGGATGACAGTGGAGGCCATCGACGTCATGCTGAAGCTGTGGGAATCGGAACCGCCTTACGAACACGACGGCCAGTTCTGGCAGTTCTCGCTCAAGGACAATGTCGACGACGTCAGCCAGATCGGGTATATCCATAAGCCGTTGCAGCAGCCCCATCCACCTATTCTCATGCCAGGCATAACCCGCGATTCATACAGCCTGAAACTGGCGGGACAGTACGGATTCGCGCCCTTTTCGGCTGCCCTGGCCGCGGGGAACGTCTTGGCGAACAACTGGGAAACGTACGCGAAGAGCGCAGCTGAGGCGGGACGCGAGACAGACAGAGCCGACTGGCGAGTGGCGCGGGCCATATTCCTGGCCGATACAACTGAAGAGGCGGTCGCGCGGGCGCGTACCAACTCGGTCGGGCAGAACTTCGAGTACCTCGCTTACCTCATGGACAGGAGCCGGGGGAGGGACGTTCTCAAGCGGGACCTGGAGATGTCGAACGCCGACTGCAACATGGATTACTGGATGTCGGAGCAGATCCTCGCCGGCGACGTGGACCATGTGCTGGAGCGATTGCTGGCGCTGAGGGAGGAGTGCGGCCCGTTTGGCACGTTGGTGCTGATGGGCTTTGACTGGGACGACAAGGCAAGCTGGCTACGCAATATCGAACTGTTCGCGACGGAGTTGATGCCGGCGCTGAACAAGGCTGTGGCCTGAGCGGCACGCCGGAGCATTGAGCCACACAATTCAGGAGACAAACTGATGAAACTCAGCCAACAACAGCTTCAGTTCTTTGAAACTTTCGGCTTTCTCCACTTTCCCGGCCTGGTGAAGGAGGAGATCGGCTGGATTACCGAGGACTTCGAGGCCATTTTCGCGACCAGCGGACAGGAGCATGACGGAACGCAGCGCTCCTGCATCGTACCCTTTATCGATCAGCGGGAGAGGCTCTGCACGCTGCTTGACCACCCCAGCATTGATGGGCTGATCAGCAGCATTTTGGGCGACGACTTCAACTATCTCGGCGGTGACGGCAACTTTTACACCGGCGACACCCGCTGGCACAGTGATGGCTTCCACACGATCGGCAAATACCTGAAGGTCGCCTTCTATCTCGATTCGCTGACGTCCGATTCGGGCTGTCTGCGCGTGATCCCCGGCTCGCACCGGGAGGACCTTGAGGAATGGTCGGCCCGGCAGGCGCGGGATGCTGCCGAGCTTTGGGGAATCTCGCAGCTGGAGGTGCCGCACGTGGCGCTGGAGACGCAGCCGGGCGATGTTGTGGCCTTCAATCACAACCTGATGCATTCGTCGTTTGGCGGAAGCACGGCGCGGCGCATGTTTACGATCAACTGCTGCGCCCATTGCGAGACGCAGGAAGAGATCGAGGAGCTGGAGAAGTTTGTGGCAGGCGGCGCCCGTTTCTGGAAGGACCAGATGCACTCCGACGTCATGCGCAATACCGCTTCCCCGTCGCGGATGCGGCACCTGGAACAGGTGATGGCCCACGAGAGCCATTTGCCGGCGCTTTCGGCCAAGGCGCGGGCGGAGATGGCCGAACCGGCTCGCGGATAGGATCATGGCGGACAAGATCAGGGTAGGCGTTGTCGGCTGCCGGGTCGGCCGGGCCTGGGTTGAAGGCGCGCACGCGGGCGAAGACACGGTCGCCTGGGCGGTCGCCGACCTGGACCGGGAACTGGCGCGGAAGGTGGCGCAGGAGAACGACGTCGCCCGCGTCTACGGGGACTATCGTGAGCTTCTTGCCGATGACGAGGTAGACGCGGTTGGCATCGCCACCGCGCCGGACGTGCGCAAGCCGATGGCGCTTGACGCCTTGAAGGCAGGCAAGCATGTGCTTGTGCAGAAGCCGCACGGCATCAACGCCGCCGACGTCGAGGAGATCAATGCGGCCGCGGCGGGCAGTGGAAAGACGCTTGTCTACTCCTACTTCATGCGCCATGAGGAGGAGAACAAGAGGAGCCGCCTGCTTATCGCCGGCGGCAGGATTGGGCGGCCCTACCACGCGCGCGTCCACTACCATTACCGCGAGCGCGGCCTCGACTATGAGCCTCCGGCCGGGCGGGAGTGGTTGTACCGCTGGGGCCTGAAGGGCGGCGCCCTGGGGCAGCACGGCTCCCATTACCTCGATCAGGCCTGGTACCTGCTGGGCTGTCCGCAGCCGCAGTGGGCCTTCGCGATCAGCCACAGCGCGTTTCCGACGCGGCTGAAGGTGGAGCGGCACTCCGAGGACTACATGAGCTTTCTGGTGGGCTGTGCCGGGGGCGTCACGGTCCAGATGGACACGTCTGCGGTCATCGCCACCTGGGCGGACCGGGCGTGGGACCTGCGTCTGCGCGTGCTGGGCACGGCTGGGACCGTTGAAGTCGAATCAACGCGGCTGGCTTCGGGGCAGACGCGTTCGAGCACGCGACGCCTGTTGGACGCAATTTACACTGAAGGCGACAGCTTTGTAGAGGAGCGGGCGGAGCACGGCAGCGGGGATTTTGATGGGGAGATCCGCGACTTTGCCGCCGCCATTCGCGGCCAGCAGCCCCCCGATGTTTCCCCGGCGGAAGCGCTGACCTTCATGAACCTGCTGGACGCGATCTACCTGAGCGCGGAAACAGGAGAAAAGGCGCCGGTTGCCGCGTAGACGTTCGGGAATGGCAACCCCGTACTGCTGAGACAGGCGGTCACATGGTTGTGTCGCTTGGGATTGACAGGAGGGCCAGCGCAGTGAAGTTCCAGGCGGCCAGTTCGGGAAGCGAGACGAATGCGTCGACTTGCGCGTGAGCCAGGCCGGCTACCAGGGCCGCCAGAAGGCCGATGCGGCGCAGTGCGTACGGCTGGCGCGATGAGCGTCTCAGCGCCGAAACCAGCCAGCCAAGAAGCGCGGCCAGCCACAACAGTCCGACCACGCCCCAGCCGGTTGCGTACTCCAACCAGAGTGAATGCGCGTGCAACAGGTTAGGGTCTGCCGCCGGCGAGGGCTGCAGGAAGGCGGGATAGTTCCAGTAGAATCCACCCGGCCCCGCGCCGAATAGCGGGTACTGCTTCCAGAGCGCCAGGGCGTCTCTCCAGACGGCGAAGCGCGAGTGCAGTGTGCCAAGGTTCAACAACCGCTCCCCGTACAGCAGGACAAACTCCAACCCGACCGCCGCGGCCAGGCCTGTCAGCGCCGTCAGCAGAACGGCGCTCCGCTTGCCCAGGCGGAAGCAGCCCTGCCTGGACCCCGCGGCAACCATGACCAGAATGCCGGCAGGAAGGCCGAGCAGCAGGGCGCCGCGGCTGGCTGTCAGAAGCAGCGCCGCGGCCGCCAGAAGACAGCCCGCGGCAAACGCGGCGCGTCTTCGCCCGCCGGTTGCCAAAAGACCGAGACCGACAAAGAGTGTGCGCAGCAGATAGAGGGCCGTCTGATTGGGTGAGAAGGTGTGTCCCATCAGGCGCCGCACACCGTCCGCGCTAACGCCGCCGCCGATCAGCCAGTCGATGATCCCTCCGCCCGCGGCGAGAACGCCGCCGGCGAAGAGGGCTGTCAGCACTGCCCGCTGCTGACGCGGCGCGACGGCAAACAGCCTGATGCCGGCATAGAACAGGGCAGGTACCGCAACAAGCGCCCAGAGGCCGCCAATATAGCCTGGCCGGTGCCAGACGTTGCGGGCGGCCAGCAGGCTGATCACGATCCAGGCCGCAACGAGTAGATTGGCGTACTGCGCGTTGCGAACGGCGAATGTTGAACGGAGGAGCGGGTAGATGGTTTTGAGAGTAGTCCTGATGCGCCAGGGTTTGGCGCGGAAAGCGCGCTGCGAGAGAGCAGGCAGCATGGCGGGCAGGGCAGCCAGCAGGGCGGCCAGCAGGGCGGCCTGGGCCGGGGGGACTGCCCAGACGGCGCCGACGAGCCGCAGCTCTTTATGCTGAAAGTGGAAGGGCAGGGCGGCGGCCGCGATCATCAGTCCCGTAAGCGGCTCGGCGGCGATCAGAAATGCCGCGCCGAGCCAGCAGAGGAGAATCAGGGGCGGCCACACTGCCACGTAGTAGACGGTCAGCAGAAGAGCCCAGACTGCCAGCTTGACGGATAGCGGCCAGTTCCGGTAGACGCCCTGCCAGCGGCGCAGCGGCAGTGTGCGGGAGGTGAGTACGGCCCACCAGAGAAGAAACACACCAGCCAGCAGTAGCAGCGCGAAACGTACGTATAGCCGGTCCCCTTTTGCGAACGGTCCGCTATGAGTTGTTGGCTGCACGGCGTCATTGAACACTGACAGCAGGGCATGATCCTTTCCAGCAGCGGTGACGAGAGAGAAGCCCCACAGGGGATCGGAAGGAGGCGCGTTGGGCCGGTCGGCAGGCCAGCCCATGGCAGCCAGCCACGGCCAGTGCGCGCGCGCATAGCGGATGGCCTCCTCTGTAAAGCGCAGCTGATTGGCCGTCGGGACGGTCTTCCAGGGATCTTGAATTTGCCGGTTCCAGCCGAAACGGACGGCCCAGACGGGGGTCTGCGCGTCACCGGCGGCGACCATCACGCGCCGCACCCACGCGGCGCGACGGAAGTTGAGCGCTTCGACGCGGCTGCGGGCATCTTCGGGCGCGGTTCCAAAGCCAAACGGTTGCACCAGAACGGCATCGAAGTAGGGCGCGGCGCCGGCCGCGTAGAGCCGCTGGAGGAAGAAGCCCTCGTCGATGGCGGTGTGGCCGCGGTCCTGGGTAGGCGCGAGCGCAGCGGCCAGAATGACCGCATCCGGGTCGGCATCGCGGACAGCAACGGCCGCCGCGCGCAGCAGACGGGCGTAGCCTACCGGGTCGATCAGCCGGTTTCCCCAGTGGGGGGCGATGTTGGGTTCGTCCCAGATCTGATAGTAGCGGACCGTGTCGCGGTAGCGGCGGGCAAAGGCGGCGGCAAAACGCGCGAAGGTTTCCGGCGCCGCCGGGGGCGCCAGACGCCATGGCAGGTCGTTTTCCAATGATCCTGGCGGGGGGCGGTCTCTGCTGTCCCTGGCCCAGGGGGGACTGCCGTCGAGCACAATGACCGGGACCAGTCCGGCGGCAGCGATGTCGGTCAGGACCCGGTCGGTCCACGCCCACTGGAACGCGCCCGGTTGGGGTTCGACAGCGCTCCAGTCGATACGCTGGCGTACCCAGCCGAAGCCGGCGCCGCGCAGCCGCTGCAGCGCTCGCTGCCGTTCATGCCGGCTACTGTATTGCTCAAGCTCGACGGTGACGCCGATGAAGGGTATCCGGCTGGCCGGGGAAGATTGGGGGTGAGGCTCTACGGCCGCCGGCAGGCCGCCGGGATCCTGTTCGCGAAGGTCCCTGAGCGTCAGGGCGACCTCTACACCCAGGTAGCAGAGAACTGCGTAGAGAATGGTGAGATGGACCAGTCGGACGGCGGTCTGCGCCACTGCCTTCCAGGCTACTGCATTCTGCGCCACTGCCTTCCAGGCTACTGCATTCTGCGTCACTGCATTCTGCGCCACTGCATTCTGCGCCACTGCATCAGGTCTTACGAACGGTCCAGGCAATGGTCGAGGATATTCTGGATGTGACGCCTTTCCTCTTCAAATGTAGACAGGCGCTTTTGTACAGACCTGACGTCGATGGCCCGGCCCTGGTCCCGCTCCTCCAGCGCCTTTTGCAGGATTCTCAGCAGCAGACCGGCGATGCGGCGGCGGCGTTGATATTCGAAGGGCAGGTGGGGATCGGAGATGGTTTCCGGCAGTGAGCTGTACCACGCCTCCTTTTCCGCCAGCTTGAATTCGAGCCGCAACCCGGAGTTCCCCATCTGTGAACGGGTGAAGATTGAGCGGGAGGAGGTGGATGGCTCGGTCTGCGCGGCACCGTCGAAGGGCAGAATGCGGCCGTCCTCCGCATTGAGCCAGAGGATTGGCGTGGCATAGTCGACGCGGTTGGGGTCGTTGATATACATGTTGTTGCGGGCAATGCTGACGGCAGCGTCGACGCGGCCGCGGCCCCGGCCCGTCACGAGGGCCTGGTAGACCCCGGCGGCAAATTGCACGGCGGAGCGATCCAGGATCTCGTAGCGCATGGCGATCACGGCGGGCAGACCACTCTGAAGCAGCTGGTGGGCGATGCCGGCAAAGGGTCGTACGCCGTCGACCTGCCCGGCCAGGCAGGCGTTGAGGAAGACGAGTTTCACCGATTCCGCCTGCTGCAATACGGTGCGCAGGGTTGCGGCCGATACGAGTGCCGGAGCGTCGCCGGCCCAGAGCAGGAGGCCTTCCTCGTTGCCGTGGCCGACAAAGTGCAGGATGTCGGGCCGGGTCTCCGCCAGCTGTTCCCGGATCTGCTGAACGGTAACGCGTCCGTGCAGATGATCCAGCCTGACGCGGGCGGAGGGAAGCTCTGCGATTGCCGAACGGATCTGTTCGGTCTCAACATTTGCGGCCAGCCCGCGGCCCGGATCAGCCCCGTCCGGCCGCTGCTGCATGGGGTGTTCCCGGAATCCTGAATCCACGGTCACTAACAGAATCTTGAGGGGCGGCGCCGCCTCCAGCGCCCTGGGGCGGGCGACATGGCTTACGAGATTCTGGGTACGAACGAGTGAGATATTGGTGTCGGCGGCAAAGGACTGATTGCGGCGGGGGTCGTGGAGCGTTTCCCAGGGCAGCGCCGCGATTGCGGGCGGGTGCAGGGTGAGCCTGAGCCGCAGCCGTCCTCCGTCATCCAGGTCGGCGCGGGCCTGGGCCCAGAGGTCTCGCACTTGATCGCGGACAAGCTCGGAAAACAGCCTGCTGCCGATTTCGGCAAGCAGCTCTTCGCCTTGTGTCTGATACGGGTCGTCCAGCCGCGCCAGGAAGTCCACCCAGACGGAATGGAGGGCATCCTGGCTGAAGGTGGAGGCGCCGCTCAGGCCGCGATAGGAGGCCAGGACGGCGTAAGGAGCCTTATCGCCGGTTATGGTGATGCCGAAATCTGCGTATTCGCTCAACTACGGTTTCCAGTTGTTTCCTTTTGTTTTCCGGTTGTTTCTTTTTGCTTTATAGTATCATCATCATAGTATCATCATCCATTCCAACGGGAAACCGAAGGCCGAAAATTGGGTACTGAGAACGGGTATGCGCCGTTCGGCGCCAGCGGGGAACTGAATACAGGTCAGCAGGCGGGCGCCGGTGCGTCATTTGCCGCATCGGGGATGGCGCGGCCTGCCGCGGCGGCGGTGTACGGCACCGACCGGCGCTTTGTGCAGCGCGTGAGCGTGCTGGCGTGGACTGTGGCGGCCACGGTGGCGATCAGCCTGTTCTTGCGGCTGCCGACGGTTGTATTTACCCTGAACGCGCTCGGTTCGCCGATGTCGGTCCGGATCAGCGAGACGACCGTGATCGCCGTCTTCATCGCGTTGCTCACGGCCAGCGGAACGGAACGGGCGATCCGCACGCATCCGCTCTATACCGGGGACTCTTCGGGCCGCGAACCGGAGTTGGGCGGGCACACCTGGCTGTTCTGGGGGCTGCCTGCGGCGGTCTCCATTTTGGCGGTCCTGCTGGCGCCCGAGGCACGGTCACAGCTTTTTCAGGCGGGCGCGGCCCTGCTCAGCGGCGGGCTAATCGCCATCATTCTGTTCAACCTTTACGCCTCGGTGGATCAGGAATCGGCGGGGTACCGACAGGCGCGCATCCTGCTCAACGTACTGTCCTATACCGCGGCGCTGGCCCTCTTCCTGCTGGTATATCAGACGAGAACGCGCAGCCTGCTCTCCGGAACCCTGATCGCCGCGACGTCCGCGCTGCTGGCGGTTGAGTTGCTGCGGGACATCACGCCCAAAGTGAACGTCGTGCTCATGTATGCGGCGCTGGTTGCGATCGTACTGGGTGAAGCGGCGTGGGCGTTGAACTACTGGCCCCTTTCGGGCGCAAGCGGCGGGCTGGTCCTGCTGCTGATTTTCTACCTGTTCGTGGGGCTGGCCCGGCACGCGCTGCATGAGGGCCATCTCAGCCGCAAGATTGTGCTGGAGTATTCAGCTTTTACGCTCCTCGCGCTTGTCCTGATCATGCTGATCGGGCCGAGCCTCTAGGCTTTCGATCCCCTGCTCTACCCTCCGACCGCCCCTGATCCTGCTTGAAATGCCGCGGCCTAAGAGCCAGCCGCTTTTGCGGCCGCGGCCGCGAGTCGTTCGAAGTTTCCTCTCCAACCAGCCCGCAGCTGCGGGTCTGCCGCCAGCTGTTGAACAGTTTCGGTCAGCAAGCGGTTGACCGGCGTTTCGACGCCGGATTCCACACCCTGGCGTACAACGGCGCCGTTGTACCAGGCGACTTCGCTGCCCCTCTTGCCCAGCTCCAGGTCCAGGAAAAGGCTGGGCATTTTGCCGCCCCTGGCTCCGCCGACGACCCGGTGCAGGGCGGTCCGGAGGATCGGGCGCGGACCGAAGCGCAAAAGGGGAGCGAGGGTTCCAAGCGGGTATTTTTCGACGTTCAGAGGGCGGATGCCGGCGGCGGCCATGACGCGCAGGGCCTCGCGCAGGGCGTCGATCTCGAGGTCGGCGATGCGGGCGTCGGCAAAGGTGACGCCGGGCGGCTCGGCGAGGATGGCGCTGGCGGCGTTGCCGATCATGTTCATGAGCAGCTTTGACCATTTCATGCTGCGGGCGTCGCTGTGTACCCTGGCGGGGAGTCCGGCGGAGGAGAAGCTGGAGGCGAGAGAATAGAGGAGAGAGCCGCTTCCCGCGCCTTCGCCATCTCCGCGGAAATCTGCCAGGCCGATGGCAAAGGCGGGCTTTGTCACCTGGACGGCGCCGGGGTCTATCACCTCTACGGGTGCGGTGATCGTTCCGGCAAGGACCCGCTGCGGGCCCAAACGGGCGGCGATCCGTTCTTCATTGCCGACGCCGTTCTGCAGGCTGAGTATTGCCGGCGGAAGCAGCGCTTCCAGCGGGGCCATTTCGTCCAGCACTGTTGCCGTGTCATAGCTTTTGACGGCGAGGACGGCGGCGTCATACGTGTCGGGAAAGGCCTCCCGAACAGAGGCAACCGCGTTGACCGAATGGACGCGCTCCACTGTGCCGTCGGCGGCGTACAGCTGCAGTCCGCCTGTTTGCAGAGCCGCGGCCGTGCGGGCGCGGCCGACCAGGGTCACGGCATGCCCGGCAGAGGCCAGCTTGCCGCCGACAAAACAGCCGATGGCCCCGGCGCCGATTATGAGGAGGCGGAGAGAGTCCATGGCTCAGTTCGCATCCGCCGGACGCCGGGCCTGGAGGTCGTAGAGGCCGCAGGCTGCCGCCAGCAGCTCGATGGGGTGGCGGGACGGGATGCCTGTCCCATGTTCCAGCTGCCAGCGGCAGGTTTCAGAGTCGCAGGCGGTAAAGGAAAGCGATCCCGCGGCCTCCCGGTCCGACGCTGCGGACTGCGCCGCGACGTAGTCGAACAGCTCGGCTCCCACATCCATGGCGATCTGGTACTTTTCGGTCTTGTAGCCGTAGGTCCCGGCGATTCCGCAGCAGCGGGCGTGGCTTTCGCGCAGGTCGAGGCCCGGGATCCGGGCCAGCAGGTCGAGCGCGGGTTTGCCGATGCGGTGGGCGCGCAGCTGGCAGGGGGCATGGTAAGGCAGAATGAAGGGCCGGTCAGATTGGTGAAGCGGACGCAGGTCGGAGGGCAGCCGGCCCTGATCGAGCCGATCGCGCAGCCATTCAAAGATATCCCAGGTGGCGAGCTTGAGGGCCCGGACGTCTGCGTCGTTTTCCAGATCGAGCAGTTCGGGGGCCTCTTCCTTGAGAGTCAGGGTGCAGCTGGTGCTGGTGCCGATGATCGGGTAGCCAGCGTTGACGAATTCAATGAGGCGGGCCACGTTGCGGCGATGATAGCCCTCGGCCGCGCTGAATTCTCCGTTCGAAAGCATGGGCAGGCCGCAGCAGTTTTGCGGCGGCACGATGACTTCGTACCCGAGATGCTCCAGGACCAGAATCGCCGCGATGCCAACGAAGGGTTCATAGTACTGCGTGGCGCAGCCGTGAAAGTAGACGACTTTTTGCTGGCTGCGCAGCCTTTGGGCGCGGGTACGCGACAGCCAGCGGTTGAGCGTTTCGTTGTGCCAGCGGGGGAGGGGCGCCTTCTCCGCCACGCCGAAAAGGGCGTCCGCGAGCCGGCGGCTGAGCGGGTTGTGCAGCAGGAAGTTGGCGAGGCCGGGCGCGATGCTGCCAACTCGCGCCAGCAGCTCGTTGCGGCCGAGGAGCCGGTTACGCAGGGAGAGGCCGCGCGCCGCCGCGATGCGGGCGCGGGCGCGGGCGTTGATTTCGGCGATGCGGACACCGGTTGGGCAGACTTCGTTGCAGACGCGACAGCCGGAGCAGAAGTCGACCGAGGCGTCAGGCATCCGGCCGGCGGCGAGTGTGCGCGAGATGGGGCCGGCGTCGTCGGCGTAAAATGGATGTCCGAAATCGCGGAAACGTTCGGACTGTGGCGCGGCGTACTTTGGTCCCGGGAAGCTGTCGGTCACCTGGGAGACCGGGCAGTAGCTGGTGCAGATGTTGCACTTGATACAGTCGTTGAGGCTCAGGCCGACGGCGTTCAGAGATGTGGCAGGCATTTGGCGGTAACTCGCGGTAAGTTAAAGTTGCTGGCCGCGGACGACGGCATTTGCCGCGGCGCAGCCGGTTGAGATGGCGATTCCCTCGCGGCTGCGCTCGCGGATCGGGTCGGTGTGGGCGAGGACTGCGCCCGCAGCCCACAGGTTATCGTAGACCGGCGCGCCGGACCGGTCCAGCGGAAGAAAGCGGTGATCGACGGAGACGCCGGCCCGGAATACCGGGTGACCGCGTTTGTCCAGGAAGAGAGGGCGCAGCCACTGGGCGCGCGTCTGCGGCGCGGTCAAGGGCAGGTCGAAGACGGTCTCCTTTACATGGCCGCAGCGGTCACCGTGGATGCCGCCGCCCAGGATGCCGCCGGTGGCCAGGAGGTAGTTACGGGCCGTGTGGCGCAGGGGGCGACTGCCGGTTTCGGTCTCGATCCAATGGATGCGCCGGCCGGTTGCGTGGAACCCGCAGACTTCCATGCCGATCTCGACGCGTACGCCCAGGCGGTCCAAGCGGGCGCGCAGGGCAGTGTCAAGACGCAGTCCCGGCAGGCTGGGGGGCAGTGTCGGAATCTCGAAAACGGCGGCGCACGCCCCCCGGCGGTCTGGAGTTTGGGCTGTGTCGGGGTCTCGAGCGGCGAGCGCCCGGTCTATTTTTTCCAGGAGGCGGGCGTGGTCGTTCAGCCCCAAAACTGCGGGCAGCCCGACACGTTCGCCGGGGGCGGCTGCGTTCACCACCATTTCGGTAAGGAGTGCCTGCGCTGCCGGCCGGTCCAGCAGGCGGGCCAAGTGCAGGGGACTGCGATCGCGCCTTTCGGTGAGCTGATCGAGGGGCAGGGAGGCGCTGCGGGCAAGGCGGCCCTGCCTTTGCAGGTTTTCGGCAATCAGCGCGGGGTAGAAGTCGGGCATGCCGTCCAGGCCGGCGATCAACAGCGGGCGGTCATCCTCAAGATTGCCTGCCTGTTGGGCCGCGGGCGCGAGATAGACGGGGCGGGCGGCACCGACCGGTGAGATGAGCGCGCCGTTTTGCCCGAGACGGGGGTCATCGAACTGTTCGGCAGGATCATTTTCTTGCAAATTCCGGTCCTCCGGCGGGCTGGACGCAGTGAAAGCCATGCCGCCGCCGGCGCGAACATAGGGAAGCCCTGCCGCGGCAACAAGGCGTTGAAACTGGTCCAGCGCCTGCGCGATCGCGTCGACGCCGAGAAGCCGGTAGGGATGCGCCGGCGGCAGTTCGGGGAGCGCTTGCGCCCAGTTCGCGACGGCGTCCTGCCCATTTGGCAGATAGCCGAGCAGGTCGATTGTGCCGGCGTGCCAGTGGGTCGAGCCGGCGCCGCGGGCGACTACACGCACGCGCAGACCTGCGCGGGCAGCGGTATATGCGGCAAAGAGGCCGGTCAGGCCGGCGCCGATGACAAGGAGATCAAGCACGCCGGCCAACGGAGTCCGGGAACCGGTTTGCGGCGGAGAGAAAGACGGTTTCAGGGAACTCACTCATGTTGCAAAGTTCGCTTTCCTTACGCGGGCAAGAGTCAGAGATTGGAGGTCGAAGGCGAGGAATCGGAACGGAAGAAGGAAGAAAGCGGGCTTTCCTCGTCATCGACGGGCAGATGATCGGCGTTCAGGATACTCAGGTAGATCAGTTCGTCCAGGCGTTCCTGGCGCAGCTGCTGTCCCCACAAGATAGGGGCAACGCCTTTCCAGCGTTCCTGCAGGAAGTCGCGCAGGAGCAGGTTCGGCTGCGAAACGGATGCGCGAGGGTCGACGGCTGCGGAGCGGCGGCGGGAATCGTCTGCGGGGGCGGGACCGGTGTCGTCGCGGTGGTGATGGGCCGGGGACTGCATGTGGGCCACGTTCCACTCGGCGGCGGCGGGCAAGGCTTTGCCGGCGCGCAGGCTGTGCAGGATACCGACGGCGCGATAGGTGCAGAAGCCGCCCTGACACGGTCCCATGCCAAGGCGCACGTCGCGGCGAAGGTCGTCCAGGGTGACGGTGGGGTTGCGCTGGGCCGCGCCTTCCAGCATCGAGCGCGTTACCAGCTCGCATTCGCAGATCAGCTCCGACTGCAGGTTTTCCTCTTCGACTTCGTTGAGCCGGTGGCCGAGCCAGTAGTGTCCCTGTTCGACACCGGGCACGGGTGTATGGGCGGTGCGGCAGGGGCGGGAAACGCCGAGCTGGCCGCAGGCTGCATCGACTGCGGACTCGGCCATCAGGCGGAAGGTCGTCCATTTGCCGCCGGTGATCGTGATGAGGCCGCGCAGGCCGTCCCGCTGCCGGTGGTTGAGCAGCGCCAGGGCGCGGGTGGCGTCCCGGCTGTATTGGGGTGAATCCTGCGCCGGCAGACCGTTCGACCGGGGATCGCCGGCGGCCGGGGCAGGCTCGCCGGCCGGTTGCGTCTCCTGGTAGAGAGGGCGGACGCCGGCCCAGGCGCGCAGGATGCGGCTGCGGCTGAGGCCGGGCACCAGTTTATCGCCTTCGGTCAGCATCAGGTCAACTTCCCACTGTTCGATGGAGAGGTTTTCGGGGTCAGCCACCTGCACGTCGGTCGTGCCGATGACGCTGACGGTGTGAATCGGGACGAGAATGTCGCCGTCGCCGGGCATTTTGCAGCGATTGATGACGGTGTTGGTCAGGCGGGCGTTGGTGGCCAGCATCACGCCTTTGCCAAGAATCATTTTCACTTCGACGCCCGCCAGGGCCGCGACCCAGCCGGACCAGGCGCCGGCGGCGTTGATAACGAGGTCGGCGTCTATGCGCAGCTCCCGGCCAGAGACCGTGTCGAGAACGGTGGCGGCGGAGACTGCGCGGTTGCCGTCGCCGCCGGAGAGGTGGAGGCGTGTAAGCTCGTGGTAGGGCAGCAGCGTTGCGCCGGCCTGGCGGGCGCCCTGGGCGGTGGCGTGGGTGGCGAGGAAGCTGTCGGCGGCGGCGTCGGGCAGTTCGAAAACGCGGCTGATGCGCGGGTTCAGCAGCGGTTCGCGGCGGAGGGCGGCGCCCGGCGGGATCTCAGTGCAGGGGACGTCGAGGCGGCGGCAGGCGGCCGCGAAGCGATCGGGATAGTCGTCTTCATCTTCGGGGGCAACGACGAAGAAACCGCTTGTGTCTTCGATGCAGTGGGTGTGGGTACGGCGCAGGATGCGGTTTTCGCTGATGCACTCGACGGCGCTGGCGGCATCTTTCAGTACGTATCTTGCGCCGCTGTGGAGGAGGCCGTGGTAGCGCCCGGTCGTGCCATGGGTCAGGTCGCGTTTTTCGACGAGGACGGTGCGGAATCCCCTCAAGGCGGCATCCCAGGCGACGCCGGTACCGGTAGCGCCGCCGCCGATCACGAGGATCTCGGTCTGCATCCTCTTCATCGGGCGCTATCCAATGTCATGGAGAAGCTGATGGATTTCCTGGGCGCGGCTGCACTTGAGCGCCGTGGCAGCGAGCTCTCTGGCCGCGTCCACGTCCACGCGTCGAATGGCGGATTTGACCAGGGGAACGGCCGGGCCGGCCACGCTGATTTCATTGAGACCGAGGCCCAGGAGCAGGGGCTGCACGGAAGGGTCGCCGGCGACTTCACCGCAGATGGCGACGGGGATGCCGGCGGCGCGGCCCGCTTCGCAGGTCAGAGCGATCAGGCGCAGCACGGAGGGGTCGAGGGGGGTTGCCAGGGTGGCGACGGCGCTGTTCACGCGGTCTGCGGCGAGGGTATATTGGGCCAGGTCGTTGGTGCCGATGCTGAGGAAGTCGACCTGCGAGGCGAAGTGGTGGGCGAGGAGAGCGGCGGACGGCACTTCGATCAGGACGCCTACTTCAAGGGTGCCGAGTTTGCGGCGGCAATGCCGGTAGCCGGGAATCTCTTCAAGCAGCTCCAAAGTCTGGCGGACCTCGTTCACCTTGGAAATCATGGGGATCAGAATGCGAATGCGGTCGACGGGCGATACGTTTTGGGCCAGCTCTATCAGCGCCTGGGCCTGGTCGATGAGCATTTGCGGGTGGCGGAGCAGGAGGCGGATGCCGCGCACGCCGAGGAAGGGATTGGCTTCGGCGGGAGGCTGCAGATAGGCAACCGGTTTGTCGCCGCCGATGTCAAGCAGGCGCACTGTCAGAGAGTGGTTATTGGTATAGGAATGGACATCCTGGTAGGCGGCCAGCTGCTCGGCCACGGTCGGCGGGCTGGTCCGGTGTTGAAAGAGGTTTTCGGTGCGGAGGAGACCGATACCCTCGGCGCCGCTGGGGTGGATGTGGAGGAGATCATCACGGCTGTTGACGTTCACGCGCACGGGGATGCGTTCGCCGCCGGGGGTGAGGGCGGGTTCGTGGGACTGTGAGAGCGCCTCGGCCTGGAAGCGGCGCAGGCGGGAACGGGTCAACTCGTACTGTTCGAGGTTCTCCTCATCGGGGTCGACGAGGAGGCGGCCGCGGATTCCATCGACCACAGCGAACATACCGGAGTGCAGCTGCAGGATTTGCGCGCCTGCGCTGCAGACGAGGGGGATGCCCAGACTGCGGGCGAGGATGGCTGTGTGGGCAGTAGGGGTGCTGGCGGCGAGGGCGATGCCAACGACGCGGGCCTGGTCGAGGTGGGTTGTGTCGAACGCTGTCAGGTCCTCTGCGAGCAGGATAGTACCGTCGGGGAGGGGGTTCAGCTGGCGGGCGGGGGTAATTCCGCCGAGGCGGAAGACGAGGCGCTGGCCCACGTCGCGGATGTCGGTGGCGCGGCTGGCGAAATACTGATCGCTGAGGCCCTGGAAGAGCCGCACCAGGTCAGCGGTGGCCTGCCGGGTGGCGCGAGCGGCGTCGGCGCCGGCGTCGATAGCGGCGCGCACGGCGTCGGTGAGCGTGCTGTCATGGAGGATTTCGCGGTGAACGAGAAAGATCTCCGCGGTCGCCTTCTGTCCGATCCGGGCCAGCCGGGCCAGCTCTTCATCGACGAGAAGACGGGCCGCCAGAAAGCGCTCCCACTCTTCTTCGGGGTCGCCGGCCGGCGGCGCGGGCGTCCCGCCGGTATCGTCGGGGGCGGCCGGAGCGTATTTGTATATGTTTCCGATACCGACCCCGGGCGCCGCCGAAAGGCCGTGGAAAAGCTGCTGCACAGGTTTACTCGCTGGCATCTAGAAGAGGGAGCAGAGCGCCTCGATGGCTGCGTCGGCGTCGGGGCCGAAAGCGGCCAGGCGCAGGGAATGCCCCTGGCGGGCCTGAAGCTGCATGAGTTGGAGAATGCTTTTGAGATCGACGGCACCGGAGTTACGGCTGAGGTTGGCGGCGGTGATCCGCGCCTGAAACCGGCTGGCGATGCGAACCACATCTCTGCCGGAGCGGAGATGGAGGCCGCGGGGATCGCTGACGGTGACCACGACGCATTTGGACGGCTGACGCGGCGTCTGCGGATGCGCGGCGCGGTCGCCGGGCAGAGGGGAGCGGGCGTTGTTGCTCAACCCGCGCTCCCTGTCCTGTTGTTTGCCCTCAACGCATTGGTCCTGAGGGCCTGCCTGTGAAGATCGATTCTCCATCTCAGCGTTCCAAGTGTGCGGCGGATCGATGCGCTCAGCCGGCGCGGTCAAGTTTCGGCGCGGCCAGCGCGGCCTCGGCGACGGCGTTCACGGCCTGCAAGGGTTCGCCAAGGCTGGCGTGAAGGGCAGCGACGATGGCGCCCTCCACGAGGGGCGCGTTGCTCAGGAGACAGTTCCGCCGCCGGTTTTCCGGCAACATTTCGAGAGCCAGTTCAGCCGACATGACAGCGCTGCCCAGATCCATCAACAGGAGCACGCCGTCTTCACACCAGACCTCATCAATGGCGGAAAGCACCCTGGAGGCGTCGGTGCCAAGTGTCTCACCGCCGTCCGAGAGGCCGCCGGCCTGACCTATGGCGACCTGACAACCGGCCATCTGCGCGGCCAGCTCATGTACGCCGGCGGCAAGTTTGGCGCTGTGGGAGACGATCACGAGACCTATCAAGATTGGCTCCCCAGCCGGGGCGCATTGCGATTAACGGACACTGCGACGCTTACTCCTCCCAGTTGAGCGTGCGTTCGACGGCCTTTTGCCAGCCGGCGTAACCCCGGGCGCGTTCGGTTTCGTCGATCTGCGGCTGCCAGACCTTGTCCTCCCGCCACTGCGTGCGCAGTGCATCCAGGTCGGGCCAGAAACCGACAGCCAGGCCGGCTGCATAGGCCGCGCCGAGGCTAGTTGTTTCGGCGATGCGGGGGCGGATCACCGTTGTTCCCAGAATGTCGGCCTGCATCTGCATCAGCACGTCGTTGACGGTAGCGCCGCCGTCGACCTTGAGGCGGCGCAACGGCACGCCGCTATCGGCGTTCATCGCATCCAGTACTTCACGCGTCTGGTAGCAGATGGATTCGAGCGCGGCGCGTACGACGTGGGCCCGGTTGACGTAGCGGGTGAGGCCGACGATGACGCCGCGGGCGTCGCTGCGCCAGTGGGGGGCGAACAGGCCGCTGAAGGCGGGCACCAGGTAGCAGCCGCCGGTATCGTCGACGCTCCGGGCGATCCCGGCGGTTTCGGCGGCCGAGCCGATCAACTGAAGTTCGTCACGCAGCCATTGGACAGTGGCGCCGGCCATGGCAATAGAGCCTTCGAGGGCGTAGACCGGGGCTGATTCGCCCATCTGGTAGCAGACGGTGGTCAGCAGCCCGTTGCGGCTATAGACGATCTCATCGCCGGTATTCAGGATCATAAAGCAGCCGGTGCCGTAGGTATTCTTGGCCTCGCCCGGGTTGAAGCAGGTCTGGCCGACGGTGGCGGCCTGCTGGTCGCCCAAGTTGCCGCAGATTGGAATGGCGGCGTTGAAGGGGCCGTCGGTTGCGGTCGCGCCGTAGAAGGCAGGCGCGCTGCTGGGCTGGATCTCGGGCAACATCGAGGGCGGGATCGCCAGTATATCGAGCAGGTCCGAATCCCAGGAGAGGCCTTCCAGGTCCATCAGCATGGTGCGGCTGGCGTTTGTGGGATCGGTGACGTGGATGCGGTCGCCGCCGGTGAGCTGCCAGATGAGCCAGCTGTCGACAGTGCCGCAGATCAGTTCGCCGGCATCGGCCCGGGCCTGTGCGCCCTCGACGTTTTCGAGAATCCAGCGGAACTTGGGCCCGGAGAAATAGGTTGCGAGCGGCAGTCCGGCCTTCTTGCGGAAAGCGGGGGCGCGGCCGGCCTCCTGCAGGCGGCGGCAGATGGAGTCGGTGCGCGTGTCCTGCCAGACGATGGCGTTGCAGACGGGCTGACCGGTGGTACGGTCCCAGACGACTGCGGTCTCGCGCTGGTTGGTGATGCCGACGGCGGCGATCTGGCTGGGCCGGACGTCACATTTGTAGAGTGTCGCCCGGATGACCTCTTGTGTGCGCTGCCAGATTTCGAGGGGGTCGTGTTCGACCCAGCCGCTGCGGGGGAAGATCTGCCGGTGTTCCCGCTGTTCGAAGCCGACGACGGCGCCCGAATGATCAAAGAGCATGAAGCGGGTGCTGGTGGTGCCGGAATCGATTGCAGCGATCAGTTGAGGCATCAGTCGGCACCAGTTGACGTGAAGACCTCGGCGGCGGTCTCGAACAGAAAGTAAGCGCTGGTGGCGCCGGGGTCCTGATGACCGATGGAGTGGGGACCAAGGTAACTGGCGCGACCTTTTCTGGCCTCGATTTCAATCGTACGTTTCATGCCCAGGAGGGCGGCCTGCCGGGCAGCGGCGAGAACGACGGCGGCGCTCTGGTGGGCTGCCAGCGCGGCCTCCATAGCCTCGACGGCGGGCTGAATTGTATCGATCATGGTCTTGTCGTCGGCCTGGGCTTTGCCCCGCTGCTGGAGACCGTCAAGGCCGTAGCGGAACATCTGGGTCAGCTGTTCCAGATCGACGGAGCTGCCGTTGGTGGGGCTGGTGGCGGCGCGCAGGAAGAAGGTCCCGTACAGAGGACCGGCGGCGCCGCCGACGCCACTGATGAGGGTCATGGCGACGGAGCGCAGGAAGGCGCTGACGTCTTCGGAATGCCCCTCGTCCCGGAGGCGCTCCTGCAGTTTACCCATACCGCGGCGCATGTTGACGCCGTGGTCTGCGTCACCGATGGCGGTATCCAATTCGGTGAGATGGTCTTCGTTTTCGATGATGCGAGCGGCGTAAGCCAGCAGCCATTTACGCAGTTGATTGGTTGTGATCTCCTGGGCCATTTTTGTGTTCCGTAGTCCACGGGCCGGTTCGTCACCAGTGCAGGACGGGTGTATGCACGGGGGCATCCCACAGCCGGAGCAGCTCGTCGTCCAGTCTCATCAGAGATATGGTATACCCGCCGCGGCCGAGGCAGGTAAGGTAGTTGCCGATCAGCTGGCGCTCGACGCGAAGTCGACGTTCAGCCAGTATTTCGTGAATTGCTTCGGAAAAGAGGTACAACTCCAGGGGCGGCGTACCGCCCATCCCGCTAATCAGGAGCAGGACGCGATCACCGGAAGCAAAGGGCAGGTCATCGAGAATGGGTTGAACAATCAGGTCGACGATTTCGGGCATTCCCTTGGTCACGGAACGAACTTCGCCGGGCTCGCCGTGAATGCCTACGCCGAGCTCGATTGAGTCGTCGGCCAGATTGTCTGCGGGGCCGTTACGGGGGAGTGTGTTCACGTTGGTCCCGACACCCATGCTGCGGGAGGCCGCTATGGCCCGCCGGGTTACGCGGACCGCCGCGTCCAGGGAATACCCGGATTCAGCGGCGGCGCCGGCGATTTTGCAGGCCAGGGTAGCTGCGCCGAGCCCGCGGCGGTTGGCGACTTTTGGGATGGATACGTCGTCATTGACGAGCACGTAGCGGGCGTCGATTCCCTCCTGCGAGGCGATTTCGATGGTCAGCTCGGTGTTGAGCACGCCGCCGGAATAGTTTTTTACGACGAAGAGGACGCCGCCGCCGTGGTCGACCGAATGGACGGCCGCCAAGAGCTGAACGGGGGAAGGGCTGGTAAAGATGGGGCCGGGGCAGGCAGCGTCGAGCATGCCAAGACCGACGTAACCGATGGGCAAGGGTTCGTGTCCGCTGCCGCTACCGCTGATCACGGCGACTTTGCCGGAACGGGCGGGGGCCAGGCGCTCGACATAGTCCGGGTCGAAATGAACTTTGATTGTGTCCGGGTGGCACAGCGCCATGCCACGCAAGCTTTGCGTGATGGCACTGCCCGGTTTATTCATTAGGCTTTGCATCGTTCATCGCGGGCAATGCTTTACAACACCAAGGCCATTGTAGCCTGAAGTCACGCTTTAGCCAACGCCGGGGGCATTTTGGGAGCCGTACTGGTTGTTTGCCAGGTCAGGCAAGGCCGGATGGCAAGAGGGTCAGGTTTGGGCTTGATTGAGGCGGAGGCGGACAGCATGTTTGCTGGCGGATTCGGCGGCGGCGATGTGCCGATGGGGCTTGCTCCGGGCAATCAGGAGGATTGGCGGCGCAGGCGCTCCAGTTCGTCTTCCAGCGCCCGTATCTTCTCGGCGACGCGTTGCGCTTCGGCTTCTCGGCGCGCGGCTGCTTCGGCTTCAGCTCTGTCGACGGCGATCTTATAGGCCGGTATCACGTAGCCGGAGTAGACGTCGTCCAGCGCCAGCTCCAAGAGGTCCCGCTGCCGGCCCAGATCCTGCATCCGAAACTGCAGCCCGGGCAACAGGTCCGAAGCGACTACGCCGTCTGCGTCGGGCTCTATCTCCTCGTAGCGTCCTCCAGGGATTAGGCGGTAGAAGCGCATATGCTCGCCGCTAGGGTCGAGGATGTAGTACTCCTTCACGCCGGCCAGCGCATAGTCCCGCCTCTTTTCTTCGGTATCCCGGAGCACCTCAGCCGGCGTGGCATCGGAGATCGCTTCGACGACCATGTCACAGACGCCATCGAAATGGTACTGGTCGATATCTCCCCATGATACCGGGTTGCTGTTGAGGATGACGCCGATGTCCGGTTTGCGCACCGCCTTGCGCTGTCCTGAAGGGTCGGCGGGGTCCTCCATCGTCAGGACAAAGCCGGTCTCCAGGTTGATCAGCTCTGCAATGGGATAGGTACTGATATAACGGTGCAGAAGATCGAGAAACCAGTTGCAGAGCACGATTTGCGGCGCGTTGTGCGAGGGTTTGGCCTCCAGTCTGCCATTATTCCATTCGTAGCTGACGTCGATGTCCGGGTAGGGGTTTTCGTACCACTTGTCCCAATACTCTTCCAGGGTGACGTAGCGGCCATCGTCGGGGGCAAAGGGGTTGACGGGCGGCGCGAGAGGCTCCGTTTGGGACGCTTCCGTCTGGGACTGGTTATGCAGGGCTTCATTGGAATCCATGCTGCCTCCTCCGGCATCGCGGCTGCGCCGATCGGGTAACTTGCGCCAGGCAATCAGGAGGATTGCCCGCGCAACCGGTCCAACTCGTCTGCCAGCGCCCGCGCCTTCTCGTCGGCTTCTCGGCGGGCGGCTGCTTCGGCGTCGGCGCGTTGGGCTTCGGCGTCGGCGCGTTGGGCTTCGGCCTGGCGGGCGGCAGCCTCTGCATCGGCTCGTTGGGCTTCTTCTGCCGTTCGTTGCTCCGCGGCGTCGGCGCGCTGCGCTTCTTCTGCCGTTCGTTGCTCCGCGGCGTCGGCGCGTTGGGCTTCTTCTTCCGTTCGTTGCTCCGCGGCGTCGGCTCGCTGCGTTTCGGACTGGCGCGCCGCAGCTTCGGCTTCAGCCTTGTTGACGGCGATCTTATGGTCCGGTATCACGTAGCCGGAGTAGACGTCGTCCAGCGCGAGCTCGACCAGGTCCCGCTGCCGGCGCAGATCCTGCATCCGAAACTGCAGCCCGGGCAACAGGTCCGAAGCGACGACGCCGTCTGCGTTGGGCTGTATCTCCTGGTAGTGTCCGCTAGCGATGAGGCGGTAGAAGCGCATGTGTTCGCGGCCGGGGTAGAGTATGTAGTACTCTTTCACGCCGGCCAGCGCATAGTCCCGCCTCTTCTCTTCGGTATCCCGGAGCAGCTCCGCACGCGTGGAGTCGGAGACGGCCTCCACCACCATGTCGCAGACGCCGTCGAAATGGCGCCGGTCGATGCCGCCCCACGGGACAGGGTTGCTGTTGAGGAT
>JAJEDJ010000015.1 GCA_022821545.1 Caldilineaceae bacterium
CTGAGGGCGTCGTCGCTTCGGAGCTGTTGCCCGGGCTGCAGTTTCGGATGCGGGATCTGCGCCGGCAGCGGGACCTGGTGGAGTTGGCGCTGGACGACGTCTACTCCGGCTACGTGATACCGGACCATAAGATCGCCGTCACCAGGGCTGAAGCCGAAGCAGCGGCGCGCCGGGCGGCAGAGCAACGACCGGAAGCCGAAGCGCAACGCGCCGACGCCGAAGCTGCGGCGCGCCGGGCGGCAGAGCAACGAACGGAAGCCGAAGCGCAACGAGCCGATGCGGAGGCTGCGGCGCGCCGGGCCGCGGAGCAACGAATGGAAGAGGAAGCAGCCGCCCGCCAGGCCGAAGCCCAACGCGCCGCCGAGAAGATACGGGCGATGGCAGACGAGTTGGACCGGCTGCGCCGGCAATAGCGCCTAGACAAGGTAATGTGATACAATGGGTTCGCCACGCTACCTTACTAAACCGGATTTGAAGAATGGCAACCCTTTCCAGGAACTTGGCGAGACTGTCCAGTCCAAACCAGAACCGCCGCTTCTTGTTGCGGGCCCTCAAATGCCTCCGACCGTACTTGCGGTTGACTGTCGCCGCATACATCTCCTTGCTCGGCACCACTGCGATCCTTCTTGTCACGCCTCAGTTTATTCGCTGGATTGTAGACAGGGGCATCCGCCAGAACGACCTTCAACTCTTGACCTGGTCGGTCCTGGGGCTGTTGGGGCTCACGGCTCTGCGCGGTCTGCTGACATTCTGCTCCAGCCTGTTTGCGGAGACCGCCTCGCAGGGAGTCTCCTACGACCTGCGCCGCGAACTGCACGCCAAGCTCACTGAACTCTCATTTGCCTACCACGACCGGACCGAATCAGGCCAGCTCCTGTCGCGGTCGATGCAGGACGTGGAAAGGCTGCGCATGCTCACCGGTCGTTCGATCCTGGGACTGGCGAATGGCGTTGTCCTGCTTGTTGGCTCGGCTGCGGCGCTGGTCATCATGAACCCCCTACTGGCCGTTCTGGCCATGCTGACGATGCCGGTCCTGGCGCACCGCGCCATGAGTTTTGGCGCCCTATACCGTCCCTTATCAGTGGAGATTCAGCAGCAGCTGGCCGTCCTCACGACCCGGCTGGAACAGAATCTGCGCGGCGCCCGCATTGTCAAGGCGTTCGCCCAGGAAGATGCTGAGATCGACCGATTTGAGACCGAGAATCAGAAGTGGTTCGGACTGGCCGCGGCTACGGCCCGGCTCACTGCCTTGAACATCCCGATGCTGGACCTGATTGCCAACTTAGCCACCGTAGTAATCATCTGGCTGGGGGGTTACCTGGTGATCCGGGGGTCGTTGACTCTGGGCGAGTTGGTCGCCTTCATCACCTATCTAGCGCAGTTGACGTCTCCGATCCGGAGGCTCGGGTTCCTGATTCCCTCCATTGCCATGGCCGGCGCCTCGGCGGAACGCGTATTCGAAATCCTGGACGAAGAGACGCAGGTAAAGGAGGCGGTTGACGCCGTGTCTTTGGAGCCGGTCCGCGGCCACCTGCAGTTTGAGAGTGTTTCCTTCAGCTATGCCCGGCCCCACAGTGTGCTACGCGATATTTCCTTTGAGGTCAAACCGGGCCAGATCCTTGCATTGCTCGGGCCGACCGGTTCGGGCAAGTCATCGATCATAAACATGATTCCCCGCTTCTATGACCCGACGGAAGGGCGCATTCTGCTTGACGGCCAGGATATCCGCAACGCGACGCTTGACTCTCTGCGCGGTCAGATTGGCATTGTTCTTCAGGAATCCACGCTTTTTGCCACCACGATACGCGAGAATATCGCCTTTGGGCGGCCGGGCGCCAGCGACGCGGAGGTGGTTGAGGCGGCCAAGGCGGCGCAGGCGCACGAGTTCATCGAGAGCTTTCCGGACGGCTACGATACCAGAGTGGGTGAGCGCGGCGCAACGCTGTCCGGCGGTCAGAGGCAACGAGTAGCCATCGCTCGAACTCTGCTTACAGATCCACGCATACTGATTCTCGACGACGCCACTTCCAGTGTGGACACCGAGACCGAGCACCTGATCCAGAAGGCCCTGTCAAATCTGATGCAGGGGCGCACATCGGTCATTATCGCACAGCGTCTCAGCACCGTAAGGATGGCCCACCAGATTCTGATGTTGGAAAAGGGTCGAATCGCGGCTGCGGGCAATCATGAGTCGCTGTTCGAGAGATCGGAGCTGTATCGCAGGATCTACGAGGAACAGCTGGAAAAGATCGAAGCGCATTAGGCGGCGTAGCTGCCAGTCTGCAGTAACCGGTAAGAGCAGGGCCGGTAAAGATAAAAGATGTCTATTTCCATTGGATCAACCGGACGCAGCGGCGGACCTCAAAGCCTTCTGCGCAATATGGCGAACGAGGCCGACGGCAAGGCCTTTGACGGGCAGGTGGTGGGTAGACTACTGACCTACCTGCGGCCGCATAGGGCCAAGATGTTGGGCGCTTTTGCGCTGATGCTCGTCGTCACCGGTACGACACTGGGCATTCCCCTTCTGCTCAAGGTGGCGATAGACCGTTACATCGCCTCAGAAAATCTGGGTGGACTTGCGCAGATATCGATCGTCATGGCGGTCCTGTTTCTGGCGCTGTTTGGAGCGGCGTCCGGTCAGCGTTTTCTGTTGTCGTGGGTGGGGCAAAGGGTGCTGTCCACTCTGCGAGGACAACTCATGCGCCACCTGCAGGCCCTTTCACTGGGCTATCACAGCCGTCACATCGTAGGGGTGACGATTTCACGGGTCATTGGCGACGTGGCGGTGATCAACGAACTGCTGTCGCAGGGACTGATCACTCTGATCGGCGACATTCTCGTCCTTGTCGGAATCATCATCGTCATGTTGGTGCTGAGTCCATCGCTTGCCTTGCTTACATTCAGTACCATCCCGCTGATGCTGGCGGCTACCTTCTTGTTTTCACGGAAGGCTAAAGTCGCTTTTCGGCAAACGAGACAGAGTGTGGCAGGTGTTGTCGGCACGCTGGCGGAGCACCTGGCCGGGATGCGGGTCATACAGGCTTTCGCGCAGGAGGAGGCGATGCGCGATCGCTTTGACGACGCCAACAAAGAGAACCGAACCGCCTTTGTCGATGCGATGTCGCTCTCTTTCATTTTTCTGCCGACCGTAGAGTTTCTGGCAGTGCTGGCAACTGCCATTGTGCTGTGGTTCGGGGGCCGGGCGGTGGCGCAAGGTGCCGTGGAAATCGGTGTACTGGTGGCCTTTCTGGCCTACGTCACGAGGTTTTTCCAGCCGATTCAGGAACTGAGTCAGCTGTACACAACGATGCAGTCGGCGATGGCCGGCGGCGAACGTGTTCTGGAACTACTGGACGCCCGGCCGGAGGTGGCCGATCCAGCGGATGGCAAGGAGATGCCGACGATTGAGGGCCGTATTGAGTTGCGTCGGGTTCACTTTTCTTACGGCAGCGACGTGCCGGTATTGCACGCCGTAAACCTGTTGATCGAGGCAGGGCAGACGGTTGCCCTGGTTGGTCCAACCGGCGCAGGCAAATCGACTATTGCCAATCTGGTGGCCCGCTTCTATGACGTCAGCAAGGGGAAGGTGCTGATCGACGATATCGACGTGCGAACGGTGACGCAACAGTCCCTGCGCCGGCAGACCGGAATTGTCTCCCAGGAGCCGTTTCTGTTTGCGGGAACTGTGCTCGACAATATCCGCTTCGGCCTGCCGGATATAGAGGCCGGAGCCGTTGAAGAGGCGGCGAAGCAGGCCAATGCGCACGAATTCATCGCGGACCTGCCTAACGGCTACGAAACTGAAATCCTTGAAGGCGGGGCCAACCTGTCAATGGGCCAGCGACAGTTGATCTGCATTGCACGGGCAGTGCTGGCCGATCCTCGAATCCTGATTCTGGATGAAGCCACCGCAAGCGTGGATACTGCGACGGAGGCTTTGATACAGGAAGCTCTCGACCGACTGCTAAGCAGTCGCACCGCCATCGTAATCGCCCACCGGTTGAGCACGATCCGGAGAGCCGACCTGATCTGCGCCATGCAGGACGGTGAAATCGTCAGTAGAGGGACCCATGACGAGCTGCTGGAAGAAGGCGGCCTCTATGCCACCCTGTACCAGCGGCAGTTCATGGAACAGGAGTGACGGGGGCGAGCAGACTGCGTTCCTCACCTGGCCGGCCGGTCGAACCCCCAACCCGAACAAAATCCAAGAGCCCAAGCATTTCACTTTAGAGTCGAAGCGTACGTCAAATGTCTAAGCAGCCCAACGTTCTGTTTCTGATCGCCGACGACCACCGCGCGTCGGCGATCAGGGCCTACGGCGACCCCATAGTTCGGACGCCGACGCTTGACCGCCTCTGCACGGAGGGGGTTTCCTTCCACCGAAACTGCCACATGGGCAGTCTGAGCGGAGCAGTCTGCGTCCCGACGCGGGCCTGCATTCACACCGGCGCGCATGTCTTCCGAGCTTCGCTCGGCAACGACATGAACGACCGCGAGACTCTGAATGCGCTGGAGCCCGGACATACCTACCTGGCCGAACTTTTCCGACAGAACGGGTACGCCACCTTCGCCACCGGGAAATGGCACAATGACGCCGCCAGCTTTGCCCGTTCCTTCAGCGAGGTGGAGAACCTGTTTTTCGGGGGCATGGACAGCCACTTCGCAGTCCCCGTTCAGGACTTTGACCCGACCGGCGCTTATGACAATAGCCGGCAGCGGATAGGCGACCAGTTTTCGACCGACCTGTTCGGAGATGCGGCCATTCGCTTTCTTGAGCGACAAGACGGGAGCCGCCCGTTCTTTCTGTACTGCGCGTTCACCGCGCCCCACGACCCCCGCACGCCACCGCAGGATTGGGCCGGCGTTTACAGGCCGGAAGCAATGCCCCTGCCTGCCAATTTCGCAGGGATCCATCCTTTTGACAACGGGGAGATGAGCGTACGCGACGAGAAGCTGGCCGGCTTTCCGCGAACTCCGGAAGATACGCGGCGGCATATTGCCGAGTATTACGGCATGATTTCCGATATGGACGAGAAGATCGGCGAAATTCTGGCGGCCCTTGCCCGTATGGGGCTGGCTGAAGACACGATAATCGTCTACACCGCCGATCACGGGCTGTCCGTCGGCCAGCACGGCCTTTTGGGCAAACAGAATCTGTACGATCACAGCGTGCGCGTCCCATTGATTCTACGCGGGCCCGGCGTGCCTGGCGGCAAGCAGATTGACGCGCTCACACATACCTATGATGTGTATCCGACTCTGTGTGAACTTGCAGGGTTGGAGATACCTGCGAGTTCTGATGCCTATTCCCTCTTGCCGTTGATGGAGGGAACTGTTGCTGAAACCAGACCATACCTGTATTCCGTTTACAAGCACGTCCAGCGGATGATTCAGGATCAGGAGTGGAAATTGATTCGGTACAGTAAGGACGGAGAGCAGGGCAGTGATCGAACTCAACTCTACCACTTGGCGTCCGACCCCTGGGAACTGAACGACCTTTCAGAGGACGCGTTAGTCGCGACAGAGAAGGAGAGACTGGAAGAGGAGTTGGCCCGCTGGCAAATGGAGGTGGGAGATCCCGTGCTCACGGCGGGGAAGTAGCAGGGATCCCGTTGCTTCCTTGCGGCATGCGCCCACTTGACATTACAAGCCGGTAACCACTTTCGAGTACTCTATTCTGAACTGCAGGTCGGATCCTGTAACAGAAGCAGACCGGAACGACTTCACCGTCCAAATGTGAGCCGGCACGCGCCACCAACTTGGAGAACCGGTCCAAGTCCCGCATCGTTAGATTGAACTTCACCTCTCCAACGATCCAAAGAGCTGTATCTGGTCGGGATGGGTCATACGCTCTTCCAAAGGCGTCGATCTCCTCATCCAGGCCGTCCCTGGTTTGCCATACTCGGCTCAACTCCTCGACCTCCCAGCCAAGCTCACGATGCAACGCGTCCTCGATCACGATCGCGGCCACATCTTCCAGGTCGCCGCCTAACCGATTGCTCAAGCCGCCTACTTCCCGGGCCAGACTCTGGACAGCAGTTTCGGTTCGACTTTGCGCTTCTCCCAACTCGTCAACACTCTGCTCCGTACGCTGCTGCGCCTCCGCCAGCGCCTCGACACGCTGCTCCGTACGCTGTTGCGCCTCTGCCAGTTCCTCGACGCGCTGCTCCGTACGCTGCTGCGCCTCCGCCAGTTCCTCGACGCGCTGCTCCGTACGCTGCTGCGCCTCCGCCAGCGCCTCGACGCGCTGCTCCGTACGCTGCTGCGCCTCCGCCAGCGCCTCGACGCGCTGCTCCGTACGCTGCTGCGCCTCTGCCAGCTCCCCGACCCGCTGCCCTGTACGCTGCTGCGATTCACCTAAATCGCGGACGATTTCTTTGAGTTCACTAAAGTCCTCGCGACGCACAAGGTCATTGTAAGAACTGTAGATGACTTCTGTCAGTACTTGGGCCTGACTTTCGTCAAAGACAGCTGTGAGTCGCTCCAACATATGAATCCGGTCTGCCATTCGACACAGTCTCCGTAGTTCTCCCTAGCCGTGCTGCTTCGTAGGGGATTATAGCACATAGTGACCCAATACATCCGCCGGCACCGCAAGAGCTACAGACAGTCACAGGCGTCACTGCAGATTGGCTGAATCAGAAGTTGCACAACTCCTCAATCTGCATATAATAGAGCGAAGCTATCGACTCGCGACCGAATCTGTCGCCAATTTTCAATGAAAATGAGCAGCATCTCTGTCTTGAACCTGCTTATCAGCCTTACGGTCCTTCTTCTCGGCCTTGTAGCCCTTCTTGTAAGCGGCTCTCGGCCTTGAATGGTTGGCGAAGGCAGAAGTCCGGAAGAACGGACTTCCAGGTCAGGTCAGTGCGGACCCTTCCTCAACCGGGAAGGGTTTTTCTTTAGTAGGAGTAATGTGTGTCAGGGAACAAGCGCGGCCTGGGCAGCGTCTCAGGCGCGCAAGAGCAGGTTGGCGGACGCGCTGCCAAGTGGGTCTGATTGACTATACCAACATTGTGTGAACCAGGTAGCAGGAGGTGAAGGATGGCACTAGCCAAGAGAGAACCGGAAGACAGCGGATACGACCTGGGACCCCAGGAGTTTACCGGGTCGCAGATGATCTGGGAATCCCTCCTGCGAGAGGGCGTGCGGATCGTCTTTGGCCATCCGGGCGGAGCGATTTTGCCGGCTTACGACGCGCTTGCTGAGTATGAGGCGGACGGCCGCATCCATCACGTCCTCGTGCGGCACGAGCAGTGCGCAGCGCACATGGCCGACGGTTTCGCGCGCGCAACGGGGGACGTAGGCGTCTGCATAGTCACCAGCGGCCCGGGGGCGACGAATCTCGTTACGGGACTTGCAACGGCACAGATGGATAGCGTGCCCGTTGTCGCGATCACCGGCCAGGTGCCGACCAATCTGCTGGGTACGGACGCGTTTCAGGAATCGGACGTGGTGGGCGTGTCGCAGCCTGTGTGCAAACACAACTACCTGGTGACCGATATTGCCGAGTTGCCGCTGGTGATGAAAGAGGCCTTTTACATCGCCCGCGAAGGCCGTCCGGGTGTTGTACTGGTCGACATCTGCAAGGATGTTCAGATTGAGAGCGGCACTTTTCGCTATGATTTCGAGATTAGCCTGCCCGGTTTCGAGCCGTGGCCGGAGTACAGTCCTGAGGCAGTGCAGGACGCGGCCGACCTGTTAAACAAGTCCGAGCGTCCGCTGATACTTGCGGGTCACGGGGTCCATCTGTCGAATACCAGCGAAGAGCTTCTCCAGCTTGTAGAGAAGGCCGGCATACCCGTGGTAACGACGCTGCTTGGCACGGGGAACATCCCAGAGACGCATCCGCTGAGCCTGGGAATGGGCGGCATGCACGGAGAGGCGTTCGCAAATCGGGCGGTACAGGCCTGCGATGTGCTTATCGCAATGGGGATGCGCTTCGACGACCGCATCACCGGGCGGCTGGACCGCTTTGCCGCGAACGCCAAGATCATCCACTTTGAACTGGACAAGGCTGAAGTCGGCAAAAACATCGTGCCCGACGTTGCCGTGGTGGGAGATCTGGCTGATACGCTGCCGGCCTATCTGCCGCTTGTGGAGGACCGGCGCCACCAGGAGTGGGTAGACACCCTGAACGAGTGGCGTTCGGAGACGGACGAGGCCGACATTATCCAATTTGAGGTCGAAGAGCTGATACCTCCCTACGTTATCCGGCAGCTGTGGCATGCTACCGAGCGGACCGACAAGCGCGTAATCGTTGTCACCGACGTCGGCCAGCACCAGATGTGGGAGAGCCAGTACTACATTCACGAACAGGCCGGAATGCTGCTAACCAGCGGCGGCCTTGGCACGATGGGATACGCATTGCCGGCGGCCCTGGGCGCGCAGATGTCCGATCCGGGGGCGCTGGTCTGGTGCGTGGCCGGTGACGGCGGATTCCAGATGACTCTGCAGGAGCTGGCCACCATCCAGCAGGAGAAGCTGCCGGTCAAGATCGCGATTATCAACAACGGGTTCCTGGGCATGGTGCGCCAGTGGCAGCAGATCTTTTACGACAAGCGCTATGTGGGAACGCCGATTCTTTCACCGGACTACGTTAAACTTGCCGACGCCTACGACATCCCCGCGGCCGCGGTCCGCCATCCGAGCGAAGTTGTGTCTGTCCTGGAGCAGGCTCATGCAACCGATGGGCCGTTCCTGGTCGATTTCCAGGTTAAAGAGGAAGTGAATGTCTATCCGATGGTTGCGCCCGGCGCCGCAGTGGACGAACTGATCCGGCGGCCAAAGCCCGGCCATGTCCAGGGGTACAGCGGCGTGCAACCGAGCTGGTAATTGCCTGCCAACCAAATTGCCGGCGGTTCGCAACTGCCCGTTCGGTTGGAGCCTGCGGAAACTGAGAAAAGGAATCGTCACGGGGGAAACCAATGCAATACACTCTTGTCGCCTGGATGCGCGATAAACCCGGCGTCCTGAACCGGGTGTCCGGGATGCTGCGCAGGCGCAACTTCAACATCGACAGCCTCCAGGTCAGCCACAGCGAGACGCCTGGCATCAGCCGCATGACCTTCGTGGTGGATGGCGACGAGCGAGTCGCCGACCAGGTGGTCAAACAGCTGCGCAAAGTCGTGGACGTAACTGCCGTGGAGGACATTACGGAGAGGCTGGCCATTCTGCGCGAGCTGGCTCTGATCCGGGTTAGGACGACGCCGGCGACGCGCGGGGAGATCATGCAGTTTGCTGAAATCTACCGGGCCCAGATCGTGGATGTCAACGCGGAGAATCTCGTGGTGCAGGCGGTTGGGACCGAAGACAAGGTCGATTCGCTGATCGATCTGCTGCGTCCGTTCGGAATAGAGGAGATGGTGCGCACGGGCCGCGTCGCCCTCTGTCGCGGTGACGAACGGCCGAAACGGAAAAAGCAGCCGACTTCCATATTCAAAGCCGCGGCCAGCCTCAATGGCAGCGGGCACGGCGACCAGGAGTAGACGGCAGTGAACTACAAGAAGAGCCCACATAGACCAGGAAACCAGATTCTCGGAGGGGAATGTGACAACGATCTATTACGAAAATGACGCCGACATTGCGCGGCTGGAAGGCAAGAAAATCGCCGTGATCGGCTACGGCAGCCAGGGACATGCGCATGCCCTGAACATGAAGGACAGTGGGCAGGACGTTCGGATCGGGCTGCACGAAGGCAGCCGCAGCAAAGCCAAGGCCGAAGCCGACGGCCTGCGCGTCGTCAGCGTGGCAGACGCAGCTCGCGAAGCCGACATGATCATGGTCGTAATTCCCGACCCGATCCAGGGCAAGGTATATGAAGAACAGATCCAGCCGAACCTCGAGCCCGGCAACACCTTGATGTTCGCGCACGGTTTCAATGTGCGCTACGGCTTCATCGTCGCGCCGGACGAAGTGGACGTGTCGATGGTCGCGCCGAAGGCCCCCGGTCACCGCGTGCGGGAGGTATTTGTCGAAGGTTCCGGCGTCCCTGCCCTGGTCGCGATTCACCAGGACGCATCAGGCAATGCGCTGGCCAACGCGCTCGCTTACGCCAAGGCGATCGGTTCGGCGCGCGCCGGCGTACTGGAGACGACCTTTGCCGAGGAGACTGAGACCGACCTGTTCGGCGAACAGACCGTTCTTTGCGGCGGCGTGAGCGAACTGATCAAGGCCGGCTTCGAGGTCCTGGTCGATGCCGGATACCAGCCGGAGATCGCCTACTTTGAATGTCTGCACGAACTCAAGCTGATCGTGGACTTGATGTACCAGGGCGGGCTGAACTACATGCGCTACAGCGTCAGCGATACGGCGGAGTGGGGCGATTACAAGAGCGGCCAGCGCGTCGTTACGGAAGAGACGAAGGAATCGATGCGGAAAATCCTGGCCGACATTCAGTCAGGCGCCTTTGCCGAAGAGTGGATGGACGAGTATCACGGCGGCGGCAAGATCTACTACGAACGCCGCCGCAGCGAACAGAACCAGCAGCTCGAAAACGTGGGCAAAGAGTTGCGCAGGATGATGACCTTCCTGGACGCCAAGGAAGTTTAGCCAAATGCGGGCGGGTCAGATCTGTCATCTCTTGTACAGGTTCACCTCCGGAGGCATATTGCAATGACAAACACAGTTGATGCGCAACAGCAGGACGAGGCCGCCGTTGAAGGCGGTCCGCCTATCGACGTTGAACAGTTTCGCCTGGCCGACGTCGACCGGTGGGCGAAGGATATTGCTCACTCCAACACCGTTCTCGTATTCGACACAACGCTGCGCGACGGAGAGCAGTCGCCGGGCGCCACACTCAACGAGCAGGAGAAGCTCGAAATCGCCCGTCAGCTGGCGCGTTTGGGCATCGACATCATGGAGGCCGGTTTTCCGGCTGCCTCCCCAGGCGACCTTGCGGCAGTCAAGCGCATAGCCGAAACGGTAGGCCGTACCCCCCGAACGGATGAGGAAGGCAATCCGACTGCGCCGCCAATCGTCGCCGGCCTGGCCAGGGCCAATAAGGACGACATCGACAAGGCCTGGGAAGCAGTGCAAGGCGCAGTGCGGCCCCGCATTCATACTTTCCTCGCCACCAGCGAAATCCATATGCAGCACAAGCTGCGGATGTCCCCTAACGAGGTCCTCGAGACGGTAGGCGACATGGTGCAATATGCCCGCAGCCTCTGCGACAACGTCGAGTTCAGCCCGGAAGACGCCGGCCGCAGCGACCCGGAGTTTCTCGTCAAAGTGTGCAGCGTTGCAGTTCAGGCAGGGGCGACAACCCTGAACATTCCCGATACGGTCGGGTATACGACACCGGAGGAGTTTGGCGAGCTGATCGAATTCCTGCGCGAGAATGTCGATGGCGGTAAGGACGTAATCTTCAGCGTCCACTGTCACAACGACCTGGGGTTGGCGACGGCAAACACGCTTGCCGGCGTGCAGAACGGCGCCCGTCAAGTTGAAGTGACCATCAATGGCATTGGCGAGCGCGCCGGCAATACCAGTTTGGAAGAGACGGTGATGGCGCTGTACACGCGTCAGTCGGTCTTCGACCTGCGCACAAATATCAGCAGCCAGGAAATCCACCGCAGCAGCGACATGGTCAGCCGCTACACGGGGATGGTTATTCAGCCCAACAAGGCGATTGTGGGTACGAACGCCTTTGCTCATGAGGCCGGAATCCACCAGGACGGGATGCTGAAGAACAAGCGGACCTACGAGATCATGGACGCCGATACGATCGGTCTGCACCAGAGCCGCCTGGTCCTGGGCAAGCATTCGGGCCGCCATGCGCTCGGTGTCCGACTTCAGGAGATGGGCTATCACCTGGACCGGGAAAACCTGAGCGAAGTGTTCACGCGTTTCAAGGACCTGGCGGACAAAAAGAAGACTGTAACCGACGCAGACATCGAGGCGCTGGTCGCCGATGAACTCTATCAGCCGGTCGAAATCTGGGAACTGATGGGGGTGCAGGTCCAGTGCGGGACCAACATGATGCCCACCGCCGTGGCCACACTGCGCAACAACGAGACCGAAGAAGAGATCACCGAAGCCAGTTTTGGCGCGGGACCGGTGGACGCGGTCTACACCTGCATCGACAAGATCGTGCAACAGCCGAACGAGTTGACCGAGTTCCTGGTGCAGGCGGTGACTGAGGGAATCGACGCCAATGGCGACGTGACGGTGCGAATCGAGGCGCCGGAAAGCCGGGGCCACAGCAGGACGGCGCAGGGCCGTCAGCGGCGGCGGCTCTTCAGCGGGCGCGGGGTTGACACCGACATAATCGTTGCCAGCACAAAGGCATACCTTCAGGCGTTGAACAAACTGTGCGCGGCCGACCAGGACGAGGCCGAAGTCACGATTGCGGCTGATGACACGGCGGTGGCCACGGTTGGGATATAGGAAGAGTTGGAAGTGGACGAGCGGCGATTGGGACTTTCCCAGTCGCCGCTTTTGCAATTGAGGCCAGATGGATATCTTTGCCTCCTTCCCTGTTCACCCTGGACGGGCTGAAATGAAGAGAGAGGTCGCAGCCTACCGAACTCTTCATCCGGAGCTTGTCAAAAAGTACCTGGATCAGTATGTCGCGATCTACCGTGGTGAATTGGTAGATCACGATGCGGACCCGGTCTCATTGCATAATCGAATTGTGGCCGACTTTCCCGGGGAAATTGTGTTGAGTCGAAAAGTCGAACCAGAGCCGGACCTGGATCTTAACATGAGGTCTCCGTGCCGCTAGCATTCGCCATGAAAACAGTTCAGCAGAGACTACGGACGGCCAGTCATTTCGTCGGCGGCTCCGGCAGGATTTTGCGCATTGCCAACGCATTCCTCGTTGCGCTCCTTCTCTCCACGATCCTTCCGGCGCGCCCAACCTTCGCCCAGGACTCGTCAACTGTTCCTTACACCTTTCAGGAATGCGATCAGGTCGAAGAGGCTCGCTTGCGGGATGAGTTGAACGGCATTACCCAGTCAATTTTTGAGCCAGAGAAAATCCGCTTGGAGATAGTGTCGATTGTCGATCTCAAGTGGGCTGAGTTAGACCTTGATTCCACAGTCGATGAAGCGGTGAACGCGGCTGTCGAAAAGGCACGCAGTGAAACAGATTGGTGGGAACGAGTAAAATCCAATTGGTCTGCGGATACGACCAAAGAGTTAACAGAAAAGGTTGCCACCTACGCTTTTGCATCAGAGGATTTCGTCACCGCCGTCAACCGTTTGTCAGATAGTATCGCCAGTGATTTGGTCGATGAACTTCGAATCATGACTGTGAAGTCGGCTTCTTCAGCGTTGCAGTGTGTACAAGCATTTATCGGTGATACGTTTTCTCAGACGATGGCGGCAGTGTTGGAAAAACAGATCCGAGAGAGAATCGACGAGTTAATTGTTGAGCCGGATCCCGAAAATGCAACTATCCTGGACATCATAGAGTTGCACCCGGAACTGTTGAGTGGCGTCGCGGTCATCGTAGGGACTCAGATCGCGAAGCAATTTGCGGCTAAGATGGCCCAAAACATCGCCGGGAAGATCATCACGCGCATTTTAGGAAAACTGGCCACCTCGGCGATTCCTCTCGTCGGCTGGATCATCGGTGGCGGCCTCATCGTATGGGATCTGATAAGCGCAGGAGAAGGCGCCTTCCCACAGATCCGGAAGGCACTCCAGGAGGACGAGACGAAGGCTGAACTTCGCAATCAGATCGCAAATGAAGTGCATGCAGAGCTTCTGGCAGAACTGGACCTAGCGGAACTGTCCCGCTCCGTTTCCAACGATGTCTACAGTCAGTGGCAGGAATTCCGCAGAAAGTTTGGCCGAGTGTTGGAGCTTTCGGAGAAAAACTCGCGCTTCCAGAGAATTCTAGACAATACCCCAGTGGAAGGGGTAAAAAAGCTGGCCGACTTTGTCTCGGTGGTGGAAGCTAAGCTCGGCTCGGCAAGATTGGAAAGTCTGCTTGACAAGGGGCAGTTTGAGCGCTTGCTTTCTCTTCCCCAAAAGGTACTTGAAATGCTCGAACTGGGCATTGATCCTGACGTCGTCATCGAATGGGCAAATCTGGCTGGAGAATCGATTGAGCTACTCGTCGCGACGGAACTGTACCGCGTTGCCTCCCCTACCGACTTCAGAGACCGGGCAGACTTGGAACGGGTTCTTATGTTGAATGATGCTGAACTCATTCAGAAGGCGATGCTTCTTGACCGGGCAGAACGAGATGCAGTGTTAGCCATGCCAACTTCTCATATCGAACAAGTCTTGGAAAAGCTCTCGCCTGAGGAGCTGTCCTGGCTGGCCAAAGAGTATCTGACCAAACTGAATGCACAGATGATAAACGTCTTGGTTGACCGCGTTCTTCGTGAGCCGAAGTTGATAACTGAATTAGGAGTCGAGTTGGTCCAAGTGACCTTGTTGGAAAGCCAGGACTTCGAAGAGGCGCTTGACTACATCACCTTGAAAGCCAGAGATAGACCCTGGGCCGGGCAAGTCGTTGACATGCTATCTGCAATAAGGCCGGCACTCTCCGGTGAATTGTCCTGGGCGTTGTTTTGGCATTATGAAGGTGCAGCCCTGAGGAATACATTGTATGCACTGGCAGGACTGTTCGTCCTTACCATTCTCTGGCGAAGAATCATGTCCCGCCGCCAACGTCAGGATGTCAATGTGACCGTCGTACTTCCCGAAAACCACGGTGGCAATAGCAGGGACCCCGACCCAAAGAATTCTGAAGACCGAAACAGCGGGGGCGACATTCAATGAACTTGATCGCCCTCGACCAACCCCACCGCCCCGACGCCGAAGTCGGCGAACTCCTCGTTGTCGTCGTCGTTTACGCCGCCAACATTGTTCAGGATGTAAGAGAGAATATCCGCAACCTCGTCGGCGGCCGCATGACCCACTACGAAACCCTGATCGCAAAAGCAATCGAACAAGGACTTTCCGACCTTGAGCAAAAAGCCTCTGCCAAGGGTTATGACGGCGTTCTTGGCGTCAAAATCAGCCATCCACTGGTCGTGGACGGCGGCGTGGAGGTCATAATCTACGGCAACGGTTACCACCTGTCCGCGAAAGGGCCGGAAAGTTGACGAATCACCCATTTTCGTGTAAATTATACGAAATGATATAGGGTTGATTCCCTGAAATAAACGCTGTTGGCAAGGTTTTCGCGATTCGACAACGATGTCATCCGGTCTTGGCACACGCTTTTCCTTCGCATTTGCTGCTGGTTCTTGCGGCCCTGATGCAGAGTAGATTTCGTATAACCAACTACCCTGAACAGCCCGCGAAACGGAAGACCTACTTGAGGAGACGTCGTTATGTTGGAAACAGAACTTACTCCTTCCTGTTGTCATCATCCCACACCCACACCCCACGCACAGCCCGGACTGCCGGCCAAGCAAGGTCTGTACGACCCGCGTTACGAGCATGACGCCTGCGGCGTTGGTTTCGTTGTCAACATCAAGGGCCAGAAGTCGAACGCCATCGTCGCACAGGGTCTGGAGGTACTCCTGAACCTCGCCCACCGCGGCGCCTGCGGATGCGAGCCTAACACCGGCGACGGAGCCGGCGTGCTCATGCAGATGCCGGACAAATTCATGCGCAAGGCCGCCGCAGAGGTGGGCATTGAACTGCCTCCCGAAGGCGACTACGCGGTCGGTATGATCTTTCTTCCCCCGAGGGGCGACTACCGCTTCCTGTGTGAGCAACTCTTCGAAAAAATTATCCGTTCAGAAGGACAGACAGTTCTCGGCTGGCGCACTGTTCCGACTACAAATGATGCGCTTGGCCACACTGCACGCCTCGGCGAACCTGTCGTGCGGCAGGTTTTCATCGGGCGCAACGCCGACCGGTTGACCGGCGACGACGACCTGGCTTTTGAGCGCAAACTCTATGTGATCCGGAAGCAGGCCGAGAATCAGATCCGCTACTCCCAGCTACGTGAAGGAGACGCCTTCTACGTTGCCAGCCTCTCTTCGCGCACGATTGTCTATAAGGGCATGTTGATGGCGCCGCAGGTCAGGGGCTTTTACCCCGATCTGCTGGATGAGGACATGGAGTCGGCGCTGATCGTCATTCACTCCCGTTTCAGTACCAATACCTTCCCCAGTTGGGAGCGCGCCCACCCCTATCGGTACATGATCCACAACGGTGAGATCAACACCTTGCGCGGGAACGAGAACTGGATGTACGCCAGACAGTCCCAGTTCGAAAGCGAGCTGTTCGGGAACGACATCAAGAAGATATTGCCAATCATCCACGACGACGGGAGCGATTCGGCCAAATTCGACGAGACACTCGAGTTCCTTTACCTGTCCGGGCGTTCACTGCCGCACGCCATGATGATGATGATCCCCGAGCCGTGGTCGCAGCATGAAACGATGAGCGACGCCAAAAAGGCGTTCTACGAGTACCACAGCACCATGATGGAGCCGTGGGACGGGCCCGCTTCGATGGTCTTTACCGACGGTTCAATTGTGGGCGCCGTGCTGGACCGCAACGGTCTGCGTCCCTCCCGCTACTGCGTTACTAAAGACGACATGGTCGTGATGGCGTCGGAGGTGGGCGTGTTGCCGTTGGAGCCGGGCCGCATCCTCAAAAAGGCGCGCCTGGAACCGGGCCGCATGTTCCTGGTCGATACGGCCCAGGGCCGCATCATCTCCGACGAGGAGCTGAAGGAGTCGATGGCCTCGGCGCACCCCTATCGCGAATGGCTCGACGAGCATCTGGTAAGCCTGGACGAGATTCCGGAGCCGGAGGCAGAAGTGCCGGGCGTTGACCACGGCACCATTCTCGAACGACAGCAGATGTTCGGGTACACATTTGAGCAGTTGCGCATTCTTCTGGCGCCGATGGCGACGGACGGGGTTGAAGCGCTGGGCGCCATGGGCAACGACACGCCGGCCGCAGCCCTCTCCAACCACTCGCAGCTGCTCTACAACTATTTCAAGCAGCTCTTTGCCCAGGTGACCAACCCGCCCATTGACGCTATCCGCGAGGAACTGATCACCGCCACCGAAGTGATGATGGGCACCGAGTTGAACCTGCTTGAAACCAGGCCGGAAAACTGCCGTCAACTCAAGCTCAGCCAGCCAATAATCGACAACCGGGAGCTGGCCAAGATTCGGCACATCGAGACCAGCGGCGCTGAGGGCTTCCGCGCGCAGACGCTTCCGATTCTCTTCGATGTAAACGGCGGACGTGAAGCGCTGGAACAGGCCCTTGAAGACCTGTTTCAGGCCGCGACCGACGCCATTGAGGCGGGGGTCAATATCCTGATCCTTTCCGACCGGGGCGTCGGCCCCGGCGTCGCGCCCATTCCCGCGCTGTTGGCGACCTCCGGGCTGCATCACCACCTCATTCGCAACGAAACGCGCACGCGGACCGCGCTCATCGTCGAATCGGGCGAACCGCGGGAGGTGCATCACCTCGCGCTTCTGATCGGCTTCGGCGCAACCGCCGTCAACCCCTACCTGGCGCTGGAGACGCTGGACCAGATGATTCACGACCGGCTCCTCGTCGACATCGACCACGACACCGCGGCCTACAACTACGTCAAGGCCGCAATGAAAGGGGTCGTCAAAGTTCTTTCAAAGATGGGCATCTCGACAATCCAGAGCTATTGCGGCGCCCAGATCTTCGAAGCGCTTGGCCTCAGCCAGAGACTGGTGGACAAGTACTTTACCTGGACGTCCAGCCGGGTGGAGGGCATCGGTCTTTCCGAAATTTTCAGCGAAATCAAGATTCGACACGACCGGGCCTATCCGGTTCGACTCTACGCGCAGTCCGAATCCAACGGCCACGGACTGGTCGCGCTGGAGCCGGAGCCGTCTGCCGTCAACGGCAATGGCCATGGCGGCCAGCTTCTCTCGCCCGGCGGTGACTACCAGTGGCGCAAGGATGGGGAGCTGCACCTCTTCAACCCGCGCACGGTTCACCTGCTGCAAAAGGCGACCCGCACCAACGACTACGACTCCTTCAAGGCCTATACGAAGGACATCGACCAGATGAATAAGGAGTGGTGCAACTTGCGGGGCCTGCTGGAGTTCGACTTTGAGGGCTCCCGGAGCATCCCCATCGAGGAAGTTGAACCGGTGGAGTCGATCTGCAAGCGCTTCAAGACCGGGGCCATGTCCTACGGGTCGATCAGCAAAGAGGCGCATGAGACCCTGGCGATCGCGATGAACCGCATCGGAGGGCGGAGCAATACGGGCGAAGGCGGTGAAGATCCGGCCCGCTACATCCTTGAACCGAACGGCGATTCGAAGAACAGCGCCATAAAACAGGTGGCCTCAGCCCGATTCGGTGTCACCAGCAACTACCTTGTCAATGCAAGGGAGTTGCAGATCAAGATGGCGCAGGGAGCCAAGCCCGGCGAAGGAGGCCAGCTGCCCGGTAAGAAAGTCTACCCGTGGATCGCGGAAGTTCGGCATTCAACGCCCGGCGTCGGACTGATCTCGCCCCCGCCGCACCATGACATCTACTCTATCGAAGACCTGGCCGAGCTGATCCACGACCTCAAGAACGCCAACCATTACGCCCGGATCAATGTCAAATTGGTGTCGGAAGTTGGCGTGGGCACCGTCGCCGCCGGCGTCGCCAAGGGGCATGCCGACGTCATCCTGATCAGCGGCCATGACGGCGGAACCGGAGCATCGCCGCAGACCAGCATCAAACATGCCGGCCTGCCCTGGGAGCTGGGCGTAGCCGAGACCCATCAGACGCTCCTCATAAACAATCTGCGCAGCCGGGTCGTCGTAGAGACTGACGGCCAACTGAAGACCGGCCGCGACCTTGCGATTGCGGCGCTGTTGGGCGCTGAGGAGTACGGTTTCGCCACCAGCCCCCTGGTCGCTTTGGGCTGCATCATGATGCGTGTCTGCCACCTGGACACATGCCCGGTTGGCGTCGCCACGCAGAATCCCGAACTGCGCAAGTTGTACACCGGCGACCCGCAGCACGTCGTCAACTTCATGTACTTTATCGCCCAGGAGTTGCGGGAGTATATGGCAAAGCTGGGTTTTCGTACCGTGAATGAGATGATCGGGCGCACCGACCGCCTGCAGGCGCCTCATTCGATCGAACACTGGAAGGCGCAGGGCATCGACCTTACCGCGATCCTGCACCGACCGGACGTGCCCGAGGACTGGGGGCGCTACTGTCAGATAGACCAGGACCACGGACTGCACAATGCGCTGGACAATGCCACCCTTCTCGAACTATGCATGCCTGCGCTCGAAAACAGCGTAGAGGATGTACGGCGGGCACACGAAAACCGGGGCGGCAATGGATCTGAGAGTTCGCTGAAGCGGGTCAAGGAGTCTCTGCCCATCTACAACGTCAATAGGGTTGTCGGCACCATCACCGGCAGCGAGATCACCCGCCGTTTCGGACCGGACGGCCTGCCTGAAGATACCATTCAGTTACACTTCAGCGGCGCTGCCGGCCAGAGTTTCGGCGCCTTCATTCCCAAAGGCATGACGCTTGAACTTGAGGGCGACGGCAATGACTACTTCGGCAAAGGGCTGTCCGGCGGCAAGATCATTGCCTACCCGCCCTACGGCTCCACCTTCAAAGCCGAAGACAACATCATCATCGGCAACGTGGCCTTCTATGGCGCGACCAGCGGCGAAGCTTACGTTCGCGGCATGGCGGGTGAACGTTTCTGTGTGCGGAACTCCGGAATGCATGCCGTCATCGAGGGTGTAGGCGACCACGGTTGCGAATACATGACCGGCGGCCGTGTGGTCGTGCTGGGGCGCACCGGACGAAACTTTGCCGCAGGCATGTCCGGCGGTATCGCCTACGTTCTGGACGAACAGCCGGTGGACGGCGTCCGCTTCGACAAACGCGTAAACCTGGAAATGGTCGAAATCGGCAAACTCGAAGAACCGGAAGAGATCGCCGAAGTGCGGGAGATGATCCAGCGTCATTACGCCTACACGAATTCGGAAGTTGCCGGCCGCGTCCTTTCGGATTGGGAAACCTGCCTGCCCAAACTTGTCAAAGTGATGCCCAAAGACTACAAACGCATGCAGCAATGTCTTGCCGAAGTGGAAGCCGCCGGTCTCAAGGGCGCGGAGGCGCTGATGGCTGCGTTCGAACGGAACAGCCAGGACCTGGCCGCACGCGTGAGCGGCAACTGAGGACCGCGCAACAGAGTACATCGACCCGGTATTGCGCGTTAACCCTTTCCACGCAATACGCAGTCAGGAGAATTCGAATGGGTAAACCAACTGGCTTTCTTGAATTCGAGCGGCAGCCCTTCCCTGAACGTGCGCCCCTTGAACGAATTCAAGATTGGGATGAGTTTCATCTCCACTTGACGACAGAGAATCTGCGGGAGCAGGGCGCCAGGTGCATGGACTGCGGCATTCCCTTCTGCCATACCGGCACGATGCCGGAGGGCGGCTGCCCCATCAATAATCTGATCCCTGAGTGGAATGACCTGGTCTATCAGAACCGCTGGCGCGAAGCGCTGGACCGGCTTCACGCCACCAATAATTTCCCTGAATTCACCGGCCGCGTCTGCCCGGCTCCGTGTGAAGGCTCCTGCACCCTGGGCCTGATCGAGCCGCCGGTGACGATCAAGAGCATCGAGTGTGCGATCATCGACAAGGGATTTGAAGAGGGTTGGGTCGTAGCCCAGCCGCCCGCAGTTCGCACCGGCAAAAAAGTGGCCGTCGTCGGATCGGGGCCGGCCGGACTTGCCTGCGCCGACCAGCTCAACACCGCGGGCCATACCGTCACCGTCTATGAACGCGCCGACCGTATCGGCGGGCTGCTGATGTACGGCATCCCCAACATGAAACTGGAAAAGGAGCGCGTCGAGCAGCGGGTTGACCTGATGCGCGCCGAAGGCGTTACCTTCATTACCAACTGCGAAGTGGGCAAAGACATCCCCGCCGACGGTCTTCTTGATGAGAACGATGCAATCGTACTCTGTGGGGGCGCCACCCACCCTCGCGATCTGCCGATTGAGGGCAGGGAGTTGGAGGGCGTTCACTATGCAATGGAGTTCCTGCACGGCAATACGAAGCAGCTGCTCGACGGCAAATACGGCGAAGTTCCAGGCGAAGGCTTCAGTTATCCTTTTATCTCCGCAGAGGGCAAAGACGTCATTGTGATTGGCGGCGGGGACACCGGCAACGACTGTCTTGGAACGTCGATGCGTCACGGCTGCAATAGTGTGAGCATGTTCGAGATTTTGCCGCAGCCGCCTCCGGAACGGGCCGCCAGCAATCCCTGGCCGGAATGGCCGAACATTTTTCGCGTCGACTACGGCCACGCTGAAGCCGCAGCCCGCTTTGGCGCAGACCCGCGCACGTTCGAGATCAGCACCAAGAGATTCGTAGGCGACGAGAACGGCCGCCTGAAAGAGCTGCACACCGTCTTGATCGAATGGGTTCCGAGCGAGAACGGCGCCCGCCCCCAGCTACGCGAGGTCCCCGGCACCGAAAAGGTGTGGCCGGCGCAGTTGGTGTTGCTGGCGATGGGCTTCCTGGGACCGGAAAACCCTGTGCTCGATCAGCTGGGGGTCGAAAGAGACGGCCGCTCCAATGCCCAGGCCGAGTACGGCAAATTCGCCACCAACGTCCCCGGCGTTTTTGCCGCCGGCGACATGCGCCGCGGGCAGAGCCTCGTCGTATGGGCGATCAACGAAGGCCGCGGCGCGGCGAGAGAGTGCGACCGTTACCTGATGGGCGAGACCAGCCTTCCGTAAACAGGCCGACCTCCTGAATTGCAGGCCAACAAAGACCGGGAAAGGTAGCATGGGAAAGACGCTGTTTGAAAAAATCTGGGATGCGCACGTGATTGCGCAAGATGAAGGCGCGCCTGCCGTGCTCTACATCGATGCCCACCTGGTGCATGAAGTCACCTCTCCACAGGCGTTCGCCACTCTTCGCGAACGGGGCCTGCCGGTGCGGCGGCCGGACAGGACTTTTGCGACCATGGATCATGCCATCCCCACCCGTATCGGGGCCGTGGAGCTCGACTGGCCCGACGATGCGGCCACGCAGGTTCGCACGCTCCGCCAGAACTGCGCCGACTTTGATGTGCCGCTCTTCGATATTGAAGGCGACATCCAGGGCATCGTTCACGTGATCGGGCCTGAATTGGGCGTCACGCAGCCGGGCATGACGATTGTCTGCGGCGACAGCCATACCAGCACGCATGGCGCATTCGGCGCGCTCGCATTCGGCATTGGTACCAGCGAGGTCGGCCACGTCTTGGCGACCCAGTGCCTTATGCAGAAGCAGGCGAAGACCTTCGCCATCAACGTTGACGGCGCGCTAGGACATGGGGTGACGGCCAAGGATATCATTCTTGCCGTTATCGCCAAGAACGGCGCCGGCGGCGGTGTGGGCTACGTCTTCGAATACCGCGGCGAAGCGATCCGTGCCCTCGACATGGCCAGCCGCATGACCATCTGCAATATGAGCATCGAAGGCGGCGCGCGCGCCGGCCTGATCGCCCCCGACGAGACCACTTTCGAATACATCAAAGGCCGGACCTACGCGCCCAAGGGCGATGCCTGGGACAGGGCCGTTGCCCACTGGCGCACTTTGAAGTCCGACGAGGACGCCGTCTTCGACCGGGAGTTGACACTGGACGCGTCCGCGCTCGAACCGATGGTGACCTATGGAACCAACCCCGGCCAGGGCGTGCCCGTCACCCGGCAAGTACCTAGGGCGAGTGACCTGGACGACCCCGCCGAAAGGCGCAGCCTCCAAAACGCGCTCGAATATATGGGCCTGACCGAAGGCCAGCCCATCGAAGGCCAGCACGTCGACATCGTCTTCATCGGCTCCTGCACCAACAGCCGCATCGAAGACCTGCGCGCCGCGGCCGCGATTGCCAGGGGCCGCCGCGTCGCTAACCATGTTGAAGCGCTGGTCGTTCCCGGGTCCAAGGCGGTAAAGGCCCAGGCCGAAGCGGAAGGCCTCGACCGCGTTTTCAGTGAAGCCGGATTCGAATGGCGCGGCGCCGGCTGCAGCATGTGCCTGGCGATGAACGACGACAAGGCCGGCGAAGGCAAATACGTCGCCAGCACAAGCAACCGCAACTTCATGGGCAGACAGGGGCCGGGAAGCCGTTCCCTGTTGATGAGCCCGATCATGGCCGCGGCAGCCGCAGTCAACGGATGCGTCACCGACGTGCGGGAGATTCTCTGATGCAACCTTTCACCACCCTGACGTCAACCGCACTGCCGTTGCGCACCGAAAACGTCGACACAGACCAGATCATTCCGGCCCGATACCTCACGGCCGTCACCCAGGAGGGTATGGGCGATGGACTGTTCTCATGGTGGCGCTACGCCCGCGATGGCAGTCCGAATCCCGACTTCGTACTCAATCAACCGCAATACCGGGGCTCCAAAATACTCGTTGCCGGCCGCAACTTCGGCATAGGGTCCAGCCGTGAACATGCTGTATGGGCGCTCACCCAGTACGGTTTCCGGGCCGTGATCTCCCCTGCGTTCGCCGACATCTTCTACAACAACAGCCTGAAAAACGGACTCCTGCCGATCAGGATGCCGGAAGAGACCGTCGGCCGGTTGCTCGACCTGGTCGAGGAGGTTCCGCGTACGAGCATCTGCATCGACTTGCCGACCCAGTCCGTGACACTGCCGGACTTAAACGACGATACAGTGAGGAATTTGGAAGGTCCCTGGTCCTTTGACATCGATCCTTTCCGCAAACAGTGCCTCCTGCGCGGCCTGGATGACCTCGGCTATCTTCTGGACAAGGAGGAGCGGATCAGCGCCTTTGAGGCCGCGGCGTCATACTGACGGCTCTTGAACCCACCCGGCCCCTGCTGCAAGAGGAGAAACGGGCGGCAAAAGATCGAGAGCTGGCACATGGAAAAGGGATGAAGCGGATGATGGCGGGCGCGCCTCCGGCGGATGGCAATAGCGCGGTGTGGAAAGACCCCTCTCTGGTTGACAGTTATCTTCGAAGAGTCCGCAAGGGCATTCCCCTGGCGCAGATCCAATTGGATGTGATGATGCGGGTAATCGCCGGGCCGGAGGAAGATCAGGCACAGGGCGAGCGGCCCGTACAAAATTTCCTGGACCTGGGTTGCGGCGATGGCATCCTTGCCGCAACAATTCTGGCGAAGTACCCTCGCGCCAAGGGGACGCTTGTCGACTTCTCCACCACAATGCTCCAGGCCGCCCTCAACAACCTGAAGGCCCATAGCAAGTCGCTGCATGTCTCGTCTGCTGACTACACGGACCCCTCTTGGTTCGACATCATCTCCGCCCACGCGCCGTTTGACGCCGTTGTTTCCGGTTTCTCAATTCACCACCAACCCGACTCAGTTAAGCGCCAGGTCTATATCGACATTTTCGACCTGTTGATGCCTGGCGGCGTCTTCGTAAACATCGAGCACGTCGCTTCGGCGACGCCCCGAGTCGAGGCGATATATGACGACTATTTCATCGACACGCTGTGGGCGAGCCAGTTGACGGACGGCGACGGTCAGACACGCGACCAGGTGGCGGCGGCATATCACGGCAGGGAAGATAAAGAGGCCAACATTTTGGCCCCGGTGGAGTCGCAGTGCGACTGGCTGCGAGAAATCGGTTTCGACGATGTTGACTGCTTTTTCAGGGTGTTCGAATTGGCCGTCTTTGGCGGCAGACGCCCCCTGACGCAAGAAGAGAGTTTCGACTACCCGGCGTAGCTTTCAGTTTGAGTCCGCGACGGCGCCAGAGAAGGAAAAGGGACGAATGGACGCAACAATTGTAATTTTGGATGGTGACGGCATCGGCCCGGAAGTCACGGCGGAAGCCAAAAAGGTCTTGGCTGCAGTGGCCGGCCGCTTCGGCCATGACTTTGTCTTCGACCACCGCCAGATTGGCGGACGGTCCATCGACGAGCTGGGGACCAGCTTGCCCGGCGAAACGGTTGAAGCCGCGGCCGCGGCCGAGGCGGTCCTGCTGGGCGCCGTAGGCGGACCAAAATGGGACGACCCCACCCTGTCCGACAGACCGGAGCAAGGCGTGCTTGCCCTCCGCAAGAGCCTGGACCTCTTTGCCAACCTGCGCCCCGTTAAGCTTCAGCCCCAGCTGCTGTCCGCCAGTACCATCAAGGAAGAGACGCTGGAAGGTGTGGACCTTCTGGTTGTGAGGGAGCTAACCGGCGGCATCTATTTTGGCGAGCGCAAGGAGCCCGACGACAACTTCGAAGCCTTCGACACCATGCTCTACACGAGACCGGAAATCGATCGAGTTGTGCGCCTGGCCGCGGACGCGGCCATGGAACGCAATGGCCGTCTCGCCAGCGTGGACAAGGCAAACGTTCTCGCTTCCTCACGGCTCTGGCGCAGCGTTGCTACCGAGGCTCTCGCTGACTACCCCGAACTGAAGGTCGAGCACATTCTGGTCGACGCCATGGCCATGCACCTGATCCGGCGGCCTGCCGACTTCGACGTGATCGTAGCCGGCAACCTGTTTGGAGACATCCTCACCGATGAAGCATCCATGCTGGCCGGGTCGATGGGTATGCTGCCTTCGGCCAGCCTTGGCGAAGGGCGTAACCGGCACGAGCTGCCCCTGGGTCTTTACGAGCCGATTCACGGCAGTGCGCCCGATATCGCGGGACAAGGAATCGCCAACCCTCTTGCGGCAATACTGAGCAGCGCCATGCTGCTCCGCCATAGCCTGGGCCTGGAGAAGGAGGCCGCGGCTGTCGAGGCCGCGGTGGATGCCATCCTGGCTCTCGGCGTACGCACACCTGACATCGCCCAGCCCGGCACCGAGACGGCGGGAACCGAAGTCCTCGGAGATCTCGTAGTGAAAGAGATCCGCGACGCATAGCAAAAGGATCGCTTCTGAAGCCTGGCAGCGAAATCCCGCCTGCGCCCCGCCTGGCACATCCCAAAACGTCTGAAGAGGGGCGCTGCACTGTGGTAGAGTTGAAACGATACCTGTAGGAATTCTTGTATGGCTACTCCGCCCAGGGAGGGTGAAGTCAAGACAGGAGCCGAACTCGAGAGAGGCGGCGATTCGGCGCCGGCGGATGCCGACCTCCACTTGCGGCGGACCGTCCGCCAGCTTGGCAACCTTCTCGGCGAAACCATCGTCGAGCAGGAAGGACAGGCAATCTTTGATCTGGTCGAAGAGCTGCGAGCCCTCACCCGCGCCCAGCGTCAGGGGGACCCGAACGCCGGCCGGCAGATCGAGCGGCTGACAGCCGACCTCGTCAATGATTTCGACAGCACGCTCGGAGTGCTGAAAGCCTTCACCACCTACTTCCAGCTCGTAAATCTGGCCGAAGAACAGCAACGTGTACGCGTCATTCGCCAGCGCACGGCACAGGCGGAAGAAAACGACCGGCACATGCCCGAGACCATTGCGGCCGCCGTCATGCGGCTGCGCAAGGGCGGAACGCCGCCTTCCGAAATGAGGCGTCTGCTCGCTGAAATGCTGATCAAGCCGGTCTTCACGGCCCACCCTACCGAGGCCAAACGCCGGACCATCCTCCTGAAGCTGCTCGACTTGACCAGGCTGTTGCGCGAACTGGACGCCCACCCGCTTTTGCCAAGCGAAAAAAAGGACAACTGGAATCAGATTCGCGAGATCGTTGTTTCCCTTTGGCAGAGCGACGTAAATCGCGACCGCCGTCCCGACGTCCTGGACGAGGTCCGCGAGGGGCTCTATTTTTTCGATACAACCCTGTTTGACCTGCTGCCGGACATCTACAGCGAGTTGAACGGGGCGCTTGCGAGGGAATACACGGACAGCGCTGTCAGCGACGGCGCGGCACAGTTGTCAGACGGTCTGCCGACCTTTCTGCGCTACGGCTCCTGGATTGGGGGGGACCGCGACGGCAATCCTTTCGTAACTCAGGATGTAACGGAAGACGCCCTGCGGCAGCAGAAGGAACAGGCGCTGGAACTCTACCGCCGCACAGTCGTCGGCATGTACGGGCATTTGAGCGTGGCCAATACCCGGGGCGCCTTCTCTCAGGAGTTTCTCGACAGCCTGGCCGCCGACCTGGAAAAAGCGCCGCCGAACGACAGGGCGCGCCTCGACCGCTTCTCGCTGGAACCCTACCGCCAGAAGATGATTCTGATCTACCGCAGGCTGGGCGCCGCCCTGGCGCAGAACAGGGAAGCCTGGCAGGCACAGCGCCCGGACCCCTGGGCCTACCCCAATGCCGCTGAATTCATCGCCGACCTGGAGCTGATCCAGCGGAGCCTTCGCCACAACAAGGGCGACCGGCTGGCCGAAGGACGCTTCGCCCGGCTTGTCCAGCAGGCCCGTATCTTCGGATTCCATCTTGCGTCCATGGACATTCGCCAGCACTCCGACCGCCACCGGGACGCTGTCGCAGAACTGCTGCATCGCTACTACAGGCCGCAGAATCCAGGTCTTGACTACCGAGAGCTGACGGAAGAGGAACGAACGCGGCTGCTTGTAGAAGAAATCGAAAGCCCGCGGCCCCTGACCGCCCGCCTGCAGTACAGCAACGATACCAACGAGACGGTCGCCCTTTTCCGGCTTATCCGCCAGGCCCATGAGCGTATCGCGCCCCAGGCAATCGGCGCCTACATCATCAGCATGACCACCTCCGTCAGCCACGTACTGGAGGTCCTGCTTCTGGCCAAGGACGCCGGCCTCTTCGGCAAGATCGACATTGCGCCCCTCTTTGAAACGATTGACGACCTCGTCCGGGCGCCCGACGTCATGTGTGCCCTCTTCGAGTCTCGGATCTACCGCAGTCACCTGGCGCAGCGAAACGACTGCCAGGAGATCATGATCGGCTACAGCGACTCCAACAAGGACGGAGGCTATTTGCGGTCCAGCTGGTCCCTCTATCAGGCGCAGGAAAGACTGGCCCGCGCTTGCAGCGACTACAACGTCAAGCTCACTCTTTTCCACGGCCGCGGCGGCTCGATCGGACGCGGCGGAGGGCCTGCCAATCGTGCCATCCTCGCGCAGCCGCCGGGATCGGTGCAGGGGCGGATCAAGCTGACTGAACAGGGCGAAGTAATCAGCGCCCGCTACAGCAACCGCTCCATTGCCAAGCGCCATCTCGAGCAGCTCGTCAACGCCGTCCTCATAGCGAGCTGTGAGACCCATCATGACAGCCCGGGCGGCGCGGCAGGCAACGACCGTTCTGCGCACGCCGTCGAAGAGAGTTGGGTGAGAATACTGGAGGGGGCCAGCGAACGCTCGGAACGAAAGTACCGCTCACTTGTAGAGAGCCCTGCCTTTCTGACCTACTTCCACGAGGCAACGCCGATCGAACAGCTGGCGCAGATGAACATTGGCTCGCGGCCGGCAAAGCGCCGCCAGACCTCGGACATCTCTGATCTGCGTGCCATTCCCTGGGTTTTCGCCTGGACACAGAGTCGTGTGAATCTACCCGGCTGGTACGGGCTGGGTACCGGACTGCACGCGGATTCGGTTCAACGCATGACCGTCTTGCAGAACATGTACCGCAGCTGGCCCTTCTTCCGCACGGTCATCGACAGAGCGCAGCTCTCGATGCGCCGGGCCGACATGACCATCGCCTCGCTCTACGCGTCGCTGGCCGCGGATGCGACGCGTGCGGAGATCTTCGGCGAATTCATGCAAGAGTTCGAACGCACTGAACGCATCATTCTGGGGATCACGGGCCAGGCTGCCCTCCTGGACAACGAGCCCTGGCTCCAACGCAGCATCAATCTGCGCAATCCCTATGTGGACCCGCTCAACTATATTCAGGTGGCGTTGTTGAACAAGCAAAGAACAACGGTCGCGCCGGCAGTAGAGGACGTCCGCGCAGACCGGGATCCAACCGAAGAAGACCCCCGTTTACGGCAGGCGATCCTGCTGTCTATCAACGGGATCGCTGCCGGTCTGCAGGCGACGGGCTGACCGCAGGCAGCGCTGAAAATTCGTCGTCAATCCTGGCGGCATTAACTCGATTGGACTGATATGAGGTTTGAAGAGGTGAAGATTCAACTATTCGACACGACTCTGCGCGACGGCGCCCAGGCCGAGGGCGTCTCGCTCAGTTGCGACGACAAACTGCGCATCGCCGCCCGCCTTGACGAGTTCGGCATCGACTACATCGAAGGCGGCTGGCCCGGTTCCAACCCCAAGGATATGGAGTTCTTCGAACGGGCCGGGAGCGAACTGACACTCAGACACGCCCGTCTGACCGCCTTCGGCTCTACCTGCAAACGCGACACCGACCCCGCCGACGATCCGCAGATTCAACTGCTCCTGCAGGCCAACACGCCGGTCGTCTCCTTGTTCGGTAAGAGCTGGGACCTGCACGTGCGGGATGTATTGCAGACGACACAGGAAGAGAACCTGCGCATGATTCGCAAGTCGATCGCCTTTCTCACTGGCCGCGGCCGCGAGGTGATCTATGACGCCGAGCACTTCTTCGACGGCTATAAGGATAACGCCGAATACGCGCTTGCCACGCTCAGGCAGGCCATCGCCGGGGGCGCTTCATGCGTCGTCCTCTGCGATACCAATGGCGGCAGCCTCGTCTGGGAGGTCGGCGAAATCGTACGCGCCGTTCACCGGCAGCTGGGCGCCGCCGCCGTCACTCTCGGTATTCACGCTCACAACGACAGCGACACCGGTGTCGCCAACTCGCTGGAGGCGCTGCGCCATGGCTGCACCCACGTGCAGGGTACCATCAACGGTTACGGCGAACGCTGCGGCAATGCCAACCTGGTCAGCATCATCGCCAACATGCAGCTGAAAATGGGCCGCGAACTCGTTTCCAAGGAGAGGCTCGCCCACCTGACCGACCTGAGCCACTATGTCAACGAACTCGCCAACCTGAGGCCCAACACGCACCAGCCCTTTGTCGGCCAGAGCGCCTTCGCGCACAAGGGCGGGACCCACGTCAACGCCGTCCTCAAAAACGTCGACAGCTACCAGCATGTCGAGCCGGAGCGGCTGGGCAACCAGACGCGGGTCCTCGTCAGTGAGCTCAGCGGCAAGGACAACATCTCCATCAAGGCCGGTGAGTTCGGCGTCGAAGGGCTGTCCCGGGAAAAGGAAAGGGCCGTGCTCCAGCAGATCAAGGAGCTGGAAAATGTGGGCTTTGAGTTTGAGAGCGCCGAAGCCAGCGTCGACCTTATGCTGCGCCGGTCGCAGGAGGGTTACAGCCCCAGCTTCTCACTGATCGACTACACCGTGTCGGTGGCGAACCGCGCCGGCCGCGGGCTCTCGTCGGAAGCGACGATCAAGGCTGAAGTAGGCGACCGCATCTACCACGAAGTGGCCGAGGGCAATGGACCGGTCAACGCCCTGATGCTGGCGTTGCGCAAGGCGATTCAGGGCCACTTCCCCCACCTGGACCGGATGCACCTGCTCGACTACAAGGTGCGAATCATTAACAGCGACCAGGGCACGGGGGCGTCGGTGCGCGTGCTCATCACCAGTTCCGACGGCGTGCAAAACTGGACCACGGTCGGGGCCAGCACCAACATTATCGAGGCCAGCTGGACGGCTATCTCAGACGCCGTTGAATACTTCCTCGTCACATACGATCCGGACGGTGATAGCGGCCTGCCGGCCCGCGGCGCTGAGATTGACTACGCGCAGCCGTCGCTTAGTGAAATCGTCGCCAGCAGCTCGCCGGTGATGTCCGCAGAGAGACGCACGGCGGAAATCTCAAGCGCCGCATAGGAGGGGCCCCGCGGTTCTCACGGGGCGGCCTTCCCTTCAACAAGAAAGAGAATCCAATGTCAGTGACCACCAGCCGCAAACTGAATAAGTACAGCAGTGTACTCACCCAGACGATTTCGCAGGTCGGCTCGCAGGCGATGCTCTACGGCGTCGGGCTGACCGACGAAGACATGCACAAACCCCAGGTCGGCATCGCTTCGATGGGCTGGGAGGGCAACACCTGCAACATGCACCTCAACGCTCTCTCGCGGCGGGTCAAGCAGGGCGTGCAGGAGGCAGGGGCGGTCGGCCTGGTTTTCCACACCATTGGCGTCAGCGACGGGATGTCCATGGGCACGGCCGGGATGAAGTTTTCTCTCCTCAGCCGCGACATTATCGCCGACTCGATCGAAGCCGTCATGCGCGCCCAGTGGTACGACGCCAATATCTCACTGCCCGGCTGCGACAAAAACATGCCGGGCGTTCTGATGGCGATGGCGCGTGTCAACCGCCCCAGCATTATGGTCTACGGCGGCACCATCAGCCCCGGCCTTCTGCAGCAGCCCGGTAACGGCAGCGTCCGCAAGCTGGACATCATCTCCGCTTTCGAAGCCTATGGGGAATACCTGGCCGCCGACATCGACGAGGAGCAGATGCGCGAGGTCCTGCGCAACGCCTGCCCCGGCGAAGGCGCCTGCGGCGGCATGTACACCGCCAACACCATGGCCTCCGCCATCGAATCTCTCGGCATGAGCCTTCCTTACAGCTCCTCCTACCCCGCCACCAGCGAGGGCAAGCAGCAGGAATGCCTGGAGGCGGGCGCGGCCATCCGCAACCTTCTGGAGCTGGATCTGAAGCCGCTCGACATTCTGACCCGCGCGGCCTTTGAAAACGCAATCACGCTCACTGTGATCCTCGGCGGCTCAACCAACGCCGTGCTTCATCTGCTGGCCATCGCCAAGTCCACGGACGCAGAACTGACCATCGACGACTTCCAGGAGATCTCCGACCGTACGCCCCTGCTCGCCGACCTCAAACCCAGCGGCCAGTACGTCATGGAAGATCTCTATGAGGTCGGCGGCGTTCCCGCAGTGCAGAAGATGCTGCTGCGCGAAGGCTTTCTCCACGGCGACTGCATGACCGTCACCGGCAAGACACTGGCCGAAAACCTGGAAACCGTTCCCGACCTGACCGAGGGCCAGAGGATCATCATGCCTGTGAACGAGCCCGTCAAGGAGACCGGCCACCTGCAGATACTCTACGGCAACCTGGCGGAGACCGGCGCCGTCGCCAAAATTACAGGCAAAGAGGGTCTCCGCTTCAGAGGCCCCGCCATCTGTTACGACTCGGAGGAAGACTGCCTCGCCGGCATCGAGAGCGACGAAGTCCTGCCCGGAAACGTCGTCGTCATCCGCTACGAAGGCCCCAAGGGAGGGCCGGGCATGAGGGAGATGCTCAGCATTACCGGCGCCATCATGGGCAAGGGGTTGGGCAGTGAAGTCGCCCTGATCACCGACGGTCGCTTCTCCGGCGGCAGCCACGGTTTCGTCGTCGGTCACATTACGCCCGAGGCGCAGGAGGGCGGTCTGCTTGCGCTGGCGCAGAACGGCGACACCATCACCATCGACGCAGAAGGCAACACGCTCACGCTCGAAGTCGCTGAAGAGGAGATCGACCGCCGCCGCGTGGCCTGGAGCCCGCCGGAATACAAGGCGAAGAGCGGCGTCCTCTGGAAATATATCAGGACCGTTTCCAGCGCCTCCGAAGGCTGCGTAACCGACGCTTAAGCCGCTAAACTCAGCTGGAACCGCAAGCACGAGACTCTTACGGGAGCGACACCAATGACTTCTGGCAACAATGCCCTCCGCCTCGGCACTTCGACCTACTCCTACTGGCACTTCACGCCGCAGAAAACGTCGATCGAAACCGTGCTTGACGCCGCGGCCGGGCTTGGCCTGTCCGGGGTGGAGATCCTCCACCGTCAGATGGAATCGGAGGAGAACGCCTACTTGCAGAAGCTCAAGCGGCGCGCCTTCACACTGGGCCTGGATCTCTATAACCTGTCGATCCATCAGGATTTCGTCCACGACGATGCCGCCGTGCGCCGGCAGCACGTCGACCACACGATCCACTGCATCGACCTGGCCCACGAAATGGGTATCCCGTCGATTCGCGTCAACTCCGGCGGCTTTCGCAAGCAGGGCAGCTTCGACGATCTGATCAAGGCCAAGGGCTGGGTGGAGCCGTGGGAGGGCTGCACCATGGAGGACGGCTTCAACTGGGTGATCGACTCGATCGAGCGCTGCCTGCCCCACGCCGAGCGCCGGGGCGTGCTTCTGTTGCTTGAGAACCACTGGGGCCTGACCACATTTGCACGCGATATGGCCCGCATAATCGAGACCATCGACTCGCCCTGGTTGCAGGCCATACTGGACATGGGCAACTTCCTCTTCGAGGACGATATGTACGCGGCGATGGAGCGCGTCGCCCCCTACGTGTCCCTGGCCCACGCCAAGACCTACCCGGGCGGGGGCTCCTGGTACAGTCTCGATCTCGACTACGCCCGCATCTTCCGCATTCTCCTCGACGCCGGCTGGCGCGGCTACTGCTCGATCGAGATGGAAGGCGCGGAGGACGCCGCTACCGCGGTCCCCAAGAGCATCGAGATGCTGCGCCAATCCTGGGAAAAGGCGGCTTAGCCGGTCTGTCCACTGCCGAAACGCTCCCTCAGAACCTTCTTGTCAAACTTGCCGGTCCCGGTCTTCGGAATCTCGTCTATGAATTCGTAGCCGTCCGGCAACCACCACCTTGCAACCTGCGGCTCCAGAAAACGCCCTAACTCTTCAGCGTCGGGCCGGACCCCGCCGTCCGTGGGTACAATAACCGCCAGCGGGCGCTCCCCCCAGCGTTCATCGGGTACGGCGATTACGGCCGCCTCCAACACCTGCGGATGGGCCATCAACAGATTCTCCAGCGCCACCGATGAGATCCACTCGCCGCCGCTCTTCACCAGGTCCTTTGTGCGGTCCGCTATCGACATGAACCCGTCTGCTGAAATCGTGACGACGTCCCCCGTTCGGAACCATCCATCTTCCGTAAAGCTGTCGTCGCCGCCCTCCAACTTGTAGTAGGCCTGCGCCACCCATGGCCCGCGTACCTGCAGTTCGCCAAACGTCTCACCGTCCCACGGTAGTTCCCGGCCTGCGTCGTCCATGATGCGCATGTCCACACCGGAGATCGGATAGCCCTGTCGGGCCTTGACGTCCCACCTCTCCTCCTGCGGCAGATCGTGGTGATGGCTTAACAGCTTCGACACCGTCCCCAGCGGTGACATCTCCGTCATGCCCCAGGCATGAACGACGTTTACGCCCAGCTCCTTCTCATAGGCCCTGATCAGGCTGCGGGGCATCGCCGAACCGCCGACCACCAAAGCGCGGATACATGATATGTCGCGTGGATTCTGTTTCAGGTCGTGATAGAGCCCGTTCCAGATCGTCGGCACGCCCGCGGCAACCGTCACCCGCTCCGTCTCGATCAGGTCTGCCAGCGCGGCCGGCTGCATGTGCGGACCCGGCAGGACCAGGTCAGCGCCGACGTTGACCGCCGCATAGGGCAGCCCCCATGCCATTGCGTGGAACTGCGGCACGACCGGCAACACGACGTCGTTCTCGGTTGGCCCAATCGCGGCCGCCTGGCACGACCCCACCGTATGCAGATACATTGAGCGGTGGCTGTAGAGCGCTCCTTTGGGATGGCCTGTCGTGCCGCTCGTGTAACAGAGCCCCATGGCCTGGTTCTCACCCTCCACCCGCCAGACGTACTCATCCTCCGCAGCCGCCATCAACGTCTCGTAATCATGCACCCGGCCCGGCAGATTGGCCGCCGCCCCGCTCTCATCTCCGTTGAATAGCACGAAATGCTCGACCCCGCTGATCTTATCGCCCAGCCCTTCCATCAGCGGCAGCAGCGTCGCGTCGATAAAGATCACCTTGTCCTCGGCGTGGTTGATGATGTAGGCCAGCTGGTCGGGAAACAGGCGGACGTTCAGTGTATGCACCACCGCCCCCGCGCCGGGCGCGCCGAAGTATAGCTCCACGTGTTGGTAGTTGTTCCATGCAAACGTCCCGACGCGGTCGCCCGGCTGTACGCCCAGCCCTTCGAGCACATTGCAGAGCCTCTTCACCCGCCCGTAGAGGTCCCGGTACGAATACTCGTGCAAGGTGCCGTCAGGCAGCTTGGTCTTGACCTTCTTGTTCGGATACAGGCGATTTCCGTGTTCCAGAACGCGATCGATCGTGAGCTGATAGTCCATCATCAGGCCGGAAAGCATACGTCGGCTCCTTGACTCTTGGCAACGGTTTTCGAGGTCGCAGGCGAGGAGAAACTCTCTGGCAGATTGTAGTGCCTGCTGCGCGTTTGGTCAACCGCCCTTACAACTCCAACCGGGCCCGGGACACCGGCATTAGACGAACGCGCCCATGCCCGTAATCTCCCGACCGGCGATCAGCAGGTTGATCTCGTTTGTGCCCTCATACGTGTACGTAGCTTCGACGTCCGTGAAAAGACGCGCCACGTGATTGTCAATCAGGATGCCGTTGCCGCCCATTATCTCCCGCGCCAGCGCGGCTGCGCGCCGCGCCTTGACCGCGCACGTCTGTTTCGCCAGCGAGAGCTGACCGGGAGTGGCCGCGCCCGCTTCCATCAGCTTTGCCAGCCGCCAGACCAGCAGCTGCGCCTGCGCCAGGTCGGCCGCCATCTCCACCAGTTTGGCCTGGATCAGCTGAAAGGCCGCGATACGTTTCCCAAACTGCTCCCGTGTACAGGCGTATTGCAGCGCGATCTCGTAACAACCGGCCGCCAGACCGACCGCTTCCCATGCGACGCCCGCCCGCGTGTTCGCCAGCACCGGCGCCATATCGCGAAAGCTGTTACAGTTGGCAAGCCGGTTCGCCGCCGGTACATGCACCTCTTCGAGCCTGATCTCCGCCTGATGCACCGCCCGCTTCGCGATCTTGCCCTCCATCGCCGTTGCCGTAAAGCCGGGGAGCTGCCCTGGGTCCTCCAACACGAACCCCCCAAAGCGCCCGCTCTCGTCTCGCGCCCAGACGATAATCAGGTCGGCGACTGTCCCGTTTCCGATCCACCGTTTCTGCCCGTTGAGGACAAAGTGACTGCCCGCACGTTGCGCAGTAGTCTGCACGTGCGCCGCGTCCGACCCCCGCTCCGGCTCTGTCAGCGCGAAAGCGCCCAGCCTTTCCATGCGCGCCATTGCCAGCAGCCAGCGTTCCTTCTGCTCCTCCGAACCCAGCATCCCAATCGACCCCATCGCCAGCCCGGAATGCACGCCGAACAGCGTACTGACAGAGCCGTCCACGCGGCAGATCTCGTACTTCACCAGCCCGTCGCTTACACAGTCGAGCCCCGCGCAGCCATAGCCCTCCATCGTCCCGCCGGCGATCCCAAGCTCGCGCAGCCCCAGCGCCAAATCCAGCGCAATCTCCCCGCGCTCCCAGTACTCGTTAATCGCCGGCCTGACGACACGCTCCATATACTCCCGGACGCGCTCGCGCACTGCCCGCTGTGCAGGCGACAGGAGGTCCTCAAATCGGAATAGGTCGAGGTTTGGTGTCGTCATCGGGATCCCTCTTGGGCGCGGGCCTTCGCAACGCAAGGTGTGCAACAGCGCAATGCTTAGGGCAGTGTAACACGCTTGTATCCTGTCGAGGCAACTCCTGGCACGCGCGCCGGTAGCAGAACGGCGCCGGACCAGCTCCCATTTCGAGTTACGGCTGACTCCGGAAATCTTTGCCGCTACGTGCTATTGTCAGTATGATAGGGACGGGCTACGCAGACAATGGATATCGGTCAATCGAGACCAATCGTTTCCACGTTTGCGAAACTGAGACGGGAGCTTCCTGATGTTACAACAGGCAGAACATATTCAGACGATGGACGAGAGCCGCATTGAAGAAGAGGAAACGTTCTTGTTCCAAAAATATGATATCACTTCCAGCCCCAATGATTTTAACGTAAAGACGATTGTTGATTTCGTCGAGCAAGGGATCTTCAGAATACCTGTTTTTCAGAGAAACTATGTGTGGGATCATGGCCGCGCGTCGAGGCTCATCGAGTCCCTTATTCTCGGGCTCCCAATTCCCCAGTTATTCTTGTACGAACAAGAGCGGAATCGGTTTCTGGTCATCGACGGTCAGCAGAGATTGATGTCCATATACTACTTTCTGAAGATGCGGTTTCCGTTGACCGGCAGAAGAAATGAGCTACGAGCAATCTTCGACCGCGAAGGCAGGATTCCATCGGAGGTGTTCGCCGATGATCACTACTTTACGACATTCAATTTGAAGCTGCCCAGCAGGCTACCCAAAGTAAAGAATAGGCTGCACGGTCTGAACTATGACACATTGGGCAATCTACAGACTACACTTGATTTGAGAACAATGCGCTGTGTGTTTGTGAGACAGAATTTTCCCCAAGACGATGACTCATCCATATTTGAAATTTTCAATCGGCTCAACACCGGGGGCTTAAACCTGGCCCCCCAAGAGATACGGATGAGTTTATACAATTCTGACTTCATGAAAATGGTCTCCCGCTCTAATACAGATAACAGATGGCGCAAACTGCTCGCTCAACCCGAACCTGACCTGAGGATGCGAGATGTCGAACACCTCCTTAGAGGGTTCGCTATGCTCACTCGGGGTTCGAGCTATGCTCCGTCAATGACAAGATTCTTGAACAAGTTCGCCAAAGACATGCAGGAGGAATCGCAAGAGGAGATCGGCTTGTTGGAAAATATGCTTTCCTCCTTTCTGGAACTATGCGCGGACTTTCCCGTTGGCGTATTTGCCGCTTCTTCCAGCAGGTCTTCCAGCAGAAAGTTAGCCATTTCTGTGTTTGAATCGGTATTCGTGGCTGCATGCAAATCCGGGTATGAGGACAGGTCCGGTCGCGTGCATTCTATTTGCAGTGCCAAGATCGAAGAACTGAAGAACGACCCTGACTTTCTGGATGCCGCCAGCACAAAGAGCACGGACACAGACAAAGTACAGACCAGGCTAAGTCGGGCGCGCACGTTGCTTTTGACCTAACAGATGACGACCATAATTGATACACTAATCGACCGTCACCAGCAGATCAGCGCATCTTTAGAGACACAAAATGAAATATCGCTAAAGAACTACGCTGATGATGAGTTTCGCAAAGTATTGGTCTTGAGCATTGCCAGTTATTTTGAACATCAGATCGTTGACGCTGTGTCTCGTCTGGCGGAGAGCGCAAAATCGGAGCAAGTGGAGAATCTCATTAAATCGAAGGCCATAGCGCGTCAATACCACACATACTTCGACTGGGAAAGCAGAAATGCAAATAAATTTCTGAGCCTTTTCGGCGGCAACTTCAGGAACGACGTGTCCAGAGAGATCAGGGCAGATCGTTCGCTGGAGGAAGGTTGTGAATCGTTCCTGACACTAGGACGGACGAGAAACCGGTTGGTGCATGAGAATTTCGCGGAATTCAGTTTAGATTACGCTATAGAGGATATTGTCGAACTGTATGGGAAAGCGCTGAGTTTTGTCGCCTATCTGTCGGAAAGAATTCAACCTTCAAACAATACACTACAGTGACTCTTGAAGATGTCGAGAGCATTATAATAGCGGACATGACCCCTGAGAAGTTCATAACCAAATGGCGCGCGTCGGAACTGAACGAACGCTCCGCCGCGCAGGAGCACTTTATCGACCTCTGCCGGCTCCTCGGCGAGCCAACGCCCGCAGAAGACGATCCCACTGGGCAGCGCTACTGCTTCGAGCGCGGCGCCCGCAAGGATACCGGCGGCCGCGGCTGGGCCGACGTCTGGAAACGCCACTGCTTCGCCTGGGAATACAAAGGCAAGCACAAAGACCTGGACGCCGCTTTCAACCAACTCCGCCAGTACGCGCTCGCCCTGGAAAACCCGCCTCTGCTCATCGTCTCCGACATGGCGCGTTTCCGCATCTACACCAACTGGACAAATAGCGTCAGCGTAGTTCACGAGTTCACACTCGAAGACCTCGCCGACGCCGCCGTACGCGACAAGCTCAAGTGGGCCATGTCCGATCCCGAGCGGCTGCGACCGGGCGAAAGCCGCCAGGCCCTGACCGAGCGGGCCGCAACTTCCTTCGCGGCGCTGGCGCAAGCCCTTCGCACGCGCGGTCACGAACCGCAGGAGGTCGCCCACTTCGTAAACCGCCTGGTCTTCTGCATGTTCGCCGAGGACGTGGGGCTCCTCCCCAACGACATGTTCACGCGCATGTTGGAACATGCCCGCAGCCAGCCGGACGACTTCGCAGACATGGCGCGCCAGCTTTTCGGATCGATGGCGACCGGCGGCCGCGTCGGTTTTGAAACCGTTGCCTGGTTTAACGGCGGCCTTTTCGACAGCGACGACGCTCTCGCTCTTACACGCAACGAGATCGAGACAACCTTGGAAGCCGCCGCGCTGGATTGGAGCGAAATCGACCCCTCCATACTGGGCACTCTCTTCGAGCGTGGCCTAGACCCGGAAAAACGCTCGCAACTCGGCGCGCACTATACCGACCGCGACAAGATCATGCAGATCGTTGAACCCGTCGTAGTCCGCCCCTGGCTCAAAGAGTGGGAAAAGGCCCGTGCAGAGATCGCCCTGCGTCTGGAGCGCGCCGACGTTGCCAAAGCGAGTTCTACGCGCACGCGCCAGCGCGGCCATGCTGAACGCACCCTGCGCCTTTTCCTCGACCGGCTGCGCGCCTTCACCGTCCTCGATCCGGCCTGCGGGTCCGGCAACTTCCTCTACCTCGCCCTGCACGCCCTCAAAGACCTGGAACACCGCGTCCAGCTCGAAGCCGAATCCATGGGCATGCAGCGCTCCTTCCCCGCGGTCGGCCCCGCCAACGTCAAGGGCATCGAGCTCAACCCCTACGCCGCCGAACTCGCCCGCGTCTCCGTCTGGATAGGTGAAATCCAGTGGATGCGCCGCAACGGCTTCAGCGGTGCCCGCGACCCCATTCTCGACCCCCTCGACACCATCGAATGCCGCGACGCCATCCTGAACCCCGAAGGCGCCGAACCCGAATGGCCCGACGCAGATGTGGTGATCGGAAACCCGCCGTTTCTTGGTTACTCACCAATGCGTAATGCCCTGGGCAACGAATACACCGAAGAATTGCGCAATCTGTACGAAGGATCGGTTCCGGCATTCGCTGATCTGGTCTGCTACTGGTTTCACAAGACAGGAAAGTTGGTGATCGATGGCAAGGTCTCCCGCGCTGGTCTGGTCGCGACAAACTCGATCCGGGGAGGCCGCAATCGGGCAGTTCTGGACCAGGTCGTCAAGGACGCGGCCATTTATGATGCGTGGTCGGATGAGCCGTGGGTAGTGGATGGTGCTGCAGTTCGGGTTTCGCTTGTGTGTTTCGCGATGAAAGAAGCCAAGTTTGTCAATCATCTGGACGGTAAGGAAGTTTCAGGCATCAACGCTGATCTCACGGCGGCGACAGCTGACCTTACCGCGGCGGCAAAGCTAGCTTCCAACCACAACGCGGCATTCATCGGTGGGATGAAGAAGGGAAAATTTGATATTCCTGGAAGTCTTGCGCGTGAGTGGCTGCAGTATCCTGCGAATCCAAACGGACAACCCAACTCAGTCGTTCTTAAGCCGTGGTTCAACGGTATGGACATAACCCGTCGCCCTTCGGACAAATGGATTATAGATTTTGGGCACGAAATGAGCGAGGTAGACGCGGCTCTATATGAAGCGCCGTTCGCCTATGCCCAAGAGCACGTGAAACCTGTCCGAGATGGCAACCGCCGTGACGAACTGCGGCGGAATTGGTGGCGACATGACCGTTCAGGGCAGACGTTGTTCGAACGACTTAGCGCGTTGACACGATATATTGCAACACCGCGAGTTGCGAAGCACCGACTGTTCGTTTGGTGTGACGCTAGGGTGCTTCCCGATGGCCAGTTGGTCGTCATCGCCCGCGACGACGACACAACCTTCGGCATCTTGCACAGCCGCTTTCACGAATCGTGGTCGCTCCGGCTCTGTACATGGCTTGGGCAGGGCAACGACCCGCGCTACACGCCAACCACCACATTCCAGACGTTCCCCTTCCCCAGTGGGCTGTCCCCGGACATCCCCGCCACTGAATACGAATACGACGCACGCGCCATCGCCATCGCCGACGCGGCCCGCCGGCTCGTGGAACTGCGCGACCGCTGGCTCAACCCGCCCGAGTGGGTCGAGTGGGTTGACGAGCCGGTTCCGGGCTATCCCAAGCGCCCCGTCCCCCGCAACGAGTCCGCCGCCAAGGAGCTGAAGAAACGCACCCTCACCAACCTCTACAACGCCCGCCCGCAATGGCTCGCCGACGCCCACGCTGCCCTCGATGCCGCAGTCGCGGCCGCCTACGGCTGGAACGCAGACATCTCGGAAGAGGATGCGCTGGCGGCGTTGTTGGCGTTGAATTCGGGGGATGGGAGCGGGTCTTGACCCAAGACAGTTTGCGGTTGTCTCCGCCTCGTCCGTAACGCTTTGGTGGGCAGATAGTATTCACGGATTTCTTGCCAGCATCTCCTTCCCTGCAATATACTGGCAAGAATCTATCGGGAAATGGACGAGTAGCGCGACTTGTTGGACGGCCAAGGTATCAACAAGGACACGCAAAATGCAAAAAGCGCTACACATAACAACGACGGTATTGCCTGGAGGCAGGATCGAAATTGTCGACCAGAAACTCCCGGTTGGGGAGTCGGTTAGTATAGTAGTGCTCCACCCGTCGGTGCCTGAACAGCGGTCCGCAGTGGACATCCTGAACGAAGCGCCAGGTCGACAACTCTTCAAAACTGCGGAGGAAGTGGAATCCTACCTCAAGGATGAGCGGGCGTCATGGGATCGTTGACGCTGCCGTCCAACGGGCCGGTCTATCTCGACGCCAGTGGGTTCATCTACAGTGTGGAGCGCATCCAGCCTTACAGCGACTTGCTCGAACCCATGTGGCGGCAGGCACTGGATGCGGCGGCGACGTATGGGTGGGACGCGGAAATTTCGGAGGTGGGTGCGCTGGGGGCATTGTTGGCATTAAACTTGGGCGAGGAGAGTGGATAAAGGATTTCAGGATAGGTCTTCCGCACCTTGGTCCACTTCTTGACTAGGCCAACCCTCAATCTTCAGCCCGCCTTCCTCTGCGCCTACATCTGTGCCAAGGACATTGTAGAAATCTCGGTAAAACAGATTTACGAGAATTTCGACCTCATCGAGATCACCGAGTGAGTAGCGCGGGAACCTCGTCGAACCCCGTAGGAATCTCCCCACCAAGTTATTGTAGTTTAGTTCTGGCTGTCTCTGTTTAACCTCTACTTGCTTTCCTTTCAAATAGACTTCTACTTCTACGGCATATTCCGCCATCGGATACCCGGATTCATTTCTCACTCGATCAGCCAGGGCAATCGCATCGAAATGCTTCCGAATTCCCCTCCAGATTGGGGTCAGACATCGAGATGTGCAGAAAAGATGGCACTTAGACGGGAAATCTGAATAATCTCGTCGAATGAGGGCCTGTGCCGTGACGAATTCTGCTTGCGATTCAGCAATTTGAAGACGACTTCCACTTAATCTCGCTTTGTTCTGCCCACGATCTCAACGGAATAGGCCTACAGAATTAGATGCGACTGCCCTGATGGGTGGTGTGAGCTCTTATGGGGAGTGACGGTTCTTGGCACGTGACCGGTTGACGGGTATTGTGGGGAAGTGCATGGCTTGACAAGGTTTGGGGTGGCATGGTGCGACCCGTGTCGGCCAGGCACGGCACGGAAACAAGGCCCGGTAGAAAACCACCGGGCCTTGTTTTTTTTCGGAGGGCGCATGCATCGACAATCAGCCCGAATTTTGGCGTTGACGATCTTGTAGTTCCGCAACCTCCAATTACAAGCGATGACTGAATCGGGAAAAATCGAAATGTTTGATATTGCAGCTGAGGAAATCGCCAGAGCTAACCTCGCGGCGCCGGTCACAATTGAGGAAAGTGAAAAAGAAGAGGATGAATTCGGCGCAAAAGAAAGTTGACAAAATGTACTACATGTAGTACATTTGTTCACCGAAAGGAAACATTGAGAACTAGAAAACTGAGCGAAAGAATAGATAGAGATGACAACACAAAGTGAAGTGATGTATGGGGACTCGTATGATGCCACATAAGGCAACTCAGAGGAAATAGACAGGGTGCATCAGCTACTCGGCGAGGTAAACGAGAGTCTAACTAGCATGGACGGGCGGTTAGGCCGTGTGGAGGGCATAATTGAGGCCCTTGCTGATCACTTCAATGTTGCTATTGATCATTTGGACAAACCCAAAGTAATCAGTATCTATGAACACAGGAAAGAGATGTAGGTTTCCAAGGATTCCGAAGAATCCTCGATTCCCAACCCGCGGTACAAATTTTTTGCACTTCACTGAGAAGCGACCTAAATGGATCACTTTTCATTTTCGAGGAAAGACTGCTTAAGAAAAAGTGTCTATTCGTGTATATGAGTCCCCATTCTTTCTTGGCTGGACGAATAGGAGACACCACATAAACAACATTCAACTTACAGATCCATCCCGTGGCGTGTTAAATTCCGTATCAGCCTGTTCCCATAACACCGGAGACACTCATGAGCCACCATAGCTGACTGGAGGATGACATGAATTCAGCACTTGAAAATGTGATTAGAGACAAACATATTGCACGATCAGGATATAAACGCCTAACGAAAAGCCAGATTGAAGACTTGGGGCTCGTATCTGCAATCCCTTCCGAATCAAAGAAATTTCACAGAGACTGCATCGTGTTTCAGATATTTCACCTGAACACATATGAAAAACGCTACGATCGTTGGGATAAGATTCATCATGACTTGGGCATGACCCGTTCGTCACTCAGAAACGCCATACTGGACAGTCGACTTGAGTGGGACCCCAAAAAAGCAGGCAAAAGTTCGACGGAGGGCAAGCCACACTTTAGCAAGATCAAAACAGCCGAGTTCTTTCCTACTAGGGTGATAACTCAAATGGATGTAAATGACGACCCAAGACTTGTCGAATACGTGAAGTTGGACGACGGCAAGAATTACAGGGTCGTATACGTGTGGAGGGAAAGAAAAGAGGGATCGGGCGAATTCAACGCCAGAATCATTTCTCTACATGAGGCAGGCGACCAACGAGGGGAGAAATATATATCTTCATCTCTCTCGTCACCGCGCTTTTTCATTAGCGAAGAGGAGTACGCGATATGGTTCCCTCATGTTACAGGCAAAGACGAAGAAGAAGGAGCTCTTTTTGCCCTATATCAGTATCCATATTCAATCAGCCCAAAAACGCTGACCCCACGACGGTCGTGAACCCGAATCGATTCCGCTCCGACGCATCAGGCCCCAGCACTATGCCTGTTTTCACGACCTCGCCATGCGCTCCAATGAGCTCCAAGAATAAACGCAGAGCCTAACCATGGGAACCCAAAGAGATTCACAATGAACCCAAAGGAAACAAATCTGCTCCTGATAAAGGTGACCTCAAAGCTCGACCATGCCGACCAGTTCCTACGAGGCAATCTGTACTGCAATAGGCTAAGATACTTTAGAAACATAGAGAACGACAAGCAAAGAGGAGACAGGTACGAGGCAAGCATGGTCTACCCTCCAGACTCCTTGTTGACTCTTAGAAACACAAACCTAAAGACCGGGGAAAGTACAACGTGGACCATCCCCCCAGGTGACCTTGCCACCAACATTTGGTTGCGACCGAATGCCCACGACCACCTTAGCTTATTCTGTATGTATGCTGTCGATTTCAGCGACCTCGGAGAGACACCAAACAACGACGCGATCAAAAATGTTGAGTTGCCTGAAGAGCTATGGGAATTCGGCGAATACTCCGTCGTTGTCTTTGATGTCCCAACGTTTATTCAGCGTGCAGAACGGGCGGCACTAGCACGCAACTATAGGTTTCACCGGGGTCGTGTAGTCTATTATGATCCCGTCCTCGGTTTGCCAGATGTGCCGCTAAATGAGTCGTTAGCGTTTTTCAAACGTAATCAGTTCGCACACCAGAAAGAATACCGGTTCGCTTTCAACACCTCAATTGCAGGAAATAGTGCCATCACGGTTAGCATCGGAAACATCAGCGACATCGCAATCCCTGCCAACAAAGACAACATACGCCAAAGACTCCTAAGGGAGGTCACCACAAAACCCACACCCGGCACATACTAAGCCCTGCCCCAAATTGCACCGCCTATCCCGGCCCACAGATACGCAACAGCCCCCGACCATTTCGCGCCAACCCGCCAATTGGTGACCCGACCCATGACGTGATAAGTTCTCCTGCACGCCGATAGGCATAACCGTATATCACTTACCAAGCCATTTGATCGAAATTGAGTATTGACATCCCTCCTCGGCTTTGCTAACCTCATGGCCGCCCTTCTGTACAGCTACGACCATTGCGCCAGAGACAGAAATGATGAACCAACAACCTTGCACGGCTTGGAACCAATCGCCAATACGCGTTTTCATCAGCCATGTCGATCAATTCAAATTTGATGCATTGAGAATCAAGAGTGCCTTGGCCGACATGAAAATCGCTTCCTTTGTGGCGCATGAAGACATTGAACCGTCCGAAGACTGGCAATCTGAAATCACCCGCGCTTTGTCCACCATGAATATGTTCGTTGCTCTCCTAACTCAGGGATTCCATGAAAGCTACTGGACGGATCAAGAAATCGGGTTCGCCCTGGCTAGGCGTACCCCGATCCTCCCCGTGAATTTCGGGCTGGTGCCTTATGGCTTTATTGGAAAGATTCAAGCACTGAGATGGAACGGACAGACATCCACCCCGATTGCTCATAAAGTTTTTGAGATGGCCTTGGATAACCCAAAATTGCGGGAAACGGCTAAAGATACATACATCTCAGCGGTGGCTAACGCCCTCGGTTTCAACCACGCAAATAGCCTAGTCCCCTTCCTGTTCAAAATTGACTGCTTTTCCGAGAACCAGGAAGCAACTTTCGTGGATGCATACAATTCAAATGACCAAGTGTTCCAGGCATTCGAATTTCGAAAACAAGTCACCGACCAACTCGAACGCTTGACCGGAAATCCTTACATAATTGACATGTCTAACAAACTCTGCAAATTGGATGAATTCGAAGATATCCCGTTTTGAACCATCCCATAACTCCCACCACTCCCCATCCCGGACACTCTTACACACCGGCGCTCCTAGGCCGAGGTCCCACTCCGTGAACATGGCAAATCAACGAGGATACCACCTGTGAACAGGTATGACTTCTACCGTGCTTTCTGGGCCAATTATGCAGACCTTTACCCACACTCGCCTAAGGCATCCCAGTTTCGCGCGGGGTACGGAAGTGGAACGCCTGTCTACTGGGTTGAAAACACGAGATTCGGAATAAGGCAACGACTGGGAACATATGTCTTGTATACACATGTGGTCGGAAGCAATATCGAAAACCACATCGTGCCGTACTTGCGAAAGCTCGGGGAAGAGTTTCAAGATATGGACGAATTCAGCGAATCCATGTGGTGTAAATCTGAATACTACGAACACGGCGACTCATACGACATAAACAACTGGCGTGAAATGTCTGCATGGCTTGAGGAAAGACGCCAAGTGTATGAGGAAATCTTGCGTTCATGATGTCGTCTGTTATGTTTGGCGTCACGACCTATGTAACCTGAATTCGGAGTTAAAGAGCACCTTGTCAAGGTGGTAGAATAGGGTTTCTCACACCAAAACCCTACCGCCTATGAAAGGTGCTCACGATGAGTATAGTCGAACTTTTCTGTGATGTCGATGATTTCTGTCAACGG
>JAJEDJ010000014.1 GCA_022821545.1 Caldilineaceae bacterium
AACCCAACGCGCCGACGCCGCAGCCCAACGCGCCGACGCCGCAGCCCAACGCGCCGACGCCGCAGCCCAACGCGCCGACGCCGAAACCCAACGCGCCGACGCCGCAGCGCGACGCGCCGACGCCGCATCGCAACGCGCCGACGCCGCAGCCCAACGCGCCGACGCCGCAGCCCAACGCGCCGACGCCGCAGCCCAACGCGCCGACGCCGCTGAGCAACGCGCCGACGCCGAAGCAGCCGCCCGCCGAGAAGCCGACGAGAAGATGCGGGCGATGGCAGACGAGCTGGATCGCCTGCGCCGGCAATCCTCCTGAATACGTGGAGCAGGGCTCTCTCCTCCGCCAACAGGCTCGGCAGCTTATAAGCCCCAACATTTGCGTTCTCTTACTACTTCTATGTTTCGATTCTGGGCCTGCTCAATGTCGTGAGCTATGTCGTGACGTTTCTGGCAGGTGTGTAAGGAACCGAAATTGGAACCTGTTCGGACACAGCAAATGAAAGACGACCCTGCCCCCATTCGACTCATCTCAGTCGACCTCGACGGCACACTGTTTCGCAGTGACGGCATGCCGGCGCCCGAAGGCATACGGCAGCTGCAGGCTGCTGCCCGGAGGGGAGTGCAGGTCGTCTTCAATACTACACGAAACGCCGGCGGTGTAAGCGGACTCTGCTCCCAGCTGGGCCTGAGCGCTCCCATGATCTGCACGAATGGAGCGCAGATTTTCGCCTCTCCCGCAGGTCCGATTTGGGCGTCCTACACGATCCCGCTGGAAGTCGCACGTGCGATTGCCCAACTCGCAGATAGCCGCGGCTGGGAAGTATGTACGAGTGTGGGCGCACGCACCTACTTTCGGCAGCGGCCTGGGCAGCCCCTGGGACCCGTGGCGCGCCGGTCGGCGGCAGGCGCGGAAGACCGGCAGGGCCCGCCCCGGCAGGTGATCGTGCCAAACAACGAAGACGCGCTTACGGCTGAGCCAATCCGGATGCTCCTGCACGAGCCGGAGGCAATTGCAGCCGCAAAGAATCTCGCCGCGCAGCTCTCGCAAGAGTGCCGCACCGAGACCTACTATAAGCCCGACGGACGGCTGCACTCCCTCTGCATTCTCCCTGTCGATGCCGATAAGGGAACAGCCCTGAAACTCGTAGCCGGCAAACTTGAAATCCCTCTCGCCCAGGCCCTCGCCGTCGGCGACAACCCGAACGACGTGCCGATGTTCGCTGCGGCCGGCGCAAGCGTGGCAATGGGTAACGCGCCGCCCCATGTCAGGGCTGCGGCTACAATCGTTGGCCCTTCAAATGATGAAGAGGGCGTAGCCTGGGCTGTCCTGCAGTACGTTTTGCGGAGTCCGGCGTAACGGTTCGCGGATGTGCCTGCCTACTGGTCCACCACCGAGCCGTCGACGTGCAAGCGCGTCTTCACCTCCCGCGGTACATAGGGATGGCGCTCGGCAGCGTCTTCAGCCAGCTCGATGCCGATGCCGGGGGCGTCGGGGATGATCAGAAAGCCGTCTTCCTGGGTGAGGGCGCTCTTGACGATTTCGCTTTTCGGCGGTTCCTCTTCGCCAACCGGGTACTCCTGCAGCGCGAAGTTGGGGATGCAGGCGGCCAGCTGTATGCAGGCCGCCGTGCTGACCGGGCTGAGTGGATTGTGGGGCACCACTTGCACGTGAAACGCTTCGGCCAGGGCCGCGATCTTTTTGGCGTGGCTCAGCCCGCCCACCATGCAGACGTCGGGGCGCACAAACTGGACGGCGCCGCGTTGCAGCAGCGCCTGAAACTCCCAAATGCTGTGAAGACGTTCGCCGGTGGCGATCGGAATGCCAATCTTGGACGCCACGAGCGCCATTTCGTCCAGGTTGTCCGGCGTGACGGGGTCCTCGTAGAAAAACGGATGGTACGGTTCAATACCCCGCCCCAGCACGATGGCTTCGCTGGGGGTCAGGCGCCTGTGGATCTCGATGCACAGGTCCACGTCGCGGCCCACCGCCTGCCGGTAGGCGGCCACCGTCTCGACGGCGTCCTCGATCATATCCACGTGAGTCTTGAAGTAGGGCAGGTCGCGGCTGTCGTCGAGAAAGGGCGTCAAATGACCGACGGCGCTGAAACCCCGCTCGCGGGCGTCTGCGCAGCCGGCGATCAGCTCCTCCTTGGTTTCACCGAACACGTGATAGTAGACGCGAGCCTTGTCGCGCACCTTGCCGCCGAGAAGCTGGTAGGCGGGCACGCCGAAATGTTTGCCCGCAATGTCCCAGAGGGCGATGTCGACCGCGCTGAGTGCGCCCATCACCGCCGCGCCGCGAAAGTGGCTCCAGCGGTACAGGTACTGCCAGTGGTGTTCGATGCGCAGGGGGTCCTGGCCGATCAGATAGCGCTTGAACGTCTCGACCGCGCCGCCTGAAGCCTCGAGGAAGCCCCAGGCCCCGGACTCGCCCAGACCGGTGATGCCGGCGTCCGTATCCACTTCCACGAACAGGTACCGGTCTACGAAAATGGTGCGGACATCGGTGATCTTCATCTCAACCACTCCTTAACGGCTGTTCAGGGCCCAGTCCTTCGCGGTCAGGCCGCTGCGGATACGCCACGTCAGCAACGCCTGTAGAAGCTCTTCCTTGCGCGTCGAATGCGCAGGGTTGTCCCACAAATTGTCGACCTCCTCGGGATCATTGACCAGATCGAACAGCTGGCCGAATGTTTCGCCGACAAAGTGGACCAGTTTCCATTCTCCGGTTCGCGCCATCGTCATATATTCGGCGGGCAGGATCCCATCGCGGCAGTGCTCGGCAAAGACGATCTCCCGCCCCGGCCAGGCCTCACCTTCAAGGGCCGGCAGCAAGGACTCGGCTTCGAAATCCGCGGGGATCTGCAGCCCGGCCAGCGCAAGGATCGTCGGCCCCAGGTCGAAGAGGGAACAGAGCTGGTCCAGCGAGCGGCCGCCGTTGAAACGGCCGGGCGCCCACACGACCGTGGGTACGCGCGTGATCGTATCGTACATCGTCCACTTCTGGCTGTGGCCGTGATCCCCGAGGCAGTCGCCATGGTCCGAGGTGAAAATGACGACCGAGTTTTCAAGGTAGCCCTGCGCCTCCAGGGCCGCCAGCAGCTCGCCCACCTTCTCGTCGATCATTGAGACGTTGGCCATGTAGTAGGCGCGCTGGCGCTGGCGCTGCTCGCGCGTTGGCTCCAGGAGATGCACGACCGAATCGTGATCTACCTCGGAATTGTGGACGCGCATTTCATGGAAGGGGGGCGGCTGTCCGGCCAGCTCCTCCTCCGGTACCTCCTGGATAGGAATGTCCTTGTCCAAATAGTCGCGGCTGAATCGGGGCGTGGGGTCGTATGGGGGATGGGGGCCGGGGAAGCCGACCTGCAGGAAGAGCGGGCCGTCGGGCCTGGGCTTGTTGCGGACCCACCAGGTCGCAAAGTCGCCCACGAACATGTCCGAGTGCAGGGCCTCGGGCAGTTCCCAATCGAAAGCGCCGAGGCTGTCGGCATAGTCGGCGCGCTGGCGGTAGAGGACGCGCTGCTGCTTTACGTGGCCTCGGGCGCGCAGCGCTTTGTCCCACTCGTCGAAGTAATAGCGTCCTTCAAGGTATCGGTCCTTGTTCTCGACTACATAGCGCTCGTGGAATCCAAGCGGCGTCTCAAAGGGAGACGTATGCATTTTGCCCAAGTTGACGCAATGGTAGCCGCTGGCGCTGAGGTCCTCCACCCACGAGCTTGTCCAGCGATCGCCGTTTTTGAGGATGCCGGTGGTGTGAGGATAGTAGCCGGTGAAGAGACTGGCGCGCGCCGGCGCGCAGGAGGGCGCGGTGATGTGGCAGTTGGTGAAGCTCACGCCCTCATTAACCAGGCGGTCCAGGTTGGGCGTCTCCATGTAGTCGAAACCCAGCGCGGCGATGGTGTCGAAGCGCTGCTGGTCTGTGATGATCAGTATTATATTGGGGCGGCTGTCGGCCATCCGGCTCGGCTCCTCAGTGGCTGGCATTAGGCCGCGGCCGCGCGCAAGATCTGCTTCTTTGCGTCGACGCGGAAACATTCGTACTGGTTGTCGCGCATGAAGCGACGCGCAAGGTCGATGGCCTGCGCCTCTGTGAGCAGGCCCTCGGAGATTTCAGCCTGCATGACCCTGGTGAACCAGTTGCGCGCCTGCTTGGCGTAGGCGAGGGCCGCGCCCGGGTAGCCGGTATCGCCGCCGAAGAGAAAGAGCTTGTTGGCAGGGGCGGCGTGGATGAAGCGGCGGACGAACTCCATGGAGCTATAGGGGTTTATGCTCCAGGCCCAACAGAGGTCTGCATAGACGTTGGGATAATGTTTCGCCAGCGCGACCAGCTCCTCCGTATACGGGTATGCGATGTGCATGAGGACGAAACGGGCGTCGGGGTACTTTGCAAGCAGGGGGCAGAGATTGCCGCTGCGAATGAAGTCAACCGGCATGCGGCTGTGACCGGCGTAATAGCCGGTATGGATCTTCATGGGCAGATCATGTTCGATGCACAGTTCCACGCCTCGAGCCCAGCACCAGTCGCCCAGGCAGAGCCTGGCGGCTTCGTCCAGCGCCTCTCCGTCGCGCAGATAGATGTCGAGAGCTCTTGCAGCCTCCCCGTCGCTGCGCTCTTGCCAGCGTAGAGTGCGGTTGTACGCGTGCTGTGATTTGACCGCGATGGCGGGCGAGAATGACGAGGTGAAAATCGTCTCCATAACGCGCTTGAGGGAATGGAGGTCAGACACCTCCAGGCCGGTATGCTCTGCGATCTCTTCGTGATTGGGCCTACCTGAGCAGAAGTCGACCCAGGAGATGTCATAAAAGAAGAAATCGGGCCCGGACAGATCGGGCCGCACGGTCATGGATTTGGCGTCGGTCTGGATATGGTCCAGGTTCGCGTCATCCCGCAGCAAACGCAGGCGTGTGCCCGGCTGGACCAGGGCTTCGTTCTTCTCCTGGGCGGCGGCGACCGCATCGGGAGTCAGTTCATCGATCCCGTAGAGGTCCTTGGCGATGATGCTCACGGCCTCGCCGTAGCCGGTGTGCTGCACCCTTGCCCAGGCCTCCTGTATCGGGGCGAAGCGAGCGGCCGTGTCGGCGTCCGACGCGTCGAACAGCCTGTCGATCGCCTCTTGAGGGGCGCCGGCGACGAACAGGTCCGCGTGGACATAGTTCTGGAAGAGCTGACGGAGAATGTCCGGGCGCTCATCCAGGTAGTCCTCTTCAAGCCGCATATGTTCGTGCGTGTCGACGAGCGGTGTTTGCTGGATGACGGCCGCGATATCCGTGTGTGAAGACATGGGCGCTAACTCGCTTTCAGTTTGGCCTGCCACTGCTTGCGGAATTTGTTCACCTTGGGACGGATGACGAAGAGGCAGTAAGGTTGGAAACCGTTGTCGCGGTAGTAGTTCTGATGGTACGACTCGGCCACATAAAATGTGTCGAGAGGGACCAGCTCTGTAACGATGGGCTTGTCCCATATCTGCGGCGCGTAATCGCGAATCATCTCCTCGGCGACTCTTTTCTGCGCCTCGTCGTGATAGAGAATGACTGACCGGTATTGGGGCCCAACGTCATTACCCTGGCGATTGGGAGTGGTCGGGTCGTGCGAGGTAAAGAAGACTTCTAGAATCTCACGAAACGAAACCACCGTCGGATCAAACGTGACCTGTATCACCTCCGCGTGGCCGGTCGTCTTCGCGCAGATCTGCTCGTAAGTCGGATTAGCCACATGGCCCCCGGCATACCCTGAAACGACCTGGCCTACGCCGGTCAGCTCCTCGTAGAGAGGTTCCAGGCACCAGAAACACCCTCCTCCCAGCGTGGCAACTTCCTGAGAACTTGCTTCATTCGTCATTGCATCTTCTCCCAATCTCTAACCATCTGTAGTGCGCTGTTTCACGAGAACACGACTGTTGCCTGCACGCATCAACGGCTCAGTCCGACTTCAGATGCAGACAAGCGCAGAAAAGGCAATCTGGCCTCCCGTTGCCGATCAGAGCCGGCCGCATCCCTTTGGATGCACCTATATTTTCCCGTCTCGTGGTCTAGTCATTGGGGCCAACCATACAACGAAAAGATTTTGCGCGCAGGTTCCACTCCTTTCAAGTAAAACGCACACATTGCCGAACCCACAAAATCCCATTCTGCCATCAACAAATCTTCCAGCCAAGTAACTCCGCCCAGTTACGCCCCACAAAAGACAACAGGCCCCGCCGCATCCCGCGACGGAGCCTGTGCGCCCTACTCCACTTCAGCTTACTTCCTTTCAGACGTCCAGCTAGCTTCCACAACATCGATTTGAATACAATTCTTGATGCTAATACCTGCAAGTTTAAACCACCATGATTCAATTGACCTGCCACCTCTATCACTTCTTGCGACGCTCCGTGCAATCAACCGTTTTGCAAACAGACCGTAACCCAGGAAAATAGGGAGAATTCCTTCAAGCAATTCAATTAGATCATAAACATCCTTGTTGATTTCCATCTTTCACTCGTTTCATGGCTACCGCCACTCGTGTAGAGTTTCCTGTTAGACCCCGGAAACAAAAAAGGGCTCGCGCAACGGACGCCCACTTCACGCAAACCCGGTTTGACACAATTCAAAAGGTCGGATATGATATAAACATGCATGTTGCGGCGTTCCTCCAAGACGCGTACAAGGTGTGCTAAAAAAATACATTTTCTGTGTCAAATCGTGCTTGCCCAGGGTGGTCACCCTTCAAGCATGATTTGTATATTACCACAAAAGTAGATATTTGTCAAGAAAAAACAATTTCGTTTCAGGAATCTAAGTAGCCAGTTTCCGCCCGCACCTCGCATCTAGTCCACAGACCGCCATCCGACCGGGTGGCGGTTCCTTTTTTGGCAGCCCATTACGCCTATAATTCACTGACATTTGGCAGATTCGTGCGCGCATACGCAATGACCGATTATGTCCGTACGCGTTTTGCTGTAATAGGTGAGTAATTCCCTATCGTTAGTCCCCTTTTCCAATACATATCGGACAAAAAAACGTAAGCGGCCCGATCTGATGCTGAAACAGGTCGGGCCGCTTGTTCTGTAAAGATGTTATTACTCGGGTGCATCCCAAAATGGGGTGAGATATACTGTAAGGGAGGTTGCGAGAATAGAGGGATAGAGAAAGGGAAGAGAGGCGATGGGACGGAAGTGTACTCAGGAACGAAGTCAAGAGGAGTTTACGGATTTAGCGGGCGAGATGTACGAGCGGCTGTGGTCATGGCGGAGGGAGGAACCTGAGGCCAGTTTCAACGCGGTCACGGAACGGGTACGCCAAGAGCGGGAAGCGATGATGAAGCCTTTAATGGCAGGGTTGGTAGGCGAGGCAGGCGAGGTGGAAGTGGATGTGTGTTGTTCTGCGTGTGGGGAGCGAGCGAAGAACAAGGGGAAGAAGAAGAAAGAGATACAACACCAAGAAGGAGCAGTCGAAGTAAATCGAGCGTACTACGATTGCCCTTCGTGTAAGCAAGGGTTTTTCCCCCTGGACCGGAGACTGGGGCTGAGGAGACGGGGGTGGAGTCCGAAGATGCTGGAGACGGCGTTGCGCCAAGCGGTTGCACTGAGTTCCTATGTGCGTTCTGCAGAGAACTTCAGCGAGTTGACGAATGTAACGATCATGCGGTCCACTATCTGTGGAAAAACCGACGACGCATGAACTATGCTGCCTATCGAAAGGCTGGCCTCCTTATTAGTAGCGGCACCGTCGGATCTGCTGGCAAAACCTTGATTCAGCAGCGTATGAAACAAGCTGGCATGCGTTGATCCCGAAATGGCGCCCAGGCCATGCTCGCTCTCCGTGCCCGCCTCCTCAGCCAACGATGGCATGAAATGCCTATCTGACCATCTTCGCCCCAATATTGGGATGCACCCAAGAGTCGGTCCAGATTGGACGTTCTAGCCTTTGGGCATTAACGGAGTCTTGACATATTTTCACCACGATTTCTAAGAATGGTGACATCGCGCGCAAAGATAAAGCCACACTGAGCGCACTTGTAGGGAATAACTCCTTCTGAATTTGGCTGGCCAGGCATTCGGTTTTCTTCCTTGAGTTCTTCGACTGATACCCCCCACCCATACCAGCCACATGCAGGACAGTAGCTCCCTATTTGCTCCAAGGGTGGGAATCCCCTCTTAACCACTGAACGCACTCTCGCAATTTGAGCCTTTAGCTCTTTGGCATTTGAAACTCGGTCTTTGGGACAGTGACGGATGGTCTCTTTGAAAATATGAGAGAGGTGCCAAGTATCGTAATTCTGTCGAAAAATGACTGGCATTGATTTGTTGTTAAAAACAGGTTCTTGGTGTGCAAAGGCACGTTGTGATGTAATTGCAGACCACAAAACTTTCGAGGCAGAATAAATATCCGATCTGACTCCAACCAAGCCCTCTGTCCCGCTTTCACATTCAGGCGATGTATAATTCCGAGTACCAACACCTTCGTCTGTCAGAGTGATCCTCTCCCCATCGTCAACTTGGCAGATGCCAAAATCAATAAGCTTGATACTCATGTCTCGGAGGAGGAGTATGTTCTTTGGACTAATGTCTCGATGGGTGATAGGTTTGGGACGTTCACTACAGTAATCTATTACGGAGACAATCTTTTCAAACAAGTCTAGGCTCAACAAGATATCGCCATGATACGGGTTTGAATCTGAAAAAATCACTTTGTCTAATGGTTGGGCGTCTTCGTGGTATTCCATTACGTAGAACTGAAACTCATCATTTTCGGAGGAACTGTCGATCACTTTAACGATGGCAGGGTGGTCCAGCCCCTTTACTATTTCGATTTCGCGCGTAAACCGTGTCCTCGCCTGCAAATTTTCAACTTTTCGCAGCGCTTTCAGGACGTATTTTGCAGGGTCAGGTAGAGTTGCTTCATCTCTTTTGACAACGAGGTAAATATCGGCTTGGCCGCCCGTGCCTAGGGTTTTTCCTGTTGATTTCCATGGACTGTCATTAGGAATTTTCATCCTTTACTCCTTTGCAGGTGCGCACAAATTGAGACCGGGTTAGACAACAGCTTGACTGGGTAAGAGGGCCAAATTGGTTGTATAAGGTGAGCCCCAATCTTTGGACCACGAAACGGGAAAAATAAGGTGTATTCGGACGTAGGTTGTCTGTCGCCATCAGAGCACGAAGTGCTCTTCAGCGGGTGTGCGATAGTTGAGACTTTGGTGTGGCCTTTCATGGTTGTAGAAGTCGAAATAGTTGGTCAATCCAGTATGCAGCTGGCGCACCGTGTCGTACTGGTTGAGATAGATGTTC
>JAJEDJ010000002.1 GCA_022821545.1 Caldilineaceae bacterium
GTTCGAGACCGTTGGCCTGGCAGGGCTGGCCGTCTTTTCTGATTCCTGTGCAGCGCATTTTGGACATTACTCCTTGGCATGTGTCGGCCAGCGGCTGTGTGTCCGGCCGGCCGGGGAAAAAGGTGGTTGGGGCCGGGCCGCTTCGGAAGTACAGTACGCGGAAAGGCCCGGACCAGTGATATAACGAAACTATCACGAGACCAGACCTCGTGGTATGCAGGGGGTGCGTTTGGGCGCAGGCCGCTGCATCAGTATCGGAATCAGGCAAAGAGTAACACAGGTTTTCTACGGACGCAAAACGGCGAGGAAAGAGTGAAGAGGAGAGAGGAGAGAGAGGGCGTTGAATCCTATTTTGGAGGTGGTCCAGGTATTGGGGCCAACCATAGGGAACAGGTTTGACAAGAGCCGCTTCTTTGCCTACTGTACCGACACGACTTGTGCATTTCGGAGGACAAGGCATTGGGTAGACGCACGAGAATTCGCCAGCGAATTCTCGAAGGCCGCCCGTCCGAAAGAGTGAATCTGCAACGCGACGGCAACAGTGCCAAGCCATACCAGGTCAGGCAGGTTCGTCAGGTCATAGTGAAGTACACGTTGGAGGAGGAGTGATGTACAAGTACAAAGTCATAATTTATTGGAGCAATGCTGACGACACATTCGTGGCCGAGGCGCCAGAGCTTCCCGGATGCATGGCTCATGGTGATACGCAGGAAGTTGCACTGCAAAATATCAACGAGGCGATGGCACTCTGGGTCGACACCGCGCGTGCGTTTGGCGATCCCGTACCGGAACCCAAGGGGGAGGGCCTGATGCTGGCATGAGCCGGTGATTTCGGTCTATACTATTCGCCGGGCCCGGCCCACGATACTGGAGCCTGCAAGGAGAAACAGAATGAACAATCTGGAAGCCACGCTGGATCAGTTGGAGGAAGACGGCTTCATCACCGTCGAGAACGCGCTGACGCCGGAAGAGACCGAGCACGTCCGCCAGCGCATCAACCATGCGCGCGAGATGGGCTGGGAAGAGGGGCTGAACGACGTCGGCAATATGTGGTTCGATACGCTGCTGGACCGGGAACCGGAGACCTACGCGCCCCTGGTCGGCCATCCCAGCATCCGCCCGATCCTGGAAGGGATGATGGGGCGGCAGTGCCAGCTGCGCAGTTTCCGCGCGCACATCAACCCGGGACCCTATCTGCAGGAATGGCATCTCGATTTCTACGGTTACTGGCAGGAAAAGCACGATCTCGGCCACGGCCGCCTTGTCGTGCAGCCGGTGGGCATCAACACTACCTTCTACTTTCAGGACAACGGCCCGGACCTGGCCCATTTGAAGTTTGTTAAAGATGGTCACAAGATCGAACCGCCCCACCTCGACCCCATGGACCGGCCCAAGTTCGAGGCCTGGTGCGAAGAGCAGGAGCACGTCATCCTCTATCCGAAGGCGGGCGACTGCGTTATCTTCATCAACCATATCCCCCACCAGGGCGCCAAGCACCAGGAGCATATCGAACGCAGCAACGTCGTCTGCCACTACCAGCTGACGCCGATGTATGAGGGGATCTGGCACGTGTCACAGCCGCGCGGGTACGACGGGACGTTTCCGTTTGCGTATGAGCGCAGGCCGTGGACGAAGGGGTAGGGGTGGACTACCTTACTATACCCGAAGACAAACGCTGTGAACTCCTGGACGGAGAACTGGTTGCGACCCCCGCGCCCAACGAAGCGCACCAAAGGACGCAGGCAGAGCTGGGTTATCATTTGATGACCTTTGTTAAGAGCAGAGGCCTGGGGCGCATCTATTACTCCTCCACGGATGTCGTTCTTTCGGATATGGACGTAGTGCAGCCTGACCTCTTGTTCATCTCCACCGAGCGAGCGCAGATCATCACCCCGGACAACATACAGGGGGCCCCCGACCTCGTGGTTGAGATTCTGTCCCCCTCGACGGCTGAGCGGGACAGAGGATACAAGCGGGCGTTATACGCGCAACACGGCGTCAAGGAGTACTGGGTCGTAGGTACAGACGCGGGCGTCATCACCGTTCTGTTGCTGGGCGACAACGGCTATGAGGTCGTTGACACGTTCGGCGAAGGCGACACGCTGACTTCGCCCACGCTTGCCGGGTTCAGCCTTCAAGTGGACGAGATATTCGGGTCGTAGTCACGACACACCCCATTTCAATCTCACTTCCCATGAAAATCACAGACATTCAGGCCGTCTATCCCAACTACCGCCAACCGCTGGGCGGCTGGCGGCCGTACCTGTGGCAGATCGTGGTGCGGGTCGAAACGGACGGCGGCGTCACAGGCTACGGTTATGGCGGCGGCGGTGTGGCCGCGGTGGAGGTGGTCAACCGCCACCTGCGCGAGCTGCTGCTGGGCGAGAGCTGCGACAGCCCCGCCGACATCGAACGGCTGTGGGACAGGCTGTACGCGGCCTCGATCCCTTACGGGCGGGGCGGCATCGCGATCATGGCGCTGAGCGGTATCGACATTGCCCTCTGGGACGTTCTCGGCAGGGCCGAGCGGCAGCCGGTCTACGCGCTGCTGGGCGGCACGTCCTCGCCCCGCGTCCGCGCTTACGCCTCCGGCGATGACCCGGAATGGTTCGCGGAGAGCGGGTTCACCGCGCACAAGATTCCCTTTGGCCGTCCGGTGGACGCCTCCACCTTTGAACGGGCCGCGGCCGCGGCGGAAGTGTCCCGCCGCCACCTGGGCGAGGCCGCGCTGCTTATGTTCGACTGTTACATGGCCTGGGATGCCGCGGCGACGCGGGAGATGGCGCGCACGCTGGCGCCTTACGACGTCTACTGGTTCGAGGACGTGCTGACGCCGGACGACCTGGACGGGCTGGCGGCATTACGGCCACAGATCAAGCCGGTCCAGCTGGCCGGGGGCGAGCACGATTTCACCCACCACCGCTTCGCCGACATCGCCCGGGCCGGCGCGCTGGATATCTGGCAGCCGGACGTGACCTGGTGCGGCGGCATCACGGCGGCGCGGCGCATCGTCGAGCAGGCGCAGGAGGCCGGCGCCAGCGTGATCCTGCATCGCGGCGGAGAGCCGTGGGGGCTGCACGTTATCGCGGGGACGGAGTGCGAGGCGCTGGGCGAGCTGGTGCTGGGGAACCGGAACAGGACGCAGGAGCAGCTGTGGCTGGATGCGCCGGAGGCTGTGGACGGGTACCTGACTCTAAGCGACGCGCCGGGCTTCGGCGTGCGGCTGAACGCGACGCTTGTGGACTAAGGGCCGCAGCTAGACGAGGTAGGGGATCGTCATTGGCCCTTCCGGCAGGACTGCGATTGGCGCGTCGGGGCCCAGATTGGCGACGGCTGTGTGGATGTGGTCGTTCAGGTCGGCGACGGGGGTGAGGCCGGCGCGGGCCACGGCGTCCGGCTCCAACTCGCTGTATATCGCCACCTGCGCGCGCAGCGCCACCTCGGCGAACTTCTGCACCTGCCACTGATCGAGCATGTGAAAACCGGGACGGAAGATCGTCTCCAGCATCGCCTGCGGCGAACTGTGCTCGTAGAGCAGCTTGGTGAAGTTGCCGTGCGCGGGGAAGCCGTCGTTGCAGCGGGCGGCTACGATCATGTCGCCGCCGTCCTCGATGATCTCGGCGGCGGCGCACATCCCCTTCACCGACTGGTAGAGGTTCTGGTCGAGGGGGAAGCCGCTGTTGGTGGTGATCACCAGGGGGAAGCTGCGGTCGACGGCGGCCATCGCTGTCTCCTTCACATAGCGGCACCCTTCTTCGTGCGCGTCAATCACGTCGCCACAGAAGAAGCGGGTGATCTGCCGCTTGTGATTGAGGGTGACATTCACCAGAAAGTCGACCGGCAGGACAGACGCGTTGGCGCGGATCTGCTCCTGGGTCGGGTTGCCCTGGAGCACGCCCCACTTGCTCTGCGGATGGCCGATCATCTCGGCGCGGTGGTAGTGCATGATCGAGGCCAGGTCGGCCACGCCGGGGAAGACGGCCTTGTAACCGCCTGAAAAGCCGGCCATGAAGTGCGGTTCGATGAAACCGACGAGGATGCGCCGGTCGGCGTCCGCGTATTCGCGGTTCATCATCAGCGGGCCGCGCCCGTCCTGCCCAGGGCGCACGACAGCCATCGTCTCTTCCGCGTAGGCGTTGTGGTTGATCACGCGCAGCCGCCGGCAGATCTCCGCACCCACGATCTGCTCAAGCTCCTCGGGCGTGTTGGGCCGGTGCGTTCCCGTGCCGACGACGATGGTGACATTCTCCTCCGATACGTGCGCCAATTCCGCCAGGATCCAAGGCAGCAGCCGGGCCGAGGGCAGGGGACGGGTGCCGTCGGCGATGACGATCGCGACGCTCTCCCGGGCGCCGACCGCCTCTGCCAGGGGACGCGCGCGGATGGGCCGTCGCACCGCGTCCCGGAACGCTGCCTGCTCGTCCGGAAGTCCTTCGACAAAGCGGGGGCGGATGATCGTCGCGTTTTCGGTGGGCAGCTGGGCGGTCAGCCCGTCCTGGCCGTATTGGAGATGGATTTGCATGGTCACCGCCGGTGTTCGTCTCCCGTGTGAGTAGCGTAGAATTTGCTTCTCGTGTATTCTAGCCTTCTAACGACAGAGCGGCAAGAGATGACGGAACCGCTGATTCGCGGCGTCGGTTTGTGGATAGTACGCTGACCACCGCAGTGCATAGGTAAGGGCATATGCGCACGTACAAGGCAGTCCTTCGCGACAATCAGATTGAGTGGCTCGAAAACCCTCCTGAAAGAGCAAGCACCGCGCAGGTCTATGTTACTTTCCTGGAGGAATCAGATTCCGTGTCTCCGTCCAATCGAGGACGACTGATGGCAGAGATCTTGGCAGAGCTTGCACAGAGAGGAACTTTTGCCGAGATTCCCGATCCTGTAGCCTGGCAACGGGAACTACGCTCTGAGCGCGTCTTGCCTGACCGGGAGGCATAATGCCACAAGTGAAACAGTACCCGCAGTCGGTTGTCGAACAGGATGGAACGAGGTACGCGCTGGCGCGCGAGGGTAGGGAGAAGAAGCTGTGCGTGCAGGGCGATACCGATGGCTTCAGGGGCGAAACGGCGAACGGGATGCTGGTCTGCCCGCTGACGGCGGAGAACGCGGCTGCGCTGCGAGGACGACTGTCCTGGTTGAATCCGGCGCCGCTGGGCGTGGAGACCTCGTTCGGTTTCGGTGACCGGTTGGGCGCGGCCACGCCCGGACACGTCCGCTCGGTCGAGGGCACCGGCATCGCGCCGATCTTCGCGCAGCAGTCGGTGCGCGAGAACGACCGCATCGGGCGCACGCCGCAGGAGGTGGTGGACGACGCCATGTGGGGCGTGGTACAGATGGGCTGGCGCGCCCCGTGGGGCGCGGACGCCGACCATGTGAAACTGGTGAGCGACCTGCCGGCGTTCGTCGCGGCCGGCTACACCTTTTACACGATCGATCCCAGCGACCACGTCGACAATGAGGCCGAAACCGACTCGCCGCCGGCGCTGCGCGCCAAGGTCGAGGCGCTGCCCTGGGCGCAGCTGGATACCGACCTGGAGGCGCTGCGGGCCGATTACCTGGCCGCCCCGATCGAACTGGCGAGACTGACGCTCACCTTCAGCGAGGAGAGCCTGCTGCGGGCGCTGGCAAAGTACGGACGCGCCATCGTTCACACGCTGGATATCGCGGCCGCGCTCGATCAGCAGATGCACGGCACGCGCTACGACCTGGAGATGTCGGTGGACGAGACGGAGACGCCGACTTCGATCTACGAACACTACTTTATGGCGCACGAACTGTTGCGGCGGGATCTGCCGGTCGTCAGCCTCGCGCCCCGTTTTGTGGGCAAGTTTCAGAAGGGTGTCGATTATATCGGCGACACCGGCCCGTTCGAAGCGGAGCTGATCAAGCACGCGGCCATTCTGAAGCATTTCGACGCCTACAAGCTGAGCGTCCACACGGGCTCCGACAAGTTCAGCATCTACCCGCTGGTCGCCAAATACGCCGAGGCGCGGGTGCATGTCAAGACGGCCGGCACGAGCTATCTGGAGGCGCTGCGCGTCATCGCCGCCCTCGATACAGCTCTCTTCCGCGAGATTCTCGATTACTCGCGCGCCCGCTTCGAGACGGACCGCAAAACTTATTTTCTCGACTGCCAGCCGGACAAGGTGCCCGCCAACGCCGACCTGTCCGACGCAGAGCTGCCGGGACTGCTGGAGCAGTTCGACGCCCGCCAGCTGCTGCACGTGACGTTCGGCTCCAATCTGGACCGTTTCGGCCCGCAGATTCACGGCCTGATCGCCGACCATGAAAGAGCCTACGAAAAGGCGCTGAACACACACTTCACCCGCCATCTGACGCCCTTTGCCAACGGCGAAACGGCTGGCAGCCGGTGAACAGCGCCGCCCAAGGAGAAACCAATGGCAGCCATCCAGGAAAAGCCATCTCTGCTCGAGCAGGATAGACGACAGCTCCACCCGCTGCACCACCCTTCCCAGACCGAGAATCCGATCATTGTCGAGCGTGCCGAGGGCGTCTGGCTGTACACTACCGACGGCCGCAAGATTCTCGATGCGATGGCCGGTCTCTGGAATGTGAATGTCGGCTATGGCCGTACGGAGCTGGCGGAGGCAGCGTACGCGCAGATGCAGGATCTGGCCTATACGTCCAACTTCGCCGGGATGACCAACCTGCCCGCCAGCGAACTGGCCTACAAGCTGTCCGGCTACGCGTACCCCAGCCTGAAGACGACCTTTTTCACGTGCGGCGGCTCTGAAAGCAACGACACTGCGTTCAAGACCGCGCGCTATTTCTGGAAGCGGGAGGGGCAGCCGGACAAGGTCAAGATCATCTCCCGCCGCGAGTCCTATCACGGCATCACGCTGGCCACGACCAGCGCCACGAGCGTGCCCCGCTACCACAAGATGTTCGGGCCGCTGGTGCCCAATTTCGTCTACTGCCACGCGCCCCACCCCTACCGCTACGAAGGCGACATGCGGGAGGGCGAGACGGTCGGCGAGGCCGCGGCGCGCGATCTGGAGGAGACGATCGTGCGCGAAGGGCCGGAGACGGTGGCCGCTGTGATCGCCGAGCCTGTGCAGGGCGTCGGCGGCGTTTTCGTGCCGCCGGAGGACTACTTCCCGCGCGTGCGCGCCGTCTGCGATAAGCACGACGTCCTGCTGATCGCGGACGAGGTGATCTGCGGGTTCGGGCGCACCGGCGAGATGTTCGCGCTCAACCGGTACGGCATTGAACCGGACATTCTTGCCTTCGCCAAAGGCATCACGAGCGGCTATTTGCCGCTGGGCGGCATTCAGATCAACGACCGCATTCTCGACGCGATGAACAGCGCGCCGCAGGATGAGGCCTGGCTGCACGGCTTCACCTATTCCGGGCATGCCGCCTCCTGCGCGGTGGGCCTGCGCAACGTCGCCATTCTCGAGGATGAGAAGCTGGCGGAACGTTCGGCGGAGATGGGGGAGCGGCTGCGGAGCGGGCTGGCCAGTTTGAGCGAGTTCGGCAACGTGGGCGACGTGCGCGGCCAGGGGCTCCTGTGCGCCGTGGAATTCGTCAAGGACCAGGAGACGAGAGAGCCGGACAGTGAACTGGCGACGAGCTTGCAGAATGCGACGGCGGCGCGCGGGGTGCGGACGCGCGCGCTGAACGGCAGCCTGGCCTTCTCGCCGCCGCTGGTCATCAGTGAAGAGGAGGTCGATCAGATCGTGGACGCCATCGGGGCCGCGTTGGACTCGATGTCCGAGGCGTGATCTGTTTGATAGATCATGATGAGCACTCTCAGTAGTGGGCAAGTCAAAAAGGTCCCCGAACTGGCGGAGGTGCGGGAGTATGCCAATGTCTTGCATGTCCGCGGCGATGCATATGAGGGGCAGATGTGGGGCTGGTCCGTCCATTATGAGCCGGAACTGATCGAAGAAAACGCGTTGTTTGAACTGCCGGACAATGGCGATGGCATGAAGCAGGAACAGCGCAGCCACTACAGTCCCGCAAGCTTCACCGTCGGCGAGAGCGGGATCTGGTTTTTGTCGCTTCTCTGGGAGAACGGCCGGGAGGCAGAACCGGTAGAGTTTCTGGATGTCGCTCCCGTCGAAGCAGCGAGCTTCGATGCAGCTTCCTCAGCAGCAGTCACTACCTCCTGACCGGCGTGCCGCTCCTTCTTCCCCCAGGGACAGAATGCGTGAAAAAACTGTGGCGTGCGGTGAGATTGAATCATGAAAAGCATTAAGGAGATTCGCACAATCTTGCGGTCTCACCGGCGCGAATTGAAAGAACGATACCACGTGGAAGAGATCGCTCTCTTTGGCTCCTATGCCAGAGGCGAGCAGACGGACGACAGAGACCTGGAGTATCTCCCATGCCTTCTGAAAACATCCCGACCCTGACCGGCTCCGCTCCTTATTTCGTGGTGAGCGACCTGGCTGCGTCGCTCGATTATTATTGCGGCGTGCTCGGTTTCGACCGGCCCCATCTTTGGGGAGAGCCGCCGACATTCGCCATGCCCAGCCGCGACGGTTTCATCTTTATGCTCAAGCAGGTGAAAAACAGAGATAACATCACGCCCAACCGGGAGCGGGGCGGCTACTGGGACGCTTATGTCTGGGTGCGGAATGTAAGGGCGCTGCATGCCGAATTCGAGGCCAGGGGCGCGGAGTTCGCCTACGGGCTGACGCATCAGCACGAATACGACAACATCGAGTTCGCGGTGTATGACCCGGACGGCTACTTCATCGCCTTCGGACAGGGGATTGAGGACGAGGAATGAGCACAACAGCGACGGCGGCCCGCAGCGCCAACGGGGATACCGGCTCGCGCCGCTTCTCGATTCTCGCCGGGCGCGACATCAACCGCGAGACCTACGTCGAGGAGTGGGCCGAAGCCGGGCTGACGGTCGCCGACAGCCCCTATGACCCGCAGCCGTCGCTGCGCATCGTTGAGGGCGCGGTCGTGGAGATGGACGGCAAGGAGCGGGCCGATTTCGATGCGCTCGACCGCTTCATCGCGGACCACGCCCTCGATCTGACAGTGGCCGAAGAGGCGATGGGGACGCCCTCGCATCAGATCGCGCGGATGCTGGTCGATATCAACGTGCCGCAGCCCGCGATCCGCCGCCTGGCCGACGGCTGCACGCCGGCCAAGCTGTGCGAGATCGTGCGCCACATGAACGTGCTGGAGATGATGATGGGGCTCGGCAAGATGCGGGTGCGCAAGACGCCAGCCAACCAGGCCCACGTCACCAACTGGCGCGAGAACCCGGCCCTGCTGGCCGCGGACGCGGCCGAGGCGGCACTGCGCGGCTTCGCCGAGATCGAGACGACGGTGCGCGTGGCGCGCGCCGCGCCCCTCAACGCGCTGGCCATTCTGGTCGGTTCGCAGACCAGCCGCGGGGGCGTCCTCACCCAGTGCGCGGTCGAGGAGGCGTTCGGGCTGCGCCTGGGCATCAAAGGGCTGACCTCTTACGCGGAGACGCTTTCGGTCTACGGCAGCGAGCGCTCCTTTGTCGACGGGGACGACACGCCCTGGTCGAAGGCCTTTCTGGCCTCCGCCTACGCCAGCCGGGGCATCAAGATTCGCTTCACCTCGGGCACAGGCTCCGAGGCGCTGATGGGCTACGCGGAGCAGTGCTCGATGCTCTATCTGGAGGCCCGCTGCCTGCTCATAACGAAGGGGGCAGGCAGCCAGGGCGTGCAGAACGGCTCCATCTCCTGCATCGCCCTGCCGGAAGCGCTGCCGGGCGGCGTGCGCGGGGTGCTGGCGGAGAATCTGCTGGCGTCGATGCTGGGGCTGGAGTGCGCCTCGGGCAACGACGCGCTGGCCTCCCACTCGGCGCTGCGCAAGACGGCCAAACTGATGCTGCAGATGATCCCCGGCACGGATTTCATCTGCTCCGGCTACAGCGCCATCCCAAAGCAGGACAACATGTTCGGAGGCGGCAATTTCGACGCCGAGGATTTCGACGACTGGACGGTCATCCAACGGGACATGCAGGTGAACGGCGGCATCCGCCCTGTACGCGAGGCGGATGCCGTGGCAGCCCGCCGGCAGGCCGCGCAGGCGCTGCAGGCGATCTACGCCGCGCTGGATTTTCCGCCTATCGGCGACGAGGAGGTGGAGGCGGCGGCGCTCGCCCACAGCAGCGAGGATATGCCGGAGCGCGATATGGTGGCCGACCTGGCCGCAGCCGACCGCTTCCTGGAAGGCACGGCCAACCTGTCCGACGTGGTACGCGCGCTGCACGGCAGCGGCTTTGAGCAGGCGGCCGCCAACCTGCTCGAGATGGGCCGTCAACGGGTGGCGGGGGACTATCTGCAACCCTCGGCGATCTTTGGCGACGGTTTCAACGTGATCAGCGCCATCAACGACAACAACGACTACACCGGGCCGGGCACCGGCTACCGCCTCGAAGGGGAGACCTGGGAGGCGCTGCAGCGCATTCCCCAGCAGAAGTCGCCGCGCGACTTTATCGACGCGCAGGTGGGGGAGCCACTGCCCAATCTGGCCGAGATCAGTACGGCCAAGGCGGGGGCCTCGGCCAACGAAATCGTGGTCGCGGTGGGGCCGGCCTATGGCCGCTCGCTGGTGAAGACGATCGGCGAGCTGGACCATGAGGAGGTGCTGGAGGCGCTGCTCACGGGAGTGGCCGAGGAGGCGTTCTACGGCCGCGTGGTGCGGGTCTATCACAGCGCCGACTGCGCGGCGATCGGACACGCGGGCGCGCGCCTGAGCGGCTCGGGCATTGCGGTCGGCCTGCAGAGCCGCGGCACGACCGTCATCCAGAAGCGCGGGCTGGCTCCGCTCAACAACCTGGAACTGTTCCCGCAGTCGCCGAGCCTGACGCTGGAGATCTACCAGGCGATCGGGCGTAACGCGGCCCGCTATGCCAAGGGGCTCAGCCCTCTGCCGGTCGGCGTGAAGGTCGACAACGGCGCCCGGCTGCGCCTGATCGTCAAGACGACGCTGTTGCACCGCCGCGAGATCGAAGACATCGAGGAGAAGGCGCCGCAGGAGCTCTACTTCCGCTGGGAGCCGGAGGTGTAGGGGCGCATTGAGGTGGTCTCTTGAAGACTGATGCCCACTGACCAACGAAGTAGCGTGGAACCATGTAAAATGACTGAGTACACCAGAACAGCCTTTAGGAATTGTCATTATGAGCAAAGTTCTTGACATTATCTTGACAGCTGTCCAAGACCAGAAACCGCTTGTCTTGCTCCTCGGCCAAAACGTGTGGGTCGATATTGGCGGCACAGACTCAGTTTTGGACGTTGCTCTGAACCGATTTGGCAAGGAACTGGATGAACCTGCTGGTTGGTTCTCTCTCCTCGATGGATCAGAACTGAACACAAATACTTTCGAATGGATAGCGGAGAGGTTTGAAAGAAGAGTCCATCCCGCATCATTGGATATTTTGTCCGACATTCCTTGGAGTGCTGTTTTTACTTCAAGTCTCGACCCCACACTAAATCGGCTCTTTTCTAGAGAAGGTCGTGAGCCTGAACGTATTCTTACAAATGACGAAGATCCTAGAGCAGTTAGAAGCCGAACGCGACCACCCCTATTTTATCTCTTTAGCCAGGCCGGTAACATTGATCCAAAAGCACGTCCACCAAGCAATGTTGTTGAACTAAACGCCCGTCGTTTTCAGCATACTATTCCACTACTAGCCAGATTACTTCAAACAGCTACAGCGGTTGGTCACATCGTCGTGGAAGGATTCCGCCCAGGACACGACTGGCTCATGTTTGATGATGTACTGGGGGCTATAGCAAGTGCGAGTGTGGGTCAAGTGCTGTGGTGCGGAGGAATTCCTGAACTTAGCGGCGCAAGTTTAACCTTTTTCGAGACTGCCGTCAACCAGGGGCAAATCATAGTTGAAAATGCTAGCCTTTCATCCATAATTCCAGATCTGCGGGTATTGGGCAGATTGCCTGACTTACTGCCACCCGAATCTGAGGATGTTGGAGTCATCAGTTTCGGACCACGAAATCGACTGGCAACCACTCCGGAACTGAGGTTGACAACCGAAGCCGTTGTCTCCATTGTTGATGACACCTGGACACCTACCTTTTTGCCCCCGCTAGGTTCAGAATCTGGGTATTCCCTTTTCCGACGATTCCATGGTCACCTAGAAGGACCACGTCTTCTTGTAGAAGGTGTTCAAAGGAATTTTGCAATCGAAAGGGACTTCGAAAGTAACCTGTTTGGAACTGTGAAACGAGCTGTTGCCAATCACGCCAGTATCGGAGGACCTATAATTGTAAGGGGACAATCAGGGACCGGTAAATCGGTGGCTCTCGCAAGAATAGTAGCGCGTATACGCAAGGAAGAGAACGCGGCAGTATTGTACTCGATAGGGCGCATTCCTCAGGCAGAGGAAGTGTCATCCTTTTGTGAAGCTGCAGAAGAGGCTGGTGCTAGATCGACATTGATCGTCTGTGACGCCAATCGTGACGCTGATTCGTACTACGACCTCCTCATGGGCCTTAGAAGTCGCGGACGACGAGCCGTTGTTCTCGGCTCGCATTACGTTCCTCCCGAAAGCGATGATCCACAATGGAGCATAATAGGTATTGATGCGCCGGTGAACCTGACTAGGGCCGAGAAGGAGAATCTGGCAGCCCTGTTAACTTGTCACCTAGAATCACCGACACCAAGTCTACTAGACGAAGAAAACATATTAGGATTCCTGTACCGATTCTTGCCTCCGAGCCGTCCGAGAATCAGTCTAGGCCTTGGTGATGAGGCATACGCAAACGAGCGGGTGTTGCGGGAAATCGGTCGTCAGTCTATGCCTACCTCTCCAGTCACAGCAATGGAACATGCATTTATTCGTGCAGGAATTCTGCAATCTCACAAGTCATTGTTCGACCAGATACCAGAAGAGTCGATACCAGGTAATGAAGACGCAGCTAGCAAAATCATTGATTTTGTAATGGTGGCCGGAACTCTAGATTGTCCCGTTCCATTAAACTTACTGTTGAGGGCAGCTAACCAACAGTACAGGGACTTGGATCTCACGTTGCTCGGAGACCTGTTCGACAAGGTGGGATTATTCAAATGGCAACACAAAGACAAAGAAGGTAATGAGCTATCAGTGGCTCCGCGTCTGACTCTGGAGGCGCAGTTGATTTGCAGGCGGCGACTTAGTTCTGCTGAGGCCAAGGCGAACAGACTCGTAGAATTAATCGGTGCGGTTCGATCAGGAGTCGAACGGGAAGAAGAACGAAACTTTCTCTTAAACCTGCTTCAACAAGTAAACCCAGATGGACAGCGGAGTGGACCATATAGGGATTTCATGGTTTCTTTCGCGAAGAAGCTAACCGAAATTCGACTAAAACATAGGGTCGTGGATGCAAGACTGATGCTTCAGGAGTCCACTTTCAGGAGAACCGCCATTCGAGAAGATGCTGTTGATGATGAAGCCAAATTACCGCTGCTAGAAGAGGCAAGAAACATTGTACAGCAAGCTCTTGACCAGATTGAAAACGGCAAGTTATATGCCTCCAAGAGAACTAAACAGAACCTCTTGGTTGAACGCGCTTCTGTCTACGGATACCTTTCAAGAGACAGAGCAAGACGAAAAGAAGAATCAGTCGAAATCTGGTCGTCATATGAAGCGGCACGTGCCGCGGTCAAGCGAGCGGTAGGAGCAACTGAAAGCTACTATCCATTGGACGTAGGACTATGGACTCCGGCCGACCTCCTTGATATGGCCGAATTGTCTACTTGGCACCGTGGAGAATTGGTAGCCGACATTTACGCAACTTTAGATCAAGTAGAAAAGGATATCCTCAAACCATCACAAAAGAACAACTTCGATATTCGAAGGTATAGGATAGGCGAAACTCTTGAAGATCACCAACTGACGGAAGAGGCTTATGCCGAACTGGCGAAACGTGGGTCCACTGCAGGTTATTACTTAAGAGCCCGAGAATATGCTCCTACTCTCGAACCCGAGACTATAGAAGTCAGTGAACCAGAAGACTTGACGAAAGCAAGACGTGCTTCAGATTTCTTGATCGAGCATTTCCAGCGAATTGAGGGCGATTCGCGTTGCCTTTTTTTGCTGTTAGAATGCCGTTGGATTTCCGAGATGCGAAGGAGGCCTTTGCGCGGTGAGAGGCAACCGCTTCCAACCGACCAAGGTGTGATTAGAGAGTTGCTAGACTTGACAAAGGCTCTTAATAATGCGGCCGGAGAATCTTCCAGATATGGTACTCGTTATCTGGAAGCTGTTCTATCTTGGTTAGCTGGAGAGTATGAACATTCGCGCAGGCTGTTTAAAGATCTTGCTAACGACACTGATTTCGAGAATCAAAATCGCGTCAAAAGGCGTCATCTAATGACAGCATCAGGTATAGCCCCTCGTCAGTTCGAAGGTCGAGTGGAACAACCAAGAGGAAAGAACGACTGGGTCATTCGAGTCGAGGGACTCTCTCAATTGATTCCAATATTTGAACGCGACTTTCCTAGAGGCAAGATAGCCTATGGACGTCCAATAACAGGTTTTGGAATTGGTTTTAACTTCATAGGGCCCATAGCAGACCCTCTTCGATAGCCTAATGCCATTCTCGTCATTGAATGCCGAAGTTTCAGAATTGCGACATACCCTTCAAGCATATGTTGGGCCCAAAGCGTTGGATGAGATTAGACTTAGGCATCCAATTGGCAAGAGTGACGAGGCATCCTTTATGCGCCTAACGAGTTGGAGCTACGTCTTGCTGTTTGAGGCAGGACGAGTTTCTATTCGTTTTCTTCTTAAACTCCCAAGTCAAGAGAGCAATGCTGACAGAAATCCAAGAAATGTCTTGGAAAGTGTACATTCTTTAAGAACCTTCTATTTCCACAATATGGGACTTTCTGAACGCGACTTACAACTATCGCGAAAGACGAGGAATTGGCATCATGAGAAGTGCGGAACGGCTGTTCCGAAGCGAAATCGAGAGTGGCGAAAGTGTTTCGAGAGTCTCTGTTCCGAGGTTAGCGAAGTCATCACACATTGCCACGAAGTTGTCGATACCGTATTGGCGTCACCGATTGATGGCAATAGAACTATATCTGACCTCAAAATGCGCTTAGACAGGAACTGGCCTGCCCACAGATTTGACGGCTTGGTAGGGGATGTACTTGTACAATTAGGGTTGGAGAATAGATTGAAGATTCCCGTTTTCCGAGAACGGCACCTGTCGAAATGGCGCCACTTCTTGGAGTGCCTTCCCGAAGGCGAAGATCTCGAAGCAAGAATGATCCGGGTCATTGAAAGAGACGTTCTTAACCACTTTGATGGCGTCCTACCTATTGGTGGCAGAGATGTCATGTTTGAGTTGGGAATCCCTCAAGGGCCCCTTGTTAAATTGGCCCTGCTCAAAGCGCGAGAACATCTGCTTGAAGGAAGCAAGAGCAAAGAAGAACTATTGAACTTGCTTAGGAAGGACCCTCAGTTTCAGATATGAAAGACGAAAGGAACGCCGATTATCCTCTCTACGGTAGCCGGGGCGACACGCTCAGCGCGGCCAGTGGGCGGCCGTTGCGCGATCTTTCGCTGCAGAAGACGCTGACGGAAGATATTGCCTCGGAGGACTACAGCATCAGCGCGGAGACGCTGCGCGCACAGGCCGAAATCGCCCGCGACGCCGGCTACCCGCAGCTGGCGCAAAACCTGGAACGGGCTTCGGAGCTGACCGCCGTGCCCAATGAGACGCTGCTGGAGATGTACGAGATGCTGCGGCCAGGACGCTGCAGCTTCGAGGAGTACGAGGCGCTGGCGCAACGGCTGCGGGATGAGTTCAACGCCGCGGCCACGGCCGCCTTTGTCGAGGAGGCCGCTACGGTCTACCGGGAACGCGGCCTGCTGCGCCGGGAACTGGAGTAGTTGGACGGCGGTTTTTAGTAGTCAGTTTTTGGTTTTTAGCGGCTGCGGCAGAGTCTCGAAGGTCAGGAAAATTTGAAGGCGGATAGCCGGATACTTAATACCATGTCTAGTAGCCATGTCCAGCAATGACCCGCCGCAGGGCTTTTTGACGGGGCTCTGGCATATCCTGGGGGGCCAGCGGAAGCTGATGGCTCTCTCCATTGTGAGCGGGCTGCTGTTTTCGGCGACGACGCTTGTTCCGCCTTTGCTGGTGCGCCGGCTGATCCTGTGGATCACGGAGGGCGGCGGCTCCACTTCCGGGCTGGTGGCGATGACAGCCGTGTTGGGGCTCGTCTATCTGCTGCGCGGCGGCGGCCGTTACTTCTACGGCCGCTTTTCGCACGTCGCAGCCTACGGCGTGACCACCGACCTGATGGCACGCGTCTACCGCCACCTGCAGCAGCTCTCCCACAGCTTCTACAACCGCCAGCGCACCGGCGCCCTGATCGTACGCTCCGTCAACGACATCGAAACGCTGGAGGACTTCATCGCCCACGGGGTGCCCGAGCTGGTGATGGCGACCGTTATCCCCATCGCCATGTGGTGCGTTCTGTTCTGGATCCACCCGTTGCTGGCCCTGCTGGTCGTGCTGCCGCTGCCGATCGGGGGGTATGTCATTTTCCGCTACACCAGGGAGGTGCGCCGGATGTGGCGGCAGGTGCGGGCGGGCATCTCCGAGCTGGTGGCGCAGGTGCAGGACAGCTTCTCCGGCATCACCGAAATCAAGTCCTTTGGCAAGGAGAAGACGCAGGCGGCGCATGTGGCGAGCTCGGCGGCCGCCTACCGGGAAAAGATCTGCGCGGCAAACAGGGTCTCTCTGATGCCCTCGGCCGTCGTCGAGTTCTCCGGCGGGGTGGGTGTCATCGTCGCCGTGTGGATGGGCGGCAGCCTCGCTCTCGCCGGCACGATGAACGTCGCCGATCTTTTCGTCTTCATCGCTTACCTGGCCTACATCTACCTGCCTTTCCTCAAGCTGGCCGACATCAGCGACACACTGCACCGGGCCGGCGCCAGCCAGGAACGCATCTTCGAACTGCTGGCGGTACAACCGGAGATCAGCAGCCCGCCGAACGCAGTCAAGCCCCATATCTCCCGCTGGGACGTTGCCTTCCACGATGTCTCCTTTGGCTATCAGTCCGGAGAGGTGGTGCTGAACGGGATCGACTTCGAGATCGGCGCCGGTGAGATGGTGGCGCTGGTGGGGGCGACCGGCACGGGCAAGACGACGGTCAGCCGCCTCATTCCCCGCTTCTACGATCCCCAGCAAGGACGGGTCTGCGTTGGCGGGCACGACCTGCGGAGCCTGGACCTTGAGTTCCTGCGCGCCAACGTGGCCTCGGTCATGCAGGACGTCTTCCTCTTCCACGGGACCGTGCGCCAGAATATCGCTTTCGGACGCCCCGACGCGACGGTCGATGAGATCGTGGAGGCGGCGCAGGCGGCCAACGCGCACGAGTTCGTGGTCGACCTGCCCGACGGCTACAACACGATCATCGGCGAACGCGGGGTGCGGCTGTCGGGCGGGCAGAAGCAGCGGATCTCGATCGCACGCGCCCTGCTGAAAGACGCGCCGATCCTGATCCTGGACGAGGCGACCTCCTCGGTGGACACGGAGACGGAGTGGCTGATCCAGGAGGCGCTGAACCGCCTGACCCGCAACCGCACGACGCTGGTGATCGCCCACCGTCTCTCGACGATCCGCCACGCCGACAAGATCATCGTGCTGGACAGCGGGCGCATCATTGAAACCGGCGCCCACGACGAACTGATGGCGCGCGGCGGGCGCTATGCGCAGATGGTTGAGACGCAGAGCGTGGCCCGCTCCTGGCAGTTGAGCGGGGAGTTGAGCGGGCAGCCGGAGCTGCAGGCGGCCGGCGGCTAACGGGCGGCGATCCAGTCCCGGCGGGCGCTCGTATACCGAGAGTATATTGACAGATCAGTACCCGATATTGACAAATCAGTACCCGATATTGACAGATCAGTACCCGATATTGACGGAGCAGTCCCCGGCAAGTTCAAGAGGAGATGTGGTCATGGGTTCCGCACAGGAAAGCAGGCTGGAGATGGCGCTGGTCAATCTGAATCGTGTTTCGCTGGGGGAGGTGAATACGCCGCTGGAGCATCTGCCGCGTTTCAGCGCGGCGCTGGGCGGGCCGCAGGTCTATATCAAACGGGACGACCTGACCGGGCTGGCGTTCGGCGGCAACAAGACGCGCATGCTCGAGTACAGCCTGGCGGTCGGGGTGGAGCGCGGGGCGGATACAGTCGTCTACGGCGCGGCGGTGCAGTCGAACTACTGCCGGCAGCTGGCCGCGGCCTGCGCGAAACTGGGCATCACGCTGCATCTGATCCTGCGGTCGGAGCGGGAGATCGACAAGACGGCGATCACGGGCAACAATTTGCTGCAGCGGCTGTTTGGCGCGCATGTGACTGTGCTGTCGGACAACGACCGCGAGCGGCAGCAGGAGCTGATCGCGGCCAAGGCCGAGGAACTGCGGGCGGCCGGTCACAACGTCTACGTGCCGCGCCAGGCCGACACGATCGACCTGGACGTCATCGCCTACGCGCAGTCCGCACTTGAAGTGGCGCGCCAGTGCCGGGCGCTGGAGATCGAGCCGCAGCGGATGTACGTCTGCGCGGCGGACACGACCCAGGCCGGGCTGGTTCTCGGGTTGAAGGCGGTGGGCAGCCCCATGCTGGTGAAAGGGATCAACCCTTCCTCCAAGAACGGCAACGAGGCGCGCATGGCCGAGATGGCCAACCAGGCGGCCGAGCGGCTGGACCTGGACGTGACGCTGACCGCGGCGGACTTCGACAACGACGACTCCTTTGTGGGCGAGCGTTACGGCATCCCCACGCCGGAGGGTCTGGCCGCGCTGCGTTTGCTCGCGCAGACAGAGGGCGTTCTCACGGACCCGGTCTACACGAGCAAGGCGCTGGCGGGGCTGGCGGCCCACATCCGCGGGGGCTCGCTGCCGCCGCAGGATCCGGTGGTCTTCGTTCACACCGGGGGCACGCCGGCGCTCTTCGGCTACACGGACGAGATGGCGGCCGCTTTGCAGTGACGTGAAGGCGGAGAAGCGTTAAGCAGACTTTCCCTGAGGTGAGGCAGTGCGTATGAACGCCGCCAGTCCGGTTGCGGATCAGGCGAATGGCAGGAACGCCCTGACTCTGCTCTTCATGTGCCTGGAAGACGCGCATGAACCGCGCGGCCGGCTGCTTACGGGCGGCTGCCGGGTGGTCCGCGACGGAAGTTCTCCTGAAGGGCTGGAGGAGGACCTGAACGAATTCGCCCAGGACCTGGCGTTCACCAGCCTGCAGGATCCCGACGGCACGATCCACGTGTGGTACAGTCTGCGGCGCAGCCCGGAGCGGTTTCTCGTGGCGGGCCTGAGGGCAGAACAGGCCAGCGCACGCAGCCATTCCGAGAGCGATAAGAGGTTCAGCAAAACGCGCCCGGGCTGGGATCCTTCCAGGATGAAGTGGCAGGTCTGCTATGCGCGCACGCGCGACGGCATCCACTTCGAACGGCCGGCGCTGGGCATCGTCGCGGACGCCAAGTCACCCAATGTGTTGATCGACAATGGCGGCATCTTTTCGGTGATGCGGAACGACGAGGCGGCCGATCCCAATCGTCGCTACGCCATGATCCACACGGGCTGGGGCCCCGCGCACGCCGAAGGAACGTTGCCGGGGCATCATCCGGTCCACAATGCGGGCGCGGCCTTTTCGCCGGACGGTCTGCACTGGCAGGAATGGGATGGCAACCCGGCCTTCCGCGACGGCAACGACGCCTTTTCGGCCATCTATGACCGGCGCAGCCAGAAATACCTTTGCTACCAGGCGGTAAAGCGGCCCTTCCCGGCGGCGCTTGCGGACAACATCGGGCCGAGCCAGCGGCGCGTGCTGGCTATCCGCAGCAGTGACGACGGCGCTCACTGGTCACGTCTTGAGAACTTTATCGAGCCGGATGCGGACGATCCCCCGGATCTCGAACTCTACATGTTTACCGTGTTCCCCTACCGTGACCGCTTTGTCGGCCTTATGCGGAACTATGCCCGCAGCCCGCTCATGACTGGCGAACACGGGCCTCATATCTCCTATGAGTGGTGGGTGAGTCACGATGGGCGGCGCTGGCTGCGCCCGGCGCGCGAGATGCACGCGGGCGTGTTTACGACCTGCACGCCCTTTGTCGTCAGTGGCCGGCTGTGCTTCCTGGAGTACAACACGATGCGGCGCTACAGCACGCCGGTCGACCGCATCACATGGGTGGGATCGCAGTCGAACGCCGAGTTTTCGACGCGCTTGTTTGAGATGCCGCGACGCCCGCTGACGGTCAACCTGCAGAGCGGGACGGGCACGCTGCTACCCGATCAGGCCTACGTTATGGTGGAGGTACGGGAACCGGACGGCCGCGCCATTGAGGGATACACGCGTGAAATGTGTGTCCTCAGCGACGTGGACGGCACGGCGCTGCCGCTGCGGTGGGGTGAGAAGGACACGACGGGCCTGGCCGGGCGCGACGTCTGCCTGCGCTTCTACCTGCGGGACGCGCGCATCTACGCTGTGAATGAATCTTGATAATGGCGCGACGCAGGAGGACGATGCCTTGCTCCGGCGCGCGCCTGTGAAAAGGAACGCTGGAGACGGAGGGATTCGCCGTCCCCAGCGTTCCGGTCGTTTAACGGCGTACAGTCCGGATGGCACGCCGGTCAGCTTGGTTGCGCCGCAGCCAGGCCGCCACGCTACTGCGCGCGCGACAGAGCGGAGTTGTAGGCATCCACAATGTCCTGGGCGCCCATGCTCTCGATGGTGGAGGTGAGCTCGCCCCAGGTGTCGTCATTGATTTCGATCTGCCCTTCGATCATCTGCTGGATCGTTTCAAGGAGATAGGTGTCAATGGGAGCGCCGAGGCTGGCGGCGGTTTCCGCCTCCTCTTCGTTCAGTACGATGGAAGGCAGGGGGTCGCCGTAGGAGCCGCTGGGATTGATGAAATTATCGTCGATCCATCTCCAGCCATCGGGGAATTCCGGCGCGGGCCAGTCAGCCATCAGGCCCCAATGGGGTTCGGCCTCCGGCCACCATACGCGGGCGAGCGAGCCGATGTCATTGATGAAGGCCGTTTCGTTGGTCATCGCGGGCGGGGACTCGGGGATCGCGCCGGCGCAGTAGTGCTTCTCCTTCAGACTTGGATGGCGCTGAATGGTGTCGGTATAGCACTTGGTCCCGTCGGCGCGATAGGTCCAATCCACGCCCTCTTTGCCCTGGTATATCAGGAAGCGGCCTTCGGTGCTGAACAGGTAGTCGATCAGCCAGACGGCTGCTTCGATCTCTGCCTCAGAGGAGGAGGCCGAGATGACCAAGGGGTTCCCCAGCCAGACATTGGAGGGGGCGGGCCAGAGGATTTTTTCGCCGTCGACCGTCAGCGACATGACGGGGTAGAACTTGCCCTGATCGATGCCGGCATTGGCGACGCAGGAATAGAAGTGCCAGCCGGTGTTCTCAAGGATGGCTCCGGCCTCGCAAGTACCGCGCGCCAGCGCCTCCCAGTCGGGATCGCTCATGGTGGCATACTCCGGATGCAGGACGCCGTTTTCCCACATCCAGTTCATGAACTCGACCATGCTGCGGAAGCGGTCCATCAGGGGGCCATACTCATATTGCTCGGTGTAGGGGTTGTAGTAAACGGTCAGGTCGGTGCCCAACCATTTGGCCCAGTTGCCCGTATGGCCAGTGAAGCCGCTGCGGCTGGAGATGACAGGCTTGCCGCCCAGCTGATCCTTCAGGCACAACATCGCGCCCTTGAGATCCTCCAGAGTCAGGATGGCGTCCCAGTTGCCGTTCCACCTGTCCTCGATGATCCCGCACTGCTCGATCAGGTCGGCCCGCAGCTGCAGCCAGGGCCGGAGCTGGCGTAGCCGTCTGACCTGAGGCACGGCGTAGATGTTGCCGTCGGGCGAGGTCATCAACTTCTGCATATCGGGCTGTCTTTCCATCTCAGCCACGAGATTGGGCATGTCGCCAGCCTCGATGTACTGGGTGAGCGAGACGAAGAGCCCTTGCGGACCGAACTCGTGGGCGATGTCCATCGGCGTGCCGGTCGAATCTGACGGCAGGCCCAGCTGCATGATGTCCGGCAGGTCACCGGAGGCCAGGGTGGTGGCGATGCGCTCACCGAGAAATTCACGCGGGATCTGGCGGAACGCATAGTTGAAGCCGGTCCGGTCGGCCAGCAGCTGCATCGAGTAGGTCTCAGGGGTGATATCTCCGAAAACACCTTCGGGCGCGAGCATCAGCTCCAACTCGACGGCGCCGTCGCTCTCGACGGTTCCGGGCGCCTGAGGAACACAGCTCACCAGAAGAATGCTGAGAACGGTGAGCAAGCAAGCGGAAAACGGCAGGTTGAATCTCTTCATTTTGATCTCCTCTACTGTGTATAAGCCGAATGAACCGCAGACACTGGAGAGCATGGATTGCAGCCAAAGATCCGCTCGATATAACCACCTCCTTCCCTCAGTTCGACTATGGTACGTCCGGGGTTACCCCTTAATTGCACCGACAAGCGTACCCTGCACGAAGTACTTTTGGACAAAGGGATATACAAGCAGAATCGGACCCAACGTCACGATGACGGTTGCCATCTTGACCTGCCTGAAGAAGGCCTTCGCCTGCAAAGTGTCGGCGTAATTCCCCTGCACCACCTCCCCTGTGGCTCCTCGAATCAGCATACGCCGCAGCATGATGGTCAAGGGGAACTTTTCCGAGTTGTTGAGATAGAGCAGCGGGTTGAAGAAGTCATTCCAGATGGCCACGGCAACAAACAGCGCGATGGTCGCCAGAATCGGTTTGGAGAGGGGCACGATGATCTGCAACAGGATGCGAAAGTCGCTGGCGCCGTCCACGCGGGCGGCGTCCTTAAGCTCGCGCGGAATCGTCGAGATATTGGCCCGGACCAGGATGATAAACCAGAAGTTAAAGGCGACCGGCAGGGTAATCACCCAGATCGTATTCAGGAGTCCATAACCCTGGTATGTCAGGTAGGTGGGAATCAGGCCGGCAGAGAAAAAGAGCGTCAGCCCCAGAATCAGGCTGATGGGGCCGCGCAAGCGAAAGCGCGGCTCCGAGAGCGGGTATGCCGCAAGCAGGCAGACTATCAGTGTGAAGGTCGTGCCGAGCACGGTGTAGAGGATCGAATTCCGGTATGCGCGCACGACGGCATTCGCCCTCGCGATCGCCTCGTAGGCCTCCAGGTTGAAGCCAATGGGGAATAGCTTCACGGCTTGCCTCCAGACGGCTTCGCCGTCGCTCACCGAGATGGAGAAAACGTACAGGAGCGGATATAGCATCAGGCAGCTGAACACAATCAGGAACAGGTAGTTCAGATAGTCGAACAGCCGCATTTTTCTCAGGGTATGCACGGTCTACACCTCGTTACCAGGGTCAATCGCTGCCACAGTCCATCGCTGCCAGGGTCCATCGTTACCAGGGTCCATCGCTGCCACAGTCCATCGCTGCCAGGGTCCATCGTTACCACAGGCCCTCGCGGTCCTCATTGGTTCTCTTTACGATGTAGTTGGCCGCCACCACGAGAGCAAAGGCGACGATGGAGTCGAAGAATCCAATCGCTGCGCCATAGCTGAAGTCAAACTTAATCAGCCCGCGCCGGTAGACATAGGTCGCGATGACGTCGGAGACGCTGTAGGTGGCGGGTTGCTGCAGCAAGAAGGCTCTCTCGAAACCCACCGAAACGATCGACGAAACAGAAAGAATCAGGGTGACACTGATCACCGGCAGCAGTCCGGGCAGTGTGACGTAGAGGATACGCTGCCAGCGCGAGGCGCCGTCCACGATAGCGGCTTCATAGAGTTCGGGCGGGATGCCTGTCAGGGCCGCGAGGTAGATGATTGAGCCCCAGCCGACGCCCTGCCAGACGACAGAGCCGACGTAGAGCGGCCGGAACCAGGTCGACGAGCCCAGGATGCGCCACTTTTCGCCGGTCAGGGCAACCGCCAGCTGGTTGACGATGCCGTCGGAGCTGAAAAAGTCATACATCAGGCCGACGATCACCACGACAGCGACGAAATGGGGCAGGTAGCTGATCGATTGGGTCACGCGCTTAAAGAGACCGTGCTGCTGTTTGACTTCGTTGAGCAACACCGCGAAAACGATGGGCAGCGGATAGGAGATCACCAGCGTCCAGAAGCCGAGGACGACCGTGTTTTTTACGACGCGGAAGAAGAAGGGATCCTCGAAGAACTTGAGGAAGTTTTCCAGCCCCACCCATTCGCTGCCCCTGACGCCGGCCACGATGTTGTAATCTTTGAAGGCGATCTGGAGGCCATACAGGGGATAGAAGCGAAAGAGGAAGAAACCGACCAGCACGGGCAGGATCATCACATAGAGCTGCCAGTTATTGCGGATTTCCCTCTCCAGCCGCCCGCGCCAGTCGTGCAGGCGTGAGCGGGGACCAGGTTTTTCGGGAAGCAGCGCAGCGCCTGTTGTCACAGCTTCTCCCATGGTTACACCTTGAGACTGACGGTGAAAATATGACTGAGTATGGGTTGCGAGGAAACAGAGGGTGCCGCGGAATCGGATACAGGATGTCGAACACCGTATACCAGACACCGTATACCAGTGCGCAGTCTACCCGACCAGCGATCCATAGTCAAGTAAATGAAATTTCAGGGTTGCAGGCTTAACTGCCAAAGAGACGAAGGGGAATTCAGATTCCGTCAGGCGACCGGCTTCAGTTCCCCTTCATAGAGAAGGGCGTCTCGTTGTGTCGCCCGGAACCGGGGTGTTTCGCCACTCAGTACGGCGACGGCGTCCTTGCAGGCATCGGTGAGACAGCGGCGGTGGCAGAATTCCGTGCCGCCGGCGATGTGGGGCGTGGCCAGCACGCTTGGATGCCGCCGGAACCAGGCGTCCTCGGGCGGGGGTTCAGGGGCAAATACGTCGACGGCCGCGGCGATCTCGCCGGCCTGGACCCGTTCCCACAGGGCCTGCTGTTCAACCACCGCCATCCGCGTCACCAGGACAAACAGGGCTCCCCTGGGCAAGGAAGAGATAACGTCGCGGTTGATGACTTCCAGCGTTGTCGGCATTGGCGGGAGACCGACGACGAAGATTTCAGATGTCTGCGCCAATTCCACGAGAGAGTTCGCCCGTTTGACACCGTACTGGGCAAACAGGTCGTCAGAGACAAAGGGGTCATAGACGTGAACGTCACATCTGAAGGGCGCAATCAGTTCGGCGTAACGGCGATTGATACTGCCCAACCCCGCCAGACCCACCCGCCGGCCGGTCAGATCACCGTAAACGAAGCCCGGCCTTACCCAGGAGTCGAAGGGATGCGTCTGCCAGCCGCCATCCCGCACGAGATAGAGCGATTCCGGGATATCGCGGACGAGGTTGAGCGTCATCGCCAGCGCGAATTCTGCGACGGACGGCGTCATACTGCGCGATGTGTCGATAAGGGTGATGCCGCGCGCATCCAGGAAGTCGAAATCGACCCAGCCGGCAAAGCGGTTGTCAAAGGTCCCGGCGAATACCTTGAGATTTTGCGCCTGACGCCAATGCTCGGGCTGCATCGCCGGTCGATGCCAGCAGCCTATGACCGCGGCATCGGCTTGCTTGAGAGCTGCGAGAAACTGTTCAAAAGCGGCTTCCTCCTCCCCTCTTCGTATCGTAACGATCTCTACCTGGCCGTGTTCACGGAGGAGGGCACATCCCTCTCCGTGAAAGTTACTGTCAATGTGGAGCTCTTTATGGAGTAGCACAACATAACGCATCGAGGATTCCCCCTTACGGAAACACAGAAGGTGTAGACAGACACAGCCTCCGACGGAGCGCAAGCGACGAGGCGGTTATGTCCAAGATGAAGCAGGTGCGCAGCAGGCGCAGTGTACAGCGACGCACCGCCTGTGTCAATCGGATCCGGCTTTTCGACGGCTGCTCCATACTGCGGCTGCCCCATACTGCGGCTGCCCGATTCTGCGGCTGCCCTGATCAGTCAGGCCGGGCCGGTTTGGCCTGTTTGACACTGCCCAGCGGCCCGGCTAAACTGTCGCGCGATATTGAGCACATTACGAAGAAACAGGGGGCATCAAATGTACACAGGCTTGAAAAGACTGGTTCCACTTCCGCTTATTTTGGGTCTGCTAATGGCGGCCTGCGCGCCGGTCGCCGGACCGCAGTCGGGAGAAGACGGCGCAGCGGGAAAGGTGCAGATCACCTTCTGGCAAGGCACCTCCGTAACCGCCGACTGCATAATCGACGTGGCCGTCAACAGCTTTAACGAGCAGAGCGACACCATCGAGGTGATCGCTGAAAAGAAGGCCAATATGATGGACGCGGTGCGTCCTGCCCTTGCGGCCGGCGCCGGGCCTGACATTGTGCCAACGCACGGGCCGTCCTTTGTCGCGGAGTTTGCGCTCGCCGATCAGCTCATGCCGCTGGATGATCTGGCCGACCAGTTCGGCTGGGAAGAGCTGTTCGTGCCCTGGGCCCTGAACCTGGGCCGCGTACAGGGGACCCTCTACAGCCTGCCGCAAGAGCTGGAGACGATGGTCCTTTTCTACAATAAGACGGTCTTCGAGGAACATGGCTGGGAGCCGCCCACCACGATGGACGAGTTGGAAGTTCTCTCCGCCCAGATCCAGGAGGCCGGCATCATTCCCTTTGCCGGGGGCGCGGCCGATGCCATCGACAACAATGAGTTTTTCTTCACCGAGTTTGTCAACAAGATTGCCGGACCGGAAAAGGTCTACCAGGCCCTCAAGGGTGAACTTTCCTGGACGGATCCCGACTTTGTCACCGCCATCGAGACCCTGAACCGGATGTTCCAGGCCGGCCACTGGATGGGCAGCCCCGAGAACTTCCTGGTCACCGATTTTTCCATCGCCCGCGCAGCCTTTGCCACAGGGGAGGCTGCCATGACCATGGAAGGGACCTGGATCTACGATAGCCTGGTGGGCGAAATGTTCACCGAGGACAGCGAACACGGCAACGATTGGGACTGGGTGCCCATGCCCTCGCTCAGCGGCGAAGCGATGTTCAACATCGGCACCGGCAGCACGCAGTCGATCAATCGAAATTCAGAACACCCCGAAGCCGCAGCCGAGTTTCTGACTCACTACAACTCGCCCGAAATTCAGGCGCGCCTGCTGGTCGAGTGCCAATCTGCAACCGCGCCGATTCACCTTGATCCTTCCCAACTGGAAGGCGTTGAACCGCGCATGGCGCGTCTTCTGTCTGATTTCGCCAAGGCGTCGGCAGAGGGGAACTACGGCTATACCACCTGGTCATTCTTCCCACCCAAGACGAACCAGGTGATCTACGAAGAGATCGAGAAGGTCTGGGTTGGCGATATGACGCCAGAGGAGTACATGGCCGAGGTTGACGCCGCCTTCCAGGAAGAGTTGGCGGCCGGCGAGACTCTGGTCATACCCGACCGTTAAGGGAGTCCCGCTGCGCTCATTCTGCCGTGAAAGAATCAGATGAACTGCAATCTACATCCCGGGCGGGCGGCGGCGCCACGGTAGCGGCGCCGCCGCAGAAGCGATCGTGGTTGCACAGCAGGCGCTTCCGCCGCCAGATCATGCCGTGGCTCTTCATCGCGCCAATTACCCTGCTGCACCTCGTCGTTGTCGTCGGGCCGTCGGTGGCCGGGATGTACTACTCCCTCACAGAGTGGTCCGGGATCGGCAAGGCTGAATTTGTCGGGCTGGACAACTTTCGCGAGCTCTTCTTCGAAGATCGCAACTTCCTGCTGGCGCTTCGCCATAACCTGATGTGGCTGGCCTTCTTCCTCACCGTGCCATTTGCCATGGCGCTCGCCGTTGCCACCCTCCTGGCGCAGGTGCGCATCGGCTCAATGGCTATCCGCACCGCCTTCTTCATTCCCTATGTGCTCCCCAGCGTCGTCGTCGCCTCGATCTGGCGGATGCTGCTCGACCCAAGGCTTGGCTTTGGCGTCGCGCTGGAAAACTGGGGAATCAAAGGGCTGGCCTATCCCTACCTGGGCGACAAGAATACCGCCCTGGCCGCAATTGCCTTCGTCGACAACTGGCACTGGTGGGGGTTCCTGATGATCCTCTTCCTCACCGCGATGCAGAGCATACCCTCGGACCTGTATGACGCGGCCAAGATCGACGGCGCCAACCGCTGGCAGGAGTTCCTCCACGTCACCTTGCCCGGAATCCGCCCGACAGTATTCTTCATGCTGATGATGACGGCTATCTGGTCCTTCCTGGTCTTTGACTATGTTTGGATCCTGACGCACGGCGGACCCGCCGGCAGCTCGGAGATGCTGGCCACCTATCTCTACAAACAGGCCTTCCAGCGTTTTGAGGCCGGCTACGGGGCCGCAATCGGGATAACCATGAGCGCGATTGCCGGAGTCATGGCGACGATATTCGTGCTTCTTCGCCGCAGGGGCTGGGATGTTTAAGAAAAAAGGCAGGTCACGCCTGATTCCGAACTATATCATCCTGATCCTGTTGGTCTGTCTTGCGCTGGGCCCGATCCTGGTCCTGTTTTTCAACTCGCTGAAATCTTTCACGGATTTGGGCACCAATCCCATTGGACTTCCCCGGGTCATTCTGATAGAGAACTACGTGAATGCCTGGGTTCAGGGCGAGTTTGCCACCACCCTGACCAACAGCCTGATCTACGTTGTTTTCACGGTGGCGGGCGTTCTCGTGCTGGGCGGCATGGCGGCCTATAGCCTGGCCCGGCTCGATCCTCCGGGCGACAATTTCTATCTCGTCTATATGTTGACGCTCTCCACGCTTCCCTTCTGGCTCTACGTCATCCCGCTTTTCATCATGTGGCGCAATCTGGGGCTGCTGGACACGCGCGCCGGTCTGATTATCATGTACATCGCCTTCAATTCGCCGTTCGCCATCTTCCTGCTGCGCTCCTTCCTCATGAGCCTGTCGCGGGACTTTGAGGACGCTGCGCGCGTGGACGGCGCCAATGAGTGGCAGGTGATGACGCGGGTGGTGATCCCGATCATGTGGCCGGCGTTTCTGACCGTAGGCCTGGTGGTCGGGTTGGGCGTGTGGAGTGAGTTTCAGGCCGCGCTCATCTTCCTGCAGCGGGATGAGCTGATGCCGGTGACGACAAGCTACTACAACTTCACGCAGCGGTTCGGCCGCGACTGGTCGCTTACAAGCGCCGGCGCGGTGATGATGATCGCGCCGGTGCTGGCGCTTTTCCTGGCGTTGCAGCGTCAGTTCGTGACGGGCTTGACACAGGGCGGCATCAAGCTGTAGGGGGCATCAATCTGTAGGGCGCAGTCAGGTTGGGGCGAGAATCAGGGGAGGATGGCACAGATATGCAGATAACAGATATGAAGATAGAAGTGATCGATGCGATCAGAGTTCCCGGCGACGCCAGTCCACGCGTGCGGACCGCAGCCGCCGAGCTGGCGCGCTGGATAGAAGAGCTGGGCGGCGCAAAGCCAACGATAGGGGCGCAGTCCGACCGAGGGAATGTCACAGCCCGGTTGGACATCGACGGGACCAGCTTGAAGCCGGAACAGTTTCGTATCGAGGTAGACGACGGCGCCGCTCTGCGCATCAGCGGCGGCGATGGCCGGGGCGTTCTGTATGGCGTGCAGGAGTGCATCGACCGCGCCCGCCGCAACCAGGCCATCACGCCGATGACGGATGGCCCGCATTTCCCGGTGCGGGCGCTGAGAATGTGGGAAACGCCTTCGAACAAGGTCTGGTGTCTGCCTTTCAAAAGTATCCTGGACTATGAAAAGATGCTGCGCCCGGAAGAGTGCCCAGAGTACCTGGCCCTCGCCCGGATGCTGCTGGCCATGCGCGTCAACAACCTCGGCCTGTTCGCCCAGTACGCGGCCAGGGGCTCACAGTTCGAGCGCTGGCTTTCCCATGCCGAGCCGGTCGAGCAGTTCGCCCGCTTTCTGGACCGCTTCGGCGTAAGGGTTGGTCTGTCGCTCCACTATGCCGAGCCGGACGAGAACGGGAACTATGAAGACGTCTGTCCTTTTTCCGAAACGGTGCGCGCGCAGTGGCACAGTTTCGCGGCCCGTCTGGCCGCGGCCATGCCGTCGGTGCGCAATGCCATCATCTGGGGCGCCGGCGAGAATGCGCCCGGCCCGCATGAGGACGACTGCGACCGCTGTCGCGCGCTGCCGGTGCGCGACCGGGTTCTGGCGGGCATGCGATTGGTCAGCGAGGCGCTGGCGACGATCGACGGAGAGCTGCTCTGGCCTGCGGTCACGGACCAGGCCGCCTATGCCAAATCCGAGACAGAGTTGTTCGGGGACTGGGGGGATGAGCTTCCAGCAAATGCGCGAATTGCGCCGTGCCACCTGTACTGGGACTTTCGTCCGCCCTATCCGCCGCACCCGATCTGGGGCCACATCGGCAATCGACCGGGCGAGCGTTCCCCTTATGTGTTCGAGCTGGGGCTGGTGGGCGATACGGCCGGCCTGACCTTCCTGCCTTGCTCGATGGCCCACCGCTGGCAGGAGGAGTTCCTCAAGGCGGCGGACAAGAATTGTGACGGGTTCGACGCCAATCTGGGGATAGATCCCGAACACATCGACCATCCGCTCAACCTCTCCAACTGGTATGCCTACGGCAAGCTGTGCTGGAACCCCTATCTCAACCCGGACGACATTCTGTCCGAGTGGCTGACGATGGAGTACGGCGCGGAGGCGCCGGCGTTCCTTCCGGGCCTGCGCGCGACCTATCCCGCCACTATCGGCGCTCTGTTCAGCCGCAGCGGGTTGACCCAGTGCCACAGTTACGTAGCGCGCTTCAGCTACCTGGACACACGGCTCAACGGACCGTGGCGAATCTGGACCGACTACCTGCATCCGGGGATGGATCGCGCGGGCGAAGACGTCCTCGGACTGGAGCTGCCGCTCGACGCTTATCCCGAGGAGGAGCGCGAGGCGCTGCGCAATGATCGGCGCTACCAGCTCATCTTCAACCGCGTGCCGCTGACCGACGCGTACGCCGCCGAACTGATGGCCGAGAAGCGGCCGTCCATCGCCCACATGGAAAGCGTGCTGGCGGCGTGGCGGCAACTGGACGGCAAGATTGACCCGGCATCCTTTGCCCACGTCGCCGGGTTGCTGGAAGCCAACGTGAACGACGTGCGCATCTTTGTGGACTGTTTCGGGCTGTACCTGGACTACAAGCTGGGACGGCTGGAGGCGGCGCAGATCGAGGCGATGCGCGCCCGTTACGCCGACGTTCCGAAGGGCGAGGCCACGGCGGGGTCGCCGTATGACGGCTGGTTCTGGGACCACTTTGGCTGGCAGGGCACCTACCTGGAGTTCCTGGACGACCTGGACAAGCTGTTGCGGGGTGAAACGCTGGGCCCGTTCCTCGCCGCCGGCGCGACGGAAGTCCAGATGGAATGAGGTTGCGGAGAGGAGGACTGCATGGCAAGCAAGCGACAGATCCCACACTGGCAGGAGGCAGGGGTAGTGTCCACCACCGCCAGCCCTTTTGCCCCGCTCAAACCTGTCCCGGTGCAGGCCGTTACCATGCGCGAAGGGTTCTGGAAAACGCGCATGAATGCCAGCCGGGCCAACGGCATCCCGTCGTTCCTGGCCTGGCTGGACGTAGACGACCAGACCGCTCCGTTCAGGGCCTACGCGACGGGCGACAAGGCGGGAATCGCGGCCGGCCTGGAAACGCTCAAGGCCAATCCCACCGGAATGAACCGCACGCGCAACGGCCATTCCTGGCGCGCGAACTTTCAAAAATGGCTGGAAGCGTGCGCATATATCCTGCAGTCCGGAGACGATCCCGACACGCGCGTCTTGCTCGACCTGTTTGTGACCGGCGTTGCCAGTGCGCATCAGGACAGCGCATTCCGGGCTGTCTACTATGGCGACGATTTCGAAAGATCGTACGGACTGGGTAACCCGGGACATCTGATTCAGGCCGCCATTGCACACCACCGCGCCACCGGATCGACCGAATTCCTGGAGTGCGCGCAGCGTGTTGCCGACGCAATCTGCCAGCGGTTTCAGGGGGAAGAGTTTGCCGGGCACAGCGTCATCGAAATGGCACTGGTCGAACTCTACCGCAGCACGGGCAAAGAGAGGTATCTGGCCGGCGCCAGACATTTCCTCACGCCACTGCTGAGACAGCCCCCGATCATCGGCTCCGATTTTCGCGGCTACGTGAGCAGGCATGTTGTACGTCAGACATACCTCATGTGCGCCGGCGCCGACTATTATGCGGAAACGGGCGACCAGGCGTTCATGGACAAGCTGACAGCCATCTGGCGTGACATGACAACGGGCAAGCTGCATCTCACCGGCCAATTGGCCGTGGACTCTGAGAACTGCGAGCTGACATGCAAAGACGCCTTCGAGCTGCATTCGGGTGTCTTCCGATTCCTGCTGGGCACAGGTCTGGAGACGTGCGAAGCAGTTGGAAACGCGACCTGGAACTGGCGGATGCTGGCCTTGACGGGCGATGCCTGCTACGCGGATCTGATGGAGAGGACGCTGTACAACGGCTTTCTGGCGCACGTATCGGTTGACGGCGATAAGTTCCACTATATGTGCCCACTTTCATCGGACGGTAACCACTGGCAGCGCACCCCCTGGTCATCAGCCTCCACCAGTTGCTGCTCGCCCAACGCGCTGCGAACGATCGCGTCACTGCCGGGATACATTTTCAGCGTTTCGCAGGATGGCGTGTGGGTCCACCTGTATGACAGTTGTACGATGGACTGGCGCCTGGATGACGGGACGAAACTCCGCCTTGCCCAGGACACGTCCTATCCATGGGACGGCGAAGTAACCGTCACCCTCGATCCCGAACGGCCCGCCACTTTTGATCTGAACCTGAGAATTGCTGAATGGTGCCGCAACCCAACCGTGCAGGTGAATGGGCAACCTGTCGAAGAGGACATCGCGTCCGGAGCCTACTACAGCATCACCAGAGAATGGCGCAAAGGCGACACTGTCACTCTGCAGCTGGCGATGCCTGTTGTTGCCGTGACTGCCGATGCCCGCGCCCGCTACTATGAGGGCAAGGTTGCACTGTGTCGCGGACCGCTTGTGTATTGCATCGAAAGTACCGATAATCCCGCCACTGACATGTGGGGCGCCTGCGTTGCTTTGCCAGCGGGGAACGGGGAGGGTGACGGCCGCGAGCTTACAGGGCACTACCGGCAGTCAACTTTTCTGAAGGAGTTCAGGGCAGATTTGAGGGAGGAGCTTCTCGGCGGGGTTGTTACTCTGCAAGGAGAGGGCGGGTCCTACGATCAACCGGACGGCATGCTGACCTTTATTCCCTACTTTGCATGGGCGAATCGTGACAGCAGGTCGTCGATGCGTACATGGATAGACGGCAGAGCGGAGTGGGGAAACGAGGCGCGTTGACGGGCAGCAGTGCAAGAGGAAGAACATGACGCAAGGCAGACGCCTGGTCTGCAAGGCCATTGGCCGGATTGAATGGGAAACTTTCGAGATTGCAGAGGCGCCCGGCCCGCACGAGGTTGTCGTCAAGGCAGCCTGCTCGCTCATCAGCGCGGGCACGGAGCTCGCGATGTACAGCGGCTCGCACAGCGGCTTCTCACGACCGGACCCGCCACAGTTTCCAATGGACATGGGCTACGCCCTGGCAGGCAGCGTGCAGGCGGTCGGCTGCGAGGTGACGGAATGGGCAAGAGGCGACCGGGTGGTGGTCTACGCACCGCATGGCGACTGGGCGTTGTGTGATGTACGCACAACTAAGATGTGGCGTTTGCCGCCGGACGTTACGCTGGAGCAGGGCACACTGGCTGTGCTGGGCGGCGTCAGCGCGGTAGGCGTGCGTGAGGGAAAGGTAACGCTGGGCGAGACGGTGGTCGTCCTGGGTCTGGGGCTGATCGGCCAGTTTGCGGCGCAACTGTCTCGCCTGTCCGGGGCGCGGCCCGTAATTGGGGTCGATCTCCTGCCCAGTCGCGTGCGGACCGCAGGCGCCAGCGGAATCCGCGCTCTCAATCCGAATCGATCAGACGTCGGACAGACTGTGAAGGAGGTCACCAGTGGGCGTATGGCGGAGGTGGTGATCGAAGCGACCGGCAATCCCCACGTCGTACCGCAGGCCCTGGACCTGGCAGGCGACGGCGGGCGCGTGGTGCTGCTGGGCAGCCCCCGCGGCACAGCTGAAATCGATCTCTACAGGGCAGTTCACCACAAGGGCGTCTCGCTGATCGGGGCTCATGCGCGCGTATCCGGGCATGCTTACACGACCCGCGATCCGTGGACCCGGGAGCGCAACCTCGATCTGGTTTTGCGCCTGTTCGCGGACGGCTCACTGCTGAGCGAGGGGCTGATCAGCCACCGCATTCGGCCAGACGACGCGGGAGAGACGTACGAGATGCTGGTTGAGCGCCCGAATGATTTCCTCGGCGTGTTGATCGAGTGGGAGAGTTGACGCAGGGCGGCATCCACTAGCCCTTCAACGCGCCGATGGTCAGGCCGCGAATAAAGTACTGTTGGAAGAGGAAGAATATGATAACCGGCGGCACGGCCATCAGGACGCCGGAGGCCATGGCGATGGGGTAGTCGTTGCGGCCCGTGCGCTCCATGCCGCGCAGCAGGGTGACGCCGACCTGGATGGGCATCAGTTTCAGATCGTTAATCACGGCCAGAGGCCACACGAAGTCGTTCCACGTTGCCACGAAGGTGAAGGTGCCCAATGCCGCCAGCGCCGGTTTGGTCAGCGGCAGCGCGATCTGCCACCAGAGGCGGATCTCGCCGGCGCCGTCGATACGCGCCTGGTCGAACAGCTCGGACGGCAGCGTCAGCATGAACTGGCGGATGAGGAAGACCGCATAGGGTGACGCCAGCCCAGGCAGGATCATGACCCAGTAGGTGTCATGCAGATTCAGCAGCAGGGTCAGCATAAAGGCCGGGATCAGCCTGGAGAAACCCGGCAGCATCATTGTGCTCAGCACCATCCAGAAGATGATATCACGTCCTCGAAAGCGCTTGCGCGCGAAGGCGTAACCGGCAGCCGCGCACAACAGCAGGCCCAGGACCGTAACGGTGACGGAGACGAAGAGGCTATTGGCCAACCAGCGCAGCACGGGAAAAGTCGAACTGAGCACCTGCTGATAGGACTCCAGGGTGGGCTCTTTCAACCATAGACCGGGGGGCAGAGCCTGCGCCTGCTGGCCTTTCTTGAAGCTGGTCAGCACCATCCAGTAGAGGGGAAACCATGAGACGAGAGCCCAAAAGAGGAGGAGAAGCAGTGTGATGTTGCCGCCGATCTTCTCTCGAAGCCTGCGCCAGGAACGACCTTCGGTCCGGATAGGACGCGAGATATTCCGTTCGGGGACAGTGGGTTGTTTCAGCACGGCGCTCCCAGGCTCCTTTAGTATTCCACGACGGACCGGAACCAGCGGAACAGCACGACCGCCAGCGCCAGGGTGAGCAGAAGAAGCGCCAGCCCGACGGCCGATGCGTAACCCACTTTCAGAAAAACAAAGGCGTAACGGTAGGTAAGGAAGGCGAGTGTCAACGTGGACCCCACCGGCCCGCCTTTGGTGAGGAAAAAGACGGAGACGAAGAGCTGCATGGCCACGATCATCGTCGTCACCGCCACGTAGAGGATGCTCGGGGTCAACAGGGGGATGGTGATGTATATTGTCTCGAGCCAGCCGGTGGCGCCGTCAATGTGGGCTGCATCGAACAGCTCGGAAGGCAGCCCGAGAACCGCAGCGACGAAGATGATAATGCCAACGCCCAGCCCGGTAATCAGGTCCATAAGGACGAGGGATGGCAGGGCTGTCTGCGGATTCCCCAGCCAGTTGACAGGGTCGATTCCGACCACACTCAACAGGTAGTTGATCAGACCGAACTGGTTGTTGAAGATATAACGCCAGACGACCGCTACGGCGACGAGTGAAACCACGCTGGGCAGATAGAAGGCACTTTGCAAGCCCTGGCGCATGCCCTGACTGCGGAACTTGGTGATTCGGATCGCCACCGCAAGCGCCAGGGCGACAGCAGCGAACGTGAACATCCCCACGTAGGATAGCGTGTTGCGTACAGATTGCCAGAAACGCTTGTCGTTCAGGACGTGGTCAATGTTGTCCAGACCAACCCAGACCGGCTTTCGATCGTACCATTCGAGCGCGGCCATGACGACGGACATGACCGTAGGCACCAGCACAAAGACGAGGAACAGAACCAGGAAAGGTGTGACGAAGATATAGCCCCACATCTCCTCACGCTTGGCATAGTTCATGGCTGTCCCCGCTCTTGAGAGTCTGAAAGGGTCTCCCGCGAGCAGTGTCGTCGCGGGAGACCGGCCTTATCGATGGTGGGGTTCTACGCACAGCTCTCGAGAGCCGTGTTGATGTCGTCGGTCATCTCCTGCATCACCTGTTCCGCGCTCATGCCGGAGAAGGCGCCCTGGAAATATTCCTCAAAGATCGAGCGCACCACGATGGTCTCCGTACTGCGCTTGGCATCGAACCATGCGTTGGGCATCAGACATTCGGACGTATAGACGACGAGGGGGTCGTCGGCGACTTCTTCGAGAATGGACTTGCGGAAGGGCAGCATTCCGGCCGACTTAACCAGCCATTCTTCGCTTTCCTGGTTGGTCATCCAGTGGAGGAATTTCAAGAGTCCTGGCGTATCCGCAGGGTCCTCGGGCTTGAAGGGCACCAAGCCGGAGTAGTTTGCGCCGCCCCAGGCGATGGCGGGGTGCGGGTCATCGTGTGGATACTGGATGAAGCGCCATTTGCGCTCGTTCTCGGTATCAGTGACGACCAGGGTCTCGGTGTCCAGTTCCATCCCCTCCCGACGTGCTCCCCCGGGTACCACGTTGCCAACCTGCATGAGGATGTTGCCCTGGTCGATGAGGGCGTTATTATCGTCGCCAGTGTACCCCGCGGGATCGGGAATCAGATCGTTTTCGGCAAGCTCTTGCATCCATGCAAGGCATTTGATCGCCTCCGGCGAAGCCATGTCGACGCACGATTCCGTCTCATCGGTCCAGAAGTGGGCGCCGAAGCAGCGGAAATAGAGGAGAGTCACCCAATGAAAAGCCGGTGTGGAATGGGCGGATGGGATGCCGAGTCCGTAGCGCTCGCTGCCGTCCGGCCGGGTGCCCCGCACAGCCTCAAGCCAGCTATTAAACTGGTCAATGTTCCACCCGTAGCATGGGGCCTGGGGGGCAGTATCCATGGCGCCCGCTTCCTCGACGCCATCGAGGTAGACAACGCCGGACTGGCACACCGGCCAGTAGGGCAACATGTACACCCTGCCTTCAATTGAGCACTGCTCAAGCATTCCCTCGACCATATCGCTGGACAACTGCTCTTCCAACGAGTCGGTGAGGTCCAAAGCCAGCCCCACCTCCAAGGCCGAAAGGGCAAGCTGGATCCAGCCGCCGCCGACAACGTCCGGGGGCGAACCGGCCGCGAGGGCCGTTGTCACCTTGCTGCCCTGCTCCCACGTCAGGGGAAGCACCTCTACCTCAATGCTTGGATTCTCGTCCATGAAGGCGTTCGCCCGCTCCCACTGCCAGGAACCGGGCTCGCCAAGAGCCGATGAGTAGTAGGGGAAATCCCAGAAATCAATCGTTGTGGTTACGGCCGGGGGCGCAGCAGCTCCTCCGTCCGCCGGCGCTGCCGGCATCTGGCAAGCGGCGAGAACTGCTCCCGTGCCTGTGACGGCAGACAGCTTCAAGAAGTCACGTCGACTCAGCTTGTTCCGTTTCATGCGCTCTTCTCCTTTGATCTGATAGTTTGATCTGAAAGCGATTGAGGTGCATGCAACAACGCGTACTCTCGTCAAATGCATCCGAGGGGCTGAGCGCCGACGGTCCCAGGTCGACGCATGTCGCTGTCCGAAATCCGTCATGCCTTACTCATGCGGTCATCTCTTGACCGCGCCATTGCGTATCAATACCGACATAGTTTTCTACAAAGTGCCGATGGCGTGCAGGCAGCGCGTCAATAAAGGCTTGCGCCGATTCGGGGAGGGGCCACGGGGCCTCTATCCAATAGCTGCGCGGGCGGAGACCGAGGCCGCAGGAAAGCCGCACCTGGTCGGTCCGGTTGGGGAAGGCGGCGTGGTAGGTGCGTGCGGCGAAGATGATCTGGTCGCCCGGCTCGGTGAACAGGGGGACGATGCCGGGCACGTCGAAACCGACATAGGCCTCCGGTTCGCTCCCCCGCCGGTAGAACGAGCGCCGGTCCGGGGTCAGCGCAAAGCCTTCCGGTCCCGTCCAGTCTTCCACGTGGGAATCTTCGATCACGGCGAGGCCGCCGTGTTCAGGATAGGAGCCAGTGAGGTAAAACCAGCGGCCCGAGGGCCAGTGGCCCCGGTTCAAGACATCGCCGGCGTTTTGCGGGGGGGCTTGGCTGAAGCCGTGCCAGTCGGAGTGCCACGAAAGTGGAGAGGAGCCGGGATTGCGCAGGATCGCGGCCGTGCGATGGATGGTCAGCTCGTCGGACTGGCAGAAGAGCCGCTGGACCCGCAGAAAGGGTTCGTAGTCGAGCAGTTTCCACAGTGCGGGCGCGTGCTCGACAAAGGAGGTGTGGGTGTAGCTCTCGCCGGGGCCCAATGCGCCGTCCGGGTCAATAACTTGTAGAACAGCGTCCTGAAGCTCCGCAACCAGGTCCTCAGTCAGTACCTGCTTGACCACGGCGAACCCATGGGCGTCGACACATGCCTGGGCAGCCTGCAACTCATTGAGGCCGAATTCATAACGATACGAAAGCGCGGGTTTCTGAATATCAGTGTAGGCCATAGGGGTACTCGCTGGGGCTTCCTGGAGATGATTCCCATGTTCCACCAGCACAGGCGCCGCTACCGACGCAATACGTTCACCTGCGCCAAGGAACACAGCTCTGGGCACGGTACAGCGATCGATGCCTCGCTACACCGCGTCTTGTCCACATATTATTATTTCTAAGGCCCCTCTTGTCAAACTGTTTTTCAGGGTCCTGACAGCCCTTTTGCAAGTTGCTCAACTGCTGTATAGTTCTCTCTGAGGCGCTTGCCCAGTGTTCGTCCTGTGTTCGTCCACTATATTCCTTCAGAGGTCTATCGTGAAGATTACCAGCGTCCGGACCATCAACTTCGCTCCATTCTCCAGCATTACCTTCCTTGAACTGAAGACGGACAGCGGAATCGTGGGCCTGGGAGAGACCTATTACACGCCCCGATCGGTAACGGCCTATATCGGAGAGGTATTGACGCCAATGCTGCTGGAGAGAGACCCGCGCCAGATCGAGGCTTTCTGGCGCCGGGCCTATGAGAACTCCCATATCTACGGCAATAAGGGGCTGGAGATGCGGTGCCTCTCGGCGGTGGACGTGGCGCTCTGGGATATTCTGGGGCAGGCGTTGGGGCAGCCGATCTGGCAGCTTCTCGGCGGGACGAGCAATCCGGAGGGCGTGCCGGTCTACAACACGTGCGCCTCGGCAGGTTACGGGCAGAAGGCGCCGGATATCGCGCGTAAGGTGGACACCTCTGCAACCGGCGCCTACCAGGATTTTGAGGCCTGGCAGCCCGGCGGCGATGCCGGCGAACTTGCCCGTTCGCTGCTCGATATGGGTATCCGCGCCATGAAGATCTGGCCGTTTGATCGCTTCGCCCTCGCCAATCACGGTCAGACGATCTCGTTCGCGGAGATTGAAGAAGGGTTGCAGCCGTGGCGGCAGGTCCGCGAGGCAGTGGGTCTGGAGATGGACATTATTCTGGAGGGACACGGTTACTGGGCTCTGCAGCCCGCGCGCCGCATCGCGGAGGCGCTTGAGCCCTATAAGCCGATCCTGCTCGAGGATTTGATGAAGCCGGACAACCCGCGCACGCTGGCCAAGCTGCGCAGTTCGACGCGCACGCCGATCTGTGCGTCGGAACTGCTCATGAATCGCTACGCGGTCGAGGAGATGCTACGGGCGGATGCCTGCGACGTGGTGATGACAGACGTGACCTGGGCGGGCGGTATCACCGAAGCGCGCAAGACGGCAGACATGGCCGAGACCAACAACATGGGCGTAATCTTCCACGACTGCACCGGCCCGGTGACGCTGGCGGCCTCCCTTCACCTGGCGGCCCATGCCACCAATACGTGGATGCAGGAGATCGTGCGGGCGTTTACGCTGGGATTTTATAAGGAGCTGGTCGATCACCCATTTGTGGTGGAGAATGGACGGATGCAGCCGCCTCAGAGGCCGGGATTGGGCGCGGCTTTGCGCCCGGAGGCGCTGGAAAGGGACGACTGCCAGATTACTGATTTGGTTTAGAAGTAAGGCCTACCCCGATGTATTCCCCAGGAAGAGATCCCGTCCTGCCACCAGCGTCTCCATCTTGCGGTCGGCGACCGAGCGCGGCAGCATCCAGAAGCCGCAGTCGGGATGAACCCACTTGACCCGCTCCTCGCCCAGCAGGTCGACCGCGTGCTGAATGCGGGCTGCGATGACGTCGGGGCTCTCCACTTCGTTGTCCTTGATGTCGACGACGCCGATCCCGAGGGCGATGCCCTCACGCAGGTCGGTGAAGACCTCCAACTCATCGTAGCCGCGGCGGGCGAACTCCAGCACGAGGTGGTCCACGTGCAGGTTGTTGAGGAAGCCGAGCAGGCTGGCCCAGAAGCCGCTCTGGATGCTCTGGCCGCCGTAGTTGCCGAAGCAGAGGTGCAGGGCGCGTTCGCCGCGGGCGCCGTCGAGGACATGGTTGATCGGCTCGTAGGCCCAGGCGGCATCTTCGGGGTTGCCGGTCAGATTGGCCTCGTCCACCTGGAGGACGGGCGCGTCAATGGCCTCGACCTGGCGGCGCAGGACCTCGGCGATGGCCATGGTGAGGCTGGGCAGATCGCCATAGTGGCGGTCCAGCAAGGTCTTCGCCAGCATGTAGGGCGCGGTGACGGTGAACTTGAGCGGGGTGGCGGTCAACTCCTTCACCATCTGCCAGCTTGAGGGCAGGTCCAGCTCGCCTTCGCCGATCGGTCCTTCGACCACGGCAGCCGGCTGGGTGCGGAAGCCCATGCCCTGCTGGGCGCGAAAGTCGTCCACGTCCTTGCGGCCCATCCGGCTGGAGATGCCGGACATCGGCTGCACGAAATGTTCGATCATCCCGTTCGTTTCGGGGTGGTTGACGTCGAAGCGTGTGAGCTCGCCGTCGGAGATCACGTCCAGGCCGGCCAGCTCCTGCGTTTTGAGGACGACGAGAATGGCGTCGCGCAGGTTGGGGACGGACGGGTAGGCGGCCAGCCAGGCAGGCAAGGGATAGCTGCCGACGACGGTCGTTTTGATGGCGGGTTCGGTCATTGGGCGCTCCTGGTGGGGGATGTGTAGTGTCGGTAAGGTTTGCTGAATTGGTTAAGTGGTTGGGGATCGTTATCCGCATCCCGTTCTGCCGGTGCGGGCAATCATATCACGGGAGGGCGGGTGAGTGGTAAAATAGGCTTGGCAGTCGATTTGTCATGCAGTGCAATCTATGAAAACTGGCTGAGTGGTTACTACCGCTTCGTCAGAGCAGAACCAGACGACTTGATTGACTACCACTGACGCGAGCTGACAATCATGGCTATGAAGAATCCACCGCATCCTGGCAGCAGCATAAGGGAAAACTGTCTGGACCCGCTTGGCCTCAATGTCACTGAAGCGGCAAAGGTGTTGGGCGTAGCCCGGCATACGCTTTCGCGCGTGCTGAACGGCCGTGCGGGCATTTCAGCGGAGATGGCTATTCGCCTGGAGAAGGCCGGATGGTCAAACGCTGGGTTCTGGCTGCAGCGGCAGACCGCCTATGATCTGGCGGAGGCGCGCCGAAACGAATGAGCAGCACGCCACGACGGTCGCGGCACCCAACTTCCACTCCGAACGCAGGGGATCATGACAAACGAAACTCAACTCTCACCGGTAGCGGCCTTCCGCGCCAAGATGGCGGCGGGCGATATCTGTATCGGCGCTTCGATCACGCTGACCGACCCGCACGCGACCGACGCGCTGGGCGACTCGGTCGATTTTTTCTGGATCGACATGGAGCACAGCATGATGAGCGCGGAGGCGCTGGGCGGGCACTTTCTGGCGGCGAAGGCGCGCAGCAGGCCGGCGCTGGTGCGCGTGCCCGGCAGCGGGACGCCCTTTATCAAGCCGGTGCTGGACGCGGGCGCGGACGGGATCATCGTGCCGCAGGTGCGCTCGGCGGCTGAGGTGCAGGATGTGGTGAACAGCTGCCGCTACCCGCCCCTGGGCGAACGCGGCTATGGGCCGCGCGTGCCGGCCAACTATGGTCGCGACGGCGGAAACGACTACACCGAACGGGCCAACCGGGAGATCTTCGTGGCCGTCCAGATCGAAAACGCGGAGGCTTTCGCCGCCCTGGACAGTATCCTGGCCATCGCCGGGCTGGACTCGATCGCGCTGGGGCCCTGGGATCTTTCGGCGTCATTGGGGCTGCTGGGCGACGTGGAGCATCCGACCGTGATTGAGGCGGTGGACAGCATTATCGCCCGCACACGGGCGGCGGGCCTGTTCGTGGGGGCCGGCATGGCGCCGGACGCGCGCTTTGCGCTCGGTATGGCGAAGCGCGGTGTGCAGTGGTTACAGGTGGGCGACGATTGCGGTTATATGATTTTGGCGATGGACCAGATCACGGCTGAGGTGCGGAGTCAGCTGTAGCGGGTTCGCGATAGAACTCTATTTCCCTTGTCAACTCTCCCAGTCCGGGATTTGGACTATTTGGCCGCCTTGCAGGGCGCTTTGGTGCGCGCACATGCCGGGCAGGGCCATTCTCAGGGCGGCGTAGATGTCGATGGGGGGCGGTGTGTCGTCGCGGATGCAGGCGACGAAGTCCTGGACCATCATGTACTCGGCGGTGCCGTGTCCGCCCTGGGTTGCCTCGGGCGGGGCGTCGGTCACGTTTTCGGTGATCGGCATTTCGACCATGTTGTTCAGATGCGGCACTGAATTCAGCCATGCGTTGGTCTGCAGTGGGCTGGTGGGCGGGCGCGAGGTCTCGAGGACGCCGTCGGCGCCGTAGATCGAGTAGTAGTGGAACATCGGCTCGCGGGTGATGCCGAAGGCGACGAGGATCTTGATCACGCCGCCGCTGGCCGTCTGCAGAATGGCGACCTCGGTACCGGATTTGACGCGGACGGGCAGGTCTTCGGTGCCGCTGGTGACACTCATGGCGCTGGCGGCGACGCAGCGCTCGCCTGTCACTTTGAGCAGCGGGCCGAGGCTGTGCGTGCAGTAATGGATGGGGGGCATGGAGGCGCGCCAAGTGGGTGTGCCGTCGGCCTGGCGCAGCAGATGGCGCGTGTCGTGGATGTACTCGGCTTCGGCGTACATGAAGTTGCCCAGCAGGCCCGTGCGCCATATCTCCCGCCAGCTCAGAATATGCGCCCAGTAGCAGCAGTTTTCGGCCAGCATGAACTTCTGGCGCGGATGCGCCTGCACGGCCGCGAGAATCTGGCGGCATTCGTCGATGTTGGCGGCGAGCGTGACCTCCTGCAGGACGTGGCAGCCGGCCTCGAGCGCGGCCACGGTGTGCTGGCAGTGCAGGGGGACGGGGGAGGCGACGAAGACGATGTCCAGACCGTGCGCCAGCATTTCTTCGTATGCGCTGTACTGGCGGGCCTGGGGGAAGAGGGCGCCGAACCGTTGGAGGGCGCCGGCGTCGATATCGCAGCCGGCGACGACATCGCAGTCGGGCATGAGGTTGAAGACGCGCGCCGGGCCGAGACCGCGATACAGCCCGACAACACCTACACGATAACTGCGCATAACGAAACTCCCTTCAAAGGAAAGGAAAGTGTGGAGAGGCGTGAGGCGTGAGAAGGTTTTGCCCGCTTCTCACGCCTCTTTGCTCACTTGTTGGTTCACGCCGGCGACGGCTTGACGCAGGCGTGCGGCGCAGTCGATGCGGCGGCCGGTCGCCATGGATTCTTGCGCGGCGAAGGGGATGATCATGCCGGTCAGGATGGAGCGCGGGTCGTAGGCGCCTGCCGGGCTGGATTGAAGCCAGGCGACGAAGTCGCGGTGGATGCGAAAATCGGCGCCACCGTGTCCGCCGGCGGCGGGCGGCAGTTGGATGGCTTGCGGCTCCTCGCCGTTGCGCCAGAGGGTCACCGCGGCGGGCGTCTGGCCTGCGCGCACGCTGTGCATCACGACATCCAGCTGTCCTTCCGTACCGTTGAGGACGTAGCGGCGCTCATAGTCCGGCCCGGAGGTGGTGAGATGGAGTGTGTAGAGGACGCCATTGGAGAGCAGGCCGGAGATGGAGCAGGAATCGCCGGCGGTCATGGGCCGGTCGTCGCCTTCGGTCCAGATGTTGCGCGTGATGGTGGCGGTGCAGTCGAGGACCTCAGCGCCGAGGCAGTGCTGGATGGTGTCGGTGTCGTGGGTGAGCTTGCCTTCGACCAGGGTGGAAGAGGGCGGCGTTCTGAAATGCGACCACACGCCCTGCGACCAGCGGTTGCCGGTGTTGACGTGCCCGAGCACGCTCTGGATGCGGCCGAGGCTGCCCTCGTCGATGATGCGCTTCATGGCGAGCGCGGCGGGGAAGCGGCGCAGGTTGAAGCCGATGAAGAGGGGGTATTGGTGGCGGACCACCTGTTGATACAGTTCCACGGTCTCCTCCCAGGAGAAGGCTACGGCCTTCTCAAGGAAGACGGGGATGCCGCGTTGCAGCGCGGCGAGCGCATGTTCAACGTGGTCGACGGCGTAGCTGGCGACGAGTACGAAGTCGAGGTCGGGCGTATTTGCCAGGAGCTGGCGGTAGTCCTGGTAGAAGGAGGAGCCGAAGCGCTTCTCTTCTGCGGGGGTGGGATCGCGCGGGTCGGCCACGGCGACGCAGCGGACCTTCGCTTCCTCCATCGCTTCGAGGCTGTCCATGTGGTAGCGTCCACGGCGGCCGAGGCCGATGACGGCGAAACGATATGTCGGTGTTGTCATAGTCGTTCTTGGCCTGTGATTTGTGGTGAGTGGCGTGTACGGTTCGCTGCAGTTCAGATGTCGCGCAGGTCGGCCACCACGCCTTGCTCTTCGGCTTCGTAGAGCTTCCAGATGACGCGCAGGCTTTGCAGGCTGCGGCGGCCGTCGGTGAGTGGGCGGCGGCCGTGTTCCAGGCAGTCGACGAAGTGGATCAACTCGTTTTCGAGATGCTTGCCGACGGCGGCCTGGAACAGCAGCTGCTCGCTGCCTTTCTCCGCTTCCAGCGCGCCCTGATGGAGCAGTAGTCTCCCCTGGCTTATTTGCCCTTCCAACATGCCCTCGGTGCAGTGGGCGTGGAATGAATATTTGAGTCGCGTGCCCTTGGCGCCCCAGGTGCCGAAGTGGTAGCCGAGCGCGCCGCTGGCGAATTTGAGTGAGACGTTGGACGTGCCCTCACCCTCCATCCAGGGCGTGCCGAAGTTGGTGCCGAAATGGGCGCCGGAGACGGGCTGCCCCATCCAGGCGAGCAGGATGTCGATGTAGTGGCAGCCGTGGCTGAAGAGCTGGCCGCCGCCAAGCGTCTCTTTGCGGTGCATCCAGCTGCCGGGCTCGCCCTGGGTATGCTGCTCGGTCCAGATCGAAAGCTGGAAGAGGTCGCCGTAGGTTCTGGCCTTGAGGAGGCGCTCCATCTCGACGACGATCGGGTGAAAGCGCATGCAGTAGGCGACCATCAGGGTACGGTCGACGCGCTCGGCGGTCTCGATCAGGTCGAGGCATTCAGCCTCCGAGTTGGCCAGCGGCTTCTCCATCAGGAGGTTTTTGCCGCGGCGCAGCAGGTCGATACCGATGGGATGGTGGAGGTGGTGGGGCACGGCGAGGATGGCGGCGTCGACATGGTCGAGGACCTGGCGGTAGTCGGCCGCGACGGTGTCGCAGCCCATCAGGTCGGCGGTCGCCTGGGCGCGCGGCAGATCGGGGTCGACCGCGGCGGTGAAGAGGGCGCGGCCCTGCAGTTTGCGGAAGGCGGCGCGGTGGGACTGGCCCATGCCGCCGCAGCCGATGAGGCCGATGCGGATCATGGGTGCAGCCGCCAGGTTTCGATCGTCAGAGAGCGGCCGCGCGCCACCGGGCTACCCCTTGATTCCGGTGCGGGCGATGCCCTGGATGAAGTGCTCCTGGCCGATGAAGAACATGACGGTGATCGGCAAGATACTGATGACGGCGCCGGCCTGGATCAGTTCCCAGCGTCCACCCGCCTGGTTGGTCAGCAGGGTCAGCCCGAGGGTGATGGTCATGGTTTCGACCTTGGTGAGGAAGATCAGCGGCCCCATGAGGTTGTTCCAGGAGCCAAGGAAGGTGAAGATGCCCAACGTGGCGAGGCCGGGCTTGGAGAGTGGCAGGAAGATACGGTAGTAGATCTGAATAAAACTGCAGCCGTCGATGCGCGCGGCCTCCACCATTTCCTGGGGGATGGTGAGATAGAACTGGCGCATGAGGAAGATGCCAAAGGCGGTGCCGAAGAAGAACGGGACAGTGAGCGGCATGTGTGTGCTGAGCCAGCCGATGTCGCGATAGAGCTTGAAGAGGGGAATGAGGGTGACGTGGAAGGGGATCATTATCATGGCGAGGATGACAGCGAAGATAATGTTTTTGCCCGGGAAGCGCATGCGCGCGAAGGCGAAGGCCGCCATAGAGCAGCTCAAGAGGGCGCCGACCGTGGCAAATACCGCGATTTTGATGCTGTTGATCAAGAAGAGATCGAAGGGCAGCACGTCGAAAAGCTTGGGGTAGTTCCCCCACTGCAGCGGAATCGAGATCCACTTGGGCGGCAGCAGCAGTACCGCGCCCGGCTCCTTGAGCGATGTGGAGATCATCCAGAGCAGGGGAAGGAGCATGGTGGCGCCAACGAGGGTGATAACGGAATAGAGTAGCACGCGCCACGTGATGTAACGGACTCTGTAGGAGGTCAGGCCTTCGGATGCAGCAGCAGAGGCGGGGGGTATCGCGGTGGCGTCGGCCTCACCAATGGGGGGTGCGTCTTGTGCGCTCATGGTGGTTCTACCTCAGAGTTCGTAGTGGACCCAGCGTCTCTGGAACCAGAACTGGAACAGCGTCAGGCTGACGATGATAACGAAGAGCACATAGGCCAGTGCGGAGGCGTACCCCATGTGGAAGTTCTCAAACCCCTGTTGGAAGAGATAGTAGACGATGGTCTTGGTGGAGTTGACCGGCCCGCCCCTGGTCATTACATAGGCCTGCGCAAATACCTGGAAGGAGTTGATCACGGACAGGGTGAGGACGAAGAAGGTGACGGGCGAGAGCAGGGGGATGGTGATGTTGATGAATTTATGCCAGGCGTTGGCGCCGTCGACGGTGGCGGCTTCGTAGTAGTCCTGGGGAATGCTCTGCAGACCGGCGATGAAGATGACGATGTTGTAACCGAGGCCATGCCAGATGCTCATGATGATGATGGCCGGCATCGCCCAGGTGACGCTGCTCAGCCAGCGGACGCCGCGGAAACCCAGAAAGCGCAGCAGTTCGTTGACGATGCCGAAGTCTGATTGGTAGAGCCAGAGCCAGAGGACGGAAATGGCGACCACGGAGGAGACGACGGGCAGGAAGTAGATGGTGCGGAAGACGGCCACGAAGCGGATCTTCTGATTGAGCGCGATGGCCAGCAAGAGGGCGAGAACGGTTCCTGTGGGTACGGTGCCCAAAACGTAGTAGCCGGTGTTCTTGATCGTGATCCAGAAGAGCGGGTCTTCGGTCAGGAGTTCGATATAGTTGTCGAGGGCCTGCCACTTGGGCGTGCTCAACAGGTTCCAGCGGGTAAAGCTGTAATAGAGCGAGGCCAGCACGGGGCTGGCGGTAAAGACGATCAGCCCCAGGATGGTGGGCAGGATGAGGATGTAGGCCTCAATCGCTTCCCGGCCGCGGTTACTCCCCAGAAAATCGCGAAATCTGCCGCGTGCGGGCGTCGTAACGGCGCTCATAACAGTTTCTCCAAACTGCGAGAAGAGAGAAAAGAGGAGTCAACTCAACTCTCTTTTCTCTCTTCTCTTCATTCACTTCTCAATGTTCGCTATCCGAGCAGTTCTTCGCGGGAGCGCTCGAGGACGGCGTTGACACGCGACTCGAGGTCGTCGGTGGCTTCTTCCACCGTCTTGACCTGCAACATGGCCGCTTCCTGTTCCTCGACGGCGATGCTGGCAATCTCGCCTTCGGCGGGGCCGTTGAAAACGGACGTGGCGTCTTTGAGGAGCTGGTTGAGGATCCACAACTGCGTGGGCGGAGCGGTGCGATCCTGCACGTAGATCAGGCCTTCCGCGGTAGGAATATGGGCGGGGAAGGGGAAGATGGTCTCAGCGTACATGACGGCGCCATCGCCCATCGTCAGCCATTTAATGTATTCCCAAGACTCATCCTGGTATTCGGCTGAACTGGTGATCGAGATACCGTTCTGGTAGGCATCGATCGTGTTCTTGCCGGTAACGGGATGCGCGGGAGGTGTGAAGACGTCCCACTCGAACTCTTCGATTTCGGAGAAGGAGGGGATCATCCAGTCACCCATCACCGCGAAGGCGACGCGGCCGGTCTGAAAGGGGTTGAACTGCAGGTTGGCCTCGGGCGGCATGGCGACCTTATGGTCGTTGACAAGGTCGACCATCCACTGGAAGGCCTCCATCGGCGCGTCCTCTTTGATGAGACAGCCGTTGTAGTCTTCGTCATAGAAGGCGCCGCCGGCCTGGAAGATCCAGAAGTTCATGCGGGAATTGCCGTCCACGGGCTTGTCCATGCCGTAGGACTCGGCCGAGCCGTCGTCGTTGATGACGGTGAACTCTTTGCCGGCCTCGACGATCGTGTCCCAGGTCCAGCTTTCGTCCGGATCGGGGATGCCCTTTTCGGCGAACCAGTTTTTGTTCCAGAACCACATCGTGCCGGAGTGCCAGACGGTTGGGAAAGCGTGCAGGTCACCGGAGCCGCACCGGATCTGGCCGGGTTGCCAGCGCCCTTGTGTGATCGCGCCTTCGTAGAAGTCGTTGAGGTCAATGCCATCGCGCTCGATGAAGGAATCGAGCGGGATCGTCACCCCGTTGTGCGCGAAGCGGACGTGATAGTAGGGCGAATGGTGCATGATGTCGGGTGAATCGCCGGCGGCAGTGGAGGCCAACATTTTCTGCCAGTAGTTGGACCAGGAGGTGATGTCCTCCTGCAGCTTTATGTTGGGGTAGGCCCCCTGGAAAGCCTCCTGCAGTTTGCCCTGCTTCTCCACCTGGAAGCCCCAATAGGCGAGGCGCAGCTCGACGGTCTCCATGCCAGCGTCGTCGCCGGAGTCCATGGCGTCACCGGCGGGCATCGGCGCGGCGCAGGCCGCGGTCACCATAACGCCGGCGGTCGCCGCGGCTGTTTGCAGGAATGAGCGACGTGACAGCTGCTTGTTGACCAATGCGTTGTTCTCCATCGTCTTTTTCTCCTTGGGTCGATTGAACTGGGCTGAATGTATGTTTCGGGGCAGGAAAAAACTATTGGGGGAAAATAGTAACATATAGTGAGCAGATATCAAAGAGGGCGCGGAGGGCCGGGGCTACGCGGCGGGCGCAGCGCGCGGGGCGGGTATGCGGCTGATGAACAAGGGGTCAGCCTTTGATGCCGGTCAGGGAGATGCCGCGTACGAAGTAGCGCTGCAAGAGGAGGAAGACGAGGAGAACGGGCAGCGTGACAACGACGGAGCCGGCCATCAGGCGGGGCCAGCTGGTGTACCATTGCCGCTGTACGAGGGCGACGCCGAGCTGGACGGTAAAGAGGTATTTGCGGTCGAGGAAGATGAAGGGGCCGAAGAAGTTGTTCCAGGAGGCCATGAAGGAGAAGACGCCCAGGGTGGCCAGGGCGGGTTTCATCAGGGGCAGGGCGATGCGCCGGTAGATGCCGAAGGAGCTGCAGCCGTCGATGCGGGCGGCGTCCTCCAGTTCGACCGGCAGCGAAAACATGAACTGGCGGAGCAGGAAGGTGCCGTAGGCGGAGCTGAGCATGGCGGGCACGATGAGGGGCAGATGGGTGTTGACCCAGCCGATGCGGTGCATGACGATGTAGAGCGGGATCACGGTGACGGCATAGGGTACCATCATGGTGGACAGGACGATGATGAAGAGAACGTTTTTGCCGGGAAAATCGAGGCGGGCGAAGGCAAAGGCGGCGAGCGAGGATGTAATGAGCTGGCCGCCGACGCCGAGAACAGCGATCTTGACGCTGTTATACAGGAATATCCCAAAGGGCTGGTTCAGGAAGAGGTCCCCGTAGGCTTCCAGGGTCGGCTCAAGCGGGAGCCAGGTCGGGGGGATCTGAAAGGCCTCGAATTCGGTCTTGAAAGAGGTTGAGATCATCCACCAGAAGGGGGCCAGCGCGGCCAGACCCAGCACAATCAGCAGAATGTGCGTAATGGTGTTGGCTAGGAGCTGTTGTTGTCTGCGACTGGCCACACGGTCAACTCGCGCCGTGCGCATGGTTGAAACTCTTTGCACGGGAATCCTCTTTTCGACGTTCGCCCCCCGGGGCCGGTTCACGCCGCAGTCAACGCCGGTCTCTCAATAGTGTACCCACAGCCTTGCCAGGCGCACCTGAATCATGGTGACTGTGAAGATGACAAGGGCCAGAATCCAGGCCATGGCCGAAGCATATCCCATCTTGGAGCTGCCGAAGGCCATCTGCCAGAGGTAGTAGATGTAGACGTTGGTGGAGTTAATCGGTCCACCCTGGGTCATAACATAGATAAGGCCAAAGGTCTGGAAGGTGCCGATCACGCTCATGACGAGTATGAAGAACATGGTGGGCGTGAGCAACGGGATTGTGATTCTGAAGAAGCGGCTGAAGGGGCCGGCGCCGTCGATGGTGGCGGCTTCATGGAGGTGATCGGGGATGCCTTGCAGCCCGGCCAGATAGAGGACCATATTGTAGCCGAGCCCCTGCCAGACGGTGACCATGGCGACAGCGGGCATGGCCCAGAAGGGATCGCTAAGCCAGTTGGGTCCGTCGATACCGACCCAGGAGAGGGTGTAGTTGATGAGTCCGAACTCGCCGTCATACAGCCAGCGGAACATGAGGCCGACGGCAACGACGGAGGTGACGAGCGGCAGGAAGAAGGCGAGCCGGTAGAGGTAGCGCATTCTGATTGGCCGGTCGAGCAGGGCGGCCAAAATGAGGGGGAAGGTCACGGAGGGCACGATGATCCAGCCGGCATATTTGAACGTATTGCCCAGGACCTTCCAGAAGAGACGGTCGCGGCTGACCAGGCGGGCGTAGTTTTTGAGGCCGACCAGTTCGGGTGGACTGACCATATCCCACTTATTGAAGCTCATGTAGAGGGATGCGGCGATGGGGAGGAAGATGAAGGCAACGATGCCGATGATGAGGGGCGCGACAAAGAGGTAGCCCTCATATCGATGCCAGCGGATCTCCTGTATTTTTGTCCTGACGGCGAGGCGGGTCAGTGCCTGTGATTGGGCCATAATCTATCCTGCGATATACCCGGAACCGCGCAGTGGGCGGCGACGGCTCCGGGTATATCGCAGGCTTGGTAGATTACCGGGTCAAGTCTGCCTGCCTGTCCTCTCCAAACGATGCGGGCTGTGGACAGAGTTCAAGCGCGCAGGCGATCTTTAGTACTGCTCTTCGTTGGCGTCGGCGAGGATGTCCTCCATCACGACCTGTATTTCGTTGAGCGCTTCGGCGGGCGTCATCTGGCCGAGGAAGGCGGCCTGCAGGTTGGGGATGACGGCGGTGCCGAGCAGTTCACCGTGGTTGACGCCGAGGGAATCGTTGGCGGCCAGATCGGAGTTGAAGCAGGCGTCGACAAAGACTTCGCCGCCGCGGGCAGCCATTTCCTCGGTTACGAACCCTTCAGGGCGGCCGGCGGGGATGGAGAAGCCGGTTCTGCCCAACACAAGGGCGCCCTCGCCGATGGACATATGCTTGAGGAAGGCGAAGGCGGCGTCGGGATGGTCGGTGTCGGCGACGATGCCGAAGCCGGAGGTCCACATCATGGTTGTGGTGGGGCCGCCCTCGAAAGCGCGCGGGTTGCGCACGACATGCCAGTCGATCTTGTCGGTGTTTTGGAGCAAGGCGACGGTATCGATGGTGTGGCTGGCCCACATGGCGATGCGCCCCGTAAGCTGGCGTGAGCTGGCGCCTTCGGTGGACAACTGTTCGGGCGAGGGTGAAATCCCGTGGGTCAGAATAGTGTCCACGAGCCATTCGATCGCTTCGATATTCTTCGGATCGTTGGCAGTGGGCGTGGTGAGGTCCCAGTTCCAGCGGTCAAAGTACCCTTTGCCCTCATTGGCCCACATCCAGTGCTCGTTGGCCCAGGGCCCGGTCTGCGTCATCCAGCCGAAGACCTTGTCCTGCCCTTCGCCGGAGGTCAGCTGCTGGCCCATTTCGAGGCAGTCGGCCCAGGTCCAGCCGTCTTCGGGGTAGGCGACGCCGGCCTCGTCGAAGAGGCCCTTGTTGTAGATAACGGCGTGGGTCACGTAGTCCTTGGGCAGGCCGAAGAGTTTGCCTTCGACGGTGTAGAGCTGGAGCAGAGCGGGCGCGACGGGGTCGTCGTCGTAGTCAGAGTCTGCGTCCAGGTAGGGATTCAGATCGACCAGTATGCCCTTCTTGCTCCAGATTCTGGGCGGCCCGTAGGTAGCGACGATGGCGATGTCGGGGGGATCGCCGGCGGCGATGCGGGCGTTGATCTTGGCGAGCATGTCCGGCCAGGAGCCGATGGTAGGGCTGATGAGAAGGTCCACATCGGGCATGACTTCTTTGAACTTGTCGAATGCCTCGCCGTGTACTTCATCGGGCTCGTAGCCCAGGTATTCGAGCTGGATGCCTTCGGCTGCTGCACCGTCATCGGAAGCGCCCGGGGACGCGACCGGTTGACAGGCGGCGAGAAGGGTTGCTCCGCCGATGGCGCCGGCAGTCAGCTGCAGAAATTCTCGTCTTTTCAAGGGCTTGCCGTTCACGGTGTTCTCCTCTTGGAATGTTGATGTAGATGCTGTGCGAGGATGGCCGGTATTCTACAGTACCTGAATTGGGTTTGCAATCTCTGGTTTTGGGGCAGGGCGGGTGTTCGCGGCTCAGGGGCTGTCGTGTGAGCGTTTACGAGAGATCACGAGTGTTTTGGGGACGGGAGCCGCCCCTCACCCGGCCAGCGTCATTAGCAGCGCCGGCGCGTTGTCGAAATACCACTCGGTCAGCGCCGTCTTGGCGTCATCGAGACTGCCGGATGTCCCAAAGGGATAGAGCGGTACGGAGCGCTTGCTGTTTTCCAACCAGTAGTAGGCAGTAACGATGTGTACTCCGCCCGTCAGTTTCCCTCCATGCACCTCCATAACCAGCGCGTCCTTGCCGTTGCGGGCCTTGACTTCACATCGGTGAATCTCGTCTCCACCGGTGGTGGAAACGTTCTGCCAAATGAGTTCAACCGTTGCCATGTCGCAGTTCCTCCTCACTTACACAGAATAAAGTCGTTGTCGCGGTCGTTCATGTACCGACAGGCGGGGTGACCGCGCGACACCGGGGCGATGGGTTAGACAGCGCACCTGGCCAGGCACAGTGCCTGGCCTTAAGGTAGTGTCGGCTGATTGACAGCGGGGCGCATTTGGTATACAAGATACGCTGCATGTGCGAATTACGCAACAACAGAGGGGGTGTTATGCCGCCCAAACGGGGGCAACAGCTGGTGCAGTCGCTGGAGCGGGGGCTGGCGGCGCTGGAGATGGCGCTGGACGGCAGCGTGCGCCCTTCTCACGTGGCGGAAGCGCTGGGAATTGACCGCAGCACGGCCTATCGGTTGCTGTATACGTTGATGGCGAAGGGCTATCTGCTGCAGGATGAACGCACGCGTGAGTTCACCTCGAACCCGGCCAAGTTTTTTCAACTTTACGGCAAGGTGGCGACGCTGCTGGACTGGCCGGACGTTGCGGGGGACTTCCTGACGAAGCTTCGGGACGAGAGCGGGGAGACGGCCAATCTGGGCGTGCGGCAGGCCAATAATGTGATCTATATCGCCCACAAGCAGGGGCAGGCTGCGTTGAGCGTAAATTTCGGCCTGGGCACGAGCCGGCCGCTGCACTGTTCGGCGCTGGGCAAGGCGCTGCTGGCAGCGCAGCCGGACGCCATCACGGAGGAATGGGTGGCGAGCGCTCCGCTGACCGCCTACACGACCAGGACGATTACCGAGCCCTCGCTGCTGAAGCGTCATCTGGGAACGGTGCGCGCCGATGGATATGCGGTCGACGATGAGGAGACCTTTGCCGGCGTGCGCTGCATCGCGGCGCCGATCCATGATCATCGCCAGCAGGTGATCGCGGCGCTGGGCATCTCCGGGCCCACGACACGCATCACGCAAGAGCAGTTGCCCCATTTCGCCCAGACCGTCATGCAGGTCGCGGCTGAGCTGTCGGCGGAGCTGGGCGCGCCCAACGCGGGCCTTTGATTCTCATAAGCCCTCCAAGTGTAGCCGCAGAAACTGCGACTGCGTCAACCGCGGCGCCCACTTCTTACAACCTCTCGTAAATCTGGCTCATAAGGCCGCGCGTCTCCCTCCTGATGCTCAGCAGGTCGAGATCGCAATGGCGGTTCAAGTCTGCGTTACTTTTCGCCTCCAGGGCGCTGGCGCTTTTTGGGTGATTGTTCACAAGGGACCCCTATGCTAGAATAGGCGCGCGTGTCTTAAAAATTATCCAATTTTATTGATAAAGCACAGTTGAGCTTGCCTGGTCATCAACTACTCACAAGGGGGAAAGGGACGATGAAACGCTATTGCCTGGTTCTACTCATCATTGTGTCGTTGGCCTTGGCCGCTTGCCAGCCGGTCGCAACCGAGCCGGCTTCAGACATGTCGATGGAGGCCGCCGAGCCGAGCGGCACGGTAGAGGTATTCTCCTGGTGGAGCGGTGGCGGCGAGTTGGCCGGGCTCGACGCCATCATCGAGGTCTTCAACGCGCGCTATCCCGATGTCGAGTTCGACAACGCGGCAATCGGAGGGGGCGACGGCGTCAACATGAAGACGGTGTTGGAGACGCGTATGCTGGGCGGCGAGCCGCCGGACTCGTTCCAAGTCTGGGCGGGCGTAGGCGTTGTGGAGGATCACGTTGTGCCCGGCAGAATGGAGGGGCTGGATTTTCTTTTTTCGGAAGAGGGGCTGTATGACGTGTTCCCGCAGTCGGTGATCGACAACGTCTCCTACGAAGGGACTCCCTATGTCGTGCCGGTGAACATCCATCGCCAGAACGTCATGTGGTACCGGCTCGACAGGTTTGAGGCCGCCGGCATCACGGAGCCGCCCACAAACTGGGACGAGTTCTTCGTTGCGGCAGAGCAGTTGAAGGAGGCCGGCATTCCGGCCATCGGCGGGGCGTCTCTGGGGGCGCTGGCCTTCCACACCTACAACTACTTCCTCAACAGCGTGACCGACGGCGAGACCTATCTCGGGCTGTTCGACGGTTCGGTCGGTTGGGATGCGCCGGAAGTAGCGGAGGCGCTGGAGCTTCACATGCGGGCGATGGAGTACGCCTCGGGCGACTGGCTGGAGGTCGGCTGGGGCGACCAGGTGGAACGCTTTGCCGCCGACTACGACGAGACCCCGGCGATTATTCTGATGGGTGACTGGTTCTGGGGCTTCATCAAGTCGGAAGGGATCGAAGAGCTGGTCGGATGGGCCGACATTCCGGATCATCAGGGCAAATATGTCTGGGTGGCGGACTCCTTCGGTTTGCCCAAGAATGCGCCCAACCGGGACAACGCCATCGCCTGGTTGAAAGTCGTCGCATCGAAGGATGGACAGGACGCCTTCAATCCGCTGAAGGGCTCGATTCCGGTGCGCACAGACGGCGACGTGAGCCTCTACGACGAGTACTTGCGCGAGTCGATGGACGCTTGGCAGACGCATGAACTGCTGCCATTCATCGGCGGTCTGGTGCGGCAGAGCTTTGTGACCGACCTCGGCAACATTGTGAACAACATGTTGACCGGGCACGGCGACGTTGCCCGCGCGCAGGAGGAGTTGATTCAGGCCGCCAAAGACTCCGGCATTGGCGAGTAACTGATTCGCAGGCTTCGCACGGAAAGCGGATAGGCCCCAGTTCTATCCGCTTTCCGCCTTCCCATTCAAGCACCTGAATCAAGCCATGCATTCCGAACTTTCCGCAAGGGCAAAGTCGCTTCCGGCCCTGCTGCCAAAGTGGCTCCGCGACGACCGCAGAATCGCGATCCTGGTGCTGGCCCCGTCCATCATCGCCGTGGCCGTGTTCATCTACATCTTCATGGGCTGGACGCTGTACATCTCGGTCTCAAACTGGGACCGCCCGGCGCTTGACCTCTCCTTTGCCGGTTTGAAGAACTGGCAGCGCCTGGTAAACGATCCCCGCTTCCACATCGACCTGCGCAACCTCGTCCTCTTTGCGGTCGGCTACATGTCGCAGTGCATCGTCATCGGCTTCTTGCTCGCCGCGCTTCTCAATGATCGAATCAGGGGCGAAGTGTTTTTTCGCACCGTCTTTTTGATGCCGTTTGCCGTCTCGGCGGTGGTCAGCGGAACAGCTTGGCGCTGGCTGCAGGTGCCGTCGGCGGGGATCAATCTGCTGATTGCCAACCTGGGATTCGAGAACTTCCGGCCTCTCTGGTACATGCATCCCAAGCTGGGCATGCTGGCGATCACGATTATGGGCGCGTGGCAGTTTTCCGGCTTCGTTATGGCCCTGTATCTCGCCGGACTGCGCGCGATTCCCGACGAGTTGCGGGAGGCGGCGGTCATTGACGGCGCAGGCACAGTTGCGCTATATCGTCATGTATTCATCCCCATGCTGCGGCCGGTCACCTTTACTGCGATTGTGCTGACCGGCGCCGGCTCCATCGGCAATTTCGAGATTCCCAGCATCATCGGCACAGGCCCCGGTTTTGCGACCGACACACTCGGTTTCTACATGTTCGAGCAGACCTTTCGGTCCAGCCGCTACGGCCTGGGCGCGGCGGTCGCCACCTTCATGCTCTTCTTGTCCATCCCAGTTGTCCTGCCCTATCTGATCAGCGTTCTGCGTGAGGAGAAAGAATGAGTTTGAATCGTCTCCTGGTCGGCAGCACCAAATATGCCGTCCTGATCGCATTTGCCGCCTTCTACCTGGTACCCTTCTATGTGATGATCCTGACCGGGTTGAAGCCGCTCGAAGACATCAGTTCATTCGAGATCTGGAATATGCCCAAGAGCCTCGACTTTGGCAGCTTTCGCGAGGCGTGGAATCAGATGGATTCCAACTTCTGGAACAGCGTGCGCATCACGATTCCGGGCGCCATCGTGTCAACTTTTCTGGGCTCGCTCAACGGCTATGTTTTCGCCAAGTGGGGCTTTCGCGGTTCGAATGTGATCCTGTTCCTGTTCGTGTTCGGCATGTTTCTACCCGGCCAGGGGATCCTTATCCCGCTGGTGTGGGTCCTGCAGTTTATGGGTCTTTACGGTAAGGTGAACGGCCTCATCATGGCCTACTGCATCTTTGGCATACCGATCACGTCGCTCCTGTTTTACAGGTACTATGCCAGTGTCCCGGATGAGTTGGTGGACGCGTCGAAGATCGACGGCTGCGGCTTTTTCGGCATCTACCGCCGCATCATTTTACCGCTTTCGGGGCCGACCTTTGCGGTGGTAGGTGTGTGGCAATGCACAAGGATCTGGAACGAGTATCTGATGGCACTGGTGGTGCTCGGCAACCCGGCCAGGGCACCGGTTACCGTAGCCATCAAGAACTTTTCCAGCATGGGCGTCATCCCCTGGAACTTGCAGATGGCCGCCGCGTTGATCGCGTCCGTGCCAACGATTGCGGTCTACCTGCTGCTGGGCAAGCTGTTCATGCGCGGCCTGCTGGAGGGGTCACTTAGCGGCTAGTTGACGCGGCGTCTGTGCCCGAAGTATGCTGCGTTCAACGACCATGTGCCGGCCGTGCCGGGCAGATTCATCGAGTCGCCGGCGGGCGCGATCATGCCGACTCACGACATTCAGACGACGAAGGTCGGGGCGGCGCCTTCGCAAGCAAAGGATTAGGGCGTTTTGGAAGACGACATTCGTTTTATGTGGGACAGGCCCGTGCCGATGCGCGACGGGGTGAAACTGTCGACCGATATCTACCTGCCGACAGCGGCGGAAGCTTTCCCGGTCATCCTTGCGCGCACACCCTATGACAACATCGCGCCCCGCATGGTGGAAGCTGCCCAGTTTTTCAGCGCGCGGGGGTATGCGGTGGTACTTCAGGATGCGCGGGGACGATTCGATTCGGAAGGCCATTTCGAGCCGCGCGTGAATGAGGGAAAGGACGGCTACGACACGATCGAGTGGATCGCGGAGCAGCCCTGGTCGAACGGCAAGATCGGCATGATGGGCGGGTCGTATGGCGGCACCGTGCAGTGGCTTGCCGCGCGTGAGCGTCCTCCCCACCTGACCACGGTCGTCACTTCGGTCACCGGCGGCATGCGCTGGATGCACGACGAGAACTATATGAACGGGAAGTTCCCCGTCTTCCAGTTCCGCTGGCTAAACATGACCGGCGGGCGCACGATGCAGCACTACCCGTTCGAGCCGCTGACCTCGCATCAGCCGGGCGTGGCCTCGCCTTACAACTTCAACAAGCTGATCCGCACGCGGCCGCTCAAGGATGTCGACAAGGTGGTCGGGCGCACGAACACCTATTGGCGCACGTGGCTTGAGCGCAACACGTACGACGAGTACTGGCAACAGATGTCGTTCGAGGACTACTTCGAACTGGTTGACCTGCCTGCATTGCACATCACCGGCTGGTTTGACAACTGCCAGTGGGGTGAAATGTACATGTACAACGGGATGGCGGCCCGCTCACCCGGGGCCGACAAACAGTGGCTGCTTGTGGGCCCGTGGGACCATGCCGGTTCGGCCAATCCGCAGCCGCGCCTGGGCGATTTGGAGTTTACGCAAGAGGCGGTACTCGACATCAGGGCGGTTCATTTGCGCTGGTTCGACTACTGGCTGAAGGGCGAGGAGAACGGCCAAGGCGATGATGCCCAAGTCAGGATTTTCACCATGGGCCGCAACCGCTGGCGAGACGAGGCTGCGTGGCCCGTGCGCGGCATGGAGCAGGTTCCCCTCTATCTCCACAGCGGCGGGGCGGCGAATGTGTTGCCCGAAGGCGGCAGGCAGCCGGAGCAGGAGGGCGGCTACGGGACGCTGGATTGGACGCCGCCCGGAGAGGAGGAGGACGACCGGTATGTATACGACCCCGAAGATCCCGTGCCCTCGGTGGAAGACGCGGAGTCGCCCGATCCGATAAGGGACTCTCATGTGCTGGCGATGGACTATCGCTACGCCCTGCGCCGCGCCGATGTGCTGACGTACACCAGTGCGCCGCTGACAGAGGAGTTGGAAATAACCGGCACAGCCTTTATCACACTTTACGCGGCCAGCGACTGCGTCGATACGGACTGGGTGGCGTTGCTGTGCGATCTGCAGCCGGACGGCAGCTCGATTCCGTTGACTTCAGCGGTGATGCGCGCTTCTTACCGCGCCGGGGCAGACAGGATTGACAGTCCCCCGCCCTCCCCCATCACGCCGGGCCGGGTGTACCAGTACACAATTGAGTTCATGGCAACTTCGATGGCCTTTCAGCCGGGTCACTGTCTTCAGCTGGCGGTGACCTCATCACTCTATCCGGCCTATGATCTGAATCCGAACACGGGCGCGCCGGTCGGTGAGGACCTGCCGAGCCAGCCGGCCAACCAGACTATCTATCACAGCGCCGAGTATCCGTCGCATCTTCTGCTGCCGGTGGTGAAGCAATGAATCGCGCCCCTACCATGCTGGCCGGCGCGGCTGAGGCGGTCATCACGTGCGTGAAGGACAGGCCGGCCGTCTATGATGACCTGTTTGCGCGCGCACTGGTTCTTGGCGCAGATGACGACCGCTTTGCCATCGTTGCCGCAGACATGGGGACGTTCAGCGTCGAGTATGCAGACGAGCTTGTACGGCGCATCGAGCGGACGACGGATATCCCAAGCGGCAACATCATCATCACCACAACGCAGACGCACAATGCGCCAGGCGTTGACGGGCGCGAAATGACGCCTGAGGCGGGGGCGTGGCTGTCCGACTGCATTGCCGGGCTAGTGCAGCGCGCCAGCGGTGAGCTGCGGCCTTGCGTGCTGAAGGCGGGCCGCGCGCCTGTGCAGATCGGATACAACCGGCGCCTGATGCAAGGCGGCGAAATCGTGATGGCGCCGAATCCCGACGGCGCGATAGTGCCGTGGGTGGACGTTCTCGAGGCGAAGGATGCGGACGGCAGGCGGATTGCAGCGCTCTTCTCACACGCCGCCCATCCCGTGATCGTCCACTGGCTGAGCGAGGAGATCGGGCCGGACTTTCCGGGCTACGCGGTCATGCATTTGCGCGCCTTGCTGGCAAGAGAAGGCGAGCCTGAGGGCGTATTCATGTTCGCGCAAGGCTGTTGCGGCGACATCAACGGCCATCCTTTGCGCGGCGGTTTCGGAGCGTGTGAAGCCGCCGGACTCTCGTTAGCGTTTGCCGTCACGCGGGCGCTGGCCGACGCGCGGCCGGTTGCGCCCGGCGCGCTCAAAGCGCGCTCGCTCGATCTGCCCCTTCCTCTGGAAGAGCCGCCGACAGCAGCCGAATGCAGGGAGGCGCTGGCGGAGGACCCGGACAGCACGCGCTTTCGCGAGCTGCTGTCAGTTGCCGAGAGCGGCGAGCGGCAGTTTCATCCGCTTTCGATGAGAGCGCTGGCCGTCGGCGACGCGCTGTGTTTGCTCACGTTTACCGCCGAGATGTTTGCAGAGTACCAACTGTACACAGACGCGGTGTCGCCCTTCCGGCATACGTTTGTCTTCAGCCACACCAATGGGATAACAGGGTACTTGGCGACCGAAGAGGACTATGATCTGGGGCCCGCCGGCGGCTACGAGTCCTGGGGTTATCCAACGCGGAACCCGCCCTGGCTGCCGCCGCAACCGCAGGTTGAACGGTTGGTCCGTGAGGGGATCACGAGACTTCTGGGCGAACTCTTGTGATAGGGGCCCCCGGAAACTGAACGTTTGCACGCCCTCTTCAGCAGGTCCTTTCAGTCACCCGTTTGCCAATGATGGAGAAAGAACTGTAATGTCCAGCAAATCAAGGCCGGAGTTCGGGCCTTACTACATGCCCGACAAGTGGTGCCTGGATCGCTACATGCATACCGAGGAGGTGCGCAGCACGCTGGATCTGCCTGCCAGGTTTTATGTGCGCGACACCACGATCCGCGAGGGCGAGGAGACGCCCGGACTGTCGATGACGACGCGAGACAAAGTGCGGATCGCCGAAAAGCTGTACGAGGCTGGCGTGCAGCAGGTCGATATCGGCTATGTCGGCGCACAGCAGGGCCACTACGATATAGCCAAACTGATCAGGCGCGAGATCCCGAAACTGGCGATCACCGGCTTTGCCCGCGTCTGGTCCACGGACTGGCAGAGGGACGTGGACCGGTGCCAGGAGCTTGAAGTGGCGCAGGTCGACGTTCTTCAGCATCCGATCCTGATCTGGGCGTCGGATGAACAGGTCATGGAGCTTGGCCCGGCAAGGGAGGCGCTGATCCCGCGCACGGTTGAAGTGATCGAGTATGCAAAGCGCTGCGGACTGCGCGTGGCCTACGGTCATCCCGACGTATCGCGCACGCCGTGGGAGATACTGCAGGAGTTTTACTCGGTTACGGCGCGGGCCGGCATCGACCTGCTGATCCTCTACGAAGACGGCTACGGATGCCCGCCGGGCGTGCAGCATCTTGTGCGCAGGATACGCGATCTGGTCGACGTGCCGCTGATGATCCACTGCCATGACGATCTCGGTTTGGGCACGGCCAATGTGCTGACCGCGGTGGGCGCGGGCGCGGAGGCGGCGGATCTGGTCGTCAACGGTCTGGGTGACAAGGGCGGCCTCACCAAAATGGAGGAGGTCGTCGTCGCGCTGGAGACGCACTACGGCCTTTCCACGGGTATCCGGCTGGAGAAGCTGACAGAGTTGTCCAGGTTCGTTGAGGAAGTTACAGGATTCAGGCGCCAGATCAATAAGCCGCTGGTAGGGGAAAACGCCTACATTCACGAGGCTGAACTTCATGTCTACTGCATCGTCAAGGGGTTGTGGGAAGCAATGGAGGGCGTCCACCCGCACGTGATCGGTCAGGAGCGGACGGTCGTTTTCGGCAGCACGACTTTGCACGGCGAAGCGGTGCGCGCCCGATTGGACGTGACCGGGCATCGGTACAATTCGCGGGACGTTGAATCGATCCTGGACAAGCTGCGAGAGCGCTTGCAGACGCAGCCGTCCCTCACGTTGGAGGAGTTCGACGAGCTGGCGCGGACGGTCCTTGCGTAACAGGCTATGAACAAGCAACCCGCTGTCAGGGAACTATTGTGTCCATTCTGATCTTAGGCGGAACCGGGCTAATCGGCTCCAGGTTGACCAGGCGTCTGGTCAGCCTGGGCCAGCGCGTTGTCTGCTTCGATCTCTATCCCGATTACCGCGCTGTGGCCGGCCTCGACAGTGTGGAGATCGTCGTGGCAGACGTTACCCGTTTCGAGGACATCATCGCCGCGATCCGGAAGTACGACGTAGAAAGGATCGTCAACCTCGCCTATATCCTGCCACCGGAATCCGAGGAGAAGCTGCAACTGGCGATGCGGGTAAACCAGATGGGCATGAACAATGTATTCGAGGCGGCGCGGCTGATGGGAATTCGACGCGTAGTTTACGCCTCGACCATCGCCGTCTACGGTCTGCAGGACTCTTTTGGCGACCGCAAAGTTACGGAGGATGATCACTGCTACCCCGTTACGGTTTACATGGCGCACAAATTGTGGAATGAGTTTATGGCGGCCAAATACATGGAGCGCTATGGAATGCAGATTCCCGGACTACGCATCGCGAACGTGGCCGCGCCGGGGCGGACGAAGGGCTTTTCTGCCTGGCAGAGCAGGTGTATCGACGAGCTGGCCGCGGGAAACCCGTTTACGATTCCCTCACGCCGCGATCAGAGGCTGCTCATCATTCACGTGGACGATACGGCGGACCTGTTTGCCAGACTCTGTTTGCAGGAGCAGCTGAACTACGCGGTCTACAATTCGTTGGCCTATGAGATCACGGCGCAGGAGTGGGCTGACGCCATTCAGACGCATCTGCCGGATGCCAGGATCACGTTTGACGAATCGGCGCCCGATCAGCCCAATATTTACAACTGGTCGACCCGGCGCATCGAGCGGGAGTTAGATGCACGAATTTCCCCGCTGGAGGAGGTGATCCGGCGGCACATTGATGAAGCGCTCGCGCGCACGGCCGGCGTGTGAAGAGGAGAGGCAGGCTCGTTCAGGAGATCAGTTGTGCCGGTAAGGGTGGGGAAGGTAATGCGTTTAGCGAACAAGGTCGCGGTAATTACGGGAGGCGCGCGCGGGATCGGCAAGGCGATCAGTCTTGCGTTCGCCCGTGAGGGCGCGGACGTGGTGGTTGGTTACCATACCTCCGCCGAGAAAGCACGCACGGTGCAGGACGAGATTGAGGCCTTGGGGCGGCGGGCGTTGACCTGCCGGGCAGATATCTCGAACCGCTCCCAGGTAGAGCAGTTGATGCGTACAGCCGCCGAAGCACTGGGACGGATCGATATTCTTGCCAATGTCGCCGGCATCACGCTAAGGTCGGCGATGGAGGAGTTGAGCGAGGAGGATTGGGACCGGGTGATTGACACCAATCTGAAGGGCGTCTTCCTGTGCAGCCAGGCAGCGGCACAGTTTATGATTAGGCAGGGCGGCGGCAACATCATCAACATCGGTTCGGTTTCCGGCCTCGCGGCGCATTACAACAGAGGGGCATACGGCCCCAGCAAGGCGGCGGTCGCCATGCTATCCAAGGTGATGGCGGTGGAGTGGGCAGACCGCAATATCCGAGTAAACACGATCCATCCCGGCACGACCGAGACGGAGATGACCGACTACTCCTACCCGACTGCGGAGATGCGCGCCAAACGGGAGCAGACGATCCCCCAGAACCGCTTTGTCCAGCCGGAGGAGGTTGCGGCCGCGGCCGTCTTTCTGGCATCGGATGACGCCGCCGCGATCACCGGCCATTCGCTGGTCATTGACGGCGGGTTTCAGAACAGTCTTTTTCAATTGATGGAGCGTCTGCTGACGTAAACGATCCCCGGCCACTTCGCCGTACTGCCCGACCACCCCAAAAATGAGAAGAGTGTAGAGAAGCGTGAGGCGTTAGAGACGCCTTCGCTCGCTTTGCTCATGGTCGCGGATTGACTATAGTTGAGTCGTTATTGACGCAGATAAATCACTGTCCCAGATCGCTGAGGAGGGCCCGATGAGCGACCGACTCTTTCCCCCACACCTGCTCCATGCCCGCTGGCACAGCTTTGAAGCGGCCGGCTATACGGAGCCCGTCACCGGAATTGTCTACCGCGGGGAGCCGCGGCCCACGTGCGGCATGCCGCTGGGCGGGCTGGATACAGGGTGTATTGACGTGGAACCGAACGGGATGTTCGGATACAGCACTATCTTCAACCACCTGGTGGAACCGCGGGCGCTCCTGAATTTGCCGATGTTGGGGCTGGCCTGTCGCGGCGAAGACGGCGCAGAAGGCACGTGGATATTGGTTTCGGACACGCTGGGCAAGCGGGACACGCCGCAACCGAGCCAGAGCGCGGTAACCTTTCCGCCGACCGACTACGCGCCGTTGTATGACGAGACCGGCCTGGCGGGCGCGGCGATCGCCGATTCGATCGACTATTGGGGGCACTATCCTGTTCTGGACATGGAGTTCGCCTGCGCGGCGCCGGTCAAGGTCGGTGTGCGGGCGTGGTCACCGTTCATCCCCGGGGACACGGTGGTCTCGATGGCGCCGGGCGCGGTGTTTGAGATCCACCTGCGCAACCCGGGCGAAGCAGCGCAGAGCGGGACGCTGGCGTTCAACTTTCCCGGCTTCGGGCCGCAGGAAGGGATAGAAAGGCGGCCGCTGACAGGCCCGCTGCAGGGTGTGCTGGTGGAGAGCGGACGGCAGGGCGATGCCTGGGAGATGGCCTATGTGCTGGCCGCGACAGACGGGGAGGCGGCGGCTGACGGGGGCGCGCTCAATGCGGATAAGGAGGCGTGGAGCCGGATCGCTGACGGGCTGCCGGCGCCTTCTGCGCAAGACAGCGGCGCGTCGCTGGCGATCCCGTTCGCGCTGGCCGCGGGCGAATGCCGGACGGTGCGCGTGGTGCTGGCCTGGCATGCGCCGCACTGGCGCGCGGGCGGCGCGCCTTCACACGAGGAGACGGAGCTGTTCACGCATATGTACGCGCGCCATTATGCGGACGCGCTGTCCACGGCCCGATTCCTGGCCGGCAATCACGAGCAGCTTCTGCGGCGGGTGATCGCGTGGCAGGAGGCGCTCTACGGTGCGGAGGAGACGCCGGGCTGGCTGGCGGACGCGCTGATCAACAATCTGCATCTGATCCCGGAATGCAGCATCTGGGGCCAGGCACAGCCACCAATCGGGGACTGGTGCGGGGAGGAGGACGGGCTGTTCGGGCTGAACGAGTGCCCGCGCGGCTGCCCGCAGATCGAGTGCCTGCCGTGCAGCTTTTACGGCAACATCCCGCTGGTCTACTTTTTCCCGGAGGCGGCGCTGTCGACGCTGCGGGGCTATAAGGCGTACCAGTTCCCAGATGGGCGGCCGCCGTGGATCTTCGGGGGCATTACGGCGACGGATGAGACGAACCGGCCCGGCTACGGCCTGAGCGCGCCGGACGTGGGCTACCAGACGGTGCTGAACGGCGCCTGCTATGTCATTATGGTCGACCGCTACTGGCAGGTTTCGGGCGACGACGCGGCGCTGGCCGAGTTCTGGGATTCGCTGAAGCGCTGCAACGACTTTTCGATGAATCTGCGGCCGGCGTACGGGCTGGCGCAGGTGATGGCGATGCCGACACCGGGCACCGACGCGCACGGGCTGGGCGATACGGAGTGGTTTGAGGCGCCGGAGCCGGGCTGGAAGGGTTACGTGACCCATGCCGGCGGTGTGCGCATGGCACAGGTGCAGATCATGCGGCGGATGGCGGAGGCGATGGGGGACGACGAATATCGCGCCCGCTGCGACGCGTGGCTGGAGGCGGGCACGGCAGCGCTGGAGGCGCATCTGTGGGCGGGCGAGTATTATCTCAACTTCAACGAACCGGAAACGGGGCAGAAGTCCGACCTGATCTTCGGTTACCAGCTGGACGGGCAGTGGGTGACGGACTGGCACGGGGTCGCGGGCGCTTTCCCGCAGGCGCGGGTGGAACGGACACTGCAGACGGTAGCGGAGAATAACTGTGCGCTGAGCCAGTCAGGCGCGGTCAACTATGCCACGGCGGAGGGCGAGCCGGCCAAGGTGGGAGGCTACGGCACGTTCAGCTATTTCCCGCCGGAGCTGTACATGCTGGCGATGACGTACATGTATAACGGGCAGCAGGAATTTGGCCGCGATCTGCTACGGCGCTGCCTGGACAATATCAGCTGCCGCTGGGGCTATACGTGGGACGCGCCCAACACGGTGCGCGGCGACGCGGACACGGGGCAGCGCGCGTTCGGGGCGGACTATTATCAGAATATGATGCTGTGGGCGGCACCAGCGGCGCTTCGGAACGAGGATTTGACGGGGCCGATGCAGGCGGGCGGGCTGGTGGCGCGGGTGATCGAGGCGGGGCGGGGGGTGTAGCGTTTTTCTATGTTGCTGACAACTTAAGAAGCGTAGCCGTCCTGGTTGTGTTTGCGCCAGTCGGGCTGGTAGCCGCGCTCGCTGCTGAAGCCGTAGGAGGGGCCGATCTGGTTGGGGCTGGTCCACGGCCAGGCCTGGCCGCCGATGATGCGATAGTCTTCTCCCCTGCCGCAGAGCCAGTAAAACATGTGGGCGACGTAGCGGGCCTGGTTGTGGCCGCCGTAGTAGGCGCGCTGGAGGTCGAAATCGGGCTCGGTGATCCAGTCTCTCCGGGGCGGGGCAGTGCGCCAGTAGTTGTATTTGAGCATGTGGCGCGTGCCCTTGGCGGTGGAGAGGCCGCGGCGGTGAAGGATGCTCTGGTGGTGGACGCCGATGGTGCCGGCGGGGCCGTCGGCGAAGATACCGCCCTCGTCATTGGGGCGTTTGGTGGGCATGATGTGGGTGCCGGGCACGAGTTCTGTCGGGCCGAGTTCGACGGGGGTGTCCTGGGGGAAGTAGAAGACCTCGACGAAGTTGAGCTCGGGACCGAAGACATGGTCGGCGTCGTGATGCCAGCCCTGCGCGGGCATGGGACACTGGACATTGTGGTGGCTGGCGAGGACAGGAAGGCCGACGTTACGGCCCAGCAGCGAGCGCATGACGCCGACGACCTGCGGGTTGAGCAGGACGTGCTCAACGAACCAGTTTTCAAGGAAGATGGTGCTCGGTTCGTGGGAGGCGCGAATGCGTTCAAGGTCTGTCTCAGTCATGCCGTCGGGGATGTAGCTGGGGTTGGCAGGGATCTTGCCTTCGAGATAGTCGCAGGTGCGGCGGTTGATTTCGTCGGGAACGACGCCCTGCAGCAAGAGATAGCCGTCGCGGCAGAAGTCAAGCACCTGTGAGTCGGTGAGGGTCGGTTCGCCGTCGCAGGTGTGATTGGTCTTGTCGTGGATCATTGCGCTCTCCTGGGTGGGATTGACGTGCGGCTCAATTTAGCACAAGTCCACGCGTTTGAAAACACGGCTTCACACGCGTTCCGGTCTGACCAGCCGGGCTTTTCGGGTCGTGACCGGCGAGCGATGCCGGGTCGATAGCAAGGTGTTCGAGCCTGGCGATGAGCCGCTCACAGCCCCGGGGGAACGCCGAAGGGGGCGTCGGCGAAGCGGGCCGTGGCCGCGTTCAGGGGCCAGGTCTGTCCGCCCTCGGTCTTGAACTGGGCGTGCTTGCCACACAGCCACAGGAACATCTCGGCCGCATGGCTGGCAGCCAGCCATCTGTCGCGATAGTAGCCGGAGTCGTCCGTCGGCAGGTAGGGCGCGTTGCCGAAGTCGAAGTCGGGATCGAAGCGCCAGTCGCGCTGCGGGGGCGCGGTGCGGAAGTAGTTGTACTTCAACGCATTGCGGACGCCAGGCGTCTTGGCCCGCATCGAAGTCGAGCGCCGGTGCCAGATCGAGTAGACGGTGATGAAGATCGAGCCGGCCGGCCCGGCCATGAACTCGCTGCCGCGCACGCGGTCCAGATGCTTGAGGTGGTCATTGGCGGAGTAGAGAAGATGCGTCCCGGGGATAATCTCGGTCGGCCCCATCTCCATCGTGCAGTCCTGCGGCAGATAGAAGACCTGCAGGTTGCGCAGCTCATGGGTGAACTTTGAATTGCCGTCGCGGTGCCAGCCCTGCGCCTCCGTCGGATATTCGACGCGGTGATTGCTCATCAGCAGCGGCAGCCCGAAATTGACGCCCAGCAGCGACCGCACCGCGCCGGCGGCCTGCGGATTCTTGATCACGCCGTCCAAGAACCAATCTTCATAGAGGATCTCAGTCGGCTCATGGGAACTGTTCTTCTCCAGAAAGGCGCGGGCGCGCGCGTTGACGTCGTCCGGCACGACGGCTTCCAGCCGGATATAGCCCCGTTTGCACAGCTCCAGGACGTCGTTATCGTTCAGGGTGGGCTCACAGTCGTAGTAGATTTTCATCGCTCTATCTCCACTTCTCCAGAATGAACTCGCAGCCCAGCCCGGTGGGCCGGTTCTCATCGGGAACCAGCGCGAGATTGGGGAACTGCACGATCCGCCAGCCGTCGCGCATGGCGTCAAGCACGGTCTCGTAGGGCCACGGGTCGCCTGGATGCTGCTCGACCACTTCACCGCCCTCGACCAGCGAAAACCCTATCACCTGAGAAGCCACCGATGTCTGGCTGGCCTGGAGATAGAGGAGATCCTGCCGCCCCGCGCCGCCGCGGCGGAGGGCTTCAAGGACCTGCCGCAGCCGCTCTGCCGTGAGCGTCCCTTTTTGCAGCCCCTCAATACATGCCTCAAGCTGTTGTATCGCCGTCTGCGCCATATCGGTCTCCTGAACAGTGGGCCGGTCATGGGGATTCACCGGCGCTCCCCATGACCGGCCCGTCGATTATCGTTCCCAGCGTCGGCGCAGGCCGCCCTGCAGGGCGCCTTCCGGTCCGCCGCCGCTTACCACTTGCTCAGATCCCACGAGCCGCCGTTTTCGGCGCTGTTCGTCTCGATGGCGCGGTCGGCCCACTCCTCCCAGACCTTCTGCATGCGTTCGGCGGCTTCATCGATAGTGATCTGGTCGAGGTAGAACTCCTGCAAGATGATGAACGCTTCTTCGCGTGCGCCCGCATCAACCATGTCGGCATACGACCAGCGCATCACGCTTGTCGGAATATGCGCCTTGGCCGGTTCGGCGACCTCCGGCCGCACGTTCGGCTCCACATCTTTGATCACGGGGACCAGGCCCGGGCGGCCTTTGACCGCATGGCCCCAGTTGGCGGAGAGGAACTGCAGGAAGTCAACCGAAGCCTCAAGCGTGCCGCGCTTGACAGTGGCGGCATTCACGACCCAGGCGCCGGCCGGCCCGCCGACAAACGGCCCCGGCTCCTCCTCAAGCGAATAGTCGGAATCCACCAGCCCGACCACCGGGCCGGAGGCCACGCCCACCTCAAAGTCGACCTCAGGATTGCCAAGAATAGCTTCGGCCTCCCAGGAGCCGCTCATGCGAATCAGCACCTTGCCTGTCAGGAAGTCGCTCAACTGCACGGGCGCGCTGATCTTCCACTCTTCGGTGACATAGGGCACCCACAGCTTACCGAGCCGCAGCGTCTCCTTGTACTCGGGCTCGGTCGCCGCGAACAGGCCCTGCTTGATGGCGCGCGCAAACTCCTCAGCCTCGATCACATTTTCGCTCAGGCTGACCTTGTAGTCCAGCCGCCATTCCGCCAGTCCCTTGGGCTCGATGATCGAATGGTCGAAGATCAGGCTGTCCCAGTTGCCGGCGGGCGAACAGCACATGAGGTGCATGGGGGTCTCATGGCCGGCCGCCTTCAGTTCTTTCAGCAGCTCGACCAGCACGGTGATGTTTGTGCGCGGGCTGGGGAACTCCAGGCCGAGATCATCAAGCGCGGTCTTGTTGTAGTAGATGAGCGATGGCGCGGCGGTTTCGAGCGGGATCGAGTAGTAGCGACCGGCGAGGCTCTTGCTCTGGGCCAGTATGCCGTCGAACCCGTTCTCCCACTGGTCGACCCAGCGTTCGCTGCCGGCCTTGCCATCGGTCACATACGGGTTGGGCTGGCGGAAGTAGGCATCCAGGGGGACCAGCAGCCCTCTGTCGCCCTCGGCGCCATCGTAGCCGGTGCCGCCGTAGTAGCGCATAAGATCGGGGCCTTGACCGGCGGCGATCGCGGTCTTCATGTACCAGATCAGAGCGGTCTGCGCGCCGGGGGGCGCTTCCGGGACGCCGAAGGGAACGACGTCGATGCCCGGGTGCATCTCTTCCCACTGGGCGATCAGTTCCGCCATGTACTCGTTGCCGGTCTCACCGGCCGCTTTCTGGGCGTCCGTCAGCCCCTCGGGCGGCATGTAGCCCCCGTCGAACATGACGACCAGCTCGCCCTCATAGTCAAGATCGGGCGGCCCGGTCGCCGGCACTTCGACCACTTTCTCGACGACCCTCTCGACCTCGACGACCTGCGTCGCGCAGGCGCCCATCAGTGCGACAAGCGCGACGGCGACTACGGTGAAGAACAGACGCCGCGGGCTTGTGTACGACTTCCTCTGCGTTTGCGCAAACGTATTCCTGGATTTCATGGGTAGCTTCTCCTTTGCTGGCTTAAGGCGCAAAAAACCGCTGCGCCTTGCTGTGCCCCGTGGCCCCTCCATTCGTCGGGTGCTGTTTTGTGTGCCCCGTGGCCCCTCCATTCGTCAGGTGCTGTGTCCGTTTGCCGCGCATCGATCGATAGGCTTCTCCTCTGTTCCCCTGCAGTTCCTGCATTGACGGCTATTGCCGTGCATGAACGGCTAGAATTTAAGCGCCCCGCTCGACAGCCCCTGTATGAACGCCTTGCGCGCGAGAATGAAAATGAAAACGAGCGGCAGCGAAGAGATGACAAAGGCGGCGAACATGAATCCCCATTGGGTCTGGCCGAGACTGGAGCCATGAAAAACGGATTTGGCAAGGCTGAATATGCCGAGCGTCACCGTGTACCCCTTGTCCTGGGTCAAGGTCACGGACGGCCAGATGATGTCATTCCACTGTCCCAGGAGAAGAATGATCATCAGGGTCGCCATAATTGGCCGGCACAGAGGCAGCGCGATCTTGTAGAACACCTGCCAGTCGCCCGCGCCGTCGATGCGCGCGGCCTCGAACAGCTCCTCGGGCAGGCCGGCCATAAAGGGACGGATGAGAAAGACGCCGAAGACGGCACCCCCGGCCGCATAGGGGAAGATCAGCGCCCAGCGGGTGTTCATGAGGCCCAGGCTCAACACCAACAGGTATTGCGGCACGAGATAGAGGACGAAGGGAATCATCATCAGCGTGATAATCGCGTAGAAAAACATCTCTTTCCCCGGAAAACTGAAGCGGGCGAAGACGTAGGAGGAGTAGCTCGCCAGCGCGAGGGCGAGCGGAATCGCGATGCCGCTGATAATGCTGCTGTTGAGAATGTAGCGGCCCATGCCGCCGGCCATAACCCAATAGTTTTTGAAGTGGTAGGGCAGCGTCAGCGTCCAGGGATGCGCTTCAAACTGGTCGGTCGTCTTGCCGGCATCGATAAGCAGAAGCACGAGCGGCCCGAGGGACAGCAGCAGGGTCGGGATCAGGGCCAGGTGCAGAAGCCCCTGAAGACGCTGCAAACCTGCACGCAGGGAATCCTGCCGGGATGGCCCTCTGCGGCTTACGCTTGTTGTCACGCCCAAAGACATCCCGTGCTCCTCCAGCAGTTCGACGCCATGGAACCGAAATCAGCCAACTGCGATGACTCCGGCAGTGCGCCCCTAGGCCTCGTATTCGATGCCGGACCGCAGATAGCGGCGCGTCATCACGGTCAGGCCGACGATGACCAGGAACAGGAGTGTGCCAATCGCCGAGCCGTACCCGAAACGCGAGGAAAAGAAGGCCTGGCTGTACATATGAAACGCCGGCACCATCGTCGCTGAACCGGGGCCTCCGCCGGTCATTGCGAACTGCAGATTGAACCCCTGCAAGGTGCCGATGACGTTCAATACGATCACCAGGCGGATGGCGCCAACGATATAGGGGAGATCGACGTGTCTGATCCGTTGGAGCGTCGAAGAGGAATCCAGGCGGAAGGCGTCGATCAACTCTCTGGGGATATCGATCAGGGCGGCCAGCAGGATCAGCATGATGGTGGCGTTGATCCAGGGAAAACTGAAGAAAACCAGCGCGGCCAGCGCCGTATCGAAGCTGCCCAGCCAGTCATGCGTCAGGAAATCCAAGCCAACCGCGGTGAGGACGCTGTTGATCAGGCCGTAGCGGGCATGATAGATGTAGCGCCAGGTCATGATGATCACGATGGCCGGCACGAGCGTCGGGATCAGAAAGGCGGTGCGGTAGAAGTCCCCCATGCGCTGGCTGCGGAGCGAGAACAGCAGCTCGGCGACCAGCAAGGGCGGGATGACACCGGTGACCATATTGGCAAACAGGAGGATGACGGCGTTCTTGATTGAGGCGCGAAAGATGCGGTCGCCGGCGAGGTCGGTAAAGTTTTCCAGGCCGATAAATTTGCCGCTGAGGCCGTCATAGTTGGTGAAGGAGTAGTAGAGGGCCATCAGCGGCGGGTAGTAGGAGAAGACGCCCAGCAGGGCGAAGATCGGCAGGAGGTACAGGTAGTAGCGTTTCGCCCGCCAAATCCTCCGGGCCAGCGAAGGCTGACTTGCGCTGTGTATTGGAAGGCTGCCCGCGTCAGCCTGTGGCGTGTGCGCGATATCGGCCATGGAACTGCCTGTGGACGAAAAAGGGGCGGCCCTGATGCCAAGACCGTCAACAGTATATCATTTTTCTTTTTTCTCTGGCAATCCGCGACAGTATTGGGATGCACCCAGAGGGGCTGCATCTTCTGCTTTAGAGATCGCGAGAAGGATGCTATACTTTTGGGTACTCAAATTGCAGGGGAAAGGAACCAGGTATGAGCGAGGTGTTTCGGGTTTGTCCCAACTGTGGGCAGGATGTGGCAGTGACGGCGCGTCACTGCGGCGAATGCGGCTACAATGCGCAGGGCGGCTACCCTCTTGAAGACCGCAATAATCTGCCGGAAGTGGTGGCGAAAGTCGGGTTGCCGGTGGCGGCCGGGCTGGCCGGTTTGGCGCTGCGGGCCGGGTTGCAGTTGCTGCAAAGACAGCTGCCGACGCTGGCGGCCAGCGCGCTCAGCCGCGGCGCGGCGCGGCCGCCGGCCCAGTCACGCAAAAGGCGAGGCAGCCGGTTCATCCATATCCGTTCGAAGTGGTCGGTCGGTGATCGAAACGGTGTGTGGCGGTCCGGCGAGGAAGAACACACCATCGAGGTCGACGATGGGTAGAACGGCAGTGATCGGTGGTTAGTGGCCGGTAGTCCGGCGATCGGTTCCTTGCAGGGGCTGCTTAACCCTTCTGTTTTCAATACTCATCGATGGTTTGCCAGCGGGCCGAGGTGTTGCGCCGCCGCTGGGAAAGGCGCCAGCCCCAACCGGTGATGCTGAAGCCGATTGCAATGAAGAGGCCGGCCACCATATAGGCCAGTAACTCCGGCCAGAGAAGGATCGCAACGCCAAAGAGAATCAGTATCAGCCCCGGGGCGATGAAGAGCCAGCGTCCGAAACCGCCGGCCTGCTGTGAGATTCGCTGTCCTGTGCGAAAGAAGCGCACAGAGGTTTGTTGTCCTGTAAACATATTTCAGACTCCAGTAGGAACTATGCGCAGCGTTCATATGCCGTGAACGCTGCGCATTGCTTTATCTTTTGCGCGCGGAGACGGGCCGCTCAGTCGCGGCTGCGGGCGAACAGGATGAAGGCATAGTAGAGCAACGTCGTGATCGCCTGGATTGCGGCGGCCACGTAGGTCAGCGCAGCCGCGTCGAGCACTGCGTTGACGCCCTTCATCTCGTGCTGGCCGACGAATCCCTGGGTCACCAGGATCTCCTTGGCCCGCTTGCTGGCGTTAAACTCGACCGGCAGGGTGACCAGGGTAAACACGGCGACCGCGGCGAAAAGGATCAGCCCCACGAGGGAAACTGTGAAGCCCAGCCCAGGCCCCATAAACATGCCGATGATAAAGATGATCGGGCCCAGCCAGCTACCGATCTGCACGCCTGGAACGACGGCGTTGCGCAGGGCGAGCGGGGCGTAGTTTGTGCTGTGCTGCAGCGCGTGGCCGGCCTCGTGGGCGGCGACGCCGACCGCGGCCACGCTATTGCTCTGATAGACCTGCGGACTCAGGCGGAGCGTTCTCGACCTCGGATCGTAGTGGTCGGAGAGGAAGCCGCGCGTCTCTTCGACGTTGACGTGGCCCAGCCCGTTGACGTCAAGAATACGCCGCGCCACCTGCGCGCCGGCCGCGCCGCGCCCCACCTCCACCCGCGAGTATTTGTTGAATGCGGACTTGACTTTCATCTGCGCCCACAGACCGAGCGCGAGCGCAGGCAGGCTGATGATGAAATAGAGTGGATCGAAGAAAAACATATCTCACCTCGCAGAGAGTTTTCGACTAGCAGACGAATCTCCGGTTGCGGCGGATTCGTTTATTGTCTGGCTGAACAGGCTGAATTGCCGCTGTATTATACCATTACGCATCCAGTATCTCCGCAGTTTCTCTTTTCTGCGTTAGCGTAGGATTAGCTTTACGTTTGCGCGCGCCTGCGCACGAGCGCGGCCAGCTGCCGAATCTCGGCACCGCCCAGAAGATAGCTGGCAAGCAGATAGATGATTACGCCAAGCCCGGCCCCTGCGACGGCCGCGACCAAGCCGGCGGGAATGCCGAAAACGGCGCTGCCGCCGGGCAGAAGCTCCAGACCGAAGAGGAGTGCGGCGGACATGACAGCGGACGCGAGCAGGGAGCGCCCACCGCTCGTCAGCAGCTGGCGCAGGGGCAGGCCCGGCACGGTTGTTGCCCGCCCCGCCTCCCGGTTGGGCGCACGCACTTTACGCGCCAGCAGGACCAGCAGGACGAGCATCTCCAGCGCGGTGGCAATGCTGTTGGCCAGGGCAAGGCCGCCAAAACTCAAGCGGCCAATCAGGGCCAGGCTGAGAAGAATGTTGAGCGCCACGGTGGCGACGCCGGCGACCACCGGCGTTGCGGTGTCGTGGAGTGCGTAGAAGACCCGCACCACGATCTCGACGACGGCATGGGCGACCAGCCCTAGGGCGAAGAAGCGCAGCGCGTAGGCGACCGCCCGTGTGCTGGCAGCGTCGAAGCGGCCCCGCTGGAAGAGAAGCTCGATCAGCGGCTCGTCCAGCACATAGAGGAGGAAGGCTGCCGGAATCGAGAGGAAGAGGATCAGCCGCAGGAGGCCGGTGAGCGTTTCGAGCAGCTGGGCGCGGTTGCCGGCGGCCACCTGCGCCGAGAAGGTGGGAAAGGCGACGGTTGCCACAGCCTGGGCAAAGATGCCCTGCGGCAGCAACATCAGCAGCCAGGCGTAGTTAAGGGCGCTGAGACTGCCGTCCGGCAGACCGCTGGCCAGGATGGTGTTGACGAGAAAGTTGAGCTGGACGAAGAGCAGGCCCAGCACGCGGGGCCCCATCAGCCGCGCCACCTCCCGCACCTGTGCGTCGTCGATACGGAAGCTGAAGCGGTAACGCACGTTCTGCCGCAAGAGGGCCGGCAGCTGCACGAGCAGGTGGAGCACGGCGCCGCCGGCCACGCCGATCACCAGTCCGTGGATGCCGAGCACAGGCGCGAGCAGCCAGGCGCCGGCGATGATGGCGCAGTTGTAAAGCACAGGCGCGACGGCTGGCAGCAGGAAATGCTGCACGGCGTTGAGCGCGCCCATGATCAGGCCGCTGGCGCCGAAAACGACGGTACTTGCCAGCATCCAGCGCATCAGTGAAGCGGTCAGGCGCTGCTGCTCGACCGGGAAGCCCGGCGCGATCAGGTTGGCGACGAGGGGTTCGGCGAAGAGCATCGCCAGCCCGCACAGGATGACGAGGAACAGGGTCAGCAGGTTCAGGACGCGGCTGAAGAGCAGCCACGCCTGTTGCCGGCCGTCCTCTGTCCAGGCCGCGGCGAAGGTGGGGATGAAGGCGCTGCCCAGGGCGCCGCCGGCCACGAGCTGGAAGAGCAGGTCGGGGATGCGGAAGGCGGCCAGGTAGGCGTCCAGGTCGGCCGCGGTGCCGAAGCGGGCGCCGATAATCACTTCGCGCAGCAGGCCGGTCCCGCGACTGAGGATAAACAGCAGCATGACCAGCGTCGCGGCGCCGGCGATCCCTTTGCTATCCAGCGGCCGCACGCCTCGATTGCCGTTCCGGGCGTCTGAGCTGGGGCTGTCCGGTGTTGTCATGGCGGTAGATGATGATACTGGCGAACGCTTGCTCTTTTTGCGCTGCAGGAACGGTTCTGTACAATATAGGTTCTTCTCGGCTTAGCTTCTTCTCAGCATACTTTCTTCTCGGCGCCGTTTTCAGTCGTCAGTTGACTGGCAAGCGCTCACGAAAGACTTTAAACGGAAAGGTTCCCTGGTAACAGTTCCATGTCCTCAGCGTATATAACGGTGAACGCGTGGCGGGAGGTTTTCGCCCGTGTCTTCAGTGACGTCGACCTGCAGTCCAATGTCAGCCCGGACTGGTTGATCAACCCTGCCACTCGCCGCCGCCTCAAACTGGACTATCTGTGCCAGTCGGTCGGTGTTGCGGTGCGCTTCGCCGGCCTGACCGGCAAAGGACGGCGCCGCCGCGGGGACTGGGAACTGCTGGAGGATGAGCAGCGCGACCAGACAAGGGATGAGTTGTGCCGACTGCATGGCATTCAGCTGGCTGTGATCGACCCGTTTGACGATCCGGTCAAGCAGATGGACCGGTTCTTGACGGTGTTGAGCCGGGCCAGGCGCATGACAGCCCTGGACGGCCGCACCAACCGGGAGAAAGAGGTCTCGATGGATGCGCTGGCCGCGGCGGTCCAAAGCGCCAATAAGCTGCGCTTCACCCTTTCAAGGAATCCGGAGCAGGCGGTTGGAACTCTGGCGGAGGCCTGGCGGGACCGAGAAGCGAACATTGCGACTTCGTTGCAGGAAGCGGCCGCAGTGAAAGCGACGCAGCCGACCCGGTCGCAACAGCATACACTGGCGCAGATCGACTGCGGGCAGCGGATTGTGCATACACATTTCGGTGATGGTGTAGTTACGGAAGTGAGCGGGGAGGGTGTGGATAAACGGATCAAGATTCTCTTCGACGGCGACCAGGAACGCACCTTTCTCGCTTCCCTACTGGCGGACAAACTGGAAGCGACTCCCTGACAGCGAAGAGACACAGGAAGAACTCCTCTGTGCGGCTCCGCTGGCCGGTGGATGCGGCTTCCAGCGCACTGCGGCCGCTGTCAAGACAGGGGAAAACTAACTTTTTTCCTTTGCAGCGTTCTTTTCGCTCGTTGAACCGGTATTCGATTCCGCTTTGGTGTCGCTCTTGGACTCGCTCTTCGATTCGCCTTCTGCGGCCTTTTCGGGCCCGGAACCGTTGCTCTCAGTCTTTTTCGTCTCTTTCTTCTGGGCCGCGGCCTTCTTCTTTTCATCCTCCTTCTTGCTGTCGGTTATGTACCATCCACTGCCTTTGAAGTGAATGGCCGGCTGGCTGAGAAGCCGGGTGACTTCGACCGAGCTGCAGGCCGGGCAAGCGGGAAGAACGGTGCTGGAAAATGACACGATGCGTTCGTATTGATGACCGCAATCTCTGCAGGCAAGTTCATAAATTGGCATCGAACAGTCTCTTCCTTGTCGTGATTTTCTTTGTCAATTCCACGGACACAACTATACTACTCGAAGGCCTCTCATTTCCCGATCCGTTGCGTCCTGCACTGTAAAGGGCGCATTCGATAAGTATACCTTTTTGCAGGGTTGTTGTCGAATCCGAACAGCGAATTTGACTTCAGTCTGTATCGGACTCCTTCCGTCTCTGCCGGCCCAAGTTGCAGCTTCTGCAGACGCGGGCACTGTGCCTGTCCTCCGACCTGCTCAAGATTAGTCCCTCACCCAGCCGATGTCTTTCGACTTTGTTCGAGGCGCAATCGAAAACGGGTGTTACGAACCGGAAGGCGTCTACCTGGCTGCGCCATTTGAAGGCCGGCGGCGTATCGTTCAGGAGTGGGGGGCCCGCCCGGAGCACTACCGCCGTTATGTTGTGGGCGCCAGAGCGCTCCTCGGACATAATGGCGTCGACTTTGAACTGTCCCCCAGCGAAGGAATATTCGCCGCGGACAGCGGCATCATCACGACAATCGGCAATGACCGCGAACGATATGGCCGCTTTATTTGCATCTCCCATCCATGGGGTGAGTCTCTCTACACGCGCTTTCAGAATTTCGTTGTCGACTCTGGGCAACGTGTGGAGCGGGGCGAGCTGATTGGCTACTTCAACCAGTTGTCCGACTCAGGACAGCATTTTCACTTTGGCATCCGCGTTGTTCCGTATGTTGTCGTCGACGGGTGGGGCGGTTATTCGAATCCGCTTCCTCATCTTCCTCCGAATTCGATTCTGTTCGGGTCCCACTGATGTTTTCTGTCTTTGAACCTTAACTCTTCATGGTTTATTTGTTAATTCAGTAGAACTTCGTAGGCACTGGGGAAATGTGGATATGTCGTTCAGAGAAACTATATATGGCGGCACGGAAAGAGTGTGTCTGTATGTAGTGGTGGGCCGGCCCGAGATGGGCGGCTTCAGCGGGGACAATTCAGAGGGAAGCGCAGGAAAGATCCTGGCGGGACGATCCGCCGAACAGATGCTCGACACAAGATGTAGTAATTATCCCCAAGTTGTACCCACCTGGGCATAACTCGCAAGGAATGGGGATAAAGAAGCAGCAGGGTTATGAGCAGATCTTATCCACTTTTTTTAGAGTTATCCCCAGTCTTATCCCCAATTATCCCCTTTTTCCCATATGTGGGTGATTTATCCACAGCAGATACTGGCAAAAGGGCCTCTCTAGAGGCTGTTTGAAAGCGAAAGGTTGGTTTTGTTGTGGTGAGTTATATCCAAGGACGCAAGCCGGCGGAGGACCTGTTTGCGTTCGCACGCGCGGAGCGGATCGATGCCAATGCGCCTCTGGCCGCGCGCATGCGTCCCCGCACCCTCGATGAGTTCACTGGCCAGGAAGCGATTGTAGGCCCGGGGCGGCTCCTGCGGCGGGCGATTCAGGCGGACCGGCTGAGCAGCCTGATTTTCTACGGTCCGCCCGGCACGGGCAAGACGACGCTGGCACAGGTGATCGCCAACACGACGGCCGCCCACTTCACCGCGCTCAATGCTGTTCTGGCCGGCGTCAAGGACATCCGCGCAACGGTGGCGGAGGCGCAGGAGCGGTGGGCGCTTCACGATCAGGGGACGATACTCTTTGTCGATGAGGTGCATCGCTTCAACAAGGCGCAGCAGGATGCGCTGCTGCCCTGGGTGGAGAACGGTACGGTAACTTTCATCGGCGCGACGACGGAGAACCCCTATTTTGAAGTCATCAAGGCCCTTGTCAGCCGCAGCCGCATCTTTCAGCTGAAGACGTTGACTGAGGAGCATCTGCGGCGGATCATGCAGACCGCTCTCGACACACCCCAACGCGGCTACGGCGACCTGCGCGTTGCGCTTGAGGACGAGGCAATCGAGCATCTGGTCTCTATCGCCAATGGCGACGCCCGCGCCCTGCTGAATGCGCTGGAGCTGGCGGTCGAGACCACGGGCGCCGGACCGGACGGTGTCGTCCGCATCCCGCTTGCCATCGCCGAGGAGTCGATACAGCGCCGCGCGGTGCTTTATGACAAAGAGGGCGACTATCATTTCGATACGATAAGCGCCTTCATCAAGAGCCTGCGCGGCAGCGACCCGGATGCGGCGCTCTACTGGCTGGCGAAGATGATCTACGCCGGCGAGGAGCCGCGTTATATCTTTCGGCGGATGTTGATCCTGGCGAGCGAGGATGTGGGCATGGCCGACCCCCAAGCGGTACAGGTGGTCACGGCCTGCGCCGAGGCTTTTGACCGCGTCGGCCTCCCGGAAGGCAACTTTCCCCTGGCACAGGCCGCTCTCTATCTGGCGACCGCGGAAAAGTCCAATTCGGCCCTGGCATTTTTCGACGCGCTCGAGGCTGTGAGCAATGAGCCTGATTCCGATGTTCCCAATCATCTGCGCGACGGCAACCGCGACAGCGAGGGGTTTGGGCACGGGGCCGGCTATCTCTATCCGCACGCTTACCGGGATCATTGGGTGGCGCAGCAGTATCTGCCCGGCGCGCTGCAGGGCAAGGTTTTTTACGAGCCGACGGGCCAGGGGTACGAGGCTAGGATCGCAGTCGCCGTCACCCAGCGGCGCGAGGCGCAACTGGCTGCCATGCTGGAGGGCTTTGGCGCGCCGCCGGAGATTCTGACATTCGCACCCGAGGAGTCTGCCCGCGATCGGTGGCTGCAGCGGACGATTGCGCAGGCCGGGGAAGCGACCGCCGCGCTGCGGGATCGGATTCTGGCCGGCGGGCCCATTGAGCGGCACAGTGTTGTGCTGGATGTGAACGCCGGCAGCGGGCTGCTGACGTGGGAGGCGCTGCGGCGGGCGCCCGAAGGCGGCGTCTACGCGCTGGCCTTCAACGAGGCGGACCGGCAGGCGCTGCAGGAGCAGGCGCAAAATCTGGACGAAGTCGAGCGGCCGGTGGTGCTGCAAGGGGCGGTTGAGGCGCTGGCGGAACTTGCCGATGCTGAAGGGGTCCGTTTTGATGCGATAGTGGGACGCAACACACTGCTCGGCTCCGCGGACAAGGCGGCTGCCCTGGCGCATCTGGCCGCAAGGCTGGCCGCGGACGGCTGGCTTGCGCTGGCCGAGACGATACCCAGACATACGCAGAGGATCTACGCTCTGGGGGATCGTTCTTTACTCCAAGCGGAGCTGGCCGAGCGGCTGGTTGCGGCCGAAGAGTCGATCTACGCGGATGCTGCGGATGGGTTGGTCAACTGGGACGAGGACACTTTGGAAGCCGCCCTTTCCGCTGTTTTCTCTGACGAAGCGGGGCCCGGGCGGGTTTCGATGGAGCGGATCGACACCGATACCGATCTGCGCATTACGGATGCGCACATCCGGCGCTGGTTTGGCCCGGCGCTTGGCGAGCGCAAATCCTATGCCGAGCGGCTGGCTGAGCGGATGCAGCCTGAACAGGTGGAGCAGGTTGAGGGCTGGATCCGGGGGCAACTGCTGAACCAGACGGTGGTCTGGAGGCGGCGGATGGTGTTGATACGGGCGGCGGGGCGGTAGGGCGGTCCAGAACCTACCGTCTCTATCTGCGGCGCCCGCCAAGGTCGGGAAGCTACGCCACCTCGCGCACGGGCGCGCCGCCCTGTTTCGCATCGGCCCTCATGTGGCAGACTTTATACTTTTTTCCGCTGCCGCACCAGCAGGGGTCGTTGCGCTTGGGCCGGTTGTTGGTGTTGCGCACCGTTCGCGGTTGGGATGTGTCGGATCGATTTGTCTGGATGTTGCGCGCAATCGGTGTGGGCAGCGTCGGCGCCTTCTGGACCTGCAGCGTCATGATCGTCGTCACGATGTCGGAGCGGATGTCGTTCATCAACTCCTGATACATGGAGAAGGCTTCGCGCTTGTAGGCGACCAGCGGGTCTACTTGGGCAATGGCCTGCAGACCGATGCCTTCGCGCAGCCTGTCCAGGTCGGTCAGGTGGCGGACCCAGCGATGGTCCACGGCGCGCAGCATGATCTGGCGTTCGGCGTCGCGCAGCATGCCGGCATCGATCTCCTGTTCCTTTTTGTCGTAGGTCTGATGCGCGATTTCGGCGGCCTGTTCCGTGATGGCGTCGGCGTCCAGCTCCTGCCACGGGGCCGGGTCAAAGTTCTGCGGGAAGGGGAAGACGGTGCGCAAGGCCAGGAGCAGGTCTTCCGGGTTCCACTCCTCCTCAAAGCGCGTGGCGGTGTGTTGCTGCACAGCCCCATCGATCTCGTCGGTGATCATTTCCTGTATGGCGGGCTTCAGGGACGGTTCGTTCAGAAGGCGCCGCCGCTGCATGTAGATTGTCTCCCGCTGCTCATTGACGACCTCATCGTATTTGAGCACGTGCTTGCGGATATCGAAGTTGTGGCCCTCGACCCGGGTCTGCGCGTTTTCGATCGCTTTGCTGATCATGTTGTGCTTGATCGGCTGGTCGTCCTCGAGGCCGAGGCGGTCCATAACACCCGTCACCCGGTCACCGCCGAAGCGGCGCACGAGATCGTCGTCCAGGCTGAGAAAGAAGCGGCTGGCGCCCGGGTCGCCCAGACGTCCGGAGCGGCCGCGCAGCTGGTTATCGATGCGCCGCGCCTCGTGGCGCTCGGTGCCGACCACGTAGAGGCCGCCCACAGCCTTCACCTTTTCCTGGTCCTGCTTCGTCTCGTCCCATCTTTCCTTGAGGACCGCGGCCCAGCGCGTGTTATAGGTCTCGGTGGGGTCCTGGTCGTTTTTGAGCAGTTCCAGGCAGTGGTTCCACGCCAGCTGTGGGATGCCGGTCAGGTCGACGCCGTCTTTGCGCAGCTGATCTCTGGCGAGGCCCTCGTAGTTGCCGCCCAGCAGAATATCGACGCCGCGGCCGGCCATGTTGGTGGCGATGGTAACCGCGCCGGGCCGTCCCGCCTGCGCAATGATCGTCGCCTCGCGCTCGTGGTTCTTGGCGTTCAGCACCTCATGAGGAATGCCGCGGCGCCTCAGCATCCGGCTGACCAGTTCGCTGGTCTCGATCGCAACCGTGCCCACCAGCACCGGTTGGCCCTCTTCGTGGGAGCGGTTGATTTCATCGATGACCGCCCCGAATTTCGCCGACTGGTTCTTATAGATCACATCTTCCTCATCCAGGCGGACCGTCGGCAGATGGGTTGGGATGGCCACGACGTCGAGATTGTAGATGCTCTGGAACTCTTCCTCTTCCGTCTTGGCGGTACCGGTCATGCCGGCCAGTTTGTTGTACATGCGGAAGAAGTTCTGGAAGGTGATGGTCGCCAAGGTCATCGACTCTTTCTTGACGCGCACGCCCTCCTTGGCCTCGATGGCCTGGTGCAGGCCTTCGCCGTAGCGCCGCCCCTCCATCAGGCGCCCCGTGAATTCGTCGACGATGATCACCTCGTTGCTGCGGATGATGTAGTCCTTGTCGCGGTGATAGAGGGCGTGGCCGCGCAACGCGTTGTCGAGATAGGGGAGCATCTCGAAATGGGCCGGGTCGTAGAGATTTTCCAGGCCCAGTTTTTTCTCCACGGCGGCGATGCCCTCTTCGGTGAGCGTGGACACCTTCTCCTTTTCGTTGACTTCGTAGTCCGTGCCGGCCCGCAGGCCGCGTACCAGTTGCGCGAACTGCCTGTAGTAGTCGCTGCTCTCCTGCGCCTCGCCCGAGATGATCAGCGGTGTGCGCGCCTCGTCGATCAGGATGTTGTCGACCTCGTCCACGATTGCGTAGTGCAGCTCGCGTTGGGACTGGCGCTCCTTGTCCAGCACCATGTTGTCGCGCAGATAATCGAACCCGAACTCGTTGTTGGTGCCGTAGGTGATGTCCGCCCGGTATGCCTCCTGCCGTGTGATCGGACGCAGGTTCTGGAAGCGATCGTCCTCGGCGGGGAACTCGGGGTCGTAAAGGAAGCTGCCTCTGTCGGGGTTGCCGGCGCTGTTCTGGATGACCGCGGCCGAAAGCCCCAGCAGCTGGTAGACCGGCCCCATCAACTGCAAGCCGACTTTGGAGAGATAGTCGTTCGGCGTGACAAGGTGGGCGCCGCGCCCGGCCAGCGCATTCAGATAGAGAGGCAGCGTCGCCACCAGTGTTTTGCCTTCACCGGTCTTCATTTCCGCGATCTTGCTCGAGTGGAGGACGCCGCCGCCGATCAGCTGCACGTCATAGTGGCGCAGGCCGATGGTGCGGCGGGCCGCTTCGCGCACTGCGGCGAACGCTTCCGGCATCATCTCGTCGAGAATCTCCTGCTCCTCGTCCAGCAGCTCTTTGCGGATTCGTTCCACTTCGATGCGGGCAAAACGCTGTTCATCGGTGCCTGCTACCGAAGCGTACTCGCCTTCGGCGGCGGCCAGCGCATCCCGCAGATCCGTCGTTTGGCTGACGATCCGCTGGCGGAACTCTTTGGTCATCTCTTTGAATTCGTCGCTGTCCATCCGTTCGAAGCGGTTTTCCAGCGCGTTGATCTCTTCAACCAGAGGCTGAAGCCGCTTCAGCTCCTTCTCGTTTGGATCACCGACGACTTTGGTCAGAAATTTTTTCAGCATTTTGCATCCCTCTTTTTGCCCGATGCCGGCTCCCGCAGTCCAGGCCGCACCGCCTATTCTACCATGCACAGGGAAACCGCCAATGTAGCGGGTCCTGTTCTGTTGCCGCTGTCCGTCGAAGCGCCAACGACCTATGCGAAGAATACTACATCAGTACATGGTTTCAGCGATCTGTGCTACAATGTGACCGTGGCCAGTGGCTAGTGGCATCCACTGGCTATCTTTTCCCTTAGCCACAGGCCACTGCAGGTAAATGAATCGCCGCCTTCTCGTCTTCTTCATTCTCGTCAACGCTTTTGTCAGTTTGACGATTGCCGTGACCGTCGTTTGGATAGCGGAGCAGCGGCGGCCGAGGCCGGAGGAGTTGATTGCGCCGGCAACGCCGGCGCCAGCGGTCGTTTTGATAGCAACACCAACGTCAGGGGATGCACAGACGGACCCGGAGGGTGGAGCTTCTCCGGCCGCAACCCCTACGGCAGCCGCGGCGGCGCTTGATCCGGGCGAGACGGAAATCTACACTGTCAAGGCGGGGGACAGTTTGTCGGCCATCGCGGCGCGTTACGGCGTTTCGCCGAACAGGCTGATGGAGATCAATGATCTGGCCGATCCGAATCTGGTCTATGTTGGCCAGCGTCTGACGATTCCCGTCTCTCAACAGCAGGGCGGCGCGCCAGGGGGTAATGCGGTCGGTCTGCCGCAGCGGGGTCTGCAACTGAGAATCGAGAATGCCGGCGAGCTGGCCGCGGAGTCGGTGCGGGTCGTGAACGACAGCAATGGCGCCGTCGACCTGGAAGGGTGGACCCTCAGCCGCGATGGGGGGCCGATCTATACTTTCGGCAACATCCTTTTGTTGCCCGGCAGCGGGCTCCGTCTGAACACGGGTTCCGGAGAGGAAAACAGCATCAATCGCTATTGGGGCCGGGATGCAGCGGCCTGGGAGAGCGGCTCTACCGTTGTTCTGCGCAACTCCGGCGGTGAACTGATTGCGCAGAGTACAGTGGCCGGCGGCGAATAACCACAGGCTTTTGCGAAAGGAAGCAGTTTTCCATGGCAGCGACTGAACCACCCGAAAAGCAGGACAGAGGAAGGTCCAGAAAGCGACGCTACTTCCGCCGCCGCCGGCGGAAGGGCGGCCAGGATGCTTCTCTGAGCGCCGAGCAGAGGACGGGCAGCGATGACGCCCGTCCAGAGCAGAGAACTCGTCCTAAAGGCCAGAATCGCCGCCGCAACGAGAACCGGCGCCGCTCTTCCCGGCGACGCGGCAGCGGGGCGCGTGCGAGAGCAAATCGGGCGCAGGCTGCCCAGGAGGAGAGTCAGCCGCAAGGCGAGGTGTATATCTATACCCATGTCATCCGGCCCACATACAGGGAGGGGATCGGCGGGGAGTTCCAGGCCGATCACTCGCTGAACCTTTCCGGCGCTACTGTTGCCAGCCAGCCGGTCGGCATGGAGTATCTTCTGGAAAGTATCGGGCAGCAGTTGGATGCGTGGTTTGGCCTGTCCACCGCCTCGACAGCCGAGGACAATGGAGATGGGGAGGCAAACAGGCCTAACGCGGACTCAGGCGTCGACGACGAGGCCCAGGAGGGCGAGCTTGACTTCGCGCAGGAGGCAGCGCAGGAGACAGGGGATGAGACAGCGGATGAGTCAGGGGAAGAGGGCGCCGCAGATGAGGACCATTCCCCTCGTGAATAGGGCCTCCTTACCATCACTGCAGAGGACCGATTTGTGGACAAGGTAATCACGATTCGGCAGATGTCCGCGCATGTGGGCGAGGAGGTAGTCCTGGAGGGCTGGCTCTATACCAAGACAGGCAAAGGCCGGCTCCAATTCCTGCAGGTGCGCGACGGCGGGGGAATCTGCCAGGCGGTTGTGTTCAAAGGAAATGTCAGCGCGGAGGCGTTTGAAGGCGCGCGCGCACTCACCCAGGAGAGCAGCCTGCGGGTTACCGGCACTGTCAAAGAGGACACGCGCGCGCCGGGCATTCCCGGCGGCTATGAGTTGGACGTGACCGCCCTGGAAGTGGTGCAGGTCGCTGATGAGTACCCGATCCAGCCGAAAGAGCATGGCGTGGAGTTTCTCATGGAGAATCGCCATCTCTGGATTCGCTCCAGCCGGCAGTGGGCGGTATTGCGGATACGGGCGACCGTCATTGGCGCCATTCGCAGCTGGCTGGACAGCAACGGCTTCCTCAACGTGGACACGCCGATCCTCACCCCCAACGCGGCCGAAGGCACCACGACCCTCTTCGAGATCGATTTCCACGGTGAACCGGCCTATCTGGCCCAGACCGGTCAACTCTACAGTGAAGCCACGATTATGGCCTTTGGCAAAGTCTACTGCTTCGGGCCGACTTTTCGCGCCGAAAAGAGCAAAACGCGCCGCCATCTGCAAGAGTTCTGGATGGTAGAACCCGAGATCGCGTTTTGCGACCTGAACGGGCTGATGGAGATCGAGGAGCAGTTCGTCAGCCACATTGTCCAGCGCTGCCTGGAGGAAAATGTCGAAGAGCTGAAGCTGCTGGAACGGGACACCTCGGCCCTGGAACGGGTGGCGCCCAGCTTTCCGCGCATCCATTACGACGAGGCCGTGGACATGGTCAACCGCGCGGCCGAGGCCGGTGAATTGGTGCCCGGGTACGAGGACAAAGTGCCCCATATCGAGTGGGGGGATGATTTCGGCAGCCCGCACGAGACCTATATTGCCGCCCAGTTCGACAAGCCGGTCTTTGTCCATCATTATCCGACACAGGTGAAGGCGTTCTACATGGAGCCGGAACCGGACCGGCCGGAGGTCTGCCGCAGCGTCGATCTGCTGGCGCCGGAAGGGTATGGCGAGATCACCGGCGGCAGCGAGCGTATGGCCGACGTCGATAAGCTGGTTGCCGGCATCGAGGAGCATGAACTGCCGATGGCCGCGTTTGACTGGTATGTCGACCTGCGCCGGTATGGCACCGTCGTGCATAGCGGTTTCGGTCTGGGTCTGGAGCGGACTGTCGCCTGGATCTGCGGCCTGACGCATTTGCGGGAGGCGATCGCCTTCCCGCGCACGCTTGGCTCGATGCGCCCATAGGCCCGGGGAGCGCCCGCTTCCCGGCCTGATCCGGTCACGACTGTGTTCTACCTCTCGATTCTGCTTGCCGCCCTGATTCTTACCCTCATCCTTACGCCGGTCTCGGTGCGGCTCGGCCACCGGCTCGGCCTGGTGGACCGTCCTGGCGAGCGCCGCAAACACGCGGGGGTTGTGCCGCGCACCGGCGGGCTGGCCATTTTCGCCGCCTTTACCCTGATCGTGCTCGCTCTTCTTCTGCTCATGGCCGGGGCGCTGCCCCTGCTTGACGTTTCCTGGCTGCCGCCCCAGAACGACCCCAAGGAGAGCCGCCGTTTCATTGCACTGGTGATCGGCGGCGCCTTCTGCGCGCTGGCCGGCTTTCTCGATGACCGCTATGAGTTCTCCTGGCGGCCCCAATTCGCAATTCAGGTTGCCGCCGGCCTGATCGCCATCGCCGGTCTAATTTTTATCAAGCACGTCAACAATCCGTTTGCAAGCGGCTTTCTCTTCGGGCCGGAGGGCTTCCCCTGGTGGGTGGTCGGCCCGTTGACGCTGTTCTGGTTCATAGGGATGATGAATACCGTCAATTTCCTTGACGGGTTGAACGGACTGGTTGCCGGTGTCACCGTCATTTTCTGCGCCATTCTGAGCATTCACATGATCTTCGTGACCCAGCCGCCTCAGCTGAGCGTGGCAGTGCTGCCTGCGGCGCTGCTCGGCGTGGGATTGGGATTTCTGGTCTTCAACTTTGCGCCGGCGCGGGTCTTCATGGGCAGCAGCGGCAGCTATTTTCTCGGATTTGCCCTGGCCGCATTGGGGATAATCGGCGGGGCCAGGCTGGCCACCGTTCTGCTGATTCTCGGTCTGCCGATTTTGGACGTGGTGTGGCTGATCTACAGCCGCCTGCGGCGGGGCGTCTCGGTGGGGCAGGGCGGGCGCGACCACCTGCACCTGCGTTTGCGCGACAAAGGCCTGGCCGAACACACTATCGTGGTTGGCTACTGGGCCTTCTGTGCGCTTTTCGGCGGCCTGACCCTATTGCTGGATGATCGCCTTTACAAACTGGTGGCGCTGATTGGGCTGGCCATTATCGGCCTGCTCGTCTTGCTCTGGGCAGCGCGCCCGTCCACCCTGAGTGAAGACAAATGAGTTTGACGAACAGAGGCAGCTCGCCTGCATACCGCATCCTCGCGATCGAAACCAGCTGCGATGAGACAGCGGCCGCGGTTGTGGCGGACGGCCGCCATATCCTCAGCAACCGAGTTGCCAGCCAGATTGGGCTCCACCGGCGATTTGGCGGCGTCTACCCGGAGGTCGCCAGCCGCCAGCACGTTCTCGCAATTCAGACTGTCGTCGAGGGGGCGCTGGCGGATGCCTCGGTCGCGCATGTGCGCGAGCTGGACGCCATTGCCGTCACCCACGGACCGGGCCTGGCCGGCAGTCTTCTTGTCGGAGTCAATCTGGCGAAAGGACTGGCCTTCGCCAGCGGTCTGCCGCTGATTCCGGTGAATCATCTGGAAGGGCATATCTACAGCAACTGGCTGCATCCGGATATTTCGCCCGACAGCGTGCGCCGACAACGCGGCGGCGGCGCATCTGAACAGTTTCCGGCGTTGATTCTGATCGTTTCCGGCGGTCATACGGAGCTTGTGTTAATGGAGGGGCATTGCCGCTACCGGCTTTTGGGCGCGACGCTGGACGATGCCGCCGGGGAGGCGTTCGACAAGGTGGCGCGATTGCTGGACCTGGGCTATCCGGGCGGTCCGGCGATTCAGGCGGCTGCGGAAGGCGGGGATGCCGGTCGTTTCCATCTGCCCCGCCCGCTCACGCGGCCGGGCCGGCGGACAGAACGCCAACCGGCCGCGGAGGCGTCTCCCCTGCCCAACGTCTTGCCGGTCCGCGGGGAGCACCGCTTCAATTTCAGCTTTTCCGGCCTGAAGACCGCCGTTCTCAATCTGATGCGGGAACTCGAACGGGAGGGAACGGAGGCGCGCCAGCCGCAGAACGCGGCCGATATTGCCGCCGCCTTTCAGATGGCAGTGGTGGATGTGCTGGTGGGCAAAACAGCGGACGCCGCCGCCGAGTTTGGCGTGGAGCAGGTCTGTATCTGCGGCGGGGTCAGCGCGAACGGGCTGTTGCGCCGGTCGGCTGAACAGCATTTTGCCCAAATCGGCCTGCCCCTTCACTGTCCGCCTCTTTTCTTATGCACGGACAATGCAGCCATGATCGGCGCCGCGGCTTATTACAGGCAGTCATATGCCTTGGCCCGCCAACCCTCTGCTACGGGCCGCGAGCAGCGGCAGGATGCGGAAGCGTCCGCACGTTCGAGTCCCCACGACCGGACAAGCGAGCCACCGGCGCGCGACTTTCTCGCCCTCGACGTCTATGCGAGTCTGCCTTTGGTGGATGCGAAGCAGCGGTGAACGATCTGGGGGCGCGGGCGGCGCGCCTGTGCTGCGGTTAATCGCCTGCGGGTGAATTGGCGGTCTGGGAAGCGGGGGGCGCGTGGGTCTCCCCTTCCAACTCCACCTCGGGGCGTGCAGCGGGCTCCTCTGCCTCCGAAACCACGACCCTGCGGTAGACGCCGGCGCGTTGACCCTCCGCGACCGGACGGCGGTCGCTGAAGGGTGGATAGTTGAGCAGTTTGGCGTGGGTATAGCTGCCGAGCAGCCTCATGCTGGCGATGACCGGCGCGGCCAGAAACGCGCCCAGTATCCCCCCCACGCTTGCTCCCACCACAACGCCGCACACCACCACGACCGGATGAAGATGGACGCTCGTGCCGATCACGCGCGGCACGAGAAGCTGATGCTCCAGCTGCTGAATGATGAAGTAGACGCCGATTACCAGGAGAGCGAAGTTCAGGTTGCTCAGTTCGAGCGTGGAGCTCCCTTGCGCCAAGGCGATGATTACGGCTGGAATCATCGCCAGGATGGGGCCGATATTGGGCAGGATTTCGAGCGCGCCGGCCAGAATTGCCAGAATCAGCGCGCCCCGCATCCCCATCAGGCTCAGCGAGAAATAGGTCGCCAGGCCGATCGACAGCGAGAGGATGAGCTGCCCGCGAAAGAAGGCGTTCCAGATGTTGCGCAGCCGGCGCATCAGCTCCACGCCTTCCGAATAGTATTCAACCGGGAACAGCCCTTCCACATAACGCTGGATGCGGGGCGCGTCCTTGGTCAAGTACAGGCTGATGAAGAAGAGAAGCAGCAGGAACACGACGATGTTGACGATACTGCCAACGACGGTCAAGCCGATGGTCGCGGTGCTGCTCACCACGTTCGTGGCCGTACTCAGAAGCTGATTGACATAGTCCAGAATCTGCTGCGCGCCGGGCAGGAAGCGTTCCACCGCAATCTCGTCGGCCAGCGTCTGTTGGATCTGGCCCACGACGCCTTCAAACGTGACATCAAGACCGAGGATAGTCCCACTGGTTGGCAGGTCTGCGACCGACTCCTGCAGAAAGATCAGAAAGGTTCGCGCCGCTGCCGGCACATCAAAATAGAGCGCCGTGAGCTGGGACAGCAGAACCGGCACAAGCAGAACGGGGGCCAGGATCAACAGGACCAGGAAGAGCAGGTACAGGACGATCGTGCTCACGCTGCGGGGAATGCGCGCCCGTTCGCACAGATCGACGATCGGGATCAGGAAGTAGGAGACAAGCCCTGCCATAATCAGAATCGGCAGGACCGGGCGGCTGATCCAGAAGATGAGCGCGCCGACGACGAGCAGCACGATCAGGACCGTTCTCTTGGTCGCAGTATCCCATGCGGTGTTCGGCGCCAGTACGACGCTTGCTTCCTGGGATTCAGTTTCTTCCGCTGTGGATGGCGGTGTTATGGAATCCATTGAATGGGAGCGCGATTCTCTGCTTATAGACCTTCCGGCGCAGAAGCGGGGGAACAGTCTCGCATGCAGAAGGAAGCAGGACGGAATTCTTATGCCGTTCTACAAGAGAAAACACAGCAGCCGCCCTAAAGTTGCGTTTCTGCCGCTTCGTAATCGTTACCGAATCAGGTTGTCCCAGCGACCGCGCCACTGCCTGTCGTGCGTTCAGTCCAGACCCAGCGATTCGTATTTCCATTCGGCCGCCGGCGTAAACTGCGATGGGTCAAGAACGGTTTTTGGGCCAAAGGGCGCGGCCGTGACGCTGCCCACATCAACAGAGCCGTCCTCTACCGCCAGTGTCGGGAATCGGCGCCCGCCCGGGGTCGTGTGCGGGCGGTAGAGATCACCGTGCGCAGCCAGCATTTGCGCCTGCAGGTCGTCCGGCAGCATCGACAGGCCGGCGAAGTAGTGATGGCCGTTGCGTTCGGCGTGTTCGATGCCCAGCGTCGCCAGCACGGCCAGGTCCTCCAGCAGGGCGACCGGCCCCAGGTTGCAGAGGTCCTCGGCGCTGATGATATGGAGGGCGTCCGGCTGCCGGCGCTGGCGATGGCGGATGAGGCAGGTGTTGGCAATGCCTTTGAAGATGCCTTTACAGTTTTTATGGCTGGTGCCCACGTAACCGCTTTCGAGGGCGGTGGGCGCGCTGGAAAGCTCGCCGTCGGATTCGTCGATGATGATAGGCGGCCGTTCGCGCCAGGCGAGCAGAGTTGCGCCTACCTCCCGGTTCAGGGCGATATCGCGGTGGAAGGGCTGTTCGACGAAAATCAGCCGCTGCAGGAAGCCGCGGAGGGCCGGGTCGGCGTTCAGGCCTTCCCACAGGACGCGAAAATCGGCAACGTTGTGATAGGTCTCATTGCCGTCGAGTGTGTGCCGGTAATCGACATTGCGTTCGTCCAGCAGCGCGGCGATACGTTGCAGCCGGGCCCTGTCGGCGTCGATGTCGCCGCCGATTTTGATCTTGAAGTGGGTCAAGCCGTAGGCCTGGATGGAAGCGTCCAGCGATGCGGGCAATCCGTCGTCGACCTGATCTTCGGGCAGGACTTCGTCATCGGTGAGAGGATCGATCATGCCGACCGTATGACGAACGATAACTCGATCAAGGGGTTTGGCCGGCAGCAGATCCGCCGGGGTATGCCGGGCCAACTCCGGCCGCAGCTCGGGCAGGCGCATGCCCAGGCTGTTTGCGCGCACCGCCTGGGCGAAGGTCGTGTCAGTCGCCCGGCAGAAGCCGTCGATGATCGCCCGTTCCACCATAGAGACGCCGAACGACCACAGCAGAGGCGGGTAGTCCGTATCTGCGGCCCAGGCTTTCTGGGAACCGTAGATGGCCTGCCACAGGTCAAAGACGGTGTCGGCTGCGCCGGCTTCCCGGGCGCGGCGGCAGGCTGCCTGAATTACGTCGAGCATTTCGGTGATATCCTGGGCCATTGACGAATCAGGGACTTTGGTAAACCATTTGGGCGCCAGACCCTCAGCGGCGATCCCGTCCGCCTCGCTGCCGTCCACGTCGATCCGCGCTTGCAAAAAGAGATGCGGCAGCGCTGTCATGGTGACAATGCCGTAGCGGAAGGGCATGCGGTTGCGCATGTTGAGGATATGGAGATCGAAGTCGAGCAGGCGGATGGGCATCTGTCGTTTCCCGGGTGTCTGTGCAAGGATAACTTGTGACTGAAACAGGCTTACACGACCGGCGCGGCGGCCAGCATCTTCTTTTTATGCCAGAGCGCGCTCGTAGCCGCGCAACGTTGCGATCTCGCGCGGCAGGTGGACGTCCGGCGGCTCCCAGTTGATCCATTCGCCGCTGAGATAACCGTCGTAGCCGCCGCTGCGCAGCAGCGCCAGCACCTGTTTGTGATCGACATCCCCCGTGCCGAAGGCCGTATAGTCCGGACGTTCGGAGCCGATGTGCAGGTCATGCACATGGGCATGACGGATCCAGCGCCGCAGTGTGCTATAGGAGTCTGCAAGCGTCCAGCCCTCTTTGCTCACCGGATGGGCGGCATCCCAGTTTACGCCGATCGCCGGGTGGTCGACGCGTGCCATCACCGCGGCGACGTCGGCGGGGCTGCACCAGTCGTCGTGCGTTTCCAGGCAGACAATGACGCCGCGGTCGCCGGCTCGCTCCGCCAGACGGGAGAGGGCGCCGGCCACGCCGCTGACGGCCGATTCGCGGCTGATGCCGTCCGGGAGCCGCCCGCCGAAGACGCGCAGCGCGGGCGCGCCGATGTCTGCGGCCAGGTCGATGTATTGGAGCGTCTCTTCCACCTGAGCGTCGCTGTCTGCGGGATCAGCGTAGCGGTTGCCGGCGGCCAGGCAGCAGATGGCGATGCCGGCGTCAGCCGCCTGCTGGCGGAAGGAGGCGCGCTGTTCCGCCGATGCTTCCAGCTCCACCTCGTGGTTATGGTTGCCGGCGGCCCGGGGCTCGATGCCGTCGTAGCCGTACTGCGCCGCCAGCGCCAGCATCTCAGCGAAGGTGGCCTGGGGGCAGGAAAAGCTCATAAATGCGTAGTTCATCGTTGCAAACTCCTAGTTCTGTGGGGTTCTTTTTCTCAATTGAATTTGGGAAGGGCGGCCGTATCAGGTTGCAGATACCTCCACAGCCTCTCCCGTCTCGGCCGACCTGTACAGCGCATCGGTGATCTGTTGCACGAGCAGCGCCTGCGTCAGCGTCGTCTGGGGAGGGCGGCCTGTTCGCACTGCGGTCGCGAAGTCCTCCAGCAGGCCGCGGTGGATGTCGTTGTAGGAATCGCTTCCCGCCCATAACGTCCGGGAGACTGTTCCTTCTGCGCGGGTCGCCTCGAACTGCAGAATCTCCTTTTCCTGCGCCGGCGTCATCCGCAGGCGAAGTGAGCCGGTCTCTCCGATCATCTCCCAGGATGCCTCGGCCTGCGCGGCGGCGTACTCGCCGCGCTCATAGGTGAGCGCGATCCCTCCGGCGCAGCGCACCAGCCCGGCGATGTGCGTCTCCCCGTCGGATTCCGGTGCAACCGTATCGGCGAAGGCAGCGGGAACGCGCCAACTCTGCGCCAGGACCGTCTGCGGGCGCAGCCGCCAGCCGCTGATGCCCAGCAGATAGTCCAGATCGTAGCAGCCCCAGTTGACAAGAATGCCGCCGCCATTCAGCTCACGGCTGAGCCGCCAAGCGGGCGGCGGCGTCTCCGGCGCGGGCGTTGCCGGGAAGATGACGCGGCAGCGCAGCAGGCGCAGCGGGCCCAGCTTGCCCTGTGCGATCCAGTCGGTAACGATCCGGTTCGATTCCAGGAAGTGAAAGCGGGAGGAGCAGCAGGCCGCGACCCTGTCTCCCTGGACAGAGATGAGCTGGCGCACTTCGTCGGCGCTGCGGGCGACCGGCTTTTCCGTCAGCAGATGTTTGCCGGCACGCAGAGCCTGCAGGCCCAATTTGATGCGAAAAGAGGCCGGCAGCGCCAGGACCACAGCGTCCACGCGTGTATCGGCCAGCAGTTCTGCGCCGCTGTTGCAAACCGTCTCCACCGAGTGGGCGGCGGCAATCTTCTCCGCCAGCGCCCGCTGCACATCGGCGACGGCAACCAGCTCGATCTGGTCGGAGGCCGCGGCAGCCTCGGCGTGGGCCGCGCCGATCGTTCCGCAGCCGATGATACCGAGCTGTAGGGATGTCATTCGCCCAGTTCCTGCATACTACAATTCCCTTTGCGCATTCGCGTCCCATCGTAGCCCAGCGCAGGACCAAGCACCGCCGTCGTCATGCCGGCGTGGTTTTCGCGGCCATGACCGCGTGCGACGGCGCTGACCGAGCGCGCCGAGCAGCCGTGGTCGCGACCGTCCGGGAAGGCCGCGCGCGCCAGGAGAAAGCAGGTGCGGGCCAGGTCTACGGCGCGCGCTTGCAGCGCGCTGTCTCCCTCAATCTCCGCGGCCACCGCCAGTGTAATTGGATTGTGGCGCCGTTCGCGGCCGTCTTCGAGCCAGCGGGGCGCGTCGGAGCGTTTGCCCACGCCGGATGCGCGGCGGGCAGGGCGTTTGTATTCCGTGTCCAAAATGATTTCGGTGATGTCGAACGGGTCGAGCCCGGCCACAGCTTCCAATACCGCGTTGTCGTAGCGCGTGTCGCCGGTCCAGCGGCGATAGGCTCGCACCGCATCGGCGGCCGCGCCGGCGTCCGGGTCGGCCAGCTGCGCGGCCAGGGGCTCCAGGAGCCGTTCGGCCGCCCGTCGAAAGCGAAGTTCGCCGCTCTCCTGCCACAGGCGCAGGAATGTGTTGACGGCGTCGGATCCGAGCAGATTCTCCGCCCGGTCGACCTCCGCCTGCAGGTCGGGGGCTTCGCCCATAAAGGAGTAGTAGAGCGCTCTGTCGTCGGCGCTGAACTCGTACAGAACGCCGCCGGGGGTCAGGGCGACCGGCAGCGCATCCCCGGTCAGAATGGCGTCCGCCCACTCCCCCGCGTAGACCGTTGCCAGCTCGATACAGCGCTTCCTGGCTGTCTCCGTCTCCGGGTCCGACGCCGCCAGCAGGCAGATGTTGACGCAGCGCAGGTGGTCGGGCGAATTGAGCGCCATGCCGGGCTCTGTGCGCAGTCCGTCGGCGCCGAAGAAGAGCGAGTGGAAGCGCCGCCGGTCCCAATCGAACCAGTCCGGCGCCGCGGGCGACCAGTTTCCCATGTGCTCGGCGGCGTCGTCCAGCTGCCGGGCCGTTTCCCGGTCGTCCGGGAGAACCCGCTGCAGGGCACCCAGGAAGAGCTCATAGTGCTCGGTGCCGTGGTGCGCCTCCTGCATGCGCCAGTAGCCATGCCGCCACTGTTGCGTCCGGGTGAAATGATCGCGAATACGATCGCGTTTCTGTTGCAGGAAGCGCAGAATGCGTTCGTCCGGCTCGGCGCGCAGAAGCGGTTCCCAACCGGTGGTGTAGGTGCCCTGATCATGGACGTCGGTGGCCGGCTCGTCCGCGTAGCGGTCGATGGCTTCGTATGCCCACCGGCGCAACACATCCAGGAAGCGCTGGCGGGCGTGGGACAGGTCGTGGGAGGGTTCGATCCGGCGCCTGTACATACGCTACCCCTGCAGCTCAATCTTGAATGTATATGCGTGATCGCAGGGGCGCTGACTGGGCGTGCTGACGGTCAGGGCGTTGTCGCCCTGCTGCCAGGCGACAGGCTCGTCGCTGCCGAGCATCGAAACGCCGCGGATGCGCCCGCCGAGCGACGAACCGCTGCCCAGCGAGGTGATGGCGGCCTCGGCGCCGGGCCAGCCCAGCACGATGGCATAGAGGGCGTCGTCCTTCTGCGTGAAGCGTACATCCTGGGCGGTGAAGGGTTGATTGCTGCGCTCGGTCAGATGGCCGACCACCACTTCCGTATCGCCCTCACCGAACCGCTCCCAGTGGCGCGTGCCGTAGATCGCCTCCCCGTTCACGTCCAGCCATGCGCCCAGATCCAGCAGCAGCTGGGTCGCCTGCGCGGGGATGACGCCGTCGGCGCGCGGGCCGACGTTGAGGAGCAGGTTGCCGTTTTTGCTGACGATGTCGACAAGGTCGTGAATGATGGTTGCGGGGCTCTTGAACTCGTCGTCCTCGATGTAGCTCCAGGCCTTGTAGCTGACCGCGGTGTCGGTCTGCCAGTAGTGCGGGCGGATGTCGTCGAGCTTGCCCCGTTCGACATCGTAGACGGCGACGCCGTCCGGGAACTTGTCCTTGTACTGGAGGACGGGTTCGCTGCCCCACTCCAGGGCGCGGTTGTAGTAGTAGGCGGCGACCTGCGGGCGGTAGGGCTCAAACTCATCGAAGTGCCAGCCGAAATCGAACCAGAGCACGTCCGGGCGGAAATAGTCGATCATCTCAAGCGTGCGTGCGTACCAGTTCTGCAGAAAGTCCCAGCTGGCGGGCGCGTCCTCCGGGTGGGGCGGGTTGTAGAGTTCCTCCAGGCCGGGCTGGGTGGTGTCGAAGTTGTCGGCGTAGGTGTAGTAGCGCCAGTTGAAGGCCCGGTGGCTGGAGACACCGAACTTGAGGCCTGCGGCGCGGGTTTCCCGTTCCAGCTCCTTGCAGACATCCCGCTCTGGCCCCATCAGGGCCGCGTTCCAGCGGGTGTGGGTGCTGGCGTACATGGGAAAGCCGTCGTGGTGTTCGGCGACGGGCACGATGTAACGGGCGCCGGCCTTTTGGAACAGATCGATCCACTGGGCCGGGTCCCAGTTTTCCGCCTTGAACAGGGGGATGAAGTCTTTGTATCCGAACTTGGAGGGATGGCCCCAGGTCTCGGTGTGGTGCTGGTGGTAGTTCGGCCCCTTGCGAGAGATCTCGTCGCGGTACATGAAGCGGGGGTACCATTCGTTGTCGAAGGCGGGGACGGAGTAGGGGCCCCAGTGGATGAAGATGCCGAGTTTATCGTTCATAAACCATTGGGGCACTTCATAGTTTTGCAGGGAGTCCCAGGTCGGTTCGTAGCGGAAATCCGTGGTCATTGGATAGCTCCGTAGGGGTTTATTGCGCGGGCGAACCTGTTGTCTGCCGTTATGCTGATCGTAATAGAGACGGGGAGTGGTTCAATATGCTATTGTTTCGCCGAGTGAGCGTCGATGTTCTTGGGCAGTATAGAGGGGGACGCCCGTCGTGTCCAATCCCTACGGGGTGAAATTATGCCCGGCGTTGACGACGGCGGTTGGACCGTGGGCGGCAAGTCGGTCAACCTGCTTGCACGGTGAATGTCACGAACTGCGGGCCGATCTTCAACTGCATGGGTCACGGTTTTTGCAACTGGCCGGCCAGCAGGATGCCTAGCGCGGCGCAGAGGAGGCTGAGGCCGTTGTTGGCGAGGATATTGACCAGGCCGGCCCATACGCGGCCGTTCTGCCAGAAGGCGACGCTCTCGACGGCGAAGGTGGAGAAGGTGGTGAAGGAGCCGAGGAAGCCGACAAACAGCAGCAGCCGGAGATGGGGCGACAGGGCAAGATAGTGGGAGCCGGCCGCCACCAGGAAGCCGAGCAGCAGGCTGCCGGCGGCGTTGACGGTCAGCGTTCCATAGGGGAAGGCCGGCCCCAGCTTCGCTGCCAGCCACAGGCTGACGAAGTAGCGGGCGTTCGCGCCCAGCGCGGCGCCCAGGCCGATCCAAAGAACGTTTGCCATTGCTCAGCTCGGCTGCACAGCGCTCATTCGGTCTGGCGCGCCGCACGCTGCGGCGGCCGGCTCGCGAGCGGACCGATCCATTCGGTAAACAGCACGTCGGCGACCTCTGGATCGACCCCGCGCAACGCCGCCAACATATCCCCGGGCGTTACGATTTTGTACTGATAGTCGGTCAGATAGTTTTTGAGAAACTGCTTGAACGCCCGCTCTCCCAGCGTCCGGCGGATTGCGGAGAAGAAGAGCGCGCCCTTGCCGTAGACGATGCCCTCGTAAATGCTGCCGTTTGCATAGGCGGTCACCGGCTGCGCGAGCGCCGCGTCCTCTTCGCGGCTGATCAACCCGTCAACGACCGCCTGCCAGCGGCGGTATTCGAGGATGTCGGCTGCGTCGGGGCCATGCACGGCCTCATAGTAGATGCGGCTGGAGTATTCAGCCAGCCCCTCATCAACCCAGGGATGGTTGACGGGATCGTTGTGAACAAGCTGATACCACCACTGATGCGCGACCTCGTGGACCGCCCGGATCTCCAACTGGTCCCGGTAGCGGTCATACAGCTGTACACCCAAAAGAAAGACCTGCGGGTATTCCATGCCCCGGAAGCTGATCGGCGCGGACGCCACCCGCAGCTCCGGGTAGGGATAGGCCCCGAACCAGTCGCTGTACACCCGCAGCGCGGCCGCAGTGTGCTGCAGTACGGCCCGCCCCGCCTCCTCATGGCCCGGCAGCCAGTAGCTGGTGACGCGCGTGCCGTATGCGTCCAGGCTGTCGGATTGGAAGCGGTTGCTCATGTGGATGAAGAACTCGCGCGACAGCTCCGTCTCCCAACGGTGTTGGATATGCTTTTCATCGAGCACTGTGGAGGAGATCAACTGGCCGCTGGCAACGGGGATCTGATCGATCGGAATGGTGCCGGTAACGACGAATTGGGAGATATAGTTGAAGGCCGCGTCCCCGCGGCTGGTGCCCCGCTCCAGCCACCAGCGCCCGCTCGCCGCGGTCGGCCCCGGCATGTAGACGGCGAGAGAGGGGTAAAAGAGCGGCAAGCTCAGGAACTCCTGGCTGAGGCCGAAGAGACGGTAGGCTCCCGTCGTATCGGCGCCCCAGTGGGGGATGCGCAGCCGCCAGCTCAGATAGACATTCGTTGTCTGCCCGCGCAGCAGCGCGCGCGGGAGGTCTACCCGTATGGCACTGTTCTGCTCCAGATAGGTAAAGGGCGCGGTACTGCCCTCGACGGTCACGTTCTGAATGCTGAACTCGCCGTTGTAGTGTGGCAACGCCGGGTAGAGGCGGAAGACCAGGTGCGTCCAGGGGTCGGCGCTGTTGTTCGGGACGCGGACACGCGCCGACCCTTGGAGAAAGATGAGATCGTCGCTGAGGGAGAACTCGATCTCATAGTGCGGCATCGCGCCGAGCGCCGCCAGCGGGTCTTCCTCTTCCGCGGTTGAAGGGCGGAAACCGCTGCAGGCGGCCAGCAGGATGAGCAGCAGCAGAAGGCTGAGCCCCAGCGCGGCGTACGCGGGGGGAATTCTTTTCCCCTCCTTTTTCTTTATACTCTCCTCGTCGTTTGGGGGCATCGAGGGCAGTTGATGCGGCTGATTCATGATTACGGTGACGATGGTTACGAATGTCATGCACCAGACAACGAACTGTCTGGAATCAGATCAAGAGGCGAAACATAATTGAATGAGCAGCGACCAACTGACTCTGGTAAAGAGTGTCTACCCTCCAGTCGCGCTCAAATAAAGGAGTGGCAGCGCATTGAACAAACTATGCCTGCCAGCCTCGAAAAGTGGTACGTAAGTCTTCTACGAAGCGCTGCAGTGCATCGTCCGCCCGTGCGGCACGGTCAATGTTCATGTGGAACAGGATGTCTTCAGCAGACTCGATGCCTCCGAGGATGGGTGTGCCGCCCGCGGCGTGAATTTCTTCGATCAATTTCTCTTTATAGCGTTCACGATCACACTTACGATCCGGTGCCTGACAGCCGCGCCCGAACACTGTCTTGAAGGCGGCGCCGTCCAGTAGCAGCCAGCGCTCAACGTGCGGGTCGGGAATAGCAAGTATCATTGGCGCCGGGGCATCAAAGCGTCCTATCTCCTTACTGCGTTCGTTTAGTCCTTTGCAGTTGGCATCAGTGGCAACGACAATCAGGTCTGGCCAGGGAGTGCCCTGCCGCTCCAGATCACGTATATAGACCTTTAGCTCGTCTATAACTTTGCCGTATCCGCCGACAGCGTTCCGCCAATCGAACTCTACATCGCAACCGAATTCTGCGGCGATTTTCCATACGAGTGCGCCAATAATCTTTTCGTGAGCGTTGTCCTCGACAAAGAGCGCGATATTACGCATCGAAGTCTCCCCTCAAAATACGTACTGATATGGGGAGTCTCTCTGGAGCGTCATCAAGCGTTCGATCTATATCATTGCCTCTTCCCAATGGCCCCCAACTTGTGGCAAACGGATCGATATGGGTCTTGCGATTTAGGCGGCGCACTGCGTAAAGGCAGTCGTCTGCCAGGAGATCGGGCAGGATCGGCGAGTGTGTTGTGACGATGTGCTGGGTTTGACCGAGGATTTCCTGTGTTTTCAACAACTCCGCGATTAACTGTATCCTGCGTGGGTGGATGCCGTTCTCCGGCTCTTCGAACCCAATCAGCGCTGGCGGGTCATCAACTCCTGTCAGTGCCAGCAGCCCTAGCATTCGCAACGTGCCTTCGGAGAGAACGCGGGCAGGCATTGCCACACCGCCTTCCTTCAAGCGCAGTTCGACTTCGCCGAGATCGCTGACATCGACTTCAATGCCGTCAATATGGGGTATCAGGGTATGCAGCGCTTTTTCGACTGCCTTGAACCGGCTGGCGTCGCGTGACTTCATTGTGTTGAGAAAGGCAGCAAGTTCCTCCCCCATCAACCCTAGCTGACGCGCTTCTTTAACCGGATTGGCCGCCCGCATACGTTCGCGCGGCTCGAAGTAGAAGAACAGCCAGTTTTCCAGTTCGCGCCGCGCCGCCACCAGGTGCGGGTAGTGCGGGGGATAATGCGGCCTGGAGAGGATACTATGGTCCAGGTAACGATCATAGTTGGTGGGGCGCGCCTGCCCCTCCAATCGCAGGTGTATCTTCTCTCCCTGCCCTTCAATGAAGGGCTTGCGTTTGCCGGTAGGCTCGCCATTCGCGTTCAAAGCAGCCAAGTATTCGTCGGTCACACGCAGGACACCCGATTGGGGCAGCATTTCAACTTCGATGCGGTAGCGCAACTCCCGCTCGCGTACGGGCGCGGGCCCCCTATTCCCTTCATTCAACCCGTTTTCGCCGCTCGGACGGCGCATCTCGCGTATCTGCCGGTTGACCGCGTCGATTACAGCGTCCGATAATCTGAGATCAGCCTCAATGGAGAAGCGCAGACTCTCCTGTTCAAGTAACCCCTTGATTCCTCTGCCCCCAATGGTAAAGGATTCAAGCGGCTTGCCCCGATAGGGGGGATCAAATGCCTCCCTGAGCGTGCGGCTCGTCCCCAGTTTCGACAGCAGTTGCAGCGCGTCCAGAAAATTGCTCTTGCCGGCGGCATTCGGCCCGAACAGGACCACAAGCTGGGACAGATTCACCTCTACGTCTTCAAGAGACTTGTAACCACGGATATGTATACGCTTCAGCATGGCGGCGTCTCCAGGGATTGTTCATATTCTGTCTCGCTCGGCCGGGTTTCACGTGGCGGCCGTCACCAGTGTACCCTACAATAATAACATAGGCGGATTGTGCAAGGTAAAATATGTACGGATGTGCTATTCTTGGAATGTCTGGGTTGGGCCTATTCGTAACAAGAGGCCGTTTGCGCGTAACACGCGACGCGGTCAAGCCGGTGTCCATATCTTTTTGAGGTGAGATTGAATGTTTGTGCGAAGCGCGGCGGCGGCCGCCTTGGAACGGAAAAGGGACCTGTTCTCCGTATACGACCGCAACCGGCTGGAGGAGCGGAAGCGTATGCAGGGATGGTTGGAGGAGGTGAAGGCCGATTCTGCAGCTTCCCTGAGCCGCAAACTCGACGCCATCGACAATGACTGGCCCGGCGCACTGCCCACGGCAGAGTTCGACCGTGCAGTTGGAATGCGCATCCCGCTGGGCGCGGGCTGGCAGAACCGCGAACAGGCCCGGCAATGGGCACTGGCGGCGCTCGAAGGCCGGCCGGTGCTGGCGGTGGACGGCAGCCAGATCGTACCGACCACAGACTACGCCCCGCCGGTGGGCGCGGTGCAGATCGGCTGGTTCTTCAATGACCGGCGCCCGGCAACGGATGGTGACGCGGCCGGCCGCTATGAAAAGGATATCGCTTTTGAGGTGCTGACCCCGGATGAGCTGCTCGACTCCGGCGGCGACGACAGCGTCTTCCCCAACTGGCGCGTGAACCAGGAGCGGTTCGTCCTTGAGTGCGCCAAGCTGTGTGAGTTCATGGAGCGCTGTGCGGAACGGCCGTTTGAGCGCAGGCCGGTCTGTTTTTTCGACGGTTCGCTGATCATCTCCTTCGCCGGGCAGCTGCGCGCCGGCCGTGAGCACGGTTATATCCAGGCTGTGCAGGCGCTGCTGGCCTGCTCCGAGCGCACGCGTACGCCGCTGGTCGGCTATGTGGACAATACCTACAGCCGCGACCTCGTTACCCTGCTGGCGACGCTGCATGGCCTGCCGGCGCCGGCGCAGATCAACGACGCGTACCTGCTGCGGGAAGCACTGTCCAGTTGGGGCGATCGCAGCCCGTTCTGGATATGCGCACGTCCGGACCGTCTCAGTGATGCAGGCCGGGCCGACTTCTATAAGCAGGTCTGCTTCTGCCTGGCGCGGGTCAGCATGGAGAACGCGCCGGCCCGGCTGGAGATGCCGCGCTGGCTGCTGGAGTCCGGCCGCGCCGACGAAATCGTTGCAGTCGTCCTCGCCGAGGCGGTTGCCGGCGGCGGTTATCCCTATGTGCTGGAGGCGGCGGACGTCACCGCGGTCATCCAGCAGCAGGACCGCCAGCGCTTTTACCGGCTCTACCAGGACTTTCTGCAGGAGCAGGGCCTGGCGATGACGGTCACGCGCAAGCAGCGGAGTAAGCAGCTGCGGCGGTAAGAACGGCAGTGGCTAGATTTCAGCGGTCAGCAAGTGTGCAGGTCATTGGCGCACGGCAGGCCGGCATAATCGCAAGTTTCCAATCGCAATAGGCACGGAGTGAGCAATGTCTTTATCGGTAATGAACTACGAGTCCCCTATCGGGTTTATTGAGATTCACGCTATGGACACGGCGGTGGGTAGAGTCGAATTCGCCGGGGAACAGGCAGGAGAAGGTGAAGAGGCGAGTGGGCATCCGCTGCTGGAGGAGGCGCGGCGTCAGCTGGACGCCTATTTCGCCGGCGAGTTACGCTGCTTCGACCTCCCTCTTGCCCTGGAGGGCACGCCGTTTCAGCGCCAAGTCTGGCAGCAGCTTCTCAGCGTCGGCTACGGTCAGACGGCAAGCTATCAGGAGATCGCCGTAGCCATTGACAACCCCAAGGCGGTGCGTGCGGTGGGCGCGGCCAATGGACGCAATCCGGTCGCCATTATCGTGCCCTGTCATCGGATTATCGGCAGCGGCGGGCGGGCGAAGTTGACCGGATACGGCGGTGGTCTGTGGCGTAAGGAGTGGCTGCTGCGGCATGAGGGGGTGCTGTTGGTGTAGAACGCTTTACGCTGAAAGACCAGATCATCAGGGACAAATGGCGCGTTGCTTGGCAGAACATTTCAGACAACAATCGCAACCTGCGGGATTTCAGCATGACAAAGCGATTTGCCACGGTTAGCGTGACGATACTATGATACGGCCATGGCGAACTGTCCGCTGGCATCGCCATGGCCTTTATCGACTGGGCGAAGATCGAGAATTTGAATTTGCGAGGCATGGTGATGAGAACAGAAAAACGGATTGATTTACGGGATTTACCCGAACACGCACAGCGGGAAGTGTACGATTTCTACCTGCTTATTAAACAGCGTGTCCTCGAAAAACGGGCAATTTCAGGGGCAGGTGAAAGCGCTCTGTTGAGTGAAAAATGCCTGGCTGAAGACTGGGACAGGCCAGAGGAAGATGAGGCATGGCAGGCATTTCAGTAGGGGATATCGTATTTGTCCGCTTCCCTTTTTCGGATTTGAGCCAGCATAAGTTAAGGCCAGCGCTGGTTCTCGCTAAGGCAGGAAATGACGACTTTATTTTATGCCAGATTACAAGCCGGCCCTATGCCGATACGCAAGCCATTGTGTTACAACAAGACAGTCTTGCACGGGGGCACTTGCGGAAAGTCAGTTATGTGCGACCGGCAAAGCTGTTCACCGCTAATATCGGAATTGTTGTAAAGGCGGTTGCCCACGTGAAACCGAAACTAAGACAAGCTGTAGTCAACCAAATTATGAAACTACTGAATGCTGAAAGTGAATGATGCGGTATTCGATCGGCGATTGCTGAACCACTCTACCAGCTATCAGGACATTGCCGACGCCGTCGACAACCCAGGGCCGGGCGTGCGGTGGAGACTACGAGTCAGGCTCAAACACGAGTTCCGGCACGACTACTTCCCAATTTTCGCAGTGGAGGCCGCCCTGGTACTGCGGCTCTGAATATTCGCGGCTCCAGGTAGCGACGGCCAGGACTTTGGCAGAGATGCATCGCGTTCCCGAAGGGGCTTTGAAGTTACCGGCAAGCTGGCCGACGACCATCCCTCTGTGATCAAGTAGCTCCCACCGCTTTCCGCCGACCCGCACATGCAGTGGGTCGCCCGGGGAAAGCGCGGCAATGGCGCGGTGCAGGGGATTGCTGGGGTGTCTGTACCCCGCGAAGCTCAGAAAGACATCGCTCAGACCGAGTTGTCGGTATCTGCGGGCGAGTTCCGGCGCCGCCGGCGGCAGTTTGACCGGCGCTTGGCGTTGCAGCACAGAGGGATTAGCCTGTAAGGCTTTCTGGTATGGGTGCTTGCCCGGAAGGCGCGCCAATGTGAGGGTCTGCCGGGCGCGGCTCATGGCGACGTAGTAAAGCCGGCGCGGGGCGTCGGCATCCTCGCCGCGGCTGAAGCGATCCCAGCCTCCATCCAGCACAACCACGTGGTCGAACTCCAGCCCCTTGGCGCGATGGGCGGTAAGCAGGAGCAGGCCGCGCTGACGGCGCCGCAGATCACGTCCCCACTCGGCCAGCCATTCGATGAACTGGTCCACCGCAGTTTCGGCGCCGCCTGTCTCCAACTCGTAAGCGGCTAACGCTTCCTCCAACAGTTCAATCCAAGGGCTTGCAGGCTGCCCTCTCAACCAATCTCTGAAATCGGCGCTTTGCACCAAGCGCGATTCTCTCCCGCGCAGCCAGTTCACGAGTGCCTGCGTTTCCCGCAGATGCCAGACGACCGAGGATTCTTCGTTCGCCATCTGCACCGGAATCCCTTCAAGTTCGCAGAGGGTGCGCACGGGATCCAGGTAACTCCATTCACGCGCCACCACCGCGCAGGAAGACCAATTCCAATCCGGCGTCAGACCCGAAAGCCGCCTCAACTCGGCGATGACCGCCTGCGCCTGGGTGATTGGCGTGTCGCCGACCGGCAGTATCTGAACTCGACCTTGGGCGACCGGGTCAAGTTCAGTCCACAGGCCGCCGTCCCGGTCCTTCCTGCGCGCTCGATCAATATGAATTGGATGTTCTGTCTTCATCCGTTGCCGCGCCGGCGCGATTACCGCATTGGCGGCGTCGATAATATGGGCGGTGGAGCGGTAGTTGTCGGTCAGATAAAAGGACCTGGCTTTGTAGTCTTCCTCGAAACGGCGGATAAATTCGACCGACGCGCCACTGAAGGCATAGATGTTCTGGTCGTCGTCGCCCACCGCGAAGAGGCTCAGCTTATCCTCCTCTTCAGCAAGAGTTCGGCCCGCCAGCGCGGAGATCAGGCTGTACTCGTCCTGGCCAATATCCTGATATTCGTCCACCAGTATCCAGCGGAAGCCTGCCAGCAGGCGCGCCCGCATTTCGTCCGCTTCTTCGGGAGGCAGTCCTTCCCCGCGTAGAAGAGAGGTCGCCTGGCGGAGAATTGTTCTGAAATCGTCGTCGTCCAGACGGTTCGCCCGCCCCGAAAAGCTGGCTCCCGTCAGGCGCATTGCGAGCGCGTGGCAGGTCAGCACGATTATTCCGCGGGCATCATCGCCGATCAGGTCAGCCAGGCGGCGGCGGATTTCGACAGCGGCGTGGCGGTTGTACGCGAGCGCCAGGATGCTGCGCGGGTTTTCGCGTCGCACGCGTATCAGATAGGCGATACGATGCACCAGGACTCGCGTCTTACCGGAGCCGGGCCCGGCGAGCACCAGCACGTTCGTCCGCTCCCGATCATCTGCTACGATACGGCGCTGGATGGGATTGTTCAGGCGTTCTACGATGGTCCGCCATGACTCAGGTGTGGTCTGCCGCGAGATTTCTCTGTCGCGATCCGGCAGCCAGCGATGCAAAAACTCTTCCTGGGGTAAACTGAAGTAGTCCATCGCCAAGCGCAGAGCGTCGGCCATCGAGCCCAGACCCTGCTGCGCGAATTCCGCCATTACGTGGATCTGCAGCACCTGTTCGTCGTAATGGAATTTGAGGGAGCGGAAGTCGGTTTCGGCGAATCCGCGTCGTTCCTGCTGCAGGCGAATGGTCATAGCCGGGCGGAACACCGCCAGCCCCTTGTTCAGTTGAATAGCCCCCTGCTCGTGGAGCCAGAGCAGCGCACGGTCCATCAGTTTGTCCGGACGCCTGATTTTACTTATCAGGGTAAGGTCCGATTGGACAGCCGACAAGAGCTTGCCCAAGGTGGTCTCCGCCAACAGGTCCGTACCGCGGGCTTCCCGCGGCAGGCAGTTAAGTAGATGATCAAGAAGACGCCGGGCCGCTGCACGCCGCAGTTCGGCAGTTTTTTCCAAGTCCCGCCACTCGCGCTGCAATGTCACGTGAACGGTTTCGCGATCACGTCCCCGTACGTTGATGCTTCCCCCGCCGCCACCCTCTCCGCGCCCGTCGGCGGCGATGCTGTTGACCAAACGTCGTACAAGCTCCGGCAGGGCGTGAGTATGACCGTCATCCTTGAGTCGCTGGGTAGCAAGGCGGAGATGCAGCGGATGGGTATCGCCCTTGCTCATATCGGGGGCCATCTCCTGCAAAAGGTCGATCAGCGCCTGCTCCAGCTCGGCGGCTGCGAGGAAGCGTCTCTGCGAGGAGCGCGCCACCCCCGCGTGGACGAAGGCGGTTATCGCCGTATCATTGCTGGCGATGCCCAATCGTTCCAGGTCGTAGAGCGCGCCTCGCACACCCTCCGAGTTCAGGCCCGACGCGAGCATCAGCTCATCGGTGGTTACGCTTTCGTCTGCGCTCGTCTCAAGCAGTTTTTCACAGATGGCCAGGAGCTGGCGGCGGGCGGTATGCCCGATACGCGCCTTTTCAAGCCTGGCGCGCGCCTCCTCCTTTGAATTCACTCTCAGGGAGGAAGGAAACACCTGTACCCGATTCTCCTCTCGGGTCAGCAGTACGGCCTGCTCCAACCAGGCAACCGCAGTACGTACGCGCGTGTCGTCGGTAGTGGAATCGCGCTCGAATACTTTTTCTTCGTCCTCACCGAGGATTTCGCCTGCTGTCGCCACCACTTCTCCGTCCAGGCGTTTCTTGCGGTCCAGATTTCGCAGCGCCCTCAAAACGCCGTGGATCTCCCGCCGCGTGAGACGCGAACGGGCCGACATGCCGAACTGTCTCTCCACATCGTCTTGTGTGTAGAGCAGCACGCAGCGCGCCGCCTGCTGGTCACGGCCGGCGCGGCCAGCTTCCTGCAGATAGTTTTCCAGGGAACCCGGGATGTCGGCATGGATCACAACCCGTACGTCCGGTTTGTCGATTCCCATGCCGAAGGCGTTGGTAGCGGCGAGCGCCCGTAGCTTGCCGTTAATGAAGCTTTGCTGGATCTCCTTCTTGGTCTCCGGGGGCAGCCCTGCATGGAAAAAGTCCGCCCCCATCGCTTTTTCCTGCAGGAACGCCGCCAGTTCTTCGGTTTGCCGGCGTGTCGCGCAGTAGATGATAGCGCCTCCCGGCCGGTCTGCCGGGAGGTCAGCCATCAGGATCTGGTGAACATGCGCGTGTTTTGCCTCGCTGCTGGTCTTTGCCACGACAAATTCCAGGTTGGTCCGTTGTGCGCCGCCGTCGAAGACCTTTAACTCAATGCCAAGCTCTTTCTGAAAGTAGTCGACGATGCCAGCTTTCACATCAGGCTTGGCGGTCGCGGTCAGGCACAACAGTGGAGGCGGCGTTTCCTCCCCTGCGCGTTCGCGAATGAAGCGTCCCACGTAGCGATAATCGGGCCGGAAGTCGTGTCCCCACTCCGAAAGGCAGTGGGCCTCGTCCATCACCCAGGCGCCGATCTCCCGCTGATCCAGGACTCGACGCAGGGAGACGCTGCGGAGCTGCTCCGGCGAGATGAGGAGGATACCGGCATCTCCCAGGCGCACCCGGTCCAATGCATCCGCTCGTTCGGGCATCGACAAAAGACTGTTGACGGTAACGCAACAGCCGATGCCCAGGGCCTCCAGCCCCGTAACCTGGTCGGCCATAAGAGCGACCAGAGGCGAGATCACCACCGTCAACGCCCCGGTCTTGTCGTAGCGCGACAGGGCCGGCACCTGATAGCAGACCGATTTGCCGGTACCGGTTGGCAGGATCGCCAGCAGATTTTCTCCCGCCATCGCCGCCTCGACGACGGACTGCTGTATGGGCCGCCCGACTTCGTCCGCCGGCTTTGGTCGGAAGTCGGGGAAACCAAACCAGCGCTTAAGCTCTCTGCGTGCGTCGTGCCGCTCCCGGCACCAGTCGCAGGCGGGATCGGCGCAGGCGGTGTCGCGCAGCCTGCGCACCAACTGTCCTGCATCGGGGAAGTGGTGGCGCACCCAGGGGGGCATGACCGAGTTGCCCCCGGACACCGATAGCCACGCCAGTGCATAGGCCAGCGGCCAGCCATACCGGGCCGCATCTTTCATTAGCTCCAGGGCGTGCGTCCGGCAGGCGTTGCCGGCCAAACGGCTATGAAGAGCGTCCAGCGCTTCGGCGTCAGATGGTCTTCGCGACTTCCGCACAGACGCGAAAAACCTGTCGAATCCCGCGCCGTCGTCACGCGTGGTCAGCCAGTGCCAAGCGGTCAACAGGTCAGACGGCATCGCGCGCAGAGCGCCCTGCTGGTTGTCGAAGACCTCCAGCGTGAGCCTGGCATCCAGTTCCGGATCGTTTTTGCGCTCGCGTATGAGCTGGCCGTCCTGGTAATGCTTGACGAGATGGTGATATGGGTTGCGGGGAAAAGCCAGAGGATTGAGCCGGAGTGTATCTACCGCGGGCAACTTCAGCAGGCGCAGACGGGGATTCGCGGCTTGAAGATGGGGCAGATCGAACTCGATCAGATTGTGGCCCAGGAGGAATTCCGCGCTATCCGCAAGATCGTCCAGCTTGGCCAGTGCCGCGTCCAAACGTGCGCCCGCCGCGGGGAAGATCAGAGACTGCCCCGTAACCGGGCGCACCCCGGCAAATTTGTGGATGCGGCGATCCTGGACGCCGATTTCAAGATCCAGTGAGATGCAATCGAATGGGCGACGGCTGTCTCCGTCAGGCGGACCTATGGTGTTTCTTCCCATTGTCGCGTAAGGCACCAAGGTTCTGCCGCGGGGATGACGGCTCTGACCACTCCAATGTGGAACAGTTATGAAGTTAAGACATTTCGCGGGGTGTCGCGCTGATTGTCTTATCCATCGCCTGTTCCGCCAGAATTTGTCTCACCGTTTTGAGGTGGTTGGGGCTCAGGTTGATCATTGTGGGTTGCCAGCCTCCGTCTCAACCCCGCCACGCCTCCGCCCAGCGCTCGCCGGCCTGCGTGATCCAGGAGAGCCTCTCCGTCGCGGCGAAGCGGGTGTCGTCCAGATCGATCGCATCCCAGCCGTCATGGCGCTGACTTCCGTTGTTGGGTAGGTCGACATAGCCCTCGCCGCGACGGTAGCTGCCCCCGCCCCAGAAGTTCTGGCCGTCCAGGTGGGCGATCGTCATCCGGATGCCCTTGTGCCAGACGTGGTCATGGGGGCGGTAGCTGGTGATCAGGTCGCCGGCGAGGGTGTTGACGGGGTGGAAGAAGGGCTTGGGCGACTTGGGCTGGGGCATGTCCGGATCATAGATGTAGCGGAAGAGCGTCACAGCCTCCCACTTCAGCTCCAGCGAAGCGAAGCCGGGCGTGCGGTGACTGTGCGGGGCGGTCTTTGTTCACAGGCTTCCCCTTAGCCTTACTCCCCATTCCCGGCTGAAATGATCTCCTCAAAGTAACGCGCAATCCGATCCCGGTTACCGGTCAGGTTGGAAAACTGTCTTCCACAGACGTCACTGAAGCGGGCCAGAACATTCCCGCTGATCTTCTTTTGGTCTTCGAATATCGCCAGTGAGTGAAACTTCCACCCCCATCCTTCAAGCTTCAGCAAAGCAACCGTAGCATCCCGCGTCGCTCTATTTCCATCCAAAGCATGGACGAACAGCGGCCGAGACATTCCGTTGACATGACAATCCACCCGATACAGCTTCTTAGGGTCTCTTTGCGGATCATGCCAATCAAAGTTAAGGCGATCGTCCGGTACGTTTTCCTTGCATAGGGCTTGAAAATCATCTCGGAAGGTAGTAAGAACACGCTCACGGGATAGATACGTAATATCTGAAATCTTCAGCAAGCCTTGTATAAATGAGTAAAGCGCGTCTCCGTACTGTCCATCGCGTACATCGATAAGGAGTTCCCCTTCGCAATCCTCGATTTGAAATACCGACAAGGCGTTATCTATGATCTTTTTGCGGTTGCCGCGCCCCAAATCCTTTTCATCTATCTCATATGTGAGCCGCATGTAGGTATTTGCTTCATCGGAGAGAACCCAACGCTCTCCGTCCTGCTGCTTCAGGACGATTGACAGATGGTCGCCATCGTCAAAGCGAAATGGCGTAAACACGTGATAGCGACCCTTCCCCTCAGCCATGAGTTCAACTTCAGAAGAAACCTTTTCCCTGAATTCGCGCTCAATCGTGTCCAGCAACATGACAAAGCTCCCTTAGCAGAAAAGCCCCATCTGATCGGTTGGAGGCCCGACGAAATTCCCTTCCCTCAACATTAACTCGAATGCTTCGGAATAGTTACTGTACTTTGTCGTCACCTCCGCATACGTATCTTCATCCGAACCGATTTCCTGCCAGTCGAGTACGTCTACCTGAATCGGCAAGTCGGAGTCCTCGAACGCTTACTTCAGCCGTGCAAGCGTGTGCCGGTCCAGAGCGGAGACACTGACGACTGCGAGGTCTAGGTGGGAATATGCCTTTGCAGAGTGTGTCACGCGGGAGCCGAAGGCGCGTACTTCGCAAGCCGGCACGTGTTCCGCCAGAATCTGTCTCACCGTTTTGAGGTGGTTGGGGCTCAGGTCAATCATTGTGGGCTTCCAGCCTCCGTCTCAACCCCGCCACGCCGCGGCCGCGGCCTCGACCTGCGCGGGGTTCCAGTTGCCGTTGGCGATCACGAGCCGGTAGCGCTGCGTTATCGTCTCACCCGCTTCGAACTCGTAGACTTCGTCGAACATGAAGGCGAAGCTGGCGCAGGCGTAGGGCGTCTGGCGCACGAACCATTTGTTGGGATAGCGCAGGTTGGCGGGATGGTCGAGGAAGGCGAGGGTTGATGCGTGGCCGTTGCCGTCGTGGCAGCCGGTGTAGGCCAGCCAGGGCGCGGCCTCGCCCATGGCGCCGGCGCCTTTGTGCCCCGCGGCGGTGATGATTTCGCCGTTGTCGAAGGAGCGCGGGCCGCGCCAGAAGAGGCCGCCGTAACCGGCCAGCGGACGGCCCGCGGTCGTGGGCGAGCCGATATGCAGCGTCGCGCCGCGCACATTGCGCAGGCTGGTCGTGAAGTCCAGGGCCCAGTAACCGGCGTCGGGGTCGATGGTCTCCACGGCAATGCGCCGCGTCTCGTCGATCCAGCGCTCGCCGGCCTGCGTGATCCAGGAGAGCCTCTCCGTCGCGGCGAAGCGGGTGTCGTCCAGATCGATCGAATCCCAGCCGTCATGGCGCTGGCTGCCGTTGTTGGGCAGGTCTACGTAGCCCTCGCCGCGGCGGTAGCTGCCCCCGCCCCAGAAGTTCTGGCCGTCCAGGTGGGCGATCGTCATCTGGATGCCCTTGTGCCAGACGTGGTCATGGGGGCGGTAGTTGGTGATCAGGTCGCCGGCGAGGGTGTTGACGGGGTGGAAGAAGGGCTTGGGCGACTCGGACTGGGGCATGTCCGGATCATAGATGTAGCGGAAGAGCGTCACAGCCTCCCACTTCAGCTCCAGCGAAGCGAAGCCGGGCGTGCGGTGACTGTGCGGCGCGATCTTTTGGTTGCGGGTGTGGGTCAGAGAAAGAGTCATGGGAGGTCAGTGGTCCGTGGTTAGTGGATAGGGGTCAACCGTCGAGCATTTCCTGCAGGCGTTGGCGGGCCGCCTGGGGGTCGGCTTTGCCCTTGGTGGCGCGCATCATCTGGCCCATGAAGAAGCCGAACAGCTTTTTCTCGCCGCTGCGGTAGCGGGCCAGCTCGTCCGGGTTGCTGTCGAAGGCTTCCTGCACGGCCGCGTCAATGACGTCCGTATTGCTGACCATCGCCAGCCCTTCGCGTTTAACGACGGTTTGGGGATCGTCTCCGCTGCCGTACATCAGCTCCAGTACCTTTTTGCCAGTATTGGCGTTGATCTTACGCGCGTCCACCATCTGCACCAGCGCGGCCAGCTGCTGCGGCTGCACGCGCGTAGCGGCGATCTGCCTCAGATCCTGGCCCTCGCCGTCGGCGTAGAGCAGGCGGAACAGTTCATCGGTGATCCAGTTGGCCATGCGCTGGGGTTTGCCGTCCTCCTGGCCGTAGGCGGCCACCGCGGCCTCGAAATAGTCGGCCACCGCTTTCTCGCCGGTGATGGCGCCGGTATCGGCCGGGCGCAAGGACCAATCCTGCCGGTAGCGCTGCTCTTTGGCGTCCGGCAACTCGGGCAGCGTGCGCGCGGTCTCCTCCACCCACTGGCGGTCGACGACCAGCGGCGGCAGGTCCGGTTCGGGGAAGTAGCGGTAGTCCTCGCTGCTTTCTTTCGAGCGTTGCAGGACGGTGCGCTGGCGGTCTTCGTCCCAGCCCATGTTCACCTGCTCGATCACGCCGCCGGCGTTCAGCACACCGGCCTGGCGTTCGGCCTCATAGGCGATGGCGTTGCGCACGGCGCGCAGGCTGTTGAGGTTCTTGACCTCGACCTTGGCGCCGAGCTCGCCGCGGGCGGCCTGCTCCGGCGTGCGCACGCTGATATTGGGCTCGCAGCGCAGCGCGCCCTCCTCCATGTTGCCGCTGTTGACGCCCAGGTAGCGCAGGACCGAACGCAGCTTGGTCAGGAAGGCGTAGGCCTCGTCGGCGCTGGCGATGTCGGCCTCGGTGACGACCTCCAGCAGCGGCATCCCGGCCCGGTTCAGGTCCACAAGCGTATGTAGCCCCGCATGGGTGTTCTTGCCGGTGTCCTCTTCCAGGTGGGCACGGTGGATGCGGATGCGTTTGACGCTGCCGTCGGGCAGCTCGATCTCGACCCAGCCGTTGCGGCAGAGGGGCAGCTCGTACTGGGAGATCTGGTACCCCTTGGGCAGGTCCGGGTAGTGGTAGTTCTTGCGCGCGAAGACGGCGGTCTCCGCGATCTCGCAGTTGAGCGCCAGCCCCGTGCGGATGGTTGCTTCGACCGCGGCGCGGTTGCTCACCGGCAGCGCGCCGGGCAGGCCCAGACAGACCGGGCAGGTGTGCGTATTGGGCGGCGCGCCCTGGTAGTCGGCGCTGCAGCGGCAGAACATCTTCGTATTCGTCAGCAGCTGCGCGTGGACTTCCATGCCCACGACGACGTTGTATTCCTGTGTCAATTGCGGCGACCTTTCGGTGAGTCCGTGTGCTTCATTATTACAGATCTTCAAGGGAGGCAAGCAGGTTCAGGATCAGCACCGCCGTGTCTCCCAACAGCACCGGGTTGATGAATTCAATCGTATCGCCTCGGGTGTTGATGCGTGACATGTCGTTATCGTTGGCGCCCACTGAGTTTCGTACGGTGCAGAATCGCTGCGAGAAGGGAAAGCGCTGCCAGTGAAGATTTCTTGAGTTTCCACCCAGCCATCGCGTCCGCCCCCTTCTCATTTGCCCGAAATCATAGCATAGGGCCAATACTGGAACAAAGACAGGGGCTGACCACCCTGTTCTCAGCGGTCGGGGACAGCGACTTTCGGTCTTTAATTGACACAGTCCACGCCCCCCTGCTACCATTATCCAATGACCGGCGGTCCCGTTGACGTAAGCAGGCAAGCAGACAGAGAACGCCTCGCGCGGACGGATCATTCCCTGCGATGATCTTCCGCCGGCCCCCTCATCGCGTCGTATCCTCCTCTCGAGAAGGGGCGCATTTCACCGCAATCATGGCAAGCGCTGCATCACAAAGAGCTCCGTCACAAAGAGCACAGTTAAGACTGACGCTTCCCTGCTTGATTCTGGCTTCGTTCGTCCTGTTATTCGGCGGCTGCGGGAACCGAAGCGCGGCGGCCACGGGCGCGGCTACGACCATCGACGCTGATTCCTCCATTGGCGCGGGTTCTGACACCGCCAACAACACCAGCCAGACCGGGACGCCCGCGCCAGCCACGCCCGCAGTAGCGTCGAATCCTACCCCTGTACCGGCGGAAACGCCGCAGCCAGCCAACTCCGTCCCCCGTCAGCGGGCGACGGTTGAGACATTCGCGGCAGCATCGCCCTTGCAGCAGGCGGCCTGGCTGCACGAGGACGGCGACTACAGCGGGGAGCAGCGGCTGCTCCAGACGCTGCTGGCCGACCCCCAGATCACCCCCGCCCAGCGGCAGGAAGCACGCTTTCAACTCGCACTCTCCTATCTCGCCGACGAACAGCCGGGATCCGCCCTCAGCGTGCTGGAACAGATTTCGCCGCAGGTCGGCTCGCTGCCGGCGGATGATTCCCGCCGCGGCCATAGTGTATTCCTGCGCGCCGAGACGCTGGCCCGTTTGGGCCGCAACGCCGAAGCGGTCGCTGCCTACGAAGCTGTCCTGCAACAGCACTCGGAGGTCAGCGCGGTTGTGGAAGAGCGCATTGCCGATGCCTGGCTCGCGGCCGGCGACTGGCAGCAGGCGGCCAACGCACTGCGCCGGGCCGCCAACCATGCCGGCCGCAACTGGGAAAAGGTCCGTCTTCTCGACCGGGTGGCCGGTATTCTCGAGGGCAATGGGCGCTGGAGCCAGGCCGCCGCGGTCTACGATGAGATCCTGGCCGCGACCGAGCCTGCGGAGGAGACGCGCAGCCGGGACGACAGCGAGTTCGATGCGATCCTCGGCTACAGGATATGGAGAGTCCACCGGGCCAGCTATATGTATCGCGCCGGAATCGCCTATGCCACGGCCGGCGACGAGGAGGCCGCCATCGCCCGCTGGCGGCTGGCCCTGGAGGAGGAGCCGGAAAGCAATTCCGCCTACCAGTCGCTGATCCAGCTGGTGAACCGCGAGGCGCCGGTCGACCTCTTTGTGCGGGGGCAGGTCGACGTCTTTGCCGAGGCCTACTTCCCGGCCGTCAGCGCCTTTGAACGTTTTCTGCAGGAGTCGCCGCAGGATGAACGCGCCGGGCAGGCCTGGCTGGGCCTTGGGCGCGCCCATATGGGGCTGGGGCAGTGGGACGCGGCCATCCGCGCCCTGGAACAGGTGATGAACTGGTATCCCGCCTGCGACTGTTTCGGCGAGGCCTGGCTGACCCGCGCCCGGCTGGCCAATGCGCAGGGTTCACCCGCCGCCGCGCGCCGCGTCTACCGCACGTTCGCCAGGGATCATCCCAACGATCCGCTCGCGCCAGAAGCCCTCTGGCTGAGCGCGCTTTCCGCCATCAGAGCCGATCGTACCCTGGATATCGGATCCGGGAGCCATGCAGAGGCGACAGCCGATTTTCTGGTTGAAGCGGTGGCGGATTTGCTGATGCTGGTGGACAGCTTCCCGGACAGCGCGCGGGCGCCGGATGCGCTGGCGGTGCTGGGGATCGGCGCCTTCACCTACGGCCATCACGGACTGGCCGCCAGCAGCTTCGAACGTCTGCTGACGGACTATCCCGCTGCACGGTCGGGCACAGCTGCCTACTGGCTGGGCCGGGCCCGTTATGCCCTGGGCGAGGAAGAGACGGCCCGTTCCCTGTGGCAGTCACTCGCGGCAGAGGAGCCGGAAACCTATTATGGTGTGCTGGCTGGACTGGAACTGGCGCGGCAAGGCCATCCGGGACAGGACCTCATCCCCCGCATGGACGCAATGGCCGCGGCCGCGCTGCCCGGCGACGACGGCAGCCGCGCCTTCGCCGAAAGGTGGCTGGGGACGTGGCACGACGCCTCCGACACGGCTGACGGCGGCAGCAGCTACCCGGCTCTGCCGATAGCCATAGCCGCCGACCCGGCCCTGGTCGGCGGCACACTGCTGTTGGAACTGGATCTGCGCGCCGAAGGCTTGAAGCTGCTCGAACAGGTCTACTGGCGCAACCGCGACGATCCCGCGACCCTGTTCCCGCTCATGGCGCATCTGGAGGCATTGGGCGCCAACCGGCTCTCAATCAGCGCGGCCTACCGTCTCATTCAACTCAGTAAGGCCCGGCATACGGCCGACGTGCCTCTCTTTATCCAGCGCGTCGCCTACCCCAGGCATTATTCGCGTCTCGTGGAAAAGGAGGCCACGGACTTCGACATCGATCCCCTGCTCCTCTACAGCCTTATCCTCCAGGAGAGCCTCTTTGAGCCGCCCGCCCGCTCCTTTGCCGGCGCACACGGCCTGACCCAGATCATGCCCACCACCGGCGCAGAGATCGCGCAACGCCTCGGCTATCCCAACTACTCCACCGGTCTGCTCAACCGTCCCTTCGTCAACGTTCGTTTCGGCGCGTTCTATCTGCGCTGGGTGCGGGATTTCGCCCGTGAAAATCCCGTCGCCGCCCTCGCCGGTTACAACGCCGGCCCGGGCAACGCCAGAACCTGGTTCGACCGCTCGGCGCCGGACGAAGCCCTCTTCATCGAGCGCATTCCCTACAACGAGACCCGGCTTTATCTGCAGCGCATTTTGACGCACTATGCGCATTATCTGCGGATATATGGGGGGTTTTAGTTTTCAGTCCTAACGGCCGGCGAGCCCGGTGAACTGCGCGCCCTGGACGAACTGGCGCTGGGCGAAGAAGAAGATGATGATGACCGGCAGGATGGTGATCATGGAGGCGGCCATGACGAGGTGCCAGAAGTTGCCGAAGCGGCCTTTGAACCAGAGGAGGCCGAGGGGCAGGGTGTACATTTCACTCTTGGAAATGTAGATGAGCGGCTCCATGAAGGCGTTGTAGTGGAACAGAAAGGCAAAAATCGTGATGGTGGCGATGGCCGGGCCGCAGAGGGGGGCGACCACCTGCCAGAGGATGCGGAAGTTGGAGGCGCCGTCGATTTTGGCGGCCTCGTCGAGCTCGAGGGGCAGGGTCAACATGTACTGGCGCATGAGGAAGATATAGAAGGCGCCGCCGAACCAGGCCGGCACCCACAGCGGGTAGAATGTGCCGACCCAGTTGATCTCTTTGAAGATAATAAAGACCGGGATCATGGTCACGACGCCGGGCAGCATCATGGTGGCGAGGAGGACGGTGAAGACAAAGTCGCGCCCCGGCCAGCGCAGGCGCGAGAGGCCGTAGGCGACCGTCAGCGAACTCAGCACCATCCCGGCCGTCCCCATGATGGAGACGAAAAAGGAGTTGCGGATGAAGAGATGGAAGGGGAGACGTCTGAAGACCTCGAAATAGTTGTCCCATTTGGGGTCGGTCGGGATCCATTCGATCGGCGTGATGAAGGCCTGGCCGGGCAGTTTGAGCGATGTGCTGACCACCCAGGCAAGCGGCATGAGGAAGGTGAGTCCCAAGGCGATCATCATGATGTGCAGGAGGAAATGAGCGATCCACGTCTGCATTTTTCGAGATTGGAGCAGGGTTGTTCTTGCAGTCATAACGTAATTCGGCGGTCGGCGGCCGGTGTGAGATGGTCAGCGTTGCGACCGGTTATTCGTCTCCTCTATAACCTGCCTTCATAGTAGACCCAGCGATTGGCGAAAAAGAACTGGATCGCGGTGAAGACCATGATGATCAGAAACAGGATCCAGGCCAGCGAGGCGGCATAGCCCATCCGGAACAGCTCGAAGGCGTTGCGGTAAATGTAGAGCACCAAGAAAAGGGTGGCGTCCTGCGGGCCGCCGTCGGTCATGATGAAGACGGTGGTGAAGACCTGGAAGCTGCCGATAATGCCGATGATCATGTTGAAGAAGATGATCGGCGAGATGATGGGGATGGTTACATTGGTGAAGCGGCGCCAGGCGTTGGCGCCGTCGATCTCGGCGGCCTCCTGCAGCTCCTGCGGCACACCCTGCAGACCGGCGAGGAAGATGATCATCTGGAAGCCGGTCAGCCAGAGGCTCATGATGATGAGGGCGGGTTTGGCCCAGGCCGGTTCGAAGAGCCAGTTGATGGGCCCCAGCCCGAACCAGTGCAATACTTCGTTGAGCACGCCGAATTCAGGGTTGAGGATCTGGACCCAGACGACGGCAAAGGCGACAGCCGGTGTGATAGAGGGCAGATAGTAGACGGTGCGATAGACGCTCAGGCCTCGAATCTGCTGATTGAGCATCACCGCCAGCGCGAACGCGACTACAAGCTGCAGCGGAACGCCGACGAAGGTGTAGTAGGCGGTATTGACGAGCGACTTGCCCACGAGCGGGTCGTTCAACATGCGCTCGAAGTGGCCCAGCCCGATGAACTTTGGCGGCGCCAGCATATTCCACTTGTGCAGGATCAGAAAGACGGAGTAGAGCATCGGCCCCACCCAGAGCGCGAGCACGCCGAAGATGAAGGGGCTGGTGAAGAGCAGGCCGTCGCGCAGGTCGCGGCGTTGGGCCGCGGACATGCGGCGGCGGGTTTGCGGCTGTGTCCGGATTCCGGGCGCTGATGTGGTGGCAGTCAAAGAGGTGTACTCCCAGATTGACGAGGAACCGGCGGCCAGTAACCGGTACTGGCCGCCGGGCACTGGCTATGCTCGGTCCGCCCAGTACTGGTCCAGGTGCGACTGGATTTCCGGCTGCGCGATCGCGAGGGCCTCTGCCGCGGTCTCGGTCTGGCCGAGCAGTTTGTCCCACAGGGCGGTGATCGGGCCGCCGCCATAGGCCTGGATCTGCGAGCCTTCGCCGAAGATTACGGAGATGGAGCTCTCGCGCATCGTGTTGGCGAAAGCGTCGGTGTTTTCGAAGCCGTAGACACCGGAGGCGATTTCGCCCCAGATGTTGGCGATGTTGTCCGGTGTGCCGCACATACGGCCGCCGTTGGCGATAATGGTCTGGCCCTCTTCGCCGAGGATGAACGAGATGAGGTCCCAGGATTCATCCTTGTACATGGACGGCTCTGTAATGACATGGCCGTGGACGTGGCCGAAGGTGAAGTTGGTGTCGGCTGTGCCGGTCGGGGCCTCGATCACGTCGAAGTTGATGCCCTCTTCGGTGGTGGCCAGTTCGCCCCGAAGGCGGGGCATGGCCCAGGGGCCTTCGAGGTACATGGCGACGCGGCCGGTATCGACACCGACGCCGCCGCCCTCGACCACTTCGGGGCCGGGGCTCCAGTCGTTGGAGATGGCGTCATAGATCAGATACTGGAGCGCGGAGGCGATGTCCTCGTGGTCCCAGAAGGCCTGGGTCGGCTCGGTAATGCGGTCCCATTCGACATGGCCGTTGCGGCGCATGAAGGTGGTGCTGCGGCCATAGGCGCCGTTCCAGCCCTGTGCCTGTCCCCAACCATAGAACTTGGTGCCGTCCTCTTCATAGGAGAGGTCCTCAATTATCTGCTGGAACTCTTCCCACTTCCAGCCCGGTTGTGGATGGTCGACGCCCTTCTTGTCGAAGAGGTCCTTGTTGTAATAGATCACCAGCGAGCCGGTGTCGGTCGGGGTCATGTAGCGGCCGCCCTGCCACAGCGTCTGGTTGTCGTAATTCTCGCCGCCGGGGAAGAAGTCGTCAGCGCCGTCGCGAGCGATATAGTCGCTCATGTCATAGATGACCTGGTTTTCGGCGTAGGCCTGCCATACCCAACCCTGGAAGTAGAGGACATCGGCCGAGTCGTCGGCGGCGAAGTTGGCCTGGATCTTCTGATAGTAGCCGCCGGGGTACTGCTCAACGGAGACGTTCACGCCTTCGTTCTGTGCCATGTAGGCGTTGACCATGTTCTCGTAGACGACCGCGTCCTGGACGTCGGCCCAGGCCGAGAGGCGCATCTCGATCATCTCCATGCTGGCGCTTGCTTCACCGCCGCTGTCACCGGCTGGCGCAGCGGCCGGGGCTGCGCAGGCCGCCAGCAGAGCGCCGCCTGCCGTCAGGGCGCTTGCCTTGAGGAAAGAGCGCCGGCTGATGGTGTTAGGTTGCGAACTGGACATTGACTTTGCTCCTTAAATGTTTGTGAAAAGAAGGTTAAGCTGGCTAGTCGTTGACGAGATGAACTGATCTATCCCGCAAATCTATTTTTCGACGCCGCGAACCTGTTCAGATGCCATGGCGCGATTTGCCTCCATGATCATCGCAATGGCCTCTTGCAGATTTGCTTTGGCCTCTTCAAGGGTTTCCCCTTGCGTGTTTGCTCCGGGCAGTTCTTCAACGAACCCGATGTAGCCCTCGGGTACTTTTTTGAAGACAGCAGTAAATTTCATGCCTGAAACCTCTCGTCCCTCTGCCTCAGTATGCGCATCCCATTAGAGCGCGCTATCAACTACTCTTCCTCTCGCGTCGGCCACTGGCAGCCGCCTTCCCGGTCCGGGCGGATGTGCGAGAAGGACAGATCCTCCGTACCCTTCCAGGCGTAGGGGTCGCGCCCGGCGATCATGACGATGTCGCGGAAGTCGAAACTGGCTACGCCCAGTTCGGCATTGCCCGGATAGCGCCAGGGCAGCAGCGATTCGGCGCTCATGTAGTGGTTGACGAGCGAGCGGCGGAATCCGCCGGCGGCGCGGTTGGGCAGGGAGCGGTGCAGCAGGTAGCCGTTGAAGAAGATGATGCTGCCGGCGGTCACTTCGACCGGCACGGCGTCGTCGTCGGTGTAGGGGAAATCGAACGCCTCCACCACGCAGTCGAAGCGCTCGTCGTCGTGCTCCCTGGCGGGCCAGATCAGGCGCTGCGCGTGGGAGCCGGGGATGACCCAGAGGCAGCCGTTTTCGACGGTGGCGTCATCGAGCGCGATCCAGGCGGCGTTCAGTGAGCAGTCGCGCGTGGGGATGAAGGCTTCGTCTTGGTGCCAGGCCTGGCCCGGCTTGCCGGCCGACTTGATGAAGAGCATCGACTGCATGCTCTTTACGTTGGGGCCGATCACCCGCGTGAGCACGTCACAGATCGAGGGATGCGCGAGGGTGTCGAACATCAGCTGTGAGAGTTTGTGCGGGAAATGGACGCAGAGGGTGCGCTGGATCACTTCGTCGTCGCTGTCGTCGGGGCCGACGGGCGGGAGGCCGTTGACTTGGCCCATTTCACCGCGGCAGATATGCACGGTCTCGTCGCGCAGTGCCTGCACTTCGTCGGGCGTCAGCGCGTCCGGCAGCGCCAGGAAACCGTTTTCACGGAAGGAGGCGGCGTGTTCAGCGGTGATTTCGGGCCGCGTGACTGTCTGCGCGGGGGCGTCCATGGTTGCTGTCAGTGTCATGGGATTGTTCCTGTGTCTGAACGGCGGTGTTCTGTGCGTTGTCTGCAGCGACGCCGCAGGGCGGAATCCTGGGCGGCCGCTAAGGGATCTGAAGAAGGGAATGGGTTGGATTATAGGGGGGAGGGGGATTGGTGTCAAGGATGGGGGGAAGGGCGAGGAGAGAGTGAAGAGGAGTGAGGAGCGAGAGGGGAGGGCGCTGAAGGATTTTGGCGCCTTTTGTCACATTTTGACACTTTTTTGACACGTTTCGTGGGGGACTCCCCCCGTTGCAATCAATGGTTCAACAGGGAGAGCATTTGGGGATTTTGGCAGACTTTGACAAGTTTTGACAGACTTTTGGGGGGACCCCCCCTTCCCATGCAGTGGTTCAGTCGTGAGAGCGCTGAAGGATTTTGACACATTTTGACATATTCCGGCACGTTTTGACGTATTATGATATATTCTGTTGTTCTTGGTGGGGAGTCCTCCATTTTATTCGACGGCTCAACAGTGAGAGGGTAAAGAGAGAACATTGTAAGATAAGGTGAGGGAAGGATGCATTGGGGGGCGGTTGGTCTGCCGAGGATGAGGGAGGGGCGTGATCGCGGCCTGGTTGCTTCCAGAGGTATACGAAGGTTCGCCCCAATATCGGGATGCAGCCGGTGTCCTGACTGTGTTTATGCAGTGATGAAGATATGGTATGCTAACGCATCATGAGAACTACCATCTCCCTTGACGACCAGCTCGCAAAGCAGGTGCGTCGCGCAGCCAAAGCCCGCGGCGTCAGCGTCAGCGCCTTTATTGCCAAGACGTTGGATGACGCTCTGAAGCGTCGCGAGCCGTCGGAGCCGCCGCCGTTCCGGTTGGTGACCGTGCGGGGCGTCCATACCCGCCCGGGGGTCGATCTCGACCGGCCGAGGGCGCTCGACGCACAGGATGACGAGGTGCGGTTCCCCGCTACGCTAGTCGTCGCTGGGCGTTCAGTTTGATCCCAGCCGGTATAAGTCGCTTCGGGCTTGGTCTCAAGAAGCGGGAACAAGAATTGAGACTTATCGCAAAGTGTTTTGTCAGGCATGTGGAAGGATAGATCAATGACCAAAACATGGTGACTACTCACTGAAGGTAACGGTATTTTCCTGGACTCATTCCATTCCTGGTCCTATTTCGAGGTCTAGGTTTTGGGGCCCACTTCACCACTTCAAAGCTCATACTTCAGTGATCAGCGAGACGGGCGTTTACTGACGATGGCTTTTCTCTGACATAGATTTCTGTCATTTAGTAAGTTGCGATGGGTTCGTGTAAGTTTGAGGCTGCGCGAAGTGGAATATACCTTGCCCCTTGGGCTGTGGATTAGTTGACTATCCCTAAAATCGTCCTGCAGTTTTCTGTCATTTGAGTACAGCAATCGAGCTCCACTAATCTGAGCCAAAGCAATGATATGGGGATCGTCTGATCTGCACTCGCGGCTTTTGAGGAGTTCTTCGGCCCTGCTCCTAACCACGTCTTCCTCTTCAACACGAATCCGTGCTGATTGAATGGCCTGTTGCATCCATTCCCTTGCACTCCGAACCTCGGCGAGTTCTCTGAGAAGTTTACCGCCAACCACTAAACGTAAAGATTCAGAGTTGACTCTCTTAAGGAACTCTCTCCCCGCCTCTGACTGATTCCTTCCGAACACTTCGCTTGAAACATTGGCATCAATAATTGCACACATTTGCTTATAGACCTAGTGACCTCGTTGTTTCTTCCATAAAGAACTGACGGTAGCTGCCAGGCGCACCCACGACGTTTCCTATTTCGTCTATGCCAAGTGAGTGAATGTTCACCTCCAAACCTTCTCTTTCAAAATAGAGAATTGATACGTCTTTAGGTTCAAGAGAACCCCTACGATCTCGCACATCCATACGCACGCGGTCAATCAGGTGATCACTATGTGTTTCGACGATCAGCTGACGGTCCCAACTCGCAATACTGCAGAACAAGCTGCCAAGTGCGGCCTGGGCGCTCGGATGAAGGTGGACCTCTGGTTGCTGTAGCAGAAACATAGGCGTCTCCTCTTGCCGCAGCAATTCAGTTATTACAGGTAACACCTGACTAACCCCATATCCAACGTCAATGAGGTTTCGCCAAGGGCCCTTTAATTTGCCTCCCGACTTTTTGATTTGCATCTGAAAAGGTTCAGTATTCCTTTGTCCCAGATGCTTGATGGAAATTGCATCAAAGAGGCCTGCGCCCTTCCCGAATTCTTCGAGTTGCTTCTTGAGCACTTGCCACAGGTTTTTCTCCCAGAATGAAATCTCTGCAAGATACATCGGAATGTGTTCGCCTTCGGGCTCTGGAGTAGGACGTGCCGGATCATAGGTGCGGCGAGGTTTGGAGCGGACAGGAGCGCTCGCAAAAAGGCGTCTGTAAGGGAGAACTTCCCCCCCTGTCTCCACAAGGAGCTTGTGGTCCTCGGCGCCAAATGGAGGGGATCCGTCCAAAGGAGTTAGGTGTCTGAAGGATTCTGGATGCTTGTCGCGGAAAAAATGAAATGGTTCGGCTGGCGGCCAGAGTGGATTTGATCCCGGAACGATGGTTTCCCAACTTCCTCTACAGGTTCTGCATCGCAACCAGTAATGTTCTGTTGGGTGAAAAAACCACTCGATCCAGTTGTCTTCAAGTTCTTTGCGTCCCTTGACAGTAAATGGTGAAGTGCCTCCTTGCTCAAAAGTAAATTCATAGCGGTGAGTCTCGTTCTCACTTGCTAAGTCTGGACCATTGTGGGCAGTACTAAATCCAGCCTTGAACGCTTCTGCCCTTCCTCCGCGACCACCGCGATAATGCGCGATCTGGTCGTAACTTCCCAAATCGTAAGGAGCTTCTTTGAATTCAACGAAGGCATTAAATACGACTGTGTCCCACAAAGCGCGAACCATAGCCAGAAAGGACGTCTTGCCAGTACTGTTCTCGCCCACTAGCAAAGTCAAAGGAGCTAGCCGGACATCCTGTCTATACCGAAAGCAACGATAGTTTTCCATCCAGATGGACTGCATCTTGGTTTCCCCCTAAGCAAAGGGAAGTGAGCTTAGCCCACAACTGAACTGACAAAGAGATGTGGTCTGCAATGGAGTTGCCCGCCTAGCAGGAGAAGGAAGAGATTGAAAGCCAAGAGTTGACAACGATGTCCTGCCACCCCTGTGCCGGTCCAGGGCATCACCCGTTGGCCAGCGACTGTAGTATTATTGTTGAATGCCTACTCTACCATAACTCACGCTAAGCCAATCAATATGCCCACCCTCAACCTTAAACCCACCCACAAGCCCGTAAAGTCCTACTACGCCGCCCTCGACCAGTTCGCCCAGCTCGGCATTACCCACGAAACCGCCGTGCGGGCCGCGTTTCAGGCCCTTCTTGAACACTGCGCCCGGCAGTGCGGCTGGACTCTCGTGCCCGAACACGCCGTCAGCACGCGGCGCGGCAAGCGCATCGTCGTGGACGGCGCGCTGATCGACAATTACAGGCTGACGCACGGCTACTGGGAAGCCAAGGATATTGACGACGATCTGCCGGCGGAGGTTGAAAGCAAGTTCGCGGCCGGGTACCCGAGCGACAATATCCTCTTCCAGACGCCGCAGCGCGCCATCCTGTGGCAGAACGGGCGCATGACGCTCGACGCCGACCTGACCGACGCGGGGCAGCTGATCGAGACGCTGCAAACGTTTTTCGGCTACCGCCCGCAGGAGTACGCCGCCTGGGAGGAGGCGGTAGCCCAGTTCAAGGACAGGGTGGCCGACATAGGCCAGGGCCTGGCGCAGCTGATCCAGCTGGAGCGGCGCAGCAATCGGGCGTTTACCACGGCCTTTGCCGGTTTTCTGGACAAGTGCCGCCAGTCGATCAACCCGAATCTGTCGGAAGCCGCGGTCGAGGAGATGCTGATCCAGCACTTGCTCACCGAGCGCCTGTTTCGCACGGTCTTCAACAACCCTGACTTTACGCACCGCAACGTGATCGCCAGCGAGATTGAAGGCGTGATCCACGCGCTCACGTCGCAGTCATTCAGCCGCGCTGATTTTTTGGGCAGCCTGGACCGCTTTTATCTCGCCATCGAGCGCACGGCCGCGACAATCCACGACTATTCGCAGAAGCAGCACTTTCTAAACACGGTCTACGAGCAGTTTTTCCAGGGCTTTTCGGTCAAGGTGGCGGATACGCACGGTATCGTCTACACGCCGCAGCCGATCGTCGACTTCATGGTGAAGAGCGTGGCTGCGATCCTGGAGAGGGAGTTTGGCCGGTCGCTGGCGGACGAGGGCGTGCATATCATCGACCCGTTCGTGGGCACGGGCAACTTCATCGTGCGCATGATGCGCGAGATCCCGCGCACGGCGCTGGCGCGCAAGTACAAGGGAGAGTTGCACTGCAACGAGGTGATGCTGCTGCCCTACTACATCGCCAGCATGAATATCGAGCATGAGTACTTTGATGCCACCGGCGTTTATGAACCGTTCGAGGGCATCTGCCTGGTGGACACGTTTGACTTGGCCGAGGACCGGCAGTTGCCGCTGTTTGCGCCGGAGAACACGCAGCGGGCGGAGAGTCAGAAGCGCACGCCGATGTTCGTGGTGATCGGCAATCCGCCCTACAACGTGGGGCAGGTCAATGAGAACGACAACAACAAGAACCGCAAGTATCCGACGATGGACAAACGCGTACGTGAAACCTATTCCAAAGACTCTAGAGCGACGAATAAAAACAAACTTTCCGACCCATATGTAAAGGCATTCCGCTGGGCGGCAGACCGCATCTGCGACGAAGGGCTCGTCGCCTTTGTGACGAACAATGGGTTTCTAGACAGTGTTTCGTTTGACGGGATGCGTAAACACCTCGCCAACGACTTTGATGCACTCTACATCCTCGATTTGGGGGCTAACGTACGCAAGAATCCAAAGCTCTCCGGCACAACGCACAACGTCTTCGGCATTCAGGTCGGTGTCAGCATCAACTTCCTCATCAAGAAGAAAGGCGAGGCGGACCCCCACACAAAAGTGTTCTATGCCCGCACTGATGAGTTTTGGCGCAAGGAGGAGAAGTATCGTTTTCTCGACGCAAAGCAACAGTCTGGCAGCATCGACTGGGATCAAATGACGCCAGACCATCGGCATACGTGGTTAACTGAAGGTCAACATTCCGAATTCGAGACTTTTGTGCCGGTAGGAAGTAAGGACGCAAAAACGGCTGAAGGAGAGGTCGAGGACGTCGTGTTCAAGGCTTTTAGCCTCGGAGTTAGTACGAACCGCGATGCATGGGTCCGCAACTTTAAGCGCGACGAACTGATTGAAAACGCAAGACGAACAATCGACACTTATAATGAGCAAGTGTTCAAGTGGGAACAACGAAATAATCGGGAGGTAAACCTTGATGATTTCGTCCTAAATGACAATGAGAGAATCAAGTGGAGTCATACGCTAAAGCAGGATCTGAAAAGGGGGAGAACCACTGAGTTTTCGCCAGACAATGTGAGAACTGCTCTCTATCGCCCGTTTACGAAGTCCAATTTATACTTTGATCGTGTGATGAACGAGGCTGTCTATGTCTTCCCGTCCATCTTTCCCACACCTGGAACTGAAAAAGAGAACCGGAGTTTATGTGTCGCTGGCATCGGTGACAGAAAGGGCTTTGGTTGTCTGGCAACAAACATGATCCCTGCCCTTGATTTGGCCTTTGAAAAAGCTCAATGCTTCCCCTTTTACACCTACGCCGAGGACGGCAGCCACCGCCGCGAGAATATCACCGACTGGGCGCTGGCGCAGTACCGCGTCCACTACGGCGACGACACGATCAGCAAGTGGGACATCTTCCACTACGTCTACGGCCTTCTGCACCACCCTGGCTACCGTGAACGCTATCAGGCCAACCTGAAGCGCGAGCTGCCCCGCATTCCCTTCGCCCCCGACTTTCGCGCCTTCGCAGCGGCCGGCGCCCGCCTTGCCCAGATTCACGTCGGCTATGAGGATCAGCCGGAATACCCGCTCGCACAGGTCGAAACGCCGGATATGCCGCTCGACTGGCGTGTCGAAAAGATGCGCCTCTCCAAAGACAAGACGCAACTGCGCTACAACAGTTTCCTCACGCTGGACGGCATTCCCGGCGAAGTGTTTGACTACCGCCTCGGAAACCGCTCGGCGCTCGAATGGGTGATCGACCAGTACCGCGTCAAGACCGACAAACGCAGCGGCATCGTCAACGACCCCAATCGCGTCGAGGATCCAGAGTATATCGTGCGCCTGATCGGCAAGGTCATCAGCGTGAGCCTGGAGACGGTGGAGGTAGTGGAGGGGCTGCCGGAGTTGGGGATTGGATAAACAGAGTCTATTGTAGATACCTAGAGCATTTCTTAACCAGCGGTAGGGATGAGGGAAGCCGATTTCGCGCCAGAGTACACCCTAGCAAGTTGGTCAATTCTTGGGGCCTACTTCACATTTCAATATGCCAGGGCTCAGGAGAAATACCATGTCGTTTGCATTCTTGACAGAAAACCAGCTCGACCAATGGGCAAGGTCAAACTCGGTCGAAGCAAGAAGTCTAATCCCTACGCTCATTAACGACCTTGTTTCCGAATCTTGTCCCAACGCAACAGAACGATACTTCCCCTCCGGGGACAGCATCGGTCAGCCCGGTTGTGATGGTTTCCTCAGAGATGACAATGGTTGCCCTCCCTTCGTTCCAGCTGGCAATTCTTGTTGGCAAATTGGCGTCGGGCCTGCAAGGAAAAAGGCTACGGAAGATTACAGAAAAAGCACAAAAGATGTCCCTGAAGAAGTCCGACAGAATTCCACACTAGTCCTTGTCAACCCCCTTTCGTCGGTGAAGGAGTGGCGGACCGCCAAGGGCCTTGACGGAAAAAAAGAATGGCTGGCAAGTAGAAAGAAGGAAAACGAATGGAAAGATATCAAAATCATCGACGGAACCATCATCATTGACTGGATCGCTGAACACCCAAGCATTGGCAAGCAATTGGCCCAAGAAATCACCAGACTCCCTGAACACAACATCCAAACCGTGGAAGAAAGATGGAAACTGTTGCAATCTTACGGCGGCTCAAACCCGCTGACTCCCGACCTGTTTCTTGGCAACAGAGCCAACGCCATTCAGAGACTCGAATGCTTGTTATTCAAAGACAACAAGTGTGAATTGAGACTGCTTACTCGTTTTCCTGATCAGGTTGCCGACTTTGTCTGTGCGTTTATTGCGTCGTTAGAAGAAGATAATCGCCGCGTGGTGTCCGGTCGCACTCTCATAATTTCAGACTCAAGTGTATGGTCAACAGTATGTAAAACCTACGCGGGCGCTGGTCTATTCTTGATTGCAGATGCATCGCTAGACATCAGTGGAGAAGCAGGGTCGAGACTGATTCAGGAGGCAATTGCAAATGATCACTCAGTAATCTATGACGCGCCTTTTGCGGGAATCAATGACGACCTTGATTTCCGCCTCCAGGATCCCCATACTAGTGACATATATAGAGCATTGACTTCGGCCGGATTCTCTAGCCATCGAGCACACACAATAACCGAAAAAAGCGGCAGAAATCTCACTCATACTCTCAGAATGATTAGGGGCCGACCTTTACATCCGAGCTGGGCGGATGAAGAGGGAGCCGAAGATCTTATCTTTGCGTTGCTTGTAGGGTCTTGGGACCACAATTCGTTAGCAGACCGTGAAATTGTTCAGGCTCTAACGGGCAAAGATTACATTGAGTGGACAAGACAAATCCGAAGGTTTGCAAATATTCATAACCCTCCAGTTGTCGAAATAGGTCGTTGGTGGAAATTCATTGCTCGATTCGACGGCTGGTATGCTCTCGGTCGTTTTCTTGATGAAGGCCATTGGCGCAGCTTGTGCAAAGCAGCAACAATGGCTCTTTGTCCCAATAGGTTTCAAATTGAATTGACAGAAGCTGAGTATGACCGAGCCATTAAGGAAAAGATGAATTCTCGCATCTCATTTGAAATAAGAAAGGGGCTTTCTGAAACGCTTGCACTTTGGGGATGCTATCCAGAAGTCACAAGCTCTTTGTCAAAGAGAAACATTGAAGAGTTTGTTTCACCTATTGTTCAGGAAATTGTCCACAGTTTCGATGACGAAAAGTGGGTCACATCAGACAAGATAGTGCATCTCCTTGCCGAAGCGTCACCACATGGCTTTCTGGACGCCGTTTGTAACACGATTGAACAGGACGACGACTTTGTTGTCAGGCTGAGCTCATCTGTGTACGGCATTGGGGATACGCCAGATTTGCCCATTGGTCTACCTTGGGCAATTGAATCTCTTGCCTGGAGCCAAGATTTCTTGTTGAGAGCATGTGTTCTGTTGGGCAAACTTTCGGAGTCTAACTTAAGAGCAGACGAAAGCAACGGTTCCTTACAATCTCTCTCCAGAATTCTATTCCCTCTGCTCCCACAAACCATGGCTAACACCCAGAACAGAATGAAGGCGGTGAAAGCAGTACTCCAGGAAGCCCCAAACACAGGATGGAGGCTCTTGCTTGATATGTTTCCCTCTAGAGTCGGAACTGTGGTAATTCAGTGCCGCCCGGTGTGGCGAAGGATTATCCCTGATGATTGGTTGCCTATAGCATCATCACAACGAGAGATGATGCTGCAAAACGAAACCTTGTCTGACTTGATTGTCGATTTGGCCTGTGAAGATTACGAGAAACTAACCGATACGAGATTCGTTGATCTGTTCACTGACCTTTCGCCTTCTGCTTTCAAAAGAATTTTGAATCACATCGCGTCTGACGCCACAGTTTCCAGACCAACTGACCAAAGACTGGTTCTATGGAAACAAATCACAGCACTTCATCGCAAACACAAAGAGTTTGAAACCGCTTCTTGGGCAATGACGGAAGGTGACATGCTTGAAATCGAAAAGGTTGCCAAAGAGATCAAACCTAGAGCCCCGAGAGTTACTGTTGGAATTGTATTCAGTAACGAAGCCTTCCTGCTTACCGATATTTCAGACGACTGGGATCAACGGCAGCAACAGATAGAATCATTGCGCTTCTCAACTTTGAAAGACCTGCTTGGATCTTTCAGCACAGAGGAGGTCGTCAGGATTGCAGAAGAAGTCGATGATTCAGGCAGTTTTGGCTACTACTTGGCTGAACTCGCAAACTCCGAAATGGACCAATACTTGCTTCCTGCAATCCTGATGCCAGATGCCGATGAAAAACACAACGAGTTTGCAAAAAGGTACTTGGCGCGCAGGTGGGCACTCCAACAATGGGCATGGGTGGACAAACTTGACCGTTTAAATTGGACACCAACTCAATCCAGTATCTTCCTCAGTTGGATGCCCTTTATTCCTGAAACTTGGAATCGAGCAAATGCCTGGCTCGGCTCGGATGAAGGAGAATACTGGAAACGAGCACACGTCTGGCTTCCCCGTGACTTTGAAGGAAACTGCAACCCTGCAATCGAAAAGCTAGTCTCACATAATCGCATTCGTGAAGCAGTTGAATGCTTGACAACATTGCGTTTTCTCAAAAAACCTTATGATCACCACCTCGCTTGTCGAGTACTCCTCTCAGAATCATTTCTTACATATTCGCCACATGAAGAAATCGGCCACAAGATTAGATTCATTATTGAAGAAGTTCAATTGAATCCAGACCTGCCCGTCGAAATCCTACTTGAGGTAGAATGGAGACACTTTGACCTGCTTGACGACAACCGAAGAGCATACCCCAAGACGATCTTCAACCGCATCAATTCTGACCCAGCATACTTCTACAAAATTGTTGAGTTTCGTTGGCGTCACAGGTCTATCCCACACCATCATTTGGACAGAGAAAAACTTAGCCAGCTTGAAATTGACATACTTGACCATGCGTATACCTTGCTGAACTATAGATGGAAAACAGTGCCAGGAACAGACCCCAACGGAGAGTTTCATTCCGATGTGTTTGAAGAATGGCTTGCAGAAGTATACCGACTCTGCGAATCCACGGATCTCTTAGAGGCAGTACAAGATTGCCTCGCAAATGTCATCTTCCATGCACCTCCAGATCCAGACGGACTGTGGATCCATCGTACCGTTGCCAAAGCACTAAATGATGAAAAAGCAGAAGTAATGAGACATTCCTACTCCCTTGCCGTGTGTAATTCTAGAGGAATCCACGTAGTCGAAGGAACGGGCGTCCAAGAAAAAGAACTAGCAGAATCCTTTAGAAAAAAAGCCGAACTGTTGGAAAGTGAGGAGTTTTATCATCTTGCCGAGACGTTTCAATTCGTATCTCGCTGGTATGCTCAGGAGTCCGACGATGCAATCAGGAGGGATGACTTAGAGGATACATGATTCTATGAACACTTGAAAGCAGTAAGACGATTTGACAGTGTCTCAAGGATCGCACGCCGGCTGAAGAGCACTGCGTGCTCCGACGGCGGCAGGCCGCTCAGTGCCGGCCGCATCCGTCCCGATGTGTCGTATCTTCCCCGTTTTGTGGTCCAAAGTAGGGATTCACTTCAGTGTTGGGCAGAGAGCGCAGGGCATTCGCATCCCAGGTTGTACGCTAGATTAGCCCAAAAGACAGTCGGCGGGAACATTTATTATAGGTAAGGGCACCCCATGGGGTGCCCTTGGTTATTGGTTCACGAAGTGTCTGTCGAACAAAATGGGTTCGCCTTTGGCCTGACGGCGCGTAGCAGGTTTCGCCAGGAGGGGGATGGCGGCCCGTTCGTAAAGGGGGAATCAGGCGGAGAAACGGGGTACTCTTATGAATCTTTTCATAGCAAATGTCCGCAATGTCCGCTCGAAGGCATGTTTTAGGGGACATTCGGGGGCAGGTCACTTTTCGTTCATCGCAGATCCTCCCTTAACAACGTGCGATGCCAAGGGCTGGGCTACGTCGATGCCGGTCCCTGCTGGGAGATTCCACTACCGGCCCGGTTGCGCGTCCGGCGCGCGGTCCTCAGCGGGCTCAAGGCGCAGCCTCAGCCCCAAGGCGTTGACGACCTTCAACAGCGTTGCGAGGGTGGGATTGCCGCCTTCAGACAGCGCAGAATAGAGGTTGCCGCGGTTTAGCCCGGTGTCGCGGGCAAGGGCGCTCATGTTCTGCGTCCGGGCGACCTGCCGTAGGGCAGCGCGAATTACAGTCCCGTCCCCCGGGTCCTCATCCATAGCCGCACTGAGAAGCCCACGGGCATCCTCCTCGCTCTTGATGTAATCTGCTGCGTCGAACTGTCGATACTCCTCAGACATTAGCCCCTCCATTCCGTCGCCATTCTCCTGGCCCGCTCGATGTCTCGACGCTGGCTGTCCTTGTCGCCGCCGCACAGGAGGATGACCAGCTCAGCGCCGCGCTTCGCAGGATCGTGGACATGGTCATATTGTACGATATATCGTACAATATGTGAAGAAGACTTGAGGCATGGCGTTCAGACTAAGGGCAGTGTGGGCATGTGCATCTTGGGACCGGAGCAACACTTCCTGCGACGTTGCATCTCGCCATAGAACTTGGTATCAAGACCCTGATTGAAGCCTTTGGAAGGCCCGGAACGATCAGGGAGCACGACCTTTGCAAGTTGCTCGCCCTCCTTGGACACGGCTCCGACAAGGGGCGGCAGGCGGTATTTTATTTGAGTAGGTCCTTCGATTCTGCGGTTCAGGTCTACGGCCTCTTGCGTGGATGGGGGGATTGCAGTCGATTCGAGAGGATACAGAAATACTTCCGGAGTACGGGCCGGTGACGTGAAGCAACTGAATTGTCAGAATTCGCTACCCACACAAATCCCCAATCAGCCGCGTATACACCTCCACCGCCTCGTGCAGCTGCTCGATGGCGATCCACTCGCCGACGGTGTGGGCCTGTTCGATGTTGCCGGGGCCGAGGACGAGGGCGTCCATATACCTTTGATAGCACTCGGCTTCGGTGCCGTAGGGGACGGTGACCGCGTGCGGCGCGCCGGTGGCGCGGCAGGCCGCATGGGCGAGCGGGCCGTCGGCGTCGGCGAAAAACGGGCCGCCGCTGCTGTGGGAGACGTCCAGGCCGTGCGCTTCGGCTCTCTCCACGACCATCTGCACCGCTTCTTCGAAGCAGGCGTCGGGCATGGCGCGCAGTTTGAGGGTGGCGACGGTTCGGGCGGCGGTGACGTTGGAGGCGGTGCCGCCGTCGTTGAGCACCAGGTTGAAGCCGTTGGTGGGCGGGTCGAAGAGCGTGTTCCGGAAGCGTTTTTCGGTGCGGAAGGTCTGGGCCAGCTCGGCCATCTCCGCCAGGAAGGGGGCGATAATGAAGTTGGCCGACACGCCTTTGTCGGTGCTGGTGTGCGCGGCCACCCCATGCGCGGTGACGATGACGCTGCCGCCCCCCTTGTGCGCATAGACCGGCTGCAGCTGCGACGGCTCGCAGACGATGCAGTACTGGGGCCAGCCGCCGGTCAATGTCTGCGAGCGGATGACGATATCGTGCGCGCCGGTGTGCCCCCGCTCCTCGTCCGCGGTGACGGCGATGACCAGCGGGCGGTTGAGGTCGGCGGCGTTGACGCGGCAGCCGGCGGCGATCGATGCGGCCAGGGGACCCTTCATGTCGGCCGAGCCGCGTCCCACCAGGCGTCCATCTTCCAGGGCAGGCGTGAAGGGATCCCAGCCGGCGTCGCCGGGAACCGTGTCCGAGTGGCTGAACAGGCCCAGCCCGCCTGTCCCGGCGCCCTTTTTGGCGACCAGGCTGACCTTTTCGACGTCGAACTGGTCGATGTAGGTCAGCTCTTCGACCGCGAAGCCGCCCGCTTCCAGCAGACCGCGCAGGAAGTCGGAGATCGCCCGGTTGCTCGTCTGCGTCTCCGAGGGCATTGCGATCAGTTCACTGGCAAGTTCGACAACGTCGATCTCCATAGCATTGCCCTTTCCCTTCAGGTCTTCTCTCGTGGAGGTCCGCACGGTCACCGCGTCCAACCGTCGGCCTGCTGATCACGATCCGCAAAGATCCTCGATCAGCCGGGTGTACACTTCCACGGCCTCGTGCAACTGCTCGATTGCTATCCACTCGCCGACGGTGTGGGCCTGCGCGATGTTGCCGGGCCCGAGTACGAGCGCGTCGGCATAGTTCTGATAACACTCGGCCTCGGTGCCGTAGGGCACGGTGACCGCCTCGGGCGCGCCGGTGGCGCGACAGGCCGCCTGGGCGAGCGGGCCGTCCGCAGAGGCGAAGAAGGGGCTGATGCTCCAATGCTCAACCTCCAGGCCGTGCGCTTCGGCCCGCCGCACAACCATCTGCACCGCCTCCTCGAAACAGGCGTCCGGCATGGCGCGGATGCTGAGGCGGACAACGGTGCGCGCCGCGCTGACGTTGGTGGCGGTATCGCCGTCGCTGATCACCATGTTGAAGCCGTTGGTGGGCGGGTCGAAGAGCGGGTTCTGGAAGCGTTGCTCGCTGCGAAACACCGGTACAAGGTCAGCCATTTCGGCGAGGAAGGGGGCGATTTTGAAGTTGGCCGATTCGCCCCTGTCGGTGCTGGTGTGCGCGGCGATGCCCCGCGCGGTGACGGTGATGCCGGCGCCGCCCTTGTGCGCATAGACCGGCTGCAACTCGGTCGGCTCGCAGACGATGCAGTATTGGGGCCAGCCGCTCGTCAATGTCTGCGAACGGATGACGATATCGTGCGCGCCGATGTGTCCGCCCTCCTCGTCGGCGGTGACGACGACCACAAGCGGCTGCTTGAGGTCATTGTCGTTGAAGCGGCTGGCCGCGGCGATCGACGCGGCCAGGGGGCCCTTCATGTCGGCCGCGCCGCGGCCCACCAGCTTCCCATTTTCGAGCGCCGGCGTGAACGGGTCCCAGCCTATGTCGCCCGGCACCGTGTCCGAATGGCTGAACAGGCCCAGCCCGCCGGGTCCCGTTCCTTTCTTGGCGACCAGGCTGACCTTTTCCTCACCGGACGGGTCGATATAGGTGACTTCCTCGACGGTGAAGCCGCTCTCCTCCAGCACCCCGCGCAGGAAGTCGGAGATCGGCCGGTTGCTCGTCGGCGTCTCCGAGGGCATTGCGATCAGTTCACTGGCGAGTTCGACGACGTCGATGTTCATGGTTGTCCTCTTTCGCGTCCGGTTTTTAAGCGCCGTGTCACTCTGGGGCAGGGGCTAATCCGTTGAGGCATCCTTGACCATGAGTTCTATGACGCTCTGCAATTCAGGAATACTTTCTTTGCAGGCACTGAAGATGATTTCATGATCCAAGGCATCGTAATGATGGGAGATAATATCGCGCATACGCATGATCTTATCCCACTCTATTTCAGGGTATTTCTGCAACAGTTCTGGATTCAGGCTTGCCAGACTCTTTACATTTTCACCAATAATCTGTAGACGCATTGCGATCGAATCCAGAGTCAAAAGGCCATCGGCATCTGATAGCAGCTGGTCGGCTGTTTGAATATCGACGAATCGGCACTGAATGAGGAGAATCGACGCACGGATATTCTCCAAGCTATCACGGACAGTGTCACTCATACGAACAGTGCTTCTCTTTCGATTCGACGCATGAAGGGCGTATCGATTTTCTTGCTGAGGCGGCGGATATCCACCTTGCGTTCCAGGACTTGCTCCATGTAGATGTAAAGGCCTGCCAAAGCGTCGAACTTCGGCTCCTTCAGTTCCACGATCAGGTCGATGTCGCTGGATTCGGTTTGCGTGCCGTGGGCATAGGACCCGTAGAGGCCGATTCGACGCACGCCGAAGCGCCGTTCAAGTTCGGGTTTCGTATGGTCCAGAATTGTGAGAATCTCTTCTGCTGATCTCATCTGTTTTGGCTGTCCTAAGCAACCTTCGATACTGCACTTCACGTCGATCTGCTAGCGCAGCTTCCCGCGTGCGCTGATTGGCCAGACCGTTTCGACGATGCCGTTGCGGACTCCGTACATGGCATCGTGCAGGAAGACGGTCGCGTCGCCGTAGCCGACGATGAAATCGAGCACGTCGCCCACTTGTACGCTCTTGTTGGGCTCGGAGAGGGTGATCACGCCGTGTTCGGCCGAGGCGGAGATGTTGACGACGTTTTCCAGGCTGACGGCTTTGGGCTGGCGTTCCATGCCGGGCAGCGTTTTGAAGCCGGCGTCGGTGATGATGCGGTCGGGCGCGGGGCGGCTGGTGACAACGGCCTGGCCGAAGAGGGCGGGATCGGTCGGCACACCCCACATCTGGTAGGTGGCGTCGCCGAAGATGGCGCCCCCGGCCTGGATCTCGGTCACTTCCGGCTGGCGCATCGTTACATCCATCGTGCCGCTGCCGCCGCAGCTGACGATCTCGACCGGCAGCCCCGCGTCGCGGCCGGCCTGTACCGAGGCCGCCAGCTGGCCGATGCACTGCTGGATCGCGCCGGCGCGCGCATCGTCATCCTTGATGTCCAGTGTATGTCCCTCCCAGGCCATCATTCCGGCGAGGCGCAGCCCGTCCTGCTCGTGGACCGCGCCGGCCAGCGCGACAGCCGCGGATCCGGGCTCGACACCGGCCCGGTTCATGCCCACGTTGAGCTCGACGACGACCGGAATTTCGACGCCGACGGCCTGGGCGGCCGCGCCTAGCTCCTCCAGCGTTGCGGTGTTGTCCACAGCGATCTTGACACTCGCGTGGCGTTGCAGCGCGGCAATGCGGGCGTATTTCTGCGCGCCCACGACCTGGTTGGCGATCAGGATGTCGCGCACGCCGGCGGCCACCATCACTTCGGCCTCGCCCGGTTTCGCGCAGGTGACGCCGAGCGCGCCGGCGTCGATCATCTTATGCGCGATCGCCGGAATTTTTATGCCTTTCGTGTGCGGGCGCCAGTTGACGCCGGCGTCCTTGAAGTTGTCCATCAGGAGCGCAATGTTGCGCTCCAATATATCCAGGTCCACCCACAGCGCGGGCGTATCCAGCAGCTCTTTTGCACGTCCGATTTCAGTCATCAGGTTTCCTCATGCCCCTTTTATTGTCGTCCTTATTTGACGTCATTTTTTCGCGGCGAGCGGCCAGTTCAGGCCGCTGATTATCAACACTAGCCTCTGCCCTTCTACCACGCGGTCCAGCCGCCGTCGACCAGGATATTCTGGCCGGTGATGTAACTGCCGCCGTCGCTGGCCAGCAGGACCACCAGCCCTTTCAACTCTTCGGGCTCGCCCATCCGCTTCATGGGCACGCGCTCGGCCAGCCTGGCAACGAACTCCGGCTCCCCTGCGCGCACGTTGGGAGAAGGGAAGGGCCCCGGGCTGATGGCGTTCACGCGCACGCCGTCCTGCGCCCAGTAGACCGCCAGATGGCGGGTCAGGTGGATGAGGCCGCCCTTGAGGCCGTGATAGTTGGGGGGGCTGTTGACGCCGAAGCCGGTGTAGGCCTCCGGGTAGCTGGCGACGACCCCGTACATGCTGGCGATGTTGATGATGGAGCCGGGCGCGTTGCGGCCGCGCAGATGGCGCACAACTTCGCGCGCCAGCAGGAAGTAGGCGGTCACGCCGGTGTGGTAGGCCCGGTTGAAATCTTCGGCGCTGGCGGTGTCGATGCTGGGCGCGCCGCCGCCGTAGGCGTTGTTGACCAGAACGTCCACCTTGCCCAGGCGCCGCACTACTTCCTGCACGAAAGCGGGAATGGCGTCGTCGTCGTCCTGCGCCAGGCCGAAGCCGGCGTGGCCGCTGCCGGGCAATGTTTCGGCAAACTCGGCGGCCCGCTCTTCGTCGCGGCTGGTGACCGCCAAGGTTGCGCCCGCTTCCGCGAGCCCGCGGCTCATCGCGGCGCCCAGCAGGCCGGCCGCGCCGGTAACGATCGCGACTTTGCCGCTCAGATCCAACTGTTCGGAGACCGTCTGTTCAGTCATGGAATTCCTTTTGTCTGAACCGTAATGTGTGATTGAATGAAGGACTGCGGTGAGAGTAAAGGCGGTGAGCAGATTATAAACAAAATAGCCTACTTCGCCGATTTTTTCCACTGGCAGAAAGGCGTTATCATTGTTTAGTTCCAGTCTTTCATAGCAAGCGCCGCAGGTTGCTGGCTATTCGTTACTACCTGGAGGGACTCTCGATGTTGTTTGCGCAACCACTTCTCTATATGAGCGCAGGGATCGATACGCTCGGGACGCCGGCGATCACCTTTGCCCTGGTCATCGCTGTTCTGGGGCTGATCTACCTGGTCTTTCAGGCGCGCCGCGTCCTCGCCATGGACAAAGGCAACCAGGTGATGCAGGAGATCGCCGCCGCCATTCAGGAGGGCGCGGCCGCATTTCTCAACCGGGAGTATACGTTCCTGGGCGGATTTGTCGTCGTCGTCGCCGTCATCATCGCCGTTTTCCTGGCATGGCAGACCGCGCTCAGCTTCATCCTCGGCGCGATCGCGTCGGGCGCGGCCGGCTACCTGGGCATGTTCATCGCGGTGCGCGCCAACGTGCGGACGGCGGCCGCGGCCAGCAAGAGCCTGGACGACGGCCTGCGCGTCGCTTTCAGCAGCGGCTCGATCATGGGCATGGCCGTCGTCAGCTTCAGCCTGCTCGGCATGACGATCCTCTACTTTCTTTTCAACGGCAACATTCTCTACATCACCGGCTTCGGCTTCGGCGCCAGCTCGATCGCGCTCTTCGCCCGTGTCGGCGGCGGCATCTATACCAAGGCCGCCGACGTGGGCGCCGACCTTGTGGGCAAGGTGGAGCAGGGGATCCCCGAGGACGACCCGCGCAATCCCGCGGTGATCGCCGACAACGTGGGCGACAACGTGGGCGACGTGGCCGGCATGGGGGCGGACCTTTTCGAGAGCTACAGCGGCTCCATCATCGCCGCGGCCACGCTGGGCGCGGTGGTGGCAGACGGCGCCGGCATCGTGCTGCCTTTCCTCGTCGCGGGCGTGGGCGTGATCGCCGCCCTGATCGGCACCTTTCTGGTGCGGGCGCAGGAGGGCGCGTCGCAGGAAGATCTGCTGGGCGTGCTGCGCCGGGCCATCTACAGCGCGTCGGTGATCGTCCTGATCCTGGCCGCCGGCGTGGTCGCCTATACCGGCGTCGGCTGGAACTTCCTCGCCGTCATTCTGGTCGGGCTGGTGGCAGGCAACGGCATCGGCTGGTTCACCGAGTACTTTACGAGCTACACCGAGAAGCCCACCCAGGGCATCGCGGAGAAGGCCGAGACCGGCGCGGCAACCCTGCTCATCGAGGGGCTGGCCGTCGGTATGAACAGCACGCTGCCGCCGGTCCTGATCGTCGCCGCGGCGATCATGCTGGCGCTGTGGTTGGGGGGCGACAACGGTCTCTTCGCCGTCGCCCTGGCCGGTGTCGGCATGCTCAGCACGCTGGGGATCACCCTGGCAACCGACGCCTACGGCCCCGTCGCCGACAACGCCGGCGGCATCGCGGAGATGAGCGACCTGCCCGACGAGGTGCGCGACCGCACCGACGCGCTCGACAGCCTGGGCAATACGACCGCGGCCACAGGCAAAGGCTTCGCCATCGGCTCCGCGGTGCTGACCGCGCTGGCGCTCATGGCCGCCTATGTGCAGGCCGCCAATATCGAGACGCTCGACCTGTTGAGCTCGACGATGATCCCCGGCATGCTGGTGGGCGCGATGCTTCCCTATCTCTTTGCCGCCTTGACGATGACTGCGGTGGGCAAGGCCGCCTATGAGATCGTGCTGGAGGTGCGCCGCCAGTTCGCCGAGATGCCCGGCATCATGGAACGCACGACCAAACCGGACTACAAGACCTGCGTCGCCATCAGCACGCAGAGCGCGCTGCGCGAGATGGTTATTCCGGGCGCGCTGGCGGTGGTCGTGCCGCTGCTGATCGGCTTTGTGCTGGGCGCGCAGGCGCTGGCCGGCATGTTGATCGGCGCCATCGCTTCCGGTTTCATGCTGGCGGTGATGATGGCCAACTCCGGCGGCGCCTGGGACAACGCGAAGAAGTGGATCGAGACGGGCGTCATGGGCGGCAAAGGCTCGGAGGCGCACAAGGCCGCGGTCGTCGGGGACACCGTCGGCGACCCGTTCAAAGACACGAGCGGGCCGTCCCTGAATATTCTGATTAAGCTGATGAGTATTGTCAGTCTCGTCTTCGCCAGCGCGTTCGGCGAGGGGTGGCTCAATCTGTTCTGAGCAGGTTCGCTGCGGCTTGTCACAGGAGCAGCTGCGCCAGCAGCACGAATCCGAGCAGGACCAGGCCACCGGCCAGGAGCGCGATCCCGCTCTTGCGCAGCCGCTGCGCCCGCGACGTGAGCCGCCCGTGGTCGGCATGGGACTGATCGCCCCAGTCCAGCTGCTGCGGGCGTTCGTGCGGCGCCTTTTGCACCTTGGCCAGCCACCAGGCGCGATTGCAAAAGCTCCAGGCGCCGATATCGCTGGCGCGGACGTAAGAACGGTCTTTGGGCATGGAAAGCTTTCAGTTCTTGATCCGGATTCCTTGTTCGACGAGCCGCGTAACCACTTCGATTGTCGCCGGAACCGCCTCAATGCGCCAACTGCTTCGCAGCGCTGCGTTCAGGCATTGCCAATCGGCAATCGCATTTCCACGATCTACAACTACAGAAGAGAGCTACTGCTACAGAAGAGGGCCACTGCCATGAAAGCGACCGATATCCGCGTGGAGAGCGTGGAGGTCACCTTCGACGATGAGCGGCTGAGCGTCCCTTTGCATCTCAGCAAGGGCGTGATCGAGGCGATCACCTTTGCCGCGGTCACTGTGCATGCGCGCACGCGCGGGGGCGCGGCCGTGCAAGGGACCGGCGCGATCCTGCTCTCGGACGTGTGGGCCTTCCCCGCGCCGGATCTGGAGCACGAGGAGAAGGACCGCATCATGCGGCAACTGTGCAGGGCCATTGCCGCCTGGCTGGAGGATGACCGGTACGAAGATCCGATCCAGAAGGGGATCAGGTTGGAACAGGCCGCGGTCGAACTGGCGGCGCAACTGGCAGAGGATGAGCCTCCCCTGCAGAAGACGCCGAGTTTGGATTTTGCCACATGGCCGGCAGATGGCGGCGGCAAAGTGCAAATGCCGCGGCTGGCCGTGCTCAACTGCATGGCGCCTTTCGACGCCGCCCTTCACGATGCCTGGGGCGCGGCCCTGGCGGCGCCGCTCTACGCCGCGTACACGGCGGATTATCTGAACCAGGACCTGAGCGCCGGCCTTGGCGCCGACTTCGCCGGCCGCTACCCGGCGGACTACCTGGGCCCGAGGCGGGGAACGCTGTCCGTGCAACATGTGGTCGGCTTCAACGACGCCCTCACCCCGACAAATGAGAAGAGAGCGGAGAGGCGTGAGGAAAGAGAGAACCCCTCTACACTTCCCGCCGACCTGACGACCTGGATCGAACGCGACCGTCTGCGCTATTTCAAGCTCAAGCTGCGCGGCCAGTCGCCGGCGGAAGACGCCGCGCGGCTGATCGAAGTACACACGGCCGCTTCCCGGGCGATGGAAGCCGCAGGTATGGCGGGCGGACCGCGCCTGTCGGTGGACCCCAATGAGGCCTACCAACAGGCTGCCATGATGCTCGAAGTGCTGGACCGGGTGGCCGCGGAGAGGCCGCAGGCACTGGCGGCGCTGGACTATATCGAGCAGCCCACCCCCCGCGACCTGGGCGCCTATAGCGATACGCTGCACGACGTGGCCGCGCGCGTGCCGGTGGTGGTCGACGAAAGCCTTGACGACATCGACAATCTCGACTGGATTCACCGCCTGGGCTGGTCGGGGCTGGCGGTGAAGACCTGCAAAGGGCATACCCATTCGCTGCTGGCCTACTGCTGGGGCCGCCACCACGGTCTCTATCTCACGCTGCAGGACCTCACCAACCCCGGCCTGGCGCTGGTCCACAGTGTCAATTTCTGCGCCCACCTGCGCCTGGACGTGGACTGCTTCGAGGGCAACTACCGCCAGTTCATGCCCCTGTCGCGGCCCCGCGAACAGGCCGCCCATCCCGCCTATTTCCAGGTTGCAGACGGCCAGCTGTCCCTGCCGCCCGACATGGGCCCGGGGCTCTACTGAGGCAGCGGCAGCCAGTCTTCAGTCTAAGATGACACCTTGTCCTCGTATGTTGCAGTTACTCAAAGCCAGAAACTGAAAACTGCTGTTCATCGGTAGACGATATCGAGGATGTTGTCGCTGCGGAAGCGCACGCGCTGCGCGTCCACGCGTTCGGCGCCCGCTTTGTTCATCTCGGCGTCGGCGGTGTCGGTATGGAAGAAGCGCTTTTCCAGATCATAGGGGCCGGGCCAGACCAGGGGCGCGATCGGGGCCTGGCGATGCTGGGCCACGGCTGCCGCGATGCTCTCGCGGATGCGCTGCCGCGCCGCCTGCGCAGAGAGTGAGATGGCGGAGCCGCGCCCCAACCCCTCCTTCACGGCCGCGGTGGTGATGCCCGGCACCAACTCCTCCGCCTCCCGGCAGGCGTCCTGTTCGCCGCTCAGGAATAGCAGCGGCAACCCCAGCCCGCCCATGAAGAGAGCAAGCTGTCCGATCTCGCCGATCGGTTTGCCGTTGAGCCGGTAGGCGTCCACGGTGCGGCTGTTCTGCGTGTGGTTCTGGTTGCTGGTTACGACGCCGGCCATGGCGTGCTGGCCGACGATGACGAAGGCGTCGTAACGGCCGATCACCTCCTGCAACCGGCTCCAGGGCGGGGAGGGCCGGCCATGCAGCAGGAGCGCGGCCGGATGCAGTGTGTCGAAGTCGATGCCGCCGGCGCCGTGACCGTCCCAGACGAGGACCTCCTCCACCCCGGCATCCAACAGGCCGTCCACCGCGGCGTTGACCTCGCCGGTCACGAGCTTCTTGCCGGCATCGTAGTAGCGGCCGTCGGGAAAGGACTGGTCTGCGAAGGAGACGACGCCGGCCACGCCTTCCATGTCGGTTACCATGAAGATTTTCACGGTTGAGGCTCCGTAAGGGCGGTTTTTAGTAGGCAGTTTTTGGTAGTCAGTTTTTAGTTTTTAGTGACACCATACCTTCGGGTCGGATGCAGCCTCTTTGGACTAGGAACCAATTTCATACAGGGAGTTGACCGGCACGCGGCGGCCTTCAGCGGCGGCTGAGCGGTAGGCGGCGTCGAGAAGCTCGACGGTGTGCCAGCCGACTTCCGGGGGCGACCGGTTGGGCGCGCCGCGGACGATGACGTCGACGAGGTTGTCCGCCGGCGCCGACGACAGATAACTCTGCTCGTCGGTCAAGGGCGGCAACTCCTCCACGGAGCCGTCTGCATAGTAGATTGTACAGCTGCGCTTGATGATGTCGGCGTTGATCCACCCCCGGTCGCAGTAGATCTGCACGACCATCTCTTGCTCCGGGCCACCCGCATGCAGTGTGCCGGAACTGCCGACACTGGCGAGCGCGCCGTTGTCCATCTGCACGATCATGGCGTCGACGACGTCCACCCGTGTGTCGAGGTTGTCCATCAGCGCGAGCACGCCGACCGGCCTCAGCCCGGTCATATGCAGCATCAGTCCTATCGAATGGGTTGCCTGCAGATGGCCCTGGCCGCCGCCCGAGCGGACTGGATCGCTGTAGACGTCGCCGGGGCCGGTAACCGGGTACTGGTACAGGTTGTCGTGGACGCTGTCATCGCCCCGGTACAGCGAGATGACGCTGGAGGCGAACATGTTGTTGATATAGCGGATCCCGCCCAGCCGCCCCGAGCCGAGCACCTCCTTCACCCGCAGCACATGGGGGTTGTAGTTCCAGGGGTAGCCGACGATCAGCTGGCATCGGTGCTCGCGGCTGAGTTCGGTGAGATGGCGTGCGTGCGTTGCGAACAGCGTCATCGGCTTTTCCAGGACCACGTGCAGCCCGTGTTCGAGGCAGGGGCGCGCGGCCTCGTAATGGGCGGCGTGCCAGACCGCGATGACGACGCCGTCGAGCCGCTCCTGCGCCAGCATTTCGTGAAGATCGGTATAGGTCCGTTCCACGCCGAAATGCCGGGCCGCCTTCTCGACCGCGCCGGAGCGGACGTCGGCCAGGGCGACGAGGTCGGCGTCCGGGTTGGCCTGCAGCGCGGGAATGTGGGCGGTCGTGGACCACCATCCGGTTCCGATGACGGCGATTCGGGCAGTGTCAGTCATGGGCGTTTCCAAGTTCCAGTTTTCAGTTCGTGAAGAAGGGCGCCGCTGCGAACGGAGAGCATTGTCTGAATCCTGTCCAGAGGGCGGTGTTATTCTTGAGCGATAGAGTACTCCGCCAGCAGGCGTCTCATCTCATCCCGCATCTTGATGCTCTCGGTCATCACGTCCACTTGGTCACAGTCCAGCCACGGGTCGTGTTCATACTCGAGGGTGAGGTAGCCGTTGTAGTCGGCGGCGTCGAGCACTTCGACCACGGCGTGAAGGTCGAGCTCTCCGTCATCCCAGCGCGCCTGCAGCTTGCCGTTGCAGGCATGCCGCAGATGGACATGGCCGGCATAGGGGCCGAGGGGATCGGCGTCGCCCGGACCATAGCCTTGCGCCATAAAGTGGGAGTAGTCGAGCACGATTTTGAGCGCGGGATTCTGCTGCAGAAATGTCAAGGTATCGAAGGGGCTTTCCAGCACGGATTCGACGTGCGGTTCGAACAGAAACAGCACATCTTCGGCGGCGGCCAGCGCGGCGAGTTCGTTCATCGCGGCCGCGGACAGCTCCACGGCCTCTTCGTGAGTGACGCCCGCCTGGTCAACGCCCGGCAGCACCAGCACCGACGGGATGTGTGCGGCTTTGCAGAACCGGAGTACCTGCTTGAACGTTTCCCGGTTGGCGGCGCGCACGCTTTCATCGATGGAGTTGACCGGCCTGTCGTCGAAACCATCCCCGAAGATGTAGAGCAGATTGCTGAGCGGGAGGCCGGCCCCGGTTACGCGGCGGGCTTGCCCCTCCGGATCGCGTTCGATGGCGCGCGAGTCGAGCAGCCCGCCGGGCACGGCGATCAGGTCCATCGCCTCTATTCCAAGCGCCTGCCATATAGCGGCCGATTCCGGCAAAGTGGCGCCGACGAAGGACCAGGCAGCGCCGGCGAGTTTAACGGTGGTCATGGTTGGCTCCTGATTGCTGGTTCATCTCTCCGAACTGGTGTTGTCGGTGGCCATATCTCCAACATCTGCCGGAAAGCACAGGTCGGTTGTGGCATCGCTTGTACGCTGTCAAGTGAAGAGAAGAGCATCAGACTGAGGGAATAATACAGATATTCCTGTCGTTCAAGACGTAGAGCAATGTGGCTTTTAGCCATAGAACGGGAAGGCTTGAATCGATTCCTGATGTGGCAGGATCTGTCTGGATAAAACACGACGCATTGGGGCCCACTACAGCCATGCAGAAAACACACGCAACCAAGATGACGCTTTGTCTATATCCGTGTGCTAGAAGTTGGCAATCTTCTTCTCAATGGAGTCTAGTGGCTCACCAATTACATCCTCGATGTGCTTTGGGAGGTGAGGGTCATCGAAATACGATCTGAGGAAAATACGCTTTACATTTGGCAATCCATAGGTGTCCAGAAGAAAAGAGACAAGCTGTCCGCCGATCCCATAGACAGGCTCACCTGCGGCCTCTTCGGTCCAAAAGACATCGTTCCTGCACAGCCGACGCAGGAATCCGGGTTTAGCCTTGCAGGCATATTCTTGCCAAAGGTTCTTCAGTGTTCCATATCCCTTCACAGCGTCGGTCCCCAAGATGTGTTCGAAGTAAACGGCGACACCTTCGTTCAGAAGGGAAGGCGCCTCGCCCACTTGGTCAGCCCACCAGAAGTGGACAACTTCATGGAGCACCCCTTGAAATACAATTGGGTCATCCCAAGCCAATCCATGAGTGATCAAATGCAGGCCCGCAGGATTGACCGTCCCATAGAACATTCGCTGTTTGCCAGGGTCAGCGAGGTCAGCTTGCGCAAGAAGGTCTGGAGCGTAGAGCCAAACATTGACCTGACGTTGACGTTCCTTATCCTTTATTTCTGAGCCAATGTCTAATGCCGCCCGAACGCGCTGGTGATATCGGTCGGTCATTTCAAGTAGACTTTGCAAGTTCGTGGAACTCGTGTCTGGTAGAGCAATATCAATGAAGAACAGACTCTCGGCTGTTTGCTCAACCCGCCAATGATGGGTGCCGCGATAACTGCGTAGATCGAGCTCTTTCAACGCTATTCCGCCGTTATGGCGGCCCCAAAATATGCTAGACCGTGAAATAGGAAGAACAAGCTTCATTCAGACGGATGCGACAGGCCCTGATCAGAGCCCGTAGTGGTAAAGCCATCGCCTGTCTGCTAAACGTATGGATAAATCCCTTGTCTGTGAGTCGATATTTACCTATGTTTTGGTACTTTCGTTGACCGAGTTTGCGGCATCTGTCAAGTTAGTTGGGTCTATGGTGATTCACAGTCTGCCATTTAATGAAAAGGAGAGCATTAGATTAATGGGTAAGTATAGGTTTTTTATGAGTAGAAGCACAGAATCTACACAATTTCTAACAATAAAATGGGGAGGCTTGTGTCCGATTTTTCGGACTGACGGTGCCTCTATTTGATGTAATCCGACCATTTCGTGCGAAAAAGCGTAGATTTCCGTCCAGATTTCCGCCGAAAGGTCCGTATGAGCAGGCAATGAAGTAGATGTGGCGTGTCAAGCGCACCGGTATGCTGAATTCTCTCTAGTCCTTATTGTTAGATTTATTGTTAGTTCCTCGAAACTTGCCACAGATTAACAAAGGAATCAACGAGGGGCAGAATTCCTCACCGACGCTTCCGACGGGTTGCGTCGACCTGTCTATAATCCCTCCCTTTAGCCTTTGCAAGGAGTTCTATGCTTAATCACTCAAGGCATCCAGAAATACCCATGCCGGCTTTCGCCGCGAACCTTGATTGACGATGCTGCCAGCGCGGCGGAGTTCTTGCAGCAAGTTGTGAACTTTGGCCCGTTTCTGTTTAGAGTTAAGTCGGTCGGGTAGGTTGTGCAGCAGCACTTCATCAATTTCCTTGCGACTTACCGGTCCATATTCACGAATTAGCTCCAGCATCAAGTTCCTGTAATATCGGTTCTCAAAGCCGCGTTCGCGGACATGCTCGCCTATTGTGCCAGTCGCTTTAGCGACTACGTCCGCAACTATAAGGTTGGGATAGCGCCCTTCCACCAAGCCAGCATCTTTGAGCTTGCGATGTTCGTTTTTCTCGATAGGTAATTTTTTCTGTACTCGATCGAGCAGAATAACCTGTTCAAGGTCGAGATCAGTCCGCTCCAGAAGCAGCCGTGTGTAACGTTCATCCAGAATCCGCCCATTGAGATTCACGATAACAGAACCCGGCTTAGTCAGATCATAGTCCGGCAAAGGGAACGACCGTTTACGCTGAGTTTCAAACATACGTTTGATCCCGCCGCCCTGTGTGTCGATTAAATTCAGCTCGACCATCGCATCCGCCAGGAAATTGTTGCGGTAAAAGGACTGCGGGGCGTCCTGTCGGATTACCGTCTCTACATCGCCCGGTAGAAAGTCGCCGACATTTGTCAAGATCACGCGGTCGGGAAACTCAACGACGATGATACGACCACGTAACTGGTAGTCTTGGTGAGCGATGCAGTTATGCAGCGCTTCCCGGATTACCCAGAAGTCATACTGAGTAAATTCCACCGGGAAAAGAGTCCCGCTTGGCATAGTGCGCACATTCAGATTGCGGATTCGGTTTTGTAACCTGTCTCCTGCAAGTAAGAAGGGCGGACCGAAGTGTTCGTAGTCGAGTTCGCGGTTGTCCGCGTCTTTCAGTATCCATGAGATTTTGGCCACTGCGGGCGAGAGTAGTGTAGCCGATTCGGCGCGGCCAAGGAGAAGGAGCGCGGTATGTGTCACCTTGCCTTGCTTCAAGACGCGAGCTTTGTTAAGGAAAGTGATATCGTTCCATTCAGCCACTTCGTCCGCTTGAGAGGGATGCGTGACAGCGAACTGCTCTCGCGCGATAATTGACACAGTTCGTCCACAAGACGAACGAGACGACTATCATGATCTTGATTGGCTGTCATGTCTTGGCTCCTTTGGAGACAGTATCGCGCCCCTCCCCGCCATCAGCAACCTGCCAGTGGAACACCTCCGGCAGGCCCTCGGGATAGGCGTTGTGCGGGTCGTAGGCGTCCCCGCTCTGGTCCTCCATGATCGGCGCCATGTATTCCTCCCAGCGGACTGACTCGGGACTTTCCGCCAGGATGCGGACGGCCTCGGCGTAGTTCTCCGTCTCCATGTAGAGAAGGAGCTGCCGGTCGGCCATGAAGATGCTCATGCTATGCACGCCGGCCCGCTCCAGGTCGGCCAGCACGGCAGGCCAGACGTCCCGGTGGCGCCGCCGGTACTCTTCTTCCTCCCCTTCTTTGACGTGCATGACAAACGCAACCCGTTGCATCGGTAACCCCAGTTTTCAGTGGTCGGTGGCCAGAAACATCTACAGCCAAAGCAATTTCACACGTCCATGCCGGGCACCGGGATCGTGCTTAGCATGCCGCCGTCGACGTCAAGCGCCGAGCCGGTCAGGAAGGCGGCTTCGTCGGAGATGAAGAAGAGCACGGCGTTGACGATATCCTGCACTGTCGGGTTGCGCTGCAAGGGTATGTCGGCGGCCGTGGCGGCCAGGATCTCCTGCGGCTGCATGCCGGTGGCCGCTGTCTTCAGGTCGAGAATTTCCCGGCCCATGCCGGTGCCGGATACGCCGACCGGACAGACGCAGTTGACCGTAACCTGGCGCGGCGCCAGTTCGCCCGCCAGCACTTTGGTCAGTCCAATAACCCCGAACTTGGCCGCACAGTAGTGTGCCAGCAGCGGGAATCCCACTTTGGAGGCGTCGGAACCGATGTTGACGATACGGCCGCGGCCACTGGCGCACAACAGCGGCGCGGCCGCCTGGCAACAGAGAAACGTGCCCTTCAGGTCCACGTCGAGCACCCAGTCCCACTCCGCTTCGCTGATCTCCGTAAGCGGATTGAAGGCGATGACACCAGCCGAGTTGACCAGCGTGTCAAGGCCGCCGAAACGCGCCTGGCAGGCCGCCACCGCGGCCGCGGCCGACTGCGGCGACGTCACATCCAGTTCGATGGCCAGCAGATCGTCGCTGCCCAGGTCGCGTTCAGCGTTACGCAGGCGGTCGCGATCGATGTCCCCGATCGCGACCTGCGCGCCGTCCGCCAGCATGGCCTCCGCAATCGCCAGCCCGAAGCCGCTCCCCCCGCCGGTGATCAGCGCCCGGCGCGGTCCACTCTGAATTTCCGACACGGTCTTCCCTCCTCAAGACGATCAGCCGCATCCGAGCAGCGAACGCAAGTTGCCGGTTACGAACTACTGTCTTCTACCACGACCGTTTCATTGAAACGAGTATTTGTGAACGATCTCTTCCCGCACGTGGACGCCCAACCCGGGCGCGTCGCGCACGGCCAGGTATCCGTCCTCCTGCACCCAGGGATCGCTGACCAGCTCATGCTGCATCGGCGACTCGTGCGGCTTGAGGTCCATGCTGACGCCGTGGTCTGAGATGGCCAGGAGATGGACGCTGGCTGCGCTGTTGAGCGCGCTGCTCCACGTGTGCAGGCTGAACTGCAGGTTCTCCACCTCCAGCAGCCGGATCACCTCGCGGCTGCCGGTGATGCCGTGGCTGCGGCCCGGGTCGATCTGGACCACATCGACGCCGCCGCTGCGGATCAGGCGCCCGTAGCTTTCGACATCCCACTCATCCTCGCCGGTGCCTATCGGCGTGGCTACGGCGGCACGCAAGCGGGCATGCCCCTCCAGATCACTGGGCAGGAGCGGCTGCTCGATCCAGCGCAGGCGGTACGGCTCCAGCTGGCGGAAGCGGCGGATCGCGGTCGGCACGTCCCACAGGTTGCGCGCGCCGGGCGTATCGATGATCAGCTCGCGTTCATCGCCGATCAGCTCGCGGATGCGGCGCACAAACTCGATATCGCGCGCGGCGTCCTGGCCGAAGACCGCGCCCGGATGCATGCCCCAGCCCGCCTTGAGGTAGTGGTAGCCCTGCTCCACCATCCAGCGGAACTCGTTCAAGGTCCAGTCCAGGTCCTCCATGTCGAAGATGATCGAGGCCATCGCCACGACCTTGTCATGCAGCTTGCCCCCCAGAAGCTGGCAGAGCGGCAGCCCCAGCGCTTTGCCTTTCAGGTCCCACAGCGCCATGTCGATCGCGCTGACGCCAAAGGCCGCAATCCCTTCGGGGCCGTACCACCAGATATGGGCCAGCATCTTGCGCCAGGCGCGTTCCACGTCGCGGGCGTCGCCGCCGATCAGCAGCGGCGCCAAGCCCTGCTCGATGATCAGCTTCGTCGCCAGCGCGGCCTCGCGAAATTGGGAGATACACTCGCCCCAACCGACCGTGCCGTCGTCGGCCTCGACCCGCGCCAGGGTGATGTAGCGTTCAATGCCTTTGTAATGGGGTTCCGGATAGGCGAGCGCGAATGCTTGAACTGTGCGGATTTTCATAGCTGTTTCCTCGTGGAATTTCCGAGTTCCAGGCAGTAGTCCCTGGCAACAACGCGGGAACGGGCGAACGCGGTGTCACTAAAAACCAGAAACTGGCCACTAAAAGCCGCCATTCACCAGCGGCCTGGCCGTGAGCGCTACCCGCCTCGGGAAGCTGACGGTGACGGGGCCCAGCAGCCCGGAAACTGTCTGTCCGGGGAAGACATAGTCGGACTCATAGGGGCCAGTACTGAAATAGTTGGCGAGCGTATTGTAGACGGTCACTTGCAGCTCGTTGTCCCCCTCATGCACCTGGGCCGTGACGTCGAAGCGGTAGGGGCGCGCCAGTCGGACGCCCACAACCTGCCCGTTGACGGCCACTTCCGCGGTCGTGTTCACTGCGCCCAGGTCGAGAACGACTTCGCCCTGCAGCTGTTTCTCTGTGAGGGTGAATTTCTTCGTGTAAACGGCGCCGCCGGAGTAGCTCTCCAACGCGTACCGGCTCCAATCGCCCAACGGCAGCGCGGCCTCAGCGCATTCGAAGCGGACGGGCTGGCGGATGGCCGCGCCGGCGTAGACGCCGGGCTTCTGTTCGACGCGCAGCGCCACCTGAGAGACGTCCGCCACCGGCGCATCCAGGCGGGCCAGTCCATCCCGGATTGCCGTTTCGGCGCCGTTGACCCATATCTGGACGTTCTCGGCATCCACATCCAGCCGCAGCGTATGCGTCCCCGCGGGCGCCTCGCATCTGTACCAGCCGACGCGGTGCTCTCTGTGCGGCGCGATCTCATAGGCCAGTTGGGAAGGCTCGGCGAACCAGGTCAGCCGCGCCGCCGGACGGTCTCGCACAGGTGTCGTCGACGGCTCCAGAAGAGCAGCATACGCGCGCAAGGGCTGGGCAGGCGGCTGGATACAAGCGAGCAGGAGCAGATTCGGCTCCTGCTGTAGCAGGACCTCTATCGCCGCCGGAACCGGCTCGCCGGAACTGTCCGGCAGCAGCGCCTTCCCGTTCAGCCAAGCCTGCTCCACCTGCCCGACGTCGGCCCCCAGATGCAGGACCCAGCGCCCAGCTCGCGGCGCCCGCACATGGGTGTAGAGGTAGCGCACGCTCTCTTCGTGTTCGCCGGCAACGTCAAAGCAGAGGAATGAATCCGCGACACCGTGGCTGCCGCCCCATACGTCGCCGCCCGGTTGCCCGAATTCCTGCGAATAACAGACCGTCTCCCAACCATCCTCTCCGGGGGCCAGCGCATCTGCGTCTCCGGCGATCAGGGCCTCCAGCTCCGGCGGTGTCTGCCCGCGCGGGAAAGGGCCGCTGGCCCGCCAGTAGGGGCCGAAGGTATAGGTGAAAACGGGCCAGCCGCCGTCGTCATAGTCGCGGCTGTGCCAGTCCAGCGCAGTGCCTGACACAGTGCCTGGAGTCTCCTCCTCCCGGTAGCGGAACTGGCGCGCCTCCGCGCCGATGCGTTCATCGCTGGGTGGATGGCGGAAATCGCCCCAGCGGTTGTCCATCGTCGGCGTCAACCGGAACGACCAGCCGCCCGCCAGGTGCAGCGGGGCCGGCGCCGGGCCGAAGCGGGCCTGTGCGCCGTATTCCTGCCCTGCATGGCGCACGCGCACCGCTTTGCCGCCCCCGTCTTCGATTATGCCCCTGATTTCCACTGCGTCGTCCACCGCTTCCACGTGCGTGAGCGCGCCCAGATTGTCCTCCGTCACAGCCGGCCTTCCCCCAGGCGGGCGCATGACCAGGACAATGCCCTGGTTGGCCTCCATCGTCAGCCGCACAGTCGTCCCGTCATCGGTGCAGGCGAAGCGGTGATGGGGCAGCAGTTCGCCGCGCCAGCAGTCCCAGATCTCCGGTTCGCCGCGCACGCGCAGGGTAAAGGTCAGCTCTCTTCGCTCCGATTCGACGTTGTAGAGGAAGTAGACGTCCAGCTCGCCGATCCTCTGATGTGTGTGGAAGACGTTCTTGCCTGAAGCGATCACGTCGCGGTCGATCGCGTCCGAGATCACAGCCGCGACATCGACTCCGCGCTGCGCGGCATGGGGCGTGCGCGCCGTTTCCTGTCCTGGCAGAAAGATGCCTTGCCCGCCGTTTTCATTGCGCTGCCGGTAGATGCTGCCCAGCGCCTGGCTATGCGCCTCGGTGGGGTGGGCGGCCTCCTCGCCGGAAGCGATGCCGAAGATATGCTGCAACAAGGCGCGGAGTTCGGGATCGTCGCGGCCGTGTTCCTGCGATGCGCCCGGCAGCCGGCGGAAGGCCACAACCGCGCCGCCCCCGTCATAGAACTCCCGGAGCTTTGCCAGCGTATGGCGGCGGACCGTCGTCATCGGCGGCAGGAGCACGGCCCGGAACGGGATACCGGCGATCTCCAAAGTCCCGTCGCGCACGACGGCTTGGCTGAGAAGGTTGTCGTCGACAAAATCGAAGTCGATCCCGGCCTCGTAGATCTGGCGGGCGAGCGAAAAGGTGGTCATGGCGCAGTCGTCGGCCGCGCTCGTGAATGAATCCCCCCGCAGCCAGTTGGCGTGAACCGTCGTCAGCGGGTAGAGAAGCGCGACGTCGGCGACATGCGTTCCCTGGCTCATCACCGCGCTCAGGCGCGACACATAGTCCACGAAGGTCTGCCAGTGCTCCCAGTAGGGCTGGCGCCAGTGAATCGACGGCGGCACCCACTCATACCAGCCGCCCAGCGTGTTGTACAGCCCGCCGTGCTGGTTGTACAGATTCAGGCCGTAGGCATAGTTTTCATTCGTCCAGGCGAGGTTCTCTTCCTGGGTCATGCCCCAGCCGGACCCCCAGTAGACGCACATGGAGGCCCGCTCGCGCGCGTAGATGTGCAGGATCGAACTGGACAGCTTGGCGTCGATGAAACAGCGCTCGCCGGGCAGACTGGCGCCGGGGTCTTCGTTGCCGGTGACGTGGAACCAGCGCATCAGGCGGAAGAAATCGCCGTAATGCCATGTCTGCCCCAGCATATCCTGCCGTCCCCAGGTGGCGATGGTGCCGTAGCGCATGCCCCGCTCTTCGTGCCAGTCGCACAGCGGCCGGTAGAGGTTCTCCTCCAGCGCGGCGGACATGATCTCGTAGTAGTCGCAGCGGATCTTGTCGGTGAAGGCGCCGACGTCTTGGAAGAGGCCGACCAGGTGGGGCGCGGGGTCATACCCCTTCTCCGTCTTGAACCGCTCCGCCAGAGTCGGCGCGTAGAGGATGTTGCCGTTGAGGACATAGAGTTCATCCTGCCCGTAGAGGGAGAGTGTGCCGGGTATGAATTCGCGCAGCCGCTCCTCGTGCTCCTGCCAGTAGATTTCGAGATAGCGGGCGGCGACATGGGGGTTGAGGTAGTCGAGGTCGTGGGGCTGGGCGGCGACGGCAGCGAGCAGCCAGCCGGCCTCCGGCGCCGTCCAACGCAGCCGCTGCCCCTGCAGGGAGCCGCTGAGGTCCTGGTATGATGTCGGATCCAGGCGTTCCCCGTCCAAGCGGTATGCCGCCGCCGTCAGGACCGCCTCTCCCGCCGGTATATCGAGCTGCATCGCGCCGCTGCCGTGCGAGCGCGCCTCGTGGATGACAAGGCGGCGGCCCTCCAGCTCCGGTCGCGTCGCGCGCTCGGCGCGCAGGAGATCCTGCCAGTACTCGCGTCCCTCCCAGCCGGAAAACCACGCTTCCAGCCCGAGGCGTTTGTGTTCAGCCACGGAATGGCGGAAGAATTCCCACCATTCCTCGCTGAAATAGGCCGGCGTAGTCCCGTACCGCTCGCCGTCGAGGTAGCGGGGATAGTACCAGGTTCCGCCGACGCCCTTTTTCTTCAACTCCTCCAACTGCCAAGTGATGCGCTCCTTGTCCAGTTCGCCCGTCTCCCAGAACCAGGTGACGAAGTCGCTGTAGTCGAGGGGAGGTTGGCGGAAGAGTTGCAGGAGGGTGGGGTAGGATGGAGTGGTCATTTGTCTGGTCTGCTGTTCGCCCGTCGCCAGCCGTCCAATTACTGGAGCCGGCGACAGACCGATGTTTGACTGTGTGATGGACTGTGATAATTGCGCGTGACCTGCGAAGACCCTGCCACGAGCTACTTCCGCTGCTTTAGACCTTGATCGCGCCTGAAGTGAGGCCGGCGACAAACCAGCGGCTGGTGAAGACGAAGAGGATCACCAAGGGGATCGAGCCGATCAACAGCCCCGCCATTGTCAGCCCGTAGCGGGTGAAGTACTCGGTCTGATAGGCCCACAGGCCGGGTGTCAGGGGCAGGAGCGCCTGCTTCTGGACAGTCAGGTAGGGCCAGATCAGGTTGTTCCACGTACCCAGAATGTTCAGAATCGCGGCCACGCCCAGCATCGACTTGCTCAGAGGCAGCGCGATGCGCCAGTAGCCCTGCCACTCGCTCGCGCCGTCGATGCGCGCCGCGTCGAAGAGCTCCTTGGGCAGGCTTTCAAAAAAGGTGCGCAGGATAAACATGGCGAAGACCTGCCCGCTCGCGATCCACGGCAGGATCATCGCCCAATAGGTATTCATCAGGCCGAGATCCTTCACCAGCACAAACGACGGGATCAGGGTCATCGCCGAAGGGACCATCATCAGCGACAGGACCAGGTAGAACAGCATCTGCCGGCCCGGGAACTCCAAGACTCCGAACGCATAGGCCGACAGCGACGCCAGCAACAGGACGCCCACGACAGTCACGCCGCTAATGACAATGCTGTTCCTGATGAACTCCAGCACGATCTCAAAGGCAAACCCGTAATTCTCCCAGTGCAGCGGGAAAGTCAGCGCAAAGGGCTGGCGGGCGAACTGCGGGATCGTCTTCAGCGAAATCAGGAAGGCCATCACCAGCGGCGCGATCCCTCCCACCAGGAACAGGCCCAATAGCACGATCCGCCACCAGTCGCCGCGCAGGAACACGCCCACCTGCTCGCCCCTGCTGCGCCTGTACAGTTCTCTCGTCTCCGTCCGCGCCGCACTCATCGCATTAACTCCCAACAGCAGTTTATCGTTTTATTCCCGCACCAGAGGGTGTTACCAAGAACCAGAAACTGACGACCAAAAACTGACAACCAAAAACTGACGCTAATACTCTTCAGTCGTGATGAACTTCATATTGATCAGCGTAAGCACAAGGGTGAGGAGGAACAGGACGACGCCGATGGCGGAAGCGTAGCCCATCTTGTTGATGCGGAAGGCATTCCAGAACATCCACATCCCCGGCACCATTGTGCTGTTGATCGGTCCGCCCTGCGTCATCGCGAATACCGCCGTGAACTCCTGGACACCCCACATGATCGTCAGGACCGAAATCAGCTTGATCTGCCCTGCGATCAGCGGCAGTTCGATAGACCAGAAGCGCCGCATCTCGGAGGCGCCGTCGATCATCGCGCTTTCGACGATTTCGTAGGGGATCGCCTGCAGGCCCGCCAGCAGAATCAGGATGGCCACTCCGTCCACCCACGGGAAATTGCGCAGCATCACCGCGTACAGCGCCACGTTCGGGTCCGACAGCCACGCCCGCGTCCACGACTCCAGTCCTATCCATGACAAGAACAGATTCAGCGGTCCTACCTTCACGTCATAGATGAATTTCCAGAGCATCAACGGCACGATCGCGGGAATAACCACCGGCAGAATCATCCCCAACCGGAACGTATACTGCGCTCTTCCCCCTCGCAGCCGGTGAATCAACACGGCAATGAACAATGAAACACCGACCGTGGACACCACATACCAGGCCGCCAGCTGCAGCATGTGGTCCATCGAGTTCAGGAATACCCGGTCTTTGGTGAAAAGCTGGACGAAGTTGCCCAAGCCGACAAAGTCTGCGGACAAGCCCGGGGCCCACTTGAAGGCCGACCGGTACAGCCCCAGCAGGGCGGGGTAGTACATAAATATCAGGAGAAAGACGAAGGTGGGGGCGAGCATAGTGTAGGCGACGCGCCCCTCATAGAGGCGTTTTCCGAGCGATTTCCTGCGCATCTGCAGGGGCGGGACCTGGGCCGCGGCATCGGGCAGGGCGGGCATCTCTTTTACAGCCATCAGCGTATCCTCATTGGAGGCGTGAGGAGTTGGAGGAATCAGGGAGTGAGAGGCATGAATCACCTCTCACTCCTCTTCACTCTCTCCTCACGATTAGCAGGTCAGCCCTTCGCGCTCGATGTAGCGGTCGGCATAGGCGTCGAAGGATTCCTGGATGATGTTCAGGGCGGTGTCCAGGTCCATCTGGTCGAGCATATAGGAGCGCCAGGCCTGGCCGATCGGCTCGGCCGCTTCGGCGTCCAGTTTGACCTCTTCGTAGACGAACATCTGCGTCTCACCGATCTGCTCGGTCAGCAGCGCAAACGGTTCCTCGAAGCGCGGGTCGACCGGTACGTTCTTCACGTTCGGCATCAGCGTGCCGATCTCCGACTGGATGGTGTGCAGGTTGTCCGGCACCGAAATCCAGCGCATCAGGTCGACGGCTGCATCGATCACCCCGTCCTTTTCGGAACGGGTGGTAATCGCGATCTGGTCGCCCACAGGGCCGCCAATCGGCCATGCCGGCGTCGGCGGGTCCGTAACCAGGTCACTGCTCTCCTTGGTCAGGAGCGGAGCAAAGAAGGTGCTCCACTCGAAGTCGACCAGCGGGTCGTGCAGCAGGCGCGGGAAGGACCAGGTGCCGTTTTCCATGATCGGCTCGACCTTGTTGAGGAAGCGCGTGTGTGTATCGGTTGCGCGGGTTGTCCAGTCCGCCGGTCGGAAGGGCACGTTCAGCTTCCACAGCTCCATCCATTCGCGGTACTGCGGCAGATGGGCGTGGTAGATGCCGTTTTCGATGGCGCAGGCGACCTCTTCATAGGTGGCGGTGCCGCGGTCGGGATTGACCAGTGGTTCGACCTCGCCGGCCATGAGCATCCCGCCCATCTGCAGGCGGTACCAGTGGTCGGTATCGGAAACGGGGCCGGTCCAACCGCCATAGGCGTCAACGTCCTCATCGCGGAAGGCCTGGCAGATGGCGAGGAAGTCGGCGTAGTTCTGGGGCGATTCGAGGCCGAGGTCGTTGAACCAGTCGACGTTGTAGTAGAAGAAGGTGGTGACGAGGCCGAATACCATGTTGTAGTACCCGTCCCGCATGAGCGTTTCACCGGTCGGAATCGGGAAGAACTGGTCCAACCACTTCTCGCTGCCGGGGTCGCCGGCCGGGATGTAGGGGTTCGGCTGGTTGAAGTAGGGCGTCAACTCTGTCCACCAGTTCTTATCCAAATCGTCCTTGATGTGCCAGTGGGCGTGGGTGACGATGTGTGGAATCGTCCCCGCCGTCTGCTGGGCAATGGTCCATTCACGGCTGCTGATGCCCTGGGGAATACGGATCCACTCGATGCTGACGTCGGGGTGATCCGCGGTGTAGCCGTCCAGCACTTCGAGGATCTTGTTGTGGGGCAGCGGGTTGTCTTCGGTGCGCTCCATGCTCTGGGTGGGCGTCCAGGAGCCCCAGTAGGTGACCAGCTCCTTGGTTTCGCCCATCGCGGCTTCGCCATCGCCGGCCGGGGCCATGGGCGCCTGGCAGGCGGCAAGCCCCACGGCCGCGGAGGCGACGCCAGCAGTCTTCAGGAATGCGCGTCGAGAAAGTGCATGATCTTTCATTGTTCTTTTCCTTTCTGTAGAGTTGTGAAATAGGAATCCGGTCTTGTCCGGCAAGGATTCTGTCGACTATGCGGCCGTCAGCGGTGAGGCACGCAGCCAATGCTAATTTGACGGTGGAGAATTGGAGGAACTGCCGGTTTTCTGCTGAAAGCGGTCCTTCTAATCGAGCAATGGCGCGGCTGTGGGAGAATTCTGGCAAGTATAACAAGAATGGCACGCTATGTCTAGAAATTTAACTGTGGGCCTGTTCGGTTCAGAGGTTGACTTGCCAACTGCGTATGCTATGATTGTCGGCACGCCCACCTAATGTCCAACTGCCAGTGGTGAGTATGGAGTAGTGAGAAGTGAGTAGGTGTTCCTCTTTTCTCGCTTCTCTCCGCTCTCTTCTCGCCCTCCAATCCAGTCAGGAGTTGCACGATGAGCAAGTTAGCCCTACTCGGCGGCGAGAAGGCCGTCACCACCGAGCCCCATTCCGCCGGCCACCACCGTTCACCGATGTGGGAAAGCGGCAAGGCCGCCGACTGGGAGGCGTTCTCCGAGGCCTTCGCCGCAAAGATGCAGGCCGCCTACGCCCTGCCCGTCTCCTCCGGACAGGTCGCCCTGAACTCCGCCCTTGTCGCCGCCCAGGCCGGCCCCGGGGACGAAGTCATCGTGCCCTCCTTCACCTGGATCGCCAGCGTAAGCTGCATCATGCACAACAACGCCGTCCCCATCTTCGCGGACGTCGATCCCAAAACATACACGCTCGACCCGGAGGATGTGCGCCGCAAGATCACACACCGCACCAAGGCGATTATCGCCGTCGACCTCTACGGCCATCCCGCCTATCTAAAGGAGTTGCTCGCCATCGCCCGCGAACACGATATCGTCCTCATCGAAGACTCCGCGCAGGCCACCGGCGCCTATGTCGACGGCGAGATCGTCGGCGGGATCGCCGACATCACCTGTTTCAGTTTCGCGGGCAAGCCGATTGCCGCCACCAGCGGCGGGGTGATGACGACCAACAGCCGTGAATATTACGAGCTGGGCGCGCTGGGGGGGCAGCATCCCTCGACCCTGTCCAAGATCCTCACAGACTCGGAACTGCTCAAGTACGCGTCGACCGGCGGTTACGGCGACAATCACCGTATCGACCGTTACGCGATGACGGTGGCCTACGAGGCGCTGGAGACTTTCGAGGAGGCCAATGATGCCCGAATCGCCAACTGCGATCTCCTCACCCAGGAGCTGAGCAAGGTAAAGGGGATCACGCCGCCCTACGTTGAGCCCGGGGTCAAACATGTCTACCATATGTATTCCAGCCTCTACAATGAGGAAGAGCTGGGCGTGCCCAGAGAGGTCTTCGTCAAGGCGATCAACGCCGAAGGCATAACCGCCCTCACCTACGTCAACAGCGCGAACTTCCTCTTCCATCCCGGCGGCAAGCCGATGCCTTCCGGGCCGATCCATCATCGCGCCCTGTTCCAGGAGAAGAATGTGTACGGGCACGGCTGCCCCTTCCAGTGCCCCCATTACACCGGCGAGGCGGATTACTCGATCGGCTCGCTGCCCGTTACCGAAAAACTGGTTGACCAGGAGTTCAACTTCCTGCAGCCGCATCTCTCCGCCCCTAACGGCCCCGACCAGATGGAGCAGTTCCTGGACGCCGTGACCAAAGTGGTCGACAATATCGGCGACCTGGAAGGCTACCAGGTCGACTAGCGTTCGGCCGCGGAGGTCATGCGCAACCGCTGCGCGCAGCGCTAAAGCGCTATCGCTTTGCTATTTGAGCGCTGCGCGCGCTGAGACTGGAGAAATTTTAATGCTGGCAGAACTGAGCCACGCCCAGTGGCAGGAATTTGAACGGGAAGGCTACCTGCGCCTGGGGCCCTGTCTGACCGACGATGAACTGGGGGCGCTGCAGCAGCGCATGGACGAAATCATGCTCGGCACCGCGCCGGTCGACTACAGCCGCATGATGATGCAATTGGACCGCATCCCCGGCAAGACCGATGCGCCCGGCCCCGGGTCGAAAGGGCACAAAGGCGCCACGCTGCACTATCGCAAAATCCAGGACCTTGAGTTCGACCCGATTTTCCTGCGCTATATGCAGACGCCGCTCTTCCGCCACATCTGCTGCATGATATACGGCGCGGACACGCCGGTCACCTGTATGCGCGCGATGTTCATGAACAAGCCGGCGGCCGACCCGGCGGATGGCGGCGGCGGGCAAGCGGGGCAGTCCGTCGGCGGCACCCACCTCGTCTGGCATCAGGACCGCTGGACCTATTTCGACCGCGATCCTCTGATCACCATCTGGACCGCGCTCGACCCGGCCACCGTCGCCAACGGCTGCGTCCATATCGCCCCCCGCCGCCATCACACCCTGATCAACCCCTCCCACGTCTCCGGCTTTATGACTGACGATCAGGCCCAAGCCCTGGTGGCGGAGACCGAGACGATCCCGCTGGAAATGGAGGCCGGCGAGGCGGTGCTGCTGCACAACTATCTGCCGCACAGCTCCGGCGTCAACAGCACCTCCATTGCCCGTCGCGCCTTCAGCGTCTGTTACATGGATGCCGCGACGATAGATTCCCACAATCACGAGTACTCGGTGATCTTCGGCGACGGCGCGCTGGACCCGGAGCGGCTGTAGCGGCAGGAAGCGAGGAGTGAGGGAAGAGGAGTGAGAAGAGAGTGAACACCTTTCGCTCCGCGATTGCGACGTTGCCGACACGAACCATTTTTCACCAGCCGTTACAGTTTCAAGCAGGAGAGTGAAATGCAACCTGAAATCGCACTGGCAAAACGGGAACAGATGCTGCAGGACGGCTTCTGCTTTGTTGACGACATCCTCACCGAGGCGTTTCTGCAGGAGCTGCGTGATGAGTCCGAGCGCCTCATCGCTGCTCACATGCCCCCGCCCGACGTGAGGTATCAAGGCCAGCACGTCAATGTACGCGGTGAGGAGAATGACGTCATCAAGAGGCTCCTGGAATGGCAGCCGGCGCGGCAGGCGCTGGAGGAGATGGGATTCGGTGACTTCGAGAGCACCGGCGGTATCATCATCCTGACCAAGGATCCTGGCGAACCGGCCCTCTACTGGCACCAGGACTGGGCAAGCTGGGAGGACCCGATCAGCGTCACGCCCTGGCCGCAGCAGATCTTCGTCTCCTACTATCTGAGCGACACCAGCGTAGAGAACGGCTGCCTCAAGGTCATCCCCGGCACGCACCTCAAGCGCATTACGCTGCATGATGAGCTGGTGCCGGCCCACGAACAGGGGGCGCGCTACATCGAAGAGGATCACCCCGTCATGTTCGGTGATCATCCCGACCAGGTCGACGTCTGCGTGCGCGCCCGTTCCTTTGTGCTGGCGGACGCCCGTCTGCTGCACTCAGCGCGCCGCAACCTGACCGATGAGCGCCGCACGCTGATTCTGGCCTGGCACAGGCGGCGGGAAGAAGTCTGGGACAAGCCACCCGCCTACTGGAAGGGCGAGATTCCGGCAGCGCTGGCCGGTCGCGACGCCGACCGGGAGTACGCGCGTTCGCGCATTCCCGGTGAACATCTCGAATAGCGCAAATGCGCAAACTGCTGCGCATTGCTTTGCTTAAGGCTTTGCCATTCGGCAAATGCGCAAACTGCTGCGCATCGCTTTGCTTAAGGCTTTGCCATTCGGCAAACGCAGAGCGACAGCCGCGTGGCTGTGCATCTAACAAAGCGTGCGCAGCGGTTCGCGCACATCGACCACAGTCCACTGAACATTGAAGCCATGCGATTCGCCCTCTTTGGCGCCGGCCGCGCCGGTACAATCCACGCCCGCAACATTGCCTCCCATCCCCGCGCCGAAATCGGTTACATCTTCGACGTCGATCAGGCCGCCGCGGAGCGGCTCGCGGACGCACGCGGAGGGCAGGTTCCCCGCAGTCCGCAGGAGATCTGGGAGGCGGACGACGTCGACGCCGTCCTGATCGCCTCCTCCACCGATACACACGTCGACCTGCTGCGGCAGGCGATGCGGGCCGGGAAGCCAACCTACTGCGAAAAGCCGGTCGATCTCGACATCAAGAAGGTGAGAACGTTCGTGGACGAAGCGTCGGCGAGCGACCCGCCGGTATTCATCGGATTCCGCCGCCGCTTCCAGCCTGAGTTCAGTTCCATGCAGCGGCAGGTCCGGGAGGGCGCAGTCGGACAGATCGAGTCGATCCGCATCATTGCCCGCGACTTTGCGCTGGCTCCTCTCGCTTTTCTGCAGCGCTCCGGCGGCCTGCTGCGCGACAAGATGATCCACTACTTCGACCTGGCCCCTTGGCTCGCCGCTGAGAGGCCGACCGAACTGTACGCAACCGGTTCCTGCCTCATTGACCCCATCGTCGGAGAGATGGGCGACGTCGACACCGCGGTGGCGATCCTGCGCTTCCCCAGCGGCGCGCTGTGTACGATCGAGAACGGCCGGCGCGCGGCATACGGCTTCGATGACCGGGTCGAGGTCTTTGGCGCCGAAGGGATGCTGCAAGGCGGCTCGGCCCCCTCCGAGAATCTGGTCCAGTTCACCGCGACGGGCATCACGCAGGGCCGCTATCCCGACTACTACGGCGAGGAGAGCTTCGCTTACGCGCTCGATGCCTTTATCACCGCGCTCGAAAGCGGGGGGGCCGTCGCGCCCTCGCTGCAGGACGGCTATCAGGCCCAGCTGATCGCTGAAGCCGCGATCGAGTCGATGCGCAGCAACCAACCGGTGCAACTCCAATGGAGATAGTAAATAACGCCCATCCACTCCGCGGCGGAGAGAGCGTCCTCCTCCTCGACGAAGCCCTCATTCAGGAGGAAGACGGGATCACCCGCGTAGTCCAGCCCTGCGTCAAGACGCCATTCGTCATGGAGCCGGACGCCGACAAACCCTGGGAAGCCTGCGGCCCCGGGATGAGCAAGCGCATCCATCTCTACGGCACGGCCCTTTACGACGATCTGGTTGGCAAGTATCGGATGTGGTACTTCGGCCGCATGGGCCCCCACTGGCGCGTGCCGGACGGCAACTACCAGATCCCCGGCCTCTATGTCCCCCGCACCGACGAAAGACCTTTCCACTGCAACGGCGTCACGGCAGACCGTTATGGACGCGCCTTCGTCGACAACGACCGGGGCGACCTCACTCTGTACGCGGAGAGCGATGACGGCATCAACTGGACTAAGCCGGAGCTTGGCATATTCACATTCAACGGCAGCTCGGCCAACAACATCATCTGGGACCTCCACGGGGCCTCCGTCTTCATCGACCGCGACGAGGAGGACAAGGACCAACGCTATAAGGCGATCGGCTTCTGCCGCCGCTACCGCAGCATCTTCCTGCTCACCTCCCCCGACGGCATTCACTGGGATGACAACGTTACCGTATCCCTTCCTGAGCAGGGGCGCACCCATAATTGTCTCGAGCCGGTGGTGAAACGCAGCAACGAGGGCACGTTCAACGTGATTTGGGATCCGATCGATGCCATTTACCGCGCCTATTCGCTCCAGCGGTTTGACGACAGCGACAAGCGGCGGGTCATCTGCTACTCGGAAAGCCCCTCTCTGGCCGGCCCCTGGAAGGACTCCTACCCGATCCTGGAGCCGGGCAACTGGGACGATGAGATTGCCCGGCGCAGGTACGGCGCGCTGCGCGCCGAATTTCACAACATGTCCGCCTTTCGTTACGGGGGCCTTCATATCGGGCTGCTGGGCGTCCTCTACGTGACCGCCGAGCAGATCCCGGGCGAAAAGAACCAGATTCCCTGCGACGGCCCCATCGACGGCCAGTTCGTTTACAGCCGCGACGGCATCAGCTGGCAGCATGCCGATCGCGCCCGCACTGTTGCGCTTCCACGCGGCGCCGGCGACGCCTTTGACAGAGGTATGATTATCGGCACGGCCAAGGAGCCGATAATCGAAGGCGATGAAGTTCACTGGTACTACACCGGCTGCGAGCATACACACGGCGAAGTCGACATGGAGAAGCGCGTCAAGCGGCTGGGGCGCGCCACCTGGCAGCGGGACCGCTTCGTCGCGCTCGCCGCGGCCGGTGAGGCGATGGTCGCGACCAAGCCTTTGCTCCCGCCCGCGGGCACGCTTGAGGTGAACGCAGACGCCGCCGGCGGTCAGTTGCAGGTCGAACTGTGCCGTCCCGACGGACGCGTCGTGGACGGCTATTCGCGTGAAGACTGTCTTCCTCTACAAAGAGATGATCTGCGCTGGCAGGTCAGGTGGCAGAACGGGGAGACAGCGATCGAAGGCGCGGTCCAGATCCGCTTTCTCCTGAATCGCAGCAAGCTGTACAGCTTCACGTTCAGGACCTGAATCCTCCGTTCTTCAAGATGACCTGGCTGGCATCAGCAGGATCAATACCCCCAATCGGCCCTTCCAGACTTATAGAGTCAATTCTCAGGCCGAGAGACTTCCCAAAACAACCAAACCTTGTCTTAGCTACCGCGCGATTATGTTTTTCGACTGACATATTTGTGCAACATTTCACCTCTATCATTGGCAGGTATGAGGGATTCGCCCTCAGGCAAACGGATAGGGAAAGAGGTGAAAGAATGGCAAGCAAGATGGTGTTGACGAAGAAATTCATGTCGATGGTAGCGGTAACTGCCGTTACGGTGGCAATCGGCATCAGTGGCTGTGTAATGGCTGTCGGAACGGGCGAGCATCATGGCTCAAGCGGCATAGAGACGAGCCGGGGCGAACACGAACGTGAAGGCGGCACCGGTGAAGGTGAGAGCAGTGAAGGTGTCAGCGAAAGCGAAGGCGAAGAATCCGGCAAGACTCTGACGCTGACCGAGCGCTATGATACCGTTCGCAAGGGCGCCCGGCTGATTCTGACCTACGACGCCCAGAGCAATGCTTTTAATGGCACGGTGGAAAACACCACGGACAGCACCTTGGAGCAAGTCCGGGTTGAGGTTCACCTGTCGAATGGCGTCGAGCTCGGACCGACAACGCCGGTTGACCTCGCTCCTGGTCAAATCGTGGACGTTACCCTCCTCGCAACCGCCCAATCGTTTGACGGGTGGACGCCCCACGCCGAAGTAGGGCTGGGAACCGGCGGGGAGGCGGGTGAACACGGTCCCGGCGGCGAAGATGGTGAAGAAGGCGGCGAACACAGTAGCGGCGGCTAGAACGACCGAGGCGAAAGGCGCCGGCAGCCGGTCTGCGGCGGACAGGCGCGATACACAGACGCGGTGTCCAGCATGGACACCGCGTCTGCACAGCTTCAATTGAGGAATGGTAATGCGTTCCATGATTCTGATCGTTGAAGACGATAAGCGGATCGCGAACTGGCTGAAAATCTTCTTTGAGCAGGCAGGGTTCGCAGCCAAAGTCACCCACGACGGCAGGACAGGGCTCACCCTTGCCCGCACCCTTGCCCCCGATCTGATTGTACTCGATCTGATGCTCCCCGGCCTCGACGGGATCGAGCTCTGTCGCATTCTGCGCCGCGAATCGGATGTTCCCATCATCATGCTCACGGCCAGGGACGCCCATACCGACCGCATCAGCGGGCTCGAAAGCGGCGCAGATGATTATGTCGTCAAGCCGTTCGACCCCGAAGAGGTCGTGGCACGCGCCAGAGCCGTGTTGCGCCGGGTCAATGATAAAGTGCAGCAAGAGTTGACCTGCGGCAATATTACGATTGATGAAACGACGCAACGCGTGACGGTCAACGAGCAACCAGTCTGTTTAAGTCACGCCCAATTCCTCCTGCTCGCTACCTTCATGCGTCATCCGAATCAGGTGCTCACGCGCGACCAGCTGATCGCCCTCGCCTTCAATAACAGTTTTGATGGATACGATCGTGCCATCGACAGCCACATCTCTCGTCTGCGCAGGCAAATTGCTGTAGATGGCCGCCAGCCGATTCAAACCGTCTATGGCACTGGTTACAGATTTGTGACGGAGGATGGTTGATGTCGTTACGCTGGCGTTTTCTGGGCGCATTTATACTGCTTATCGTTCTTGTTGTCTCACTTAGTATGGGCGTCGGCTACTATACGACACAGGCGCAACTGAACACATTTATCGGTGCGCTCAGTAGCGATCAAGCCAATGATCTAGCTCTTAAGTTGAGTCGGGCATACACTTCATCTGATGGCTGGGAAACGTTGGGAACCGCTCTGTCCGAGACGGGGTATCTCTTCGATCACGGGGCGGAACAGAAGCGCTCCGAAGAAACTGAAGAAAAAGGCTCTGAACTCTTTCATAGCGAGTCTGACAGAGACCGTATACGCGTTGTCATTACTGATGTCGATGGCTATGTCTTACTGGATAATTTCGCCGAGCTGCGATGGGGTGAGGTCGCGCCGGAGTTGGATGGACAGCGCGTTGATATATTCGATCTGCGCACCGGCCAGTCTGTGGGGTATGCGTATGTTGATGTGAATCGTGAGTTGTGGGCGACCGAATCGCACGGCTTTCTTCGAAACCTGCTATACACCATCACCATCGGCGGCCTGTTGACCGCTGCGATGGCGTTTCTGCTGGCTGTATGGCTCGCCAGACGCATCACCGCCCCTGTTACCGCGCTGACCCAGGCCGCCCAGTCCATCGCGCAACGCAGTGATACCGTTCAACTGCCGGTTACCTCCCCGGACGAGCTTGGGCAGATGAGCGCGGCATTCAACCAGATGACAACCGCCCTCCAAACGCAACGCGACTTACGCCAGCGGCTGCTCAATGACATCTCGCATGAACTGAACACGCCCTTGAGCGTCATCCGGCTGGAAGCGCACGGGCTGCGCCAAGGGTTGCAGACGCCCGCACGAGCAGCCGACCAGATCATTGAAGAAGTGAAGCTGCTCCGCAATTTGGCGCGTGACCTGAACTGGCTGGCCGAAACCGAATCCGACGAGCTGCGGCTCACGATTGAACCGTACTCGCTCGGCCAACTGCTCACCGCCGAAGTCGAACGCTGGCAGCCGCAAGCGCAGATGCACGAGATCACCTTATCGTTGCAAACGCTGCCTGAACTGCCGGTGCTCAATCTAGACCGGATGCGGATGAGCCAGGCGCTGGGCAATGTCATTCACAACGCGCTCCAGCATACCGAGGCGGGCGGCCGGGTCACGGTGGCGGCAACCATGGAAGCGGGCGGGGGTGTGGGGGTTTCAGTAACGGATGATGGGGCAGGGATCGCCCCGGCTGATTTGCCCCATATCTTTAACCGCCTCTACCGCGCCGATCAGTCTCGCAGTCGTCGTACAGGCGGCATGGGGCTGGGGCTGACAATCGCCCGCGCCATTATCGAGGCGCACAATGGTACGATTGCCGTTACCAGCAGCGGGCTTGGACAGGGGACAACCGTGCGGTTCGATCTTCCACTGCCTTAAACGACAATTGCCAGCCAGCCCTATTTTCATCACAATCCAGCGGCAGGGGGCAACCTGGCTGAAACTTCCGGGCAGTGCAAACGCCGACTTGCGTATGTGAGCAACGATTGCTTCAATTCGCAGTCCACTATATATTTATGGCGAAACGAAGACAGGGAATTTGCGATTCGCAAAGCCCGAATGAGCCCGAACAGGCAATACACAGATCGAGGAGTCCAATGAGCCTTACACTCCAGGAAAAAGAATCCTTTGAATCCAGCGGTTATCTGCTCAAAAGAGGTCTCGTCTCCCGGCAGGAGATCGGGCAGATCCGCCAGGAATTGCCCGATCTCCACCGGCGCATGGTGGCTGACCCGCCGCCTGAAGTCCACGTTGCCTGGGAGGACGAGGACGCGCCCGACGAGAGCAAGATCATCCGCCAGCTGATGCACAGCGAACTGGTCAGCCCCACACTCAACCGCATCCTGCGCAGCGACACGCTCGTCGATATCGTCGCCGAGCTGATGCACCCACAGGTGGCTCTTTACCACAGCAAGCTCCTACCCAAAGAGGCCGGCATTGGCGCGGCGACGCCCTGGCACCAGGATTACGCTTACTGGAAGACCGATGAAAACCAGCCGATGATGATCAACTGTCAACTCGCCATCGATCCAATGACCCTTGAAAACGGCTGCCTGGAGTTCATCCCCGGCAGCCACCGCTGGGGACTGCAGGACCATGAGCGACACCAGGAGACCTTCGGCAGGTTCCTGCCCGGCCACTATTACAAGCGGGACGAGGGCGTGACCATCCCGATGGAGCCTGGGGACGGCATCTTCTTTACATCTCTCGTGATCCACGGCTCCGCGCCCAACAAGTCGCCCCACCCCCGCTGGGCCAACACCTTCGCCTACAACGTGCCCGGCAACGGCGAACACCAGGTCCGCGAAGTTCTGCGCTGAGTGTAGAGGCCAGAGACCGGCCGCCTGCGGAGGGCGGGGTCCTCTGGTTCACAGGTCGTTCACCGTCCTCTGCGCCGCGTCCCGACTAATTTGCTCTTGCCTATCGTTCTGGGTACAATGGCGTACCAGCCATTTCGGCTGAAGAGCCAGCATTCGTCCTAATTTTGGAATGGCCGCAAAGGCATTGACCGAAACCGGTCATCGCCAGGCTCTCGATTCTCTCCCCCGATGTCGAGGCTTTCCCCATAATACCCCTTTCGAACAGGGACGCGTGCAACGATACGCGGTTCTGGTTCGGTATTCCACTAAACCATTGGAGGAGATTCCATGACCCAGAGGCACATTTCACGACGACGATTTTTGCAGGTATCCGCCTTTGCCACCGCCGGTGCGGTGCTGGCTGCCTGCGGCGGCGGCGACGCGCCGGCCGCGGAGGCGCCGGCTGCCGAAGAGCCGGCCGCATCCGACAGCGGCGAAGCGATGGCCGCATCCCAGTACAATGAAGCGCCCATGCTGGCCGAGATGGTCGCCAACGGCGAGATCCCCCCTGTGGACGAGCGGCTGCCACCCAACCCAATGGTGATCGAACCGTTGAATGAGGTCGGCGAGTACGGCGGCACCTGGCGCCGCATTGGTGTCGGCCCCGGCGACGCCGGCATCTTCCGGTTCCGCCTCATGTACCCGCAACTGGTGCGTTACAACATGGACGGCTCCGATATCGGTCCCAATTTGGCCGAATCCTGGGAAGTCTCCGATGACGGCACGACCTACACCTTCCACCTGCGTGAAGGCGTCAAGTGGTCGGACGGCACGCCGCATACCTCCGAGGACTTCATGTTCTGGTATGACGACGTTTTGGGCGATGAAGACCTCGCCCCCAGCTTCCCCGTCTGGCTGACCGTAGGCGGCGAGCCGGTTGTGATGGACGCGCCCGACGATCTCACCGTCCGCTTCACCTTCCCCGGAGCGCATGGCATCTTTATGAACTTGATGGCCGGGGCCAACGGCGCTTCGATGACCTGGTATCCCAAGCACTACATGACTCAGTTCCATCGCAACTACGCCGACGAAGAAGAGTTGAACGCGCAGGCGCAGGAAAACGAGTTTGAGTTCTGGCATCAGTATTTCAACAACCGGCTCACCCCTCGCCTCAACACGGACGTGCCGGTCCTCTTCGCCTGGCGCTTCACCAAGATTACGCCCGAAGTCCCCGTCGTGTTGGAGCGCAACCCTTACTACTGGAAGGTGGACACCGCCGGCAACCAGTTGCCCTACATTGATCGGGTTTCCACCGATATTGTAGAGGATTCCGAGGTTCTGAACCTGCGCGCGGTCGCCGGCGATATCGACATGCAGCACCGCCACATTCTGATGGAGAACTTCTCGCTCTTCAAGGAGAATGAGGAGACCGGCAACTACGAAATCCTGCTCTGGAAGTTCGGAGAAACGAGCGATTCCGTCATCTCCTTCAACCTTTGCCATCCGGACCCGGTTTTGCACGAGATCTTCAACGACAAGCGCTTCCGTTTTGCTATGTCGCACGCGATGAATCGCGATGAGGTCATCGAGGCCGTCTACCTCGGCCTGGGTGAGCCGGGGCAGCCGTCGCCGCTTGCCACCTCCCCATTCTACGATGAGGTGCAGGCTAAGAATGCCATCGAGTACAACCCCGATCTGGCCAACTCCATGCTGGACGAGATGGGCCTGACCGAGATGAACTCCGATGGAATCCGCCTGCGCCCGGACGGCGATCCGCTCAGCATCATCTTCAACTACGCGCCGGTCTTCGGTTCCTGGCGCAGCATTGGCGAGCTGATGCAGAAGTATATGGCCGATGTTGGCGTTCAGTTGACCTTGAAAGAGGAGGCGCGTCCGCTCTGGAGCCAGCGCGTGCAGGCCTCCGAGCACGACATGACCGTCTGGACCGGCTCGGCCGAGTTCAATCCGCTGATCGACCCGCGGCACTTCATGCCCTTCTCGCAGGGCAGTTCGCATCACGCCGCCTGCCATGCCCTCTGGTACAACTCCGGCGGCGCCAACGGCGTAGAGCCGACCGGCGACCTGCGGACCACCATCGACCTCTACGAGGCGATCAAGGCCACGCCGGACTTCGAAGAGCATAAGCGTCTCTTCCAGCAGATCCTCGATCTCAACACGGAGAATCTGTGGACGTTCAGCATGGCGGTCGGCCTGCCTGCACCTGTCGTCGTCAGCAAGAACATGGGCAACGTCCCGCGTGAGGGCGTATCCTCCTGGCATCTGCAGACGCCCGGCAGCACCGTGCCGGAGCAGTACTACCTCAAGAGCTAACGAACATCTAAGAGAGAGGAGTGAGAGAACGTCTCACTCCTCTCTCCTCTACACTCACTCCTTGCCTTTCACTATGTCCTCATTCATCTTCCGCCGCCTCATATTGATGGTGCCGACGCTGTTCATGATTTCGCTGATCTCATTCATCATCATCGAGCTGCCGCCCGGCGACTATGTGACCTCCTATATCGCCAACCGCATGGCGATGGGAGACGACGTACGCCAGGATGAGATCGACGCGCTTGTCAGGCAGTACGGTCTCGACCAGCCGGCGCCGGTACGCTACTCCAAATGGCTGGGCAACGCCTTGCAGGGCAATTTCGGTTTCTCCTTCGAATGGCAGCTTCCTGTCAGCGATTTAATCTGGGAACGGCTGGGCCTGACGGTGGTGGTCGCATTCGCCGCGTTGATATTCTCGTGGATCGTCGGCCTTGTGATCGGTATATTCTCCGCCGTCTACCAGTATTCGTTCGGAGACTATGTCTTCACCGCCCTCAGTTTTGTCGGCCTCGGTACGCCCAACTTCATGCTGGCCCTCATCATGATGTGGATTGCTCTTGCCTATTTCGGCACCAATATCTCAGGCCTCTTCTCGCCGGAGTTTGTCGACCAGCCCTGGAGCTTCGCCAAGTTCGGCGATATGCTCAAGCATCTTTGGGCCCCCGCCATCATCGTGGGGACGGCCGGGTCGGCCGGTCTTGTGCGCACGATGCGCGCCAATCTGCTTGACGAATTGAGTAAGCCCTATGTGGAAACGGGACGCGCCAAGGGCCTCAACGAGATGAAGCTCGTGTTCAAGTATCCCACCCGCGTGGCCCTCAACCCCTTCGTCAGCACCATGGGCTGGGCCTTGCCGCAACTCGTATCCGGCTCCATCATCGTCTCCGTTGTGCTCAGCCTGCCCACCACCGGCCCCCTGCTCTTACGTGCGTTGCTGACCCAGGATATGTACCTGGCTGCCAGCTTCCTGCTCATGCTTAGCACATTGACCATCATCGGCACGTTGATCTCCGACATAATGCTGGCCCTGCTCGATCCCCGCATCCGGATGGGAGGGTAATATGAGCTCTGACCCATCTCTTCGCGGCCGAACGCAAACAGCCTCTGAGACCTCCGCCGCTACGGGTGATCTTCTGGGCGCCGACGTCGAGGATACCGACACCTATCTTTCTGTCGAGGAAGAGGAAGAGCGCATCTACATCGCTACGCCGCTGCAGATGATGTGGTGGCGCTTTATCAAGCACAAGATGGCCATTGTGGGCGCCATAGTTGTTATACTCCTCTACTTGATCGCCATCTTTGCCGAAGTGCTCGCTCCGTATAACCCTGAGACCTATGAGGTCGCCCTTACCTACGCGCCGCCGCAGCGGCTCCATTTCTTCCACAACGGCGAGTTCCAGGGCACACCCTTCGTCTACGGCCTCACCCAGGCCCGCAACCCTGAAACCCTGCGCATGGAGTTCCAGAATGACGAAACCGTGCGTTACCCCATTCGGTTCTGGGTCGAGGGCGATTCTTACAAGCTCTGGGGTCTCTTTCCCAGCAGCCGTCACCTTTTCGGCATCGGCGAACCCATTTACGACGCCTCCGCCGGGGAAAGCGCAGAGGCGCCCTTCTCCACGATATTCCTGCTCGGCGCAGATAAGCTCGGCCGCGACATGTTCACCCGCATCGTTTACGGCTCCCGCATCTCCCTCTCCATCGGCCTGATCGGCGTCGCGCTCAGCTTTATTTTCGGTGTCGTCCTTGGCGGCATATCCGGCTTCTACGGCGGTGTACTCGACGTGCTGATCCAGCGCGTCATCGAGTTCATCCGCTCTGTACCCTCCATCCCCCTTTGGATGGCTCTCAGCGCCTCTCTGCCGCAAGACTGGTCCAACATCCGGGTCTATTTCGGCATCACCATCATCCTTTCGTTGATCGGCTGGACATTCCTCGCGCGCGCCGTGCGCGGTCGATTCCTCTCCATGCGTGAAGAGGAGTTCATCCTCGCGGCCCGCTTCGCCGGCGCCAGCGAGATGCGCATAATCCTGCGCCATATGGTGCCCTCATTCTTCAGCCACCTGATCGCCTCCGCCACCCTCGCCGTTCCGGCGATGATCCTCAGCGAAACATCGCTCAGTTTTCTGGGCCTGGGGCTGCGGCCCCCGACGATCAGCTGGGGCGTCCTCCTGCAGGAGTCCCAGAATCTGCGTTCGGTCGCGCTGGCGCCCTGGCTGCTGCTGCCCGGCGTCTTCGTCATCATCACCGTCCTGGCGCTCAACTTCTTCGGCGACGGCCTGCGCGACGCGGCCGACCCGTACCACTAGCGGTTGCTGGTCAGCAGAGTCCACTTTTTTGTAGCCTCATTTTGTGGTGGCCCCGACGGTGTGCAATGGGGATTCAGGTGCGTCGGGCAACCGGGACAACGCCCTCCATCAGCGGTCGGCAGGGCTCTCGAAGCGCTTGAGACCGCGGGTCTGGCGGACGAAACCGTCGTGGTCTTCACCGCCGATCACGGCTTCCCCTTCCCGCTGGCTAAGATGAGCCTCTACGACGCCGGCATCGAAGTGCCGCTTCTCCTGCGTATCCCTGGGTTGGAAGGAGGCCGGGCCTATTCGGAGTTCGTCAACCACGTCGACTTTGTGCCCACTGTGCTTGACATGCTGGGGATAGAAAAGTCGCAGAATCTGCAGGGGAGCAGCTACTGGAGCCTGTTACGCGGGGAACCTTATACGCCCAGCGTCCGGCCAATTTCTGCTGGTTGACAGCATAAAATGGCTACAGTACAATGCGGCGCATCCCAGGATATCCGTCCCAGGATGAATCGTTTCGATCGTTCCCCGCAGTGCCAGACGCATTGTGGCGCCTCAAACAGCGCGCAATTTGCCTTTTCATTATGTAGAGGGACAAACCGTTCCCCGCATCAAGTCAAAGGAGAAAGGTCATGGCAAGACGCACGATCACCCGGCGTAAGTTTATGCAGCTTTCGGCGGCTATGACGGCAGGCTCACTGCTGGCGGCCTGCGGCGCAGGCGACGCTGAAGAGCCGGCCGCCGACCAACCGGCCGCTGAAGCGCCCGCTGAATCCGCGGCGCCGGCTGCCGAGTCCGCGTCCCAGTACAACGAAGCGCCAATGCTCAAAGCGATGGTGGATGCCGGTGACCTGCCACCGGTGGATGATCGCCTGCCGGTCAATCCGCGCATCGTCACCCCCATCCATGAGGTCGGGCAATACAGCGATTCGATTCGCGGCTTCACCCTCAACGAGACCGACCGCGCCGCGCCCGGCTACATTGTCAACCGCGGTTTTATCGACATCCCCACCGACCTGGAGGGATTCGGCGCCGGGTTGCCGACGGGCGGCTGGGAACCATACCTGGCTGAGAGCTTCGAGTGGAACGGTGACGCCACCCAGCTCACGATCAATATGCGTGCGGGCATGAAGTGGTCGGATGGCGAACCGTTCACATCCGAGGACGTCCTCTTCCTGTGGGAGGACATGTGGTTCAACGAAGAGTACACGCCCATAGCGCCTACCCGCTGCTTTGTGGATGGCCAGCCGGTGGTCTTGGAGACGCCGGACGATTACACATTGGTCTTCAAGTTCCCGGCTCCCTATCCCACCTTCCCCTTCCTGTTCCGCGGCCGCACACTCGCCACCAAGCCGAAGCACCACCTCAAGCAGTGGCATCCCGATTATACGGATGGGGCCGAATACACGGATCTGCGAGAGAATGACAACTATCTCGATCCCGATTTCCCCGTCGTCACGCCCTGGCTGTCAAAGGGCTATGATGAATCGGGGCTGCGGCTGGAGCGCAATCCCTACTATTGCGCCGTCGATACCGCCGGCAACCAGCTTCCTTACTGCGACAACTATCTCTTCCCCTTCGCCGGCACGCAAGAGAACGCGGTTCTGATGGCGATCGCGGGCCAGATCGACGTCGGTATTCGCAACATGCAGCTGTTCGAGAGTCTGCCGACATTGCGCGAGAACGAGGAGCGCGGCGACTACCGACTGCTGTTCTGGCCGGGCACCTCGTTCACCACCGGCAACCACATCACCATCAACTACCGCCTCCAAAACGAAAAAGACAGTGAACTCGCCGAGTTCTTCCGCAATAAGTCTTTCCGCAATGCCCTGTCGATGGCTATCAACCGCGACGAGGTCAACGAAACGCTCTACTTCGGCGCCGGGCGGCCAGCAAGCTATGCCCTTGCCTCCTCGTCTCCCTACTGGGATGATGACATGGATTCCATTACCATGATCAACGGTCAGTTCGACTTGGCCCAGGTTGACAGTATTTTCGATGAACTGGGTCTGGAGAAAGACGCCAATGGGATGCGTACATTCCCCAGCGGCGCGCCGGTGACGATCATCCTGGATGCCGCCACCGAGATCACGGTGCATCAACAGGTCGCGGAAATGGTGGTGGCCGACTGGCGCGACGCCGGCATTGACGCCCGCCTCAACGCAATTCAGCGCTCGGTCCTGTTCTCACGCTGGCGGGCTGGCGAGTCCCATACCTACATGTGGGGCACCGATGCCAATGAAATACCCCTAATGCGGCCCTTCCAGCCGATCTTTACGCCGAAGGGGCACGGGCTTGACATGTTGCCGGTACACTACGATGACGACCCCGAGTGGCTGCAAGAACTCGGGCCGCCCGAAGGCGGCGACGCGATGTTCGCCCTGCAAAATGAGATCAAGAAAGAAATCGATCCTGTGGAGAGCAAACGCCTGCACAAGGAGCTCTTCAAGTACCACGTGGACTGGCAGTTCGACATCCACATTATCGCCGACGTGCCGCTGATGGTGCTGGTCAACAACCGTGTCGGCAACTGCCCCGAAGTAGCCAATGGTCTGCAGGACTTCACCTACGCCTATCCGGAGCAGTTCTACATCAAGTCGTAAAGGCTAAGGAGTGGGGAGAGGTTTTCACTCTTCTCACTCTTCTCACTCTTTTCACTCTTCTTCACTTTCTCCTCTAACGGCCAGCGGCCGCGAATCACCGCCGTCTCGAGGTTCAGATGCTGGATTACGTCATACGCAGAGTGTTGATAGCAATTCCTACACTCCTGCTCATCTCTTTCATCTGTTTTATCGTCATCAACCTCCCCGCCGGAGACGTGATCACCACCTATGAGCAAAACCTCGTGGGCAACCGCGGCTGGGGTGAAGAGGAAGCCAGAATAGAGGGCGACAATATCCGCCGCGAGTACGGGCTGGACCGCCCGATACCGGTCCAGTATTTCTATTGGTTATTCGCCTTTTTGCAGGGCGACTTCGGCGTCTCCCTCGTCACCTACGACCGCGTCGCGTCCGAAGTGATCTGGACCAACCTGGGCTATACGATGCTGATCGCGTCGCTCTCACTCGGGCTCTCGTGGGCGGTGGGCCTGCCGGTCGGCATCTATTCGGCCACGCGCCAGTACTCCGTGTCGGACAATGTCTTTACCGTCATGAGTTTCATCGGGCTTTCCATGCCCGGCTTTCTGCTGGCGCTGGCTATACTGGTCTACATGACTTTCGTTCTTGACCTGCCCTTGCTGACCGGGCTTTACTCGCCGGAGTATGCCGACGCGCCCTGGAGCTTTGGCAGGGTCAAGGACCTTGCCGCCCACATCTGGCTGCCGGTGTTCGTGGGCGGCATCCCCGGCATCGCCTCCCTGATGCGCATCATGCGCGGCAATCTGCTTGATGAGTTGGGCCGTCAATACGTCGAGACCGCCCGCGCCAAGGGGATGGCTGAAAAGATCGTCGTCATCAAACACGCCGTGCGCGTCGCGATCAACCCGCTGATCAGTCTGTTGGGCATGCAGTTTCCGGAGATCGTCTCCGGCGGGGTCATCACCGCCATCGTGCTGGGGCTGCGCACCATCGGCCCCACGCTCAACTCCGCCCTCCAGGCCCAGGACGTCTACGTCGCTTCCGCCATCCTGATGCTTCTCAGCGTCCTGCTCGTGCTGGGCAACCTGGTCGCCGACCTGCTGCTGGCATGGGTCGACCCGCGCGTCCGCTTTGACTAGAGTGAAGCAGCCGGCAGCCGTCCAGGACGGCCGGCGAAACGATAAGAGTCTTCTATGAGCGTCGTTTCAGAACAGGCACAGACCCCACTGCAACCGGGCGCGCCGCGTCCTCCCGCCGCCGACGTCGATGTAACCTCCTCCGAGCAGGTTGCCTCGCGCGGCCGCATCCTCGGCGCGCGCATCATGGCCAATCGTCTGGGGATCATCGGCATCGTCTGGCTGGTGATTACGGTCCTGATCGCGCTTTTTGCCGACTTTTTCGCGCCCTACAGTGTCGACCACGTACACCAAGAGGCGTTGCGCGCGCCGCCGCAGCGCGTGCATATCTTCCGCGATGGGAAGCTCACCAGGCCCTTCGTCTACGGCTACAAGAGCGAGCGCGACGCGCGCACCTTTCTCACCACCTACACCGAAGACCCGGAACTGGTCTACCCGATCCACTTTTTCGTCGAGGCGGAACCTTACAAACTCTGGGGCCTGATATCGAGCAACCGGCGCCTTTTCGGCGTGGAAGAGGGCGGTATGGTCGCTCTCTTCGGTACGGGCAGGCTGGGCCGCGACGTCTTCTCACGCGTCCTGACAGCCACCCGCATCTCGCTCTCCGTGCCGATCATCGGCATGCTCATCAGCGTTATCCTCGGCTCAACCATCGGTGTTGCATCCGGCTACTGGGGCGGTGCGGCCGATATTCTTATCCAACGCCTCACCGAGGTGCTGATGTCCTTCCCGCGCATCCCCCTGTGGATGGCCCTGGCCGCCACTTTGCCGCCCGAGCTCTCTTCTCTCCATCGCTATCTGGGGGTCACCATCGTACTTGCACTCATTGGCTGGGCCGGGCTCTGCCGCCAGATTCGCGGCAAAACACTGGCGCTCAAAGAGTCGGACTTTATCATGGCCGGGCGCGCGGCCGGCTCCAGCACGCCGACCATTTTGTTCCGCCACCTCATTCCCAACTGCTTCAGCCATATCGTTGTCGTCGCCACCCTGTCCATTCCCGGTCTGATCCTGGCCGAAAGCTCGCTCAGCTTCCTCGGCATCGGCATCACGCCTCCGCTCGTCAGTTGGGGCACCTTGCTCAAGGACGCGCAGTCGGTCCAGGTTCTCACCAAGCACCCGTGGCTGCTGGCCCCGGGCGTCTTCATGGTGCTGACCGTTCTGGCCGTCAATTTCCTCGGCGACGCGCTGCGCGACGCGCTTGACCCGTACTCCGAGATCCGATAATGGGAGCAGGCAAGCAGTGAGAGATCAGGAGTGAGGAAAGGCGAGGCGCGAGGTGTGTTTTCTCACCCAAGACCAGCAGTGGCAACCGGTATCTGACCATGCCCGATTCGCAACCGATACTTGAAGTCCACGATCTTCACGTACATTTCAAGATGCTGGCCGGCATCGTGCGCGCGGTGGACGGCGTCGACTTTTCCGTCGAACGCGGGCGCTGCCTGGGCATCGTCGGCGAGAGCGGCTGCGGCAAGAGCGTAACCGCACGCTCGATCCTGCGCCTGCTCCCCTCCAGCGACACAAGCGGGCAGATCCTCTATCACCCCGCTGGTGACGATGAGCCCATCGATCTGGTGAGTCTGGACGCCAAAGGGGATGCCATCCGCGCCATCCGCGGCAAAGATATCGCCATGATCTTCCAGGAGCCGATGACATCCCTGACGCCGGTCTACACCATCGGTGAGCAGATCATGGAGAGCATCCGCCAGCACCAGGACCTGTCCGAAGAGGAGGCTAAGGACCTGGCCATTTCGATGCTCAACAAGGTCGGCATTCCCGATGCCGAACGCCGCTTTGGCGACTTTCCCCACCAGATGAGCGGAGGCATGCGCCAGCGCGTCATGATCGCCATTGCCCTCTGCTGTGAGCCGCGCGTGCTCATTGCCGACGAGCCGACGACCGCTCTCGACGTGACCATCCAGGCCCAGATCCTGCGCCTGATCCGCAGCCTGCAGCAGAACCTGGACATGAGCGTGATCATGATCACGCATGACCTGGCCGTCATCGCCCAGCTGGCCGACTTTGTCGTTGTCATGTACCTGGGCCAGATGGCTGAGAAGGCGCCCGTTGTCGAACTGTTTCAGGATCCCAAGCATCCCTACACCCAGGCCTTGCTCCGTTCCATCGTGCGGCCGGATACGCCGCCGCGCGAGCAGCTTCACTCGATCAGCGGCTCCGTACCCGATCCGCGCAACGCGCCCAGCGGCTGCCGCTTCCGCAATCGCTGTCCATCCGTCCACGACCGCTGCGTCGAGGACCCACCGGTGGTTGAATTCGGCCCGCAGCACTCAGCAACCTGCTGGCTCTACGTCGACGATTAGCGCTCAAGACAGTTTCTGGCCACCGATCACTGATCACTGGTGTTCCATGCCTGACACACCTATCCTGCAGGTCGAAAATCTGAGTAAATTCTTTCCGGTCCAGCGCGGCCTCCTGCGCCGCACAGTAGGCCACGTCAAGGCGGTCAACGATGTAACTTTCACTGTCAACAAAGGGGAATGTCTGGGCCTTGTGGGTGAGAGCGGCTGCGGCAAAACCACGGTCGCGCGCTGCCTCCTCCGCCTGGTCGAACCGGACCAGGGCCGCATCCTGCTGCACGGCGAACAACAGACCTTTGACATCGCCTCAGCCTCGCGCAAAGAGATGTTGGACGTGCGCCGCCAGATGCAGATCATCTTCCAGGACCCGTTCTCCTCGCTCGACCCGCGCTGGCGCGTCACAGATGTGATCGCCGAACCGCTGCTGGCCCAGAAGGTCGGCCGCGGCGAAGCCGGCAGACGCGTGCTCGATATCCTGCCGACCGTGGGGCTGGGCCCGCACTTCGCCGACCGCTTCCCCCATGAACTGAGCGGCGGCGAGCGCCAGCGCGTCAGCATCGCCCGCGCCCTGATCGTCTCCCCGCCGCTCGTGGTCGCGGACGAACCCGTCTCTGCCCTGGACGTATCCGTCCGCTCCCAGATCATCAATCTCCTGCTCGACCTGCAAGGTCAGATGAATCTGACCTATGTTTTTATCGCCCATGACCTGAGCATCGTCAAGCACATCAGCCATCGCATTGCCGTCATGTACCTGGGGCGGCTGGTCGAGCTCGGCACTACACAGCAGGTCTTTGATGAGTGCAAGCACCCGTATACCAAGGCCCTGCTCGCCTCGGTACTGATCCCCGACCCGACACACCGCGAGCAGAGCTACGTCCTCGAAGGCGAAGTGCCCAGCCCGCTCAACCCACCCAGCGGCTGCCACTTCTCCACCCGCTGCCCCTTCGCCCAGGAGCAATGCTCCGTTGAAGAGCCGGAGCTGCGCGATATGGGAGGCGGGCACTGGGTCCGCTGCCACTTCGCCGAAGAGCTGGATTTGAGCGAGGGGGTCTTTGCCCCACAGTTTGAAACACAGTCCGCCAGCGCCTGACGGCCCGCAACGACTCCTCCCACTGGCAACCGATCAGCGCTTCCAACAGCAAGGATCGTTCCCGTGACCCTGCGCTCCCTCTTCTTTTTTGACGACTGGTGTCTGGCCCGACGCGACAACATCGCCCGCTGCCTGGGACAGCCCGAGTGGGCGCCGGAGGCGACTTACGCCGACCCCACCGAAAACCCGTTCAGCTATCCAACCGTTCTCTACGACGATGAGCGCAAGCTGTGGCGGATGTTTTACCTGGGCCGCGAGACGGCGCCGGGGGCGGTCTATCGCAAGGACGAGTGGTTTCTGACCGCCGAAAGCGATGACGGTATCCACTGGGAGCGTCCGGACCTGACGGCAACCGTCCCGCTGCCGTCGCGAATGCGTCCACACGAAATCTTCGACCGGCAGCAGATGGCCACCGGCGGCTCGGTCTTTCTCGATGAAAGTTCGCCCGAAGCCCGCTTCAAGTGGCCCATCCTCACCATCGAAGAGGACGGGCGGCGCGCCTCGCGCCTGGCTTTCTCCGCCGACGGCTACAACTGGCAGATCGATCACGCTTCGCGATGGCATCCCGGCAGGCCGGACCCCGGCTTCTTCACCTATCGCCACGCCGAACGCAACAGTCACATCACCCTGGCCCGTCCCAGCCACGGCGACCGCCGCATCGCCCTCATGGAGACGCACGACTGGCGAACCTGGAGCGAACCGGAAGTCATTTTCCACCCCGATCCCCTCGATCCCCCCATGTGTGAGTTCTACGGGATCGTCGTTCTCCCCTATAAGGGTATCTACGTGGGCATCCTCTGGATGTTTGAGACCGATCCGCTGGACCAGTGGCGGCAGAAGCTGGAGGGGAAGATCTATGGTGAACTCGTCTACAGCTACGATGGGCTGCGCTTCCAGCGCTCCCTGCGCCAACCATTTGTCGGCCTCAACGAGCCGGGCGAATACGGCGGCGGCAACATCTATCCCTGTTCGATGGCGGTTGACCACGAGGGACAGATTCGCATCTATTCCGGCGGCACCAAAGGGGAGCATTTCCAGGCGCGCACGCTCAGCCGTGACGAGCCGGACTACGCCGCCATCCTCATGCACCGGTTGCGGCAGGACGGCTTTGTCTATCTCGAATCAAAGGCCGGCGCCGGTTATCTGACGACGCGCTGGGTGCGTCTCAATGACGAGCGCATGCTGCTCAATGTGCAGGCCCCCTACGGGGAGGTGCGCGTGCAGCTATCGGACCTGGGAGGTCGACCGTTACCCGGCTACACCTTCGACCGCTGCCAGCCATTTCGCGGCGACTCGACCGCCTGGCAGCCCCAATGGCAGGATCAGGCGGGCCTGGCCGAACACGCGGGCACACCGCTCCGGATCGACGTGCGGCTCTACCATGCCCGTCTCTACGCCATCCACGGCGATATTGAGCTTGTCTACGCCAGCGACTTGAGCTGATCCAATAGTTCCCCAAAGAAGTGCATCATATGGATTTTGTCGCTGAGCGCACGACGCGAACCACGCGGCGCGGGTTCACTGATTATGTCGTTTTCCTGGAAGCGGACGGTATCAGCGGGCATAAGATGTTATGGAAGCAGGTCCGGAAGGGTACAATTGCGTCACCATCATAGCAGTCGATAATGCGCGGGTTACCCCAGTGGGGGAAAGACACCTGTGATTTCTGGGACCTAAGGAGGTCCTTCCACGATGACACCAAGACAGATTGCAGAGTGGGCTGCGGCTGGCGAATCCGAGACATTAGAGTTTAAGAAAACCACTGGTGAATGTCGTCGGGCAACTCAATCCTTGTGCGCAATGCTCAACCATCGCGGTGGGCGCGTCCTCTTTGGTGTTGATCCAGAAGGAAATGTAAACGGCCAGCAGGTAAGCGACCACACAGTCGAGGAGGTAAGCGCGGAGATACAGCGAATTGAACCACCGGTCTTTCCGGCGATCGAGCGTATTCCCGTGGGTTCAGATCGTGAGGTTCTCCTGGTGAGTGTCAGTCAGGGTTACATGAAGCCGTATACCTACAAGGGGACTGCCTATCGCCGGGTAGGAAATACCACCTTGAAAATGCCGCGTGACGCGCAAGATCGAATGTTGATCGAACGGGTCCATAGCGAACACCGCTGGGAGAACCAACCCGCAATCGGCTGGTCGGTTGATGATCTTGATCAATCTGAGATTCTTCTCACGGTTGAAGAATCGATCCGCCGCGGTCGTGTCACCGACCCCGGGACGCGCGATCCCGAGGAACTGCTGCGCGGCCTGGGGCTTGTTAAGGATGGCTTGCTATTGCGTGCCGCGGTCGTACTCTTCGGAAAAACCGAGCGAGTCGAGGTTGAAATGACGCAGTGTCTGCTACGGATCGCTCGTTTCCGCGGCATCGACCGCGCAGAGTTCCTTGACAATCGACAGTTTCGTGACAACGCGTTCGGGCTTCTCTTGAGGGCCGAACGCTTCATGCGCGAAAACTTGCCCATAGCGGGCCGCATCGTACCTAATCTTTTCGAACGGGTGGATGAACCGCTCTACCCGCCGGCGGCGTTGCGCGAGGCGCTGGCTAACGCCTTCTGTCATCGCGACTATACAATCGGCGGCGGGTCAGTGGCCGTGGCTATTTACAATGATCGCCTGGAGGTAACCTCGTCCGGGACGCTGCACTTTGGGCTGACCCCGGAGCAGTTGTTCCTCCCGCACGAGTCGCTACCCTGGAATCCCCTGATCGCGAACGTGTTTTACCGCCGCGGCATTATTGAGCGTTGGGGGCGGGGTACGATCAAGATGGCAGAATTGACTACTTCGGCCGGTCTGCCACAGCCCGAAATCGAGGATGCAGGCGGTTGCGTGACTGTACGTTTTCTGCCCGCCCACTACGTGTCGCCCCAACGCCTTGAGCGGGACCTTACCGAGCGTCAGCAGGCAGTTCTCGCTCTTCTCGATCAGGCCGGTCGAGGCTTGGCGCTACGCGAGATTGTTCCATTATTGAAGCTGCAAGCTACACGCCGACAGGTACAAAAAGATTTGGGCCGCCTTCGAGCTCTCGCTCTGGTCGTATCCACGGGATATGGACTGGGGGCCCGTTGGAAGCGTGTGTAAGATCAGAAAGGGGTCTATTGAAGGTCTATAGGGGGTCTATTAGGGGTCTATTAGGGGTCTATAGGGGGTCTATAGGGGGTCTATTAGGGGCTGTTCCGAATCGTCAAGTGGCCAATTCACCCCACCTGAGACGCTAACCAAGTTCAGTCACCAGTCAACACTGATCATCAACTAAGTGAGGGGTGTGCATAAATGTCACTGGAAAGCGGTAGCGATGTCAGAGATATTACGGTGTGGCAAGCCCCATTTGGCATTGACAATCATGGCAATCTGAATGGAAAGGGTCGCGAGGGCTAAACAAGAACAAACATTGTCAAGAGACTTTACAGGCAACTGTTTTTGCTGGGCATAGGCGCCGATGATTTTGGCAATCAGGTCGAAGAGGGGTTCGACCGAAGTGCGGCGTTTACGCATATGCTGCACCATCTCAGGCGACTGGATGAAGCGGTGATAGGCTTGAGCAAAGCGACCATGCATCCATTTATGCGCTGGGGTGAGCAGGTGAACGCCGCATCGCTGCCAGTGGCGAATGCGCATCGCTTTGGTGTAGGCATCATCGGCCGCCAGGGTCTGA
>JAJEDJ010000025.1 GCA_022821545.1 Caldilineaceae bacterium
GCCGCAGTGGCGGAATCCGATACGTCTGAACGCAATATATCATGAAGAGGAGGAGTTCATGTTCCGCCATAGACGATTCAGGTTGGCAACCGTCGCCATTCTGACGTTCTTGCTTGCAACTGCCCTGGCCCCGGTCGCCTATGCAGCGCACGGAGGCGAGCATCCGCCGCCCGCGGAAGTGCCGGAAGACACCGGCGACCAGACCGGAAATCGGCCCCTCCCAGGGGGCAACGGTGGAGGGGCGCCTCTGCCTGGCAACGGCAATGGCGGCAACGGCGGAGGGCAGCCGCTGCCTGGTGGGAATGGGAATGGCGGCGGCGGCAATGGCGGCGGCAATGGCGATATGATGGGCGGCGGCGGCATGATGGCCCCCAGCTGGCCCCCCTCCAACATGATCGTCCACCACGCCGCAACCCAGGTCCAGCTCGCCCCCGTCAACGACGGCCTGCAGGTCTACTTCATCGCCCCCGGCGGCGTCGGCCACTCCGGGCCCTGGATCGACACCTTCGCCAACCTCGCCGCCAAGTATCCCACCGGCGGCGCCATGACGCTCTTCACCGGGACCAACCCCGGCACCGGCAAGTCGGTCACGATCTACTACCTGGCCGCCGAAAAGAAGATCCGCGTCAGCACCTACTACCCGGACACGCAGTACGACGTCAACAAGCCCTACGTCTTCACCGTAGACTCCGGCCACAACGTCGTGCATGACCAGTGGTAGCGCAACCGGCGGCGCCCCGCGCCGCCCCCAGCATAAGAACAACAGGCGTCCCGGCCAGCTGCCGGGGCGTCTTTTCTTTTCTCCCGGGTGTTGTCTTCATGGAGAAAAGTGCTACAATCATCCCGAAGGCGAATGGATTTTGAGGATTGTAATCGAGGGGGCGGATGCCATGCGAAACGCATTTATATACTGGGACAATTCAAACATCTTCATCGAAGCGCAAAGGCTTGCAGAGCAGATGGAGAGTTCTCCCAATGCAAGGCAGCTTGTGCGAATTCAGTTTGAAAATCTGTATGAGCTGGCGCGGGCTGGCAGGGACGTTGGCAACGCTGTTGTTGCAGGATCAGTCCCGCCAGAACTGCGGAATCTTTGGAATCGGTTAGAGAATCTGGGCTTCAGAGTAATTCTGTATGATCGTGAACTATCAAGTCGTGGAGAGCAAGAAGTGCCTGACAACTATTTGCAGAAGCAGATGCTGTTGGATGGCATCAGCAACATTGATAGCCCAGGGACTATAGTATTACTGACTGGCGATGGCGCAGGCTACGAGATAGGAAACGGATTCCATGTAGTGCTGGAAAAACTTCACGCTATTGGATGGCGTGTTGAAGTACTGTCTTGGAGAAACTCTTGCCGAAAAGATATGAGAGAGTGGGTAGAAGAAAATGGGCTGTTCATTGCTTTGGACGACTACTACCATGCAATCACATTTGTTGAGCAATCAAGACCGGGACTTGAAATATCACATGGGCGATATCAATCTGAACTCGACCTGTCTGACCGTCCCATCAGTTAGACAACTCGGCGATTGGCTGGAGCGCCAAAAATCAAAAAAACAGGCCACAAACAACCTTTCAAGGGTAAATGTGACTAAAGTGTTGTGCTATAATGTCGATGAACTGTGAACGGCGAGGCGAACAGGAAGAAGACGGCCCCCCATGAGCGCGCAAACGGTCGGGGAGAGATTGGCAAGCATCGAAGCTACACTGCCGCATCTTGCGACGAAAGCCGATATAGAACGACTACAGACGGTGATGATTAAATGGTCTGTAGGCATAGGGTTGGCAGCTGCGGCGGTTGCTGCCACGATTGCCTCGATAATCGTGACTTGGGCAACATAGCAAAGGCGTGCCCCTGATGGCAACCGAAACCGAGCGGATCGCACGCATCGAAGGCGCCTACGAGCATCTGGCGACCAGGGCGGACGTAGAGACGGTCAGAGCTGACGTCCAGGCCGTCAAAGCGGAAACACAGTCCGTCCGCTCCGACCTGATGGCGGAAACACAGTCCCTCCGCTCCGACCTGACGGCGGAAATACAGACCCTCCGCTCCGACCTGATGGCGGAAATACAGTCCCTCCGCTCCGACACGTCGGCGGAATTTCAGTCCGTCAGAACAGAAATACAGTCCGTCCGCTCCGACCTGAAAGGCGACATACAGGAAGTCCGCTCCGACATGGACGTCATGCGCAATGAACTTCGCTGGCTGCGCTGGCTGATGGCGATCGGCGTCGCCGGCATCCTGCTCCCACTGCTGCAACGCCTCTTCGCCTTCCTCTCCTGACCCGCCTGACTGCCCTTCCCGCAGTTCACTAAAAACTAAAAACCGAAAACTGAAAACTAATAACTAAAAACTGCCCTTTCCCCCATTCTGTGGCAAAATTGCGAACAATCGGCGCCTCTGCAACGTCTCATCTTCAGCGTTTCAATAGACGAAGATGCCGAATAGCGCCAATTTTCCGATGTATCCATTCAAGACCTGCGCCTCGCGCTCCCTTTCATATCGCGTCCACACGCTCGCAGCCGCGGCGGCCCTGGCCGTCGCCTTCCTCCTGCTCAGCGCCTGTCCCGCATCCGCCGCCCCCGCCTCAGTCTCGGACGACCCACCGCGGCAGGCCTCAGCCAATGCCCTGGCGCCCCCGGCCCTGACTGCCGAAGCCAAAGACGGCGCCATCGAGCTGCGCTGGGACCCCGTGCCCGGCGCCGTGCGCTACAAACTGAGAGTATGGTGGGACTCTCAGCCCCAATGGCAGGACATAGGCGGAGACGACATCACCGCCGCGCCCTACACGCACACCGGCCTGACCCCCGGCAGAAAATACTACTACACCATCCGCGCCGTCAACGCCGCCGGCAAGATGAGCGACTGGCAACAGGACCTCGCCTCCGCGACCATCCCGGCCGCGCCCGCAACACCGCCGCCAACACTAACGCCAACGCCCACCCCCTCACCGACCCCGACCGCAACTCCCTTGCCGACCCTGACCCCGACGCCGACCTCAGCGCCGGCCGCATCCCCTTTGACCCCGCCCGCGCTGACCGCCGTCGCCGTCGGCGACGCCATCGAACTGCGCTGGGACCCCGTGCCCGGCGCCGTGCGCTACAAACTGAGAGTATGGTGGGACTCTCTGCCCCAATGGCAGGATCTGGGCGGAGACGACATCACCGCCGCGCCCTACACGCACACCGGCCTAACCCCCGGCAGAAAATACTACTACACCATCCGCGCCGTCAACGCCGCCGGCAAGATGAGCGACTGGCAACAGGACCACGCCTCCGCGACCGTCCCGGCCGCGCCCGCAACACCGCCGCCAACGCCCACCCCCTCACCGGCCCCGACCGCAACCGCGACGCCAACGCCGGTCGCAACCCACTTGCCGACACCGATACCTACCGCGACCTCAGCGCCGACCTCAGCGCCGACCTCAGCGTCGGCGGTATCGCCCCTTACCCCGTCCCTGGCCCCGCCTGCGCTGACCGCCGCAGCCGCAGGGGACGCGATCGAGCTGCGCTGGGACCCCGTACCCGGCGCCGTGCGCTATAAACTGAGAGTATGGTGGGATTCTCTGCCCCAATGGCAGGACCTGGGCGGAGACGACATCACCGCCGCGCCCTACACGCACACCGGCCTGACCCCCGGCAGAAAATACTACTACACCATCCGCGCCGTCAACGCCGCCGGCAAGATGGGCGACTGGCAACAGAACCTCGCCTCCGCGACCGTCCCGGCCGCGCCCGGCGCCACGTTGCCGACGCCAACGCCCACCCCAACGCCAACGCCGACGCCGGCCGCAACCCATTTGCCGACACCGATACCTACCGCGACCTCAGCGCCGACCTCAGCGTCGGCGGTATCGCCCCTGGCCCCGCCCCTGTCACCGCCCGCGCTGACCGCCGTCGCCGCAGGGGACGCCATCGAGCTGCGCTGGGACCCAGTCCCCGGCGCCGTGCGCTATAGACTGAGAGTCTGGTGGGATTCTCTGCCCCGCTGGCGGGACATAGGCGGAGACGACATCACCGCCGCGCCCTACACGCACACCGGCCTCACCCCCGGCAGAAAATACTACTACACCATCCGCGCCGTCAACGCCGCCGGCAAGATGAGCGACTGGCAAAGGGCCTACGCCTCGGCAACCGCGTCCGCCGCGCCCGCCGCGTCGCATTCACCTCAGCAGGTGGCGCCTCCCCCCGCCTCCCTCGGACTCGACCCGTACTACCGCAAGTATCTCGACGCCGGCGGCATTCCCGTGCTCGCCTCCGCCGACGTCGACGACGCCGAGCTCTATCACGCCCGCGATATCATCCTCGCCATGCTTGCCAACCGTCCCGACCTGCTCGCCAACATGGCCGCCAACGGCTTCCGGGTCATCATCTATGAGAGCGACGGCTGCAGGGGCCCCTACCAGGTACCGGAGCTCAGGGACGACCTCCCGCCGGGCAGCTGTACAAGAACGACCGGCATCGCCAGCATAACGGGTCTTGCCAACAGGTTCACGGGAGAGGTGTTACTGGTCATTGAAGCGATCGGCGTCGCGCCCGCAATCCTGCCCTACTGCAACTTCATCCTTGTCCACGAATTCGCTCATCTGGTCGATTACACGCTCTCCTTCCGGCTGCCCGGCCCCGCCGTGTTCGATCCGGGCTTCGAGCCCCGCGTCCGCAGCGCCTACAACGCCGCCCTCGCCGCCGGCCTCTACCCGGATGCCTACGCCGCCACCAAACCCGCCGAATACTGGGCCGAAGCCGTCACCTTCTGGTTTCTGCCCGACATGTTGACCGGCCAGGTCCGAACGCCCGCCCACGTCTCAAAACTCGCCCACTACGATCCCCGGGCTGCAACTCTGGTTGAGGAAGTGTTCGGCGACGCCGCCCTGCCCGACTGTGATCCTGTCTATTTCAGAGTGCTGGGGACGGTAACCGGGCCCGCGGGCGCTCCCCTGGCCGGCGTCACCGTCCTGGCCAACGTGCGCGTAGTCCCCGAGATCGCCCCCTACTACTGGCACTTCACCAAGGAAACCCTTCCCACCCGGGCGGACGGCGCATATGCGATTTCAGTAAGCAGACCCCGTCTCGCAGCCGTCCAAAGGCTCGTCCGTCGCGAGACCGGAGAAAGCGACCTCGATTCCCACTTCATCCTGGGCGTCGCCGCAGGCCGGGCCGGCGCCTGTCCCGCCGGCTACCTCAGCAGCGCCGGCCGCAAAGTGGAAAACATCCCCTCCCGCAGCGCCGCCAAGTTCGCCATCCCAAGGGGCGACCTCTCCGGCATCTCCCTCACCCTCGCACCCGACTTCCTCTGGACCCAATCGACCTGCAACCCATCCAACGCCCCTCTGCCAAAAGACGAAAACTAGCGCCCCCTGCCGTTCCCCCTCAACCGAAATTGACACCTCCTCCCGCCATAGTGTAGAGTTGGGATCGCCTTTCAATGTGTTTTGTGAAACAGATGCGTTTCGCTTGTTTCAAAGAGGAGAGTTTAATGTTCCACCGGAAGCGCTTCAGGTTGGCAGCAGTCTTCACCGCGGTCCTGCTGCTCACGATCGCCTCAACCTCGGTAGCCGCCGCGCACGCATCCCCGACGCTGTCAGATGACCTGCCCCAGCGAGCGCCACCGCCGATACCCGACCCCAACGACGCCGATCCTATACCGCTGCCAGGGCAGACCGGAGGGGGAGGTGGAGGCGGCGGCGGCGGCGGACAGACGACAACCACAACTGGGGGAGGCGTGTCGCCGCCCGCAACCGAAAACGGGCTGATCAAGCCGGTGGTCTACCCCTGGCCGCCGCCCAACGCCATCGTGCTCCACGCCGCAACGCCCATCCAGCTCAGCCAGGCCGGCAGCGGCCTGCGCGTCTACTTCATCTCCCGCGACGGCACCAGCACCATCGGTCCCTTCTTCGACGAGTTCGGCATTCTGGCGCACAACTACTCCGGCGACCCGGTCACCCTCTACACCGGCTCCAATCCCGGCACCGGCAAACCGGTCACCATCGACTACCTGCCGTCCGAAAACAAGCTCCGCGTCAGCACTTTTTACGCCGACAGGCCGCCCCACGACATCAACAAACCCTACGTCTTCACCATAGACGCCGACCACAACGTCGTCCACGAACAGTGGTAGCCATAAACCAACTGTAGGGGCAGGCCTTGTGCCTGCCCTGGCCTCTGGCCCCTCCAGCGCCCCAAACCGATTCCTGCCAGATCCTTGTCCACATTGCTTACTTTGTGGTAACATTTCCTCGCGTTCTGGTAGCCTGCTCAAGGGGAGGATTCAGGGATGGTCGCAATGTCCGAACATGGAGACCGAATAAACAGGCTCGAAAACAGAGTAGACGACTTAACCAAGAGCACAAGTGAATTGCAGGGCGCCTATGAACACTTGGCGACCAAGGATGACGTGTCAAAAGCAACCCTCAAAACAGTAATCTGGATCGTTGGTGTAGGGATAGCCTCATTGGCGACATTACTCAGCGTCTTGATCAACATTCTTTCCCGCCTTCCAAACTGACTGATCGAGAAGCCCTTCGAATGTCGGAAGCGATCCCGCCGAAAATCAACGCCGCGTCCCCTATCCCCGGCCGTTCCTCTGCAGTTCAAGCAAAGTTGACGAATGTCCCAGTCTCCCCTATATTTGACTGCAAGGGAGATCCTTTTGATGACCCGACGCCAATCCGCCAGAGAAACAGTGATCGAAGCCAGAATGAGCAAAGTTGAAGACGTTCTGGTAGAACTGACCGAAAGCCACCTCAGACTTGATCGAAAACTGGACCGCCTTTCCGACGAAGTAGACCAGGTAACGAAAGCCGTCAGATTGACCAACGAGACCGTCAAACAGACCAACGAAGCAGTCCGCCAGATGACCGAAGCAGTGCGCCAAACAAACGACTCAGTTCGTTTCCTGGCCTTCCTGATGACGCCAAAAGACGACGGTAACGACTCTGAAAGGGCAGATGGCGAATAACGCCTTCTGCGTATGGGGAGATGTCCATGACACAAGTTCAAACGGAAAGCGAACGCCTGTCTCGTTCAGAGGGCGCAAATGAGCATCTTGCTACGAATGCAAGCGTTGAACGACTCCGTACCGACGTCGAGCGCCTTCGTTCTGAACTGAAAGGGATGAAATGGATTATCGGTATCGGCTTTGCGGCGGCCGGCGCGATCGGCCCGATCGTAACCAGAATTCTTAGCTGATGAGCGAAAACTTGCAGGCGCTTGAAGAACTACAGACCCGCGCGCAGGAGGAGTTGGCCGCAGCCGGCACCGTCGAGGCCACCGAAGCCTGGTTCCGCGACTATCTCGGCCGCACCGGCGCCCTCACCAACTTCCTGCGCGGCCTCAGCGACCTGCCGCGCGCAGAGCGGCCCGCGGCCGGCCGCGCCGGCAACCAGCTCAAAAACCTGCTCGAAGAGGCCCTGCACACCCGCCAGGACGCCATCCGCCGCCAGGAGATGGAAGAGACTCTTGCCGCCGAAGGGATCGACGTCACCATGCCCGGCCGCAGGCCCGCCCTCGGCAAAATCCATCCCAGCAACCAGACCCTGCGCGAGATCGCCCAAATCTTCGGCCAGATGGGCTTCCAGGTCTACGACTCCCCCGAAGTCGAGACCGACGACTACAACTTCGGCCTCCTCAACATCCCCCCCGGCCACCCCGCCCGCGACATGTGGGACACCTTCTACACCACCAACCCCGGCGTCATCCTGCGCACGCACACAAGCCCCGGCCAGATCCACGCCATGCGTGAATACTGCCCGGAGCCCATACGCGTCATCTTGCCTGGGAAATGCTACCGCCACGAGGATGTCAGCGCCCGCTACGACATGATGTTCCACCAGGTCGAAGGCCTCGTCGTCGGACGCAACGTCACCTTCAGCGATCTCAAGGGCACGCTCGTCAACTTCGCCAACCAGATGTTCGGCGAAGGCTGCGCGCTCCGCTTCCGCAAAAGCTACTTCCCCTTCACCGAGCCAAGCGTCGAAGTCGACGCCGGCTGCGTCTTCTGCAAGGGCAAAGGCTGCCGCATCTGCAAATACACCGGCTGGCTCGAGATTCTCGGCGCCGGCATGGTCCACCCCACCGTCCTGCACAACGGCGGCTACGATCCCGCCGTCTTCAGCGGCTTCGCCTTCGGCATGGGCCCCGAGCGCATCGCCATGCTCAAACACGGCATCGACGACATCCGCTACTTCTTCACCAACGACGCCCGCTTCCTCGAACGCGTCGGCTGACCGCCGCGCCCGCCCTACTCATCCTCCCCCTACTCATCCGCCGCCCTACTCATCCAAAGCGCGCCGCATACTCTCTCCCTCTTTCTGCCACCACTGGTTCAGAATGACGATGTCCGTTCCAATGCAGAAATGGCGCGCGCCCATGTCCAGGTAGCGCTTGGCGTCGTCCGCGCTGCTGATCTCGATCCGGGGATGAACGCCCGCCGCCAGGCAGCCGTCGATCACCTTCTGCGCCGCCGCCTGCACCTCCGGGTCCCCCCGCTGCCCCTGCTTGCCGATGCTCATCGTGAAGTCCGAAGGCCCCCACTGCAGCATCTCCACCCCGTCCACCGCCAGAATCCCGTCCAGCTCATCCAGCGCCGGCTTCTTCTCCAGCATCAGCGCCACCACGATGTCGTCCAGCGCCTGCACGTAAGCCTCATTGCCCCCGTACCCCATGTACGAGAAGCGCCGCATCGCCACGCCGAACGTGCCGCCCGCGTGCGGCGTATCCGCCCGCACGTAGCTCACGCACTCCGCCGCGCCCGCGGCCGAGCGCACGTCCGAAAACAGCACGCTGTTGAAGCCCGATCCCACCGCCCGCTGCGCGATAAACTCATTGTTCGCCCAGTCGATCTTGATCATCGAGCCCAGCCCGTAAAGCTCCGCCGCCCGGCAGATGTTGTCCAGGTCGTGCAGCGTATACGTCCCATACTCGGCCACAAACTCCACGTAGTCGTACAGCCCCGTATGCCCCAGCGCCTCCACGACATTCGGCCACACGCTGTGAATGTGCGTAGCCAGCGTCGGTTTGCCCCCATCGAGCAACTTGCGAATCGGATTCGCGCGCATAATCAAATTCTCCGCATGAATTGTGGTAAGGAAAGTTGTGTCAATGAATACTGTGTCAAGGAAAAGTGTGCCAACGGTAGGGCAGTGCGCCCCGGCACACCGTGCGCAGTATAGCACAGCAGATATGTGAACAACAGTCCGCTAACGCCCCCTCATGCCCGAATCCCGCCTTTCATTCGGGTTCTGCATCAAAACTGCACTCAATCATCCGGGGCTAATATGTCTTCCGTCTGCCCGCTGTGAATCAGCAGCACCGTCCCCACCGCGCGGAGCCATCCATTCAGCTGATTGCCGTAGTTCTCCCGCTCCTCCGCCTCCGGCCGGTTCATGCCCAGCAGCGTCAGGTCCGTCTCCCTGCTCCACGCCTGCACCGTATCCGGGAACCGCTCCCCTTTCGGCGGCACCACCACCACCGGCTCGGCGTTGACCCGCACCCTGTCCAGCAGCGCCCGCAGATGGGCCTCCGTCTGTACCCGCCCTTCCCCGCGCGGCAACGTCTGCAGCAGCCGGATCGACGCCCCGTCCCACGTCGGACTCTGCGAAATGATATGCGCCAGCAGCAGCATCAGGTCCCCGTTCCCGCTCCTCCCGCGCCACCACACGTCGATAATCTTGCGGTTGCCGAAGCCCCGCTTCTCATCGTGATGCAGGAACAGCACCGACTTGCCCAGCTCGAACAGCGTCGACAGCAGCCGCAACGACAACGTGCGCCCGCCCTCCGTATCGCTCCAACCCATCAGGACCGCGTTCGGCTCCAGCCCGCCCACGCCATGCGACTGGCAGACCGTCACCGCGCCCGCATAGAAGTTCTCCACGATGTCCGCCTCGGCAAAGGCGGTCATGTTCTGCTCCTGGATGAACGTGCGGATCTGCCGCCGCGCAATGCTGCGCAGCCGCCGTTTCGCCAGCTGATCAATATCCCCCACCAGCAGCTGGTAAAAGGAGACGATGCCGTAGCCGCGGCTCAGCAGATTCGCGATCTCCACCAGCGGCGCCCGGTTGTGCGGCTGCCCCGTGAACACCAGGATGTTGGGCCGCCAGTTCTTGGCGTGAAAGACCGACCGCTCCAGGTTGAGCAGCGACCGCCGCGCCAGCGCAAACCAGATCCCGTTGCGCACGTCGCCCCACGTGCGGATCGTCGAGCGGCGCTCCAGGTAGAAGTAGATCCCGTAGCTGATCAGGATCGCGACCCCGGTCGCCGCAGGATTGATCACGAACATCGCCCCGTAACAGCCGGCCGCGCCCAGCAGCGAAAAGCTGAAATGGATCTTCGCCCGCGGCCGGAAACTGGGGTTGCCCACCAGCTTCTCTATCCCCGCCACCAGGTTGGTCATCCCGTACGTGTTGAGGAAGAACATCGTGATGATCGGCGCCACGACGTTCAGGTCGCCGGCCCAGATCACCGCCAGCGCGATCGCCGCCGTGATCAGGACGCCCACGCGCGGCTCCGTCCTGCTGCCCAGCCGCCAGCCAAGCGCCCGCGGCACGATCCCGTCGTTCGCCATCGCCTGCAGCGTCCGCGGCGCCGCCACAATGCTGCCCAGCGCCGACGACAGCGTCGCCGCCCACACGCCGATCAGGATCAACGGCGGAAACAGCGCGATGTCCCGCATGATCAGCGTGTTGCTCTTCAGCTCGTCCGGCGTGCCGTGCAACGACAGCCAGATCACCGAGAGGAAATAGACGCCTGCCGTAAAGAGCACCGAAAACAGTGTGCCCTTGTGGATGCTGCGGCCCGGGTCCTTGAGATCGCCCGACATGCTCGCGCCCACCGCAATCCCGGTCACCGCCGGAAAGAACACCGCGAAAACGCTCCAGAAACTCATCCCCTCGCCGTAGTTCGCCGTCAGCGTCGGCGCCTGGATCGAGAGCCAGCCGCCTCCGAAGAAGGAGAGCAGCGCGGCCATCAACGCCGCCAGGATGAAGTACTGGATCTTGATCGCGAAGTCGGCGCCGATGAAGGCCACCGCCGCAAAGACGAGCGCGATCAACGTCGAAAGCGCCCTCGCGTCGATCCGGCTGAAGAAGGCGATGCCCTCCAGCGACTCCGTAAAACCGATGATGTAGAAGGCGACCGAGATCGCCTGCGAAAGATAGAGGGGCACCCCGATCGCCCCGCCGATCTCGCGCCCCAGCGTCCGCGAGATCAGGTAATACTTGCCGCCCGCCCGCACGTTCATCGACGTCGCGATCGCCGACAGCGACAGACCCGTCAGAAAGCTGATCGAGTTGGCGATCAACACGATCAGCAGCGCGCCCAGCAGGCCGGCGTGGCCCACCACCCACCCCGCCCGCAAAAAGAGGATCAGCCCCAGAATGGTCAGCACGTTCGGCGTGAAGACGCCTCCAAAGGTGCCGAAGCGGGCCGAAGCGTTCACCGTCTGCGCCGAAGCCGCCTGTGCAGATGCAGTCATAAGCCCTGGTTGACCTCCTTTTCCAGTGCGCGCCGCCACGCGGCAGGGATCCTCTCGCCCAGCTCGACCCCCTTGGCGCCGATGAAGCGGGCCAGCTCGACCAGCGACGCGGCCGCCGCGGCCCCCGTGCGCCCATCGACGCGCGCCCCCTCCTCGGCATACAAGGCGTGGACGCGGTAGATTCCCGTCTTGCGGTCCAGCTGCGAGTCCATTCTGCCGATGAAGCGGTCGCCGTGCAGCAGCGGCAGCACGTAGTAGCCGTACGCCCGCTTGGCCTTGGGCACGTAGATCTCGATGCGGTAGAAAAAGTCGAAGAGCCGTTCCGTGCGCTCGCGGTCACAGATCAGATTGTCGAAGGGCGAGAGGAACACGGTGCGCGGCGCCCAACCGCCCTCCCGCAGCGACGCCAACAGGGGCATCGAGTCCCGGTGGATATACCATTCGCCCGCCCAGTGCCCCTGCTCGCCCGCGATCTGCGCTGGCAGCACCATCCCCTCTTCTACCAGCTCCTGCAGCCGTTCGCCCAGGTTGGGGTACCGCTTGCGCATGAAATGTTCGTTGATCTGCCTGCGGTCGGCCGCGCCCAGCGCCTTCAGCGAGCGCTGGCAGGCGCGGCGCACAACCTCCTCCTCCGCAGGCGGCGCCCGGTCCGCCCACTCGGGCAGCCAGGCGTCGCGCAGATGCCACAGCTTCTGGTTTCCCCGCCGCCCCACGGTCATCACGAGGCCCTTGCGGTCCAGAAAGTCCAGCATTCGCGCGACCGCGCCTCCCCCCGTCCAGCCGGCCGACTCCCACGGAACGGCCTCCGGCCCCGCCAGCGCCTTCGCCGGCAGCGGCCCGTCCGTCCGCAGACGCTCCAGAATGTGCGCCTCCAGCGCCGCGTTCACCTCCATCCACTCGCGTATCCGTTGCGACCATTCGCTCGAATTGGCGAACGCTCTTCCGATCCAGCGCCGGAACAGGGGGTAGTCCTCCGTCAGGACAAAGGAGGCGGCGTGCGCCCAGCCCTCGATAATCTCCCGCGCCTCGAGCAGATCATCCAGCCAGGAGGGATCGAAGGCCCCCATCCGGCTCCACAGCACCAGCAGCTGTGTCCGCTCTACCGCCCGGATCGGGTCGATCTGCAGACAGTTGATCCGGCGCAGGAGGTCGAGGATGGCGCCCTTGCTCGCCTCTGGCCGCGGCCCGGCCAGCCCCTGCGCGCAGACGGCTAAACGGCGCGCCTCTGTGGGCGTGAGTGTGACAGTATTCATTGCTTCACCTGTTGGGGGAACGCCGCGGGCGCCTGCCCGGGAGTCGCAGAAGCGGCCGGCCTCCGTCATCTCTCTGCCGGCGTCCGGATCATCGTTCATTCAGTCGTCACAAGCGCTGTCACGTCGTTGACATTGCCGGGACGGGCCTTCGCCTGGTTCGAGGCCCCGTCAGGCCGGCGCGTTCTCTCTTCCGGTTCGAGGTCCCGTCAGGCCAGCACGGCCTCGCCGATCGCGCGGTACCCTTGCGCCGCCGCGATCAAATCGTCCAGCTTAAGCCTCTCGTTGATGACGTGCGCGTCCGCCTCGGTCGCCGGGCCGAACCCAACTGTCGGAATGCCCGCGATCCCCGCGCTGTAGGCCGCATTCGTGCAGAAACGGTACGCGTTCAGCCCCGCGTCGATCCCCGCGCCATGCACCGCCGCCAGCGCGCCTGTCACAAAGGGGTCGTCGTCCGCGGCCAGCCATGCCGGGAAAAACTTCTCCGTCACAAAGGTATGCCCCGTGTAGCTGGTGTACTCACCCGTGCCGACGCGCGCGTCCAGTTCGATGTCCGCCAGCTCCGGCCGCCGCCTGATGTCGGCCAGCACGCCCTCCGCCGCCTCGCCTGGCAGCAGGCGGCGGTCATAGGTCACCCGGCAGATGCTGGGAATGACCGAATGGCCCGGGTACGGTTCGCTGATAATGTCGGTGAGCGCGAAGATCGCCGGCCCCATCTGCGGGTGCTCCTCCAGCGCCAGGTCCTCCACCGCCGCGACGACGCGCATCATGTCCAGCACCGCGTTGCGCCCCATCTGCGGCGCCGACGAGTGCGACGGCCGCCCCGTCGTCGTCAGGTGAATCTCGGCCCGGCCGCGGCCTCCGCGCACGATCTGCAGGTCGGACGCCTCGCCGATCACGACGAAGTCCGCCCCCGTCTGCGCCACCACCTTCTCCAGCGCCACGCCCTCCAGCACCTCCTCCATCACCGACGCGCTCACCACCGCCCTGCCCCGCAGCGCCGTCCTCTCCAGTCCGCCGATGCCATGCACCATCGCCGCCAGCGCGCCCTTCATGTCCGCCGCGCCGCGACCGTGCAGGGCGCCGCCCCGCACCTCCCCGCTGAACGGGTCCAGCGTCCACGGCACGCCCGGCGACACCCCGACCGTATCCGTATGCGCGTCGAACACGATCGTCGGCCCCGGCTGCGCGCCCTCCACCACGCCGATCACGTTGCCCACCTCGTCCGTCCACACCCTGTCGAACCCCAGCGCCCTCATCTCCTCCCCAATCCGCCGCGAGACCTCCCCCTCCTCCCCGCTCAAACTCCGCACGCGCACCATGTCCCTGGCAAAGCCAATCAGGCGATTAGTATCCAACATCGGCGTTTCCTTTGCGTATGGTTTAGAGAGCGTAAGTCCCACCGTTTCCGGCGCACGCGACAGAAATATAGCTGAACTACCGAAATTCGCGCAACTGCCATATTTTAAGGCCCGGCAGCCTGGGCCCGGCAGAGTGGACCCGGCCCGATTCCGGTTCCTTGCCAACGGCCTGCCTCTCAGATACACTACAACCTACCGCAGCGGCCAGCCGCCAGTCATCTACTGCCAGTGTCTTACTGCCGGCATTCAACTGCCGCTCCAGCCGCCGGTCAAAGGAGCCTCCCCCTCACATGAATACAACGAGCGCATTTCACTCGATCGAAGAGACGACCGACGTACTCGGCGGGCAGCAGTACATCGCCAGTGACGAAATCGCCACAACCGTCTACCTCTCCCAGCAGTTGGGCAAACCCCTGCTCACCGAAGGACCGGCCGGCGTCGGCAAGACCGAGCTCGCCAAAGCCGTCGCCGGCTCGCTCGGCCGCACCCTCATCCGCCTCCAATGCTACGAAGGCCTGGACGAGACCAAGGCCCTCTATGAATGGGAGTACGCCAAGCAGCTGCTCTACACCCAGCTGCTGCGCGATCAGCTCCAGCAGACCCTGGCCGGCGCCGCCTCGCTCGCCGAAGCCGCCGACCGCCTCACCGACGAGGAGGACGTCTTCTTCTCGATGCGCTTCCTCCTGCAACGCCCCCTGCTGCGCGCCATTCTCAGCGACGAGCCGGTCGTGCTCCTCATCGACGAAATCAACCGCGCCGACGCCGAATTCGAGGCCTTTCTCCTCGAAGTGCTGAGCGACTTCCAGGTCAGCGTGCCGGAACTGGGCACGCTCGCGGCCAACCACGTGCCCATCGTCGTCCTCACCAGCAACAACACGCGCGAACTGAGCGAGGCGCTCAAACGGCGCTGTCTCTATCTCTTCATCGACTACCCCTCCCTCGAACAGGAGCTCGACGTCGTGCGCCTCAAGGTGCCGGATCTTGCCCCCCAGATGGCCCGCCAGGCCGTGGAGCTGGTGCAAAGCCTGCGCCAGATCGACCTGCGTAAACATCCCAGCATCTCCGAAACGCTGGACTGGGCCCAGGCCCTCGTCACGCTCAACGCCGAAAGCCTCGACCGCAAGACCCTCGAAACCACGCTCAGCGTACTCCTGAAACACGAGACCGACCTGCGAAAAGTTCAGCGCCAGCTTGAACGGATGGACGGCCGCGACGACGACGAAGACGAGACCGACTGGGACGAGGAGCTGCCCCCCCGCCGCCGCCGCATCGACTGAACGCTGTGCAGAGGAGAATCCCATGGAAGAGCGAATCGTAAAGTTCATCTCAGCGCTGCGTTCCGGCGGCGTGCGCGTCAGCCTCGCCGAAAGCGCCGATGCCTTCTCCGCCGTCGATAACCTCGGCGTCCGCGACCGCGACGCCTTCCGCCTCAGCCTGCGCGCAACCCTGGTCAAGGACGTGGAAAGCCTCCCGACCTTCGAAGAGCTCTTCCCCCTCTTCTTCGGCAGCGGCGAGCCGCCCCCGCTCATGAACCTGGTGGAGGACCTGACCGAAGAGGAGGCCGACATGCTGGCACAGGCCCTCCAGGCCTTCGGCCAGCGCCTGCGCGAGATGCTGGAACGGCTGCTGCGCGGCGAGGAGCTCTCGCAAGAGGAGCTCGATGCCCTCGGCCAGATGGTGGGACTCAATCAGGCCGACGATCTGCGTTATCGCGAATGGATGGCCCGCCGCATGCAGCGCGCCCTCCAGTTCGAACAGGTGCGCAAAGCCATGCAGGAGATCATGGAGCTAATGGCCCAAATGGGCATGAACAAGGAACGCCTGGACCAGATGCGCCAGCTCATCGGCCAGAACATGGAGGCCCTGCGCGAACAGATGCGCCAGCACGCCGGTCAGCGCATCGCCGAAAACATGGCCGAGCAACGCCCGGAGGACCAGCTCGAAGGCCTCATGGACCGCCCGTTTCAGGCCCTCTCCGACGGCGACATGCAGAAACTGCGCCAGGAAGTCCGCCGCCTGGCCGCCCTCCTCCGCAGCCGCATCGCCCTCCGCCAGAAGCGGGCCAAGACCGGCCACCTCGACGCCAAGGCGACCATCCGCGCCAACCTCAAGCATGGCGGCGTCCCCTTTCACATCAAGCATCGCGACCGCACCCTCAAGCCGAAGCTGGTCGTGATCTGCGACATCAGCACCTCCATGCGCCACTGCTCCGAGCTCATGCTCTCCCTCCTCTACGAGCTGCAGGACCAGGTCAGCAAGTCCCACGCCTTCGCCTTCATCGACCACCTCGAATACATCACGCCCGACTTTCAGGGCAACCGCGCCAACGAGGCGATCCAGCAGGTGCTGATCAGGATGCCGCCCGGCTACTACAGCACCGACCTGGGCCACAGCCTCCAGAACTTCTCCGACGACTACCTCGACACCATCGACCACCGCACCACGCTCATCGTCGTCGGCGACGGCCGCAACAACTACAACGATCCCCGGCTCGACATCTTCAGGAAGATGGCCCGCCGCAGCCGCCGCACCCTCTGGCTCAATCCCGAGCTGCCCATGCTGTGGGGCACCGGCGACAGCGACATGCTCGAATACGTGCCCCTCTGCGACACCATCCTCCAGGTCAGCACCCTCTCCGAACTGACCGCCGCCGTGGACCAGCTCCTGGTCGAAAAGTCATAGCTTCTCATCACCGCAGTTCTGCCCACCGCAGTTCTGACCGCCGCAATTCTTACCCCGCAGTCGAATCTTAGCCGATCAGATTCTTCCACTGTATAATGCAGGCTGACTTGGCATGGCAGGCGGGTCTCCTGCTCTCCTACCCTTCCAAAATAGGGAATTGATATGCAAGAATGCCACCATTTCTGATGCACCAATTATTCATCTTCGAATGTTGATTCATTTGGCGCTTTCGTACAAGAGTGCCATCAAAATTCAAATTCTGGACAATTGCATTCTCCAGAGGACTTCACATTAGATGGATGATTTCAGTCCTTACAAAGATTTCACATCGCGATTTAAGATGCTGGTCAGCAAGAATCCAGTGCTAATTACGACAGTACTCGGAAACATCTTCACTATGCGTCTTATCGGAAATAAGACCCACGGCGATCTGGCTGAGATTGCAATTGCTGAATTCATCAACCAATACATGTACGATTTTCGGTCGATTCATGTCGGCAAGGATCTTTTTCGTGCAAAGTCACAAGAGGAAGATATCGTCATCATCAATGAGATTACGGCAGCAAAGTTTCCAGTCAGCCTCAAAGCCTACGGAATCGGCCCCCTTCAACTTTCCACCGATAAAGGATTCCGCATGTTTCCAAGATTGGAACAAGAAGGGACTGACTTGATCGAGCGAAACAAGGCTCAAGAGATTCTGAAGGATCCTGCTTTTGCCGATTTTGGTGACAGAAATGTTTTGCCACTCATCTACGACGAAAAGCAAAGCCGTTGCAACATCCTTATATTTGACTTTGACCAAGCAGCCAGAGAAGTCACTCGTATTGACAGAATTGAGGCTGGGAAACGTGGCAGGAAACATCCTATCTATCGCTTCTTTAATTCATTTGGGGATTACATCTGCGAAGTTCGGTACGGTGATGCAACAGCCAACGCACTTCAACGCGGTTTGTGGACTCACTCCAAGAACGGTTATCAGTATTTCGAAAGCTTAACAGGTGGATGGATCGATTATTCACATAACCCTGTACTTGTCGAAATGTTTTCCCACGCTCTTGTTTCTTCTGAAAGAGGGCATGCATTAGCGCTTGCTAGAATCAAGGAAGATATAGCGAAATTGAAGCCGATGCCCAGGGATTGAGAATGATGCAAACCCTTCCTCTATTCAATGACATCGTTGTCGACGCGCCCTCTACGGAGGGCATCAAGTACGCCGGGTCGAAACTGAAGATCATTCCTTACATTCTGCAATTGGTCAACAAGGTTGGCGCTACGACGGTCCTGGATGGGTTCTCAGGCACAACTAGGGTGTCACAGGCACTCGCGAAACTTGGCTACACCGTAATCTGTAATGACATCGCTGTATGGTCACATGCCTTTGGAAAATGTTATCTCCTGAGCCGCAAGGGGCGAAAGGCGTATCAGCCGCTCATTGACCATCTCAATTCGCTCCGACCCGTAGACGGTTGGTTTACAGAGCACTACGCCGGACTACCCAATGAAGGTTGCGCTGTCCAACAAGATGGCCGCAAAAAGCCGTGGCAGCTTCATAATGCCCGCAAACTGGACGCAATCAGGCAGGAGATTGATATACTCAATCTCGACGATGTAGACAAGGCTGTGGCCTTGACTAGCCTAATCCTGGCACTTGATCGGGTAGACAGCACTCTCGGGCACTTCGCATCATACCTCAAGGACTGGTCGCCGCGTTCGTATGGAGAACTGTTGCTAAGGGTTCCAGACCTTTTTGCCTCGTCAGAAGAACATAGAGTGCATCAGAGCGATATACGTGACCTTATACAGGACGTATCTGTTGATTTGGCCTATTTCGACCCACCCTATGGCTCGAACAACGAAAAGATGCCCCCTTCACGTGTGCGATATGCTTCCTACTACCATGTTTGGAAGAGCGTCTGCCTATTCGATAACCCGGCGCTTTTTGGTAAGGCCAACCGCCGAAAGGATAGCTCTGATAAAATTGCGACTTCAATTTTTGAGGAGTATCGCCGTAGCCCAAACGGCAGATTCATCGCAGTCGAAGCGATTAGTGAGCTTGTCCGCAGCACAAATGCCCGCTGGGTACTTCTCTCTTATAGTTCTGGAGGGCGGGCAACCGCCGAGGAGTTAAACGAGGTACTGAGGAGTCATGGCAAGCTGCATGAAGTCGTCGAGATCAATTACAAGAAGAACGTCATGGCTAACATGAAATGGACGAATGAATGGGTGAAAGATTCCGAGAATCCAAACAGGGAATTTCTGTTCTTGCTCGAAAAGTAAGACCGTTGCAAAACGTAGCCCGAGCGCGACCGCAACGTAGCCCGCGCTTTCTTCAGCACTTGTGCTAGTACGTATGCCCGTCCAAATCAATAATTGCAACAGGGTGGCGCTATTGCAAATAAGCCCCTCAATAGAGTCGGTTGACCGTCACCTGCCACCCCGGCGCTCACTTGGCATGAAGGAGTTCATTGATGGCGAAGATGCAAGCGGACTATATCTGGATGAACGGGGAGATCATCCCGTGGGAGCAGGCGACCGTGCATGTGTTCACCCATGCGCTGCACTACGGCAGCAGCGCCTTTGAAGGAATTCGCGCCTACGAAGTCGATGAGGCCGCCGCCATTTTCCGCGGCCCGGAGCACTTTGAGCGCCTGCTCTACTCCTGCAAGGTAGCGCACATTCCATCGCCGCTGTCCGTCGACGAATGGATGGACGTGGCCAAAGCCGTCCTGCTCAAGAACAAACATCGCAGCGCCTATATCCGGCCGCTGGTTTTCCGCGGCTACGAGAGCCTGGGCGTGGATGGCCGCGGCTGTCCCGTGGACGCCATTCTGGCATCTGTCCCCTGGGGCCGCTATCTCGGCGCAGAAGCGATCGAAGAGGGCGTCGACGTTCAGGTAAGCAGCTGGCGCCGCATGGCTTCGAACATGCTCAGCCCAATGGCGAAAATAGGCGGCCAGTACGTCAGCAGCCAGAATGTCGTCATGGAGGCCAAGGACAACGGCTTTACCGAAGGCATCGCCCTCGACGTCAACGGCCAGGTCAGCGAAGGCAGCGGCGAGAACATCTTCGTCATCTACAAGGGCGTCATCTATACACCGCCCTTGGGCAGCAGCATCCTCGGAGGCATCACCCGCGACGCCGCCATCACCATCGCCCGCGATCTCGGCTACGACCTGCGCGAACAGGCCATGACCCGCGAAATGCTCTACCTCGCCGACGAAATCTTCTTCACCGGCACCGCAGCCGAGATCACCCCCGTGCGCTCGGTCGACCGCCTCCCTGTAGGCGACGGCAAGCGCGGCCCCATCACCCAGGCCATCCAGGGCGTCTTCTTCGGCATCATCGAAGACAACATGCCCGACAAATGGGGCTGGCTGACACAGGTGGCATAAGACACCGCACTTCAGGCGCCTGAAAGCGCGGCCAGATTGTAAGCTAAAATCGGGGTCGGGGGAGAACCCTTGCTGATAACTTGCGATGATTGTCTGCCCTGTTTATCAGTTACCATATCGGTCTAGCCAAATCTACCAACAGGCATCTTCGCGGTCAGTTTGCATTGCAACCTATACACTTTTGGCAGTTCTCACCCGATTTGTTCAAGAGACAACCAAGTTCAGGACTGTCGAATTAGTCCATGAGATTTTCAAGACTGTCGAAGCGCTGAATCCTTCCAAGAATGCCGTCAACTACTGGAAGGCAGTGAACCGAACACTACTTGATTTTGACAATAGAATCAGTAGCATCTGGCGCGAGGAAAAACTTGCGTCGAACGAAGCGATTTTGATTTCGAAGGAGGAAGCGCTTACTTTTCTAGCCGCAGAGCGAGCGCGTATCATGAGGCTTTCGCGAGATGAGGCAATTAGTGAGGTCCTGATGTGGAGAAAACTCGACAACAAGGTTCAAGCAGTTCAATCCGTTGTCGAAAACAGGATTCTTGACCAGCAGTGACAATCAAAGTGAACGCCGACTATTTGGACAGAATAATACAGGGCGACTGCCGCGACCACATCCCGCGGTTGGCAGACAACAGCATTGAACTGTTCCTCTCGGATATTCCTTATGGAATCAGCCTTGACGACTGGGACGTCTTGCATGGCAACACAAATTCGGCGTTGCTGGGCCAGTCACCGGCTCAGATCGGTAAATCTGCCTTCAAGAGACGCGGCAAGCCGATCAATGGGTGGTCGCAGGCGGACCGAAACATCGGCCGGGAATATCAGGCATGGTGCCAAGAGTGGGCTGAGATGGTTCTACCGAAAATGAAAAGTGGCGCATCCCTCTTTGTGTTCGGCGCGCGTCGCACTATCCACCGTGTCGTCAACGCATTTGAAGACAGCGGGTTTCTCTTGAAAGACATCCTCGCTTGGCAGAAAGAGTCTGCGCACCATCGAGCCCAGAGAGTGAGTATTATATTCGAACGTCGCGGATTGGAGGCCGATGCCGAAGCCTGGTCTGGTTGGCGCCTTGGCAACCTTGCTCCTGTTTACGAACCGATTGCCTGGCTTGTCAAACCGTACAAGATCGGCGGAACAATAGCTGACAACATCCTTGAACAAGGTTTGGGAGCCATGAACTTTGAGGCATGTCAGATCGGGGACGCCAATCCGTCAAACCTGTTGCCTTTCGGCTTTCGCAAAGGCGAACGAAGGCTTCACGAGGCGCAAAAGCCGCTCCGGTTGATAGAATTCCTGATCAATCTGACTACCAGAGAAAACCAGGTGGTACTCGATCCGTTTATGGGGAGCGGCACTACAGCCGTGGCTGCACAGCGGTTAAACCGGCGCTTCATTGGCTTCGAGATCGTGCCGGACTTCCATCAGAAAGCGGAGCAAAGGCTGGACCTGACCGGTAAAGCCGACTACATGGAAGGGCATAATCCGCGTCAGCAAGTGTTGTTGGAGAAAGCAAAAGACGAATACGAATGTAAATAGCCTGGCTCTTCCCCCTCTACTCCCTTCCCTCCCCCTGCCCGAACCAGCGCTCCTCCAGCAGCCCGAGCTCCCCTTCCTCCTCCAGCGTTGCCAGCGCCTGCAACAGCGCGCTCTGCAGCGCCGGCGCCTTGATCGACACCGCGACAACATAGGGGTCTTCATCGAGCGCGGCCCCTACCGCGCGCATCCGTTTGCCCTCGCCCTGCGCCAGCCGCAGCGCGACGCCGTCGATCAGCAACGCGCCGCTCGCGCCGGAGACGAGCGCCCCGATCGCCTCCTGCCCGGACCCAAACGGCAGCCGCGTGAAGCCTGCCCCTTCCCTCTGCAGGCGGCGCGCGATCGCATCGCCCCGGCTGCCCCACTCCACCGCCACCGTTCCCCCATCCAGATCCGCAATCTCCTCGTACGCCGATTCCGCGCCGACCACCAGCCGCACACCGGCCTCGAAATAGGGCGGCGAATAATGCACGTCCTTCGTCATGCGGGCATTGTACGGGAACGCGCTGATCACCGCGTCCACGCGCCCGACCAGCAGCGCATCCAATAGACTGTCGAACCCGATCGCGACGATCTCCGCCTCCAGCCCCCACTGCGCCGCGATCTGCCGCGCCAGGTCTACGTCATAGCCGACCGGCGCCCCCTCCGCATCCAGCGTCTCAAACGGCGGGAAACTGGGGTCCATGCCCACGCGCCAGCTCCCCCGCTCCTGCATCTTGAGCCAGATGTTATCCACCGGAGCGCCGCCGCTGCGCAGTATCAGCCACGCGCCGACCGCCAGCGCCGCGATGCAGACTGCTATCCACAGCCGCGGCCTCGCAAGCCCGCGCCGCAATGAAAACGCCGTCCGGCGGCCGCCGGGACCTTCGGCGGCGAGCCACTGCCGGCCGCCGTCAGCTGATTCCGCCGCCGGTGGATCATTCTCCGCGCGTCCGCCCTCTTCGTTCATGGCGCCTCAAACCGTCCCTGTGCGTACCTTTGCAACTCCAGGTAGATCGCCTTCGGTTCAAAATCGGTGTCGACAAAGGTGAAGTAGTCCTGGTAGCTCTTCTGGTCCCAGGGGAAGCGAAAAACCCAGAGACAGACGTTTTCGAGCCAGGGCCATTCCGCGTGCGCGATCTCGTACGCCCGCACAGTGTTGAGAATGCGCCCGGCTGGCCGCACGGCCCGCGTCCAGCGCGGATGATCGTTCCATCCCCCTTCGGTAATCATCGCCTTCTTGCCGCCGTCGCCGTTCCGGACCATGATCTCCCGCAACAGTTCCGCGCGCCGGAAATTGATCACCGACTCGCCCGCCGGCTCGTCCGCATCGAATCCCAGGCCGTACGCGTGAACTGCCAGGATGTCGAAATAGCCGGCCGCGCCCGCGTCGTACATGCGCTGCAGGTAGTCCAGATCGTTCATGCTCCATTCGCTGCCCGGCGGGTCCAGCGTCGGCGCCAGCGCGCCGGCCAGCACCTGCACCTCCGGGGCGGCCGCCTTGACCATCGGGTAGACCACCTTCAGCATCTTCACGTAGGACGCCGGGTCCACCGGGCGAAAACCCCATTCCAGGCTCAGGTTCGGCTCGTTCCAGATGATCAGATAGCCCACCTTGTCCCGGTAGCGGCGCACGAACTCGACCGCGTAGCGCCCGAACGCCGCGTAGTTTTCCTCCTCCAGGTAAAGATGGTGGGAATCTTCCGGGCGCGCCCATTCCGGCACATAGCCCAGCCGGGCGATCACGGTCAGCCCCTGCCGGTTGGCGTGGTCGATGACCAGGTCCGGATGGCTCCATTCATACTGCCCGCGTTTCGGTTCGTAGTAGGCCCAGGGGAAATACTCGACAATCCAGGGCGCGCCCATCTCGCGCACCATTTCGAGGCTGCGTTTGATCTTGGCCGCGTCCGGCTCATCGGTGAGGCGCGTATGCACGCCCATTTTGGGGTTGATCGTCGCCACCGTTCGCTGCGGACCCAAAGGGACCCAGTTGCGAAAATAGGATCGGTACGTCAGGCCGAAAACGGTACACAGCAGCAGCGCCCCAACCAGCTCTACGGCGCGGGGCGGCCATGGCGGCGTTATGCGGTTGAATGCGTCTGACTTTCTGCGCAAATAGGAGGTGAAGCGGCCAATCATCAACAGGAGGCCGGGGGCGTGCTGCGTTTATATCTCTTCCTGAAACTCTTCATCATCTTGATCGGATGGCATTGCCGTTGCGAATTCGAGTTCACCGGCCTCACCGTCCCCGGGGGACGGCTCCTGGGGCGCCTGGCTGGCTTCAATAGCCTGGATTCCGTTTTCCGCCTGGTGGAGCGAATTGTTCAGTTTGTCTCGCAGCCGGTAGAGGACGTCGAGCGCGTAGACCTCCGCTTCATCAACCAGGCGGATCGCTTCGGCGTGTCCATGCGCGATAATGCGCTCCGCCTCTTCCCGCGCCCGTTCGCTGATGGCGTCTTCACTGACAATCTGGATCGCCTGTTGCTCCGCGTGGGCGACAATCTGCTCCGCCCGCGCCTGGGCGTCACTGAGAATGCGATCGCGCTCGGTAATCATGCGCTCGCTCTCCTTGATTGCGCTCGGAATGCTGATGCGCATCTGATCTATCAGCCGCAGACACTCTTCCGAATTAACGATCAGGGAAGGCGAAAATGGCATTCGCCACCCTCTGTTCAGGGTCTGTTCAAGTTGATCCACCAGTTGTAAAATTTCCATGATCAGTTTGAACTCTCGTTTGGCAGTTCCCGGCAGCCGCCGGAAACGGGAAACCGGAAGCGAATCCGTTACCGCTTACGCTCCGCAAACCGTTGCCGTAATGCCTGCTCGGTATGCGGTGTCACCCAGTGGGAAACATCCCCGTCCAGGCTGGCGACTTCCTTTAGAATCGTTGAGCTGAGATAGACATACTTCGGGCTGCACAGCAGGTAACATGTATCGATCTGCGGCGCCATCTGCCGGTTGGCCATGTCGATGCGGGATTCAAACGAAAGATCATCCACATTCCGTATCCCGCGTACGATCACCCGCACACCATGTTGCTGTGCCCATTTTACCGTTAGTCCGCTATATGACACAATCGAGATATTCTGCGCCCCTTCGAGCGCCTCCCGCGCGATCTCTATCCGCTCTTCCGTGGAAAAAAGAAGCCGCTTCGCAGGCGCGTCAAAGACCGTCACCAGCAGCTCGTCGAACAGTGCAGACGCCCGGCGCGCGATGTCCACGTGGCCGAAATGGAAGGGATCGAAACTGCCGGGATAGATGGCGCGGGTCATAGGGCGCCGCCTTCGCCGGTCGCGCGACTGAAACGGGTGATCAGCGCATCCGGCGCAATGCTGGCGATAGAGTCCAGGCAGAGATCCGCCCCGGAGAAGTCGGATTCACGCGTAACGCTGTTCGGCACAGAAACACAGCGCAAACCGGCCCGCTGCGCTCCGAGCATCCCGTTGTAGGAGTCTTCGATCGCGATCGCCCGCTCCGGTCTGACCTCCAGCTTCTGCGCCGCCAGCCGGTACAGGGCCGGATCCGGCTTGACCCGCTCGACGTCATCTGCGGTGACGATGGCGGCAAACCGCCCGCGCAGCCCCAGCCGCTCCAGATGCGACTCCACCCACTTGCGGTCCGAGCTCGAAGCCACCGCCAGCCTCACGCCCCGCCGCTCGGCCGCGTCGATCAGTTTGAGGACGCCGGGCATGACCGGCTTCACCCGGATCAGGTCCAGGAACCGCTTGCGCCGTTCCCTGCGCAGACGCTCCCGGTCGATCTTTCTGCCCAGCAGTTCCTCCAGGTAGTCGTCAGGCGCGAACTCGCCGCTGCCGCCCCCCACACATTGCAGCCAGATCTCAAGCGGCAACTCCGCGCCATGGCTGCGGTATGCCTCCTGCCAGGTCTGGAAATCAGGCGTCTCCGTGTCCAGAATCGTTCCGTCAAAGTCAAATACGATCGCCTCCAGCACCGGCATTCTCCCTCTCTGTTCTGGTTACGGGATGACCCTGCCCCACTGCCCTTCAAGCCACAAACTCGCTGAACACGCGGTTCCCGACCAGCAGCCCCCTGGGGGTCAACCGCACTCGTTCCCCGTCCGACTCCAGCAAGCCGCCGTCATGCAGCCGGTCCAGGCTGGGGCCGAATGCGGCGCGCAGCGGCTGCCCGTGCATCGCCTCAAAGCGTGCGAACGGCACACCCTCCCGCACCAGCCGCAGTCCCAGCATCATCGTCTCGCCCATCGAAACCTCGGCCGGCAGCGCCTCATGGAAACTGACAGGGCTCTCGTCCGCTTCGACCCGCCTGATGTAGCCCTGCACGCCTTTGACATTGGACCAGCGAACGGCGGCGGCGGGCGCATCCGACCCGGTTACACCTTCACAGGCGCCGCCAAAAGGGAAGGACCGCTCGCCCGTGGACGCCCCCTCTGAGCCGGCGGGGTAACGCAGATGGCTGTGCGCCCCCGGCCCGACACCAATCCACTCCTGGTTGCGCCAGTAAAGGAGATTGTGCCGGCACGCGAAACCGGCGCCCTGCACCCAGTTCGACACCTCGTACTGTTCGTAACCGGCTTCCCGCAAGCGGGAGATCGCGACTTCGTACATCTCCGCCGCAACGTCGTCGTCCGGCGCCGGGCTCTGCCCCGTCTCCACCCAGTGCGCCAGGGGCGTCTCCGGCTCCACGATCAGGCTGTAGAGACTGAGGTGCCGGGGCGCCAGGTCCAGGGCTATGTCCAAACTGTCGTTCCAGGCCTCCACCGACTGCCGGGGCAGCCCGAACATGAAGTCGAGATTGATGTTGGCAAAGCCGGCTTCCAGCGCGGCGTCATAGGCGCGCAGGGCGTCCTCCGCGTCGTGGATGCGGCCCAGAAATTCCAGCTCCGCCGCCTGAAAACTCTGCACGCCCATGCTCAGCCGGTTCACGCCCAGCCTGCGCAGCAGGGCGAACTGTCCCTGGTCCTCGATGCCGGGATTGGCCTCACTGCTGATCTCGGCGCCGCCGGCCAGCTTGAACCGTTCGTGGACCTGTTGCAGAATCCGTCCCAGCTGGCCCGAACTGAGCACGGTGGGCGTGCCGCCGCCGAGAAAGACGGTGTCTACCGTACGGCCGTCGAGGCGCGCCGCCCACCGGCCCATCTCCCGGCAAAGAGCCTGGGTATAGGCCTCGTACAGCGGGTCCAGACGGGCGTATGTATTGAAATCGCAGTAGGGGCACTTGCGGGCGCAAAACGGAATGTGGATGTACAGGCCCAGTGGCCCTTCGCCGGCTGCCGCAATCCAGCCAAGACGGTCATTCGCCTTCAGACGTCGCTCCTTGGGCGCGCAGGATGTGAAGAGGAACGACAAGAGGGGGAGCCGCGCCCTTCACATCCGGCCGCGGTCAGGGATTCTCCAACCGGAAGCCGTGGCCGCGTACTGTTACAATGAAGTTGGATCTTTTGTCGTGCTCGTTGAGACGTTCCCGCAACCGGCGGACCAGGGCGTCGATGGCCTGCTTGCTGACGCCTTTCCCGCTCGTCTCCGGCCAGACCGCCTGCACGATCTGCTCACGTGTCATCACGCCCCCTCCCTCATGCCAGAGGGCGCTCAGCAGGCGGTACTGATGCAGGCTCAGCGGGGGCTCCAACAGCGAGCCGTTCAGCCACACCTGGCGGGTCTCTTCTTCGATGCGGAGCCCTGATTCGACCTGCGTCTCCTGTTCGCCGGAGTCCAATGTCAGGGGCGTGGTCGCCTCGTCGTCGACAAAAGAGAGCTTGAAACGGAGCGCGATCTGCACCTCGTCTCCGTCCGACAGGCTGTGCGACCCGCCGGCAATGTCCACGCCATTGACGTGGGTTCCGTTTTTGCTGCCCAGGTCCTCAATCGAATAACCGAATCCGTCCCAGAAGATACGGGCGTGGTTCCGGCTTACCTGGCGGTCCGGCAGGGTAACCTGGCACTCATCGTGGCGCCCTATGATCAGGGGGGTGGTTCGGCTGAGGGGCCAGCCCTGGCCGGTCTGGTTGCCGTGGCGGAGGATCAGCATGGCCGTCTCTCGCAGCCTGTCGACGGGGCGAGCGCCCTGCGGCTCTCCGAATCTCTGTTCAGCGTTTGGACCCTCTTGCGTCATTTCCATCCCTCTTAAAAATAGCAAGCCTCTTAAAAGTAGCAAGCCTCTCAAATAGCAAGCAAAGTAAGCGTTAACGTCACTTGCGCATTCTGCCGTCTATTCTTATAGTATGCTTCCCTATAGTTATGTTTCCCTATAGTGCGCTTCCCTGCAACTGCGCCCCCGAACGAAAATGGCGACAGGAGTTTCGCGAACTTGGCGTAGCGATGCCGAAGGGGATGTTCATTATAGCGAAGCGGCTGATATACGTCAACCGGTTCTTCAAAATAGGGCGCAGGCCCCGGCTGGAGCATACGATCCACCGGCCCGTAAACAGCGGTCTGCAGAGGTGATTCTTGGTTACTGTACTGGATTCGGATTCGATCCTGCGCGGACGGTATGAAATCGTCCGGCTCGTCGGTCAAGGCGGCATGGGCGCGGTCTATCAGGCCAACGACCTGCGTCTGGACGGGCGCGTCTGCGCGATCAAGGAGATCCTGCCGGCCCTCCTCATCGACCAGCGCGGGCCCGAACTGGACCTGGGGCAGACGATTGAGCAGTTCTACCAGGAGGCCAGCGTTCTCGCCCGCCTCGATCATCCCAACCTCCCCAAGGTTTCGGACTACTTTTCCGTGGACGGGCGCGAGTATCTGGTGATGGACTTCATCGAAGGCCGGGATCTGCAAGAGATCGTGAATGAAGCGCTGCGACAGAATAAGCGCCTCACCGAATCGCAGGTCCTTCCCTGGACCGCACAACTCCTGGACGCGCTCGAATACCTGCATAGCCAGGACCCGCCCGTCCTCCACCGCGACATCAAACCGGGCAACATCAAAATCACGCCCGAGAACAGATTGAAACTGGTGGACTTCGGCCTTGTAAAGGTCCTGCAGCCGGACGATTCCCGCACGGTTACCGTCGTCCAGGGTCGGGGCACCGTAGCCTATACGCCCCTCGAGCAGTATGGCGGCGACACCGGCCATACCGACGTGCGCACGGACATTTACAGTGTCGGCGCGACGCTGTACCACCTGTTGTCGGGGACGCCCCCGCAGGATGCCAAAGAGCGCTTCCTCAAGTCAGGGCTCCTCGACCCGCTGCGGCAGCTGAATCCGGCCATCTCGACGCGAACGGAACGGGCCGTCTTCCAGTCGCTGGCCATGCATCCCGACGAACGGCCCGCAAGTATTGCCGAACTGCGGCAGGCGCTGTTCGGAGCCGACGGCGCACGCAGGGATCCGACCACCGATCTGCTGCCGCCTCCCTCGTGGGCTGAGATCCTCCACCGAAACAGAATGCTGATCGGGACCACCCTCTTGCTCTTCATCATCGCCGCCGTTATCAGCATCTACCCCCTCTGACAAATCCCGCCGGCGGCGCCGAACAGGTGAAGAAAGAATGCTTCATCAACGCTGTGAAAATTTGCGCAATCCTTCTCTGCCCCTTTATACTGATAGCTGTCTTTTTCAGGAATTTCGGCGGCCCCACCCGTTAGTATTTCCCCCTGATCGCACGATTCAGCGGCCGACCGTCTAAAATTGCCGTCTACAGGAGGATAGATTTTTCCATGAATCTTCTCCGAGCTTTTCTCTCGAATGCGCGTCTTCGCAACGCGACCATCGGTGCCGTTGTGCTGCTGGTCTTGAGCGTGGTGCCCTTCTTCAATGCCCCCCCGCCCCACGTCGAACTGGCCGCCGAAGCGCTGCTCGAAGACGGGCCCAAGTGGTTCACCAACGGCCTGCTGACCACTTTCCTGGTCGACCTCATCATTATTCTGATGGCCGTCTTCGCGGTCTCCAGAATGAAGCAGGTGCCCGGCGCTTGGCAGAACATCGTGGAAATGATGGTCGAAGGCATGTGGAACCTGACGCAGAGCATCGCCGGCCACGGCTCCGCCAACAGCCGAAAATTCTTCCCTTGGGTGATCACGATATTCATCTTCGTTCTGGTCAGCAACTATATCGGCCTGCTGCCCGGATTCGGCTCGATCGGCATCTACCATAGCGGCGCCGAAAGCCACGCGCAGGCGGAACTGGGCAACCAGCTCGCGATGGCCGGCTCGGAAACCGTAGCCGTCGCCGCCGCCGCCGAAGAAGGCAAGCCGGTCCTTGTGCCCCTGTTTCGCAGCCCCTCCGCCGACCTGAACATGACCCTGGCCCTGGCCCTCATCTCCGTCTTCATGACCCAATTCTTCGGCGTCCAGGCCCTGGGAATCCGCTACTTCACCAAGTTCTTCAAGAACCCGTTCAAGGACGGGATGGGGGCTGTGGTCGGTTTCTTCGAGCTGATCGCCGAAATCTCCAAAATCATCAGCTTCTCGTTTCGTCTCTTCGGCAATGTCTTCGCCGGTGAAGTCGTGCTGCTGGTGATGGCCTTTCTCGTTACCTTTCTCCTGCCCAGCATCTTCTATGGGCTGGAGCTGTTCATCGGCTTCATCCAGGCGCTTGTATTCATGTTGCTGACGCTGGCCTTCTTCACCATGGCCACGGTCAGCCACGACGATCACCATTAACATCAGCTGCCGGTGCCCCGACTGTTCCCGGGTCCGCCTGCAAGACTGGTCACGAATTACCAATCACAGCAGTTAAGAAAAAGGAGTTCACACTCATGGATGTTGAAGTCGCAAAGGAACTGGGTTCTGCGCTTGCTATCGGATTGGGCGCAATTGGCCCTGGTATAGGCATCGGTCTGATTGGCGCCAAAGCGATGGAAGCGATGGGCCGCAATCCTGAAGTGACCAACACTGTGCAGACGAACATGCTGCTCGGTTTCGCCTTCTGTGAATCGGTCGCTATCTATGCGCTCGTTATCTCCCTGT
>JAJEDJ010000033.1 GCA_022821545.1 Caldilineaceae bacterium
CCATCTCTCCTGTCCAGCGGGCGCAGCGCTACAGGCTAACTGCACCAAGCGAGCTTCGCCGGCGCCATCCAAGACGCGTGGCCGCTTCCGTTTCGGGCGCGTGTGCGTGAGGGCCGCTTCGATTCCGACTGTGACACACCGTTCCCGCACTCGCTCGACTGTGCGCGCAGCCGCACTTAATGCCTTGGCTATCTCGGCGTCTGTAAAGCCCCCACCCGCTTGCGCCTCATCGGCCATCAGCAGGATGCGAGCCCGTCTTAAGCGGCGCGCCGACCCTGTGCCTGTGTTCACCTGCCGGTCCAGTTCCTTGCGCTCCTCTGCTGTCAAGCGCACTCGATATCGTTTCGCTGGCATTTCCCCTCTCCTTGTCTCTGCTTTTCTGGAGAGTGTGCCACTGTTCTATCTGTCCGTCAAACCCTGTCGGTTACACTACTAGGGCCTTACGTTAGACAGCGTATGGAAAAAGTTCCCTAGTGAAATGGCTTTGGAGTTCGTCACCAACCAAAGCGACTCACCAAGAGGACCCACCATAGAATTCAAATTGTGGGGTTATTTCCGACAGCTTCGTTGGGGATGTATTTGGAGCGGCGATGTCCGCCTTTTCACCTCTCCTTACAATCTCCAACTGTGTCGATGACTACTGACCATTATGTCTTGCTAGGGGCCTAGGTCCACCCCTGAGTTGCATGTAACGCAGCTGCTAAGTCCTCGTAGTTCTCGTCATGAAAGACTGCTCCGTTATTCCGTGGGACGGCATTCATATCGGATGTTACGTATTCCAACCACAGAATTGCCAACAAGCCCCCAAGGTTCGTGCCATATGGTCAAACACCTCTTCTTCATTATATTGCGCTGCTATATCAGTCGAATTGACTTCACATTCGTCGATACGAAGCGATGCAAGTCAAGTGTCAGCCCTATTCTCAGGCCCACGCGTTACCAGGTATCTTGTCGGCCGTGCATGGAGTCGGCGATCAGCCAAGTGAGCAGCTAGATCTTCGAATCTCAGCGGGAATCCCCGCTCCCTCAATGTGTTGAATTCAACTTCAGGCGTGCGATTGAGACTGATCTCCCCCCAGAAATGCACCTCATAGGTGCTAGGGTCCTGGCGGGCCACGTCGTATTCATTAGCCGTCAGTAAGAAGCGAACGTCTCTGCCCTGACTCCCCTTCACTTCAATGCGACGAACTTGCCCAGCAGACCTGTCCTCAATGTCATAGCCGAGTCCCTGGTCGTCTCTTGAAACCCAAACAACAGAGGTCGGGCAGTTCGACTCAAGTCGAAGCAAGTAGAAACTGTATACTTCCGCTCGATGTCCGACTCTCTCTTTTGTGCCTTCCTTTTCGCCGGGGGGAGGCGTAAGGCTCCAAGGCGTATCGATCACTTGAAATAACTTGGGAGGAATCCTGACGAATGAAGGCCCGACTACGTTCGGCCACGCTCGCAATAGACCGAGAAGCTGTGGTGCTGCACGTCGCAATTGACCGACCCTCGATCGTGCCATCCCTTCGTGATCAATCGATGATGCTTGAATGATCTGCCTCACTTGCTCGTGCAGAAGGCCCGACTGAATAAGGAGTTCGGCGAGTTCTCTTCTGGCTCGGTCTTCGGACAGTGTGGCCGCTCGCCGACCCTTCCTAGAAAGGTGAAATCTCTCAGAATCAACGTGCAAGAGCCCAAGCCGAGCCAGGATTTGAACTAATTTCGGAATTTCTCCCGGTGGGCTGTCAATCTGCGGTCTAAGTGTCGTCACCAATTGGCTACTACTGATTCCAGGTGGTCTTTGGGGCAGGAGATGAACCAAACGCTGAAGTCGGCGGACTCTAGGTGCAATGAACCAGTCAGATGTTACATTCACGATTCGTCGTCGACCTCTTCGCCAACGAGGTAGCGGATCAATTGCTCAAGATCAGCCGAACTGCCTTCTGGATTAGTAACATCTTGTTGGAGGGGATGAATCTCAGCTCCGCCCAGTAGCTCCTCCATAGCTTTTTGTTTGCTCCGCAACGAGGCATCGACGAGGTGGTCAATAGTGTCGTCGTCATCCAACGTTGCTCGTAAGATATGGATGTTTACTTCTGCATTATCCGGGAGCCCCAAACGATGTATCCTATCGATTGACTGAAAGAAGAGAGCAGCGTCGTAGGTTCGGTCAAGGTATATTGCGTTATGACAGGCGCGATGCAAAGATATTGATTCAGAACTAGTCGCGGGATTTGTGACCAATGCGGCCGGTCCTACGGTACAAAGGAACTGCTCTATTCGGCGCTCGCGGGTATCGTCTTCTGAAACTCCCCCGCCAAAACGGTCTTGTAAAGGATCGTCTGCCGCTGGAACCCTCCCGTCAACTTGGAAAACAGGAATTCCCAATTCTCCGCGCAGAAGCTCGTTGAAGCTGTCGAGATTGCGGATAAAGTTGCTCCAACAAACGACCTTTTCCCCCTCCTCAATCAGGTCCTGTACGATCATAATTGCAGCGTTATACTTAGCGGGTCTCTCATTCGAGGCAAATCGTATAAGCCGTTCCATTAAGGTGGGGTTTGTAGGCGGAACACGGGGTAGACGGTAGTAGTCATCGGGGTGGTTGAGCAAATCAGGATTCGCCGCCGCTTGTAGTAAGCGGATGGGTCGTGCACGGCGCAGGGCGTCGAGTTTGTCTTTCCAAGTCCCAGCGTCCTCCAATTGGTCGCGAAGGCGGTTTCTGATGAGTTGGTAAATGTCGGCTTGCGTACCAGTCATATGCACGTTGTGTCGCTGGATCCGGTACGGAGGTAGTCCTAATTCAGACTTGGCCGTACGCGTCGTGAAAGGCTCAATTGACGAACGAACGACAGATAGGCTCTGGTCGACGTGACTAGCGAACTCACTCCGACTACCAGTTAAAAGACCGTTAGGCCATAGTACATTTATTTGGCTATAAAGGTCTCTCGGACTATTAGGCATAGGAGTTCCTGTAAGGATCATTCGCACGCGCGCGAGTTCGGCGATCTCCGTCAACGCCGGAGCCCAAACTCCACCGCGGAAGCGTTTGATACGGTGCGACTCATCCACGATCAACATCATGTCGAGTCGCTCACACATCGCCAAGATTGCCAGGCGATCTGAGGCAGCCATTGCGTAGCTCAGAAGGAGTAAGTCCCCTTGAGAAGCATCCTCATAAGTCTGCCGACGGGAGCGACTCGTGCCTCGGACTCGGATTGGCCGAATCAATGTTCCTACTGCGGCTGTGGTCTCCCTTTCCCACGGCTCGAAGCTTGCTAGTGGGCCCACCACCAATAAGGCGTCTATGGTCGCGGCGTTGAGATGTAGAAGTCCTGTGGCAAGGGCTGTAACGGTTTTTCCCGCTCCCGGTACAGAGAAATTTGCTTGATTGGCCGCAGCCAGCGCATGGCAAACATTCCGGAGTTGGTGCGGGTGAAGTCGGCGTTCAGGCCTCCATCCAAGACATTCGAGTTGGGCCGCGACACGTTCGTTGTCAATGGTCGAGCGCCCCTCTTTCCACGATTTGGCCTCCGCACGCGCGCGCTCTAAACTCCGGCGCCGCTCAAGTGCTAACTCAACTCCCTTGGCAGCAAGATCGCCGTGAGACAGGCTAAATCTCTCTGTTTCAAGAAAGTTGTTGATGCGGACGACGAGATCTTGCATCCGCCTCCCACGGCGAGGGATTCGCCAGCCGTCATCAAGGTGCTTGCCACCTAAAACGGACTGGAAAAACCTACGTCCGTGGCGTGAATGAAGATCAAATGTACCCGTAACTACTACTTCGTTCTCTTCAATTTCGATGTGAGCCCATCGATTCTTCATTTCAGGCGCTCTTTATGTATCTCGAACCAATCCGACATGGCGTTGACCGCTTCACGGAGCACTCCCGTCTCATCGGTGACTAGCGCCGGGCCGAGTCGATCGGCCTTGGCATTGATTAGGGCATCAAGTCGATTGTTGATTTCTTTCACTACCTTCAGTACATCCTCGATCTTTGCGGATTCGTACCTATCGATAGCATCCTCAAAAATGCTCTTGACTTCCTTCTTCGGATAATTCGTTACTACTGGTCCGGGTGTTTCTGGGATTCCACCTGTCTCCTCTAGATTGTCGGTTTCGTCATTGACTATTTCAGGTTCACCGAGCGTATGATTCTCTGCGGGTTGATCCCATTCCTGCTCGGCGTCGCGGATACGCTCTACGATATTGTCGAATTCGTCACGATCATCATTGACAAGGCGGCGTATTTGACGTATCTCCAAGTGTGTCAGTCCGGCACTAACCGCGGCGAATAGGACGTTGAGCATTGAAAGCGCCCGATCCGGGTCGTCGTCCTCAACGGTCCTCATAGTGCGACCGACGTCCCGGAAGCGCTCAATCTGACCCATCAGCTTGTCGTAGCGACCGGCCTCACCGAGGTCATCCAAATACGCGTCCATGTATTTTATGGCGTAGAGTTGAACGACCGCGTATTTGGGATCGTTGCGCATTACATGCTGAAGTTCACCCGCGACCGTCACAATGTTTTCGGGATCGTACCAATCTATTCCTTTGTCCTCAGCTGCCGCCTTGATTGCCAGGAGCAGATTAATGTCTGTGTAGCGTACCTTGTAGTCTTCGGTTAGCTGCTCGCGCTGTTCCATTTCGAAAATCGCAAGTTCGTTGATACCTTGCCCGTCGAGCACAACCGCATCAACATACTCATACCCTTCGGCACCCTCGTCCCTCTGAAGTCGGCGAAGCATCGCAAGACGTCGATTGCCATTTCTGACAGTCCCATCAGGAAGAATCCAGAATGGTGTTTCCTGCTTTCGTCTCTGCCAGTCTTGGCGAAGCGCCAGAAAGTCCTTCCCAGGTTTACCAACGACGCGGCCGACATCTAGATCCAGGTCGCGGTCGAGTAAGATAGCTTCAACGCTTAAGGCATCATCTTCACTGTTTTCAGGGTCAAAGTCATGTCCGAGCCTTTGCTCGAACAATTGGCGTTCGGCGGAGAATCGACGATTGTCTATATTGAGTACCAGTGCTGAAATCGGTACACGATAGATCGGGAAATTCTTCCATTCGCCTAGGACCCATAACTTTGTGTCAGATCCCGCTAGAGGGGCTTCAGAAATCTGTTTCATTCGGACGGACACGTCCATTAGTTCCTCCTAGTTGAGGTGATCCAGAGAAGCTATCGATCAGTTTGCTGAATCGCGAGGAGGCCATCTCGTACGCTAAAGAGAAGCTAGTGAGATCAGCGTCTCCAACGCCAAAACCTCCAAAGTGTGGATTCCAGAATTCGTCAGCCTTGGGTAGAGACGCAGATAGAGTCTCTTGTCGGGGGCGACAAACAATCACTACGTCCCATTCACAGTTTCCTGGACGACTGTGGTGCCCCATATGCCCATCACTACGTACGGGCCACATCGCAGTGATACGAAGCTCCAAGTGATCGAGCGCCAAGCCGACCTCGTTCCAAGCAGTCGGCTTGGACGAATGGTAAGTGAATACGATTGGGTATCGATTGTTCCGGGATGCAAGCGCGGGACGGAGGCAATCAGCAAACTTCCTACCGAAGTCCCCCGCCTCACTCGACGACGCTGCCTGAAGCGTTTCTCCTCCCTTTTGGTGAGACAGATTCCAAGCACGAAAGGGCTCAGCCAGTTCGTCATACATAATGTTATCGTAGTAAGGCGGATCGAACACGAGGAGGTCGATGGAGTGTGAAATCGGAGAGTCTGCCGCGGAAGAGCAGCGTACGTCAACTTTCGGTGCTCTCCTGGGGAGTTCAAAAAGCCTGCTATCAGTCTCTCCCTTGTCAATGTTCCACGTCGACCGTCGGGTAGTGGCACCCAACGAGCGGAGAACTCGGTTTAGGCACTGTTGGATAGTTCCCCTTCCGCTGCTGGAATGCAAGGGATTGAGTTCGACAGGCAAAGCAGGAATGGAATAGCCTCGTATACTGAAAAGAGGCGAGAGCCGACCATAGTCAGTCGCATACGAGCACAAGCGGTTATTTGTAAGAAGTGCATTAGACAATACCAGGCGAATTGCACGTTCTGCCGCCTCGGACATATCTTGCGATTCAATCCAAGCGTGCGCCGCGCCCAATACCAAGAGTTGACGGGGGGTAAAGAGGTCTCGTACTGAAACGATTCCGAAACTTCTAGGCCGAGGGTCCCGCCGCATCGACTCAAATTCGAGGTCCGGTAGTCGGAGGGGTACCGGTGGGTCATTTAGAAGCTCTATTGCCTTCTCGATAGCAGCGAAGTCTCTAATTCCCGGGGCGACGAGTTTACGCCGTTTACCGACTGGTGTTCGTTCGACGGCGATCAATTGACGCGGAGCTGTACCGGTCTGAAGGTCGCGATGGGACCACCGTTTGCCGCAGACTGGGCACCGATACTTGAGTGTTTCGAACGTTGCGTGCCCTATAGACCATTTCCTCTCTGTCCCTTGAAACCAATTCTGTGTTCCTGACTTGAGATACTGTAGCTCAAAAGTGTCTGGGTCAAATGCGGTTACTACGTCGTCTCGCCGTACAGCGCCGTCCTTTCCGCAATCTCGGGCGAGTACAAGAGATCGGTAGAGGGGCCCAGAACTATAGCAATTTGAACATTCCACTATGGCCAGCCAAAATGAGTGGAGTTGCTCCCCTCCATCATCGGGATAGAGCATTGAAAAATGGTTTCTAAGGAAGGACAGCAGTGCGTCACCAATTACATTTACTTCAGAAGCTTCTGCTGGTTTGAGGCTGTGCAAAACGATCATTTCGGCCACTGGGTCAATATCGGTCCCACTTACCGCAGCTCCCAATCTTGAAGCCTCGACAAGGGTAGTGCCTCCTCCCATAAACGGATCGTGTACTTGGAGACCCTCCAGTAGAGGCGCTTCACAACGATAGTTGTCCCAGAACTCTCGGTCTGTTGCCTCTCCTCCCATGACCGCCGCAAGTAGAATAGAACGCATTAACGACGGTGGCCGGCGGGCCCACCATCTGTGAGCTGCATGCGAAGGATCCTTGCTCCTCCTATCCCTTTCCGCTACCAAGGATACTGATAGTGCTGGAAATCGCGTCTCAATTAGAGATAGAAACGCTCCACCATCAGGTGATGGGCTACCTAAGGAACTGATGCCCCCAGAAGTGGGTTCGATATCTGAAGTGTTCTGCAAGCTCGACGACGCCGTCACCGCCTGTTTTGAATGACGGTCGTCATTGATGGAACTGTTCCGCAACATTTCTTCAATGGTCTAGAGTAACTGCTGAATTTTGCCGGTCAAATGATCGTAGCTGTCGGATCGTTATGCTAGCTGGCGCTTGAAGATGTCGCCTAGTGAGAAAACTCTAGTGGTTTCCACCGTCCAATGTAACTCACAAGGAGGGCCAGCCGAATAATAACCACTTTAGCGACTTCTGTCTAAAGGGTAAGTGTGCTCGTTGACGACACTTGCGAGGAACTGGAAGAGCAATTGAGATGACCGGGCCCTGAGCTTCGGCGTAGCGAAGGTGACTTGAAAGCGATCTAGTTGATTGGCGAGAGCCTGAGATGGGATGTAAGAAAATAGTTACTCAGTAATGTGCAGTTACATCGGGAGAAGTTTCCGAAACGGCCGGAGCTGGGCTTCTTCAATCGGCGCCGACGTAACTTGACGCGGATTGTCAGTGAGATGCGTCGAATGATATAGGCCAGGATGGATTTTTTTTGAAGATAGGCAGTGTGTATTCGACAGCATGCCCATTCCCGTGGTTCAGTTCCATCGTCCGCCCCTATCACAGCGCGACTGACCCGCTTATGGGGCTAATTGCGGGCACGTCTCCACCAAGAAAATAACGATTTTCGATTTCAAGATACATATGCTAATCACGACGGATAGCCTCATCTTTGATTGCGAGTCAGTTCCTGCCAGCGCCGGCGACTTGGTTATCGGACGTGAACTCCTGCAAGAATACAGTAAAGGTATCGGCGTCGGCGACAAGGACTTTGTCATTGCAACGCTCGCAGATGAACTCTGGCATAACAATCGCATCCCCCTGCTCACTAAGCCGCGAAACAACCAGATGAAACAGGTCTCTGCATCCGCCCGTTGACTCCAAAACTCTGACCTCCAAGTCATTGAAAAAGTCATTAGTCAACTGAGCGCACAATTCTCAATTGAAATTTAATACTTCTCGACTTTCTGGGGCTTGTGTGCCCGGCTCTTCACTAAATTGACCGCCCACACCTTTTGCATCTATATCAACCTGCTCTTGGGCGTACAAGACTATCTGCAACTTAAGAAACTGGCCTTTCCCAATTAGCATTTGGCCCCAACAGCCACCGTCCACTATCCACTGCCTGTAACAACGCCCGGCCGCCGTTGGCCGACACGGGTGGCCTGCTCGAAGGCGTGGGCCAGCTGCAGGAGGCCGAAGTCGTCGCGGTGGCGGCCCACGATCTGGACGCCGACCGGCAGTCCCTCGGGGGTGAAGCCGCAGGGCACTGAGATGGCGGGATGGCCGGTCACGGTGATGTAGTAGCAGGACTTCATCCAGTCGATGTAGGTCTCCATTTCGACAGTGCCGCCGCCGCTGTCAATCGAGGTCGGGTAGGGGACGTCGATCGAAAAGGGCGGGACCTGGTTGACCGGCAGCAGCAGGAACTCGTAGGTATCCATGAAGCGGCGCATGGCATGGTACAGGGTGGTGCGCATCTCTTCGGCCCGCCCCAGATCGGCGCCGGTGAGGCGGGCCCCCTGTTCGACGTTCCAGATGATCGTGTCCTTCATCTGGTGGCGGTGCTCGGCCAGCAGGGGCCCGTGCGAATGGTGGAAACTCCAGGCCCGCAGCGTCTTGAAGATTTCGTCGGCGGCGCTGAAGTCGGGCAGGCCCGGGCCGTCAGCCCGCTGCCGCGCCGCGCCGGCGCCGCTGAAATCGGCGACCTCGCAGCCAAGGCCGCTGAAGGCGTCCAGCCGCCCCTCAATCGCCTCCCTCACGCGTGGATCAACCGGGAACTCGCCCCCGAGATCGGCGCTGTAGGCGATGCGCACCCCGCTGAAATCGCGCTGCAGGGGACGGGCGAAAGCGCTGCCCGGCTCTGACTGGGCGATCGGGGAGCGCGCGTCCGGCCCGGCGATCACGCTCAGCAGAAAGGCCACGTCCGCCACAGTGCGCCCCATCGGCCCCTGCACGGAGAGGCCGGACCAGGCGGTCAAGCTCGGCCACACCGGGACGCGCCCCGGCGAAACACGGAAACCGACGACGTTGCAGAAGTTGCCCGGGTTGCGGAGCGAGCCGCCCATGTCGCTGCCGTCGGCCAGGGGCGTCATGCCGCAGGCCAGCGCCACCGCCTGCCCGCCGCTCGAACCCCCGCAGGTCCTGGCCGGATCGTAGGGATTGCCGGTCGCCCCGAAGACGGGGTTGAAGGACTGCGAACCGGCCCCGAACTCCGGCACGTTGGTCTTGCCCATCGGGATGGCGCCCGCGGCGTGCAGCCGCTCGATGATCAGCTGGCTCTGGAGCGGCACATTGTCCTTGTGGATGGGAGAGCCGTAGGTGGTGCGGATGCCGGCGGTGTCGGTGGTGTCCTTGTGCAGCATGGGCAGCCCGTGCAGAGGGCCGACATTTTCGCCGCGCGCGAGCGCGGCGTCGGCGGCCTGCGCACGTTCCAGCGCTTGCTCGGGCAAAAATGTGACCACGGCGTTGACAGCCGGGTTGACCCGCTCGATCTGCGCGATGTGCGCCGCGGTCACCTCCACGCTGGAGAATTCCCCATTGCGGATGCCGGCGGCCAGCTCCTTCCCGTCTCGAAAGCAGATATCAGTCGTCATCTTCAGGCGCGTCTCCAGGACGGAATCCATCTTTGAAAAAGGGCAGCTTCTCGCGCTTGGGATTTCGGCGCCAGTTCTCGCAGCCGCCCTCACCGGTGGGCCTCACCTTGGGCAAGGCCAGCTCTTCGTATGCCTTCCAGGGGTAGGGGTCCTCGCCGGCGATCATGAGGACGTCGCGGTAGTCAGCAACCGCCATGTGCTCCCCTTCATTGGGCCCCCGCCAGGGCAGCAGAGACTCGGCGCTCATGTAATGGTTGACGAGCACGCGGCGGTACCCGCTCTGCGCACGGTTGGGGAAGGAGCGGTGCAGCAGATAGCCGTTGAAGAAGACCAGCGCCCCGGCTTTCACTTCCACCGGAATCGAGTCCTCATCGCGGTAAGGGAAGCCGTAGGCCTCGCCGGCGCAGTCGAAGCGGGGATCGTCATGATCGTGCTGCGGCCAGATAATGCCGCGCTTGTGCGAGCCGGGGATGACCCAGAGGCAGCCGTTTTCGACGGTGGCATCATCCAAGGCGATCCAGGCGCCGGTGAGGGTGCGGTCGCGCGTGGGGATGAAGAACTCGTCCTGATGCCAGGCCTGGCCCGGTTTGCCGGTGGCCTTGATGAACAGCATCGACTGCATACATTTGACGTTGGGCCCGATGACCTGGGTCAGCACGCGCGCGATATGGCGGTGGCCCAGGTAGCCCAGCATGACGTCCGAAATTTTGTGGGGAAAGTGGATGCAGAGGTAGCGGCGCAGGACGTCATCCTCATCTTCACCGGGGACGTTGGGCTCAAAGCCGTCCACGTTGCCGCGTTCACCTTTGCAGATGGCGGTCGTCTCGGCGCGCAACTCCTCGACCTCGGCCGGCGTGAGCGCGCCGGGCATGATGTAGTAGCCGTTCTCGGCGTAGAATTCGCTGACGTTTTCCGGGGATGCGGTACCGGCTGTAGCGGGAGAGCCGTTGGTATGCGGGGCCCGGGCCGTCTGAAGAGTTGCCATCGTGCTACTCCTTGCCTGGACTTAACCAGGATTTTTGGATAAGGCGATTAGGGCAGTATAGCCGACGTCACTGTGCTGGTCAATGAACTGCAGAGGAGTGAGGGGGGCGGTTTTTGACACTTTTTTGACACGTTTGGGAGAGGCGCTGGCGGCGTGAAGCGGCGGAACGCACCTCTATCAATTTTCGTCAAGACAGATCTTGACAAGCTATTCAGACCATGCAAAAATCTCAGGAAATACAAAGGAGGATGTGTGATGGGTATGCAAAGAGTGAAATTTTCCAGTCAGGCGTCGCCGGAGGTGCTGTCCTCGATGCGGGAGATTGCGCGCAGTGAGGGACGTCACTTTCAAAGTGTACTACAAGAGGCGATGGAGGAGTATATTGTGAACCGCGGCCGGAAGTCACCCCGCCCAGAGGTGATGGCGCATTTCCGGGCCAGTGTCGAGAGAAACCGCCGGCTGGCTGAGTTGCTCGCTAAATGAGATATAACTACCCGGAGATTGGCGAAGCAATCGCTATCCACGACGCATTGATTCAGGAGTTTGGCGGCTCTCTGGGGATCCGTGATGAGGGCGCCTTGGCTTCCGCCATCATGCGGCCCCAGTTGGGGTACTACGACAGCTTGATCGAGGAGGCGGCCGCGCTGATGGAAAGCCTGGCCAATAATCACCCTTTCGTGGACGGCAACAAGCGGGTCGCTTTCTTCGTCACCGACGTTTTTCTGCGTCTGAATGGCCATTTTATCGACTGTGACAGTGTCGAGGCGTACGAGTTTTTTATGCGGCTGTTTGAGATGCATTCGTTTCGGTTCGCGCAGTTGCTTCCGTGGCTTGAGGGAAAGGTGAAGCCATTATCGGGAGCTGAATGGTTGTCATAGGCGCAGCAGTTCGCGCCGCTCTGGCGAAGGACGCGGACTCGCATAGGAAGTGCTAACTAACTATAGTGGCAGGTGTCAAGCGGCTCTTTTTTATTGCTTAGGCGAGGGGGCAGGTATGGCGACGGACCGAGACCAGCTTTACAGGAAGATGGCGGCGAGGGGAAAGTACCAACGCCTTTACATATATCTGGGCGGGCTTACCAAGCAGGAATGGAGAACTACCTTCAGGGAGATAGAATCCATAATCGGCTTCCCACTGCCTCCGTCCGCCCGTCTTCATTGGCCCTGGTGGTCTAACCAGTCCAGGGGCAGCGGTCACAGCCAGGCTTTGGCTTGGGGCGCCGCCGGATGGGAAACCGCGGAGGTGGACATGGAGGCAGAAACTCTGCTGCTCCGGCGCAAGCGAAAGGCTGTGGCCCAAACTTTTAATCTTGATGAAGTGCTGCCCGTACATAGCGCAGGAGGCTGGCCGGAAGATCTCAGTCTCAGGCGCGAGGACATTTACGAAGACAGGATCTAGCCATCCCCATGTTTGTGGACACAAACGTGTTGATAAATGCCCGCTTCCTGGAAGCCCCGGACCATGAAGCCGCCAGGGCCGGTTTGGAGAATGCCCTTGCCCCCTCTGAGCCTCTTCGAATCAGCCGCCGAATCGACGTCGGCGGCAAACAGATCCACGACGCCAACATCGTCGCAACCATGCGGGCCTACGGAGAACGCAGGCTGCTGACCTTCAATGTGGCTGACTTCCACCGTTACATTGATCACATCGAGTTGGTCGCAGGATAGCCTTCCAGCCGCCCACATTTGTATCCGGTACGATAGCAGCTTGATCCTGCAAGCTGGCAGGCCAGCGCGTGCATTCATGCCCCAAAACCGTCGATAAGGGGCGCGGAAGGACGAGTTGACGTACGAGTGATGTACGAGTTAACACGTGAACGCTCGTACGAGCGTTGGACGAGCGTTCACGTGTGTTTACGAGCGTTTGGCGGAAAAAATTTTTGTGTGCGCATGGCGGCAGGCGCATGGGCGATACTTTTATGTGTAAGATGTTATGAAATGATATGAAATTTATTTGAAATAGAGTCATGATCCGCGGTGGTTGGATGAGCATGGGTCGTGCGGTCAAGTCACTGCGAGTTTGCGGTTAGCCGGTCAAAGGTATCGTCAACCAGTTCGTCTTCATATCCATAGCAATCCATGAATTCACGGGTGAGCTCTTTCGTCTGCCGGAGCTGATCCTCCAGGATTTTTGCGGCCTGTTCGGCGCTGTCAGGGTTGGCGGCTGGCAGCGGGCCGGTTTTCACGCCGGCCGGCAGCTGGCTGAAGGGCTGGCCGGTCAGGGGGTCGCGGGGTGGAGCGGGTTTGCGCGCGAGGTCGGCCAAAGCTTCTTCCATGGCGGCGCGCATTCTGGCCAGAGCGTCTCGCAGGTCGGGAATTTGACGCCCCCTCAAAATCTTGTCCACTATCACGTATTTCAGGTGGTCGAGATCCTCTTGCGTGTAGCTGGTCAGGCGCTGGTAACCGAAGCGCCGTCTGCCTTTGTCTGTGAGGACCGGTTCGGCGGGTTCGCCGGGGTCCTGCGATAGTTCCAGCGTAACCAGGCCCTGGGCGATGAGGGATTCGATTCTGTTCTGGTTTTGCCGGTCGGCGATTTGGGCGGCGGCGTCAAGGATGGCGGGGTCGCCGTGGTCGCCGACGACTTCGATGGCGGCGGTTTCGGCTTCTTCGTAGCGGATCAGTTCCATTTCCTCATCGGCGAGCCGGTAGAGATCGGCCATCGCTTTAGCGCCGCGGCACATGGCGGAGTAAGCGGCGGGGGCGAGATTTCCCTCGCGCACATCGAGGAGGCCCTGATCGAGCGTTTCGATGGCGCGCCGCAGTCGTTCGGGGATGCGTTTATCGGCCCTGGCGGCGGTGGAGGAGTTCTTGCCGCCGCGCGTGCGCCACTCGCGCGTTTTGGAGGCGGGTGCGTGGGCGATGCAGTAGCCGTCAAAGGCGGGCAGGCCATTCCCTTTGCAGGGGGTTCCATCTTTTTTGAGGCCTTTACAAGGAATTTTCGCCATGTATATGTTCTCCGGTTGTCGCCGCGACAGGGTTGTTCAACCGCTGCGGCGGCAATAATAGTAGTGGCTCGCGTGCGTTCTTGCCGTCCATCATGCCGAGACGGAAGCGCCGCTTGGGTGGGCAGTTGTCGCTCGTGGCAGGGGTGAAGAATCGCTGCGCGAGGTCCACGAATGAATGTTCTAAGGCATTGTACTGCATGTTTCAGGATGTGGCAAATCGCATCCTATATGTTGTGGTTGTGTCTGGGGAAATAGTCATATGTTGTTGTTGCCGTGATCTGTGGGAGCTATGGATTGAGAGGATTCGCGGCGATTTCTGGACTGCATCCGGTTCGAATCCAAGCAGAACTGATCGGGCCGCGAACTTCCCGGAATTTCGGAAGATGCTTGTCTTTTGCGACAGGCGGGAACCGCAGTGTTCCCTTTGCGTGTGATAGGATGGTGCAAACCACGAAGATTGCCTGCGATTGAGCTGGCGCGGCAACACAGAGAGGAAGATGACGGTGGCGTTTTCAGCAGGAAGGGACGAGGAGATCAAGCGGACTGCGCGTATTTTGCAGATCATCCACCTCGTTGCCATACGGCCGCGTCGCTATCGGGCCAAGGATCTGGCGCAGCACTTTGAGATCAGCGAAAGAATGATCAAGAAGGACCTGCAGATTATCCGCCACGGGCTGCGGTTGATGCTATGTTCCTCCAGGCAGGGTTACTATTTTGAAGAGACGCCGCAGCTGCCGGCCGTTGCCTACAGCTTTACGGAAGCGCTGGCGCTCGTGCAGGCCGCCCAGGTGTCCCGGCAGGTGGCAGGCATCAGTTCAGCAGACCTGTCTGCCGCGGTCGCGCGGCTCATCTCCCTTTTTCCTCCAGAGTTCGGGAATCTCCTGCAAAAGTTGCAGCAGCGGTCGCGCATTACAGTTGAACGTGAACACAGACAGGAGATGTTACATCTGCTCAACCAGGGCTGGCTGGAGAATCGCAAGCTGGATATCGTTTACCAGACAGCGGGAAGGCAGGGAGCGATCAGCCAGCGCGTTGTCCATCCATACCATATCATGCCCTATGTGCGTTCCTGGCAGCTGATCGCATACTGTGAAAGGCGGCAGGACGTCATCATGTTCAAGGTGGACCGGATTCAGAAGGCGACGCTTCTGGACGAGACTTATGAAATCGCGAATGGATTTGACCCGGACCAATACATGGGCGATGCGTGGGGCGTCATGCGGACTGAGGGGCAGGCGCCGGAAGAGGTCGAACTACATTTTGCGCCGGACGCCGGGCGCTGGGTGGCTGAGGAATACTGGCACAAGAGTCAGCAGGTGGAGGAACAGCGGGACGGCAGGGTGATTTTCCGGGTCAGCATCGCGATTACGCCGGATTTTACGAGTTGGATTCTTTATTATGGCAGCCGGGTAGAGGTGATCAAGCCGGAGCATTTGCGAACGGCGGTTGTGGAGGAGCATCGGCGGGCAGCGGGTCTGTATAAGTAGTGGGTGCGATCAGGTTGTGTCGTGGTCGGAGCGACGTGATGTGGGGAAAGCCGTTGTGTTGAAAGATGGCGCGGCCAGTTTGCAGCCGGTCAATGGGGCCGGGCCTTGCGGCCCGGAAAGTGGGTTAGGCTGCTACACTTATTATCTGATAGCGCATACCCTTCAATGGGGTCTGATCGGCGGGCATCATGGCCCTTGACAATCAAGAATTGTCAGAAAAGTGGAATGGATGTTCGCTGACCTCTTGACATCTTTCAAATCATGTGGTTCAATTGATTTGTATGTGTTATCAGATAAATTGATTCTCTCCAATCTCTCTATTTGGTAGCATATTCAGACTATTCGATTGACAACAGGAATTACATCTGCTACCCGATTGTAGCATATACCGAAAGGAGAAATGAACCATGAGAATCGACCTTCAGACCCTGAAAGACGCTGTTGGCGGGGCCGCCGCAGCGTTTCGGTGTGTGACCGAATACCAACCCGCGGGTGGGCCGGGAGACAAAGTATTCCCTCCTACCTATGAGGGTAGAAGGTACGCGACAGAAGATCGCGTCAATCCCGAAAACGGCGAGGTTCGGTCTTGTGTCCTGTTGGATTCCGTGCAGTCGCAGGCGAATCGTATGGAACTGGCTTTGCTGGAAGCGTATCGAGATGGCAGAGTCCAACTTCCAATTCTGACGACACGATTCGATCAAGAGAACCTTCTTAAGAAGTTCTCTGTGACTAGCTTGGAAGCTCCCCACCGGATTGCTGACGCCCTTTTCCGGGATAGTCTGTTGGATGGGACGATTTTCCGCAAGTCGGACACAGGTTCTGTCCTCGATTACTCAGACATTCGAAATGCAACAGGATTATTTGGGCTTTGTCCGACGGCACTGATATTCGGGCTGTGGGACTCTACCGGACCGCGAGGAGGTTTAGGCACCAAGTTTCAGAGAGCGGTTGTCTCAGAGATCATCGGATATGATGCAAAAATGGGAGTAAAGACTGAAAGCCGCATCGATCCCGCAGAAATTCAACGGGAGGCAGGACCCCTTTATGAACGACGGTCAGTGAGCCACGAGGATCCACAGTGGACATTGGAGGAGAAGTCTGGCGGTAGAAGGTTGGGGAAAGGACGAAACCCCACTGGCAGACCATCGGAAGCAAATCATGGCAATGTTGTTCCAACGATAGCAGACGGTGGGGTTACTATATCGAAAGCAGCCCAAACAACTGTCCTGTCGCTTTCAGTCTTGCGTCGGCTTCGATTCCCTCTTGACGGCGCGACCGACTCCATTCGGGAAGTTGATCTCGCGGCACGTACTGTATTAGCCGCGCTGGGCATTGCCGCCGGGACGTTGGCACGAACAGATACTGACCTTCGCTCACGCTGTCAATTATTCGCTGAGCAGGAACCAATGTGGGAGTTGCTTGAACACCCTGGTCAGACTCCCAAAACATTCGATGTAACCGCCGATGACGCGCTCGAGTTGCTGAATGCGGCCATTGCACAGGCGCAAACGACAGGATTGCCTTGGGAAGGTGAGATTGAATTGACTCCCTCTCCCGAACTGGTCGAACTGGTCAGGCGCAGCCAGGAATTAGCGAGCGCGTCTGCGGAGGAGGATGACTGATGTTCGCGATTGGAATTTGCTACCTGAACGGGTGGGCAATGGCCGCCGCGGACGGGGCGAGAAAGGAACAGGCCGAATGGCCTCCGCACCCTGACCGCGTTTTCATGGCGTTCGCTGCCGCGTGGTTTGAGACGGGTGAAGATCTTGGAGAGGGGGAAGCTCTGCGCTGGCTTGAGACTCTCCCTCCTCCGGCCATCGCCGCCTCAAACTACACAACGCGAACACCGGTTGTCAGCTTTGTTCCGGTCAATGACACTCGCGTAAGCCGTCAAGTTCCTCGCAACAGGGATTTGAAGAAGCTGAAGGAGGCGGGACTGGAAGCACTGCCGGAACATCGAGATCGCCAACCACGAGGTTTTCCCGTCGCGATTCCCTGCGACCCCACTGTGCATCTGGTATGGCCGGAAGTTGAGCTTGGCGAACATCACGCCGGTCTGGAGCGACTGGCCGCCAAGGTGACACATGTGGGACACTCGGCCTCATTCGTCCAGGCGTGGGTCGTGGAGGATGGCGACATTTGTCCGACATGGGAGCCGACGGAAGGCATCGCCACACACCGAATGCGAGTATTCTCTACCGGTCGTTTAGAGAATCTGACCCTGGCCTACAACAAGGCGGAAATCGTGGAGTATACGGATCTGAAGGAACGTTCCGATGCCCTCAGGGGAACAAGGGGTAAGGAGATGAAGGAGGAAAAGAAGCGACTAGACAGTGTCATTGCCGAGCGTTTCGGCACAAGTGCGCCGGTAAGCCTGCGGCCTGTGCCGACTCGCTGGCAGGGTTATGGGAGACCGGTAAAGGACGATTCTCCCAACATAACCGGCTCGGTTTTTCGGCCGGACATGATCGTGCTCAATATGCAGGGCCGGCGCGTTCCATTGACGACAACCTTGAAACTTACGCAGGCTCTGCGCGGGGTCTTGATGGATTCTTGTCCCCAGCAGCCGCCACCGGAGTGGTTCAGCGGACACAGGTCGAACGGAACACCGTCCACTGAACCACACATGGCCCTGATACCGCTTCCTTTCGTAGGAGATCAACATGCAGACGGCCGGGTGATGGGGCTGGCGCTGGCGCTGCCGCGTTCATTGGACTTTGAAGCGATTCGCCATTGTTTGGGGGAATTCCTTTACAGCCGTGAACCGGGACAGACACGTAAACATCGCCTGTTCAATGGACGGTGGTTCGAATGCAGGATTGAATTCGAGACTCGAGAGCGGACACGGAAAAACCTGAATTCAGACACCTGGACGCGGGCGTCCCGTGTTTGGGCAAGCGTTACGCCTGTCGTCCTGAACCGACACTTCAAGGGCAAGGATAGGTGGAAACAGGCGGCCGAGAGCGTGAAAGATGCGTGTGGACATATCGGTCTGCCGCGCCCGCGCGAGGTGATGCTGCATCCGGTCTCTTTGGTTGAGGGCGCGCCTCCTGCAAGGGAGTTTCCGCAGTTGACCCGCAAGACTGACGGCGGACGCCAGAGCCATGCTCACGCCGTGATGATTTTCGACGAACCCGTACGCGGCCCCGTCATTGTTGGGGCGGGCCGGTTTCGCGGCTATGGGCTGTGCCGGCCGCTGGACAGTTGAGGTGATGATCGTGACCAAATCGAATTCCATGGATTTCGCTCACTACTTTCAGGCGTTGTGGGGCAAAAAGCCATTTGCCTGGCAACAGGAATTGGCGGACAGAGTGTCCGGCGGCTCCCGCAGTTCGTCTGAGTGGCCGGAGGCAATCGATTTGCCCACGGCTTCGGGCAAGACAGCATGCGTAGATATTGCGTTGTTCGCGCTGGCAAAACAGGCATCACGTATGGACAGAGGCGAGATCATTACCGCGCCGCGGCGGATTTTCTTCGTCGTAGACCGTCGCGTGATCGTCGACCAAGCCTATGAGCGAGCACGGGAGATCGCAGAGAAGCTGCGCGATGCGGAGAACGGAATCCTCCGGGCTGTGGCGGACAGTCTGCGGCAGATCGCTTTCGGCGCGACGTCGGGGTATGACTGCGAGATACCGCCGTTGCGAGCTTTCGCATTACGGGGCGGCATGTTTCGTTCGGAGGCCTGGGCGCGCGACCCTCTTCAGCCCACTGTCGTCGCTTCCACAGTGGATCAGGTCGGGTCGCGTCTTCTGTTCCGCGCATATGGCCCCGGCTCCGGTTCCTGGCCCGTTTACGCTGCACTGATTGCCAACGACAGTCTGATACTTCTGGATGAGGCACATTGCGCGCAGCCTTTTCTGCAAACTCTGCAGGCTGTCCGCCGTTACAGAGAATGGGCGCATGCCCCACTAGAACGCGCCTTTCATCCTGTAGTCATGTCGGCTACTCCCCCGCGAGAACTCAGTAATGTATACAGGGACAGTTCAGACGAACGACTCAACCCTGACCATCCTCTTGGCAGGCGTCAGCGAGCAAGCAAAGCCGCTACTTTGGAGAGAGTTGGCAAAGCCAAAGGGAAACGAGCGACGGTTGAGCTGGCCAAGTCTCTGGTCAAAGCTGCGCTGAAACTGGTGGACGAGAGGCGTCGGGCAATTGTGGTATTTGTCAACCGTGTAGCGACGGCCAGAGAAACTTACATGCAGCTACGAGACAGTGAGGGCGTGGACGCTGTGCTGCTCACCGGTCGAATGCGACCTCTTGACAAAGACTATGTAGTAGAGAAGCACCTGCAAGAACTTCAATCCAGTCGTTCTGAAGAGCGTGAGCTCGAAAGGCCGATGATCGTGGTTGCTACGCAGACGCTGGAAGTTGGGGCCGATCTCGACTTTGACGGCCTCGTTACGGAATGCGCCAGTCTTGATGCTCTGCGACAACGCTTCGGGCGGCTGAATCGGATGGGAAGGTCTATCGACTCGCGCGCGGTCATTCTTATCCGTGAAGACCAGGCCCAACTCAAGAAGGGGGCCGAGGGCGACCCGGTGTACGGCGCGGCGCTTTCCAAGACGTGGGATTGGTTGAATGAGAACAAGGATGAGAATGGCGGGGTGGACTTTGGGATTGCTTACCTGGACCAGATATTGCCGGCAGAAGGATTTGTCGAGGAACTGAATGCCCCATACTCGAACGCCCCGGTGATGCTGCCAGCCCATGTCGATTGTTGGGCGCAGACCGCGCCAGAGCCCCGTCCTTCACCTGATGTGGCTCTTTTTCTGCATGGGCCGCGGGAAAGCGTTGCCGATGTGCAGGTCTGTTGGCGGGCTGACATTGATCTGGCGACACATTCAGGGAGAGTGAATGCCTTGGAAATGTTGAGGCTTTGCCCTCCCAGCAGCGGCGAGTCTCTCCCTGTGCCGATCGGAGTATTCAGACGCTGGCTTTCAGGAGAACAGGCTGGCGACGACAGCAGCGACGTGGAGGGAGCCGAGCGAGACACAGAGCAATCTGGGGAAGCAGCGCCCGGTGAAGAGCAGAGCATTGTCAGGTGGCGGGGGAGCAGAGACACCCAAGTTGAGGATGCCATAACAGCCGATCCAAGACAGATCCGTCCCGGCGATGTAATTGTGATTCCGACGAGTCATCCAGGCAGGCCCGAGCAATTGGGCGACTTTCCTGCAAATTCAATCGATCCGGTAGACAAGCTGGACATTGGAGATCAGGCCCACATGAAAGCGCGGGCCAAGCCAATCCTCCGTTTGCACCGAAAGCTGGTGAAGGCGTGGCCCGAGGAGGCGGCTTCCGTCAAGGAAGAGACAAATGAATTGCTGAATGGACTTGATCAGGCATATGAGCAAGATCCAGATGAACTTGATGAAGTCCTCGTCAGATTATTGGATGATCTCGCCGCCCTTTTACCTGCAGACAACTGGCTTTCTGAAGCGGCGAGGACCCTTGCTGGGGAGTTGCGTGGAACTACACGGCGTCGGGTATGTGGAATCGTCGGAGACGGTCAGGTTGTCATTGTTGGAAACAGAAGGATAGGCCGATACCTCGGAGAGGCAGATACATTTTCGGATGAGGACGACATGAGTGCATCCGGCATCTCTCACGGGAATGGCAGACCGGTCCGACTGGAGAGCCACCTGCGCGGCGTGGAGCGTTTCGCGCGACGATATGCAGTGGGGTGCGGCCTGCCTGAGGAATTGACGGATGCGGTTGCACGCGCCGGGTTACTTCATGATGTGGGGAAGGCAGATCGGCGTTTCCAGGCGTGGTTGCAGGGGAGCAACGAATGGTGGGGTAACGAGTACCTGGCCAAATCGGAGCAGATGCCCAAGGGCCGGGCGGATGCGGATGCCAGAGAATTGGCAAAGTATCCTAAAGGCGGTCGCCATGAACTTCTGTCAGTGCGCTTGGCAGAGAGCGCGCTTCCTCTCTTACCGGGAGACGCGGAACTTCGCGAACTTGTCTTGCACATGATCGCCAGTCATCACGGCTACTGCCGCCCATTCGCCCCGGTGGTACACGATGAAGCAAGCGTGCCAACGGAGTACGGACTGGCCGGTAAACGGATGCGATGGCTTGGTCCTACCGAACTGGAGAGTCTCGATTCGGGCGTGGCAGACCGATACTGGCGGCTCGTGCGGCGCTATGGTTGGTGGGGGCTGGCGTGGTTGGAGGCACTACTGCGGCTTGCAGACTGGCGACAGAGCGAATGGGAGCAGACGAATAATGGGGATGAATAAATCTGATAGGGATCTCGTTTTGTACGGGCTGGATGGCAGCAATCCGCTCGGATTTCTAGCCGCGATTGGCGTCGCCATTGTCGCAGAGAGGTTCAGCCCGGGGCTGCGTTTTGGATGGAGGCAGACGGGCCGTGGGTGGCGGCCTTCTCTGCAACGATGCGGCGAAGATGAAAGAGAATTCTCAGAACGGGTGTTGAAAGCCCTTAGAGATGCGCCGACAACTGTCTTTGATATCGACAAAAAGATGCCGTTTGGCGTTGACAAATTTGCCGACGCCCTCCATGAGGCACAGGAGATCTCGTCGATAGGGGACCGGCGCAATGTTGATCTGCTTGCTGCCATGGGTACGGAACTACATCCGGACAATAAGAGCGGGCAATTTCAAGATTCTAAGTTCCGTATGGTCCGCAGTGGAGACAGCGCGGGACAGGGACTGCCATTCTATGTAAAGGCTAATCTTGAGAACTTAGGTGTCGAACGCCTTCATCTAACGCTTTTTGGCACTTGGGACTATCGAGACGAGGGTTATAGTCTGCGCTGGGATCCCATAGGAGACCAGCGTTACGCTTTGCGCTGGCGCGATCCAAGCAAGTCCGGGCTTGCTGATGGCCCTGGCATGATGCTCGCCGCAGACTGCTTAGCTGCCGAGGCACTGCAATGGTTTCCGACTCTACCTGTCGGTCGCCAAGCGGAAACAACAGGGTTTCTACGCAAGAGCCGGCGAGAGATCTACTTTGTTTGGCCGATATGGACGCCAAAGTTGGGTGTAGATACTGTGCGTTCTCTACTCGTGTTGCCTGACCTTGCGAAGGATCCTATAGACCACAGTTCTCTTGCCAGAAGAGGAATTCAAGAGGTATATCGCAGCCAGCGTATCCAACAGAATCAGTATTATAGCAACTTCCTACCCGCCGAGCCGATATAGGCCACTTCTGCTCGGCTTTTCCTGTCACTACGGACTGGGTATTTTTCGTCCTGCTTGACTGAGAGTAGGAGACACCACATGACTTCAGACTTAACCGTCCCCACCAGCGCGCCGGAACTGGTTCCCGCGCGGATGCTGAACGAGTTCACGTACTGCCCCAGGTTGTGTTACATGGAGTGGGTGCAGGGGGAGTTCGCGCATAGCGCGGACACGGTGGATGGGCGCCTTCAGCACAGGCGGGTGGACCGGCCGGCGGGCGAGTTGCCGGCGCGGGCGCAGAACGGCGAGTCGCCAGGGGGTGAGGACGAAGAGGGGGAGTCTGAACGGATCCACGCGCGTTCGGTCCTGCTTTCAGACGAAGGGTTGGGGGCTATCGCGCGCATCGATCTGGTGGAGGCGGAAGGGGGTCGGGCGACGCCGGTCGACTACAAGCGGGGGACGGTGCCCGACATTCCAGGCCATGTATACGACCCGGAGCGGGTGCAGTTGTGCTTGCAGGGGCTGCTGTTGCGGGCGAACGGCTATGCGTGTGAGCAGGGGATCATCTACTACGTGGGGTCGAAGCGGCGGGTACACGTCGGATTTGACGAGGGGCTCGTGAATCAGACGCTGGATTTGCTGGCCGCGGCGCGGGAGATGGCCAGTGGGGGCGCGATTCCGCCACCGTTGGAGGACAGCCCCAAGTGTCCGCGCTGTTCGCTTGTGGGCATTTGTCTGCCGGACGAGGTGAGCTTTCTCAAGGGCAGCCGCTACGTGGTGCGGCCGGACGACGTGCGGCGCTTGATGCCGGCGCGAGATGACGCCTTGCCGATGTATGTCATTGCGCAGGGGGGAGTCGTGGGGAAATCGGGCGATACCCTTACCGTCAAGGTCAAGAGAAAGACGGTTGCCAAGGCGAGGCTGCTGGATGTTTCCAGCGTTTCGATTTTCGGCAACGCGCAGGTGACGGCGCAGGCGACGCGCGAGCTGCAGGAGCGGGGGATACCGATCTGCCATTTCACTTACGGGGGCTGGTTGAAGGGTGTGACCTGGGGGATGGCGCATAAGAACGTTGAGTTGCGGATGCGTCAGTTCCGGGCGGCTGGCGACCCGGCGGCGTCGCTGGCAGTTGCGAAAGAGATGGTGAAGGCCAAGCTGCGAAACAGCCGGGTGATGCTGCGCCGTAACCATGCGGAAGCTCCGACCGCGGCGTTGGAGGAGATGAAGCGATTCACTGCGATGGTGGATTCGGCGGACTCTTTCGGGACGCTGCTCGGCATTGAAGGGGCGGGGGCCCGGGCCTATTTTGCCAATTTTGGGGAGATGATCAGGGCCGGGCATTCCGGGTTCGATTTCCGGACGCGCAACCGCAGGCCGCCGAAGGATCCGGTGAACGCGGTACTGTCATTCCTGTACTCGATGCTGATGAGGCAGGCGATGGTGTCGGCGATGGCGGTCGGGTTTGATCCGTACATGGGGTTTTACCATCAGCCCAAGTATGGACGGCCAGCGCTGGCCCTTGATCTCGCGGAGGAGTTTCGTCCTTTGATTGCAGATTCGGCCGCGCTGACGCTGTTCAACAATGCCGAGTTGAAGGAGAAGGATTTTATACGCCGGGGCGGCGCCGTCTCCCTGACTCAGGACGGACGGAAGGCGGTGATCGGAGCTTTTGAGCGCAGGATGGATACATTGATAACGCATCCATTGTTCAAGTACTCGATAAGCTATCGCCGGATTATGGAGGTGCAGGCGCGTTTGCTGGGCCGCCACCTGCTGGGGGAGCTGAAGAGATATCCCGGCTTTACTACGAGGTGATGGATGCGCAACAGATATATCGTGGCCTATGACGTGAGCGACGGCAAGCGATTGCGCAGGGTTTTCAAGAAGATGAACGGGTTCGGCGACGCGTTGCAGTATTCGGTATTCGCGTGCGATCTTTCGTCAAAGGAGCGCGTCATTATGGAGGAGGCGCTGACTGACATTATTAGCTTGAAGGAAGACCGTGTGATCATAATCGATATTGGTCCCGCAGAAGGAAGGGGTGGGGACGTAGTGCGTACTTTGGGACGGCAGACCAAGCCGAAGCAGAGGGAGGCATTGGTCGTGTGAGCAGGCTGTGGCAGACTGTGTAAGGGAGGGGCAATCGAGTTTGCCGCCAGGATGCGAGAGGTCGGGTGCTGTGCTCTTTGAAGGGATAGCGCTCGCACGATTACTGGCCAGAAAGGTGGAATTATAAGGGGGAAGACTGACAGTTGGGCGGTGAAATGTACATTGAACACTGGAATTGCAGGCGCGAACGGTACCAAATGGGCGGAAAATCCTGAATATCCGCCGTATCCATGGCTGAGAGGTCATGGCTCCATTGAAGGCAAAAAGGAAAATAGGATTAAAACCGGAATATTCCCGTATCCATGGCTGAGAGGTCATGGCTCCATTGAAGGAACCAGATACCGGACCAGTACCTGACGCAGGTTTGGGGCGTATCCATGGCTGAGAGGTCATGGCTCCATTGAAGGTTAACCCGGGCGATGGCCTGGAAATGAGCAAGGCGGCGTATCCATGGCTGAGAGGTCATGGCTCCATTGAAGGGCGATAGCGTTGCGGAAGAAGGGCCGCTCCGGGATATGGTATCCATGGCTGAGAGGTCATGGCTCCATTGAAGGTTCGACAATGCCCGGCATCGAGAACCACAAATCGAGGTATCCATGGCTGAGAGGTCATGGCTCCATTGAAGGATGGACAATATCGCCAACTGGACGCAGCCCCCGACTAGTATCCATGGCTGAGAGGTCATGGCTCCATTGAAGGAAGCTCGGCCACAAACTGGCGGGCTATGTTGTCGATCGTATCCATGGCTGAGAGGTCATGGCTCCATTGAAGGGCGGTCACGGAGATCACGCCAAGCCGAGCGGCCGTCGTATCCATGGCTGAGAGGTCATGGCTCCATTGAAGGAAGTGGGAAACGATCGCAACAAAGAGGCCGGACGCCATGTATCCATGGCTGAGAAGTCATGGCTCCATTGAAGGAAGGCGAAGGTGGACGATCCGCGGTATACCTGCCTTCACGTATCCATGGCTGAGAAGTCATGGCTCCATTGAAGGCAGGTCAACGATACGCCCAACCCTCCCGATCTGAACGTTGTATCCATGGCTGAGAAGTCATGGCTCCATTGAAGGATCACGATCGTACAGTCCGGCGGGCCGATACCGATGGTATCCATGGCTGAGAAGTCATGGCTCCATTGAAGGATCTGTACCGCCCCGCCCCATGTGAAACCGGCCGGCAGGTATCCATGGCTGAGAAGTCATGGCTCCATTGAAGGCGCCCAACGGTATCCCTGGGTTGACGGCGGCTCCAAGTATCCATGGCTGAGAAGTCATGGCTCCATTGAAGGCAGGTGAAGGCGATCAACGCCGGCGGCGAGTCGGCCTGGTATCCATGGCTGAGAAGTCATGGCTCCATTGAAGGACAGTCCGAGCAGTAAACGCAGATGGCAGCAGCAGCAGGTATCCATGGCTGAGAAGTCATGGCTCCATTGAAGGGGTACTCTAGGGCTTGTTCAGGGGAGAGTTCGCGGAGTATCCATGGCTGAGAGGTCATGGCTCCATTGAAGGGACTGGTACTTGACTCAGAAAGCGGTCGTGGCTAGGCGTGTATCCATGGCTGAGAGGTCATGGCTCTATTGAAGGCACACCGAGCTCAGGCGTGGCTTCGATTGTGTCGCGTGTATCCATGGCTGAGAGGTCATGGCTCCATTGAAGGCCCGCCGACTACGCGCCAGGCGGCACCAGTCTGACCTTGTATCCATGGCTGAGAGGTCATGGCTCCATTGAAGGCAGCGCATCGACGTGTACTGTATCGCCAGCACTAACGAGTATCCATGGCTGAGAGGTCATGGCTCCATTGAAGGCAGTGTGATTTCCCATTGTTCCCTAACCATGTTGTACAGTATCCATGGCTGAGAGGTCATGGCTCCATTGAAGGGACACTACGCCGCCGATAGCCTCCCGTGCAGCTTCTGTATCCATGGCTGAGAGGTCATGGCTCCATTGAAGGAACAAAACGGATGAGAAAACCATCGCCGACAAATACCAGGTATCCATGGCTGGGAGGTCATGGCTCCATTGAAGGCTCACCTGAGTTTGCGGCGGTTGACAAGATACGCCTTGTATCCATGGCTGAGAAGTCATGGCTCCATTGAAGGGGGGCGGACGGACGGACGCGGGACGGGCTGAAGGCAGTATCCATGGCTGAGAAGTCATGGCTCCATTGAAGGGTGAAGGATATTTCCAGCGCCGGGGTCGTTACTCTGCGTATCCATGGCTGAGAAGTCATGGCTCCATTGAAGGACGCGCACGATGTCGCCCAGCGGTCGACCGAACTTGCCAAGTATCCATGGCTGAGAAGTCATGGCTCCATTGAAGGCGGTATCCGCCGAGCATTATCCAACCAGGCCCAGCATAGTATCCATGGCTGAGAAGTCATGGCTCCATTGAAGGGTCGAGGGCTTTGCCGAGGGCGCAACCACGATCTTCGTATCCATGGCTGAGAAGTCATGGCTCCATTGAAGGTTGAGCCAGGCGGCCCAGACCGCATTCATGGCGGCCAGGTATCCATGGCTGAGAAGTCATGGCTCCATTGAAGGGACGCGCGCTCGGTGCCCTACCGCTGGCACGCGCAGGGTATCCATGGCTGAGAAGTCATGGCTCCATTGAAGGAGGGTGCGGGCTATGTCATGCTGCCCATTGCCGTTGCGGTATCCATGGCTGAGAAGTCATGGCTCCATTTGCCCTAGCGCATGGCGCGCAGCAGCCGGGGATACGCTGTATGTGCGGTTCGATGGGGAGGCTAGTTCGTGACTGAGAGGGAAAATAGAGAGCAGGCGCGCCGCTCTCTCCCGTTTCAACTCACGGCTCAACGGGGAGAGCATTGAACTCAGCGATCACGGCGCCCGGCGGCAGTTGCGCCACCACATCCAGGTACCACCACCAATGTTCAGGCGTCACGCCCGATTCGGTCTCTCGCCAGCGCGCCAGGTCTGCAATGGTCTGAATCGCCTGATAAAACAGATGCGCCTGTTCCAGCAAACGCTTATCGGCATTCGCCAGCCGTATCTGCTGTTCCGAAGTCAGCTGATCTTCTACTCGATGAAGCTCACTCCGGGTCATAAGCATCTGCAGGTGCTCCATGCCGTTGACATCCGGGAAGTCAACATCTGTCTCATACGCAGATAAGTTTCTTTCGATAGCGGTCATGACAGGATCTCTTCTAATACACCAAGTCTATCGAAAACAGATTTACGCAAGTATAAGTCAGGCCGTTCAACTATATATGCGCAGGTAGTGGAGGTAGCAGATGAGTATGCCTTGCAGGTAGCGGCGCGTCCTGGGGTAGGGGACGTTGTAGATGAACAGGGCGTCGTCCGGGTCGGTGCGGCTGAGCCAGTATTTGGCCTTGCGGGGGCCGGCGTTGTAACCGGCGAGGGCGGCTATGTCGTTGCCGCCGGTATAGTCGCGCGCCCAGCGCAGGTAGTATGCGCCGAAGCGGATGCTGACGATGGGATAGTCGAGCAGCTCGGTGGAGTAGTTGGGGTAGTTGAGCGTTCGGGCGATCTCCCAGCCTGTGCCGGGAAGGATCTGCATGAGACCGCGGGCGCCGGCATAGGAACGGGCGGCAGGCTCGAAGCGGCTCTCCTGAAAGATAAGGCCGTACAGAAGCTGAGGGGCGAACTGAAACTCTTTGGCCTCCTTTTCGACCAGGCGGGCGTAGTGTCCGGGATAGGCGAAACGCTGAATGAAGAGCGGCGCCTGGGCAGTACGCTCTGCCGGGCTGAGCTCGATGAGACGGTGGGCAGCCGAAATGGAGAGCCGGTTGGCGCCCGATTTGTGGAAACGCAGCATGAGGGGATAAAGCGCGGCCGGGTCGTTGTGAGAACGCCAGTAGATCTGCTCCAACAGCTGCAATCCCTCGGCGCGGCGGCCCAACGCCAGCAGGAGCTCGCCCTTGATGAGGTCCGGGTCGTTGAGCACGGTCCGGGGCAGCTCCCATGGCTGGACGCCGTCTGCGGGGGTGGCGGCGCCAGTGTTTTGGGCGCGCGGGAAACCGTGCGAGCCGCTCAGCCAGTCTTCGGCGAATGCGCGGCTGCCGTCGTCGCCGGGCAAGGCTGGCGCGGTTATGTCCATGGCGGCCATGCGGGGGATGAGGTTCCGGCCGGGCTGCGCGGTGTCGACGTCCAGGCGGGCCAGAATTCCGTAAAATGTTTCGGGGGCGCGGGCGGCGAGCGCATGCCAGTGGGCGCGTGCCTTTGTGACTTGGCCCTGGGCATGGCGGGCGCGGCCGAGCCAGTAGGTTGCAAAGTCCGGCTGCGTATTGGGATATTCGGAGAGCAGCCGCTCGAAGAGGTTGGCGGCGAGCTGGTAACGGCCGCGTTCGAAGGCGCCGATTCCGGCGACGGCCAGCCCGTCCGCGGCGCGCGGGCTGCCGGGGAAGGCATCCGTTAGCCTGAGCAGATCGGCGACAGCTTCGTCAAGCGGGTCGACCGCGACGCGGACATCCTGTGCAGGGTGGGTGGCGGGGCGGGTCTCGGCGGCGAGGGAAGAGAGCGCGCTCAGCCACAGCGCTTCCGGCGCCAACGGGTCGGCGGGATGCTCTCTGGCGAATGTGCGGTAGATGCGGCGTCCTTCCGCGGGCGCGCCCTCTTCAAAGGCGGTGCGCGCCCGCGCCAGCCAGGCCTCGCCAAGGCAGACGCAGTTGGGAAAGCCGGTCAGGACGCGGTCGACGGCGAGGCGGGACTCTGCCCACTGTTCCAACCCCATGCGGGCGCGGGCGATTCCCAGCCAGGCTTCGCCGGCGCGGGCGGCCTGCGGCGTTTCTGCGAGATAGTGTTCAAAGGCGGAGATGGCCGGCAGGTAGGCTTTGGCGAAGAGGTTGATCTCGCCGCGCAGGAGCGGGTCGACGGGCACGTCCCTGTTCACCAGTTGGGTGAGAGACAGGTAGGCGGCATCACTGGCCGGGTTTTGGGTCAGCGCCATACGCCAGCGGTCGATAGCGGTCTGTTCGTCGCCGGCCGCGGCATAGGCCATGCCGGCGCGATAGAGGTAGCCGGCGCGGTAGATGGGCAGTTCTCTGTAGCCAAGTATGTTGTCAAAGGCAAGGGCGGCCTGGTCCGGGTCGGCGTGTTGGAAGTCGGGGCCGCCGAGGATATCGTCGTAGATGGAGGCGGCGTCGTGCCAGCGGCCGATACCTTCGAGCACGGCTGCCAGCCGCTCGAGGAGGCGGACTTTCTCGTCTGCGGTTATGGCTGCGGCGGCGGCGCGGCGAAGCGCGGCGGCGGCCTGCGCCCGTTCGTCTACGGCGAGCAATGCAGAGGCGATGCGCTCCTCTACGACACCGGAGAGCTGGGGCCGCCGCTCGAGGAAGGCGCGGTAGGCGACCGCGGCTTCGGTGTGGCGGTCTACGCCGGCCAGGGCTTCGCCGCGCAGGAAGAGGCTGTTGATGAGGATCTGCGCCACCGTTTCTGCGGGTGCGGATGGCAGGGTGATCTTGCCGGCGGCGAGGGCGTCGCCCATGCGGTGAAGCTGCTCGAGGGCGTCGAGCGCCTGTTGCGGATTGTCACCGGCCAGGTAGGCCAGGGCGAGCCGGTAGAGGATTGCGGCGCGCTGCTGCGTGCGGGAGGCGGGGGGTGTCTGCGGCCCTTGGGCAGGCGCGGTCGGGAGGCTGGCCAGCAGCGTTTGCAGCAACTCTTGCTCCTGGTCGTAGTCGCCGATGCGGTGAAGGTAGGCGGCCTCATCGAGCAGGGATGCCGGCGCTGCAGGGGTGGGCGGGGTCGCAGCGGCGGGGAAGAGGGGGGCGGGCGCGGCGCGTCTGTCGCGACATGCGGACAGGAAGAGGGCCAGCAGGAGAAGTATGGAGAGGGAGACGGGCAGATGGAGTCCTTCTCTGCGCCTGCCCGATAGCGATTGCTCCATTCCGACGATTGACGGGCGTTTGTCCTGAACTGCATAACTGTTTTTGCAAGTCATTATAAGTTTAGCAGATCCGGCGTGTGATTTCAGTGTCGTTTCTGTGATATTACCTTCTTTTTGTATCAGTTTCGCGTCAATATGCGGAAATCCGTATAACCGGGCGCGGCCAAGTCGGTTCCACTGACTGGCAGGGGATATGAAGCGTGCCCAGGCGTGAGAGTCGAAAAGGGGTGACCTGCCCTCCCTGGACCCGTTTTTGGGGCAGGTCACTAACCCTTGCGCTTATAACTGATACCACGTATCATTTGCGCTCGTAATGCTACCACGTATCAGTTAGATAGATTAGCAAGGTGTAGATGAAAGCGAGTGTGCGTTGAACTCGAAATCTGATCTGCAACCCGTTCCGACGCCGCTGACGATTCTCAGCGGCTTTCTCGGGGCAGGCAAGACCACCCTGCTTAACCACATCCTGCACGGCGATCACGGGCTGAAGATCGCGGCGCTGGTGAACGATTTCGGCGCGATAAATATTGACGCCCAGCTGGTGGTCGGCGTTGAAGGCGATACGGTCAATCTGTCGAACGGCTGCATCTGCTGCACGATTCGCGGTGATCTGCTGAAGGAAACTCTCAAACTGCTGCAGCGGGAGGACCCACCGGAATACATCATCATCGAGACCAGCGGCGTATCCGATCCTATCGCCGTCGCCAATGCCTTCCTGACGCCTGAAACCAAACCGCTGGTGCGGCTCGACAGCATTATTGTCGTCGTGGATGCCGATCAGATCCTGACTCTGGACGAAGATAATTCAGGGCTGGCGCTGGACCAGATCGCGGTCGCGGACATCGTGGTACTGAACAAGGTCGATCTGGTCACGGCAGAGGAGCTGGAAGAGATCAAGACGGAACTGATGCGACGCATCGCGCCGAGAGTGAAGATGAGAAAGGTGTCTCTCAACGTCGTGGACATCAAGACCGATCTGGTGCGACGCACTGCGCCGGAAGCGCGCATTCTGGAAGTGACTTACGGACAGGTACCGCTGGAACTGGTGCTGGGCGTGGGCAACTATGCGCCGGAACGCCTGCACCGGCGCGCGGCGCGCGACGTGCATGTGCATGGCGCGGATGAGGAAGACGATCACGATCATGATGGCGGGCATGACCACCATGAACATACCGACCATACGCTGGTATTCAGCACCTGGAGCTGGACGACGGACAGACCGCTGTCGCTGAAAGCGCTGCGCGGGATGTTCGAGGAACTGCCCAATACCATCTACCGCGCTAAAGGCACAGTTCAGCTCCATGATATGCCGGACAACAGGTGGATTCTGCAGATGGTGGGCAAACGCGCCAGCCTGACGCTGGCCGAAGCGTGGGGCGACGGGCCGCCCCGCACGCAGATTGTGATGATCGCCTCGCATGGCGGGCTGGATGTTGAGGCGCTGCGCAGGCGGCTGGAAGCCTGTATCGTCGCGGATACGCTGCCCGCGGCCGCGGGGCAGAAGAGCGCCAAAACGGAATGGACGCGCAAACGCCAGTAGGCCGTATACGGGAAAAAGAGAGTGGCAAGGGGAATATGATAGTGGGAATATGATAGTGGGAAGATGGGCGACTTAAGTTTGATGGCCTGACAGACTAGTGCTAAGATTGGTTGCAAGAGCGAATTTTTCCATTCTGATAGTTCCCCGTTTTGGCTGACTGAGCCGGCGAAGAGTTTGTCAATTTATCGGTCCGTCCCGTCGAAAGGTACCGCGCCCATGCCTACTCCCCCCAGAATTTTCCTTCTGCTGGCGCTTGTCAGTCTCTTGTGCGCCTGCGGAGAAATCAGGGCGGTGCCCCAGGAGGAACGTCTTCAGGTCGTCGCCACCGTCTCCCCCATCACCAACATCGTCTACAACATCAGCGGGGACCACGTCGAACTGACGGGCCTTGTGCCCGCCGGCGCCGACTCGCATACTTTCGAACTGGCCCCGTCCGATGCGGTTACCCTGGCGAGCGCCGACCTCATTTTCATCAACGGGCTCGACCTGGAGACGTCCGCGATGCAGATGGCCGAAGCCAATCTGAAGGAGGGGGGCGAGATCGTTCTGCTGGGTGAACTGGTCATCGATCCGGAAGAGTATGTATTCGATTTCTCCTTTCCCGAAGAGGCCGGCAGCCCCAATCCCCACCTGTGGACCGACCCGATCTACGCACGCCAATACGCGGAGATCGTACGCGACAGGCTGAGCGCCCACGACCCGGACAACGCCGAAGCATACCAGGCCAACTATGAGGCGTTCGCGGCGCGCATCGAAGCGCTGGACGCCGCCATTCAGGCCACGACCGCCAGCATCCCCGCGGAAAACCGCAAACTGTATACTTATCACGATTCGTTCGCCTACTTCGCGCCCCGCTACGGCTACACGGTTCTGGGCGCGATCCAACCGTCCGATTTCTCGGAGCCGTCGGGTCAGGAGGTCGCGGCGCTGATAGACCAGTTGCGCGATGGCGGCGTGCCCGCCATCTTTGGCTCGGAGGTCTTCCCCTCCCGCGTTGTGGACCAGATCGGCCGCGAGGCGGGCGTGGAGTTTGTCAGTACTTTGAGCGACGACGATCTTCCCGGAAACCCGGGGGACCCTGAACATTCCTACATCAGCATGATGGTGGAAAACCTGAAGACGATGGCGGAAGCCCTGGGCGGCGATCCCGCGTTGATGGACGGCCTGGAGACCGGCAACGTGCCCGGCCCGGACAGTTCCGTTAACCAGTAACTCCGGGGAAGCCGCGCAAGGATTAGGGAGAGTTGTGAAGCCGTTGGCGATTTTCCGTCTGGCAGGCAAGATGGTAGAGTCAACAGGAGCAGATTGGAGACCGGGAAGCGGTTGACGGGGAACAGGTGTTGACGCGGCCGGCGCTCCACTACGCACTGTTGCAAAAATTCGCAATAAGCAAAATTATCATGTCTCACAATACAACAGAGATCAACGAGCAGTTACGCAAATCCGGCTACCGGGTGACGCCCCAGCGCCAACTTATCCTGGACGCCGTCTGTCAACTCGGTGACCATGTCACGCCGGAAGCCGTGTACGACCATGTACACCGCATCGCTCCCACGCTGAGCCGGGCGACTGTCTACCGGGTACTGCACTTTCTGACGGAGCAGCAGATCCTGGCGATGGTGCATATGGCCGACGGCCGGCTTGCCTACGAGATGGCCGGCGCCGAGCCGCACCACCACCTCGTCTGCCGCACCTGCGACAGCCTGCTCGAGCTGCCGCACAGCGTCCTGCTGTCCTTTCGCCGGGCGATGGAGTCCCAATACGATTTTGAGATCGACGTAAGTCATGTCTCATTCTTTGGGAGTTGCACCGACTGCCGAGACTCCGCCGGCGCATGACGCCGATTGCGGGGGCACACGTCACCGGCCTGACGAAAGGGTAGCGGCCGCCTGAGGAAGGCGTGCCGGACGGCGAATAGTGAGGTGAGGAAGCGCAAATGGACCCGCTGATCGAATTGAGAGGCGTGGCCTTCGGCTACGGCTCGTTCAATGTACTGGACGAGATCGACCTGCATCTGCATCCCGGCCAGTTTGTCGGCCTGGTGGGGCCGAGCGGCGCGGGCAAGACTTCCCTGTTGAAGTTGATTCTGACCCTCCTCACGCCAGGAGAAGGCGAGATCCAGCGCGTGCGTCCGGACCTGCGGATCACCTATGTGCCGCAGATCGAGACGGTTGACTGGAGTTTCCCCGTGACAGCCGAGGAGGTGGTGTTGATGGGCCTGGACCACCGCCAGAACATCTGGCCCTGGCCCCGCGCCCGCGAGCGCAAACGGGCGCGCGAGATTCTGGAGCGGTTGGAGATCGGCCATCTGTCAGAGCGGCATATCCGCGATCTTTCCGGCGGACAGCAGCAAAGAGTATTCCTTGCGCGCGCGCTGGTCGCCGACCCGGAGGTGCTTGTGCTCGATGAGCCCACGACCGGCGTCGACGTCCGCAGCGCCGAGAATATCTTTCACTGGCTCACGGTGCTTAACAGAGAGGGGATGACGATCCTGCTGACGACGCACGACCTGAACATGGCCGCCGCGCACGTGCCCTGGGTCGTCTGCCTCAACCGCCGCATTGTAGCGCAAGGCCCGCCGCAGGAGATCTTTACCGAAGAGATTCTGAGCGACGCCTACAAAGGAAACTTTATCGTCCTCCGCCAGGACGACATGATCTTCGTCCAACAGAGACCCCATCCCCACGGCCTGAAGGAGGTGCTTCCGGACCCGGTGGAAGGAGGCCTGCCCAATCACGACAACCTGGAAAAAGCCGTTTAGCGGAAAACCGCCGCAAAGGAGTCCCGACCGCTATGGACGTTCTGTTTGCCCCGTTTCAATATGAGTTTTTCCGCAACGGCACAATTGCCGCCGTCCTCGTGGGCGGCCTGTGCGGCCTGATCGGCGTATACATCGTCCTGCGCGGCATGAGTTTCATCGGCCACGGCCTCTCCCACGCCGTTTTCGGCGGGGCTGTGGTCGCGTTCATTCTCCAGTTCAACTTCTACGTTGGGGCCGTGTCGTGGGGATTTATCGCGGCTTTGCTGATCAATCAGACGGTTCGAAAGACGACGATCAGCGCGGACGCCGCCATCGGCGTGGTGACGACCGCCAGTTTCGCGCTGGGGGTCGCCCTGATTTCACGCTACCGCCGCTTCTCGCAGTCGTTCGATGCGGCCCTCTTCGGCAATGTGCTGGGCGTCACCCCGACCGACATTATCGTGATCATCTTCGTTACGCTGGCGGCGGCGTTTATGATCTTTTTCTTCTACAAGCAGTTGCTCTTCACTACTTTCAATACCGAGGTCGCCCAGGTCTACGGGATTCCCACGGTCTGGATCGAGACCTGGTTTGCGTTGATACTTGCGGCCGTGATCATCGCCGCAGTGCAGATCATGGGGGTGACGATGATCGGGGCGGCGCTGGTCGTCCCTCCGATCACGATCCGGCTGTTGACCGACAGCTTTCACCGCCTCATGATCTACTCAACGATATTGGGCGCGGTGACCGGGCTGATCGGGATGTATCTCAGCTTCTACATGGACGTTTCCAGCGGGGCGTCGATTGTGTTGCTGCAAGCGATGCTTTTCTGCATCGCTCTCTTCTACGTTGCCAAGATTCGCAACAGAGGCCGGCTTGTCGAAACGCCGGTCTACGGCCCGACCTGAAGGGGTGAGCGCGGCGAGAAGGTGGTTATTGGAGGGCCCGTACACGAGCGGTAGCCGCGTGTAGGGACCGGAACTCTGAGGTCGTGACTCTGGGGCCGGAACGCTGAGGCTGGGAGTGACCGCTCTCACCGTTCGCTCTTCATCTCCGCCATCTGCACAGACGCCAGTTCGTATTCTTCGGCCAGCCCGCTGTCCTGGTAGCCGGGCATGGTCTGGCCCAGGCGAAAAAGCGCCATTGCGGCCGCGGCCTGTTCGGCCTCCTGCTTGCTCTGCCCCTGGCCGACGCCGTAGGGCTGCTTGCCGATCATCACCTGCCGCGTGAAAAGACGGGCATGGTCGGGCCCCTCAGTGTGGACGGTCCTGTAACGGGGCGTCTGCCCCATGGCCGCCTGCACCCATTCCTGCAGGCGGCTCTTGGGATCCTTGGTGAGCGCGTGCTGCGCGACGCGCCCGATCTCCTCGACGAGGCGCGGTTCGAGAAACTCGCGCAGCGCAGCGAGTCCCTGATCGAGATAGAGGGCGCCGATAAAGGCTTCATAGGTATCGCACAGGGTCGTGTGGCGGCCGCGCCCGCCGCTGTCCTCCTCGCCGCGGCCCAGCAGGAGGTAGGCGCCCAGTCCCAGCTCTTTGGCAAAACGGGAGAGCGTCTCGCGCTTGACGAGCGCCGACCGCAGATTGGTCAACTCGCCCTCACGCCGCTCCGGGTAGCGTCTGAACAGCAGTTCGCTGACGATGAAACTCAGCACGGTATCGCCCAGAAACTCGAGACGCTGATTGTCCTGCAGGTCACTCTCTGCATCGGCCTCGTGCAGGTAGCTGCGATGGACGAAGGCCCGCTGCAACAGGGCGCGATCATTGAAGCGGATGCCCACCGCTTCCTCAAGTTGGTCTAAAGCATGGCACTCGAGCTCCATGCCAATGCCTCCCTGGCACAGAAAAACGCTAGACCGCCGGCAACCGCTTGAGCCCGAGACCTGTCAGGTTGACGACGACGGTATCCGAGGGATTCAGCCGGGGAACCAAGCTGGTGAGAGCCGCGGCCACGGTGGCGCTGGTCGGCTCCACAAAGAGCCCGCGCTGGGCGAGACGTTCCTGGGCTTCCAGGATCTGCTCATCGTTGACGGTGATGGCCGTACCGCCCGACTGGCGCAAAGCCCACAAGATGGAGCGGTTGCGCACGGGATTCTCCACGGCGATGCCGTCGGCGAGGATGCTCGGGGCGACCTGGCGGCGGGGCACGATCTCGCTGCGGCCTTCGTGAAAGGCGTCGCAGACCGGCGTGATCGGCTCGGCCTGCACGGCGACCATGCGCGGCAACCTGTCGATGACGCCGCTGCGGTGCAGATGCTGAAAGCCCCGCCAGGCGCCGAGGAAGAGGCCGCCGTAGCCGACCGGGCTCACAAACCAGTCCGGCGCCCTGCCGCCAAGCTGCTCCCAGATCTCCCACGCATTGGTCATGAAGCCCAGCAGGCAGGCCGGATGCCAGGCATGGGAGGCATAGACGACGTCAGCGCCGGTCTCGGAGGCTTCAGCGGCTTCGGTCGCCGCCGTACGCGGCCCGCTGACTTCGACCAGCTCGGCGCCATACACGGCAATTTGGGCCTTTTTCGGCTGCGGCGCGTAGGCCGGCACGAAGATGCGGGCAAACAGTCCGGCCCGCGCGGCGTAGCAGGCAAGGCTGGCGCCGGCATTGCCGCTGGAGTCGTCCATGACGGTGCGAACGCCCTGGCCCACGAGCCAGTTCACGATCACGCTGACGCCGCGGTCCTTATAGCTGCCTGAAGGCATCAGCCCCTCGAATTTCCAGTAGACCCGCTGGGGCCCCCAGTTGTCCTTGATCAAAGGTGTCCACCCCTCCCCGAGGGAAAAGAGCTCGCGCCCAGCGGCCACGACCGGCAACATGGCCAGGTAGCGCCAGTGGCCGGGCTCTCGTTCGTCGATCCGGTCCGGGTCAAAGGGAGGAAGGTCGCGATACTCCAATGGTTCGCCGCTGAGAGGGCAACGCAGGGGGGCTTCTTCGGCAGCAATCCGAAAATTGCTGCTGGGGCAGTAGGCGATCAACCGTCGGTTCCTTTCCGGGGGCTGAGTGGAGAAGCTGCGCCCCGTTCAAGCAGGGACGCGTTCGTCATTCTTCCTTACTGTTGTAACCGAACTGTGAAGAATGGTCAAGCGCGAGAGGCGAGGGGAACTGCGAGGAGAGAGGGGAGAGGAGAGAGGAGTGAGGAGTGAGAGGGAACTGTCTGTGTCTGAGTAGACACGATAGTATGTTAGAATCGGACAGTTGCCGTGACAGCCGAGAGACGGCGCTGCCACGAAAACGCGGACCGGGCCCCGCCAAACTGTCAGTCACAGAATGCTGCCAGCCACAGTATCAGTCACAGTATACTGTCAGCTACGGAATACTGTCTGACATAGAATACTGCCAGCCACAGGATAGAGAGTCCGAACGATGAAAATCAAGCGCATCTCCGCCTACCAGGTCGATCTGCCGCTGCACGAGGGCCGGTACGCCTGGTCCGGCGGTAAATCGGTCTCTGTGTTCGACAGCACCATCGTCCAGGTCGAGACCGACTCGGGCCTGGCCGGCCACGGCGAAGTCTGCCCGCTGGGACCTTTCTATCTGCCGGCGTACGCGGCCGGCGTGCGCAGCGGCCTGGCCGAACTGGCCCCCCATCTGATCGGCCTCGATCCGCGGCAGCTGGCAGTTCTGAACGAACGGATGGACCGCGCTCTCAAGGGCCACCCCTATGTCAAGTCAGGCATCGACATCGCCTGCTGGGACATTCTCGGCCAGGCGGCAGGACAGCCTGTCTGTGTGCTTTTGGGCGGACGCTACGGCGAAGATTTCATTCTCTACCGCGCCATCTCCCAGCGCACGCCGGCCGAGATGGCGGAGTCGGTTGCCGCCTACCGCGCCGAAGGATACCGCCGTTTCCAGCTGAAGGTCGGCTCCGACGTCGACACCGACATCGAACGGATTCGGGCGGCGGCCGCCGTCCTCGGCCCCGGAGACGTGCTGATCGCCGACGCCAACACGGGCTGGCTGGTCCACGAGGCCGCGCGCGTGGTACGCGGTGTCCAGGACGTGGATGTTTATATCGAGCAACCCTGCGGCGGGTACGACGCCTGTCTTTCGATCCGCCGCCGCACATCGCACCCCTTTATCCTCGATGAGACCATCGACGGCATCGACGCCCTCCTTGCAGCGCAGCGCGACGACGCCATGGATGCCGTAAACATCAAGATCAGCAAGTTCGGCGGACTGACGAAGGCCCGGCAGGCGCGCGATCTCTGTGTCTCCCTGGGCATCGCCATGACGATCGAGGACAGCTGGGGCGGCGACATCACCACCGCGGCCATCGCCCACCTGGCGCACAGCACGCCTCCCGAACTCCTCTTTACGGCCACCGATTTCAACAGCTACGTCACCGTCAGCACGGCCGAAGGCGCGCCCCAGCGCCGCAACGGCCGCATGGCGGCTTCCACCGCCCCCGGCCTCGGCATCAGCCCCCGCTGGCCGGCGCTGGGCGAGCCTGTGCTGGTGATCGACTCCTGAGTCTTCAGCGGCAGTTCCCAACTGCCGGGCTGCCCGGCCGCCTGACGCTCACAAGCCGCCGCGCACGTTTTAGACAGTATATAGACAGTTTCCAACCGCATACATACCGCCTCAGATTTGTACTTTCGCAGCAGGAGAGCATATAATTCGCTGCCATCACCCTGTATTGAGCCACCCCCCCTCACCGTCAGCGCGATAGCAGTCCGGCCCGGATCTCCAGTAGCGACTTGAGCCAACGGCTATCTATTTGAGCCAACGACTTTCTACTTGAGCCAACGATCAGGACAAAGTTCTCTTGTCAACCAAGACACGGAGCAACGGCGCTCATCAGTCCAATAGCGGCGCGGTTTCGCGCAGTGCCGACTCCACCAGCGCCGATTCCACCAGTGCCGACGCCACCAGCGCCGACTCCCCCAGTACCGACGCCCCCGAAGACGCGGCGAAGCTGGCTGACCGCCGCCGGCTGTTCGAGTCCTTTTTCGAACAGCTTTACCTCGACAAGGACGTCTACGCCCACGAGGACAGGATCGTGTTGCGCTGGCCGCGCAAGCTCGATGCGCCTGCCGACTTCAACGCCCGCCTGCAGCTGTCGAACGGCCGCATTTACGCTGAATCCGAGGGCAGGGAGGGCGACAGCAGCGACCGCACATTGACACAGCCGGTCTCGATCCCGGACGGGGAGTACGATCTGGTCCTGATGCCGTCGCCCAGCGAGTACTATATCCGCGGCGTTCGCGTCCAACGCAAGATTCCACTGTCGGTTGTGCGGTCGGACTACCGGACGGCGCCTTACGGCGCCTATGTGGAGCGTCAGATTGAACTTCTGCGCCACGCGGTTACCGGGGACGACGGTCTCTATTCCGAGATAGCAAAGATGACGCTGGGATGGTGGAACCGGATCAACGCAAGTAAGCTGGGCGCCGCGGTCAACGCGGTCGCAGGATACGAGGAGGGCCACCTTGCCGGCCTGATCGCGCTCGCGGGCATGGTCGGCCGCCACGGGGAAGACGACGAGTTCCCGGCTGACGTCCGAGAAGAACTCGAGGACTGCATTACCGGTTTTGCCTACGACCGGCAGGACTATGCGGAGAAGAGAAGCGGAGGCGTCGGCGACACGGAAAGCCTCCTGCTCGCCGCCTGTGAGCTCCTGGCCGGGCAACTCTATCCCGACCGCCCGTTTGCGTACAGCCGGCAGACCGGGCAGTGGCACCGCCAGCGCGCCGAAGAAGCGGTCCTGCCCCGGCTGCAGCGCGCCGCGACCGCCGGTTTCGCCGACTCATCCAGCCACAGCCTGGCCCAGCTGCTGACCGCCCTCTCGCATCTCATCGATCTGGCCGAGTCGCAAGAGATCTGGGACCTGGCCGCAGCTGTAGTTGATAAAGTCCTGGTGACGCTGGCGCTGGACTCCCTGCAGGGTGTCTACGGCGCCGGACAGATCACGGCAGAAGGCGGAGGCGCGGTCCCGAACGGGCATGTGTCGCCGCTGGCCGGCGTTGCCCGCCTGATGTGGGGCGCCGGCGCCTGGAACCGGCATCTGGCCGCGCCGGTGAGCCTCTGCTGTTGCCCGGGGTATCAGCTGCCGCCCGTTATCGCCGCGCTGGCAACCGAACCGGCCGCGGCCCCCACGTGGGCCAGCCAGCGCCATGCCATTGGGGCCGCCCGTGAAGAGGAGCAGAAGGCCGGCGAAGGCCCGCTATCCGGGACGCTCCACAAGGCGACCTACAGGACGCCCGACTATCTGCTCAGCAGCGCGCAGGACTTCCGGCCCGGCCAGCCCAGCCAGGGCGGGCAGAGCTGGCAGGCGACCCTGGACGCAGACGCGATCGTCTTCGTCAACCATCCCGGCGCGCATGGACTTGAGCAACGCGCGGACGGGGGCGGCTACTGGCGCAGCGGCCTACTGCCCCGCGTCGCCCAGCACCGCGATCTTCTGATCGCGCTCTACGCTCTGCCCGATACTGATCCCTTCGGCTTCACCCGCGCCTATTTCCCCACTTTCGCCTTCGACGAGCAGCAGGTGGGCAAAGAGTGGGCCTTCGGCGCCAGGGGAGACGCCTACATCGCGCTCGGCTGCTCACAGGGCATCGAGCTTGTCCAGGACGGTCCGGCAGCCCTCCGCGAACTGCGGGCAAGCGGGCATAAGGCCGCCTGGCTATGCCAGATGGGGCGCAAAGCCGATCATGGCTCTTTTGCCCAATTCCGCAAACGGGTCCTGGCTGCCCGCTTCGACTGTGACAGCCTTTCGGTTTCCTACCGCCCTTTGCAGGGCGATACCGTTACATTCGGCTGGGACGGGCCGCTCAAGGTCAACGGCGAAGCGCAGCCGCTGCATAGCGCCAACCACTACGAAGGTCCGAACTGCGTGACAGACGGCTGGCCGGCGACGCAGATGGTCGTCGTGCATGGAGACCAGGCGATACAACTTGATTTTGCCGATGGTTAATTCCATCATTTACAAAAATTCACTGTTTCAATCCAGGAGGAAAGTATGACCCAGAGAAAGATGCACCGCCGCCGCTTCCTGCAGCTGTCGGGAGCGACAACCGCGGCAGTTGTACTGGCTGCCTGCGGCGGCCCGGAACCGGAAGTGATCACAGAGGAGCCTGCCGCGGCACCGGCGGCGGAGGAAGAGCCGGCCAAAGAGGTCGTGATGGAGGAGGCCGAGGCGCCCTCCCAGTACTCTGAGTCGCCGCGCCTGGCCGAAATGGTCGCCAATGGCGAGCTGCCGCCCGTGACCGAACGTCTGCCCGTGTCGCCACTGGTCCTGCCGCGCGAAGCGATCGGCGAGTACGGCGGCCTGGTGCGCCAGATTCACCTCGATCCGTCCAGCTTCGTCAGCCAGTACGGTTGGTTCGCGGAGCGTATGCTGACCTATTCGGACCAGGACCTGAAGACGATCATTCCCAACCTTTTCGCCAGCTGGGAAATCAGCGACGACGCCACGCACTACACCTTCCACCTGCATGAGGGAATGAAGTGGTCCGACGGCGAACTGGTGACGACGGGCGACGTCGATTTCTGGTGGAATTCGATTGCGACCCATCCCGACGTCGCTTCCAGCGTCTGGTGGGTCTACCGCCACGGCGGCGAAAACATGGTTGTCGACATTCACGACGACTACAGCTTCTCGGTCACCTTCGCCGCCCCGTTCGGCAACTTCCCCGCCTACCTCACGCGGCGCATTCAGGGCGACTTCCTGCTGCCCAGCCACTATCTCAAGCAGTTCCACGGCGACTTTGCCGACGAGGACGATCTGGCCGCGATGCTTGAAGAGTCCGAGTATGAGACGTGGGTACAGCTGCTCAGCAACAAGCGCAGCGGCCGCAGCATCTGGGGCACGCGTCCCAACTCACCCGAGTATCCGATGCTCTCGGGCTGGATCGTGGACCAGGAGCCGCAGCAGGGCCTGGTGCTGATGAAGAGGAACCCCTACTACTGGAAGGTCGATACTTCCGGTCAGCAGCTGCCCTACGTCGAGGATCTGCGGATGGACTTCGTGGCCAACCATGAGATCGCCACGCAGAAGACGATCCAGGGTGAGCTCGACTATGTCGGACCGCACGACGTTTCGATTGCCCGTTATCCCCTTTACAAGGAAAACGAGCCGACGCAGCACTACCAGGTGATGGACTACTTGAGCTGCATGACCGACCGCTACACGCTCTATCCCTGCCACACGCTGACCGAAGACCCCGTGCTGCGTGACATCGTACGGCACCCCAACTTCGTTAAAGCGCTGAACGTCGCAATCGACCGCGAGGAGATCAACCAGAATCTCTTCTTCGGCCTTGCCAAGATGGGGCAGCTGGCGCCGATGCCCAACTCGCAGTATTACGAGCCGAAGTATGCCGAAAACTGGTCCCAGTACGACCCGGACATGGCCAACCAGCTGCTGGACGACATGGGGCTGACGGAGCGCAACGGCGACGGCTTCCGGCTGCGTTCTGACGGCGAGGTGCTGAAGTTCAACATCGAGCACGCGGGGCCGCGCGTTGGCGTCGCCACCCACGAGTTCACCGAGATCGTCGTTACCTTCTGGCGCGAGGTCGGTATCGAAGCCTCCACGAAGGAGATCCAGATCTCGCTTTACAACGAGCGCTGGAGCCAGGGCCTGGTCCATTGCGGCTGCTGGCACGCAGACCGCTGCACCGATACGTTGCTGCCGGTCGAGATGCGCTGGTTCATTCCCACCAACATCGGGCAGGGCGGGCCTGCTCCCGAGTGGGGGCGCTGGTTCAGGAGCGGCGGGCAGGACGGAGAAGAGCCGCCGGCCGAGATCCAGACCCTTTACGACCATTACAACACGATGAACACCGTGATCGATGACGCCGAGCGCGTGGCTGCCGGCAAGAAGATCTTCGACTGGCTTGCCGATAACCCGCTGGCCGTCGGCTCCGTTTCCGAGAGCCCGGCGCCGCTCATCTTCCCGAAGACGATGCGCAACCTGCCGGTCGCAGGTAAACCGGTCGGCTGGGATACGTACGGCATCTCGACCTACCATCCCGAGGCCTTTTACTACGAAGGCGGGGGCGCGTAAGCTTAGAGGAGAGAGTAGAGAGAGATTCCTTCCCTACTCTCTCCTCACCGTTGGCAATGCACTATAGAGAAACAATTCTGTGGCAGAAGGCAATGGACGCGGCCCGCGAGACATATCGACTGACACCACGTCTGCCAGGTACAGAGAATTACGGCATGCGTTCACAGATCACCCGCGCGGCAGTGTCGATGCCAGCCAATATCGCGGAGGGCTGGACGCGAGAGACGGTGAAGGACAAGGCCCACTTTCTGGCCATCGCACAGGGTTCATTGGCAGAAGCGGAAACGCTTCTGACACTGTGTGAGGACTTGGGATGGTTTCCCAGGGACGAGACCCAAACACTGCGCGGCCTGTTGGACGAAGTAAGCCGAATTCTGACAACCATGCGCCGCAACTTGAGAAGCAAGGCCTGAAGAAGCATGTTCGTGAGGAGTTAACCGGAAGGGGAGACGAGAGGGTTTTCTCTCTCCTCTCTCCTCTCCGCTCTCTTCTCTTAAGGGGTTCCAAATGACCGTTTACATCATTCAGCGCGTTATGCGCATGATCCCGCTGCTGTTTCTGCTCTCGCTGATCGCCTTTCTGATCATTCAGCTGCCCCCGGGCGACTATCTGACGGAGCATATCAACGCGCTGCGGGCATCGGGCCGTGATGTAGACGAGGCCGAGGTCGAGCGGCTTATGAAACAGTACGCCCTGGACCGGCCCATGCACGTGCAATACCTGACCTGGATCCAAAACATCCTGTTCAAAGGGTCGTTCGGACAGTCCTTCCAGTGGGGCAGACCGGTCAACGAGGTAATCGGCGACAAGATGGCGCTTACCTTCCTGCTGGCCATCCTCACAACTGCGTTTGTGTGGACGGTGTCGGTGCCGATCGGCATCTACGTGTCAGTACGGCAGTACACTTTCACCGACTACCTCTTTACAATGATCGGATTCGTCGGGCTTGCGGTGCCCGGATTCCTGTTGGCGATGGTCGTTATGTACTTCTCCTTCGCCTGGTTCGGCCTCAAAGTGGGGGGACTGTTCTCCCCGGCTTTCGAGCTCGAACCCTGGAGCATCGCCAAATTCCAGAATATGCTCACCCGCATCTGGGTGCCGGTGCTCATCCTGGGGATTGGCGGCACGGCCCACATCATTCGCATCATGCGGGCGACGATGCTGGATGAGCTGCGCAAACAGTACGTCACGGTGGCCCGCTCCAAAGGGCTGTCCGAGTTTGCCGTCCTGATGAACTACCCTGTACGCATCGCCATCAACCCCCTGATCAGCTCCCTCGGCTTTCTGCTGCCGTGGATCATCTCCGGGGGCACCGTTGTCGAGATCGTGCTCAACCTTCCCACCGCGGCGGTCGTTCTCTATCGCGCCCTGCTCTCGCAAGACATGTTCCTGGCAGGCAGCTTCATTCTTCTGGTCGGAACGCTTGCGCTCGTGGGCAGCCTGCTGGCCGACATCGCCCTGGCAGCCCTCGACCCGCGCATCCGGTTTGGCAGCGTGGAGGAGATGTAACCGAGACCATGACTTCATTCGTCACCAATATTTTGAGGCTGATCAACCCGCGCCAACGCTCGATTGAGACGGCGCCAAGCCCGGCCACCACTTTTTCCGAGTCGGAAGACTTCTATCGCGCCGGGCAGTGGCAGCTGGTATGGTGGAAGTTCCGCCGTCACCGTCTGGCCAAGTTCGCAATGTGGGTGCTGGCTTTTTTCTATGTGCTCGTTCTCTTTGCCGAATTTTTCGCGCCGCACGCGCCCCTGACCCGTTACAAGGATCTCGCGTCGGCGCCGCCCACCAAGATCCGCCTCTTTGAAGTCGTCAGCAGGAGCTACCGCAGCCCCTTCATCTACACGATCGTGCGCGGGCGCGATCCCGTAACCGCGCGCCCGATCTACCGGGCCAACGCCGGCGAGCCGAACAGCATCAGGCTCTTCGTGCGCGGCGACGCCTACAAGATGTGGGGCCTGTTCGAATCGGACCTGCACCTGTTCGGCACCGAGCAGGAGTCAATGCCGCTCTTCATTTTCGGAACCGACCGCATCGGCCGCGATATTTTTTCCCGCATCATCTACGGCGGGCGCATCTCTTTGACCATCGGCCTGATCGGGGTCGCCCTTACGGCCATCTTCGGCGTGCTTCTGGGCGGCATTTCCGGCTACTTTGGCGGCGCCATCGATGAGGTCATTCAGCGCCTCATCGACATTTTTTATGCCCTGCCCACGATCCCTTTGTGGATGTCGCTCGCCGCGGCCCTGCCCCAGGACTGGCCCAATTTGCGGCTCTATTTCGCCATCACGATTATTCTTTCGATCCTCAACTGGACGCGCCTGGCCCGCATCGTGCGCGGCAAGATTCTGAGCCTGCGCGAAGAGGACTTTGTCATGGCCGCGCGGCTCGACGGCGAAAACCAGTGGACGATCATCACCCGTTACCTGCTCCCCGGCTTCACCAGCTTCATCATCGTCGAGCTCACCATCGCCATCCCGTTCATGATTTTGGGCGAAACGGCGTTGAGCTTCCTCGGAATCGGACTGCAGCCGCCCACCATCAGCTGGGGCGTCATGCTCCAGGACGCGCAGGACATCATGTCGGTCGCGCAAACGCCCTGGACGCTCTGGCCGGTCATCTTTGTGGTGATTGCAGTTCTCATGTTCAACTTCCTGGGCGATGGCATGCGCGACGCAGCCGACCCGTACCATTAGCCCGCGGCAGGTTTCCAGGAGCCATTTCAGCCGCTGAGTTCAGGCCGGCAACGACTGGGACTACACTTTATGGCGTCAGAACAAAACGGAGCGGGACCGCAGGAAGCCCTTTTGGAAATAAGGGATCTGAAGACGCACTTTGCCCTCGAGGAGGGGACCGTGCGCGCCGTTGACGGCGTCGATCTGGACGTCCGGCGCCGGCAGGTCGTCGGCGTCGTCGGCGAGAGCGGCTGCGGCAAAAGCATGACCGCCATGTCGATCATGCGCCTCATCCCGCCGCCGGGCCAGATCGTCGACGGCGAGATTCGTTTTCACCGTCCATTCGACGACCGCAGCGACGCCTCCGACATTGTCGACATCGCCCAGTTCGAATCGAACAGCCGCGAGCTGCGCGATATTCGCGGCAATCAGATCTCGATGGTCTTCCAGGAGCCGATGACCGCGCTCAGCCCTGTGCGCACGGTTGGCAAACAGATCACCGAAGCGATCCTCCTGCACCAGGAGGTCAACAAGTCCGAGGCACGCGACATCGCCATCGAGACGCTCGCACGGGTGAAGATGCCCAACCCGGAGCAGCGCTTCGACGACTACCCCTTCCAGCTGAGCGGCGGCATGCGTCAGCGCGCCGTCATCGCCATGGCGCTCGCCTGCCGCCCCCAACTGCTGATCGCCGACGAACCGACCACCGCTCTCGATGTCACGACGGAGGCCCAGATTCTCGACCTGATGCGGGAGCTGCAGGCCGAATCCGACATGTCGATCCTCTACATCACCCACAATCTCGGTGTCGTCGCCGAAATGGCGGAGGATGTGGTCGTCATGTACCTGGGCAAGGTCGTCGAGCGCACCGACGTCGACTCGATTTTCTACAATCCCAAGCATCCCTATACGCGCGGGCTGCTGAACTCGATTCCGCGGCTTGAAGATGTCCTGCAGGACAAGCGCGAGAAGCTCAACGCCATCGAGGGCATGGTCCCAAGCCCCTACCAGCGGCTGCAAGGATGCTCCTTCCACCCCCGCTGCCCCGACTTCATGCCCGGCGTCTGCGATGAGGCCGAGCCGCAGCTGATCCAGCTCGAGGAGGGTCATGCGGTACGCTGCCACCTCTATACATGAGACGCGATGAGAGCCGCGCTCAAACAGCGAAGCGGTAGCGCATTATTCCACGGCGCTCAAACAGCGAAGCGGTAGCGCATTAAGAACAGAGTCAAATGTCAAGCGAAAACGGAAACGCCTCCCCGTCCCAATCTTCATCCCTGCTCCTGGAGATCAAGAATCTCAAGAAGCATTTCCCGATCCGCCGCGGCCTCTTCAAACGCACCGTCGGCTATGTCAAAGCGGTCGACGACGTCAGCTTGCAGGTGAACGAAGGCGAGACATTGGGGCTCGTGGGGGAAAGCGGCTGCGGCAAGACAACCACGGGACGCATGATCCTGCGCGCCATCCCCTCGACGGAGGGCGACGTCTTCTTCCGTGACCCGGACCTGGGGCGCGTCAACGTTAACGATCTGGACAACCAGCAGCTCAACCAGGTGCGCCGCAATATGCGCATGATTTTCCAGGACCCCCACGCCTCCCTCAATCCCCGCATGACGATCCTCGAACTGATCGGCGCCCCCCTGCGCGCCATGGCTCTGGCAAAAGGAACGGAACTTGAGGACCGCGTCGCCCACACGCTTGGTCTCGTCGGCCTTGCGCCCGAGGTGATGCGCCGCTATCCCCACGCCTTCAGCGGCGGCCAGCGTCAGCGCATCGGCATCGCCCGCGCTCTCGTCTGCCAGCCCAACCTCGTCGTCGCCGACGAACCGGTCTCCGCCCTCGACGTCTCGGTGCAGGCCCAGATCCTCAACCTGTTGCAGGAGCTGCAGGACCAGATGGGGCTCACCTATGTTTTTGTTGCCCACGATCTGAGCGTCGTGGCGCATATCTGCGATCGCGTCGCGGTGATGTACGTGGGCAAGATTGTCGAGATGGCGTCCACGCTCGAACTTTACACCAACCCCAAGCACCCCTACACCGAAGCGCTGCTGTCGGCCATCCCCAAACCGGACCCCCGGCGCCGGGGATCCGCGCGCATCCTTCTTGAAGGCGAGGTCGCCAACCCGGCCGATCCGCCGTCCGGCTGCTATTTCCATCCCCGCTGCGCCTACGCCCAGGACCTCTGCCACGAGCAGGAGCCCGCCTGGGAAGAGGTCGAGCCCGGCCACTTTGCAAAGTGCCACTTCTCCCGTGAGCTGGAGCTGGCCGGCGTTGTCGCATGAGCGGATACTGCTCGCGGCCTTTGGGCCTTTAGTTGGAAATCCCCCCATGAAAAACGTGAAGTTTGTCGGAAACGCCGCCGCCCAGGTCATCCTGTTTTACCTGCTCTGGTTCGCCTCTTGCGGGTTGTTCATCCTCAACATCGTAACCGCCCTTCCAGCCCTGCGCGCCGTCGCCATTTCTTTCGGCGCAGACCAGTGGACGCTTCCCGCCGTCCATCGCTTCTCTCTCCTGGGACTGGCCGTCGCAGCCGTGGTTTTCTTCTTCTGGAGTGAGGCGGGTTACCGCCGGGCGTCCGAGGTCAGCCTCAGCCGGTTTCTGCGCGCATTCGCCTGGGTGACGGGCGCCCAACTTGCGATGATCGTCGTCGCATATCTGATTCCCCGCATGGTACTATAGAGCCCAGGAGCGCCGCCCATGCGCATCGCCTCCATCGAAACCTTTATCCTCGAGGCGCCCATCCAGCCCGGCTTCGGCTGGTCACAGGGCTGGACCGACAAACGCTACGCCGGCCTGGTCAAGGTCGTCACCGACGATGGCATCGCCGGCTGGGGTGAAGGACTGTACGGGCCTTCGGCGCGCATCGTCCACGAGGAGTTCGCCCCCCTCCTGATCGGCGCCGACCCGATGCAGCGCAACCTGCGCTGGCAGGAGATGTTTCGCCTCTTCTACAACGGCAATGTCGCCGGCGGCATCGGCGGCAGCGCCATCAGCGCCGTCGATACCGCCCTCTGGGACATCGCCGGCAAGGCGAGCGGGCTGCCCGTCTGGGCCCTTCTCGGTGGAAAGGTGCGCGACCGCATCGCCGTCTACGCGACCGGCCTCTACTATACCGAGGAAAACCTTGCCTCCGACGGCCGCGACATTCCGCAGCGTCTGCTCGACGAGGCCCGCATGTACGTCGATCTGGGCTTCACAGGCATGAAAACGAAGGTCGGCGGCCTTCCCCTGGCCCAGGACGTGCGCCGCGTCGCCGCCATCCGCGAGGCGATCGGCCCCGACATCTTCCTCATGGCGGACGCCAATCAGGCCTATAACGCCACCACAGCCATCCGCATCGGCCGCGAGCTGGCCGATCTGGACATCTACTGGTTCGAGGAGCCCGTGAACGCCAAGGACGTGGAGGGCTATCTGCAGGTCAAGGCCGCGCTGTCGATGGCCATCGCCGGCGGCGAAAACCTGCGCACGCGCTACGAGTTCAAAGATTTTATCGGCCGCCGCTGCGTTGATATTGTCCAACCGGACGTCGTGATGGCGGGCGGCATCACCGAGATGCACCGCGTCGCCTCCATGGCCAACGCTTTCGGCATTCTCTGCAATCCCCACGTCTGGGGCTCCCCCGTGATGATCGCCGCCAGCCTGCACGTCGCTTCCGCGGTGCCCGAATGCCCGCCGGCGCGCACGCCCCGCCCCTACCAGCAGGACCCGGTCATGGAGTTCGACCGCACGCCCAGCCCCATACGCGAGGGCATCGCCGAACCCTTCGACCAGAGCGGCGGCTTCCTCGACGTGCCCACCGGGCCCGGCCTCGGCGTGGAGATAGACGAGGCGGCGGTGCGCCGGCTGAGCGTCGACACGCAGAAGACGGGCAAATGACACAATCTCCAACTTCCGTTTAACGGTAAAGGCGCCAGCCGCCCCTCTTTTGTCTACTACATCATCGAAAGGAAGCTGTTCCCATGCCTCCCATCGCCCTCCAACTCTATTCCGTGCGCCATGAGTTTGCAGCAGATATGCCCGGCACGCTGGCCGCAGCGGCCCGGATGGGCTACACCGGCGTTGAGTTCGCCGGCCCGCCCCAGCACTCCGCCGCCGCCCTCAAAGCCGAACTGGACGAGCTCGGCCTCGCCTGCGCCGGCTGGCATGTGCCCTTCGACCTCGTGCAGGACGACCCGCTGCCCAAGACCATCGCCTTCCACCATGCGCTCGGCAACGACAAACTGATCATCCCCGGCATCCCCGAAGAGCTGCGCCGCAGCCGCGACGACTGGCTCAAGCTGGCCGGCTTCACCAACCGCCTCGCCGAACGTCTCGCCGCCGAAGGAATGCGCACCGGCTACCACAACCACTTCCACGAATTCCTGCCCCTGGACGGCGAAACACCGTGGGATACCTTTTTCGGCAACACCGACCCGTCGGTCATCATGCAGTTCGATACGGGCAACGCCGTCTTTGGCGGCGCCGACCCGGTCAGCGTCATCCGCAGCTATCCCGGCCGCGCCGCGACCGTCCATCTCAAACCCTTCACCAGACGCCTGCACGACGGCGCGGGCCACGACTATCCCCATCCCGCCTTCGATCCGATCATCGGTGAGGACGACACGGACTGGCCGGCTTTCTTCGATGCCTGCGAATCGGTCGGCGGCACCGAATGGTACATCGTCGAATACGAGAGCGACGCCTTTCCTCCTCTTGAAGCGGTCGAACGCTGCCTGAAGGCGCTGCGGGGCATGGGCAAATAACGCGCCAACCTACATGACCGCCAACCCCACCGCACAGGCCGCCGTCGGCTATACCGACCTGCTCCGCAACAACCGCAACTTTCGCTACCTCTGGTTCGGCCAGATCGTCAGCCTGCTCGGCGACTGGTTCAACCTGGTCGCCTCGGCCGCGCTCGTCGGCATGCTGACGCAGTCCGGTCTCGCAGTCGGCTCGCTGTTCGTCGTGCGCATGCTCGCGCCATTATTCATCAGCCCCGTCGCCGGCGTCGCAGCCGACCGCTACAACCGCAAACAGATCCTCATCGCGACCGACGTCGTGCGCGCGGCCGTCGTCCTCGCCTTCCTGCTCGTGCGCGATGCCGGCGACGTCTGGCTCCTCTACGCCCTGACAGCGGCCCAGTTTTGCGTGAGCGGATTCTTCTATCCCGCCCGAAACTCCATCCTGCCCGAACTGGCCAGAGAAGGAGAACTGGGCGCGATGAACGCGATAAGCTCCGCCACCTGGTCCACGATGCTTGCGCTCGGCGCCGCGCTGGGGGGGCTCGTGGCCGGCGCCTGGGGCATCTACCCGGCCTTCCTGCTCGACACGCTTACGTTTCTGCTGTCTGCCGCGCTGCTGATGCAGATCCGGATGCCCGCCGCGCCCGCAACTCTTTCAACGGAGAAGACCATCGCCGCCGGCCTGCGCCAGTACATCGACGGCCTGAAATATCTGTACAGACATCCGAACATCCTCTTTGTCGCCTCCCAGAAAGCGCTCAACTCTCTTTGCCTTACCGCCGGCTTCCAGGTCGTCATGGTCGCCATCTCTCAGCAGGTCTTTACCGTCGGCGAAGGCGGCGGCATCAGCCTGGGACTGATGTTTGGTCTGATGGGCGTCGGAACCGGCATCGGCCCGATTCTCGCCCGTAAGTTGACGGGGGACGACGGCCCCACGCTGAGAAAGGCGATGGTTGTTGGCTTCCTGCTCAGCTCCCTTGGGTCGGCAGCCACCGCGCCGCTCCTGAACCTGCCGGTCGTGTTGCTGGCCACATTCGTGCGCGGTGTCGGCGGGGGCATCGTCTGGGTCTTCTGCACGCAGCTGCTGCTGCAAAATGTCGCCCGAGCCGTGCATGGAAGGGTGTTCGCCACCGAGTTCATGTTCATCTACCTCGCCAGCGCACTCGCATCAAGCGTCGTCGGCGCCGCGCTCGACAGCAGTTTCAGCATCGCGGGCATCATCTGGTCGATGACGGCTCTGAGCCTGGTTCCGATGACGTTGTGGACGCTATCGGTTGTGCGGGGAAGTCGGAAGGCAGGCTGAAGTTGCGATTCCCTGTTGGAGTCTGTTACCGTATGTTGATCCGTACAGGCTAAGCTAAAGTTTAACTGCCGCTGAAGTTTATCTGCCGCTGAATCTGAACTACATGGCCGCAAATCCAACCACTGAAACCGCCGTCGGCTATACCGACCTCCTCCGCCACAACCGCAACTTCCGCTACCTCTGGTTCGGTCAGATCGTCAGCCTTCTCGGCGACTGGTTCAATCTCGTCGCCTCGGCCGCGCTCGTCGGCATGCTGACGCAGTCCGGCCTGGCCGTCGGCTCCCTGTTCGTCGTGCGCATGCTCGCGCCCTTTCTCGTCAGCCCCATCGCCGGCGTCGTCGCCGACCGCTACAACCGCAAATACGTCCTGATCGCGGCCGACCTCATTCGGGCGGCGGTCGTCCTCGCCTTCCTGCTCGTGCGCAACCCCGGCGACGTCTGGCTTCTCTACGCCCTGACAGCCGTGCAAATGGCCATGAGCGGATTTTTCGATCCCGCCCATACCGCCATCCTGCCGGACATCTCCACCCGGCGCGAACTCGGCGCCGTAAACGCGCTCAGCTCCGCCACCTGGTCGGTGATGCTCGCCCTCGGCGCCGCGCTGGGCGGCCTCTTCTCCGGCACCTTTGGCATGTATCCCGCCTTCGTGCTCGACACCTTCACCTTCCTGCTCTCGGCCGCGCTGCTCTCGCAGATCCGCATGCCCGCCAAGCTGGCATCCGCCGCCGCAGACAAGACGGTCGCCGCGGCCGTGGGGCAGTACCTGCGCGGCCTGCGCTATCTGCGCGCCCATCCGGACGTCCTTGTCGTTGCCCTGCAGAAGGCGACGATGGCCCTCTTCCTCTCAACCGCCTTCCAGGTCATCCAGGTCGCGATTGCCCAGCAGGTCTTCACCGTCGGCCAGGGCGGAGGCATCAGTCTCGGTCTCATGTTCGGCATCACCGGCGTCGGCTCCGGCCTCGGCCCGATCGCCGCCCGCAAACTGACCGGCGACGACCCGCGCTCCTTGAAAGAGGCCATAGCATACGGCTATCTCCTCGCCATCGCCGGCATCATGGTCACCGCGCCGCTCTTGAGCCTGCCCATGGTGCTCCTCGGCTCCTTCGTCCGCTCCATCGGCAGCGGCATCATCTGGGTCTTTTCAACCCATCTCCTCCTCCAAATGGCGCCCGACGAAGTGCGCGGCCGCGTCTTCGCCAGCGACTTCATGTTCTTCTACCTCGGCAGCGCAATGGCCTCCAGTATGGTCGGCGCCGCCCTCGACACCAGCCTCACCATCCCCACCATCATCTGGACCCTGGCCGCCCTCAGCGTCGCTCCGACTGTATTGTGGACCGTGTGGGTGATGAAGGGGAGGCGGGAAACGGTTTGAGATACAGGGCAAATGCATCAAAATTGGGTCAAAGCATCGAAGTGCTTCCGAATTCCCCTCCAGGTCGGGGTCAGACACAGATAAGAGTAGGAATGATGGCACTTAGACGGGAAATCTGAAGGATTTCGTCGAATAAGGTTCTGCGCCGTGGCGAATTCCGCGCGCGATTCAGTAACCTGAGGACGATTTCCACTTATTTGCGCTTTGTTCTGACCACGATTTCAACGAAATCGGCCTACAGAATTAGATGCGATTGCCCTCAGGGCAATCGCATCAAAATTGGATGGAAATAGTTCCATGTGCCGATAGAAGAAGAAGCTGATAGGATAGTGAGTTCACGACCTTAAAGAGGGAGGGAACTCATGACGGAACTGAAGGCATCTTCACTGGTTGAGCACTTT
>JAJEDJ010000023.1 GCA_022821545.1 Caldilineaceae bacterium
GATGTAGTCGGCATGTCCCGGACAGTCCACGTGCGCATAGTGGCGGTTTTCGGTCTCGTACTCGACGTGCGCAATGGCGATGGTGATGCCGCGGGCCTTCTCTTCCGGCGCATTGTCGATCGCCTCAAACGCACTGAAATCCGCCATACCCCGCAGCGCCAACACCTTCGTGATCGCCGCCGTCAGCGTCGTCTTGCCGTGATCCACATGTCCGATCGTCCCCACGTTCACATGGGGCTTGTTCCTCTCAAATACTGCCTTCGCCATTTGGTTGCTGCCTCCTGCTTATGTTTAATGGTCTAATCCGCTGTCTCGCTGCAAAATGAGCAAAGACTTCGAAGCGCGAAAAGATCGTAACCATCAGTATCTGCTGCAAACCGCCCACCAGGGATTAGGTGGGCGGCAATTTTCCTGCGGCTCCTGCACTCAATTGTCAAAAACGCGTTTAACTTGAAGGCTCAGACCCGCCTTACCCCTGCGCGCCGACCTCTTTCATCTCTGGAGCCCACAACCGGACTTGAACCGGTGACCTCATTCTTACCAAGAATGCGCTCTACCGACTGAGCTATGCGGGCAGATCAAACGACTGCAAATTCGCACTGCCTCTTGAAGTGGGCGGGGGCGGATTCGAACCACCGTAGGCGACAGCCGTCTGATTTACAGTCAGATCCCTTTGTCCACTCGGGCACCCGCCCATTCTTTTAGCGCTTCTATTAATGTGCTCCGCCTGCCCAGCCGCCGCCTACGCATTCACAATCTCAAATCGGCTGCGGTAATTACGCCTATACCGGGAAGCCGACGATCGGACTCGAACCGATAACCGGCTGTTTACAAAACAGCTGCTCTGCCGATTGAGCTACGTCGGCGCGTGCTCAGGCGACACCTGAGTGATTATAGCACACTTAGAGGGCTGGTCAAATCTGATCTCCTCCAATTGCAAATACGTTTCTTTCAGCTTTTTGAACCCACTAACCACTAACTGCTAACCGCTGACCACTGCAATTCCATCGCAGTTCCACCGCCCATACAGTCGTGATACAATCAAACATATGAAAGCCCGAATTCCGCAACAGGTTCGCCGAAAACTCGAAGAGCTCCCCGGCAAGCCCGGCTGCTATCTCATGTGGGACGAGCATGCCAGGCCTCTCTACGTGGGCAAAGCCCTCGTCCTCCGCTCTCGTGTACGCAGCTATTTCCAGCGGTCCGCCAAACACTCTCCCCGCATCGACGAGATGGTCGGCAAAGTTCGGGATATCACCTGGTGGGTCGCCGGAACCGAGATGGAAGCGCTGATCCTCGAAAATGACCTGATAAAGCGTTACCAACCCCACTACAATGTCATGCTCAAGGATGACAAGGGGTATCCCTATATTAAAGTCAACTGGCAGGATGACTTCCCCAAAGTGGAGCGCGTGCGCCAGCTTCATAACGACGGCGCTCGCTATTTTGGCCCCTTCACCAGCAGCTGGGCTGTAGGCCGCACACTCGAATCGGTACGCAAAGTCTTTCCCTACCTCGACTGTGACCGTACCATCTCCGGCAGCGACGAAAGCCCCTGCCTCTACTACCACCTTAAACTGTGCGGCGCCCCTTGTATCGGCGTCCAGAGCCGCACCGAATATCGCGAAGGCATCGGGCAGCTTGTCAACTTCCTCGAAGGTGACACCGAGAAAGTGATCAACGAGTTGGAGACCCGGATGCACAACGCCGCCGGTCGCTTCAACTTCGAGCTCGCCGCCGTCTACCGGGACCGCATCAAGGCCGCCCAGCGCATCGTCCACCAGCAGAAAATCGTCGGCGTCCATAACGACGACGAAGACGTCGTCGCCATCGCCCAGGACGTGAAATCCAGCGACACCGTCGTCCAAATTCTGATGGTGCGCCGCGGCAGACTCATTGGAAGAGAAAACTTCGCCTTGCAAGGGGTCGAAGTCTATGAGACCAGCGCCCAAAATCTGGGCGATCTGATCGGCATCTTCATCCAGCGCTTCTATGCCGATGCCGCCCATGTTCCGCCCCGCGTGCTTGTCCAGTTCGCGCCCCGCACAAAAGACCTTCTCGCAGCCTGGCTCACCAAACTGCGCGGCACAAAGGTCGAGATCCGCATGCCCCAGCGGGGCCAGAAGCGCAAACTGATGGAGTTCGCCAAGAACAATGCCGCAGAGCATCTGCGCGTCCAGAAGGTCCAATGGGCCGCAGACACCAACCGTCAGACAGAAGCGCTCGCCGAACTCCAGGACGCTCTGAATCTCCAGGCGCCGCCGACCCGTATCGAATGCTACGACATCAGCACCTTGCAGGGAACCAATACGGTCGGTTCCATGGTCGTGTTCGCCCGCGGCGCCCCCATGAAATCCGCATACAAACGTTTTAAAATTCGCGGCAAAGGCGCCCACGGCGAACCCGACGACTACGCCAGTATGCTCGAAGTCCTGCGCCGTCGATTCCGCCGCGCCGTCGAAGAAGACGCAGACCGGCCCGGCCGCAGACCCGCCGGCGCCAGTCAATGGAAACTCCTGCCTGATCTTGTAATCGTTGACGGCGGCAAGGGCCAGCTCGGGGTTGCAAATGACGTGTTGGCGGAGTTCGGGCTGTCCGACAGAGTTCCCGTCGTCGCCCTGGCAAAACGGGAAGAGGAGATATTCCTTCCCCAGCGCCGCGATCCAGTCCGCCTGCGTCGCGGCAGCCGGGCTTTCTATATGGTACAGCGTATCCGCGACGAGGCCCACCGTTTCGCCGTCACCTACCATCGCAATCTGCGCCGCAAGGGCCAGACGAAAACCGTGCTCGACACTCTGCCCGGCATCGGCCCCAGAAGAAGGAAGTCACTTCTCCAATACTTCAACGGCGACCTCGATAAGATGCGCCAGGCCACCCTGGATGAACTGCGCACCGTGCCGGGCATGAACCGCAGCGCCGCGCAAACGGTCAAGGAGCATCTGTGAAGGAGTACCTGCAATGACTCGCGGCAATCGGGCCGGCCTCGCCCGTTTTGTCGGCGCCCCCCCCTCTCTGGCGCTGCTGCAATCTCTTCTCTATCTGAAAGGATTGCCCTTGGATGAGGTCGCCGGTCTCCTCCAATCCAACTCCCTTGTCGTCGAATTCTCCCCCGGCGATGAACTGACCCGACAGGATGACGTCGCCGAGTATCTTTTCTTCATCCTCAGCGGCTCCGTCCGCGTAACCCGGCGGGACAATACCGCAGCCGGCGTCGAAGACACGCTCACCCGCCTCGCCATCGCCGGCGACATCCTTGGCCGTTATGAGCTGACCTTCAGTCTCTCCTGTATAAGCACGGCCACTGCTGAAAACGAAGTCTCGGCCCTGTGTATCGAACGCTCAACCGTCGAACGGCTTCTCTACCGCTATCCCACCACCCACCAGCAGACCGCCTACCAGACCATGGTCAATCGTCTGCGGACCATGCCGCTGCTCGCCGATGTTGACATGGTCATCCTCGGCTTCCTGGCCGACGAAATCCGCGGCCAGACGGTGAAGACGGGCACAGTCCTCTACACACAGAACCAGGTCCCGGGCACACTCTATCTCATCGCCCAGGGACAAATTGAACTCTACCATCCTCGCAGGACCGACAACCGTCTCCTGTTGGGCACCGGCGGCGCCTTCGGCTTCCCCGGCAGTGTCGGCGTGACCAATAACTCGGCCCCGGACAAATACGGCCACTGGGCTGAAGCAAAAACTGAAACGACTGTCTACGAGCTGCCCTGGAAAACCATCCGCCAGGTCGGCCGCCGCTTCCCCCAGGCGATTGACCCGGAAATACAGCTGCTGCCTGCCAAAACCATCAGTGCTGTCTCCTTCTTCGCCGGCCTGACGCCCCGCGAACAGATCCAGCTGTCCGGCTTCTGCAGCTTCTGCCGCATCCCCCAATACCATCCAATCATGCAGCAGGGCGACAGCGCCGACAGCATGTGGATCCTGCTGGAAAATAGCCGCGCCGTCTTGAGCGCGCTCGACGAAGAAAACCGCGCCCTGCCCCGGGCGCCGGTACGCGGCACAGTTACTTTCAACGAGTCTGCGCTCCTCGCGCCGACCCCCGTGGAGCTGACAGTCGAATCCGAACCCGGCAGCCTCTGGCTGCGGCTCCACCGGGAGGACTACCAGCGCCTGGGGCAAATCTGCGGTCCCGAAATCCTCGACAAAGTCGCCGACCGCCTTCCCGCCCAGACCGACGACGCCGATCACGGGCAGCGGCAGGACTATCCCTGGTTGCGCAAAGACGAGCTGCTTGTCAACCTGCATCTGCGCCATTGGCTCGCGCTGCTGGGTCAGACGAAAGTCTCCGCCCTCGCCGTCCTCGTCAGCGCAGGTCTGGTCTGGCTGCTCTCCAATCTCGGTTTCTCCCTCTGGGTCCCCATGGGAATCAGCGCGCTTCTCGTGCTCCTGTCGCTTATCTGGGGTGTCCTCAACTACCTGAACGACTACTTTATCGTTACCAACCGGCGGGTCATCCAGCAAGAGAAGATCATCTTTTTCAGTGAACATCGCCAGGAAGCCCTGCTCGAACATATCCAGCGTGTGGACGTAGCCACAACATTCTGGGGCAATCTGTTCAACTACGGCACCCTGTCCGTTTACACCGCCGGCACAACGGGCTCCATCGACTTCGACTTCGTCGGCGACCCCGACAGCCTCCGAACCGCGATCTTCCACCACCGCAGCCTGTCCCAGCAGCGGTCCAGCGCTGAAAACAAGCTGGACATCCAGAACGCCCTTGAGGACCGTCTCGGTCTCTCCGTCGACTTGCCAGCCAGAGTGCATACCGATCTGGCGCCCTCCGCCTCAGAAGACATCGCTGCCGGGCAGGACCCTTGGCAAAAACTCGGCCAAAAACTCCGCCAAAATCTCAGCCAACTCATTTCCGTCGACCGCTCTCTCGACTGGGAGTCTACCGAACGAATCGTCTGGCACAAGCACTGGTGGGTCCTCTTTGTCCAGGTTGTTCTTCCCGGTCTCCTGCTCCTGTTTGAGTTCCTGTTTCTGGCCGGTGGGTTCTCCTCGGTTGCCCTGATGCAGCAGCTTCAGTCCAGCCTGGATGCGCAGACTCTGCTGGTGTCCGGGGGACTGGTGACTCTCGCAACCCTGGGCTGGATCCTCTGGGCCGTCGCCGACTGGTGGAATGACACCTACACGGTAACCGAAGATAGAATTATCGACATCGAGAAGCTGCCCCTCTTCCTCAGCGAACAGCGTCGTGAAGCCCAGCTCAGCGACATTCAGGACATCCGCCTTGAGATGAACTCACCGCTGAAAGTGATGCTGAATTTCGGCAACATTATCGTTCAAACCGCGGCCGGCGAAGGCGCATTCACCTTCGATCACGTTCCCAATCCCAGAATCGTCAAAGAAGAAATCACCCGCAGGATGATCGCTTGGCGGCGGGAGGATGAACGGCGCAAGGCCCACGACCGCAGCAAAGACCTGCCCGACTGGTTCGAAATGTACAATCGGTTGGAAACGGGACAAGCCAGAAATGAGGAGTGAGGATCTGACAGAAGAGAGAAGCGACGGCAGAGGGTGGGAAACGGTCTTGGTCCGTTCTACGTGTCCAACGAACTGACAGAACGCATCTTAACTTCCAAACGTCAGGCGGTCGATCAGCCGGCGCGGCAGCTTGACAACTCGCATCTGGCTTTGCGTCAAATCAATCGGATACGCGACCCGGCGCTGTTCCCACGTCTGCTCCTCCAGGTCCAGCAAAGCGTAGGCCGCTCGGGGATCGTTGTCCCTTGGCTGCCCCACACTGCCGGGATTGAGGATCAGGCGCTCCAGTTCCGTCAGTTCCAGGCGCACACGTTGCCCCTCGTAGGGCCTTAGATAATCGACAGTCACCGGAATACCGTTGCGGCTGCCTCGCCTCGAAAATATCTTTCTCAGCTGCCAGCGGTAGATCGCCGGCTTGTGAGTATGACCCACCAGACACATCTTGGTCTCAAAATGGGCAAAGTTCTCCAGGGCAATCTCCGGCGACTGCACATATTCCGACACCGGTTCGCGCGGGCTCGCGTGCGTGATGATTAAACTGTCCGCGCCTTCCGGTTCAAGTGGTTTGGCTGGTAAACTGTCGAGGAACTCACGACTCTTTTCGTTCAGTTCGCCCTGCGTCCATTCAACGGCCGCTCGAGCTAAGGGGTTGAAGTACTGAATATCCAGGCCCGGGCGCCCCAACACCGCCCAATCATGGTTGCCAATGACGCACAGGTCCGCCTCGGCCCGAACAAAATCGATGCACTCATTCGGCGCCGGTCCGTAACCGACTACATCGCCCAAACACCAGATCGCGTCGAAGCGGTCCGCGGCATCGGACATAACCGTTTCCAGGGCGACAAAATTGGCGTGTATATCTGAAATGACCAGTACGCGCATTCCTTCATCTTAACACAGGCCGGATTTGACCTCAAACGGTCACATGTATTAATTGGATATATGTTTTTTCATTTCAACCGCAATACCGGTGCCACATCAGTCTGTGAAAGATATCTGACATGACCGACGACGCAAGCTGCCCATTTCATCGCATCGGCATCCTGCACCACCCCCGCAAACCGGAATCGCTGGACTTGGCGGGTCAGATGGAACAGTTCCTGCAAAGCGCCGGTGTGAGTGAAACGTGGCGCCACTCCGCCTGGGATTCCGAAGTCATCAAGTCCAGGCTCCCCGACGTCGACCTGCTGATCACCCTCGGCGGCGACGGCACCATGCTGCGCGCCGCTCGGCTCGGTGCGGCCTACAACGTACCCATGCTTGGCGTAAAGATGGGCAGGCTCGGCTTTCTGGCGGAAATCTTTCCCCAGGACTGGCTCTCACCCTTGGAAAAACTGCTCGATGGCGACTACTGGATCGAAGAGCGGCTCATGGTGCGTGCAATCGTGGAAAAGGCCGGCGCCAACGGAGCCGAACGCACCGTCCGCTGCACCTTCGATGCCCTTAACGATGTCGTCCTCAGCCGCGGCAGCCTCGCCCGCATCGTCCGCGTCAGCGCAAACCTCGATGGCGGCTACCTCACCACCTATACCTGCGACGGCCTCATCGTCAGCACCGCCACCGGCAGCACCGCCTACGCCCTCGCAGCCGGCGGCCCTATCCTGCCCCCGGACCTGCGCAATATCCTCGTGATCCCCGTCGCCCCCCACATGAGCATGGACCGCGCAGTTGTCCTTTCCGAAGGCGCTGAAGTGCGCCTCCGTGTCTACAGCGACCACTCAGCCATGCTCACGGTGGACGGCCAGTTCGAAGTCGAAGTGGACGACACCGACGAAATCGTTGTCGACAGCAGCCCCTATCAAGCCCGCTTTATTCGACTTCGCCCGCGCAGCTACTTCTACCAAACGCTTATGGACAAGCTGAAATGACCAGCGTGACGCTCACATTGCGCCCCTTGCGCGTATCCGGTGGCCTAGTGGAAAGCAGATTCTGATGTCAGACGACTCAATCCAGACGGACAAGGAGCTTTACCGTACCCTCGATCTCCAAGAAGATGCCGGGCAGGAGGAGATCACGCAGCAGTTCCTGCGGCTGCAGAAGCTGTACCAGCCCGAAACGCTGGAATCCGCCGCCGACCGGGCCTACGCCGAGCAAAAACTGGCTGCCGTTGAAAAAGCCTACGAAATTCTCGGCGATCCCGCCCGTCGCGCCATCTATGACGGCAGACCCGCCCCGATCCAGGTAGGCAGCGACGGCGAACCGCAAAGCATGACCTGCGCCAACCACCCCGACCGGGAAACACTCCTGCGCTGCAACAAATGCGGGAAACCGATCTGCATCTCCTGTGCCGTGCGTACGCCCGTCGGCTACCGCTGCAACGAATGTGTACGCGAGCAGCAGAACATCTACTTCAACGCCTTGGGCCGGGACAACATCGTCGCCCTGGCCGTTGGCTTTGTCCTTACGTTGATCGTCGCCCCCATCGTCGGCTTTCTACTCGGCAGCATTGGCTTTTTCGGATTCTTCATCGCCTTCATCATCGGTTCCGGCGCCGGTACCCTCGCGGCCCGCATCATTCGCCGCGCAGTGGGCAACCGCCGCGGCCGTAGACTGCCCCACATGGCCGTTGCCGGCATCATTCTGGGCGTCGCGCCGTGGGCGCTTCTGTTCCTCCTTTCAGGCGGCAGAGCCTTCCTGATGCTGCTCCTCTTTGCCGGCCTGACCATCGCCTCCGCTTTCCCCCAGCTGAGATAGAGCGCCCGCCTGGAACCTCTCTTGTTGTCCGGGAATGCGGCGGGCAGGGCGCCGCAAACGCGCGCCCCCCAATAGGACTTCGTCCGCAACGGAAAACGACCCTGTCCCGACGCTGGCGCACTGTATCAAATAGGACCTGTATCAAATAGGACCTGCAGATCTCGGAGACGCCCACGGGGGAGAGGGCGCCTCCGCATAGCGGTCCTGGGTTCCGGTACCAGCCTCACAGCCGCAGCGGCGCGGGCCATCTCCTTCAGCTGGCCTGTGCTGCGCGCATACTGTAAGCCGTTCCAACTCTTCGCCGGGCCCCCGCCCTGATTTCACCCACAACCAGAATAAAGAGCGCCGCGCTGGCGTGCCCCGCCAGGACCCAGGTCAGCAGGCCGGGGCTTTTCAAACCTCTCTCATGTACGCCCCCCGCTAAATGCTTCTCCAGCGGTGGTTCCACGCCCAATGCAACCGGCGTCCGGCTGGCAGTTGTAAGCGCGTAAACCAGCCCATTCCGCCCGGCCACCGGCAACAGTTCTGCCACCTGCGCATTTTCCAGCTCCGCCAGACTCTCCCAGCGATCACCGCCGTCAGTGCTCACCGCCACTTTGCCCGACAATCCCTGCAGTTCGCCCAAGTCCGAGACGCCCGTCGCGGCGTACAGGACCTCAGGCCGCGCCGGGTCCACCGCCAGGTCGCTGACGATGAGCTTGCCGTCACCCACCCCGTCCAGCCCGTGATTGACCGGCCGCCAGGCCGCGCCGTCCTTGCTCACAAGCACGCCCCCGCCCGCCGTGCCTGCATAGACCCTCGGCGGCGACGCGTCGGCAACCGCAACCGCTGTCGGAGCGCCGGGCAAACTGTCAACGCGCACCCACCGCAGCCCGTAGGCCTCAGCCCGGTAGAGCTTCTCCAGAGTACGCACAAAGGCCAGCCCCGCCCCTGTGCTGTCAACCGCGATCTCCTCCACCGGCTCCTCCAACAGCAGTTGCCCGCTCGCAACCAGTCCTTGCCCTCTTCCAGCGCCGGTGTCCCGCAGGCGAAAGACCCCATCCGAGACCGTCCCCACATACAGCAGCCGGTGGAACGCGTCAAAGGCTACCGCGGTAACGCCGCTAATCGATTCTGAATCCAGGATGAACTCCACCCACCCCTCACCCCCGTTACGAGAGACGAAGACGCTGGGCCTGTTGGCGGCGCCGATAAACACAGTGTTCGAATCCACCCGGTCCACCGCGACCGCGTTTACGATCACGCCGCGCGGCGCTGACAGCGGCTCCCAGGCCCCATCGACTCCAGCATAGAGCCGGCCGCCGTCGACCGCGTAGCTGCGTCCGCCAACCTGCGCCGCCGCCGCATAAGCGCGAACATTTTCCAGTCCGGTAAACGAGACGCTCTTCGACTCGGAACCCGCCGCCGCGCCAACCGACGCCACCAGCGTCAGCAGCAGTAGAGTCGTTCCTGTCAGGAGTATTCGTAGAATCATGGCTGGACCTCCTAAAAGTGCGCTTCAATCCTTCAATGCCATGATTCTACTTCCTTCTCAAACAACCTTCCGGCCAGCTGTCGGAACGTTCTCGGACCGTTCTCTTACGATTGCTTCAGCTCGGACCCAAATATGGGGCAGGCCTAAATATAGGGGCAGCCCATATGCCCGCCCGCCCACCGCCCAATTCGCAAAACTGCTTGCGGGCCATTTATGCGTGTGCTATCATTTAATTTGCCGGCTGACACGCATTTGCAGATGGTCTGACGCAATGCCGTCTTCTGCCCGCTCCCCGCAGGCAGAAAACACAAAGAGGAGCCCAGGGGCGGGGATGCCCTCTGGGCCTGGGTTTCCGGATTTCCGGCCCGCATGAGTCGGGCTAAGGGCTTGCAGGAGTGGAGAGAACCGATGGGCACGCAGTCCCGCTCACATCACGGAGCAGAAATGCAGTCAACAATCTCAAAGCGGATGTCTGGCGTTATCCTGACGCTGGCGGCAATCCTCCTGATCTCCGCATGTACCCGCGAGCGCCTGGCCGAGGAGGTGAGCAACTCTTTGGAACCGCCGCAAGAAGAACCGGTCGTAATGGCGCCGGATACGCCGCAGCCGGCGCCGACCGAAACGCCGTTGCCCACACCCGAAGACACGCCCGAGCCCACCACAGTTACCTACGAAGTCAGGCCGGGAGATACGCTCACGACAATCTCAGAAAAATTCGGTACCGAGATCCAGCGCATCCGGGAAATGAATCTGCTCACCACCGACGCGCTCCAGGTGGGGCAGGTGCTTCGTCTCCCCTACGTGCCCGGCCTGACTACGCCGGAGGGCATCCCCACGGCCACGCCCGTACCCTTCCAGTACACCGTTCAGAAGGGCGATACGCTGCTGTCCATTGCCCTTCGCTACGACGTTTCCCTGAACCGGATCCTTAGTCTCAACAATCTGAGAGACGAGCACAGCATCACCATTGGCCAGGAGTTGCTGATTCCCAGTTCGAGCCCATCCGCCGCTCAGTCCAGCGCGCAAAGAGCCGCTGCCGACCCCGCCCTCTCTCGCCAGGTGGGCACCCACACCGTCCGCCCCGGCGAGACTTTGGCATCCATCGCCGACCGATACGAGATAACCGTGCCCGAACTGATCGCCTTCAACAGCAACACCATCACCAATCCACATGTCGTCAGAGTCGATACCGTTCTCCTCATACCTGGCCTGTCCGCCGCCGACGTAAGCATTATGAACCAGACGCTCTACACCGTTCAGGAGGGAGATACCCTTCTCGGAATCTCCCAACAGTTCGGGGTCAGTACTGAAGCGATCATGGCGGCCAACAACATCTCCAACGCCGACCTTCTCCGCGTCGGAGATCAGCTGATTATCCCGCAATCGACCCAGTGAGTCCGTCCATCCGGGCATCCACCGCGCCCCGCACCGCCGACCGGGATCCCCCGGCGCTTTTTCAATTCAGTCGATTGGTTCAACTACCGGGTCAGATGTTGCGTACCCGAGGGGCTGGCGACAATCAAGTCCGTCACCAGGTCAATGAATAGGCCGTGCTCAATGACGCCGGCGCGCCTCTCCAACGCGCCGGCAATGCACTCCGGCTCTTCCATCGGACCGAACTGACAGTCGAGGATCAAATTTCCGCTGTCCGTTCGAAAAGGACTGCCGTCAGGCCTCGTCCGCACCTCAACTGCGGCGCCAAGCCGTTCGATGTACTCGACGTGGGCCCGCAGACCAAAGGAAAGCGCCTCCACCGGCAGCGCCCACTTCACGCCCAGCCGCTCAGACAGCTTGCGCTCATCGACGATAATGATCTCCCGTTCGCTCGCCTGCGCAACAATCTTCTCCCGCAGAAGCGCGCCGCCCCCGCCCTTGATGACGCGCAGCTGCGGATCGACCTCATCAGCGCCGTCTACCGTCAGATTGATCTCTGGATGACAATCGAGTGTCGTCAGCGGAACTGCCAGCCGCCGGGCGTCTGCCGCAACCTGCTCCGAACACGGAACGCCCAGAATGTCTGTCAGCGTACCCATCGCCAGGCGCTCCGCAATACACTCAAGCGCCTTGAGCGCCGTACTCCCTGCGCCCAACCCCACGACCATCCCCGATTCAATCTGCGCCACCGCAGCTTCGGCTGCTTGCCGCTTCAGCGCATCTATCTCTTGCATCAATTTACTTTACCGCCAAGAAAATGAACGCGGCCGGAATCAGGGTTGCCGCCCCGCATTGAGCGGCCCATCCTCCCATCGCGTACGCCGCCCGTCCCGCGCTGACGCTATACCGTTGCCAGCGAATCGACGAGCCGCTCCAGTTCCGATTGCGCGTCTTCTCCCAGGTCGATCCGTATCACGCGCCGACCTGCATTCATCAGCGCCTGCCTGTCTCCCAGCGACTGCGCCTCGATCAGGACCCCGAACGGCAGCGCCGACGCCGACGAACCCGGCTCGTCCGGTATGTCCACGTCCGCGGCAGGACTGTCGGTAAGTTGGATGAATAGACCGTTGCCGCGGTCCCCCTTATGCAGCTGGCCCGTAGAGTGCAGAAAGCGGGGTCCGTAGCCCGTAGTCGTTGCCAGCTTTGTCCTGTCCCGCAAACATCCCTGCATCGTCTGTAACAAACTGCTCACCCGGGAACAGGGCCGCATGTAAGCCTGCACGCTGATGTAATCACCCGCGGCCCCCTGCTTCACAAAGTCCGCCAGCGCTTCGACCGCACTGCTGGCCGGCCTGTCCCCGTCCTCGCCGCCCAGGTATACCTTCAAGCCGTCCGCTTCCAACGACGGTTGCGGTGCAGGCAGGCTGCCGCTCTCCTCATAGGCCGACATCATCTGGCGTGACTGCTGCTTCGCCGACTCAACATCCGGTTGATCGAACGGGTGGATGCCTAACCGCGCCCCGGCGACCGCCGTCGCAAACTCCCACAGAAAGAACTGCCCCCCCAGGTCGTACCGATCGCGGAAGCGTACCCGGATCACCGGATGGCCGGCGTCGATGAGCGCCTGCACCTTCGCATCCTGCGCCCCTGTGTCGCTCCACTGCAGATGAACGAACAACCGGTCCGCGCCGTAGGCTTCCGCTGACCCCTCCGGCTCACCCACCACCGGCACGATCCCCGTCCCCGATTTCCCCGTGCTCTCGGCGATCAGCTGCTCCAGCCAGTCCGCGAACGAAGCCACCTCCTCGTCCGCGATAACTGTCAGTTTGTCCTTCCCCGCTTTGGCCATCTCCGCCATCATCACACCGATGCGCGCGCCGGGATTGAGAGAACCGGTGACATGCCGTCCGCAGTCGTTCTTCGTCTCCTGCCCGCGCCGCAGCAGACGCCGCAGATTAACCCCCAACAGCGCTGCCGGAATCAACCCAAAGTGCGACAGCGCCGAATAGCGGCCGCCGATGTTGGCATCGTTGATAAAGACTGAGCGGAAATTGCACGCATTCCCCAGCCGCACAAGCTCGCTGCCGGCATCCGTTATCGCCACAAAGTGCGCGCCCGCCTCGGCCTCACCCAGCTGCTCCTGGACCTGGTTGTAAAAGAACTTGAAGAGCGACAGCGTTTCCGCCGTGGTCCCGGACTTCGTGGCAACAATAAACAGCGTTCGCGCCGCATCCAATCCGTCGGCCAAGCTCTGGACAGCCCCCGGATGCGTGCTGTCCAATATCCGCAGCGCCAGCGGGCCGCTGCCGAATGTACGTGCAAATACCTCCGGCGCCAGGCTGGAACCGCCCATCCCCAGCAAAACCGCCTGCGTATAGCCCTCCTGCTGCAAGTCCTGCAACAGCGCGCTGATGCAGTGCCGCTCCTCGTCCATCCTCACGGCAATATCCAGCCAGCCCAGCCGGTTCGCGATCTCGTCCGGCCTGTCACTCCACACGCTGTGGCTCCTGGCCCAGATGCGTGTGACGATACGCTCCCTGTCGGTCTCCTCCAGAGCGCCCTCTACCTGGCTCCGGAGGGGACCGTAAAAAAATCGGCGCGCGCCTTTGTCTGGTTGTCGTCCCCGCCTGCAAGGGCGGCCGCCTTCTCTGCGATTCCCGACATCAACTCGTCAAATGAGTCGGCAAAAGCGTCCACACCCTCACCCAGCAACTGGCTGGTTACATCATCCAGATCGATGCCTAGTTCGGCCAGCTGCGCCAGATCTTGCCGGGCCTGCTCCACGTCGGCGTCCACCGTGCGCGCCGCGTTGCCGTGGTCCAGAAATGCGTCCAACGTTTCAGGGGGCAGCGTATTGACCGTATGCGGACCAATCAGTTCGTCCACGTAGAGCGTGTCCGGGTAGTCGGGATTCTTTGTGCTCGTGCTGCCCCACAGCGGTCGTTGCACCCGCGCCCCCTGCGCCGCCAGCTTGTCCCAGCGAGGACCGCTGAACAGCTCACCGAATCGGTGATAGGCCATCCGTGCATTCGCGATCGCAATCTTCCCCTGAATCTCTTTGTTGCCAAGCGCCATCAGCTTGGGATCAATCTTGCCGTCCACCCGGCTGACGAAGAAAGAAGCGACCGACGCCACCCGGCTGAAATCCACGTTCGCCGCGGCCAGCTTTTCCAGGCCGCGAATATAGGCCATTGCGCTGTCTTCGTACTGCTCCAAAGAGAAGATAAGCGTGACATTGATATTGATGCCCTCGCCGGTCAGCGTTTCGATCGCCGGGATTCCCTCCGGCGTGGCCGGAACCTTGATCATCACATTCGGCCGGTCCACCAGGGACGAAAGGCGGCGGGCCTCCATGACTGTGCCTTCCGTGTCATAGGCCAGCTTCGGGTTCACCTCAAGGCTCACGTAGCCGTCCAGACCGTCCGTGCTCCCGTATACCGGTTGCATGATGTCGCAGGCGCGGCGAATGTCCTGGATGGCGAGCGCCTCGTATATGTCATTGACGGAACTGCCTTCACCCACCAGCCGTTCAACCGCGGCGTCATAGTCTGTGCTGGCCGTGATCGCCTTCTGGAAAATCGACGGGTTGGACGTAACGCCCCGTAGACCCTTGCCGACCAGTTTGCCCAGCTCCCCGGAATCCAGGAAGGAGCGCCTGATGAAGTCCAGCCAGATCGCCTGGCCAATTGCCGCCGCTTCGTTCATTCTTGTCATGATTGCTCTTCTCCTCAAGCTCCTCATACTTGGCGCCATCTTTGCACATTCCATCCTACTTCGTCACGTACAGAACGTCTGGATCCAGCTCTGCCTCTCCTTCCCCCTGAATCAATGCGAGTGCCGCCATCGCCCCCCCGATCAGTCCGGCATGATTGCGCATCTGCGCCGCGACTATCGGCGCCCGCACGTCTATATATTTCACAAACTTCTCGCTTCTCTTGCTCACGCCTCCGCCAATGATAAACAGGTCCGGCGAAAGTAGAAATTCAACTGTCTGAAAATACCTGTTCAGACGCTTCCCCCACTTCTTCCAGCTCAGCTGTTCCCGGTCACGCGCGCTGTTCGCCGCCCGGCTCTCTGCGTTAAACCCGTCAATCTCAAGGTGCCCGAACTCTGTATTCGGCGCCAGGTGTCCGTCCACAAACAGCGCCGAACCAATGCCTGTCCCCAATGTGAGCAGCACCACCACCCCGGGCTGGTCCCTGCCCGCGCCGAAGACCATCTCCGCAATGCCGGCCGCGTCAGCGTCGTTGACGATCGACGCCGGGCACCCTGTCACACCCTCAAACAGCTTCGGCGCGTCTGTGCCAATCCACGAGTCGTCCACATTAGCCGCCGTGCAGACAATGCCATTCCGAATCACCGCCGGAAACGTGCAGCCCATCGGGCCCGCCCATCCGAAGTGACGCACGATCTCCAACACCACCTCGGCTACCGCCTGCGGCGTTGACGGGTCCGGCGTCCCAATCCGGCGCCGCTTGGTGAGCAACGCCCCCGTTTCCGCGTCCACCACCGCGCCCTTGATGCCGCTGCCGCCTATATCAATGCCTAAGATGTCCATCTGGTCCTCCTGGGGCGGGGGCTGACAGCTACTGGTCTGAACGGTTACGGTAAGTTTGCCTCGGATCTGTCTCTGCTCATCAGGGCTGCGGCGCCGCCCTGTCACACGTGCCGCTCCACTCGCTGCAAAGTCCCCGTCTGCGCCGATGCCAACATCGCCTCCACCACGGCCAGGTCCTGCAGCGCCTCCTGGGGAGAATTGCGGTGCGGTGTTCCGTCCCGTACCGCCGCGACGAACGCTGCCAGCTCCTCCCGCACGCTGATCACAACATTAAACGCCTGGCGCTCGCTCTCCCCGTCCCGCTCAATCACCAGCTCTCCCCGCGAGACCCGCAGGCTGCCTTCGCTCCCGCCAATATGGACCGCATCGGTACCCAGCGCACTGCCAGCCGCATACGTGATCAGATAGGAGCCAACCACCCCGCTGCTGAAGCGTAGCGCCGCGCTCATCGTGTCCGCCGGCGGCAGGTCCTCCCGGTGCGCCGTCGTCAACGCACACACACACTCAATCTCTCCCAGAAGAACGCGCAGACCGGCCGCATGATGCACGCCCCCGTCCAGCAGATAACCTCCCGGCAACTCGCCCGAATTCCGCCACGTCGATCCCATATAGTCGGCCTTAATCGGCAGCTGCAGCGACAGGTCGCAGAACAATGGCTGCCCGATCCGGCCTGCCTGCAACGCCCGCGCCGCCGCCTGAAATGCCTCCTCGTAGCGCCAGTTCTCCCCCACCATCCACACCCGGTCACCGAAGGGCCGGCAAGCCGCGATCAAGGCCTGTCCCTCGGCAACAGTCTGCGCGATCGGCTTTTCACTGAAAACATGCTTGCCCGCCGCCAGCGCCTGAAATACGACCTCCGGCAGCATCGGAATCGGCAGAACGATATCGACGGCCTCGACACTCTCGTCCGCCAGCAGCATCCCAATATCCGTGTATATGTCAACGTCGTACGGGATCGATTCCGCCACCGTCTCGGCAGACGCCCGCGTGCGGCTGTGTACGGCCGCAATCTCCACCGCGTCACCCAGCTCCAGCAAAGAGGGCGCGTGCGCTTTCCGCACAAAGGCGCCGGCTCCGATCAGAGCAATTCGAACCGGTCTGCCCATCCACTTTCTCCGATCACGTTGACCATTCCAATTTGTCCAACCGTTTTGCTATCGCTGGCATCTGATGCTATCGTGGACGCAGATAGAGCCTACCGCAGGATGAGGATCAACTGGTCTCATTATATCACACTGCATATCACACCGCGCCCGGAAAAAAAGTTGAATTCACTGCTCCTTCTGCTGGCCGTCCCGCTTCCACCCCAGTCGCTGGAGGCCGTCGGTCCGCTCATCGAAGAACGCCAAGTCGATACCCCCTACGGGACCGTCGGCCCCCTCGCCCGCCGCGGCCGCCCCGGCTCGCCGCCTGTCTGGATTCAGCCCTACTACGGCCTTCCCTCTCGCACCGATCCCAGGGCCACGCTCCAGGCCGCGCAGACACTTCACGTCAGCCGCATCGTCGCCTGCGATAGCGTTGTCGCAGTCAATCCTGTCCTGGCCCAGGGCCACCCCTTCCTGATCACCGACTATATCGACTTCACGCGCCATCAACCCCAGACATTCTACGAAAACGAGGGCGCCGGCGGCCTCAGCCAGACCCCCGCTGTCTGCCCCCGTCTGACCCGGGCCCTGTCGCGCATCCTGCCCATGGCGCCGGGCGGCGTCTACCTCGGCGTCGACGGCCCCAGGCGTGAAACTGCCGCCGAGGCCCGCATGTTCCGCAACTGGGGCGCCGACGTCATCGGCCAGAATCTCGTGCCCGAGATCGCGCTTGCCCGCGAGTTGGGCCTCTGCTTCGCCGGACTGGCGCTCGTTGAGGAAATCAGCGCCGAATTCCCAACCGCGCCTGCCCGGGAAGACGACTTCAGCGGGCTGGAAGCCCTCGTGCAGACGCTGTCCGCTCTCGCCCAACAGATCGACCCGAACGCCGCCTGCGACTGCCGCGCGCGCCTCGACCCGCGCCAAGCCGCCGGGCCCGGCGCCGCAGCGCAACATCCCCCTCCCCTCCCTCGCAAATGAAAATCTCCCAGCTCTATGACCAGTTGGAACTGTATAGCGAAGGCGATCCCCCTTCCCACTCGCTCTTCGTCCTCGCCCGCCTCCTCGGCGTCCCTGACAGACTCCTGATCATCGATCCCCCGCAAGACGTCGCAACCCGCTTCGACGTCGCCGAAGAAACCGCCGCGCTCTTTACCTCCCCCGCCCGCGACGTCGGTCTGCCGCTCGTCCAGACCCGGCCCGGCGGCGTCGCCCACATCAACGTTGGCCAGCATCTGTTGGACATCTACTCCCAGCGGCACGCCAACCTCGTCTGTTTTCCGGCTTTGGGGATACTCTGTGGAGGCGTTTTCGGCAGCGACCTGGCGCTGCCCGAACTCGGAGAGGGTTCTGACGGCGAGGATGAGATTGAAAGCCTGCGCCTTCTGGCGCGTCTGGTCAAAGAACGTCGTCTCCAGCTATACATCCCCCGCGCCGGTTCTGTCTCATCCGACAAAGTCGAAGTGATGGGACGGCTGGCCGCCGACGTCGCCTACCTCCACGCCCTGCGCCGCACCATCTCACAGGCCGCCGCCGCAAACGAATTCTGGAGTCATTCGGAAGAAATAGCGGAAAAGCTCCTGCCCGAAAATCGCCGTACGCCCACCGCCGTAACCACCCACCGCCAAAACATCGAGCGCCTCTATAACGCAATCCTGACGTGAGAACTACCTTCCATCACTTCCCTTCCCTGCCTCCAAACTGCATCTGAACCTCTGCCAGCAAGGACTCCACCATGGCAAGGCCTGCTTGCCTGTCAAGCGGCGCTGTGTCAAATCCGATTGCCTCGTAGCGGAACTGAACGGCATAGGGCGTATATTCGCTGAGCGCCGCGAATCCGGACGTGGAGATGCCTAGCTCTTGAAGAAGATTGAAAAGCAGTTCCAGATCGTGCGTGAGAGGGTAAGATTCTCCGAGCAGAGCGAGCCAGGCCTTGAGCAATTTCTCGGCCGCCTGTTGTACATGGAAGCCGAAGATCTCATCTGCGAAAACGGATGCGTCGCCCATACCCCTCAGGGCTTCTACATCCCGATTCGAAGCCTCTACCAAAAGACGGGCGCACTTAACGTCGCTCATATAATATACGTCCTTCCCGCAGCGCCCGCGCCAGCACATGGTTGATGGAATCGCGCCAGTAGTCGACCTCGTCGCGGCTATAAAGCAAAATGTCTTTGGCAACGCCGAATCCGGAAAGCGTTCGGTATAGCCGCGCCGTTTCCAGGCGCCGGCTCCTCGCCTGTCCAAACGGCTCCGATTCCACGACCACCAGGTCTACGTCAGACCCCGCGCGCGCGTCACCCCGTGCGCGCGAGCCAAACAGGATTATCTGATCGGGATCAACCTCCTCCACAATCTTCTCTACCATCCGGTCCAAAAGCGCATCCGAAACTTGAGCCATCCTCTCATCTCCCCCCGCCCCGCCCCGCCATTCTCCCTCACTCCGACCCGCCCCCGAACAGACTCCTCTGCTCCGGCGCATCCCTGTATTCCGCGCCGATGTGCTCGTATGCCGCCTTCGTGGCCATGCGCCCCCGCGGCGTGCGGTCCAGAAACCCCAGTTGTAGCAGATAAGGCTCCACCACATCCATAATAGTGTCGTCCTCTTCACTGATGCTGGCCGCCAGCGTCCCGAGCCCTACCGGCCCGCCCCCGAACTTGCTGACAATCGCATCCAGCACCCGCCGGTCCAGGTCGTCCAGCCCCAGATGGTCGATCTCATTCACCGCCAGCGCCTCACCGGCCAGCGTCACGCTGATCTTCCCATCCCCCCGCACCTGCGCATAGTCCCGCACCCGCCGCAGCAGCCGCAACGCCACCCGCGGCGTACCTCTGGAACGCCGTGCAATCTCCGCCGCCCCTTCGTCCTCAATGACCGTCTCCAGCATGGCCGCCGCCCGCAAAATAATCGTCTCCAGCGCCTCCCGACCGTAGAAGTCAAAGCGCTCCACAACCCCAAACCGGGCGCGCAGCGGCGCCGTCATCAACGCCAGCCGCGTCGTCGCGCCGATCACCGTGAACCTCGGCAGCTTCAGCCGGATGCTGCGCGCGCTCGGGCCGCTTCCGACCGTGATGTCCAGCACAAAGTCCTCCATCGCAGGGTACAGAATCTCCTCCACCACGCGTCCCAGGCGGTGGATCTCATCGATAAAAAGAATATCCCCCTTGCGCAGATTCGTGACTATCGCCGCCAGGTCCCCTGCCTTCTCGATCGCCGGCCCCGAAGTCGGCTTCAGATTGCCCTGAATCTCATGCGCGAGAATATGGCTGAGCGTAGTCTTGCCCAGCCCCGGCGGACCGTACAGAAGCACGTGGTCGAGCGCCTCGCCCCGTTGACGCGCCGCCTCGACCAGAATGCGCATCTTCTCCCGCAACTTCTCCTGGCCCACCATTTCGTCCAGGCTCTTGGGCCGCAACGCGTAGTCGACGCGGCCGTCGTCGGCCTGTCTCTCCCCCGATATCTCCCTCCTCTTCGGTCCGGAGGCCCTTGGGACGTCTGCCCGCGTCACGCCGCCTTCATCGGCCATTGTGCCTTATCCATTAAACTGTGTCTTGTCCATAAAACAGGGAAGAACGATTGTGCTACAAATTATATGCCAGTTGGCCAATGGGAACAAAACAGCCCAAAATGCCCGCCCTTTTTTGCTCAGATTCCCTTGACGGAAAGCGCAAAAGCTGATATAACATCTCCCACATTTTCTGCCTTAACCGTTAATTAGAGGAATTCGTCATGCCGAAGAAGGCTACTAAAGACCGCAAACGACTGTTGGCAAACCTTAAACAGGTCAATGAAGAACTGGATCATCTGCGTAACATGATGCAAGGCGAGGTAGATGTCGAACTGGACGAAGGCGACACCGAAATCGTCGAACGGGAGAAGACCGCGGCCCTGATCACTGTGCTGGAGCGGCGTCAGCAGGACATTGAACACGCCCTGCGCGTCATCGAGTTGGGACAGTACGGTATCTGCGAACGCTGTGGTGGACAAATCCAAAAGGAGCGCCTGGAAGTTAAGCCCGACGCAACCCTCTGTATGACCTGCCAGCGAGAAGTCGAATCGATCAACCGCCGCAACCGCACGCCGCGTGCCGCGCCGGCCCGCTGGTAGCGCAAGACTGCCTGTTAGGCAGCTCGGGAAAACCAGCCGAGCAAGGAACCTGTATGTCAACCAATCTGTTTGTCTCTGGCCATCCCCTGGTGGAGCACAAGATAACGCAACTGCGCGACGCCACGACCGACTTCCGTCAGTTTCGTTCCATCGTCGCCGAGCTGGCCATGATTTTGGCCTATGAAGCCACCGCCGACCTGGACACCAGGACCGTTGACGTCCGGACGCCCCTCACAACCACCACCGGCAGCAAATTCGACGAACGCGTCGGCTTGGTACCTATCCTTCGCGCCGGCCTGGGTATGGTGGACGGAATGCTCAGTCTCATACCCCAGGCCGAAGTATGGCACCTGGGCTTTTACCGCGACGAAGAGACCCTGCAACCGGTAATCTACTACAATAAACTCCCCGAAGATCTCTCTACCCACACCTGCTTCGTTCTCGATCCCATGCTGGCAACCGGCGGCTCTGCCCTGATGGCCGTCGACATCCTCAGGCGCCGCGGCGTCACTCGCGTAAAGTTCGTCGGTCTGCTGGCCGCCCCCGAAGGCATCGCCGCCCTCCAGGGAGCCCATCCCGATGTCGCCGTGCATGTCGCCGCTGTCGACCAACGCCTCACCGACGCCGGCGACGCCGCGGCCGGTTTCCCGCCCGGCTTCATCTGGCCGGGCCTCGGCGACGCAGGGGATCGGCAGTTCGGAACCAGCTAGACCTCTCCCCGGCTCACCCTATCGCAGCGCGATCACCGTAGCCGCTTCGTCCGGCGCCTCTTCCGGCCCGCTGATCACCAGCCCTCCGCTGCTCGCGTCCACCGGCAGCGTCTCGCCTCCCGCGAGTAGCCTGGCCCCCTGCGCGGCAACCCCTTCGACGCGAATCTTCCCGTCGGCCGGCCAGTCGAAAACATGGACGTATACCACGCCCTCCTTGCTGGTCGTGCGCAGGTCCCCCCGTCCCTGGATCGGTCCCGGCTGCGTGCCGTAAACCGCCTCGCCGTTTACCTCCAGCCAGCGCCCCATCGCCTCCAGGCGCTCCACGTTCGGCTGGGGAATGATGCCCTCTTCCGTCGGGCCGACGTTCAGCAGGTAGTTGCCCCCCTTGCTGACAATGTCCACCAGCTTGCGGATCAGATCGACGCTCGATTTCCAGTTGTGATCGTTGACCTTGTACGACCAGCTGTCGTTTATCGTCGCCGGCGTCTCCCAGTCCAAATCGAGGACCTCTTCCGGGATACGGTTGTCGCCTGCCGTGGCATAGTCCCCCAGCGCATTGCCCAGCCTCCCGCAGACCAGGCAGTCCGGCTGCAACTCGTTGCACAGCGCCAGCAAGGACCGGCTCTGCTCCTCCGAAATCCCCTTGGGCGTATCGAACCAGATGATGCCGATCGGCCCGTAATTGGTCAACAGCTCACGCACCTGCGGCTTCACATAGTCCTCGATATATCCCGCAAAATCCTTCTCCGACGGGTCGAAGTCCCAGTCGTTGCCGTCGCCGTCCGGGTGATGCCAGTCCTGCGTCTGCGAGTAGTAGAAGCCCAGCTTTATCCCCTCCGCCGCGCACGCCTCCGCCAGCTCCTTCAGCACGTCCCGCTTGAAAGGCGTTGCCTCCACCATGTCGTAGTCCGTCACCGCCGAGTCGAACAGGCAGAAACCGTCATGGTGCTTCGAAGTGATGACCACGTACTTCTGCCCCGCCCGTTTTGCCAGCGAGACCCACGCCTTGGCGTCGAACTTGACCGGATTGAACTGCCTCGCCAGCTTCTCGTATTCCTGCACCGGAATCTCCGCCCGGTACATGAGCCACTCCGCGATGCCGGGCCAGTCGCGCCCCTTCCATACACCCGCGGGAACCGAGTACAGCCCCCAGTGAATGAACAGGCCGAACCTTGCCTCGCGCCACCAATCCAGGCGGGCGTCCCTGCGCGCCCCCGGCCGCTGGCTCCTGTCCGGCTCCACCTCCGGCCGCGTGACTTCAAAGTCGTATCCGCGCCGCAGCAGCAGCATCGCCATATCCTCTAGCGACTCATTCTCTTCAGCCGCCAGCCGCTCGATGCGCTCTACAAATGTCGAAGGAATATCTATTCTGAGTTCCGGCACCGGTTACCTCCTCAAGAACGCCTCTATCCTCTGCCAACCGCCAACCACCGCCAAGCACTGCGCTTCTGACCACAGACCACTTCAGTTACGCCTTGATGCCGGACAGGATCACCCCGCGAATCATCAACCTCTGCGCAAAGAAAAAGACGATGATCATCGGAATGACCATCAGGAAAGACATAGCCATCATGTAAGGGATCTGTGTATTGTAGAGGCCCTTGAAAAAAGTGATGCCTAGCGCCAGCGTGTAGTTCTCCTGGCTGGTGAGGAAGATCAACGGCCCGAAGTAATCATTCCATACCGCCTGAAACGTGAATACCGAGGTGGTGGCGATGACAGGTCCTGAAAGCGGAACGAATATCTGCCACAGAATACGCAAGCGGCCCGCGCCGTCTATGAGCGCGGCCTCCTCCAATTCAATCGGTATCCCCTTAAAGAACTGGCGCATCAAAAATATGTTGAAAGCCCCGCCGCCGAAAAAGGCCGGTACGGTCAGCGGCAGGAACGTGTCCAGCCAGCCGGCGCGATGAAAGCCGACGAACAGTGGGATCAACGTAACCGTGCTCGGCAACATGATCGACGCCAGCACCATGATGAACCACACGTCCCGCCCGGGGAAACTGATACGCGCGAATCCATAACCGCACAGCGTAGCCGATATCAGGGTTCCCACCATCACCGCCGTAGTGATCGTCAGCGTATTCACCAGCCAGCGGGTCCACTGCATGCTCTCGTACGTCCACCCTTCCGGGAAGTTCTGCCAGCGGAATGTCTCTGGAAAAAACGTGGGGGGAAAGACGTAAACTTCCGCCTGTGTCTTCAGCGATGTCGTGACCATCCACAACAGTGGCAGAAGAAAGACCACCGCGCTCACGATCAATGTCAAGTAGATGAACAGGATGCGGTAACTGTCTTTCGGTCTGCGTCGCCAGTCCAGGTCCAGGATTCCCCTGTAAACTTCCTGATCGCTGACCATCACTTGACCTCCGCTTCGTAGAAGACCCAGAGAGCCGATGAACGAAAGACCAGGAGTGTCAGTACCAGGACCACAAACAGCAGGAACCAGGCCATCGCCGACGCCATTCCCATCTGTGTCCAGTTGAACGCGCGCTCGTAGAGCATGAGGTTATAGAAATACGTCGACTTCAGCGGCCCGCCCGAAGTCAGAACAAACGCATTCATAAAAGTCTGGGAGGCTGCGATCATTCCCATCACCAGGTTGAAGAAGATGGTGGGGGTCATCATCGGGACCGTGATATTTCGGAAAAGTTGCAGTTCGTTGGCGCCGTCCAGCTTTCCCGCCTCATAGAGAGACTCGGGAATCCCCTGCAGCCCCGCCAGGTAGATGATCATGCCCGCCCCGACCCCCCACAGGCTCATCATCACCATCGACGCCAGCGCCGTTTCCGGTTCCGCAAAGAATGGAAACTTCGCAAAGCCCAATCGCACGAGAATAGCATTGATCAGCCCGTAATCGCGGTTCATCAGCCAGCCCCACAGTATCAGGCTGGCGATGGCCGGCACGATGGCCGGCATATAGAAACTGGTGCGGAAAAACGCAATCCCCTTGACGCGTTGGTTCAGCAGAATAGCCAGCACGAAAGCGCCTATCAGCCCCAATGGCACCGATGTCCCCGCGTAGATGAGAGTGACCTTGCACGCCTGCCAGAAGTTCCTGTCCGACGTGAACATCACGATATAGTTGCGTAACCCTATCCACTCCGGCGCCCGCAGGAGTGGAAACTTGGTGAAGCTCATGTAGAAGGAGGTCAGCATGGGGCCAATTGTGAAAATCAGCAGTCCCAGTACCACCGGGCTGATAAACAGATAGCCCTGGACCGTGTTCCGCATTCGACTGTTCATGAACTGAGTCTGTCCTGCGAGTGAATACCGAGGGAGGCGGGGACGTATATGATCAGCGGGCGCCTTCACTCAAACCGTTCCGGCGTCCGCCCAAATCGCTTCCGTGTGGCGTGTGGTGGCCCCTCTGAGGCCACCACACGCCTTCAAACTTCCACTGCTTTTACGCGTTCACTATTGCTACGCGTTCACTGCCGCTACGCGTTCTGGTCCAGGCAGGGCTGAATCGTTGCATCCGTCTCGGCAAAAGCGTCTGCTGCGTTCGCTTCTCCCCGGATGACCGCCTCCAACGCCTGCCGGTAGCTGTCGCTGACCATCCCGGCGTAAAAGCTTCCGCAATCGCCGGGGTGCTCGATCACCGGCAAGATCGCGTCGTCGGCCCCGTTGATAAAGGCCATCAGATTGTGAGGAGGCGTCGGCAGACCCTCCATCCAGCTGGGATCGCTGGCCACGGATCTCAGCAGCGGCACGCCCAGTTCCGCCCTGGCCGCCTCAAGCTGTACCGTCGGCCGGATCAGCTGCTTGATGTACTCGTATGACATGTCGAGGTTCTGCCCGCCGGCGTATGCCGACATCCCCCAGGTGCCCATACCCGTTCGATGGTGGCCGTCCGGCATCAGCGGCATCACCTGAACGTCCCATTCAAACTTGTCGGCGGCCGCTTCCCGCACGGGGCCCCGCAGGCTCTGAATGTGGCAGTAGGTTGCGGCTCGGCCCAGGAAGAACGAGTTTCCGCCCACGTCAAGCCCCAGGGGCTGCGCAATGTTGTGCTCGTTCCACAGCGAAGCATAGGCTGTCAGAGCCTCAACCGTATTTGGATCGGACCAGGTGGAAGTATTGTTCTCAATGTCGAGTATCTTCCCGCCGTATCCGACGACCCAGGGGTAGACCGTGGCCCACCAGCTCCATGTAGCATTCGAAAGCCCCCAGTAGCGGGGCGTGCCGTCGGCCTCCGTCTCAAGAGCCGTGATCTTCTTGCAGTTGACGATGAAATCATCCCATGTCCACTGGTCGTTCGGTTCCTCGGCGCCCGCCTCCTCAAACAGCGACTTGTTGTAATACAGCGTCACCACGTCCAGCGCAGACGGCAGCATCTGGATCTTGCCGTCGAATACCCCGAGCCCGAGCATATTGGGAAAGACGTCGTCAATGTCGACGTCGGGGTCGCCTTCGGTATACGGCGTCAAGTCCAGCGTAACGTTGTTGTTGGCAAAAGGGACCACGAACAGGTCGGCGCTGAAGAAAACATCGGACAGAGTGCCCGCCGCCGCCGCCGTGTAATACTTCTCCGCCAGGTCGCCGGAAACCATGTTAAAGGTAACCGTAACGTCAGGGTGCTTCTCGTTGAACGACGCCTTAATCAGCTCATTTACCGGCTCGACTGGCGCCCCGGCCAGGATCGATATCTCCAGCTCGACCGGCTCATCTGCCATGGCGGCGTCTCCGCCGGCCTGCGGCCCTGCCACCGGCGCGCATGCAGCCAGCGCTGCTGTGCCGCCCACAGCCGCCGCTGCCTTTAGGATCCCCCGTCGGGTAATGGTTCTTTCACTGCGTGGACTTTCGTTAAACATCGATACTCTCCTGATTGGGTTGAAACGTTTATGATTTTTGGGGTTCTTCAGGAATGATGGTATGCAATTATGGCAAATTCGCGTCCTACAACCAAATCTGGGAACCTTTTACGTGGACAAGAGCCTGGCGGCCGCGACTCTGTCCGCCCAGCCTCGGAAACGGGCGCGCGGCACACATCACCCAAACCGAAAGGACCTGCAATGAGCACTCTGAAAGTTGGCCTCGTCGGCGTCGGCGGCATCTCCCGCACCCACATGCCCGGCTGGGCCGCCTCCGACGAAGCCGAAGTCGTGGCCGGCAGCGACATCAGCGCCCAGGCGCTCGAAGAGTGGGGCGCGCTGCACAACATCAAAAAGCTGACGACCAGCGCCGCCGAACTCTTCTCCGACCCCGACGTCGACATCATCGATCTCTGCGTGCCCAATATGTACCACGCCCCCCTCGCAATCGCCGCCCTCGAAGCCGGCAAGCACGTGATCTGCGAAAAACCCCTGGCGCCCACACCGCAGGAGATCAAACGGATGATCGCGGCGCGCGACAAATCCGGCAAACTGCTCATGACCGCCCAGCATTTCCGTTTTGCCGGCGTCTCCCAGGCCATGAAGGCAGAGATCGACACCGGCACGCTCGGCGATGTCTACCACGCCCGCGGCTGGATGCTGCGCCGCAACGGCCTCATCCCCACCGCCACCTTCATCGAGAAAAAACACAGCGGCGGCGGCCCCTGCATCGATATCGGTGTGCATATCCTCGACCTCACCCTCTGGCTGATGGGTAATCCCCGGCCTGTCACCGTCTCCGGCGTCGCCGACGCCCGTCTGGCCCACATGCCCGGCGCCTTCGCCACCTGGCGCGAAGGGCCCATCCCCTCGACCTTCGACGTTGAGGACTACGCCGCCGCCTTCGTCCGCTTCGAAACCGGCGCCACTCTCGTGCTCGAGGTCAGCTGGCTCCTCCACCACGATGTCCGCGGCGAAGACATGCAATCCTGGATCTACGGCGACCGCGGCGGCTGCCACTGGCCCTCCGCCCAATTCCTCGACACCAACTACACCACCCGCCAGTTCAACAACCGCACCCTCCAGCTTACCCAGGATAAAATGGAACCCCACGCCCTCGAATGCGTCGAATTTGCCAGGGCCGTCGCCGCCGGCGCGCCCTCACCCGTGCCCGCCGAACAGTCCCTGCAAGTACTCGCCATTCTCGACGGCATCTACCGCAGCCAGGACGAAGGCCGCGAAGTATCGATCGAACTGTAGGCCAGACCAACGGAGAAACCTATGCTTATCGAACAAATCGCCGATTACGCCTGTGAGACGGGAGAAGGCCCTCTCTGGCATCCCGACGAAGGCCGCCTCTACTGGGTCGACATTCCCCCCGGCAAACTCTACCGCTACGACCCCGCTACCGGCGAGCACCGCCTTGTCCTCGACGCTGGCGAAGCCATCGGCGGCTTCACCATCCAGGAAGATGGCGCCCTGCTCCTCTTCATGGCCCGCGGCCGCATCGCGCTCTGGCGCGAAGGCCAACCCCTTGAGAATCTGATCGACGAAATCCCGGCCGAACGCGCCGGCCGCTTCAACGACGTCATCGCCGACCCCGCCGGTCGCGTCTTCTGCGGCACAATGCCCCGCAGCGGCGGCAACGGCGTCCTCTACCGCATGGACACCGACCGTAGCCTGACCATCGTGATCGACGACGCCGGGACCTCCAACGGCATGGGCTTCACCCAGGACCTCAAGACCTTCTACCACACCAACACCCGGCGCGGCATCACCCGTTACGACTACGACGTCGACAGCGGCCGCATCGCCAACCCTGAGTTTGCCGTCCGTGAAGGCGCGGCGGCCAACGGCCGCCCCGACGGCATGGCCATGGACGCGGCCAACTGCTTCTGGTCCGCCCGCTGGGACGGCTACGCCCTCGTCCACCACATGCCCAACGGCCGTGAAATTCAGCGCCTCAACTTCCCCGTGCCCAAGGTCTCCAGCGCCACCTTCGGCGGCCATGACTATACCGACCTCTACGTCACCACCGCCGGTGGCCACATTAAAGAGACTGACGGCCCGCAGGCCGGCGCCCTCTACCGCGTCCGGCTGGGCGTGAAGGGCAAGCCGCCCTTCCGCTCCAAAATCAAAGTATAGGCGCCGGCCTGCGCCGCTATGCAGCGCCGTACCGCGTCTCAGGCAGCAGCCCGCAAATACTGACGCCGGCGCGTCGTCAGCCGTCAACACGTCGTCAGCTGTCAACACCGCGTGTACCACCCTGAAAGGACTGGCAATGCCATCAAAAACGAATTCGACGCCGCAACATTCTCCGCCCTCCTCGGCGGCTTCCGGCTCTGCTTCCTACCGCGTCGGCATCATCGGCTGCGGACGCCCGCTCAGGACGGAAGGCGCGACCGGCTTCGGCATGGCCCACCGCCATGCCATGGGTTACGCCGCCTCGCCCCGCACGCAGCTGGTGGCCCTCGCCGATATCAGCCGTGAAAACGCCGAAGCCTTCCGGGCGGAACACGGCGGCGGCGCCATCTACGAAGACTATCGCCGGATGTTGGCCGCAGCCGAACTCGACATCGTCTCCGTCTGCGTCTGGCCCCACCTGCACGCCGAAATGGTGCTTGCCGCAGCCGCAGCCCGCGTGCGAGCCATCCACTGCGAAAAGCCCATCGCGCCCACATTCGGCGAAGCCCGCCGCATGTTGGAGTCCTGCCGGCGCAACGGGGTCCAGTTGACCTTCAACCACCAACGCCGCTTCGCCCCGCCATTCAGCGTCGCCCGCCGGCTGCTCCGGGAAGGCGCAATCGGCGCCCTGCAGCGCATCGAAGGCCGCTGCCCCGACATGAACGACTGGGGCACCCACTGGTTCGACATGATGCACTTCTTCAACGATGAAACGCCTGCCCAGTGGGTGATGGGCCAGATCGACACCGGCGAAATCCGAACGATCTTCGGCATGGATCACGAAACCCAGGGCATCAGCCAGGTCCGCTTTCAGAACGGCGTCGAAGGGCTACTAACGACCAGCGCTGCAATCGAAATGGGGGCGGCGTTCCGCCTTCTTGGCAGTGACGGCATCATCGAATTCGGCGCCGGTCGCGAAGGCGGCCTTCGCATCTTCAACGGCCGCTCCTCCGGCTGGCGCGACGTGGATCCCGAGGGCTCCATGCACGATCTGGACGCCGTGCAAAAGGGGATAATCGACCTTGTCGAGGCCCTCATGGAAGGCAGAGAGCCGGAGCTCTCCGGAAGCCGTGCCTATCGGGCGGCCGAGCTGACCTTCGCCACCTACGAGTCCAGCCGCAAACGCGGCCGCGTAGACCTGCCGCTGGAGATCGATGACTCCCCCCTCTTGACGATGCTGGCCGCCGCCCCGCCCAGACCGCAATTCACGTCTCGTTCATAATCTGAACTGTGTCCCCAATCTCCCTTTCTTTCACAGGAGTCCACCCATGTCCGAAATCAGCATCCCCGCCATCCAGGCAGCCGTCCACAATTACGGCAACGACATCATTGCCTTCCTCCGCCAGATCTGCGCCATCCCCTCCATCGATTCCCAGATCGGCCCCGTCGGTGAACGCGTCCAGGCCGAAATGCGTAAACTCGGCTTCGATCAAATCTGGTTCGATTCCATGGGCAACACCGTCGGCAAAATCGGAAGCGGTGAACGCATCCTCCTCTACGACAGCCACATCGACACCGTCGGCATCGGCGCCGAAGACGAATGGGACTGGGACCCGTTCGAGGGCAAAGTCGAGGACGGCATCTTCTACGCCCGCGGCGCCTGCGACGAAAAGGGCAGCACGCCCGGCATGATCTACGGCCTCGCCATCGCCCGCAGCCTCGGCCTTCTCGACGGTTGGACCGCCTACTACTTCGGCAACATGGAGGAGTGGTGCGACGGCATCGCCCCCCACGCCTTTGTCGAACACGAAGGCATCCGCCCCGACTTCGTCGTCATCGGCGAACCCACCAAAATGCAGATCTATCGCGGCCACAAAGGCCGCGTCGAGCTCAAAGCGGTCGCCAGCGGCAGAAGCGCCCACGCCGCCAGCAACCACCTCGGCGACAACGCCATCTACAAGGCCCTCCCCCTCGTCGATGGCATCAGACGCCTCGAACCACACCTGGGCGACCACCCCTTCCTCGGCCCCGGCAAAATCACCGCCACCCACATCGAAGTCGAAACGCCCAGCCTCAACGCCGTCCCCAACCGGTGTACCGTCTACATCGACCGCCGCGTCACCTTCGGCGAAGACCTGGATGCCGTCATCGAGCAGGTGCGCGCCCTCATCCCCCAGGCAAATCAACAGGCCGGAGACGTCACCCTCGAAATGCTCTTCTACGACGAGCCCAGCTACACCGGCTTCGTCTTTCCCGTCGAAAAATACTTTCCCGCCTGGGCGCTCGCCGACGACGAACCCCTCGTCCAGGCCGGCCAGGAGACCCGCAAACGCATCGGCCTGCCCGACGCCCCCACCGGCAAATGGGACTTCAGCACCAACGGCATCTACTGGCGCGGCAAGGCCGGTATCCCCAGCATCGGCTTCGCCCCCGGCGACGAAGTGACCGCGCACACCGTCCTCGACAGCGTCCCCTTGGCCGACGTCGTCAAATCCACCGAGTTCTACGCCCTGCTTCCCGCGCTGATAAAATAGCGCCCCCGCTCCCTCTGCCCCGCTCCCCGCCCCCTATTCGCCCCGCGCCGGCCAGCCGGCCGCCGCCGAAAAACCGAATTGGACGAAATCTGAACAATTGGCGACAATAAGGTGTCTGACCGGTGCCCTCCTCGCAGGAAGGGCGCCTGTTTGGTACCCTGCTGACCAGTGATGCGGAAGCGCATCTCCCGATACGCCCTGATACGCCCTGATACACCGACTGTGATGACTCGCCATGACGATTGCTGAAAACCTCCGCCAGGTACGTATACGCATGGCCGGGGCCGCCCAGCGCGCGCAGCGCTCCCCTGACGAAATCACGCTCGTCGCCGTGAGCAAAACAAAACCGCTGGCGCTGATCGCAGAAACCGCCGCCGCCGGTCAGATAGACTTCGGTGAAAATCGCGTGGAAGAACTTTGGGAAAAGGCCGAAGCTGCCGCAGCGGCGGGGTTGGACCGGATCCGCTGGCACGCGATCGGCACAATCCAGAGCCGTAAAGCCAAACTCGCGCTGGGGCCGCCCGCCCTTCAGTCCCACCCGGGCAAGGGCGCTGTCTGCATGGTTCATGCCGTCGACAGACCGAAAATCGCCCAACGTCTGAGCCGGCTGGCCGCCGACAACCACCGGCAGCTCGACGTCCTTCTCGAAGTCAACGTCAGCGGCGAAACCAGCAAACACGGCTTCTCCCCTGCCGGCCTCATCGACGACCTGCCCGCGCTCCTGAAACTGCCCGCCCTGCGCTACTGCGGCCTCATGACCATGGCGCCCTACGTGGACGACCCCGAGGAAGTCCGTCCCCTTTTCCGCCAACTGCGCACTCTTCTGCAGGAGCTTCGGCACACATTCCCGCCGGCACAGTTTCAACAGGCCGCATGGCGGCATCTGTCCATGGGCATGACCGGCGACTTCGAAGTCGCTATCGAGGAGGGCGCCACAATCGTGCGCGTCGGCACCGCCATCTTCGGCCACAGGGAGTACGAATGACTCAGCTACAGGGCAAGACCACCTTTATCGGCGGCGGCGCAATGGGAGAGGCCATAATCGGCTCACTCATCGCAAATCAGCTGCTCAGCCCAACCCGCATCTGCGTTTCCGAGCCTGTGCCCGCCCGCCGTGAATTCCTGAACGCCACCTACGGCGTGACCGTCGAGACCGGCAACGCCCAGGCCGTGAACGGCGCCTCCGTCGTCGTCCTGGCCGTAAAGCCCCAGGTGCTCGGCCTGGTTTTGGCAGACCTGCGTGGAAACCTGTCCCAGGATGCGCTCGTAATTAGTATCATGGCAGGTGTGCAAATCGAAACGCTCCAATCCGGCCTCGGCCATGACAAAATCGTCCGCTCCATGCCCAACACCCCGGCCCAGGTCGGCCAGGGCATGACCGTATGGACCGACACCGCTGCCGTAACCGCCGCCGACCGCGCCGCCGCCCAGGCCGTCCTTGAGGCCATGGGCGAGGCCATCTACGTCACGGAAGAACATTACCTCGATATGGCAACCGGTCTGAGCGGCTCCGGGCCTGGCTTCGTCTTTCTCCTTCTGGAGGCCCTCATTGATGCCGGAGTGCATATCGGCTTCAGCCGCGATCAGTCCCAACAAATGGTGTTGCAGACCGTAGCCGGCAGCGTCGAGTTGATGCGTCAGAGCGGTCTCCATCCCGCCGACCTGCGCAACCGCGTCACCAGCCCCGCAGGCACAACCGCCGCCGGCACCCTCGTCCTGGAGCGCGCCCGGGTGCGGTCGGCGCTCATCGATGCAGTCGATACAGCCTATCGCCGCAGCCAGGATCTGGGCAGTGATGATAGTGACGACAGTGATACTTAGCCGCCGGCACAGGTGCCCCCTTTTGGACGCAAATCATACCTGCGTATCGTCCTAATAACGTAAGGAGTTGTCGTGATTTTCTTTCTCTTGGCCCGTGTACTCCAGATCTACACTTTCGTTCTCCTGATCCGGATTCTGATCACCTGGATCCCCAACCTGGACCCGTATCACCCCATCGTGCAGCTTCTATTTCAGGTAACGGAACCGGTGCTCGAACCCGCCCGCAAGCTCATCCCGCCAATCGGCATGATCGACATCTCCCCGATCGTCGTCTTTATCGTACTGGGCATCCTGCAGGATCTGCTCATGCAGCTCGCCTACTAGCAGTATGGGGAATCCTGTTTGCATCTTGTTCATGAGGAACGGGCATAGCGTGAAATCCACCACTGTCTTCGCCGTACATCACATCGCTGCGCTTCACATCGCTGCACTCTTCATCGTTGCGTTGTCCCTCAGCGCCTGCAACATCCGCAATCCTTTCGGTTCGGGAGCCGGGCCGGAGTCGTCCGAAACAGCCATGCAGCCGGAAGAGGGCAGCCCCCTCGCCAGGCTCGTCGAACGCGCCAGGGATGACCTCGTCCTGACGGCCGCCGCCGATCCGGACAAAATCACCCTCGTCACCGCCGAGGAAGTGGAATGGGGCGACGCCGGCCTCGGCTGCCCCCATCCGGACGAAATGTACGCCCAGATCATCACCCCGGGCTACTTCATCGTCCTGGAATCCGGCGGCAACACCTACGACTACCACACCGGCGCCGACCCTGATGGGCCGCTCGTGCAGTGTACTGAAGACGGCGTGCCCGCAGGTATGGCTGCCGTCCCCGCGGAGGAGCCGGAAGGAGAAACGCAAATGGATGCCGAGGACGCCCTGCCCCGCCTGATCGAACGCGCGACGGAGGACCTCATGCAAGCCGTCGGCGCCGGCGCAGACGAGATCACCGTTCTCAGTACCGAAGAAGTGGAGTGGAGCGACACCGGCCTCGGCTGTCAGGAGCCGAACAAGATGTACGCGCAGATAATCACGCCGGGCTACCTGATCGTACTCGAATCCGGGGGCGATACCTATGACTACCACACCGGCGCCGACCCCGAAGGCCCGCTCGTGCAGTGTACTGAAGACGGCGCCCCCGCGGGCGCGGCTATCGCCCTCCCGGCGGAACAGGTAGGAGTGACTCTTATGGACGACAACGGCGCGCTCTCGCGTCTCATCGAACGGGCCGCGGAAGACCTCGTGCAGGCAACCGGCGCCGCCTCTGACGCCATCACCGTTTTCAGTACTGAAGAGGTCGAGTGGAGCGACACCAGCCTCGGCTGCCCGCAGCCGGACGAGATGTACGCCCAGGTGATCACGCCGGGCTACCTCATCGTCCTCGAAACCGGCGCTGAAACCTACAAGTATCACACCGGCGCCGACCCCGAAGGCCCGCTCCTGCACTGCGCCCAGGACGCCGACGTCGAAGAATAGCTCCTTCCTTCAGGCCAATGAACGCCATCAAAAATCAGGATCAGTTCGACGAGCTGGTCCTCAGCGCCATCGAAGACCTGCCCGACCTCTTTCTGGACTGCCTTGAAAACGTCGCCGTCGTCGTCGAGGAATGGCCCGATCGCGCCACCCTTGAGTCCGTCGGCCTGCGCCGTCGCAGCAGTCTCCTGGGACTCTACCAGGGCATCCCCCAGACCGATCGGACACACGGCTACAACCTCGTCATGCCCGACAAGATCAGCATCTACCGCCGTCCCATCCTCATGCGCTGCCGCACCGAGTCCGAAGTCCGCGACCTCGTCCAAAGAGTCGTCCGCCACGAAATCGCCCACCACTTCGGCATCGACGACGACCGCCTCGTCGAAATCGGCGCCTACTAACCCCAACCGCTTACTGACCCCAACCGCCAACTGACCCCAACCGCCCCGACCCCAACCGCCCCGCCCCCTGCCTGCAAAGGGGCATAACGCTCCCCAATAGGCTGATCGCAGCCCTGGTGAACATCGGGTAACTCGCTGTGGTGATGCAACTATCCAACCTGGAGGGCAATCGCATCTTAAATTTGCAGCACCTTGAGAAGATATTCCGGATTCCAGCCAGCCCGTTTGCGTTTGGCAGCGATGCCGACTTTCGCGGATTTCTCATGGCGCAGTAGATTGAGGGCCATCCGACGAACGATGGCG
>JAJEDJ010000057.1 GCA_022821545.1 Caldilineaceae bacterium
TCAGAGAAGAACGAATCCTCGTGAGGGGATTGAAACATTCTTCTATAGGCGGGCATGTTGTCGGCGGCGGTGCATAAGCGTCAGAGAAGAACGAATCCTCGTGAGGGGATTGAAACAGTATGTATAGGGTGGTTCACTATAGGGATCATAGGATAGGTCAGAGAAGAACGAATCCTCGTGAGGGGATTGAAACGAATGACAGATTCATTGCATACCCTCCGGTTGTGTGTGTCAGAGAAGAACGAATCCTCGTGAGGGGATTGAAACGCGTTTGGCACTTTGCTGTCCTTTCCGAGAGTGAACGTCAGAGAAGAACGAATCCTCGTGAGGGGATTGAAACACACCCTCATCCTGCACAACCACCTTGTGCGGCGTGTAGTTTAGAGTCAGAGAAGAACGAATCCTCGTGAGGGGATTGAAACCGTACCAGTCATCGTTCTGTAGCCGACGGTACCGATGCGGTCAGAGAAGAACGAATCCTCGTGAGGGGATTGAAACGGTTTCCAGTCGCGCAGAAAGTTATCAGCCCTATGACCGTCAGAGAAGAACGAATCCTCGTGAGGGGATTGAAACGCGGCCTTGTCCGGTGTAGGCGGATTCTTGATAGCAGGTCAGAGAAGAACGAATCCTCGTGAGGGGATTGAAACGCTTCATTGTGTCTCCTATATCATGGGGCTGTCTGATAGCGTCAGAGAAGAACGAATCCTCGTGAGGGGATTGAAACACAGCATGTCCCGCGATACACCCTGGGGTTTCGCAGTTAGTCAGAGAAGAACGAATCCTCGTGAGGGGATTGAAACGTAGAATTCGATGTACATTGGTGGCTCCTACGTGAGTGGTCAGAGAAGAACGAATCCTCGTGAGGGGATTGAAACCAGCAGAAAAACGTCTGAAAACGTCTCCTACTGCCTCCCGTCAGAGAAGAACGAATCCTCGTGAGGGGATTGAAACGCTGGATTATGAGCGTCTTTCGGCTGTTGAACAGCTTGGGTGTCAGAGAAGAACGAATCCTCGTGAGGGGATTGAAACTGATGGGTGCTGCAATATCCCATTGCCACCTGGGGCTTGGTCAGAGAAGAACGAATCCTCGTGAGGGGATTGAAACCGTATGATGGACAGAATCTCGTCCTTGTGCGATTTTATAGTGTCAGAGAAGAACGAATCCTCGTGAGGGGATTGAAACCTCCATGTATACGCCGGTGATTTCTGCGTAATGAGATACGTCAGAGAAGAACGAATCCTCGTGAGGGGATTGAAACTCGCATTGTGGGGTTTCCAGGTCTGTGACGACCTTTGCGTCAGAGAAGAACGAATCCTCGTGAGGGGATTGAAACGGTAATAGGGGCTGCTGCTGCTGCCCGAATCGAACACTTGTCAGAGAAGAACGAATCCTCGTGAGGGGATTGAAACCAACGCCGCCTTCGACGTGGACAAAATGCCGGAAGGCAATCGCGAGCTGATCAACAACATGCGTAAATGAGTCGCCGGTGACTACCCAAACGCCAACGTAGGCGTCCTGGTCGCCGACGAACTGATGAAGCGCATAACAACCGGAATCGCCAGCAACCTGTTCTCCTAAAGGAAAGCCAATGGCAATAACCGACGCCGACATCATTCTCCAGTATCAGTGCGCTTCGGCGGCCAAAGAAAAGTTAGAGGCCGCCGAGCGCCAAATCCGAAGGCTGGACGGGGAAACCGTCACCGAATCCAGTCAGCATGACGATGAAGAGCTGCTCTATCAGTGCCTCGCGCTGCGCAACATAAGCCGTGGAGAGCTGGTCGTCGTCCACAGAGAGTCTCTGCTTACGCGCAAAATGCACCTCGCCAAAGCGAACGAGCTGCGCGCAGCCCGCGACAGACAGGACGCCAAGACCTTTTTCGGTCGCAGGCGCATCAAGCGTCGCAACAAGGAAAGAGCCCGTTATCTGGCGCAGAAACAGCGCAAACAAGCCTGACCATCCAAATCCCAAAGGAGACCGTCAGAGAAGAACGAATCCTCATGAGGGGATTGAAACGGTGTTACTGTGCGGCTTTGGCGGCGATCTGTGTGGTCATAACCTGCCCAATCCGCACACCTACCGTCGAATTACGACCTGGAATAACCCAAAATCGTACCAAAAAAATGCTTTTGAGCGGACATTGCGGACATATTTATGAACAAATTCATAAAAATACACCGTTTCTCGATGAAGTGTACGCACAGATGCCTGATGTGTCAGAGGAAGAAATACAGAAAGAGATAGAAGAAGCGCTTGCCGCTGTACGTGGTAGATAGTGATGAGGATTGTGTTGGATACAAATGTCTGGGTCAGTGTTGCGAGACTCCTTTTTTTCACGCAAACTCTCGTAATCTCTCGTGGAACTCTCGTATACCTCTCGTACGAGCGCTCGACGTGCATACGGCATGTGTAAGGAAGCATTTGCCCCGGTTTTGTAGGATTACCCCGACGATTTGTCTCCTCATTCAACCCAGTTTGAATCCCCTCCTCTAAACCACACGCTGCCAGGCTGGTTTGTGTTCTGAACCTGAAATGTGGAGGTTGGGGTGTTCGCTGCTGACAGTAGATCGCCCTTATGAAGCGCAGCGATAACGCCTTCAACGACGATTTGGCTGTATTAGAACGATCCCGCCAGGAATCTGCGATGGGTCTGTAACAATGCAGGCGAATGACGGCTCGCTCCTGCCGCACGCCTCAACAGACTTGGCAACTGTCAACGGACCCTCAAGACCAGCTTCCATCCTGCCCGCAGGCGTTCCAGGGGCGAGGAAAGAGGAAAAAATAACTGGAAAAGAATGACGTGTGAGAAAGAGCTTTGACTTGTCCGCTCGGGGCGGGGATGCTCTGTGTGCGAGCGGCTTACAGGCTGGCGATTTCGGGCCGCTGGTCGCCGTTGTTGGGGCGGCCGAGGACGGCGCCGATGTCGTCGCCGCGCTGCACCTGGTAGGTGGGGATGTTGGAGAGGGCGAGTTCGTGGAACATCTCCTGGTAGGACGCCTGGCCGCCAAAGGTTGAGCCGTCGACGACAACCGCGACGCTATGCACGCCGCGGCGCCGGATTTCGCGCAGGGCCCGCACCCATTCGGGGTCGGGGTCCGCCGTGATGGCCAGGATCATGTCGTTGCGGTTGAGCCGAACACCCTCGGTCACCAGCAGCTGGTCGAAGGGGATGCTTCCCTCTGCCGAGACGACGGCGAGCGCTTCCAGCATCTTGCGCATCTGGCGCTCCCCCCGATCGATCTGCAGGAGATAGCGCTGTGCGCCGTGCCAGATGAGGCCGACGGCCCGGTTCCGAAGCAGGAAGTAGCGGGCGATGCTGGCCGCTGCCGTCACCGCGTACTCGAGCGTGCTGGGGGCCAGTTCCAGGGCATCGTCCCGTTTGCGGCCGCTGAGGCCGAAGACGCCCGCTTCCGGGGGCGACAGCCTCCACGGCAGGCTGTGCGCGGCGCGGCTGTGCAGATCGAGAAAGAGCCAGATATCGGCCGACGGGTCGAGCTCGAACTCTCTCGTCATCAGCCGGCCGGTGCGGGCGGTGGTCAGCCAGTGGATGCGGTTGAAGCTGTCGCCGGGCGCGTATTCCCGGATGCCGGCCACGTTGGTGGTGATGTATTGGGCGCGGCGGCTGAGGGCTTCGCCGCCGGCGAGGTCGGCGGCAGGAGGCTGAAACGCGGAGAGAGTGACCGTTGCGGGATAGACGATCAGGTCGCTCGTCTGGCTCAGCGTCTGGTTGATGGAGAAGAGGCCCAGGGGGTCGCCGCTGAGGAGACGCATTGGGCCCAGGCGGTAATAGCCGCGCTGCTGGCAGTAGGTGCGCACCTGCCAGCGATGGCGGGCGCGGCCCTGCAGATGGTTGACGACCCGGCTGGCGCCGTGGAAGGGCACCGTCGAAAAGTCTCGCACTTCGAGCCAGAGTTTGGGCAGCCGTCCCTGGTTGCGCACCTCAAAACTCTCTTCAAAGTGCTGTCCCACCTGGCTGCGGCGAGCGCGGGTATGGCGATTGATATGAATGGCGCGCGTGCTGGTCCAGGACCAGAAATAGCTGAGCGCGAGGATGCCGCTTATGAGGTAGGCGAGATTGAAGGCGAGCGGGCGCCCACTGTTGAGCGCGAAGCCCCAGGAGGTGACGAGAGCGGCGAGCAGGAAGATGAGGCGTGAAGACATAGGCGGAGCGTGAGGGGTGAGGAGTGAGGCGAGAGTAGCTCTCTGAAATCCATCCCCTTTCCCTCTCTGATGTTCAGCCGGCTCTTACGCGGCTGCCTGGCACGGGTGTATGGGCGAGCGCGTCCTCAATAACTTGTGCGGCGTCTACATTCTTGATGCGGGCGGAAGGGCTGACGATGAGCCTGTGGGCGAGCGTCGACTCGGCCAGGAGTTTGACATCGTCGGGCAGCACATATTCGCGCCCGTCGATTGCGGCCCAGGCGCGGGCCGCGCGAAAGAGGGCCAGACTGCCGCGCGGGCTGGCGCCGAGGTAGACGTCGGGATGATCGCGGGTTGTGGAGACAAGGTCGACAATATACTCCTTGACGCTGTCGTCGACATACATGTCGCGCACGGCCTCCTGGGCCTTTGAGAGCTCTTCGACGGAGACGGTTCTCTCCAGAGCCTCGATGGGATGCGTCAACGCCTGCAGTCCGAGGATATTGACCTCGTGCGCCTTCAGCGGGTAGCCCAGTCTGATCCGCATCAGGAAGCGGTCTACTTGCGCTTCCGGCAGGGGAAAGGTGCCCTCGTATTCGATCGGGTTCTGGGTGGCGAGCACGAGAAACGGCCGCGCCATGTCATACGTGGTGCCGTCGACGGTGACCTGCCGCTCCTCCATCGCTTCCAGGAGGGCGGACTGTGTCTTGGGCGTCGCGCGGTTGATCTCGTCGGAGAGAACGATCTGGGCCATGATCGGGCCGGGCCGGAATTCAAATTCCAGCGTCTTCTGATTGAAAACGCTGACACCGGTGACGTCGCTGGGCAGCATGTCGGGCGTAAACTGAATGCGGCGGTAGGTGCTGCCAACAGTGCGGGCGATTGCCCTGGCCAGCATTGTCTTGCCGACGCCGGGGACATCTTCAATCAGGAGGTGGCCCTCGCACAGCAAAGCCACCACGGTCATGCGGACTTCGCGGTCCTTGCCGATGATGACCTTCTCGACGTTGGCGATAATGCGATTGGCGACGGCTTGCACTTCTTGCATGGGGTTTCCTCTTGTCAGCTGTTCATGGCGAGAGGTTCGCGGTTAACAGGATTCCCGCCGCAGGGAAGGCGCCCTTTGGTTTTGCGCGTTCTCACCGCGGGACGCCAGGCGGGCAGATTACTAGATTATGACGCATCCTGAGCGCAAAGCGTGTACGCCAGGCTCCAAAGTCGTCGACTTTGGCGACCTATTATGCAGTTCAGACGGGATTTGGCTCAATGACGATGCATCCGCATTGCCGAATCGGACGAAATTCGAGTCTAGTTTACAGCACGTGCGGTCAGAAAGACAATCCGCCGGCAGCTGCAAACGCCGGCAACTTTGTCGTCGGCGGCTGCTGGTCGCATCTCCCGACCGCTAGTCACCGGTTGTGAACGGCTGTATAATGACCCCTTATGGAGTTGCACGACTATCCCCGCCCTGAAGATGATACAGGTATCGGCGTCCACTGGTGCGTCGGTGTGAGCGCGGCGGCGCTTGAGATGGTGGAAGCGTTCTGGCTGCGGGAACTGATCGAATTGGGCGTGAAGTGGGTCAAAATTGCGGACCAGCGCGGCGCGCTGCAGCTGTCGAAAGCGCTGCTCGCTGCGCGCATCATGCCCATCGTTCAGGTCGTGCGGGAGACCGCGGGCCCGGGCCCTCTCCTGGCCGCAGAGTTGGCGGAGGTGGAGAGGCTGGTCGCCGCCGGTGTGCGCTACTTTGAGCTCGACGGCGAACCGGACGGGGCGGCTTTCTGGGGGCGGGCGAGGCTGCCGGACGATGCGCTCGCGGCGACGGCGCGGGCAGCCGCGGCCAATATGCAAGCCGTTCTGGAACGGGGCGGTTTGCCGGCGGTCCCGGCGCTGACGCCCGAAGGGGACTGGCCGCTGCTGGAGGAGATCGCACGGGCCGGAGGTGAAGCGCTGTTCGACCAACCGGTCTGGCTCGCGGTCCACAACTATTCCGGCAACCGTCCGCCGCACTATCCCGATGACGCGGCCCGCACTGAAGGCGCGCCGCAGCCCCAGTTGCAGTCGCAGCGCACGCACTGGCGGGCGTTTGAACGGCTGAACGAAGAGGTCGTGCAGTTGATTGGCCGCAGCCTGCCGGTCCTCTCGACGGCGAACGGCTACTTGATCAACGAAGACGCGGACCCGCGCTACCCTGCGACGACGACGGCGCTGCATACAGAACAGACACTCGAGATCTGCCGGGCGATGATGGGCACGGGCCGCCGCACGCCGCCCGCGCCGGACTACTACTTTTGCACCGCCTTCTGGTTGCTGGCGCACAGTGCGCTGGAGGGCGAGGGCGCCGTGGACGAGCGGAGCGCCTGGTACAGCCCGCTCCATCTGGCGCAAGGGCGGGGAGAGAGCGGGGAGGGAAGACCGCATTCGCTGCCGGCGGGGCGGGCCCCCGTTGCTGAGACGTTCGGCTGGTCGACGCTCCCCATCGTCCCCCTGCTCAAGACGGAGCCCAAACGGCCAAGGGCGCTTGCAGGGCAAAACGAAGGCGCGCCTCAGGCCCCGGTCGCCGCTTCGCTCCACGGACTCCGGCCAGCGGGGAATACTGTCTTGAGCGGCAAAGTACGCGGCGGAGCAGGCGCGCAGGTCCGCCTTACGCACAGTGACGGCTTCGCTTACGAAACGATCGCCAGAACGAGCGGCGTCTACCGCTTTGTGGACCTGCCGGCGGGCCATTACAGCCTGGAGGTGACCGACCCGGCGGGCAGCCGCGTCGAAGCGCTCGAACTTGGGCCGGCCCAGGAGCTGGTCTGTGACCTGACGGCTTACGGATGGGGTTTTGAGATCGAACAGCGCACTGTGCTGGATGATGGCATGTTGATCTGCGACGTGGAATTTCTGCCCAATCCGGCAAGTGCGGAGAGCGGGACCGATGAAGGGGGGCGGCGGACGCGCCCGCCCGCGCTGCGTATCAGCGACGGCGAACAGAAGAGCTGGGTCGTGCCGCTGGCGCGTAGCAGCCATGCCCAGACAGCCCAGTGCGAGACGGGGCCGCTGGCGGCCGGCAGCTACCAGCTGGAGATACTGGGGCTGCCGGACAGCGGTCCGACGCCCCTGAAATGCGAGGTCTCGATTGAGGTGGGAATGGAGACCCATCTGCTCTTTGCCTACTCTTATGATGAAAAGAGGGCCGCTCCGCGGGCGTCGGAGATCAGCGGCAGCGTGGAGGGCGGGCAGGGCTGCACCGTGCGGCTGCGGGCCGAGGAGCCTGAAGGGGGGCCGGGCGAGCGTCTGGCGGAAGTGGACGCGGATGGCGCCTATCTCTTCAGCGGCCTGCCGGCCGGCAGATACTTTCTGGATGTGAAACAGAGGCGCCTGCTTAACTGGCCGCGCCCGCTTGTTTTGGATGGGCGCAACAAGCCCCGCTGCGACCTCATCCTCCTGCCGGAAGAGGCGCTGCCTCCGCTGCCGGAGCCTGCGTCGCTGCACGGCCAAATGCAGCCGCAGGGACCGCTGCAGCCGGGAACCGCTGGCGCGTCTGCGCGCGCCAGGCAGCCGCTGGGAAGCTCGCGGCCTTCGCAGCAGGTGGCGCTGGTGGGCGCGCACAGGCAGCGCTACGTAACCCGGGTGGAACCTTCGGGTGAGTTCAGGTTCGAGAGCCTCCCGGCCGGCGACTACGACCTCTACGCTGAAGGTTCCGGGAGTTGGGGGATTCACCTCGACGCGGGTGACCGGCTCAGCATCCAGTTGTGGCAGACGGAGGAAGGATGGCGCCGGCAGACGCGCATCCAGACGGGCGCGTCTGCGCCGGGGATGATCCGCGTGCAGTGGGCGGGGCGGGCCGATCTGACGATCATCGTGACCGGCGCCGACAGCGGCATGGAAGAGCTGGCCGCCAGCGAGCCCGGAGAGGCAGAGCCGTCCAGCCGCGCCGACTTCGGGCCGTTCCCGCCCGGCGCCTACCTGGTCCACTGCCCGGAGCTGGCGATCAGCGCCGAGCTGGATCTGGCCGCGGGCGAGGCGGCGGTGGTCTCTTTTGTGGGTTTTTAGTTTGAAGCGGCCCATGCAGTCGTATTTGGAGTAGAGTATTGCGAACGATTATTGGACCTATACTGTGGTTCAGATGATCAGGAAAGGAGGCGGGAGGTGGGCCGCCCGCATCCTCCTCTTTCTGTTTCTGCTTGGCGCGGGGCTGCTGTACGCAGGCTGCGGAGGGGACGGTGCCGCCGCGCCGGTGGAGAATCCTGCGCTGGCCGTGACGCCGCCGAGGCCGCTTTTGCGCTGGATGGGACCGGCCTTTGTGCGGCCGGTTGACAGGGAGCTCGTTGCGCGCTGCGGCAAGGAGGTCGGGATGGCAATCGAGCTGCTGCCGGCGCCTGCCAATCCGGTCGACCGGCTGGGGCTCTACCGGCAGTTTCTGCCGGCGGAATCGGACGACATCGACCTCATCGACTTCGACGTCGTGTGGTCGGGGACGCTGGCGCCGCATCTTCTGGACCTGAACCCGCATCTGACGGCGGAGGAGCGCGGCCTGTATTTCCCGGTCTACTTGGAAAACAACAGCGTGGGCGAGGCGCTGGTCGGATTGCCGCAGATGGGCGACGTCGGGCTGCTCTACTACCGGACGGATCTGCTGGAGAAGTACGGTTTCGAGGGGCCGCCGGAAACGTGGAGCGAACTGGAAGAAATGGCGGCGGCGATCCAGGCAGGGGAACGGAGCGAAAATGCGGAGTTCTGGGGGTACGTGTGGCAGGGGAATGTCTACGAGGGTCTGACGGTCAATGCGCTGGAGTGGCAGGCGAGTATGGGGGGCGGCCTCATCGTTGACGCGGACGGGCGGCTGGCCTTCGACGACGTCGCGGCGCGGGCGCTTGACAGGGCCGCGGCGTGGGTGGGCGAGATCAGCCCGGAGGCGGTGACGGTCTTCCAGGAGGAGGATGCCCGCTGGATGTTCCAGAACGGCAACGCCGCCTTCATGCGCAACTGGCCGTATGCCTATGGGCTGGGGCAGGCGGAGGACAGCCCGGTCCGCGACCGGTTCGACGTGACGCGTATGCCCAGGGGGGAGGGCGAGGAAGGCCGGCATGCCGGCGTAGTTGGGGGGCAGCAGCTCGGCGTCAGCCGCTACAGCCGTTACCCCGATGCGGCGGCCGATGCGGCCCGCTGTCTGACCGATGCGGCGTCTCAGCGGCGGCGGGCGCTGGCAGACGGTACGCCGCCGGCGATCCCGGCGCTCTACGACGACGAAGATCTGCAGGCGCGCATCCCGGCCGCGGCCCAGATCGCGGAGAGCCTGGCAGAGCACGCCGTGGCGCGGCCGGCCGCGACGACCGGCGGGCATTACACTGAGATCTCGCTGGTCTACTTTATCGAAGTAAACCGCGTGCTAACGGGCGAGCAGGACGGCGCGAGCGCGGTGGCGCGAGTAGCGGAGCAGATCGCGGCCTGGGTGGAGTGAGTCTTCGTTTCGAACTCTTCCGACAATTGGCAATGCAACTGCACGCGTATGGGGGAACAACGCTACTTGTGGGTAAGAGCTGTGTTAAGCGAAAATCAGAAGAGAGCGAATCCTCGTAACCGGTTTGAAGCACGCGGAGGGATTAACACGAAAAGCGCAGACGCGGCAACCGGCCCGCGTCGGCAGGCCAAGGGGGGGGGAACAGTGCAGGGATGGCGGTTGACGCGGCGTGGGGACTATATCAATAGCGGGCTTGCAAACCGGACGCGGGCGGCGGTTGTGTCGTTGGAGCGTTCCGGCCTCTGGGCATTCGTTGTACGCACCCTGCAAGGGCAGGAGAAAGGGCGGGGCAGGAACTATCCTACGGCGGCCGCGGCCATGCAGGCGGCGGAAGCGTCCACGACGCCTGCCAAACCGAACAGAGAGATCGCGGCGCAGGTGATGGACCACCTGAGCGCTAAACAGGGAGGAACACAATGAGCGCAGACAGGCGAACACTGGGGCAAATGACCTGAAGCAGGGGCTAACAGGGAGGATTCCCGCTGAATTGGCAAGACTCTCCAAGCTGCACTGGTTGGACCTCACGGCCAACGACCTTACCGGAATCATACCCCCTGCGTTAGGTCGACTCAGGAATCTGGAAGTCCTGCGCCTCAGCGATAGCCTCACTCGTTTGCCGGCCGGCGGCGCATCCATTCCAACAGGACCAGCAGCGCGAACAGCGGCAGGGCCGCCATGCGGCGCCAGCGCCAGGGTTGGCGGACCAGGCGGTATAGCCATTCCAGGCCGAGCCGCCGCAGCCAGTGCGGCGCGCGCGCGGTGATTCCGGCGACGAAATCAAAGGCGCCGCCGACGCCGAGCGCGACCACGACCGGCAGCTCCTCTCGGTGTTGGTGAATCCAGATGTCCTGGCGGGGATGACCGTAGGCGACGAAGAGCAGATCGGGGTGCGCCGCGGCCAGGCGTTGGCGGATCTGGGGCCAGTCGGACTCTGCGGGCGAGCCGGCGTAGCTGCCGGCGACGCGCAGACCCGGATAGAGTCGGACCAGCTCGGTGGCGGCGCGCTCGGCGATGCCGGGGGCGGCGCCGAGAAAGAAAACGCGCCATCCTTCGGCTGCGGCCCGTTCGCAAAGGTGGTAAATCCCGTCCGAGCCGGTTACGCGTTCGGCCAGTGCGACCCCTGCCAGACGTGCGGCCCAGAGCACGCCGACGCCGTCGGGTGTGCAGAGATCGGCGGCTGCGAGCGCCTGTGCGAAGACGGGACGCCGGCGCGCGGTCATGATGAATTCCGGGTTGACCGTGCAGACCTGGCGGGGGAACTGCGAGACGTGAGAAACTGCATTCTCGCTCTCCCTGGTCTGCGCTTGAGACCGGGCAATCCAGCCGCTGATGATGTCAAGCGTCTGCTGAAAATCGACACAGTCTACGCGCACGCCCAGAATCTGTATTGATGGCGCAAACCCCGCTGCGCCATGCTGTGCTTCAGGCATTGCCATTCGGCAATCGCAATCGCTACAGCCGCATGGCTGTGCCTGGGGCAAGATGTTCATCTCTTGGCGGCGGCCTCTTCGAGCACGGCCAGCGTCTCCCTGGCTGCCTTTTCCCAGGAAAAACGCTTGACATTTTCATAGCCTTTGGCGATCAGCTCCTGCCGCAGCGCCTCGTCGCGGCTGAGGCGCAGCATGGCCGCGGCGATTTCGTCAATGTTCTCGGGGTCGACGAGCAGCGCGGCGTCGCCGGCGATTTCGGGCAGGGCAGAGTTCTTGGCGCACATAACGGCGACTCCTGTGGTTTGGGCTTCGAGTACGGGCAGGCCGAAACCCTCGAATAGGGACGGAAAGGCGAAGAAAAGGGCCTTCTGCATGAGCGCGGCCACGGCCTCGTCGGGCAGGTAGCCGGGGAAGTGGACGCGGCCGCTTAGTCCGCTGGCCGCGACATGTTGCTCGTACTCCTGGCTGAGCCAGCCCCAGCGCCCGGCAAGCACGAGGTCCCAGCCGATCCCTTCCTGCCGGGTGAGGCGCCCGAAGGCGTCGATCAGGCGCAGTAGATTTTTGCGGGGCTGGATGGTGCCCACGTAAAGGGCGAAGGGTCGCTCGTAGACCGGCGCGGTCGCCGCCTCCTGGCCGCGTGCGGGTGGCCGCGGCGCCGCCGCCTCGTGGATGACGCGGATTTTGGCTGCGGGCACGCCGTAGAAGCGCTGCAGATCGTCGGCAGTGTGGCGGCTGACTGCTATGATGCGCTCTGCGGCCGCTGCGCTCCAGCGGGAGGAGATCTCCAGGTAGAGGCGCTGCAGCGCGGTATGGGAGCGGGGGAAGTAGCGGTAACCGGTATCGTGCAGGGTCACGACCGTTGGCGGCAGCAGCTGCGGCGGCAGAAAGGGGACGACGTGGGCGGGCACGAAGAGCACGTGCGGCGGGCGGCGGCAGACCTCCCAGGCGAGCCTGCGGTGGGTCCACAGGCGGTTGCCGGGCAGCGTGCGGACTGTGACGGCGCGCTGGTCGTGCGCGGGCGGGGCCGCGCCGCGCATCGCTTCCGCGCTCGGTGATTCAGGCGCATAGAGGCGGAAGGCAAAGCGACTGTTGGGCTCGGCCAGCATGTGGCCGATAATCTGGCGGGAATAGAATTCAGTGCCCGTGGGCTCGGCCCGCAGGCTGCGGGAGGCGTCAATGCCGATGGAGAGAGGAGAGAGTGCAGAGGAGTGAGGAGTGAAAATCTCCCCTGCTCCCTCTGTTTCACTTCTCACTGCTGTTTCACTTCTCACTGCGCGCTCCGGCGTCTATCCCGGCCGCGGCCAGCGCCTCCGGCCCGATCGGTCCCTCCCGCAGCAGTCGCGGCCGCGATCCGCTCAGGTCGAGCACGGTGCTCGACTGGGCGAAGGCTGCCGGGCCGGCGTCGATGAGGAGGGGGATGCGGCCGTCGAGCTGGTCGAGGACGGCGGCGGCTGTGGCGCAGGGAGGCTGGCCGCTGCGGTTGGCGCTGGAGGAGGCCAGCGGTCCGACGCGACGGGCGAGCGCGCGCAGGAAGGGGTGCGCGGGCAGGCGGACGCCGACGGTGTCGCCGCCGGCGGTGAGGGCTCGGGGCAGGTGTTTGCGCGCGCGCAGTACAAGCGTGAGCGGGCCGGGCCAGTAACGCTCGATGAGGGTCTGGGCCTGGACATCGCCTTGGGTCTGGACATTGCCCTGGATCTGGACACTGCCTTGGGTCTGGACACTGCCCTGGACCCTGCCCCCGCCCGCCGGGCGTACAACCGCATATGCTTGCTCCGCGTCCCCCAGCAGCACCGGCAGCGCTTTCTGGCTTGGACGCGCCTTGACAGCGAACAGCCGGTCGATGGCGGCGGCATCGCTGCAAAGGCAGACCAGGCCGTAGACCGTATCGGTGGGCACGCCGATTACGGTGCCTTGCTCCACCGCGGCGGCGGCCTGCTCAAGCGCGCCTGGTTGGTCAGCCGCGATCACGACTGTCATCAGTTCTGCTCCGCTACAGATGGTAGATCTCGAAGCGCGGGCCTTGGCCAAGCGGGCATACTTGCGCCCTCTGCAAGGGCTGCGCAATAATTTTTGCTTTAATGTTCGCTGTGTATACTTTACATTGCTTAGTTCATACTGCGCTCCGTGTATACTACTGATGGCTTGAGAGTACGTCAACAATCATTGCGATATGACAGACGAACACCCATTTGAAGATCTGCTGGTGCTGATCAAGGGCGCCGGCGACCTGGCGACCGGTGTGGCCTGGCGGCTGCACCGCTCCGGCATCCCGGTGGTGATGACGGAGCTGCCCCGTCCGCTATCGGTGCGGCGGGCGGTGGCCTTTGCCCAGGCCGTGTATGACGATGAGCACGAGGTGGAAGACGTCACCGCGCGCAAGGCGCTAACCGCGGACGTGCCGGATGTGCTGGATGCGGGGGAGATCCCGGTCCTTGTCGATCCCGAGATGGAGGCGATCGAAGAGCTGGCGCCATCCGTTGTCGTCGACGCGGTGGTGGCGAAAGTCAACACCGGCACGACGCTGGAGAGCGCGGAGTTCGTGGCCGCCCTGGGGCCGGGCTTCGAAGCCGGCGTTGACTGCCACGCGGTCATCGAAACCAATCGCGGCCCGAACCTGGGCCGGGCAATCTGGGAAGGCGGGGCTGAAGCCGATACGGGCACGCCGGGCGCCGCATGGACGCCGCCAACCGGCCGGGAATCCGGCAATGGCGGCCCGGCGGAGGACATGACGGCGGCGCGCGTGCTGCGCGCGCCTGTAGCGGGGCGCCTCCGGGCGCTGGCCTGCATCGGCGACCGCCTGGAGGAGGGTGCCCCTTACGGCGCGATTGTGCAGCCATCGGGCGAAGAGAAGACACTGCTGGCGCCGTTCAGCGGCGTGCTGCGCGGGTTGATCCACGAAACTGTGTCCCTGCAGCCGGGGCTCAAAATCGGCGACATCGACCCTCGCGGCGAGCCCGCGCTTGCGTTCCGCATCTCCGAAAAATCGCTGGCGGTGGGCGGCGGTGTGTTGGAGGCGTTTCTGCACTGGCACTTTGGCCGCAGCGACGACAGCGTTACCGAAGAAATGGGGTTCTGATGGACGGCAACCTATCCCAGCGCCCTCCCCGGCAGGAGGGCATCCGGATCATTCCGATTCCGGGAATACCGCTGGTGCGGCCGGGCGATGACCTGGCGGCGCTGATTATCGAAGCCGCCGACACCGCCGGACCTTCCCTTCAGTCCGGGGACATCCTGGTGATCGCGCAGAAGATCGTGAGCAAGGCGGAGGGGCGGCTGCTGCGGCTGGCGGACGTGAGGCCGGGCGAGGACGCCCTGCGCCTTGCGCAGGAGACGGGCAAAGACGCCCGCGTCGTGCAGGCGGTGCTCGACGACAGCAGGGCGGTCGTCCGCGCGCGGGAGGGCGTCCTGATCGTCGAGCAGAGCAGCGGCTGGGTCTGCGCGCACGGCGGGCTGGACCATTCAAATGTGGCGCCGGAGGAGGATGAGACGGTGGCGCTGCTGCCGGCGGACGCCGACGCCAGCGCGGCGGCGCTACGCGGCCGGATCCTGGAAGAGACCGGCGCAACGGTGGCGGTCCTGATCAGCGACAGCCACGGACGGCCGTGGAAAATGGGGACCGTTGGCGTCTGTATCGGCTGTGCCGGCCTGCCGGCCCTCTGGGACCAGCGCGGGCTGACCGACCTGTTCGGATACGAGCTGGTCGCCAGCGAAGAGTGTATCATCGATGAACTGTGCGCGGCGGCAACGCTGGTGATGGGCCAGAGCAGCGAGGGCCGCCCGGCTGCCATCATCCGCGGCTACAGCCGGCCGGACGCCGCCGACGCGCCGGCCCGTTCGATCCAGCGCCCGGCCGAGAAGGATCTGTTTCGGTGAGAGGAAAAAACAAAGAGGAGCGAGAGAATCTCACTCCTCCTGATAGTACCCCCGACAGGATTCGAACCTGTGCTCCCGGCTCCGGAGGCCGATGCTCTATCCACTGAGCTACGGGGGCGTAACGCACAGAGAACGATACCACAGCGATTGCTCCTTAAGCAAACAACATTGTTTAAGCGACTCCCGGTGCCATTGCCCGCCGGGGCAGTAGTCGAGCCGTCGTGCGGCCAGGGCAATCGTCGAAAACTGAACATTGTATCTGAATCGGGGTGAGAAATGGCGAGATGACGTAAGCGAGACGATGTGATCCGAGGCAGCGGCCATGTGGATGCTGTGGCTGCAAGCGAGTCGTTCTTGATTCAATGGGTAAACGAAATTGCCGCGGCGGGCAGCCTGCGGGCTATGCGCCGTATCAAATCGGTGAGGAGAGAGTTTTGGACAACAGGTCTTTTCAGGCGATGCGTACAGAATCTGTTCCCCTGAACGGTGTAAGGACAATCGGCCGGCGGCACGCGGCTTACGAGTCATTTGCCGGCAGCGCTCGCCGTCTTCTGATAAACGCAGGCCTCTTTTTCCAGGCCATCTTGGCGATCGTCTTGCTGGCAGCCTGCGACACAGATAACGAGGTAATGTTCAACGAGGTGGAGTTGGATACACCGGCGGTTGCGCAGCTTTCGATCCCGGCGTTGCTCGAGCCGGCGTTTGACGGGGCGGGTGTTGCGCACTATGACCTCAAAATCGGAGAATCACGCCACGACTACCGGCAGACAGCCCTGACGGACACCTATTCCTACAACGGCATGTCTGTGCTCGGCCCCACGCTTCGTCTCAGAACCGGAGACTCGGTGGTTATCAGCGTCACGAACGAGTTGGATGAGGTCACAACGACGCACTGGCATGGCGCCGACGTCCCGGCTGAGGACGACGGTGGACCCCACAGTTTTATCGAACCCGGGACAACCTGGATAGCTGACTTCGACGTGATCCAGCCGGCAGCCACCCTCTGGTATCACCCCCATGTCCATGGTTCCACAGCCGAGCATGTCTACCGCGGCGCTGCAGGTCTGATTATCATCGAAGACGACAACCCTGCTGCCGCAACGCTTCCCGCAACCTACGGCGTTGACGACATTCCGGTCATCATCCAGGACAGGGACTTCACCGAGGACGGCCAGCTCGACTTCGCCATAGACGATGGCGGGGACGGAAAGCTCTATAGCACGCTGACGGTGAACGGCACGATCAATCCCTTCGTCGACGTGCCTGAAGGGTTGGTCCGGCTGCGGCTGCTGAACGGCAGCCAGGCCCGAATCTACGACCTCAGCGTCGAGGGGGCCGACATGACCAAGATCGCCTCCGACGGCGGCTATCTGGCCAGCCCTGTCGCCCTCGACCAGATCGTGCTCGCACCCGGGGACCGGGCCGAGATCATCGTCAATGTCGGCATGGAGTCCGCCGCCTTGGTCGATAGCAGGTTAGGCCGGGTGCTGGAGCTGCGCCCGAACGGAGTAGCGTCAGGCACGGGTATGCTACCGGACAAGCTTGCCGCCATAGAGCGAATATCCGAATCGGAGATCACGGTGGACCGGAGCTTCGACATGGACGATGAGCGCTACTTCTGGCAGTTCGGCCCACGCTGGACAATTAATAACGTCCAGTTCAACATGAGAAGGATCGACTTTGAGGTGCAACTCGGAGATACCGAGCGCTGGACTCTCTCGGGCGATGACGGCCAGCACGTGTTCCACCCCCACCAGATTCAGTTTCAGATATTGTCGATCAATGGCGAACCTCCGCCGCCTGAGGAATCAGGTTGGGAGGACACCGTGTTGGTGAATGACGAACGCGACGTCGTTATTATCGCCCGATTCAACACCTATGCCGCTGAAGACACTCCATATATGTTCCACTGCCACATCCTAGATCACGAAGATCTGGGCATGATGGGACAGTTCCTCGTCATTGATGAGTAACCTGGTGACCTGACGAGTGAATGCCGCCCGCAGCCACCGGAGCATCGAGAACTCAGTACTATCTCCTCATAGTTCTCTCCCTGTAAGATGCGTATGCCCTGGTTGTGCGGATGATTATAGATGACTTTCGGCACTCCCTGTGCTATCATTCTTTGTAATCGTCCATTAACGGTTGCCAGTTGTCGGGCAGTGCGCGGCCAGCGGGACCGTATACAAAACACCAGCCACAAACTGGGGCCTTTGCGGGGCGCGGCAGGTGCCTGCGCAAGGGTCTTGGACCACCGGTTTTAAGGAACGCGCCACCGTGTCATCGCCAGCAGCAGTTCGGGTCCAGTCTTTCGGCACCACCGTCTTCGCCGAGTATTCGGCCCTCTCTCTCGAATACGATGCCATCAATCTGGGGCAGGGCTTTCCCGATTTCCCCGCGCCCGATTTCGTGATTGAGGCGGCCCGCACCGCGCTGGCCTCCGGCTACAATCAGTATGCGCGCAGCGCCGGTCATCCGCGGCTGGTGAATGCGCTGGCCGCCGTGTACAGCCCCGTCTTCGATCGCGAGCTGGATCCGCTGACGCAGATCGTCGTGACCACCGGCGCGACCGAGGGCATCTACGCCACCGTGCAGGGGCTGGTGAACCCGGGCGACGAAGTGATCCTGATCGAGCCGTTCTACGACAGCTACCCGCCGTCGGTGATCATGGCGGGGGGGACACCGGTCTATGTCCCTTTGCGGCCCAGGCCCGGCGCCGCCAGCGCGGCCGACTGGCGGATCGACATGGAAGATTTGCGGGCCGCGATCAGCCCGCAGACCAAGCTCATCATTATCAATACCCCTCTCAACCCCGTCGGCAAGATGTACAGCCGCGAGGAGTTGCTGGCGCTGGCGCAGATCGCGCAGGAGCATGATCTGCTGGTTCTGAGCGATGAGGTCTACGAGTGGATGACCTACGACGGCACGCCCCATGTGCGCATTGCGACCCTGCCGGGCATGTGGGAACGTACGGTTACACTGGGCAGCGCCGGCAAGACCTTTTCAGTGACCGGCTGGAAGATCGGCTGGGCGATTGCGCCGGAACCGCTGGCGCACGCGGTGCTGATGGCGCACCAGTGGATCCCTTTTGCCGTGACAACGCCCCTGCAGGAAGCGGTGGGCGCGGCCTTTGAGCAGGTGGAGGAGCGCAACTACCTGCATGAACTGAGTGTCATGTATCAGGGCAAGCGGGAGATTTTGCTGTCGGCCCTCAACGATGTCGGACTTCCGCCGGTGACGCCCCACGGCAGCTACTTCATTCTGGTGGATACGACCGACCTGGACGCCCCTACGCCAACGGACGACCCGCGCGACGTGCAGATCTGCCGCTGGCTTACGAAGGAGATCGGCGTGACCGCGATCCCGCCCTCCGCATTTTACAACCCCGAACACAGCCATCTGGCCGAGAATGTCGCCCGCTTCTGCTTCTGCAAGACCGATGCGATTTTGGAGGCCGCGGCGACGCGACTGCGCACAAATCTGTAACCCCTACAGCCAGCTACAGTGTCTCACGGCCAGTGTCTCACGGCCAGTGGCTCCACTGACCGCTGGATGCTGACTGTTGGACACCGACCACAGGACACTGAACATGGAACTTCGGGTAGAGCAGGGGAATATCGCTGAGAGCGATGTCGATCTTATTGTCGTCAACCTGTTCGCCGGCGTCACCGCGCCCGGCGGCGCGACCGGCGCCATCGACCGCGCCCTCAACGGCGCCATCAGCCGCCTGATCGCGCAGGGGGATTTCAGTGGCGAGGCCGAGACGACCGCGCTGCTGTATGCACGCGCGAACGGCGGCGCGGCCGGCGATGAAGCGGCTGACGCCGGCGGGCTGAGCGCCCCGCGGGCGCTGATCGTCGGTTTGGGCGGCAGCGAGCGCTTTGGGCTCGATCAGATCAGGCGGGCGGCGGCCGTGGCCGCGCAGGCTGCGGCCAAGCTCAAGGGCGTCAAGACGATGGCCACGATCGTTCACGGCGCCGGTATTGCCGGCCATGACGCAGACGCGGCAGCGCAGGAGGTGGCGCTGGGTACCCTGCTGGCCGGCTACCAACCCAGACGCTATGGACGCAAGCAGGAGGACGCGGGATTGACCAGTTGTACGGTCGTGGAGTACAGCGCGGCCAAGCTGGAGGACGTTGCGCGCGGGGTAGCCAGGGGAGAGGCGATCGGCCGCGCGGTGTGCAGCGCACGCGATCTTGTCAACGAGCCGGCCAATCTTCTGACGCCGCTGGAGATGGCCGCCCGCGCCCGGGCGATGGCGGCCGGCGTCGGCTTGAAATGCACGGTGCTGGACGAGGCCGCGATGCAGAAAGAGGGCATGGGGATCCTGCTGGCGGTGAGCCAGGGCAGCGCGAATCCGGCCCAGTTTGTCATTTTGGAACATGCGCCGCAAGGAGATTCGGAGGCGCCGCTGATATTTGTCGGCAAGGGCATCACATTCGACACGGGCGGTATCAGCCTCAAGCGCACCGGCGGCATGTGGGCGATGAAGGACGATATGGGGGGCGCGGGGGCGGTGATCGGCGCGATGGAGGCGATAGGCCGGCTTGGCGTCCCGCGGCGGGTCATCGGGATCGCGCCCTGTGTTGAGAATATGCCGGATGGCGAAGCGTTCCGGCCCGGCGACATCGTCACGGGTATGACGGGCAAGACGGCGGAGATTATCAGCACGGACGCGGAGGGGCGGCTGATTTTGGCGGACGCGCTGGCGTACGCCGCCCGTTTCGACCCGGTCGCGGTGGTGGACCTGGCGACGCTGACGGGCGCGATCGGCACGGCGCTTGGAATGCATATTCGCGCCGGACTCTTCAGCAACGACAGCTCTCTGGAGGAGAAGCTGATCGCCGCGGCCGACCACTGCGGGGAGCGATTATGGCCCCTTCCGATGGATGCGGAGTACGAGAAGCCGATCAAGAGCGACATGGCCGAGGTCAAGAACAGCGCCGGGCGCGCCGGCGTGAGCAGCAGCGCGAAGTTTATTGAACATTTCACTGAAGGCTACCCCTGGGCCCATCTGGACATTGCCAATATGGTCTTGGCCGACAGCCGGATCAATGCGGAGACGCCGAAGGGCGCGACGGGATACGGCGTCCGGCTGCTGGTCGAACTGGCGGAACGGGACGCGGCCGCCTCCTGAACTGCCGTTGCAGGCAGCCGGGAGGCGAACGCCGGGAAGCGGAAGCCGGGGACTGAGAACTGTAGAACTGTAGGAGAGACAGGTATGCGGATGAATACTGTGCGACGGTTGGTATGGGGTGTTTTCGGCGGTCTCTTTCTGGCGGGCGCGCTGCCGAAGTTGACGCTGGCCGCAGGGACGGAGCAGACGGTCGGGACGGAGATAACGACCGTGATGCCGGCGATGGTTCCGTTGCTGGGGGCGGCCGCGGGGATCGAGCGCCTGATGGAGCTGGGCTGGCACTACCTTGAGTGGGGCGCGCTGCGTTTTTTGGGCTGGCGGCCCAGCGATCTCAAGTCGCCCGGCTATGTCGCGTTCAAACGAAGCACCAGCCTGCTGGCGGGCATTTTCCTCGGCGTCGTGGTCTCCAACTACAGCGGCATGCGTTTGATGGCCTATCTGGGCCAGTCCCTGCCCGGTTTTCTGGACCAGGTGCCGGACCTGTGGGACATTCTGGTCACAGGGCTGATGATCGGGGCCGGCACCAAACCGGCGCACGACCTCCTGGGGATCATCACGCAGGTAAAGAACCTGATCGGCAGCACCGCCTTGAAGCAGAGGGAAGAGGCCGGCGCGGCTCTGGCCGACAGCATTCTGAAGCTGCGCCAGGCCGATGCCCCCGCGTCCTACCGTGTCGATGTGCCCGGTGTGGGCGCCACGCAGGTTCCCGGTGCCCCGGCCCAGGCTGCGCGCAACCGGATGCTGGATGAGAGCGGCGGCCGCCGCCGCGAACGCAACATCGACCGCTATGCAAACGCCCTGCACGACAACCTGTACAGCGGCAATTGAGGGGGGAGGGGAGAGAGGCCCACTCTCTGCCAACCTACACAATCACTGGACGCGAAAACGCCGGACCAGAGTAGATTCTAGCGATTGTTCTATCTCCAACATTCTGTTCTGTCAGCGTACACTGCTGCCTCAGTTACTCTGTGCATCCTGTCGTTCGTCACTAGAATCAAGTTGTACTGGACGGCGACACTCACAATCCACAGATCGTTTTCCTGGATTCCGAGTTCTTTACCTGTGGTGCGATCAACTAGATCCTCAATGTATTTTCGAGTAAGCCTGCCACGACGACTCCTCGGTGAGTGTGTGCGAAAGAGGTTGGCGCGAATCTCTGCATATGTATTGGCTGTATGCTTGTCGATATCCAGGACCTTGAAGCTATCCATCGCTCTTCTGACGGTGGACTGTCGTTGAACGTCGATAGAAGGGGCTATTTGTAGACCATACTCGACTTCAGCAATAGACACTGCCGAAACGTACACTATAGCATCGCCAAGTTCCTCTAGTCGGTTCCTTACGCTTCTGTGACTTGGCGCCCCATAGTCCCAGGATGCGCTGGCAATATTCGTATCCAAAAGATAACCCTCAATGGAGTCCACAAAGTCATCCTGTCACAAACGTCTCATAGCGTCCGAGATAAGCGCGTCATCAATGACTGGCAACCGGCCGAGTGTCGATGTAGCTGAAGCTTGCTCCAATTCTTCCGACAAATATCGATGCCAAGGCATGTATGGCTTGAACCAGTTGGGAAAGTATTCCTTGAACTCGACAGGCCCAGGGCGAGACTGGTCAGAAAAGTAATCAAGGAGAATTCGTTCGGTACGAGGCGACAGATCGTATGACCGGAGAACTTCGGCATCAATCAGCCTAAGCAGATTACCACATGTATCGTGGCCCTCCGCATCTGCCAGGATTCCGGCCAGCCACTGCTCACGCGCATCCGCGTACTTATGAACCAAAGTCGAGATAGCTTCGTCTTGGTCAGCATGCAGATCAGGAATTGGGATTCCCAGTAGAGTCTGCCTACATACATCTCTTCCGCCTTCTCTAGTGGCCACGTATGCATTGGCAATAGGGCCGTTCAGGATGGCGGCTAAAGTTTCCAGAGTTATCGAATTATCAGGCCAGATGCCGTGAAAATTCTGATAGCAGACCAACCCGAGATAGTCTATAGAGGCAACTACGCGCCACGCTCCTCGTGTCCTACGAGCTGAGTTGACCACCAATTTCTGCTGTTTCCAGGGATGCTTGTAAGCCGAGCCTCTCATGCGGTCCTTCGATACATTAAGATAGACCCTTTTACGAATCAAAAAAGGTTCCACCGCACTCTTCACCTTCTGAATGCCAGGGCTATACCCAGGGAGGTAAGTCTCTGAGACCAAATGAGATTCGTTTGACCGGAACGGAACATTGTATTCAATCCCCCTGTGAATGTCCGCGACATCACTCAGTCGCTTCATTCGACTTGTAGCCTTCCAAACACTTTGAAGAGTTGGGAACCATATTCTGCTCTCGAATGTACTCGATGATACCTCAAAGTGATCCTCAGACTGCCGCGTCGGTTCATGTGTGAGATAAAAGTGCTCTAAGTCTCCTTTATCCACATCGCTTGTTCGGAGTCTGCCTTCTCGGCCGCCCTTCTTGGATGCCAACAGGAGCACTGCCTCCGCATCAGAATGGGTAAAAACCTCGTCCGGGAGGGAAACCAACTCTATTGATGAGTATGACTGCCCGATCTCAGATCGAACTTGCCTATAGCCTCGCCCCACTAGGAACGAACGCGGCAGCACAAATCCGAGCAAGTCAGGAGGCCTTTGAAGTACTCTGTGAAGAATGGCAGCTGGCTTTCTGACGGACGAGAGGTGTCCATAATTTTCTCTCTCTTTGACACCAATATTTTCAAAGGGGGGGTTGCACAGGACGATATGAGCAGCGTCCAACTCTTGATCAAAGAGGTCAGAACGCAGTGCGTCCGCACTGTAAAGTCGCCAGCCATCTGGATTGGGATAATCGGCTAGCATCAGAGATAGTCGGGCAACTTCCCTGGCAAAATCGTCTATCTCAATTCCACAAAGCATATTCACGAAGTATCGATGACGTTGCGCTGAGGTCATTTCAGGTGGCATGAGTTCTCGCATACGTTGCATCGCAGCAACGAGAAATACCGCGTGACCCGCGAATGGTTCGAATATGCGGCGCTGATCCAATGGTAAGTCTTCGAAGGGGAGGTGGCGAGTGATGTACTGTGCGATTGCTGGTGGAGTGCTGTGAATGCCGAATAGTCTCCTCGTTTCTGGCGCTACCAGCGTATTCTCATATACATATGCTAGGGCATCTACCGAAAGATTTTGAAAATGGAAGGCCTTCTTAACACGCTCCCAGGCAACCTGTTGAGTCGATGAGTGACTGAGCACTGCTTCTGGAGACTCTTGCTTGAAATAGAAGGCTTGCACCGCATTGATAGTGAGGCGGGCCTCGTCCTTAAGCCAATCACCTGGATGACCTCTGTCGGCTAGAACTTTAGCGGCGATAAGCCTAAAGAGAAGGCGAAACAAAGGAGGATAATTGTCATCTGTGAAATCGGAGTCCCGTTGAAATTCTTCAATAGACAGTTCCACAGTTTCCTGTAACAGACGGTCAAGCTTTTCACGTGCTTGTTGCTCTAGAAGTGGGAGCAAGCCCAGATCGAAGAAGTCAAGCTGAGACGCGGCGCCCCGGCCAGCAGACTTTTCCCGCAGAATTCGTCTTGGAGACCAGTCATTTCGATTTCGTTCGAAAAAAACTTCAACTTCCTCAGCCTTCACTTGCTCAAGAAACAGCGGTTCTCCCTGCCTGGTCATCTTCCAACGTTTAATGTGGTTATGGTGTACCTCGAGAATCTGAGGAGCGCCCAAAGAACGACACGTTGCAATCAGCGTGGGACCCTCCACGCCGTTAGCGAAGACAACACCGAAACACGCATTGCGATATGAAGGAGGTTCTTGAGCAAACGCAGCGAGCGGAATCCTGCCTACTGAGTATTCTGGAGCGAGAATATCCGCATACTCATAATTCTCTTGGAGCAAACTTCCGACATACCCTATTCCCGTGAGTCCTTGCTTCACGCGCCCATAGAGTTCGTTCTTATTGTGCTCGTGCATTGGAAACCTGCCTTTACTGCAGATTGCTGACACGCTGAGTCGTGTACTTTGCAACCTCCTCTTGAGTTGCCCGTAGAAGAATTGACCCCCCGATCTCGCCAAGCCTTCTCGTCCAATTCGAACTCTCCAATCAGCCTCTCAATTGATCCAAGAGGTCGCGGAGGTCTGGTTGGTCCCCTGCCAAATGCGATATCGATTGTCGTCTTCCACCCTCGAAACGCTTAACCCATGAAGCGCTTAACAGCAGAATGGGGGAATGTGATTCAAATGTCAAGTGTTTGGTTAACCCCAATCACAAGATCACGAAATAAAAAACCATGCATCTATCCGGCTATAGCCAACTCTGATCAGAGCGCGCAATGCCGTTCGGTTAGAGCCCAATTGTAGAGTCAATGATTCAGTCATCCACGATCATGAACCGGCGCAGGCCAGCATCAAGCGCTCGCCCTTGGGATTCCGGTATAGGGTCGCCGAACTCACGTGAGGTGTCGAGCCAGAGTGCCGTCGCCGCGAAGATGTTATGGAACGCAACTTCCTGCGTGTCGCCGTGTGCCATGCAGCCGGAATATCCAGGCACTTCGGCCACGAATCTGTCGTCAGCATTGATCCGGTAGAGTACGACTTCGTATTTGTACAATACTCTTCCAGAACAACCCCCTTACGCCGGCTCCACAAAAACGCGCACGTCGTAGAAGCTGCCTGACGCGCCCATGTCGGTCTCGTCCTGCGGGGTGAGCTGGTTGACGTTGCGGCCGTCCGCGCTGTGCTTGTTCCACCAGATGCCTGGGGCCAGGACTGTGCCCGCCATAATCTCTTCAGTGACGCGGGCCGTGAGCGCGACCTCGCCCAGCTCGTTCCAGACGCGCAGCCAGGCGCCCTCCTCGATCCGCCGCGCCGCCGCGTCCTGCGGATGAATCCACAGCAGGGGCTCACGCTCCCGCCCGCGAAAACGCTCCAGATTTGAAAACGACGAATTGAGGAAGGAATGAGCCGGCGGCGAGATACAGGCCAGCGAGCGCCCGTCCGGCTCCGCCGCGGCGCCGCCATTCTCTCTCCCCTCACTCCTCTCCCCTCTCTCCTCGCTCTTTGCCCCTCTCTCCTCGCTCTTCGGCGGTGTGTAAGTGGGCAGCGGGTCGTAGCCGTCCTGCGCCATGCGCTCGCTGTAGAACTCGCATTTGCCGCTGGGAGTGGGAAAGTTGCCCTCGGCGAACGGCAAATAGGGTTGGGGCAGGTTGAGGCGCACGAAGCCGTTTTCGAGCAGGGCCTCCCAGGTGACCGTGTCATAGAGCGGATGGCGTTGCGCCTCGACGAAGTTGCGCAGAACGGTCTCGTCGTCCTCGTAGAAGCCGCTGTCGGTGTAGCCCATGGCCTGGGCGAGCCCCCGGAAGATGGCGCTGTTGGGCCGCGCCTCCCCCACCGGCGGGATCGCGGGCCGGTTCAGCGCCACGAAATGGTGGCCGTACATGCGTTGCAGGTCCCAGTGCTCGGCCTGTGTGGTGGCGGGCAGAAGATAGTCCGCATAGTCGGCGGTGTCGGTCTGGAAGTGGTCCAGGACGACGGTGAAAAGATCCTCGCGCGCCAGCCCGGCCTGGACCGAAGACTGGTCGGGCGCGACCGCGGCGGGGTTGCTGTTGTAGACGATCAGGGCCTTCACGGGCGGGCCGGCTTCATCGGGCGCGGGCTTGCGGTCCACGGGCCGTGGCGCATAGTGGGCCGCGGCCAGGCGGGTCCGGTCGAGACTGAGCGCGTCGCCCAGGCGGTTCATGTTAATTGTGCGCGGGATGCGTCCGGCCAGCAGGTCGGGCCGCTCCAGGCCGCTCTTTTCGAGGTGGCGCAGCTGCCCGCTCACGCTGAGCTGGATGCCGCCGCCCTGTTCCCGCCATGCCCCGACCAGCGCCGGCAGACAGGTGATGTTGCGCATCGCCATGCCGCCGCCGAAGTGGCGCTGCAGGCCGTAGTTGACCCGGATGGCCGCGGGTCGCGTCGCGGCATAGTCCCGCGCCAGCTCACGAATTCGTGCGGCCGGAATGCCGGTGACCCGGGCCGCGCGCTGGGGCGGCCATTCCTGCAGGCGTTCCCTCAGCTGCTCGAAACCGACCGTGTGGGCCGCCACGTACGCCTTGTCGTGCAGGTCGGCGTTGACGATCTCGTGCATCATGCCCAGCGCGAGCGCGCCGTCGGTCCCGGGTCGGATGGGCAGCCACTCGTCCGCGGCCCTGGCGGTGCGCGTGCGGGCCGGGTCGATGACGACCACGCGGGCGCCCTGTTTGCGCGCCTCCTGGATGAACGGCCACAGGTGCAGGTTGCTCGTGAGCGTGTTGCTGCCCCAGATCAAAATCAGGCGGGCGTGGGCGAAGTCCTCCGGCTCGGTCCCGATGGTTGAGCCGATGGTATAGAGGTAGCCTTCAAACCCGGCCTCGGAGCAGATCGTGTATGCAAGGCGGCTGGCCCCCATCTGCTGGAAAAAACGGTTGGAGATGCCGTGTTGCTGCAGCCAGCCCATGGTGCCGGCGTAGGCGTAGGGCAGGACCGCCTCCGGCCCCCATTCGTTGATGACGCCTTGCAGACGCGTTGCTATCTCGTCCAGCGCCTCGCGCCAGGAAACCGGCTCGAAGCGGCCGCTGCCCTTCGGGCCCACGCGTCGGAGCGGGCGGGTCAACCTGTCGGCGTGGTAGACCCGCTCCAGATAGCGGTCGACCTTGCCGCACAGCGCGCCCTGCGTGACCGGATGATCAACGCGGCCCCAAATATCCAGCGCCCGCTCGCTTGTGCGGTCCACTGCAATCTGCCAGCTGCATGTATCCGGGCAGTCGTGCGGGCAGGCGCCGGCTACGATGCGGACGGACGGATCCTTTTCATAGAGGGCTAGTTTCGACATAATATCGGCTCTGGTATCGGCTCTGGTATCGGCTCTTTAACGTTGGTCGGCAGGGGGAAGCTCGTTCGTGTCTCCCTTGCGCAGCGTCCGGCGTCGAACTGCTGCCGCTGGGGCATCGCCGCTGGGGCATCGCTGTTGGGGCATCGCTGTTGGGGCATCAGTGTAGCAGTGAAATCGGACAGGGAGAAATTGGCCTGTGACGGCCCGGAGGGATATGATAGGCGGGTTGCCCTGCGTGTGGGGGTGAATGCGGGCAACGGGGGATTGAGAGCGGCAATTCCGGCGATCATGCAATCTGCACAAACAAATATGGACAATCGTTATTCGGATTGTCCATGAATGCGCCATAAGTGGCAGGGTATACTACTGTAGTTATCGTTCCATCGTCTTATTGTCAGGTCAAAAGGACCCCACGCCATTTCTGAAAGGATTAAGTGAGGAATGAAACTCAACGTAAGTTCAATTGCCGATCTGAACAGTGCCATTCAGGACAATAACGTTCTGATGGTGGATGTCAAATTCACTGATCTGTTCGGCCAGTGGCATCACTTCACAATGCCGGTCGAAGAGTTCGATGCGGATGAGGCGGTCAATGAAGGGATGGGCTTTGACGGCTCGTCGATTCGCGGCTTCCAGAGCATCGAGAACAGCGACATGGTGCTGCGGTTGGATCCCGCGACCGCGGTCATCGACCCGATCTGCGCCATGCCGACGCTGAGCGCGATCTGTAACGTCCACGACCCGCTGACGGGCGAAGCCTACAGCCGCGACCCTCGCAACGTCGCCGGCAAAGCGGTCAGCTACGTCGAATCCGATGGCATTGCCGACACGATCTATGTCGGGCCGGAAGCCGAATTCTTCATCTTTGACGGTGTCTCCTATGAGGCGGGCCGCCACACGGCCAGCTACTACGTGGACAGTGTGGAAGCGCCGTGGAACTCGGGCGAGATGAGCGGCGGCCATTCGGTCGGCCTCAAGAGGGGCTACTTCCCCGTTTCTCCCTATGATACGCTGCAGGACGTCCGCTCCGAGATGACGCGCACAATGATCGATGCCGGCATTGACATCGAAGTGCATCACCACGAGGTGGGCACGGCCGGCCAGGCTGAGATCGATATGAAGTTCAAGCCGCTCCTGCAGATGGCCGATCAGGTGCAGCTGTTCAAATACATCATCAAAAACGTCGCCAAGGCGAACGACAAGACGGTCACGTTCATGCCCAAGCCGCTGTTTGAAGACAACGGTTCCGGTATGCACACGCACCTGAGCTTCTGGAAAGACGGTACGCCGCTTTTCGCCGGTGATCAGTACGCCGGCCTCAGTGACATGGCCCTGTACTTTACCGGCGGCCTGCTGAAGCACATCAACTCGCTTCTGGCCTTCTGCGCCCCCCTGACCAACAGCTACCGCCGCCTGGTTCCCGGCTACGAGGCCCCGGTCGTCGTGGCCTACTCCGCCCGCAACCGTTCTGCCGCCTGCCGCATCCCGATGTACAGCCAGTCACCGAATAGCAAGCGCATCGAATTCCGCTGCCCCGACCCCGGCGCGAACCCGTACCTGGCCTTCGCCGCCATGGTGATGGCCGGCATGGACGGCATCAAGAACCAGATCGATCCCGGCGACCCGGCCGAGATTGACCTGTACGAAGAGGATGTCCTGAAAGAGGTGGAGATGGTGAAGGGCAGCCTCGGCGAGGTCTTGGACGCGCTCGAAGAAGACAACGACTACCTCCTCGAAGGCGGCGTCTTCACGCCGGACCTGTTGGATGCGTACATCGAGTACAAGCGACTGGAAGAGGTGGATGCTGTCCGCCTGCGCCCGCATCCGCAGGAATTCGTGATGTACTACGGGATTTAAAGTTGGACCGATAGCTTTTAACAACAGGGGGGCGGCGCGTTTTATTGTGTCTGCCCCCTTGTCCTTTTATACTGACGATTGTACAGTTTTCAGTAACTCAGGCTCTTCTCAGTAATTCAGGCCCTGATTTCTCATGTTCGCTCACTTTATCGATTAGAGCTGCCCACTGAAAACTATCTGAAAGGGGAAGGCAGATATGCTCTTGGATGCATTTGCAGACGAAAAACTGATGGAGACGCTGGAAAAGATCGACGATACGATCAAGCGGCACAACGTTCGCTTTGTGCGTCTTCAGTTCAGCGATATCGTGGGCATTGTCAAGCAGGTAACGATCCCGATTGAACTTTGGGATCGCGCTGTCGAAAATGGTGTTTGGTTCGACGGCAGCTCGATTGAGGGATTCGCGCGCGTCGCTGAGAGCGATATGTATCTGGTGCCGGACCTGGATACATTCATGCCGATCCCCTGGGAGATGGAGTTGTCCACCGCCCGCGTTGTCTGTGATGTCTTCACCCCGAACGGAGATCCCTTTGCCGGCGATCCCCGTTATATTTTGCGCCGGCAATTGAAGCGGGGCCAGGAATTGGGATTTGATTTTCTCGTCGGTCCGGAGCTGGAGTTCTTCCTCTTCCGGCGCCACCAGGATAACAGCCTCTACCCTCTGACCCCACACGACGAAGCGGGTTATTTCGACGTAAGCTCCGATTCGGCGCATGGTGTGCGCCGCCAGATGGTCGATGCGCTTAACGCCCTCGGCATCAAGGTCGAGGCATCCCATCACGAAGTCGCGAGCGGGCAGAATGAGATCGACTTCCAGTACGGTCCTGCCCTGGCCGCGGCGGACAATACCATCACTTTGCGGACTACGCTCAAAGCGATCGCGCAGAAGAATGGACTTCACTGTACCTTTATGCCCAAGCCGATCACCGGGGTAAACGGTTCCGGCATGCACGTTCATCAGAGCCTGTGGCGCTTTGGCGAGGACGAAACCTGCATGTACGACCCCGAAGATGAATATGGTCTGAGCAAGACGGCGCTGCACTTTATCGCGGGCCAGCTCGCGCACGCGGCAGCCATCACTCCGATCATCGCGCCGCTGGTGAACAGCTACAAGCGGCTTGTGCCCGGCTATGAGGCGCCGGTCTATGTCTCCTGGGGCCGCACAAACCGCAGCGCGCTTATCCGCATCCCCCGCATCAATCCCAACCGGACGCAGAGTACGCGCTGCGAACTTCGCTGCCCCGACCCGAGCGCGAATCCCTACCTCGCCTTCGCCGTCATGCTCGCCGCGGGCCTCGACGGCGTCGAACGCAAGCTGGACCCGCCAATGCCGGCCGAGGAGGACCTGTACCAGATGAACGGCGACCGCACCGGCCTGGAGACGCTCCCGGGCAACCTGGGCGAGGCGCTGGATGCCCTGCGCCAGGACGAAGTCGTGCAGGATGCCCTGGGCCAGCACGTTTTCGAACGTTATGTCGAGGCCAAAACCCTGGAGTGGGACAGCTATCGCAATTTTGTAACGCAGTGGGAGCTGGACCGCTATCTGGGCGTGTATTAGCGGCCGGTCGTACAACTCCTTAACGGCTCTGGCTGCAGCCGGCCGCGTCGCCGCCCTCCTGTCCGTGTCAACCCTGTTCGTGAAACTCCCTCCCCGCGCGGCGAAGATAGTAGACAAACAGGCCAGTCAAAGGTATAATGAAAGGGAATAACTGAATCCAGGGAGCGAGCCTGGCCACTGGCCCTGAGGTTTGTGAAATTGGCCGCGGCCGGAGGGTGAAGGGATTTCCCCTCTATTTCATCCTCTGTTTGCCTTGCGCGCATATGTTGAACTTTTTTTCATAGGAGATTCTTTTTCGCGCTGGGAGCTGCTGCTGCCCGGCGTTTTTATATTGGACAAAATTTCCGGCAGTGCAGGCGCCTCGTCTGTATTGCTTCACAAAGGAGAGATCGAATGGACCAAACGAAAATAGCCCCTGTTGAAACGGACCGTCCGCAAGAGGACGACACCGACACGACGCAACTGCGGGTGATCCCACTCGGAGGCCTCGGTGGGATCGGGAAAAATATGATGGTTCTGGAGTCCGGCGAAAACATCCTCATCGTTGACGCCGGCCTGATGTTCCCCGACAGCGATATGCACGGCGTGGATGTCGTGATTCCGGAAACCGAGTATCTGCTGGACCGATTGGACTGGATTCGGGGCATCGTGCTGACGCACGGACATGAGGACCATATCGGCGCGCTGCCCTATCTGATCGACCAGGGGTTGGACGCCCCCGTCTACGCCACCGCGCTGACCAGGGGCCTGCTTCAGGGCAAGCTGTCCGAGCATGGTCTGCTGGCACAGACGGAACTGCATACGGTGACGGAAGACGATGTCATCGCGCTGGAGCCGTTTACAGTGGAGTTTTTCCATACCTGCCACAGCTTCCCGGACAGTGTGGGGGTCAGTGTTTCCACGCCGGCCGGGCTGGTGATCCTCACCAGCGACTACAAGTTTGATGATACGCCGGTCGACGGCAAGTTGACCGAGGTTGACAAACTGGAACGCTGGGGCGATGAGGGTGTCCTGCTGCTGCTGGGGGACAGCACCAACATTGAAGCGGAAGGCAGCACACCCAGCGAAACTAAAGTCGAGGAGACCCTGGACGACATCTTTTCGCAGGTGAATGGACGGGTGATTCTGGCAACCTTTGCCAGCAACATCAGCCGCGTGCAGCAGATCATCACAATTTCCCGCAAGCATGGTCGGCGGGTCGGCATGATCGGGCGCTCGATGATCAACAACGTAAAGATCGCGATCGGACTGGGCTACCTCGATATCCGGCAGGACGAGCTGTTGACCGCCAAAGAGATGGAAGAGCTGCCCTCCCACCAGGTCACCATCATCGCCACCGGCAGCCAGGGAGAACCCACCAGCGCCATGGTGCGCATGAGCATTGGCGACCAGCGTCAGATCAGCCTGCGCAAGGGAGACACGGTGGTGCTCAGCGCCACACCGATCCCCGGCAACGAGGAATTGTTCAACCGCACTGTGGACAATCTGTACCGCCGCGGGGCCCGGGTCTTCTATCATGAGCTGTCCGACGATGTACACGTGAGCGGACATGGCGGCAAGGAGGACTACCGCCGTATGCTGGAACTGGTGCGGCCCCGCTATTTCATCCCGGTGCATGGGGCTTACCGTCATCTCGTCCTGCATGGAGAACTGGCGGAGGAGGTGGGCATTGCGCCTGAGAACGTCTACGTCGTCGAAGACGGGCAGGTGGTCGAGTTCGGCCGCTTCGAAGATGAGACCGGTGCGACAGCGGCGCGTTTGGGCGAACATGTCAGCGCCAACCACGTTTTTGTCGACGGGTTGGGCGTGGGCGACATTGGCAGCGTCGTCCTGCGCGACCGCCGCCATTTGGGGAGCGACGGCTTCCTCGTCTGTATCGTCGCGTTGGACGAATTCGATGGCTCCATCCTTTACGGCCCGGAAATCATCAGCCGGGGTTTTGTCTATATTCGGGACAACGAGGGGTTGATTCAGCGGGCGGAGAAGATCGTGCGCAACGAGGTCAAAGGCAAGGCGGCCCCCACGGTACTCTCCCGCCGCGTTCGCAACGCTTTGGCCAGCTTCTGCAGCAATGAGATGGGACGGCGGCCGATGATCCTGCCCGTCGTGATTCAGGTATAGGCGGCCGTCCGCGACCGGCCTTTCTGGAGACGAAGGCGCGGTCGCGCCGAATCCTGCCCGCTGCGATTGAAAGACGCCCGCCATTCGGCTGCAAAGCGCGGGCAAATCGTTGCGTTTCAGGCCGGTAATACATTAAGAACTGATTGGTGAAATCCGAGTTCATTGGTATACTGTTCTGGGAACGTTTGTTCTTTCCGTGCGTATCATCTAGTGAACTATTGGACTTCAGTGGCCGGTGCGATTGCCCTCCGCCAGCCGCGACCTACTTACCACTGCTGATATGGTAGCCAAGAAGCGTACGAAGAAGAAAGCAACTCCGCAGAAGCGGCCTTGGGACGGGTTGGCGGCGGTCGCCCGCGTGGAGGTTGTCGGCCTCAGTCTCGTGTTGATCTCGGTCTTTACGCTGCTGAGCCTGCTGACCGGATCGCGTGGCAGTGTCACAGGGCTGTGGATCGATTTCCTGCGCTACGCCACCGGTGACGGCGTGGCCGGTGTACCCTTGCTGACCGGACTCCTTGGCTTGTGGCTGGTCTTGCGCGCCATCGAAGGGCCGGGACGCCGGAAGTCCCCGTCTGGCGACGGAAGCCGGTCGGGCGGGGAGCTGCCGGTTCTGCCCTGGCGGGCGCCGAGCGGCCTGCTGCTGATCTTTCTGGCATACATTACCGCCATCACGCTGGCGCTGCCTCCAATGACACGGGCGGCGCGCGTCCTCGACGGTGGGGCGGGCGGCGCGCTCGGTCACCTTTTCGCCAATACACTGGCGGATGGACTGCCCGGCTGGGGCGGGTGGACGGTGATTCTTCTGGTCGCGCTGTCGGGACTGGCGCTGCTGACCGGCCGCCGCTTGTGGGGCGGCCTCCGGGTTTGGGCCGGTACCGTGAGCCAGGAACTCCGGGGCGTCCTGCAAGAGCTGTGGCGGGAAGAACGACGCAAAGATCTCTTCAGAACCAGGACGCCCGCCAAACGGGAGCGAAACGAGACACACGCTCCCGTTCCTCACTCCACGCCCCTATCCCCCTTACGGCAGGCCGGCCGCTCTGCCGAAGATTCGCCGTCGCTGCAGGCGGAAGAGTTGGGCGGTTCTGATGATCAGTTGACGGGGATGAGCACGGATCGACACCCGAAAGACAGAAACGGGAGCGTTGAACCGGCGTGGGAACTTCCGCAGCTGAGCGATATGTTGGACTTCTGGGACCGGTCGATCGACAGCGACGATCTTATCCGCTACCGGGGCCGGCTGCTGGAGGAGACCCTGGCGCTGTTTGGCGTTCCCGCTGATTTTGAAGGGGTCAACGCCGGTCCGACCGTCACGCAATATCTGATCCGTCCAGGCTATACCGAGCGCACTGTGCGCGGAGAGACGAAGCGCACCAAGGTGAAGGTCAGCAAGATCGCCAGCCTGAGCAACGATCTGGCGCTGGCGCTTGCCGCGCGCACGGTGCGGATTGAAGCCCCGATTCCGGGAACAAGCTACGTCGGCATCGAAGTGCCCAATACCGAAAGCAACAATGTCGGCCTGAAGGAGTTGATGCAGAGCGAGGCGTTCGATTCCTTACAGGCCAGGGGCCGCCTGCCCATTGCTCTGGGCGAGGACGTGCGGGGCAAGCCGGTGGTCACCGACCTGGCGCGGATGCCCCATCTTCTGATTGCCGGCGCCACCGGGACGGGCAAGTCGGTCTGCATCAATTCGATCATCGGCTGCCTGCTTCTGACCCACACGCCGGAAACGCTGCGCCTGTTGATGATCGATCCGAAGATGGTCGAACTGACCGTCTACAACGGGACGCCCCATCTTCTCAGCCCGGTGGTGACCGACGTGGACCGGGCCTCAGGCGTGCTCTTCTGGTGCATCAAAGAGATGGAGCGGCGTTATCAGCTGCTCAACAAGGCGGGCGTACGCGATCTGGAGCGCTTCAACGCCTATCTGCGTAAACTGGGCGAGGAGATCCTGCCTTACGTCGTCGTCATCATCGACGAGATGGCCGATCTGATGATGGCCGCGCCGGAGGAGGTGGAGAAACATGTGATCCGCCTGGCGCAGATGGCGCGCGCGGTCGGCATTCATATGATCATCGCGACCCAGCGCCCCTCGGTCGATGTCATCACCGGCCTGATCAAGGCCAATTTTCCGGCCCGCATCGCCTTCGCCGTGACCAGCCAGATAGACAGCCGGGTGGTGCTGGATGTGCCGGGCGCCGAGAATCTGCTGGGACGGGGCGACATGCTGTTTATGGCGCCGGACGCGAGCAAATTGGAGCGGCTGCAAGGCGCGTTTCTGGATGATGCGGAGACCAACCGCATCGTCCGCTACTGGCAAAACTTCCACAGTTTGGAAACTTACATCCAGGAGCAGGAGGGGAAGGGACCGGGGCGAGAAGAAAGCGAACAGTTCCCGCTCTTCACTCCTGACCCTCCTTCCTCGCCTATTGAAGAGCAAGAACTGCCGGCAGCGGAGGCTACTCCGCCGAGAAGCGAAGGGGAAACTCTCCCACTCCTCGAAAGGGAGGACGGACAGAACCGTTTGCGTGATCAGGCGCAGGCCGACGAGGGCCGGGACGGGCTATTCGACGAGGCGGTACAGGTCGTGTCGGAGGCCGGCCGCGGCTCGGTGACGATTTTGCAGCGGAAGCTGCGGGTCGGCTACAACCGCGCCAACCGTCTGGTGGAGCAGCTTGAAGCAGCCGGTATTCTTGGGCCGGACCGGGGCCGGAGCCAGGGCCGGGAGGTCTATCTGAAGACCGCAGGCGAGAGTGTCAAGGAGCGCGGAGAGGAAGTCCCCTCACCGCATACTGCTTCTCCACACCTCGATCATGACAGTGGCGTCGTCAACGGTGGGACCAGCGGCAATGGGTCGGTCGATGATGGGTCAGTCGACAAGAATTCTGTCGCCAGTGAGTCCATCGCCGGTGGGCAGGCCGAGTTGCCGCCGCCTCCTGAGAAGGACGACGCCCCGCCCCGAATCTGGATGTAGCCTTGTGTTCGATTCACAACAGGAAAACGCCCGATGAGACAGAGCCTGTCCCCCTTGGAAATGATGTATCAATCTCTGTCAGATTGGATTGTGTCCTCGGAGTTTCCAACGGACCCCTTATAGCTAAGAACTGACTGCCAAAATGGAATACGATGGATCGCAAACGGATCGCGACAATTGTTGTGGGGCTGGCTCTCGCGGCAGGTGTGGGGCTGGCCGTGCTCTCATTCACCAACCGTGTGCCGGATGCCGACAACCTGCCGGATGAGGCTGCGGCAGGGCTTGAAGCGTTGAAGACTGTGCAGGGGCGACTGCAGCTGGGGAAAGATGACCAGATGCTCGAGTACGAACTGTGGGTCCAGCGGCCGCGGCATCTGCGGGCGGAGGCCGAACTGGAAGGGCTGAACCGCAAGGCCGTCTTTATTATGACGTTCAACGAGGAAGAGGCGTGGACGTATGACCCGTTGCTGAACCTGGCCACCGTGACCGACCGGTCGGAAGGCGCGGCGGCGGCAGGTACGCGCTTTGGTACCTCATTGCTGGAGACGATGCCGGATGATGTGCTGGCCGCACTGCAGGCAGGTGAGTTGCAGATTCTCGGCGAGGAGGCGGTTGCCGGTCGGAATACGCTGCGCGTGCAGGTGCTGCTGCCGCCTGGGCAGAGTCCACTCGAAGAGGCGGGGGAGCAGTTGACCGTCTGGCTGGACATGAGTACTTTCTATCCCCTGGCCATCGAAGGAGATACCGGTTTCCACATGCGCTTCGACTTCATCAAGTTCGATGAAGAGATCGATCCGCGGACATTTGTCTTTTTCCCTCCACCGGGCGCGACCGTGCGTCGAATCGGTGAGTAGCGGGCCCCCGCGCGCAGGCGTGCGCGCAGACCAGCCGCGCGGGTTTGCCCGCTTCCGCAATATCCTGGCGGCCTGCATCGCCACCCGCCTGGCAATCGATACAACTACACAGCTTTTCTTTCCTTTCTTGCGGACGGTTGCGCTGGGGCTGGGGATGGATTTCGTGGTCCTGGGCCGTCTCGTCAGCCTGCGCAGCCTGGCGGGGTTGAGCGCGCCGTTGTTCGGCACGGCCGCCGACAACTATGGCTATCGCCGCATCATGCGCCTGTCGCTCCTGTTGACCGCGGCCGGCATGTTTCTGCTGGGCAGCGGCGCCGGCGTCTGGTCCGTTGTCGCCGGCATGATCGTTTCAGGAGCAGGGTTGACCGGCTTCCTGCCGACCTGCCAGGCGTACATCAGCGCCCGATTGCCCTTCGCGCAGCGGGCGCGCGGGATCGGCGTTCTGGAATACTCGTGGGCGCTTGCGGGCATTATCGGTCTGCCGCTGATGGGTTTTCTGTTTGGCCGCTTCAGCTGGCGGCTCCCCTTTTTCGTCCTGGGCGGGGCGATGCTGGCAGGCTGGATGCTGATCAGACTACTGCCGGAAGCGACGGCGGGGGCCCCGCGTGACGCCGGCGGCGCGGCTCCCCGTCCGCGCGCCGCGCCGGGGAGATTACGGAGCCGCGCCTGGACGCCTATGCTCTCGTCTCTCCCCCCTCTTCGAGTGCAGGGTCTTGCCGACCTCTTCGATCTCGGCCCCAACTGGCGCGCGGCGCTGGCCGTCATCACCGCCAACAGCCTCTTCTATTTCAGCCAGGTCCATATCCTGATTGCTCATGGCGCCTGGCTGGAAACCGAATACGGCCTGGTCCCGCAAACACTGGGACTCGTGGCCTTTGCGCAGGGCGCGGCTGACCTGTGCGGCAGTGTGCTCGTCTCTCTGATTACGGACAGAGTTGGCAAGAAGCGAGCGGTACAGGCCGGCATGCTGGGTTCGCTGCTGGTTTACGCTTCTTTACCGATAATCAACGTGGGGCTGGTGCCGGTCGTTGCCGCACTGGTGCTGCTGCGTTTCGTGTTCGAGTATGGGATCGTCAGCGCCATCGCCCTGATCAGCGAACAGGCGCCGGACCGGCGGGGCAAGCTGATCTCCCTGTCGGTGGCGCTCAATCTGCTGGGCTCCACTTTCAGCGGATTTACCGGCCCGTGGATGTATACCCGCCTCGGCGTCTGGGGGCTGGGGCCGGTGGCGGCGGTGGGTACGCTGACGGCGTTCGTTCTGTTGACGGTCTGGGGGCGCGAGTCGGCCTGACGGCTTTCATTGAGAGTTTTCATTTCATAGGGGATAAATCATGGAGGCGGCGCGGGGTTTCGCTCGCTTTCGCTATATCTTGGCGGCCTGTGTCGCGACACGTCTCGTCGTCGATACATCGATCCAGCTCTTCTACTCCTTCCTGCAGATCATTGCATTGGGGATGGGCCTGAATGTCGTTGTTCTGGGCCGTCTACTCAGCCTACGCAGCGTGGTGGGGCTGAGCGCGCCCCTGTTCGGGAACGCGGCGGACCGCCACGGCTATTTGCTCGTCATGCGCCTTGGCCTCGTCCTGGCCGCGGTCGGCGCCTTTCTGATGGGCAGCGGCGCCGGATTCTGGTCGGTCGCGGCCGGGATGGTCCTGTCGGGCCTAGGGTTAACCGGCTTCGTGCCGACCGTCCAGGCCTACATCAGCGCGCAGCTGCCCTTTGCCCAGAGGGCGCGCGGCATCGGCATACTTGAGTACTCCTGGGCCTTGGCGGGGATCTTCGGCCTGTCGTTGATGGGTCTCCTCTTCGACCATTTCAGCTGGCAGCTTCCCTTTTTCGTTCTGGGCACTGCGATACTCTCCGCTTGGGCACTCCTCGGATTCCTGCCCAAGGCCCCGAGAGGCGCAGACACGCCGCTAGCGGGCGACAGAGAAGGAACCGGTGAGGCGCGGGCAGCCGCTCCAAATGTAAGCGGCATCCTGGAAGATGCCGCGGAGAAGAAGGTTAAGCCGGCTCTTGCCCCTCAGCTCTCAACCGTCGTCCTTCCCGCTGTGCGGCATATCAACGCCCTTTTCGATCTGGGCTCCAACCGGCGCTCGGCTTACGCGGTCATCGGTGCGAATTGCCTCTTCCTGTTCAGCCAGGGCCACGTCCTGATTACTCACGGCGTCTGGCTGCAGAACGAATACGGCCTGACTGCATCGGCCCTTGGCCTGGCGGCCCTGGCGCAAGGCGCGGCAGAACTGTTCGGGGCTGTTCTCGTCTCCCTGATCACGGACCGGGTGGGCAAGAAGCGCTCGTTTCAGGCAGGTATTCTCGGTTCATTGCTGTTCTACATCGCTCTGCCGATTGTCAATAACGGGCTGTGGCCGGTGATTGGCGCATTGCTGCTGCTGCGTTTTGCATACGAGTACGGCCTCGTCAGCGCCATCGCCCTGGTCAGCGAACAGGCTCCGGACCGGCGGGGGAAGGTGATATCGCTCGCGGTGGCGGTCAACCTGCTGGGCGTTACTCTGACCGGTTTTACAGGGCCGTGGATGTACACGCATTTTGGCGTGTGGGGACTGGGACCGGTGTCGGCCGTCTGTACACTGGCGGCTTTTGTGCTGGTGTCTGTCTGGGGACGCGAGTCGGGATAAGAATCGTCCATGGGCTGCAAGTTTGCGCCGTTCATATGAACCGTGCCATGATGATTTCGTTTTCTCCACCAGTCGGTTCACATAAATCAGAGGCCGCTGCACCGGCGACCGAGTTCATCATGCACACACGGTAGCGAGGAATCCTCACATGAACATCATCTACCTGCATTCGCACGACACGGGCCGGTATTTGCAGCCCTACGGTCATGCCGTCCCTGCGCCCAATCTGCAGCGGCTGGCGGAGGAGGGCGTTCTCTTCCGGCGGGCGTTCAGCGCGGCGCCGACATGCTCGCCGAGCCGGGCCTGTCTGCTCACAGGCCAGAGCTCGCATTCCTGCGGGCAGTTGGGACTGGCCAACCGGGACTTCTTCCTGCAGCATCCCGAACGGCACTTGGCGAACTTTCTGCGCGGACACGGCTACCGCACCGCCTTGTGCGGCTTCCAACACCTGACCCTCGACACCCGTACGCTGGGATACGAATGGATCGCCGAAGCCGATCCGCCCGGGTCCAGGGGTCCGGAGTACAGAACGGAGGCTGCGGTCGAGTTTATCAACCGGGAGCATGACCGGCCCTTTTTCCTGGCGGTGGGCTACTCGGAGACGCATCGCGTCTTTCCGGAGCCGAGCGACCAGGAGGACGTGCGCTATACGCTGCCGCCGGCGCCGCTGCCCGACACGCCGCAGACCCGCTATGACATGGCCTCTTACAAGCGCATGGCCAAAATCCTGGACGACCAGGTTGGGATCGTCTTGAACGCGCTGGAGGAGGCGGGGCTGGCCGGAGATACGCTGTTCATCTACACGACGGACCACGGGCTGGCCTTCCCCGGCATGAAATGCACGCTTACCGACCACGGCTTCGGCGTTTCGCTGATCATGCGCGGGCCGCAGGGGTTTAGCGGCGGCAAGGTGGTGGACGGCATGATCTCGCAGATCGACATCTACCCGACGCTGTGCGAGCTCCTGGACGTTGAGCCGCCGGCATGGCTGCAAGGACGGTCTGTCGTGCCGCTGGTGTCGGGTTCTGCGGAGGAGATCAACGAAGAGATCTTCGGCGAAGTGAGCTACCACGCCGGCTATGAACCGAAACGGGCGGTGCGCACGCAGCGCTGGAAGTATATCCGGCGCTTCGATCAGTGGGCGACGACGACGATGCCCAATATCGACAACGGACCCAGCAAGCAGTATCTGATGGACAACGGCCTGGCCGAGCGCAAAGTCCACGAGGAGGCGCTCTACGATCTGATCTATGATCCGAACGAGGCCTGTAACCTGGTAAACGACCCGGACTACGCCGGACCGCTGGCGGAAATGCGCGGCCGGCTCGCGTCATGGATGGAGCGCACCGATGACCCCCTGCTGCGGGGACCGGTGCCCGCGCCGGAGGGCGCCTACGTGGACAGCCCGGGCGACCCGCATCCCGGCGTTTCGGAACAGGACTCGGTCAGCCAGTGGCAGCGGCGGGAGAGGCTGGATATTCGGGGCTAATTTGTGCTGTGAAAGGCCGCCCGTCGGTGCTTGCTGCGGCTGCCTACGTCATCTTTCTCCCAGAGCGAAGACCAGCGCCTCGATGAGGAGATCGATTTCGGACTCGGTCGCCACCAGGGGCGGGGCGACGATGAGGATGTTGCACAGGCCGGGAACCGTGTTGCCGTTGCGTCCGAGGATGACGCCGGCCTGTTTGCACCGGCCCAGGATGGCCAGCACTTCGGCGTCGTCCAGGGGCTGCTTCGTCTCTTTGTCTGCCACCAGCTCGACGCCCAGGAGCAGCCCGCGTCCGCGCGCTTCACCCACCCAAGGGTGCGACGACAGGTTTTTCAGTTGCGCCAGCGCGTAATCGCCCACGCGACGGGCGTTCTCAGTCAGACCTTCCTCTTCAACAATTTCCAGGTTGCGCAGACCGACCGCGGTGCTCACGGGATGGCCGCCAAAGGTGTTGATGTGGCGGAAGTGGCTCAGGTCGCCGGCCTCGCCCATGAAGGCTTCGAAGATGTACTCCTGCACGGCTGTCGCAGCCAGGGGCATGTAGCCGCTCGAAAGCCCCTTCGCCATCGTGATGATGTCGGGCTTTACGTCCCAGTGGTCGTGGCCGAACAGCCTGCCCGTGCGGCCATAGCCGGACACGACCTCGTCGAAGATGAGGAGCACGCCGTACTCGTCGCAGATTTCGCGCACGCGCGGCAGGTATTCGTCGGGCGGGACGAGCACGCCGCCGCCGGAGATGATCGGCTCCATCAGCAGGGCGGCGACTGATTCGGGCCCTTCATAGATGATGGTCTCTTCGATGACCTGCGCGCAGGCGATGCCGTGCTCGGCTGCGGTGAGTTTGGGATGCGCGCGGTAAGGATAGGGGGGCGGGACGTGGATGAAGCCGGGCGCCATCGGCCCGTAACCGATCTTGCGCTCGGCCTGGCCGGTGGCGCTCATCGCACCGAGCGTGTTGCCGTGGTATGCGCGGTGGCGGGATATGATCTTGTAGCGGGTGGCGCCGCCCGGCTTGCCGGACTGCAGGTGGTACTGGCGGGCGACCTTGAAGGCGACCTCGTTGGCTTCGGAGCCGCTGGAGGAGAAGTAGACGCGGCCGGGCCAGCCGAGCAGTTCCAGTATCTTGTCGGCCAGCTGTGCGCCGGGCGGGTGGGTCATGGTGGGCGCGAGATAGGCGAGCTCCGTCATCTGCGCGGCCGCGGTTTCGGCCAGTTCGCTGCGCCCGTAGCCGATGTTCACGCACCAGAGACCGGCCATAGCGTCGAGGTAGCGGCGGCCCTGATCATCTTCCAGGTAGCAGCCTTCCCCGCGGACCATGAGCGGAGGCGGATTGTCGGCCAGCGGCTTGTGCTGGGTCAGGGGATGCCAGAGGGCGCGGACGTCGAGTTCGGAGATGGAAGGGGCAACGGTCATTTTTCTCTCGCTTCCTCTGTGGAATTAGCGCCGTTTACGCTGGGATCATACCAGCATCTGGCGATCCGGTCTACAATGGGCCGGAGGCTTTTGCAGACGCAGTTCCTGGGCAGTTTCTGAGGCCGGATAGACGCCGGAATTGGAAATCAGAGGGAGCGCCAGATGCCGTGTAAGTTCGCCGCAGATATGATAGAATGCGGGAAATCCCGCTTGGATGATCAGTACCCTTCCATTCCGAGTTAGGGGACTCGCAGACAAGATCTGCCAAATTAGAGAAAAAATTGGGGCATGAAGATGGTACCCGTACAGATACAATTGACAGAGAATCAGGCACGAATTCTGGATCAGATAGCAGCTGAAAAAGAGACAACCGTAACTGAACTGATCCGCCAGAGTATCAGTGACATGATTCGAAACCGAAAGGATACTGATGGCGGCAAACAGATCGATGCCGATCGAGAGGAGCGTAGGCGACGCGCTCTTTCCATTGTTGGTGCGTACTCCAGCGGTGTGGACGATCTTTCCGTGAATCACGATAAATATCTGGCCGAAGCATACGCCAACGCAGACGGCGATGCGTAATCGCAGTTAATTGCTAAGCACGGTTTCACTCCCATAAATCAGCCATAAATCCCAATTCAGGAGGAAGGAATGACCCAGGATACCATCCGCGTCGGCGTTGTCGGCGCAGGCGCCAACACGCGTGACCGGCATATTCCCGGCCTGCAGGCGATTGAAGGCGTCGAGATCGTCGCGGTCTGCAATCGCAGCATGGAGTCGGGCGAGCGGGTCGCGAAGCGGTTCGGCATCGAGCGGGTCTGCACGAACTGGCAGGATGTCGTGCAGGCCGAGGACGTAGACGCAGTTGTGATCGGCACGTGGCCGTACATGCACCGTCTCCTTACGGTCGCCGCGCTGGAGGCGGATAAGCACGTAATGTGCGAGGCCCGCATGGCGATGAACGCGTCGGAGGCCCACTGCATGTACAACGCGCTGCGCAGCCGCCCCCATCTGGTGGCGCAGATCGTGCCCTCACCCTTCAGCCTGCGCGTCGACCGGACGATCCAGCGGCTGATCCGCGACGGCTGGCTGGGTGATGTGCTGGTGGTGGACGTCCGCGCCGGCGGCGCCTTCATCGACAAGGACGTTGAGATGCACTGGCGGCACAATATGGACTACAGCGGGCTGAACGTGATGACGATGGGCATCTGGTATGAAGCGATGATGCGCTGGGTCGGCGAGGCCACCAGCGTTGTCGCCAAGGGGAAGACCTTCACGCCCGTGCGCCAGGATGAACAGGGCCGCATGATGGGCGTACGCATCCCCGATCATATCGATATCATCGCCGACCTGGCTGGCGGCGGGCAGGCCCACATTCAGGTCAGCAACGTGACAGGATTCGGTGATCCGCCCTCGGCGGCCATCTATGGCAGTGAGGGCACACTGCATTTCAGCGGCGATGTCCTGACCGGCGGACAGCGCGGCGACAGCGGCCTCAGCGAAATCGAAGTGCCAGCCCACGAGGCGGGAGGATGGCGCGTGGAGGAGGAGTTCATCAGCGCGATCCGCGGGCACGAGATGATCACCCATACCGATTTCGCCACCGGCGTGAAGTACATGGAGTTCACCGAGGCGGTCCATCGCAGCCGGCGCAGCGGGAAGACGGTGAACCTGCCGCTGCTGTAGAGGCAGTGGCCCGGAGAGCGCCCCGCAACTGACCACTTGTCACTGGCCACCAAAACAGGGGGAGACCGATGAAACGATACGGAATGGTCATTCGCGTCAGGCCGGAGTTGGAGGACGCTTACGTGCATCTGCACGCCAACACCTGGCCGGAAGTCCTCCGGAAAATCAGCGACTGCAATATGCGCAACTACACGATCTTCATGCGTGACGGCTATCTGTTCGCCTACTACGAGTATGTGGGGGACCACTACGAGGCCGATATGGCGAAGATGGCGGCCGACCCGGTTACACAGGCGTGGTGGAAGCTGACCGACCCCTGCCAGGAGCCGGTTGAGAGCGCGGCCAAGGGCGAGCGCTGGGCGGAGATGGAGGAGGTATTCCATCATGACTGAGCGCAGGCGCTATGTGGATACCCACGTGCATTTCTGGGACAGTTCGGTGATCGACTATCCGTGGCTGGAAGGGGCGTCGGCTATCGCCCATCCCCATCTGCCGGCCGACCTGGAACGGGCGCGCGCCGGTGTTTCGCTGGAGCTGGCCGCGATCGTCTTCGAGGAAGCCGACTGTCTGCCGGCGCACGCGCTGCGGGAGGCGCAGTGGGTCACCGAACTGGCGCAGTCGGAGCCGCGCATTCGGGGCATCGTCGCCAGCGCGCCCTTGCAGAAAGGTGAGGGTGCCCGCCCCCTTCTGCAGGCGCTGTCCGAACTGCCGCTGGTCAAGGGCATTCGCCGCCTCATCCAGGACGAGCCGCTGGGCTTTTGCAAAGCGCCGGAGTTTGTGCGCGGCGTGCAGCTGCTGCCCGAGTACGGCTTCAGTTTCGACCTGTGCATCTACCATCCACAGATGGGGGATGTGCTGGAACTGGTGGCGCAGTGCCCGGATGTCTCCTTCCTGCTTGATCATATCGGAAAGCCGGGTATCGCGGCCGGCATCATGCAGCCGTGGAAGGACCAGCTGCGCGAGCTGGCCAGCCGGCCGGACATTCACTGCAAGCTCTCCGGCGTGACCACGGAGGCGGACCACGAGAACTGGAACCGGGATGAGCTGCGGCCATACATCGAGCACGTGCTGGACTGTTTCGGCCCGGACCGGGTGGTCTTCGGCTCCGACTGGCCGGTGGTCGACATGGCCGCGGACTATGTCACCTGGTTTGACATAGTTCAGGACAGTATCAGCCACCTGAGCGCGGAGGACCAGCAGAAGATCATGCACGACAACGGCGCGCGCTTTTACCGGCTGAACGGCAGTGATTAGGAATCTGTGGCGAGTTGTCGGTGCATCCTTGCGTACGGTGGGGCGCAGCCATAAGAGATTTGAGATATTAACTTAGCGATAGTGGGAGGAGCGATGCATGCCCTATACACCTGAACCGGAAAATAAATTCAGCTTTGGTCTTTGGACCGTCGGCAACATTGGACGCGACCCGTTCGGCGACCCTGTGCGGGAGGTGCGCTCGCCGGTGCAGCTGGTCCAACTGCTGGGGGAGGTGGGCGCGTGGGGCGTCAACTTCCATGACAACGACCTGGTGCCAATCGACGCGACCCCGGCAGAGCGCGACCGGATCGTGAGCGACTTCAAGAAGGCGTTGGACGCGAACGGCCTCGTCGTGCCGATGGCGACGACCAACCTCTTTACGCACCCGGCCTTTCGCGACGGAGCTTTCACCAGCAACGACCCGGAGGTGCGGGCCTATGCGCTGCAGAAGACGATGGCCGCCATCGACCTGGGAGTTGAGTGCGGCGCCAGCACATACGTCTTCTGGGGCGGGCGGGAAGGCACGGAGACGGACGCCAGCAAGAGCCCTGCAGATACCGGTAAGTGGTTCCAGGAAGCGCTCAATTTCCTGTGTGAGTATGTGATGGACCAGGGGTATAATCTGCGCTTTGCGCTGGAGCCGAAGCCGAACGAGCCCCGCGGCGACATCTATTTGGCGACGGTCGGCCACATGCTGGCCTTTATCGAGACGCTCGACCACCCGGAGATGATCGGCGTGAATCCAGAGGTGGCGCACGAGCACATGGCCGGCCTGAACTTCACGCATGCGGTGGCGCAGGCGTGGAATGCGGGCAAGCTCTTCCATATCGACCTCAACGATCAGAATCTGGGCCGCTACGATCAGGACTTCCGCTTCGGCAGCCACAACATCAAGCAGGCGTTCTTCCTGGTCAAGTTCCTGGAAGACGTGGGCTACGACGGCCCGCGGCACTTTGACGCCCATGCCTACCGCTCGTCCGACTATGAGGACGTGAAGGCCTTCGCCAGCGGTTGTATGCGCACCTACCTGATCCTGAAGGAAAAGGCGGAGCAGCTGCGAGAGCACAAGCAGATCCAGGAGCTGCTGGCCCAGATTTCGGCTGACGACGGCTCGATGGACGGTTTCAGAGGCAAGTACTCTTCGCAGAAGGCGGCCAGCCTCAAGGCGCATCCTTTTGACCGCGACGAGTTGGGCCGCCGCGGCAAGCCCTATGAACAGTTGGACCAACTGGTGGTTGAACTGTTGCTCGGAGTATGAACTGCAAGTCTCTTCTCCCCGGTTTTCGGTAACGCCATCGTCCCTGGCAGTTCACTGAAAACTAAGAACTGACTACTGAAAACTACAAGAAAAAGGGCGCGGGAAAATGTATCTGATCGGCATCGACTCTTCCACCACGGCCACCAAGTCTCTGATCATCGACGCGGACGGCGAAATCGTCGCTGTGGGCGCGGCTGAGTACCCGTTCGAGACGCCCCAGCCGCTGTGGAGCGAACAGCACCCTGACCTGTGGTGGGACGGTACTGTGTCGAGCATGCGCGCGGCGCTGGACCAGTCCGGCATCGATCCGGCGGAGGTCGGCGCGGTCGGTGTGAGCGGGCAGATGCACGGGCTGGTGCTGTTGGACGAGGACGGCGTGCCGTTGCGGCCGTCTATCCTGTGGAACGATCAGCGCACCGGCAAACAGTGCGATGACATGCGCCTGTGGCTGGGCAAGGAAAACCTGGTGCGCATCACGGGCAACGATGCCCTGGCCGGCTTCACCGCGCCCAAGATACTATGGGTGAAGGAGAACGAGCCGGAGGTCTACAGCCGCGTCCGTCGGATCCTGCTGCCCAAGGACTACGTTCGCTACAAGCTGACCGGCGACTTCGCCACCGACAAGGCGGGCGCCGGCGGCACGTCGTTGCTTGAGCTGGCGACGCGGGACTGGTCGCCTACGGTTCTGGCCGCGCTTGAGATCTCCCCCGATTTCCTGCCGCCAACCCACGAGGGCACGCAGGTGACAGGTGTCATCTCGGCGGAGGCGGCGGAGGCCACGGGGCTGCGCGCGGGTACGCCGGTGGTCGGGGGCGGGGGCGATCAGTCGGCACAGGCGGTTGGCGTGGGCGCGATCGAGGAGGGGATCGTCGCGCTGACGCTGGGCACCTCCGGCGTCGTCTTCGCCACCGCGAACGAGCCTTTCTACGAGCCGGAGGGACGCCTGCACGCGTTCCCCCACGCGCTGCCGGACAAGTGGCATCTGATGGGGGTGATGCTTTCGGCGGCGGGCAGCCTGCGCTGGCACCGGGATACGCTGGCGCCCGGCGTGGAGTTTGACGACCTGGTGACCCCGGCTGCGGACGTGCCCATTGGCAGTGAAGGGCTACTCTTTCTGCCCTATCTAACGGGAGAACGCACGCCCCACCCGGACCCCTTCGCCCGCGGCGCTTTCGTCGGGCTGACGGTCCGCCACGGGCTGCCCCACATGACGCGGGCGGTTCTGGAAGGTGTGGCCTTTGGCCTGCGCGACAGCTTCACGCTGATGCAGGGCGTCGGCCTGGGCGAAATCCGTCAGGTACGGGTGAGCGGCGGCGGCGCGCGCAGCGCGCTGTGGCGGCAGATCCTGGCGGATGTGCTGGGCAGCGAACTGGTTACGGTCAATACCACGGAAGGCGCGGCCTACGGCGCGGCGCTGCTGGCCGGTGTGGGCGCGGGCGTCTGGGCTGATGGCGAGAGCGCGTGCGCGGCGACAATTCGCGTCACCGGCTCCACAACGCCCAACGCCGACGCCATTGCCGCCTACGACAACCTCTACGAACTCTACCAGGGCCTCTACCCGGCGCTGCGAGCGACGTTCGACGGCGTGCGCCAGAGCGAGGATTGAGAACAGAGGAACGGGGAGTGCGGAGTGAGCGTAGTTCTCTCTTTCCTCTCTCCTCTTCACTCTCTTCTCACAGTCTGAGGAAATCCTGTGCGCGCGCAGCTATTCTACGCTGTCTACGTTCCCACCTTCATTCTTTCCTTCTGCCAGGGGATGCTGGCGCTGCTGCTGCCGGTATACGTGATCGACCTGGGGCTGTCCTTCAGCCTGATCGGCATTGTGCTGGGCAGTTACGGCATCGGTACGCTGATCGGAGACCTGCCCGCGGGCGTTGTCCAGGACCGTATCGACAACCGCCTTTCAATGATAATCGGTATCTGCGTGATGGGGCTGGGGATGCTGGCCCTGAGCTTGTCGATGCGCTTCATCACGCTGGTGATGTGCGGGATTTCGATCGGCGCGGGCGCTGCGTTGTGGAACGTCTCCCGCCACGCATACCTGGCCAATAACACGCTCAACACCAGTCGCGGGCGGGCCATTTCGATCTTTGGCGGCGTCAACCGCATCGGCATGTTCGCCGGCCCGATTACAGGAGGTTATCTCAGCGCTCAGGCGGGTATGCATACCGCCTTTGCCTTCTGCGGCGTTTTCGCCCTGCTGGCGCTGATCTTTCCACTTTTGTTTGTACACGACAGCCTGGCCGAACTGCCGTCCGGACAGCAGACGTCGATGGCCGGTTCCTACAAGCGTATGCTCATCTATCTGCGCCGCAATGTGTGGATATTGACGCCGGCGGGATTCGGCATGATCTGCGCGCAGACGATCCGCGCCGGACGGCAGAGCATCATCCCGCTCTACGCGGCGTCTATACTGGGCCTGGACGTAGAGCGCATCGGTCTGGTGATGGGCGTTGCCGCGGCGGTGGATATGTCGATGTTCTATCCGGCCGGCTATGTGATGGACCGCTTCGGGCGCAAGTTCGCCTACGTGCCTTCGTTCCTGTTGCAGGCGCTGGGCATGGCCCTGATTCCACTGACAGGTTCATTTGCGGCTCTGCTGGCGGTCACGTCGCTGATCGGTTTCGGCAACGGGCTTGGCTCGGGGACGATGCTGACATTGGGCGCCGACCTGGCGCCGCCGAAGGGTGAGGGCATGGGCGCGTTTCTGGGGCTGTGGCGGCTGATAGGCGACACCGGGCACACCGGCGCCCCCATAATCGTCGGCACCATTGCCGACGCGCTGAGTCTGGCGCCGTCGATCTACGTCATCGCCGTCATCGGGTTGGGGGCGGGCGCGACGTTGGGCCTGTTCGTGCCGGAGACGCTGAAGAAGCCCGAATCGGTGGGCGCCGAACACTGAGCCGACCGCGTCCAGACTTAATCCCTCGCAACATTCATATCGAAATCCGTCGCTGCCGAATCCTTTTGCGCAGCGTCGATTTTCCCATTCACCACTTTCTGGAGCAACCGATTGGTGTGCAATAGGCAGCCTATTCGTGAATGCGAAATTGTCTTCTACTACGACCCAAGTACGTCATCCACCTCCAACGTGAACCCATCCAGCCGAGGGTGATGTCAGTGTGTCGCCCTCTCCGAACGTGCCGATGACCTCGTATCCGTCGTCACCTGGCGGCAGGATGGTGATGGCGTCGGCGTCACCCCTTGACCGCGCCGCCGGTCAGACCGGCGACGACGAAGCGCTGGCCCAGGAAATATAGCACGACCGCGGGGATCGCCATGAGCAGAGCGCCGGCGCTCAACTCGCCCCAGCGATAAACATCCAGTTGGATGAAGCTGGCCAGCCCGACCGGCATGGTCTGGGCGTTGGCCGTCTCGGTCAGGATGTAGGCATAGAGGAACTCGTTCCAGGCCAGGGTGAAGGCAAAGATGGCGGCGGCGGCGATGCCGGGCGACGCCAGCGGCAGGACGATCCGCACCCAGGCCCCGACGCGCGTGCAGCCATCGATCATCGCGCACTCTTCCAGTTCGACCGGAATGTTGTGGAAGTAGCCGCGCAGCATCCAGACACAGAAGGGAACCGTGAAGCTGGAGTAGACCAGCATCAGGCCCAGTCGGCTGTCTATCAGCTTGAATGTGGCCATCACAACATAGAGGGGGATAAACAGCAGTACGGGCGGCACAAGGTAGGCGAAGAACACGGCCATTCCCAGACGTTGCCGACCAGGAAATTTCAGCCGCGCCAGGGCCAAGCCGGCGAAGACCGCTATCACGACCGACAGGAAGGTTGCGCCCAGCGAGACGGCCAGGCTGTTGAGCGTGAGCCTCTCAAACTGGAGAAAGGGTTGGGTGAACAGCCCTTTGTAGCTCATGAGCGTAGGCTCGGTCGTCCAGAAGAGGGGGATGCGCACCGCCAGGTCTTTGGGATGTTTGAAAGAGGCCAGCGCGATCCAATAGGTTGGGAACAGGACCCAGGTGAGAATGAAGATCATCCAGAGCGCGCCGGCGATCACCTTGAAGCGGCGCTCCCATTTCAGTCCAAGCGTCATGCCTCGGTCTCCTCTCTGGAAGAGATAAAGTGGTTCAACAACAACACGAGAATGACCAAAACGGGAAAGGTCAGCACGGCATAGACGGCGCCCCTGCTCAGGTTTTTGGAACCGGCCACAAAGGCCTGTTGGTAGGCGGCGATGGGCAGGGTGGTTGTCGCTTCACCGGGTCCCCCCTGGGTCAGCAGCCAGATGACAGTGAACTGGTTGAAGGTCCAGATGGTGGACAGGGTAACGGCGACCATCAGAACGGGGAAGACAGCCGGCAGCGACACGTAGAGAAAGCGATGGATGATGCCGGCGCCGTCCACTTTGGCGGCGTCATAGAGATCATCGGGGATCGGCGACAGGCCGGCCAGCAGTGTGATGGCGAAAAATGGAAAGCCTTGCCAGACGCCAACGATGATCGCCGACGGCATGGCGTATTCGACCTTTGCCAGCCACAGGATCGGCTTTTCGATCAGATGCGCCTTGATCAGAATGTAGTTGAGGACGTTGGTTGTGTCGTTGAAAAGAAAGCGCCAGGTGACAACGGCCGTCAGCGGCGGCAGCGCCCAAGGCAGCAGGACGGCCGCGCGCGCCAGCCCCCGCCCAGGCCAATTCTCATTCAGCACGAGCGCGGTCGCCATGCCAATACAGACCTTGATGGCGACCGAGACGACCGTGAAATAGATGGTGCGGCCCAAGGCGGGCCAGAAGTTGCCCTGCGACAGGACCGTGACATAGTTCTCCAGACCGACGAAGGGCATATCCCTGACGGCCAGGAGCTTGGTATGCAGGCTGATCCAGATGGCATAGAGGGTCGGGTAGCCGATCAGGCCGATGATGGTGGCCAGCGCGGGGATCATCAGGGCGATGCCCAGAACGGTCTCTGTCGGTAGGCGCAGGCGCGACTTGGGATCAGTCAGGCCCCGCGCTCCGCCGGGATCAGCGCGCTCTGCGCCTGCTTGCGTCATAGCGTTGTCCTAATCGGTGGCGAGTGGTCAATAGTCGGACGAGGAGAGAGTGTAGAGAAGTGAGGAGGGAGAAAACCTCCCATTCCTCACTCCTCATTTCTCGCAGTTTACTAACCGCCCATGAAGTCCTCTCGGGCTTGCGCTACGATATCGTGCGCCTCTTTCATCGCCTCGGCCGCTGACAGACCGTCGAGGATGACGCGTGAGGTGGCCTTGCCGGCCCAGGTGCCCCACAGGCTGGTCCATGGCGCGGGCGTGGCCGGCCAGGACTCGTCGCGCATGATGGGCACCACGTTTTCTACGACCTGCTTATTCCAACGATCTTCCGAGAAGTAGGGGTCTTCGTACGCGCCCATCAGCGCGGGGAAGAGATAGCTCTGGCCCATCTGCATCATCTTGATGTAGATGTCGGGCGACCACAGGTGGCGCAACACATCCTGGGCCTCATCCGGGAACTGGCTCTCTTTGTTGATGCCGAAGGCCTGTCCGGCTTCGGTCTGGGTCTGTGGGCCGACCTCCGGCGTGCGCTGCGGCCAGGGGGCGACGTAGGTCTTGTCCAGCAGATCTTCGATCGGCGTATCCCCGCGCCGCACGGCGGCCAGGATGCTGCCCGGGTTCATGGCCATGGCGATCTGACCGGTGAGGTAGCCCTGGTTGTTGCCGCCGCCCTCCCAGTTGACCGCGGCCGGCGGAACAACCTCATGCACGGTGTAGAGGTCGGTGTACCATTGCAGGGCTTCGATATTTTCGGGCGAGTCCAGGGTGATTTCGCCCTCCTCGTTAAAGGCTGCGCCGCCGAAGGCCCACATCAGGGGTTGCAGGTGCATCAAGTCATCGGGCAGGCCGTAGGCGAATCCCAGACCGTACAGGTTTTCGTCGGCGTTTGTGTAGGCAAGGCCGAACGCCAGCATCTCCTCCAGGTCGCTGAAGGGCAGGGAGAAACCGGCCTCCTCGACCAGATCCTCGCGGATGTGCATAAAGGCGGGGGCGAAGCCAATGTCGAGACAATAGCCCACGCCCTCGAGGGTGAAGTTCCGCTCAGCGGTGGGATGCCAGCCACCAAGACCTTCGCCCACTTCATCCCAGACCTCCTGAATCGGCAGCATGCGGCCATCGCGCATGAATGTCTGGGTCGCGATCTGCGGGGAGAAGATGTCGGGCAAGGTGCCGGCCTCGGCCGCGGCGGACAGCTTGGCGGCAAACTCCTGGAAGCTGCCGGGGATGGCCTGCACGTCGACAGCGAAGCCGATGGCGCGGCCGGCGTTCTGCGCTTCCTCGTTGAGGTGCAGGTTGATGTTCGGGTTGAAGAAGCGGGTGGTCCACATCCGCAACACCATCTGCTCCGCCGGAACTTCTACAGTGACGGTCTGGGGCGGTTGCACAGCACAGGCGGCGGTCAGAAGACCTGCGCCGCCGGCGATGGCGGCGGTGCGCAGGAACTGCCGTCGGCTATGGCCCTTTGGCGCGCTTTTCTGATCATCGTTCATCTCAATCACGGAAACTTTCTCAGCCATTTTGCCTTCTCCTTGCGTTTGACAGGTGTCTTACTCTGCACAGGGATGTTGATCGATTGAATGATTACTCTGACTGTATTGCTGGCATCTACCCTCCTTTGTCTTTTTACAAAGTTGGTCTGCCAAGGGGAGAAGGCGGCGGTCAGCCCACCCCATAGACTTCTCCTGAGTTTAGCGGATGGGCGGGGTCAGGCAGATCTGTATCCATCCCACATATGCTGATATTGGCAATGATATTGTATTGTAAGATCTCTTATCTCGCCATTGTGTTAATTTAATGTGTAGAAGAAAAATCGGCTCTCTACCAGTACAGTTGCGCGTAAGAGGCTCAACGGCAGAATGACTTTCGCCGCGAAACACGAGGAGAACATGAATGGACATCGCGCAACGTTGCCCGGCTGCGACGTTAGCGGATATTTTTAGTGTGCTCGCCTACTGCTTGCGCCATCAGGAAGAGAGTAAAGCGTATCTGGCGGAACGCCAGCAAAAGGCGGAAGAGGTGCGCAAACGCATCAAGAACGAGTCCCCATCGGCTGCAGCCGCCAGTAGCTGAGTGAACGCCACAACCACTCGAAGGGGCCGTAGCGGTAGTGGTGCAGCCACAGCGGTGACACCACCAGTTGGACCACCCAGATCGCGACGACGATTCCGATCTGCCCCACCCTCTCGACCGAACCGAACAGCCCCAGGCCGTGGCCGTAGAAGATGGCCGTGGCCAGGATCGTCTGCAGTAGATAATTCGACAAGGCGGTCCGCCCGACCGCGGCCAGCGCATTCTGCAGCCAGGGCAGCGCGCCCGACTGGGCGAAAAGCATCAGGAGTCCGACGTAGGCGGCGCTGACAAAGAGACTGCCCCAGTAATTTACCTGCGCGCCGGGGCCGAACTGGGAGTACTCCATCGACCAATTGTTGGCGAAGTTCTGGACTACGCCCCAACTCACAACAGGCAGGCCGATGGCAAATCCCAAGACCGCCATGCCGGCGTAGAAGCCGCGCGAACGACTGCCTGTGAGAACGCCCCAGCGGTAGAGCGCCATCCCCATCAGCATCAGACCCCCGGCGCGCCATAGCGCCCAGAACAGAAACCCAAACGTCTGAAATTCGAAGGTTGTGGGCACACGGGCATTCATCTGCTCAAGCCAGCTGCCCCGGTAGGAAGCGACTTCGTCTGCGATCGTCTCGGCAGCCGGCCGCCAATCGGCCCGCCACTCCTGCTGTGTTTCAGGCGGAGCAAACTGCATGGTCAGGCCTGTGACCAGCAGGATCAGAGAAAAGATCGACACGACGAGAATGCCCAGCGCCATCTGCCAGCCGGGCCGCAGCCGGCGTAGCCAGTAGACCCAGAAGCCGCAAAGCGCGTAGGCCACGAGAATGTCGCCGGACCATAGCAGGTAGGCGTGGGCAAGACCGATGAGCAGCAGCCAAAAGGTGCGCCGGTAGTGCAGGCCCCAGGCGCGTTGCCCGCGCGCGTCCAGCTTTTCGCTCATGAGCACGATGCCGGCGCCGAAGAGCAGCGAGAAAATGGTCATGAACTTCTGATCGGCAAAGATGTGACTCAGTGTCCACACCCAGCGGTTGGCCCCGGTCAGGTCGCCGTAGGCGGTCGGGTTGGAATAGGCGGCTACGGGCATGGCGAATTCCTGAATATTCATGATCAAGATCCCCAGCAGGGCGAATCCGCGCAGGATGTCGATGGCGACGATCCGTTCCGTCGGGCGGGTCGGGGCGGTGACAGGGTTGGCCGCTTCAGAGGACATACGGATTCCTTGCGATATGGATTGCAACTGGGGTTCAATCGCGCTGCAGACTGGTCTTGATTGAGGTCAACACTTCGTCGAACATCGCGGCGGTCAGGCGGCCGGTGTTGGTGTTCTGGCGGCTGACGTGGTAGGAGGCGTAGAGGCGGGGCAGGCCGGCGGGGAGGGCGTGGGCGGCGCCGTGGGAGAAGGTTAGGCGGGGGAGATCGTGGCCGAGTTCGCGCAGGGCGCGCAGGTAGCCGTCGAAGGCGATCTTGCCGAGCGCGAGGACTGCTTGCAGGCGTGGCAGTAGGGCCAGCTCTTGCATGAGCCAGCTGCGGCAGTTGTTCAGTTCCTCTGCGTTGGGCCGGTTTTTGGGCGGGACACAGTAGGCCACGCCGGTCATGTAGCAGTCGATCAGTTCGAGGCCGTCGTCCCGGTGGGTGCTGGTGGGCCCGCTGGCGAAGCCGGCGCGGTGCAGGGCAGGGTAGAGGAAGCTGCCCGAGCCGTCGCCGGTAAATGGGCGGCCGGTGCGGTTGGCCCCGTGGGCGCCAGGGGCAAGGCCCAACACCAGCAGGCGGGCGTCCGGATCGCCCCAGCCGGGCACCGGCCTGCCCCAGTAGGTCCAGTCACGAAATGCCTGGCGCTTTGTCGCAGCCACCTCTTCGCGCCACGCGACAAGGCGCGGGCAGGCGCGGCAGGTGGCTGCGGCTTTGTGGAGCGTGTCAAGAGAGTTGAAAGAAGGTTGCTGCCCGTCTGATGGTTCTGAGGCATTCATTTTCCCATGACCGGGCGGGCAACTGCGAAGAAGCGGAAACCGAACACTTACAGGGTCCGGATTTCTACCAGTTGCTCGGCGTCCGGCGTATCCTTGAGCTCGTTGTGCAGCGGCCGACCGAAGCCGGGCGCGCTGATTTCGAAGACATCGCCGGGCTCGGTCTGGATGCCGGCGGCGAAGCTGAGAGTGGCGGTGCCATAGAAGTGCAGATGCACGTCGCCGGGCGTGCGGAAGGGGGCGTATTTGAAGTGATGGTGCTGGATGTTGGCAAGGCTGTGCGTCATATTGGCCTCGCCGGTGAGGAAGGAGGCGGACCACAGCTCGCGGCCGTCGCGCAGGATTCGGGAGGTCCCCTCGATGTGCGAGGGCGGGTCGCCCAGAAGCAACTCCGGGCCGCAGGAGCACTGGCGCAGCTTGGAGTGGGCGAGGTAAAGGTAGTTCTTCTTCTCGAGCACATGATCGGAGAACTCGTTGCCCAGGGCGAAGCCGACGCGCAGAACGGCGCCGTCGTCGCCGATCACGTAACAGCCCACCAGTTCGGGCTCTTCGCTGCCCTCAAGGGCAAAGGACGGCATGGTCAGCGACTGTCCAGGGGGCACGAGCCAGCGGCCATCGCCCTTATAGAACCACTCCGGCGCGACGCCCACCTGGCCGGGCGCCGGTTTGCCGCCTTCCAGGCCCAGACGAAACATGCGCATTGAGTCGGTCAGGGTCTCTTCTTCCTCGGCGTTGAGGCTCTGGTGCATGGCATCGCGCGCCTGGGCGCTGCCGAGATGGTCGAGGCCGGTGCCGCTGATCACGAGGCGCGTGGGGTCGGGGTGATCCAGTGGCGGCAGAAGTCTGCCCCCGGCTGCGATCGGACCATATTCCGCCCGCTGATCGCCTAGCCGCTCTTCAACGAGATCGGTCAGCGGCCGCCCGCTGCGTCCTGCCTCCCTGGCCAGATCATATACTCGCTCAGTCCCGTTGAGAACGTGCAATGTCTCTCCGTTCTCGACCATCGCTACCCGGCGGTCGCCGGCTTCTGTCCGGTACTGCACCAGTCGCATCGCGGTTTCTCCTCCTCTGCTCAGTAGACTGACAACCAGAAACCAAAAACTGACAACGATTACTGCTTCTCCCACTTCATCGCATCCCAGGCAACCTTGGTTGAGAGGTATGTCTCGTAGGTGACGTCGGACAGCGAGATATAGTCCTCATCTGTGCCGCTGAATGTGTAAGTGCCCAGAGAGACCCACTGATCGGAGTGTTGGGACTGGTCCACCTCTCGCAAGGTAAAACCGCCTGAATGGGAGATCCAATAGCGGGCGTTGTCGGTCGTCGCATGGTTCGAGGGAATGTAAACGAATACCTGGTAACTGGCCGCTTCCAGGTCTGGAGACCATCTACCCCAATTGTATCCTGTGCGGGTCTTATCATTGTTATTGGTCCAGAAGAGGTGATCGGAGTAGCCCACTGTCTCCTCTTGCCACGTGGTCGCAAGGCCGCCTCGCTGGAATCCGGAATCCTGGTCGTCCACCACCACCGTGATCGGGGTGGGCGTTGGCGAAGGTGAGGCCTCCGGCGTTGCGACGGCTGAGACGGCGGCCCAACTCAACTTCACCTGGGCCGCCTGCTCGTGTTCATAGTATTCCAGAATGAGACCCAGAGAACCGCCGTCGTGTTGCAGCGTGTATTGGTATGTTGTGGCCGGATGATCGCTCCAACCATCGATCTGCTTTACGCCGTCGATGAAGAGGCGCACCCCGTCGTCGGAGACGACATCGAAGCGGTAAGTTCCCGCCTCGAGCGAAATCTGTGCAGTCCAGCGGGCCGAAAAACTGTCTGCGTTGATGGTTTGCGCCTCGGGTGAGCCGTCGCCCCAGTTGTAGTCAACGGCGGACTCCTGCCGGGCGAGAACCGGAGTACCGGTCAGCGTGCGATTGTTCCAGTACAGCGCCTGCCAGACGATGACGGGCGTTGATGTCGGCGTCAGCGTTATTGTCGGGGTGGATGTGGGGGTTGCCGATGTTGCCGGGGTGGCGGTTGGCGCCGGCGTGTAGGTGGCTGGCGGTGTTGGCGACGGTGTGGGCGCGGCCAGCGGAGTTGTCGTCGACCCCGGTGTCGACGCGGGATCCGGTGTTTCCGCCGGCGTCGTTTCCAGCCTGCTCCAGGTCAAGCGTGCCTGCGCCTGTCCCGTTTCTTCGTAATACTCCATGCGCACGGTAACGGCACTGCCGTCCAGATAGGTGATCTGCGAGTAGGTTGTCGCCGTCTGCGCCTGCCAGAAATCGATCAGGGTTCTGTCTCCGACTATCAGTCGCACGCCGTCATCCACGGTGACGGTAAAGCGGTAATCGCCGGCCGGCAGCTGCAGAGACCTGCTCCAACGCACGGAGAATCCATCCTGATTGATGCCGGTGAGGGGGCTTTCGTACCCCCAGTCGAAGTTGAGACGGGCGTCGTCACGCGTCGTATGCGCCGTACCCGTGAGCGAACTGTTGTTGAAATACTCGCCCCGCCAGTAGGTCGTGGGCAGATCCGGTTCCCGCTCCCAACTCACCGAAATAGAGGCCGCGCCGGCCAACTCAAAGTACTCGACACGAATAAGATGCTGCCCCTCCGACAGGTGCAATCTGGCCTCGTAGGAGGCTTTCGCCTGTTCGACCCAACTGTCGATTTGAAGCAGATCATCGACCCACAGCCGCACGCCGTCATCGACTTCGACGGTAAAGATGTAGTAGCCGGCCTCGCCGGCGGAGATGTTGAGATGGCGTTCCCAGCGGGCCGAGAACCGATCGGCGGAGATTCCCGTGCCCGGGGAGCCGTCGCCCCAGTCGAAATCCAGTGCGTCATCTTCGCGGGAGATTACGGCGTCGCCGGTGAGGGAGATATTGTCCCAGTAGTCGGCGTCCCAGGTGGTATTGGATTCATGGGCGAAAGCGTCGGCAGAGTTCAGCGCAAAAACCGAGAGCGCGCAAAGACCCAGCAGGACGGCACTGCATGCAATTCGTCCTCCTATGTCCTTACGTCCGCGAAGACAGGCGAATAGCCGGGAAACGCCAACTCGGATCCGGTCATCACTCTGCATGGCTTTCTCCTCGTAGTGATCAGGGGCTGTGAGTCAGTCAGGCCGCCGTTTTCTCCAGGTTTTCGACAAGCTGCCGCCGAATCCAGATGGTCGGACATGTAGCGGCAACCTGACGACTGGGCGGCGGCCAAAGCAGAACAAACACCACGGACCACTATTTTTACCCAACTCTATCAGTGTAAGAATAATTATACACCATGCACCAATATCGATCTATTGCATACCGGGCGGCGCCCCCGGCGGTGGGCGCCGCCCGGTATGCGGCAGGCATTACGCGATCGCTGCTCGCTGTGCTATCCTTACTGTCGCATTTTGACCTTCCTGCACGAGCAGCTTTCTTCGTGCGGTTCCTGGTAAAGGTGCCCTTGGCAACCTGAAACCCGGGAGCCGGAAACCAGTCCTGGCATGCATTTCGACGCTCTGACGCTGGCTGCGATGGCCGACGAACTGAAAGAGACGGTCGCGGGCGGGCGGATACAGCAGATCGTTCTTCCGGACAGCCGCAGCGTCGCCCTGGAGATATACGCCCACCGGGAGCGGCGTTATCTTCTGCTATCGGCCCATCCTCAGGCCAGCCGCGTCCATCTTCTCGAACACAAGCCGCGGCGCGGTGTGCCCAAGGAGACGCCCCTTCTGCTCCTGCTGCGCAAATATGTACGCAGCGCGCGGCTGGAGTCTGTCGAGCTGCCGGCGCCTTTCGAGCGGGTGCTGTTTCTGCGCTTTCACCATCCCCAGCACGATGCCACAACGCTCGCGGTCGAACCGATCGGGCAATTGGGCAATTTAATCCTGATGAACGCTGATGGCCGTATTCTGGATGCGCTGGTGCGTGTGCCCGCGGGCGAAAATGCCAAGCGCGTCCTCTTGCCGCGGCGCGTTTATCAGCTGCCGCCGCCGCAGGACAGGTTGCCGCCTTATGATGGAAGCGTAGGTCGGCATGAGGAGGCCGGTCGGGTTCCAGTAGATGGGGATGGGGACGGCGCCAGCCAAGTTCAGACCCCGCTCCTGTGGCGCAGCCTGCTCAGCCGTTTTGCCGGCGTCAGCCCGACTTTGGCCAAAGAAGCGGCTTGGCGGGCAACCGGAGACGCCGGCGCGGCGCTGAATGAACAGGCGTTCACGGACGGGCGCAGGGTCCTGGGAGAACTGTGGTCAGCCGCGGCAACGGGCGAATGGACGCCGGGCATCGCGGTGGACGAACAGGAGGGCGTGGCCGCGTTTGCGCCCTATGAGCTTCATTTCTGCGGCGAATTCGTAGAAATGGATTCGATGAGCGCGGCGGCGGCCGCCTTCTACGCCGCGCAGGAGCGGGACAGTTCCTCCTCGCGGGACGAGTATGCAGGTGTGCGCGGGGGCGTGGCCGCGCTGGTCCGTCAGGCGCAGGCTCGCGTGGAGAGTCAGTTGCGCGCCCTGGCCGCGGATGAGCCTGCGCCGGGCGAGCCGGAACGTGTGCGCGCGCAGGCGGAGTGGCTGCTGGCGCTCTCCAGCCAGATCAACTACGCAAACAGGCCCGGAGCGCAGGACGGATATAGCCTGCAGGACGGTATGGCCGCAGTAGAGTCGGCGCCGAACGGACGGATGCAACTGGTCATCTTCGCCGCGGACGCCGATTTCGGACAGCCGGGGGACAAGAATCCGGGAGCGGAGGGGGGCGATCTGATCGTTCCGCTCGACCCGAAACGCACGCCGGTGGAGCAGGCTGAGCGCATGTTTGACCGGGCCGCCAAGATGGAACGGGCCGCCCGCATTATCCCCAGGCGGCGGGCCAGCCTCGAGGCGGACCAGGCCTACCTGCAACAGCTGGAGAGCGATCTGAGCCTTGCGCTGGACCAGCCGGAGATCGTCGCGGTGCGGGAGGCGCTGCGGGATGCGGGCTATCTGCGGCAGCGTCGCGACCGGCGGCAGAAGGCGCCAAGAGACCGCTCGCGGCCGTTGCGTTATCTATCGCCCGAAGGGTTCCCGATCCTGGTGGGGCGCAACGCCCGCCAGAATGAGATCGTCACCTTTAGCGAGGCAGGCCGGGATGACCTGTGGCTGCACGTGCGCGACGGGCCGGGCGCGCACGTCGTAATCCGCTGCGGAGGACAACCGGTCCCGGAATTGACTTTGAACGTTGCCGCCCAGCTGGCGGCCTGGCATTCGGGGCAGCGGGGCAATGGGGGCGTCGGCGTTGTGACCACGCCGCGGCGCCTCGTCACGCGCATGGCCGGCGGACGGCCGGGGCAGGTGCATTACCGCGGCGAGGAGACGATCAGCGTAACGGCCGAACTGCCGGCGGAGAGTGAGCAATGGCTCGCGCCGCAGAAACATTAGACACAGCTGATTCTTGAGGCAGCCAAGACAATTTCAGGACAGACACATGGACTTGAGTCGACTCTGCATCCATACGATTACAACAAAGCCCTGGCCGATCGAAACGGCGATCGAGCGCTTCAGCGCGCACGGCGTCTCGGCGATGACGGTCTGGAGGGACGCGCTGGAGGGACGGGACGTCGCGGCCGCGGGCAGGCAGATCCGCGCTGCCGGGATGGAGGTCGTCTCGCTGTGCCGGGGCGGATTCTTCCCGGCGGAGACTGAATCGGCGCGGCAGGAGGCTCTCGACGACAACCGCCGCGCCATCGACGAGGCCGCGTCCCTGGGCGCGCCGCTCGTCGTTCTCGTCTGCGGCGCGGTACCGGGCCAGCCGCTGGATGCCGGCCGCGGCCAGATTCGGGACGGGATCGAGGCGGTGTTGCCGCATGCCGAGGCTGCAGGGGTCAAGTTGGTCGTGGAGCCGCTGCATCCGATGTACGCGGACAGCCGTTCCGCGGTCAATACGATGGGACAGGCAAACGACATCTGCGCCGGCATCGACTCACCGTATGTGGGGGTGGTTGTGGATGTCTATCACCTGTGGTGGGACCCGGAGCTGGAGCGGGAGATTGGCCGTTGCGGTCAGCTGGGCAAGCTGTTCGCCTTCCACGTTTGCGACTGGCGCACGCCGACCGAAGACCTGCTCCTTGATCGCGGGCTGATGGGTGAAGGCTGCATTGACATCCGCCGGATTCGCGGCTGGGTTGAGGAGGCCGGGTTTGACGGGTATAATGAGGTCGAAATCTTCTCAAACCGCTACTGGGCGATGGATCAGGAGCAGTTCCTGGAGCGGATCGTAGAAGCCTACACAAACCATGTCTGATAGCCCAAGCATTTGCAGGCGCCCAATGGACGGGACTGCAAATGCCCTCGGCGGTCCTGTGTGGCCGCGCATCAATGGGAGCATTTCTTATCAATGGCTGAAATAGCAGTTGGCGTAATTCTGAACGGCGTGACCGGGCGGATGGGAACGAATCAACATCTGGTCCGTTCGATTCTGGCGATCCGGGAGCAGGGCGGCACGGCCACTTCCGACGGGGACAGGATCATGCCGGAGCCGGTGCTGGTCGGCCGCAACCCGGACAAGCTGCGGCATCTGTCGGCGGCGCACAATGTGAGCAAGTGGACGACCAACCTGGACGAAGCGCTGGCCGACGACCACAACAGCATCTACTTCGATGCGCTGGCGACCAACCTGCGGGTGCCGAATACATTGCAGGCGATCGAGGCGGGCAAGGCGGTCTACTGCGAAAAGCCGACCGCGGGCAACATCGAGGATGCGTTACAGCTGGCGCAAGCGGCGACAAACGCCGGCGTGAGCAACGGCGTTGTCCAGGACAAACTGTTTCTGCCCGGTCTGCTGAAGCTCAAGTACCTGATCGACACCGGTTTCTTTGGCCGCATCCTGGCCGTGCGCGGCGAGTTCGGCTACTGGGTGTTTGACGGCAAGGACCAGCCGGCCCAGCGCCCTTCCTGGAACTACAAGAAGTCGGAGAGCGGCGGCATCGTTTTGGATATGTTCGCGCACTGGCGCTACGTCATCGACAACCTCTTCGGCCCGATCAAGCGGCTCTCCTGCATCGCGGCCAACCATGTGCCGGAACGCATCGACGAGGAGGGCGCGCTTTACAACGCTGACGCCGATGACGGCGCCTACGCCATGTTCGAGTTGGAGAACGGAATTATCTGCAACTTCAACTCGTCGTGGTGTGTACGCGTGCGCCGCGATGACCTGCTGACGATCCAAGTGGACGGCACGCGCGGGAGCGCGGTGGCGGGCCTGCGCGAGTGCGCCATTCAGGGCGACGCCTTCACGCCCAAGCCGGTCTGGAACCCGGACATTCCGCAGCCGGTCCCCTTCTACGATACGTGGCAGTGGGTACCTAACAACAACCCCTACGACAACGCCTTCAAGATCGAATGGGAGATGTTCCTGCGCCATGCAATCAAAGGCGACCCGTTCCCCTATACACTGCTGGAAGGGGCAAAGGGCGTGCAGCTGGCCGAGTTGGGCTATCAGGCCTGGCAGGAACGGCGCTGGGTGGACGTGCCGCCGCTGGACGGCAGTGGTCAGTGAAACTGCAGCGATCTTTGGTTAGTGGTCGGTGGACGGTTGCCATACTTAGCGTCGCGAATGAAATCTGGGCTGAGTCGTAACAGGAGAGAGAATGTCCCAATCAATCGCACTTCTCGACCCGACGCCTGCAACCGATATTGCGCCGCCGCCTGCGTTTCACATCATGCTGAAGCCGCGGGGGGCGATCTGCAACCTGGACTGCCATTACTGCTACTTTTTGAGCAAGGAGTTCATGTACCCGGACAGCGAGTTCCGCATGTCCGAGTCGATGCTTGAGGAGTACACGCGGCAGTATATCGAAGCGCAGCAGGTCCCGGAGGTGACGTTCGCGTGGCAGGGGGGCGAGCCGACGCTAATGGGGCTGGACTTTTTCAAGAAGGCGGTCGAGTTCCAGCAAAAGCACAAGAAACCGGGCATGCGCGTCGAGAACGCGCTCCAGACCAACGGCACGCTGCTGGACGACGAGTGGTGCGAATTTCTGCATCGCAGCGATTTTCTGATCGGGCTGAGCATGGACGGCCCGCGCAAGCTGCACGACTTCTACCGCGTCGATAAAGGCGGTCAGCCGACGTGGGAGAAGGTGATGCGCGCGGCGCGAATGCTGCACAAGCACAAGGTGCGCTACAACATCCTGACGACGGTCCACGCGGCCAACGCGCCCCACCCGCTCGAGGTCTACCGTTTCCTGCGCGACGAGGTCAAGACCGACTTCATGCAGTTCATCCCCATTGTCGAGCGCGACAACGACACCGGCTACCAGGAAGGTGATACGGTCAAGGATCGTTCTGTCACCGCCGAGCAGTACGGCGACTTTCTGATTCAGATTTTCGAGGAGTGGGTGCGGCGAGACGTGGGGAAGGTATTCGTGCAGATCTTCGACGTGGCGCTGGCCGGATACGCGGGACACCGACCCGGTCTGTGTATCTTTGAAGAGACGTGTGGTTCGGCGCTGGCGATGGAGCACAACGGCGATTTGTTCTCCTGCGACCACTACGTAGAACCGAACTATCTGCTGGGCAACATCGAGGAGATCCCGCTGATCGAGATGGTCGGCTCGGCGCGGCAGCAGGAGTTCGGGAACCACAAGCGGGACAGCCTGCCCAACTACTGCCTGGAGTGCGAGGTGCGTTTTGTCTGCAACGGCGGCTGCCCGAAGAACCGCTTTATCAACACGCCCGACGGCGAACCGGGGCTGAACTATCTTTGCGCCGGCTACCGGGCCTTCTTCAATCATGTGCGCCCATACATGAACTTCATGTCCGATCAACTGCGCCGGCAGCAGGCACCGGCCAACATCATGCAGTACCTGGCCGAAGAGGACCGCAAGCAGAACGCGCGCTTTGCCGGGGCCAAACGCAACGACCCGTGCCCGTGCGGGAGCGGCCGCAAGTTCAAGCAGTGCCACGGCCGCGGGCGAATCGTGGAGCGGGCGCAGATGCGGTGGCCGATTTCGAATAACTAGGGGCCGCCACTTTCGCAGCTCACGGGCCTCGGGCTACCAGTTCTTCATCGCGCTTATTTTGTCCCCCGATCTTTTGCGCGCGCGCAGGGCTGTGCTATACTGTTGAATCGCGACGAGGGACAGCTTGTCTGCTCCCTCGTTCTTTCTGTTCACAGCACAATGTTGTGGACCTTTGTCTGAACTGCGGTTTTTAGTAGTCAGTTTTTAGTTTTCAGTGCTGGCTCTCACTTGAGTCCGGTGGAGCTACTGAAAACCAGAAACCGAGAACTAGAAACGAACCCAGGACAATGCTCATGGAAAGGAGTAAAAGGGTAGATGAACACGTACGAATTGGTGTACATCATCCAGCCCAACCTGGATGATGAAGGTGTCAAAGCCGTGGATGACCGGATCAGTCAGGCCATCGGCGGCGAGGACGGGACAATCGCGAGCACCGATCATTGGGGCAAACGCCGGTTGGCCTATCCCATCAAGGGCCACTTTGAGGGACACTACATTCTGCACAACCTCTCGATGCCTCCCACCGCGGTGCAGAACGTCGAACGACAGTTGCGACTATCTGAAGATGTATTGCGTTTCCTCTTTGTCCGCGTTGGGGACTGAGCCACAAAGGAGCATCGAATGAGTGATGAAAACAGAGTAACGGAAGCCGAAGCGAACTCTGAGGAACAACCGGCTGCCGAGACGCCCACGGGTGAAGATGGCCCCGTGCAGGAAGAAAGCGCGGAAGAGCGCGCGTCGCAGGCCGTTGCCGATACGGATGGAGAATCTGAGGCCGCAACGGCTGCGGAGCCGGAGGCTGAAGCGGTTGCTGAGGCTGAGGCAGCTACGGACAGCGCGGGCCCCGAGTCGGACGCTGGCGGCAGCCAACAAGAGCAGGCGGCCCCCACCATCAACCGTGTCGAGGGGCCGGCCATATTCAACCGCGCCAAACAGGGCAATCAGCGCAGGAATCCCCGTCACGTCGGCAACGATGTGCGGATCGACGAGATCGACTACAAAAATGTGCAGGTTCTCAGCCGGTTTGTCGATAACTACGGGCGCATACACAACCGCCGCAAGACCCGCGTCACCGCCAAGATGCAGCGCAAAGTGACGAGGGCGATCAAGCGGGCCAGACACCTGGCCTTGATGCCCTACACAGGCGAACATATCCGCATCACCGGCAGACGCGGTTGATTGATTCATGGCCAAGAAGCGCAGACGAAGAAGGCAGGAAGAACAGCCGCAGGTCGAAAATCGGCGTGAGGTCCGCCTGCGCGCCCGCGAAAGGGAGCGCAACCTGCGGCTTACCGCAATCGTCGGCGGTATCGTCGGTATGGCGCTGCTGCTGGTCCTGTATGGCGTGGTCAATGAACTGATCATCAAGCCGAACAGCGTGCTGGCGCAGGTCGAAGACCAAAGAATCGTCACGCGAAACTTCTGGCAGCAGGCGCGCCTGCGCCAGAGCGAGCTGGAAAACCAGCGTCTGCGGCTTCAGTTGTTTGCCCAGCAGTTTGGGGATTCCAGCCTGTTCGCCTCCCAGATCGCGTCGATCAATGCGACGCTGGCCAGCCCTTTAACGCTTGGGACACAGGTCCTCAACGATATGATTGAGGGCGCTGTCCTGCAGATAAAGGCGCCGGAAGTGGGCGTGTCGGTGACCGATGAAGAGGTGGAAAAGACCCTGCGGGAAGAGGTGGCGCAAGCGCAAGGCGCGCTGACAGTGCCGCAGGCTACAGCCACCGCCGACACCGCCGCCGAAGCGACCGCCACCGCGGAAACCTTTACACCGACACCGCTGCCCTCACCGATGCCAACGCCGGAAGATGACGCCGACAGTGAGCCGGCCGCGGTTGCGGCCGGCGAGGCCTCTGAGACCTCGGAAGAGCCGCCCACACCGGAGCCGCCCACGATCCTGACCGATGCTTTGTACGAGGAAGGGCTGGGCACCCTGGAAAAGAATCTGCGCGAGAATTCCGGGATGAGCCTGGACAATTATCGCGAAGTTATCCGGGCGCGTCTGTTGCGCACCGAAATGTCCGAGACAATCAGCCAGGATCTGGTATCTACGACTGAAGAGCAGGTCCGGGTCCGTCATATCCTGATCTCCATCGACCCCGAGCCGGCTGCAGAAAGCGAATCGCCGGCTGGTGAGACGCCTCCTCCCCTGCCTGGAAACACAGAGAAGGACGGTGAGAGCACCGTCGCGCCGGCAGTCGAGACGCCTCTACCCACGCCCGACAGCAGCGACGAAAACGGCGAGAGCACCGTCGCGCCGGCCGCCGAAACAACGCCAGGGGACAGTGCAGAAGACGATGGGGTTGGCAACCCGCCCGCCCCGGAAACATGGAATCCTGACGCCAACGGCGATGGCCGTGTTGACGACGCCGAGGCGCTGGCATTTGCGCAAACGCTGCATCAACGTATTCTCGACGGCGAGGATTTCGCCGACCTGGCGCTCCGGTTCAGCAACGACCCGGGCAGCGGCACGCAGGGCGGAGATCTGGGCTGGGCCGGCCGCGGGCGCTACGTTCCAGAATTTGAGGAAACGGCATTTTCGCTTGAAGTGGGGGAGATGAGCGCGCCGGTCAAGTCGACGTTCGGTTACCACATCATCGAAGTGCTGGAGCGGGACGATGAGCGGCCGAAGGAAGAGGCCAGCTTGCAGCAGGAGTACGCCGAGGCTTTCCAGACGTGGCTGCAGGAGCAGGTACTGTCGCTGAACATCGATCGCCCGGACAATCTGGCCGCCATGTTGCCGCGCAATCTGGGGGATTCGGATGACCAGTAGGATCGGTCTGCAGCGTTAGGTTGTTTGCAATCAGGTTGTAACGACAGTCAGAGATATCAAGACGCCGGGCACAATGCTCGGCGTCTTTCTTTTTTGTGGAGTTACATTCTTCAGCGCGCCGCTTCTTGCGCGCCGGTCGCGAGGCAGGCGCGGATTTCGCTGATCAGCGCGCCGGCCTGGGGCCAGGTCAGCATCTCCAGGGTGCGCGGACGGGGCAGGTCAACGGAGATGGCGCCCTGCAATCTTCCGGGCTGCCCGCTCAGAACCAGCACACGATCGGCGAGGAAGACGGCCTCCTGGATGCTATGCGTGATCATCAGCGCAGTCTGCTTGCGGTCCCGGCAGAGGCGCAGGAGCTCCTGGTTGAGACGCTCGCGTGTCAACGCGTCGAGCGCGCCGAAGGGCTCATCCAGGAGGAGCAGCGCCGGACTCTGCAACAGCGCACGCGTAAGCGTGACGCGCTGGGCCATACCGCCGGAGAGTTGAGAGGGGTAGGCGTCGGCGAAAGCCTCCAGCCCCATCAGAGTAAGCGCCGCACCGGCCCGCTCCCGGTCGTACCCGTCGAGCGGCTTCTGAAGTTCGAGCGGGAGCAGAACGTTTTCCAAGGCTGTGCGCCAGGGCATCAGATTCGTGTTCTGGAAGACGAACCCGATCTCCGGCTGCGGGCCGCGTACGGGGATGCCTTTGAACTGCACCTCGCCTGCTGTGGGCGTCAACAGCCCGCCGAGAATGCGCAGGAGCGTCGACTTACCGCTGCCGCTGTTGCCGACCACGCAGACAAACTCATGTTTCCGTAGAGAAAGGGAGACCTCTGCCAGCGCCGGCATGACGCGGTTGCGGCGGGGGTAGTTGTGGCTGACGTTCTGCGCCTGGAGTAGAGGATCCGTCATCGTTTGTCAGGGACAGAGTTGCCGACGGCCGGTTGTGAAAGGCCGGCCGCAGGCCATGTCACCATTGGGAAACTCACTGTATAAATTCGTTGGTGTACATCTCTTCCGGCTGGACGAGCCGGTCGACAAAGCCGATACGCAGCAGGAGTTCGGCCACGGTCTGCCATTCGGCATCGGTGGTGGCACCGGACTGCCCCTGCGGCCGCGGCTGCCAGAAAGGAAGCGAGGCGTCGAACACCAGCCGGTTGGCGGCTTCGTTTTCTCCTCCCGCTTCCGGCACAAAGTTCAACGCGATTGCGAAGGACTCGTCCGGATTGGCGAGGGTATAGGCGACCGACTCCTGCAGGGCGCGCACCATTGCTTCGACCAGATGCGGCTCCTCCTGCAGAGTGCGTTCGTTGGTGACGAGCCCGTTGGCGGGGATCTGCAGGTATTGATCAAGGGGGATTTGGACGGTTTCGATACCAGCGTTGCCGAGCACGACAGGGCCGTTGACGGCGTAGTCGACCGCCGCGTCCACAAGGTCCTCGCTCACGGCCGAGGCCTGGGTGAAGCCGATGCTTTCCATCTGAATGTCGGCTTCGGTCAGCCCGGCCACGTCGAGGAGAGCCCGCAGCGCGATGTAGGTGGCGCCGAAGGGGCCTGGCACGCCGACGGTGCGGCCGGCCAGATCGGCCGGTTCGTGGATGCCGGCGCCGGCCTTGGCAAAAACGGTGACCGGATAGCTGGTATACCAGTTCAATACGTACCTGACCGGCAACTCCTGCGCGCGTCCGAGCACGAGTTGGTCACCGCTGGCGATCATGAACTGAAGCTCGTCGGTCGCGACCAGCTTCAGATAGTCGTTTTCGAAGCCGTAGTCCAGCGAAAGTTCGACGCCTCTCTCGGCGAAAAAGCCCTTCTCGATGCCGACATAGAAGGGAGCGAACTGGACATTGGGGATGAAGCCGACGCCCAACGTGATAGGGCGCAGGTTCTGCGGTTCGGCAGGCGCGGCCGGTGCAATGGGGGCGCACGCGGCCGCGGCGGCAATCAGGAGCGGCAGTAGAAGCGTTTTCAGCAGGTGGGACAAGCCTGCCGGGCGGGGCAAGGCAGAAATCGACGGCGCGGCAGGATGACGGTCAGTGAAGTGTTTCATTCGTTCCTCTGAATATCTGAAAATTGGAGTTTTTCTCATGGAGGGAGCGCCTCTCAGTCGCCGTCCTTCAGGCCGAGCTGTTTCCAGCGCAAAAGGTAGTTTTCGAGCAGGGTGACACTCCAATACATTGCCTGAGCGAGCAGCACGATCATGAGCACGGCGACGAAGATCATGGGCGTGTCCAGTACGCCCCGGCCCAGGTTGATGAGGAATCCCAGCCCTACGTCGGCGCCGACGAACTCGCCCACAATCGCGCCGACGACGGCCAGGATGACGCTCAGCTTGAGGCCGGCGAAGATGACGGGCAGGGCGGCTGGCAGTTCCAGCTTCAGGAAGAGCTGACGGCGGCCGGCGCGCAGCGAGCGCATCAGCTCGCGCAGGTCCGGGTCTACGTTGCGGATGCCGACGACTGTGCTGACCAGGGTCGGAAAGAAGACCATGACGGTTGTGACCAGCACTTTGCTCAGCAGGCCGCTGCCAAACCAGATGACCAAGAGCGGGGCGATGGCGACAACCGGGATGGTCTGGCTGGCGACGAGGTAGGGGGAGAGGATGCGGTCAAGGGTGCGGCTGCGTCCGAGCCAGTAGCCGAGGACGAAGGCCAGGGTGAGGCCGATCAGCAGGCCGGCGCCGACTTCAATGGCGGTGGCCCGGGAGTGGCGCAGCAGTGAGCCGTCGGCGGCCATCGAGAGCGCTTTCTGGATTACATGGCCTGGGCGGGGCAGGATGAAGACGGGATAGTCCTGCCAGCGGACAAGCGCCTCCCAGAGCAGCAGCGACGCACACAGTACGAACGGGAACGCGGCGAGCGCAGGATAGCGTGCCACCCAGTCGCCGACGCGACCGGCTTTGCGCTGGTCTTGAGGCGCCGTTGGTTCGATTGCGGGCGGCTTTCCCTGGTCTGTGCCGCCGTCAGCCGGCGCGCCGGGGAAGAGAATTGAACTGTCCTTCATCATTCTGCTTTGCCTCAAAAAACAAGGGACCCGAAGCGGTAGATTGCTTCGGGTCCTGAAAACAGCGCGGCCACGGCATTCTCCGCGTACGCCGAGAGCAGCCATGCGCAACGGCCGGCATGCGCGTACTCCGCGCGGAACGCGCACCCTTAAACAAAAAGACCCGAGATACAGATATCGTACCCCGGGCGTTGCGCGCAGCGCCACTGCGAATAGCCAAAACGAACGGGAACAATACACGCAATGGCATTGCCCTCGCTCTTTGCACCTTCTCCCATCCGGACTATACCGTCGGCGTCGGAATCTCACCGAACTCTGCCTTGCGGCTCACGGGCTTACCAGAAAGATTCGCCGTTCCCTCCGTAGAGGGCGCGCAGCGCATTTGCCTGGCTCACCGCCGGTCGGGAATTGGGCCTGTGCGGCCCTCACCCTGCCCCGAAGGTAGGTTATGCGGTTGTTGGGGTTATTATGGCAGAGTGTCGGGGCGCGCGTCAAACTGCAGTTGTTGGTGGTCGGTGGTCAGAAACGGCACAAATTGTCAGGCACCGTTTGCGGGCCGAAGTGTTCCAATTCTTCAAGACGGCGGGGGTAGGCAGGTTAGGCGTCGGATGCGGGGAGGGCGATCCCGGCGGCAGGCTCTTGGGCTTGCGCGTCGGGGTCGGGCTGGGGGGTGTGGTCGATTTCGCGCAGGTGGGGGAAGAGGATGACCTCACGAATCGTGTCGCGGTTGGTGAGCAGCATGGTGAGGCGGTCGATGCCCATGCCAAAGCCGCCGGTGGGCGGCATGCCATAGCTGAGCGCTTCGACGTAGTCGATGTCGACGGGGTGCGCCTCTTCGTCGCCTTGCGCCGCGCGGTAGTTTTCGTCGAGGAAACGCTGCAGCTGGTCGATTGGATCGTTGAGCTCGGTGAACGCGTTGCACAGCTCCATGCCGGCGGCAAAGACTTCGAAGCGCTCAACCAGGCGCTCATTGTCCGGCATGCCTTTGGCGAGCGGGCTGACTTCGCGCGGGTAATCGACCAAAAAGGTCGGCTGAATCAGCTTGGGTTCGCAGAATTTGGAAAGAAGCTGGTCCACCAGCTGGCCCCAGTTGTCCTCGTCGGCGGCGTCGATGCCGCGGCTGCGCATCTCGGCGCGGAGACTGTCGGCATCGGCAAAACGCTCGTAGTCGATGCCGGATGCATCCAAGATGGCTTGGCGGAGGGGGAGGCGCGGCCAGGGCGGTGTGAAATCGATGGTGTGCTCCTGCCAGGTGACGAGCGGGCTGCCGGTCACATGTTCGGCGGTGAAGGCGACCATCTCCTGGGTGCGCCGCATGACGTCTTCGTAGTCGACGTAGGCCTCGTAGAACTCCAGCTGGGTAAATTCCGGATTGTGCTTGAAACTGACGCCTTCATTGCGGAAGTCGCGGCCGATCTCGTAGACTGCGGGAAAGCCGCCGACGATCAGCCGCTTCAGGTAAAGCTCGAAGCTGATGCGCAGATAGAGGTCCTGGTGGAGCTGGTTATGGTGTGTGACAAAGGGCTGTGCGGCGGCGCCGCCGTAGAGCGGTTGCAGGATCGGCGTCTCGACTTCGAGGAAGCCGGCGTCGTCGAGGTAGGTACGCAGAGCGCGCACGACCACGGCCCGGTCGCGGAACAAGGCGCGAGCATCTTCGTTGGCCAGCAGGTCCACATAGCGCCGCCGATAGCGAACTTCCGGATCGCGCACGCCGTGCCATTTATCGGGCATCGGTTTGAGGGCTTTGGCCAGGAAGGTGATCTCCTGGACAGTGATGCTAAGCTCGCCGCTGCGGGTGACGGAGAGAGGGCCGCTGGCGCTGATGAAGTCGCCGAGGTCGATGAGGCGTTTCCAGACTTCGTTGTACCAGCTGTCGGGCAGGCTGTCGCGCTGGACGAAGAGCTGGATCTGCGCGCTGCCGTCGTCGAGGTCGGCGAAGCTGACCTTGCCCATCACGCGGATGCGCTTGAGGCGGCCGGCCACGGACACGACCGGCTGCTCTTCGGCGCTGTCGTCATAGAGGGCACGGGCTGCGGCGATCGTATGGGAGCGGTTCACGCGCGCCGGATAGGGGTCGATCCCCCGTGCGCGCAGGGCATCCAGCTTCTGCAGGCGACTTTGTTCCTGATCGGTCAGGTTTTCCGGGTCGAACAGTTCGCTGGCGTCTCTCAAAGTACCTGTTCCTATACCTATTCCTGGCAAGTCGACCGGTATCGCGGCAGTCTAACGGGCAGAGGGGGCTGGTTATTCGACGCGGACGATCTCAAACTCGATTTCGCCCGCCGGAGCATCGACGCGGACGACGTCTCCTGCCGTGCGGCCGAGCAGAGCCTTGCCGATAGGGCTTTCGTTGCTGATACGCCCGTTGCTCGGATCGGTTTCGGTCGAGCCGACGATGGTGTAGATCTCTTCGTCGTCGTAGCCGTTTTCTCTGACGACAACACTGCGCCCCAGGGCGACCTCGTCATCGGGCGTCTGGGTATCGTCGATAATCTGGGCGTTGTGGATCTTGACCTTGAGCTCCCGGATGCGCCCTTCGACAAAGGCTTGCGCGTTTTTGGCTTCGTCATAACCGGCATTTTCTCTCAGGTCGCCTTCGGCCTTGGCTTCGGCGATCTGCTGGGCAATCTGTTGCCGCCGCTCACCGACAAGATACTCCAGCTCCTCTTGCAGAGCGTCCAGGCCGCTTTGGGTCAGATAGACAGGGCTTTCACTCATTATTCTTGCTCGCTGGCTGCGCGGAATCTTCCCTTGCGCAGATAAAGAGGACGCGGTCAAGGGCGTGTGAATCTGCTGCCCTCAGCAGCGCCCCCTGGAAAGTAAACGCCGACCCGGATCGTCAGGTCGGCTCTCGATCTGATAAGATTATACCTGAATTTTGGGTAAATGCAAACCAGTGGACAGTTGTTGTACAGTTCAAAGAGGGAGTGCTTTTCCAGATTCTTCGGAGGAAATCCTCTGGGATCCGTAGCCCGCTTCTCCGGAAAACCCCAAAATTGCGACACACCCGGTATCGGGAGGTCGCGGTGTACCTATCCACAAACCGATCCTACTACGCGACCGCATGAACTTTGATGCTTTCGCCCGTTTCTACGACGGCGATTACCGCGACTACAGAGATGACATTCCTCTCGTCCTGAAGACCGCGCGCGCGGCCGGCCGCGTTGTGCTGGAGTTTGGCTGCGGGACCGGCCGCGTGCTGCTGCCCCTGGCGGACGACGGCTGTCAGGTCATCGGAATCGACACAAGCGCGGCGCTGCTGGCAATTGCCCGCCGCAAGTTGGTGAAGCACGGCTATACGTCCAAGACAGAGCCAGGCAGCCCGGCGCCGGTACGATTGGTGCAGGCGGATATGACCCGTTTTCGTCTGGCGGAGAGGGAGATTGACTTCGTCTTTGTGGTCAGCAATACGTTGATGCACGTGACGACCCAGGCCGGGCAGCTGAAGGCGCTGCAGTGCGCACACCGGCATCTGCGTGTGGGCGGTCTGCTGCTGATCGACCTGTTCAACCCGGACGTAGCCTATCTGGAGGCGATCTCGGGCAATCAGGAGCTGGCGGACTGGTGGGAGGATGAGGAAAGCGGCGCGCAGGTGTTGAAGTGGTCAACCCGTTATGTGGACGCGGCCCGGCAGCTGCAGGAAACGGTCTTTGTGTACGAGGAAATATTTCCCGACGGGCGCAACGAGCAGACGCGGCTTGCTTTTCCGTTGCGCTACTGGTGGCCTGACGAGGGGGCCCTGCTGCTGGAACAGGCAGGGTTTGCGGTGGATGAACTGTACGGCAACTTCGACGGCAGCCCTTATCGACCTGACAGCGAGCGCCTGATCTTCATCGCGCGGAAAAGGCCAGCGACTCGCGGCGTAGCAGGCCGCGAGTCGCTGTAGGGGTCAACATTCGCTGTAGCCGCAGACATAGCATCTGCGGCAGCCTTCGACATTGAGGAAGGCCGCTTCGCCGCAGTCCGGGCAGAGATCGCCGATGGGCAGCGCCAACTGCTCGCCGGCCACGCCCTCTCTGTTTTCGGGCAACTCGCTGAGATGATCGGAAAGGACCTGGGCGACGCCGTCGGGCAGGCTGCGCACACGTCCGACTCCGAAGCCCAATGGGCGCCCGCCGCCGATGCAGGCCATCTCATCGATCACCCAGCGCAGCCGTTCAGAGGGCGGCAGGGCAGAGGGCATGCGCAGCGCGAGGCTGATCAGGCGGCCGATCGATTCGCTGACGGCGGTGACATCGCTGCCAGCCTTGCCGATATTCAGGAACACTTCAAACGGTTCGTGGTTCTCGTCGCTGTTGATGGTGATGTAGGCGGTGCCTAGGGGCGTCTCTTTGCGATAGCTGTTTCCCTGCAAAAGATAGGGGCGCGGCCGCTTGGTGAAGACGGCAGGGTACTCGTCCTGTGAAAGCGCTGAAGTGGGTTGGGCTCCGTTGGCTGACGGTTCGCTGTGCAGCTGTTCAGGAAGCTCGCCCTTTCTGTCCTTGACCGCCTTCGTCTCCAACACGACCTCTTGGCGGCTGCCGGTGACGTAGACCGTTAGGCCTTTGCAACCCAACTCCCACGCCTGCATGTAGGCCTGCGCCACATCTTCCTCGGTTGCGTCTTCGGGGAAGTTGCAGGTCTTGCTGATGCTGTTATCGATAAAGGTCTGGATGGCGGCCTGCATCTTGACGTGCTGCTCGGAGGTGATGTCACTGCTGACCACAAAGGTGTTGCGAAAATCATGGGGCAGCTCTTCGACCTCCTGGCAGGAGCCCGTTTCCGCCACCTGATGGCGAATTGCATCGGCCTGCTCGGCGCTGAGATCCAAGCACTCAAGGGCTTCCTCAAAGAGGGGGCTGGTATAGGGCAGTTCTACGTCATTGTCCCCGTCCTTGAAGTGGCGGATATAGCCCAAAGCGAAGACCGGTTCACAGCCGTAGCCTTCACAGCCGCTGACGGTGGCGATGGTGCCGGTGGGGGCTACGGTCGTCTGGGCGGCATTTCGGATCCCGTGCTGGCGAATGCCTTCGGTGACGTCATCCCAATTCAGCTCGGGCCGGCCCCAGTTGCGGCGATGAGGGGCGAGCGGCCGCGGGGGCACCCATCGCATTCCACCGAGCTGGTCGGCGTCATAGATGCTGCCGGCGTAGGCGAGGAACGGTTGGCGCTCCGCGGCCAGATCGATGCTCATCTGCATACAGTGGAAGCGCACGAACTCCATCACCTGGGCGGCGAATTCCTGGCCTTCTTCGCTGCCGTAGCGGATGCCCAACTTATACATCAGGTCGCCGAGGCCCATGATGCCGAGCCCGATGCGACGCGCCTTGAGGGCAGCCTCTTTCACGACCGGCACGGCAGGCAGATAGGTGTTGGCGCTGACCACGTTGTCGAGGAAGTGGGTGCTTTCGCGCACGGTCTTGCGCAGGGCATCCCAATCGACCGCGGCAGGGCCGGAGCTGTCGGTTGTGACGTGCGAACTGAGGTTGATCGAACCCAAGCAGCAGTTCTCATAGGGGCCAAGCCACTGTTCACCGCACGGGTTGGTCGCCTCCAGATCGTAGAGATGCGGGACTGGGTTGCTGCGGTTGGCGGCGTCGATGAAGAGCGCGCCGGGTTCGCCGTTATGATGGGCGTACTTGATGATGGTGGCGAAGAGGTCGCGCGCCCTGACTGTCCTGGATACGGAGCCGTCGCGGGGGTTGCGCAGGTCGAAATCGCCGTCTGCCTTCACGGCCTGCATGAACTCGTCGGTGATGGCGACGGAGATGTTGAAATTGGTGATTGCGCCCTCTTCGGCCTTGCAGCGGATGAACTCTTCGATGTCTGGGTGGTCGACGCGCAGGACACCCATATTGGCCCCGCGGCGGGTTCCGCCCTGGGCGATTTCGCCGAAAGCCTGATCATAGACCCGCAAGAAGCCGACCGGCCCGGTTGCGCGGCCGGCAGATGTGTGGACGATATCTTTTTGCGGACGCAGGCGGCTGAAGCTGAAGCCATTGCCGCCGCCGGTCTGTTGGATGAGAGCAGCGACCCGCAGGGTGCTGAAGATGCCGTCATCGGCGCGGCCCATATCGTCTTCGATGGGCAGCACGAAGCAGGCGGCCAGCTGACCGAGGGGCGTGCCTGCGCCAGTGAAGGTGGGGCTGTTGGGGAAAAAGCGCAGATCGGTGAGGAGGTCGTAGAAGGTTCTGGTGGCCGCTTCGACATCGCCGCCGTGCTCCTCTTCCACCGCCGCGATGTGCCTGGCGACGCGATAGAACATGCCGGCAGGCGTCTCCAGAAGCTTGCCATTGACATCCCGGCGCAAATAACGGCGCTCCAAGACCTTCAAGCTGTTTTCGCTCAGCTGGATTGCGCCGTCGTCCACATACGCCGGGCCGGAGACTCTTTGTTTCTCGCCTTTGACGACTTCGAAAGTCGTGAAAGCCTCCTGTGTCTTGGCGCCATTACGGGTGATGGTGGATTCGAGGGCGGACATCGGGTTGCTCCTTAGGAAAAGATGATAAGCGGAAATGAATTCGTGCCAGAGAATAGTAGGACGTCAGAAAGCAGCTTTCTGTTCCCATATTGGAACAAATGAATTAGAAAGTCAACCACCAATTGTACGGCCGGACCGGTCTCTCTCAGAGCCTGCGTCGACAGATGCGCCTTGTTCAACTGGCAGACGGTCTTTGCGGAGATTCAAACCGCCCGTTGGCGTCACCATTCAGTTCGCTGCGTCCCATCAGCCGGTCGACTTCAGAGCGGACCTCACTCAGATCGTTGAAATCGAGGTAGACGCTGGCGAATCGGATATAGGCCACCTGATCGACATCGGCCAACTGGTCGAGCACGAGATTTCCGATGACTTCGCTTGTGACCTCTGCGCGCCCTAAACGTTGAATTTGGTCCTCGACGTAGTTGGCAATGCTCTGCATGCGCTCGCTGCTGACGGGCCGTTTGACAGAGGCGATGCGGATGCCGGCAAGCAGTTTTTGGGAGTCGAACGGTTCACGGTGGCCGTCCCGTTTGGAGACGAGCAGGCTGGGCGCAACATGCTCATAGGTAGTGAAGCGCTGCTCGCAATCCAAGCATTTACGGCGGCGGCGGACCGTCTTTTCCCTGTCGCGGGTATCGATCACTCTGTGCTTGCCGTGTCCGCAGTGGGGACATTGCATCAACCGTCTCTCGATCAGTGGGCTTGGCTGGTCTTGGGAGCGCGGTTTCCCCTGCTCAATTCAGTTCAGACGGGTTCAGGTCGGCGTCCCTCGACAACTTCGCAAGTACGGATTTCGTTTCGGAGACTAACCTACATACTGTATCATATTACACCGGGAGGTACAACATGTAGTACAACGATGCTTGCGTACTTATTTCAGGACGTCAGCATAGATATATCACAGTCGTGGGTGACGCGCAAACAGTTATTGGGGCGACAGACATTGATTTCGTATACCAATGCGCGCAGTCCTGTAATGATGGAATGGGCGCCTTCCGACCGCGCAGTTTTCTCCACGCGCAAGGCAAAAAAAGAGAGCCGCGGCATTGCCGGGCTCTCTTGACTTGCGTATTGTACGTGTTCTCTTATCCGGGGCGCTACTGGCCGTTGTTGTTCTTGGCGCGGCGCAGAAATGCCGGAATGTCCAGGTCCTCACGGTCGAAGGAACGAACGGGGAAGTCGATTGGCTCTTTGGGCTTCGGCTGCGGCTGTTGCTGCGACGGGCCGGGTTGGCTCGGCGGGGGTTGGGTAACGCCGGTTTGTCGGACGCTGCCGGTGACAGGCTGCCGGGTCGAAGCGGGCGGCTGTTCCGGACGGCGGTCCTTGTCGAAGCCGGTGGCAATGACGGTCATATGGAGCTCGTCCTCCATACTATCATCGATGACGGCGCCGAAGATGATATTCGCTTCAGGATGGGCGTTGGCCTTGATCATTTCGGCGGCCTCATTGACTTCGAACAGGCTCAGATTGTCGCCGCCCTTGACGTTGAAGAGAATGCCCTGGGCGCCCTCGATCGACACATCCAGCAAGGAACTGTGAATGGCCTGCTGAGCGGCTTCCTGTGCGCGGTTTTCACCGCTGGCGCGGCCTATGGACATCAAGGCGGCGCCGCCGTCGATCATGATAGAGCGCACGTCGGCGAAGTCCAAGTTGATCAAACCGGGCACGGTGATCAGTTCACTGATGCCCTGAATGCCCTGCCGCAGGACATCGTCGGCGACGATGAACGATTCGCGGATGCCGGTGGTCTTGTCGAGGATATGCAGGAGCCGGTCATTGGGGACGGTGATCAGAGTATCGACAGATTCGCGCAGGCGGCCCATCGTGCTTTCGGCGATGCGGCGGCGCTGCGTGCCTTCGAAGTTAAAGGGTTTGGTAACGACGCCGATTGTCAGCGCGCCCAATTCGCGTGCGATGGAGGAGATTACCGGAGCCGCGCCGGAACCCGTACCGCCGCCCAGACCAGCGGTCACGAAAACCATATCCGCGCCATCGAACAGTTGCTCGATCTCTTCGCGGCTCTCCTCGGCTGCCCGCAGGCCGATTTCCGGCTTTCCGCCGGATCCAAGCCCTTTGGTCAATTTATCTCCAATCCGCACACGCTGCGGCGCGTTGGAGAGCATCAAGGCTTGTGCATCGGTATTGACGGCAATAAACTCTACGCCCTGAACGTCTGCCTCGATCATGCGGTTGACCGCATTCTGTCCGCCGCCACCAACGCCGACAACTTTTATCTGGGCAAAGTTGTCTACAAATTGTGAGGCGCTACTCCGTCTCGTCATAGATTGGTCTCCTTTAACCGCTGGCAGACGTACTCCGGTTCGCTTTCTGGTAATTGCACTTCCCGCGGGGATACCAAAAGCTGCGTTCTCACCGCTATGTCAGAATTGTTCCATCGTACTACACCTGAAATCGAATGCAAAGTCTCTGAATTGGGGGTACCCCCGCGAAAGGACCCGAATTGGACGGTATTTCAGGCCGATCTCAGGGCAAATACTCTGGAATCCGGCAGGATGCCATCTCGGGCTGTAGCCGGATTGACTTGGGCTTGAATCGGGGCTTATTCTTGACTATATGCCTACGATTCATCTACGAAATACCCGCTTTGTGCCGCCAGCGCCGCAAAAACGAGAATCAGCAGGCCAAAAGGGGGGTTTTCTCCGTCTCTTTGGAGGGGATATTCTCTGCGCGTGGCCGATCTGTTAGCTGGCAAGACACCGTTGAATCTGTCCTGGGCAATATACCTACGATCCATCTACGACAGCAGCGGGTTACGGCGCTACCCGCGCGCAAGGGCTACGCGGCACCGCGAAATTTGAAGGCTTTTGCGGTCGATCTCGGAGAGGCTGCATGGGGGTTGCGGCGCGCGATCTGACCTGGTTGACTGCCTACCTGGGGTGTGGCAGGGCGCACGGGAGGAGACGTTTCCTCAATCGGGCAGCAGGCTCCTGAGCCAGCCGCCGACCTTGTCCAGAATCTGCCCGTTTTCCGGGATCATTCTCTGCATGGGGTAGTGGATGGCGCGGGCGTCTTCGTAGAGCGCCCAGAGAAGGAGGCCGGCAGCGGTGGCGAAGGCCGGAGATTGCAGTTCTCTGCTCAATCCATGCACGGCGGGATGATCGACGGGGCTGCCGATACGTACCGGCATGCGCAAGATTCTGCGGAACAGATCCACTGCGCCGGGGAGCTGGCTGGCGCCGCCCGTGAGGACAAGGCCTGCCGGCACCATGTGGCCGTAGCTGCTCTTGGCAATCCGGCTCTGGATGAGTTCGGCGGTTTCTTCGGCCCGCGCCTGCAGGATCTGGCTGATAAAGCGCCGGCTGAAGGTGCGCTCCGGTCTATCACCGAAAACGGTTGCCCAGACCTGTTCGTCTTCGGCAATTCGTTCCGGTTGCAGGTGGCCGTAGCGAAGTTTCAACTCTTCGGCCACTTCGAAAGGGGCGCGCAACCCGATTGCCACGTCATTGGTCATGTGGCTTCCACCTACGTCCAGCACTTCGGTGTGCCAAAGACCGTTGCCGCGAAAGAGAGCCAGGTCTGTGGTGCCGCCGCCGAGGTCAGCCATGACGACACCCATCTGCCGCTCTTCTGCGGTCAGCACGGCCTCGCCGCTGGCCAGGGGTTCCAGGACCAGTTCGTCGATATCGATGCCATGGGCCAGTACACACTGGGCGAGATTGTTGATGGCGTTGATGGTGCCGGTGACGATATGTGCGTCGACTTCCAGGCGGCTGCCGAGGATGCCCAGAGGTTGCTGGATATTTTCCTGCTCGTCGACCTTCCAGTGGCGGGCGATCACGTGGATGATCTGCCTGTTGGCGGCTATCTGAACGGCGCGTGCGGCCTCCAGCGCCCGTTGCATATCGTTTCCGGTGACGCCATGACGTCCGTCGACCGGGCTGATGCCAGCGCTGTTGGAGGTGGCAATGTGGTTGCCGGCGATGCCCAGATAGCAACTGGTGATCTGTCTACCGGATTCTTGTTCGGCCGTCTCCAGCGCCTCGCCGATGGCGGTGGTCACCTCCGGCACATCCATGACAACGCCGCGGCGCAATCCTCTGCTCGGCGTGACACCGCCGCCCAGAACTCTGACGGCGAGATTGCCCAGACTGTCATGGATGACAGTGCCCACCAGTGCGCAGATTTTTGTGGTGCCTACATCGACCGCCGCGATAATCTCTCTGGTCACTGACGATTTCTCAAACTGATAGTTTTTTAGGGATATTGGCGTCGTATCAAGAACTATTGCTCATCCGGATCGTCGTCGTACCGGCGGGTGAAGGAACGGTTCGGCACCGAAACATTGAGGGTGATAGCTTCGCTTCCGGCTGCTTCCAATTGCGGCTTTAGGCTTTGCAGAACCTTCCATTTTTCTTCGAATTTGTAGCCGTCTCCCCAGTGGACCCAAGCCTGGGTAGACGGCAGGCTGAAATTCAGGCCGTAAAGAGAATTGTACCAGAACTCATTAACGATGGAAAGACGATATGACAGAATCATGGCAGAGGTCAGGATCCGTCTATCGATCTGAAGGGTGCCTTCCACGTTTTCAATCCGCGCCTCGGCCGAAGGGTCGATGATCCGCAGCGCCGGCTGCAAGTCCAGTTCTCGGGGCGCCAGGGCCACGCCGTCCTCCAGCAGCCAATACTCCTGCTGCTCGGTGGCCCAGAGAGCCACGGGCCGCACCTCTTGAACGCTGATTTCGACATGCCCGGGCCAGCGAATTTTCGCGTCTGCGGCGGTGACATAGGGATGCGCCATCACCTGTTCTTCGATCTTTTCCGGATCCAGCCAGAAGATACTCCAGCTGTCGATATCGCAGGCAGCGAAGAGTTCGTCCTGGGAAAGATATTGCGCTCCTTCAAAACGCACATTTTCGCGATAGATGTAGAAGCTTTCGCTGGTGTACAGCCAATACAGAGCGGCCGCGACCGCAGCCAGCAGCAACAGACTGACAGTTTTGCTTGGGGCCAGACCGGAAAAGCCGGGGAAGAGAGTTGCCTGCGCGCCAACGGGAACGGGGAGCGATGAGGTTTTCCCCTTTGCGGTCCCTTTAGAGCCCAGCCGCGACCGGCCGCTTCGCAGGACAAAGGCGTGCGTCGAACGCAGCGCCGAGGAGAATCGGCGGCGCGTTTGGGCGTGCCGCCGCCGCCGCACTCGTTTGGAAGACACGGCCTTCTGCGCTGCGCGCGATCCTCGTTTTTGTTTGCGCCCTGAATTGAAGACAATTTGCATTGTACTGATCAGATTGTACTACTCTACAAGACGCCAGCGCTTTTCAACCGCTGCCGCAGAGGCCTCGCGTCTGTGTCTACAGAGCCCGACTAGCGATGAATCCGGTTCTGCCGGCGGTCCGCGTGCCGTTCGAGGGCCATATCGACCAGGCTGCCGACCAGATCGGTCAGGGGAACGCCGCTGGCTTCCCAAAGCTTCGGGTACATGCTGCTGGCGGTAAAACCGGGCATGGTATTCAACTCATTGAGATAGAGCTGGCCGTCGGCGCCCAACAGAAAGTCTGCCCGCGCAAGGCCGGCTCCGTCAAGCGCCTGGAAGGCGCGAACGGACAGCTGACGAATTTCGTCTGCCAGGGCGGGGGGAATGTCGGCCGGGATCAGGAGCCGGCTGCCCTTGTCCAGGTACTTGGCCTCGTAGTCGTAGAACTCATTTGCCGGAACCACCTCGCCGACGACGCTCGCGCGGGGCTCATCGTTGCCGAGAACGCTGACCTCCAGCTCGCGGGCGTCGTGAACGCCTTCCTCAATGAGCACTTTGCGGTCGTAGCGGCAGGCGAACTCGATGGCATGCACCAATTCCACCCGGTCTCTGACTTTGCTGATGCCGACGCTGCTGCCGAGATTTGCCGGCTTGACGAAGAGTGGATAGGGCAGGGCAGACTCCAGGTCGTCCAGGAGCTTCTCACGCCGGTTTTCGCGTGCGTCGGGGTCGGACCCCCGGCCTTTGGCCCAGTTTCGGCGCAGCAGGGTGCGGTAGGCGACCTGGGGGATACCTGCGGCGGCAAAGAGCGCCTTCGCGGCAATTTTGTCCATCGCGACGGCGCTGGCGAGAACACCGCAGCCTACATAAGGCATTTCGAGCATCTCGAGCAGTCCTTGCACAGTCCCGTCCTCACCGTAGGGACCGTGGAGCACGGGAAAGATGAGGTCCACCGGGGGCAGGCGTTCGCTATGCTGCATGAGCGGGAGCTGCGCCGAGCGGGGCGCGAGCGGGGCGGAGTCGGCCTTCTGCATCTTGCCATGGCCGTTTTCTCTTCCCTTGGCGCTGGTCAGCTGCGTCAGCGGGTCGGCGCCGGTGAGCCATTCACCGGTCTTGGTAATGCCGAGCCGCACCGTTTCGTAGCCGGCCTCGTCCAGGGCGCGGATGACCGTTTGCGCGCTGAGCAGGGAGATTTCGTGCTCGCCGCTCTTGCCGCCAAAAAGGACACCGACCCGTACTGAATTGTATGCCATATGAGTCACCATTCCCCGATTTTCTGAAGTTCCGGCTGCAACTCTACGCCGCTGCGGCGGGCCACCGCCGTCTGAATATGTTCGATCATCGCCATGACCCCGGCTGCTGTCGCGGCGTCGACGCCGCCGGGGTTGATGAGAAAGTTGGCATGCGTTCGGCTGACCTCGACGCCGCCGAGACGGAACCCCTTCAGCCCGGCATCCTCGATCAGGCGTCCGGCAAAGTCGCCTGGCGGGTTGACGAATGTGCTGCCCAGCGAGGGCTCCACTGGCTGTGTGCTGCGGCGATGGCCCAGGAAAGACTGCGCGGCGGCGCGGATCGTTTCCCGGTCGCCGGCTTGCAGCCGAAAGTTGGCACTCAAGAGGACGGGGCCGAAACCGGCGTCGGCAGTCCCTTCCCGTTTCAAGCTGCTTTGACGGTAAGCGTAAGCGAGGTCCTTGACGCGGTAGACCTGGATATCGCCGTTGTCGTCAAGCAGTAGAACGTCCCACAGCGAGTCCTTCACTTCGCCGCCATGTGCGCCGGCGTTGTTGACAACGGCTCCGCCGACGGAGCCGGGCACACTCACCGCCCACTCGAGTCCGGTCAACCCGGCGTTGATGGCGGTACGGGCCGCGCCGGCCATGAGCGCGCCGCTCTCGGCGTAGAGGAAGGGACGGGTGTCTTTGGGGTAATCGCAGCAGGGGGCGTCCTGCACCTGCACTGCATTGCAGCGATTATGGATCACCAACCCGCGCACGCCCCGGTCGCTGATCAGCACATTGCTGCCGCCGCCCAGGACCAGGTAGGGCAGGTCGTTCGCCCTGGCCCAGCGCCCGAGTTTCAGCAGCTTATGCGTGTCTGTGACCACCGCGAAGTAGTCAGCAGGGCCGCCTACTTTGATCGTCGTCAGGTTCGCCAGCGGGTGGTCCTGCCGGATCTGCACGCCGAGGGCCTCTATCTGTTCGAGGGCGGCGGCGCGGATTTCTCGCTTTGAACGGGCCGGAGCCGTTGCTGGTGCCATAGTCTCGGGTACGGTCACTTCGTGATCAGATTCCTCGCAAGGTGCGCAATTGCCTTAGCAGCCGGTCGAAATCGAGCGCCGCGAAACTTCTGGTGTCGACGTGAAATACGGACCCGCCCAGCCGCTGTGACCAGTCCACCGTTGACCAACCCAGCGTCTCGAAAAGGGACTCCTTCAGATCGTCGCGTGCGATCAAGGGCAGTTCCAGAGCCGGAGCCAATTTGCGGGCCAGCGTCGTTTTGCCGGCGCCCCGCATTCGATCAGGACAAGCGGCAGGACATTTCCCCCTTCAGCCATCGGTTCCCAATCTCTCCAGCAGCGTTTCACCGATGCGGTGGCTTGTGCCTGCGCCCAGTGTCAGGACGACATCGCCGGCGGTTACTTCGCCGTGAAGAAGCGTGCTCGTCTCCTCGATATCACCGCTGTGGCGAATCGATGGATGTGGGCTGGCGACCGCGATCTCGGCCGCGGCCATGGCCCTGTCGCCGCTCTCTCTGGCGGCGTAGATATCGGTCACCAGGACGGCGTCGGCGTTGTCGAAGCTGGAGGCGATTTTGTGCAGCAGCGCCCTGGTGCGGCTGAAGGTGTGGGGCTGAAAGACGGCCCAGATGCGCCGCTCGCCGAAGCGGTTGCGGGCCGCGGCCAGGGTGGCCTGGATTTCGGTGGGGTGGTGGGCGTAGTCGTCGACGACCGTCACGCCCCGTCGCGTCCCTTTCAGCTCAAAACGCCGGTCGATGCCTGAATATTGATGCAGGCTCACCAGGACCTGCGCCGCCGGCACACCACAGCGGCGGGCGACGGTCAACGCGGCCAAGGCATTGCGCAGGTTGTGGATGCCGGGCGCCTGCAGCTGCAGACGTCCGATCGACTCCCCTTCACTCTGCACCGCGGCAGCATAGCCCCCGCCACCGCCTACCGTCTCGCCGACGGCCTGCACGTCGCACCCTTCACGCAGCCCATACGTCAGCCAGATGGGACCGTTTTCGGTTGCACGGCCTGTGCGCAGCGCCTCGGCGCCGGGGTCGTCCCCGCACGAGACCACGCATCCTTCGGCGCGCACCTGCGCCACAAACTGGCGGAAGGCGTCGACAAAGCTGGTCGGCGTCGGAAAGCAGTCGGGGTGGTCCCACTCCACATTGGTTACGACGGCCACCATCGGCGTCAATCCATGGAACATGCGGTCATACTCGTCGGCTTCGATCACAAACTCGGCGGCTGTCCCAGCGTGGGCGTTGCCGAATCCGGGCAGGTCGGCCCCGATGATATAGCCGGCGTCGCAGCCGTTTGCTTGCAGGGTCTGCACGATCATGGCGGTTGTCGTGCTCTTGCCATGCGTGCCGGAGACTGCGATGACATCGCGGCCGGCCAGCAACGGCGGGAGGAACGACTCCCGCCTGACGACCGGTATCCCCAGTCTCTGTGCGGTCTGGCGTTCCGGATTGGTTTCGTCGACGGCGCTGCTGATCAGGACGACGTCCGGACGTTCCCGGTCCGGCAGGCCGGCGAGCTCTGCGGCCGCGCCCTGGCGTCCGAAGATTTTCGCGCCGGCCGAGGCCAGCCGGCGAGTGCGTTCGCTCTCCTGGCGGTCGCTTCCGCTGACGTGTATGCCCCGTTCCAGGAGAACGTGGGCGATGGCGGAGAGACCTGCGCCGCCTATTCCTATCAGATGCACGCGCGGCCGCGTGTCGTCCCCACCTTTCCCGGGTGGAGGGGCGTCCAGCGCTTTTTGCAGTTGGTTCTGCCAGCTATCAACCGGCATCGCTGCCTCCATGGCTGCGGCCGCGCCGCGCTTCAGCCGGAACATATTCAAATCTCATCCCCGCACCCGCATCAGAAGCAGTATCGCGATGGGAATCACCCAAGGCGTCGGTGACGGCATGACATTTTGGGGGAGGTAGCGCACCAGCTCAACGGCGATCGGCGACAGGTTCGGATTTATCCATCCCAGGTTTGAGAGGGGATAACCGTAGATGTGCTGGTAATACCAGAGGCTGCCGCTGATCAGATAGCCGTTGATGGCGCCGACCAGGCAGCTGAGAATGGCGCCCTGGGGCATCGGCCACTGCTGACCGCTGAATGTTATGACCCGTCCGGCATAGCCGGCAAAGATGATAACGACAAAAATGACCAGGTAGAAATTGCTCAGAAACAGCTGCTGGGCGCCCGCATCTTCAGTCGAGAATACCATGCGCCACACACTGTCCAGGATCGGATTGAGACGATCCTGGACGTAGAGCAACAGAAAGATGGCGACGATAATGATCATGGACCTTCCCAGTTCGCGTGCATAACCCTGGGCGAGGCCAATCATGGTGATGATGCCGGCGATAGAGCCGAAATAGACTTCGATCAGACCCATAGCAGTTTGGTAGGCAGGCGTGTTTCACGGGTGGCGGCTTGTCACATCCTGGTATTTGTGAGTTCGATCAGGTTTGGCCGCGACGCAGTGTGCTGATCACCGCCACGAGCAGCACCGTGAGCGCAATCGCGACCAGGATGGGTTGTTGAGGCCCTAGTGCCTCCCAGAGATCGCCAAAGCCGGAATGCATCATGTCGGTCACGCTTTGCAAAAACCCCTCCATCCCCGTGCCGGGAGATGAGAGCGACGTAACCCCGACCTCCGGGATGAAGTTGATTAGCCGCGGCGCAAAAGTAGGGATGTAGAACAGCCCGTTGCCAATTCCGAGCATCGCCGCAAGGAGACCGGATGAGCTCTGGCTGTCAGGGATCGCCTTATTGGTCAACAGGTAGGTAAACAGCAGCAACCCCGACCAGACCAGAAAGGAGACCGTCGGCGGCTGCACATTCGAAAGCCAGTCCGAGGCGCCCAGGGTGTAGACCGGTTCTTCAATTCCCCCTGTGTCCCCTGCGCGCAGCGAGGCCAGTAACTTTGCGCCGGCGCTGATGACACCGAAGACGATTCCCAGCACCTGTCTGACGATATCCAGGGCCAGTCCCTGGTTTTGTTGCAGCAGGAAGAAGCCGCCGACCGAGACGACCAGAACCAACAACTCCCTGAACAGGCCGCGCCGGAAGCCGATCCAAGCAAATAGAAGAACGTAGAATGCAAATGCAACTGTGCCTGGCGTATTTTCGCTCATTTTTATGCTTTCATCCTGGAAGGAGGGCACCCGCTGGGTCTATCCCGCCTGCTTGGCAATCACTTTCAATAATCACTGTCCACAATCCCGGCGGCCGGTAAACCGTGCTAGCCATGGGCTACGAGCCGCTGAAGTTCGCGTACGATATTGTCTGCGGCCTGGGGCCGGGCCAGAGCGCCGACCGCCGCCCCCATGGCAAGTCGCCGACTTTCATCGGTCAGCAGGGCCGCGATGGTCGGTTTCAGACTCTCGGCCAGTTGTCCGTCCTCGATGATGATCGTGCCGCCGGATTCGGCCAGTTTCCGTGCATTGGAAAGCTGATGGGAGCCGGCGCCGGGCAGAGGCGCGAGTACCGACGGGAGACGCGCCAGCGGAAACTCGGCCAGCACACTGGCCCCGGCACGGGCGACCGCCAAGTCCGCGCTGGCCAGGGCCCAAGCCATTTCCTCGTGCAGATAGGGCACGGGATGGTAGCGGTAGGCCAGCGGGCTATCCCAGAGAGCCGGCCCATCCTGTTCCAGCAGGGGCCAGTCGCGCGTTCCGATGACGTGCAGAATCTGGCAGGCGGACAAGAGCGTAGGCGCGGCCTGCCAGACGGCCCGGTTGATACTGCGGGCGCCCTGGCTGCCACCGAAGACCAGCAGCAGAGGTAGCCGGTCCTCCAGGTCCAGTCTCAGTTTTTGGGTCAGTTTGCGTCGGGCTGTCTGCCTGTCCTCTATCGCTTGCAAGAGTGAGGCGCGAACGGGGTAGCCGGTGACCACCGCCTTTTGGCCGAAGAAGCCGGCCACTTCGGGGAAGCTGACCGCGACCCGCTGGGCCAAGCGGCTGAGCCAGCGCACCGCCAGGCCGGGGGTCATGTCGGGCAGATAGATCATCACCGGCACCGAGCGCATGCGACAGGCTATCGCAACGGGCGCCATGACATATCCACCGGTCGCAAAACATGCCTGGGGCCGGAATTCTTCGAGAATCTGCAGAGACTGGCGTATGCCTGCCAGCACTTTGGCCAGATTACGTGAAGCCATCAATGGATTGCGTCCTCGCAACGCGCCGCTTTGAATGTCGTGGAAGGGGATGCCAGCGTCCTGCACAAGAGGGTGCTCGATGCCGGTCCGGCTCCCCAGCCACAGCAGGGCAGGGTTACCCTGAACGGGCGCGGCGGTCAGAGCGTTGATTCTTAGTTGTTCGACGACGGCGAGAGCCGGATATATGTGACCCCCGGTTCCACCACCCGAAATTAGAAGGCGCATGGGCTGTCTGCCCTGGGGGGGCAGAGGATGCCCCGGATTTTTTTGCCCCAAATGCGTTTGCCAAGCCCCCGCGAATCCGGTCGCCCGCCGTGATGTGAGGGCGTGCGCCGGCTTCGCCGCGACGGGGCGCAGCGGGAGGGGGCAGACCGCGATAGCGGCTGATGTTGAGCAGTATGCCGGCAGCCCCCATTGACGTGACAAGAGAACTGCCGCCAAAGCTGACGAACGGCAGTGTTACGCCGGTGGGCGGCGCGACGGCCACCGCGACGGCAATGTGAATGATGGCCTGCAGGATGATGAGTGAGGTGATACCCACTGCCAGTAAGGAGCCGAAGATATCGGTCGATTCACTGGCGATACGCAGGCCCCGATAGACAAAGAGCGTGAAGAGGAGGATGACCGCCAGCGTGCCCAGCAACCCCATCTCCTCGCCGATCACCGCAAAGATATTGTCCGACCAGGACAGGGGCAGATTCCCCGGCAACTTTTCGGTGCTGTTGCCCAGACCCACGCCAAGCGGACCTCCTTTGACAATGGCTTGGCTAGCCTCGCGGATCTGCCATTCGGAGCTATTCAAAGGAGATTGGATCGACTCGAGCAGTGCGCTGACCCGGCGGCTGGCATAGCTGTTGCGGGTGATCACCAGCCAGAAGGTGACGGTGGCCACAAACCCGCCCAGGATAAGCTGTTTCAACTCAGCGCCCGCCAGAAAGAAGATGATCAACGCGGTGACAACGATAAGAATCGTTGTGCTGATGTCCGGCTGCACCACGATCAGGCTCGTCACGATCCCCATAAGCACGCCGAAGGGGATCAGCCCATAGTTGATATCTTTGATTCGATCGCCCTTGCTGGCCAGCCAGGTGCTAATGTAAATGAGAACGATCACTTTCACCAGTTCACTCGGCTGAACGCGGCCGCCGGGGAAGGCGCGGGTTGCGCCGAAACGGTTTTCGCCCAGAAAGATGAGCGCAATGAGGGAGATCAGCCCCAACGCCATTAGTGGTATGCTCCACCGCTCCCATATCCGGTAGGGGACAATGGCGGCGCCGACCAACGCCACCAGGCCGACACCCAACCAGCGGAGCTGCAGCAATACGTAGTAGAAGGGGGATACCTGATTTTCCAGCGCCCAAGGGTAACTGGCGCTGAAGACCATGACAGACCCAAACAGAATCAGGCAGGTCAGGACAGTGGCCAGCGCCCAATCAATGTTGGGCCCGAACCTTCCGATCTGTTTCACTTGGCTGACCTGAAGCGCCATAGTCATTTCTCTATCTTCCGCAGCAACGTGCAGTAAGCTGAGAGTTCGTTGCCGAGGGCCGGCAGAGTGGGGTTGCCACTAGCCACCGGCCACCAAGTTACGAAAATGCTCCCCGCGCTGTTCGAAGTTTTTGTAGGCATCGTAGCTGGTACCGCCCGGGGAAAAGAGCACAACGGTACCCGGCGTGGCAGTCTGCCTGGCGAGGACGACGGCCTCGTCGAGGCGCTGTACAACCGCGCAACAGGGAGCGGAGATACGCCGGAAGGAGGCCCGTTCCCGCACCTTGTCGGCGATCATCGACCCCGCTTCTCCAAACCCGATCAGACATTGGACCCGATCCAGCACTTCGTCGGCGAAAGTATCCCAGGGCAGATTCTTGTCTTTGCCGCCGGCCAGGAGAATGAGCGTCTGCGCGCCCGGGGGGAAGACCTGGAGCCCGGCGACGGCTCGCTCCGGAGCGGTCGCGATGCTGTCGTTGATCCATACGACGTTGCCTTTGGGCCGCATCTCCTCCAGCCTGTGGGGTACACCGGCAAAGGAGCGGGCAACGCGCCCCATCGCCTCCTGGGATGCGCCGGCCGCTCCGCTGACGGCCGCGGCCGCCAACAGGTTGGCGATATTGTGCTCCCCTCGCAGTCGGACGTCAGTACGGCGGCAGAAGGGCCGGCCTTCGAAGAAGAGATCTTCGGTCGTTTCGGATGACCAGGCGCCGACGGCCGACCGCGGCCGGGACTTGGAATCGTGAAGTGACGAGCGCTGGCTTCGGCCCGAAGAGGCGGAGAAGGGAATGATGCGCCTGTCTTTGCCCAGGACGGAACGGCACTGCGCCAGGAGAGAGTCCAGTTCCCAATCGGCGGGAATGGGTTTCTCGTCATCATGCCAGCCGGCCATCCGGCTGGCCACGGGATCATCGGCGTTGAGAACAACGACGCTGGTGGGTTTCAGATGGCGCAACAGGTTGGACTTTGCCAAGACATAGTCGGCCATCGACGAGTGCCGGTCCAGATGATTGGGCGTGATATTGAGAATGGCGGCTACGTCGGGCCCCAGCCGGTCGAGCGGGCCATAGGCGACATTCGGATCGAACAGTTCAAGCTGAAAACTGCTCAGCTCGAGCACCATAATGTCATCTTCCCGAATCGCGTCGAGGCGGTCCAGCAGCGGCATGCCGATATTGCCTCCGACGTGGACGGAGTGGGCGTCACCGACGGTTTTCTGCAACATTTCACCGACGAGCGTTGTCGTAGTTGTCTTGCCGCTGCTGCCGGTGATGGCGATGACGGGGCAGGGGGCCAACTGCATAGTGAGCAGGCTGTCATTGCTGAGAGGGACGCCGCGACGGATGGCGTCCTGCACCAACTGTGATTGGAGCCGCACACCGCCGCTGAGGCAGAGCAGATCGCAGTCATCAAGCAGGTTGGGAGGGTGGCCGCCCAAGGCAAGCGCTACGGGCAAATCATGCAACTGCTCCAACTCTTCGGCCAACTCTTGCGCGGGCGCGACATCGCTGATGGTTACGTTTGCGCCACCTACCGCGAAGAAACGGGCCAACGCCAATCCTTGACGGCCCATCCCCAGAATAACGACGTTGCGTTTTTCGAAGTTGAATTCTCCGGCGTTGGCAATCATGGTACCGTTCTCCTTGCGGTATCGAATTCCTGGTTTACGCCTTGTCCCCCGGCCTTAACCAGGAACTGAAAACCGGCCACCAGGAATCGAGTCGCCGCCGGCATGAACCGGATGCAGGCGGTGGTCACCCGTTCCACAGCGCCAGGGCCACTCCCAACATTCCACTCAGCACACCGACAATCCAGAATCTCTCTTTGACCTGTGTTTCGCTCCACCCCAGCAGTTCAAAATGGTGGTGGATCGGCGTCATTTTGAACAGGCGGATGTCACGACCCAGGTAGCGGCGGCTGAGCTTTGCAGACGCCACCTGCAGCAGTACGGAAACCGTTTCGGCGACAAAGACAAACCCGACCACCGGCAGCAACAGCCATTGACCGGTCATCAGCGCCACCAGGGCAAGGGTTGCGCCCAAAGCCAGGCTACCGGTGTCCCCCATGAAGATCTGCGCCGGGTGGGCATTGAACCAGAGAAAGGCGAACAGCGCTCCCACCATGGTGAAACAGAAAGCCGCCAGATAGGTCTGCCCCTGCCTGTGGGCAATCAGCCCGTAGCTGGCAAACGCAATCCCACTGATGCTTCCCGCCAGGCTGTCGAGTCCATCGGTCAGATTGACCGCATTGCTGAACCCGATAATGATCAGGATACCCACCGGAATGAACATCCAGCCGATCGAAACCCACTGCGGAATGCCGGGCACGCCTACATAGTAGAGGTCGGGCGGCCCGTAATAGAGGATGCCCACGATAATGGCTGCAAAGATGAACTGGAATCCGCTCTTCATCCGCGCCGACATCCCTTTCCCCTGGCCGCGGAGTCCCAGCCAGTCATCGACGGCGCCCAGCGTCGCGTGCGCCGCCAGACAGAAAAAGAGCAACAGTGTACTTTGGCCTATCAGGGTAAAGCCAAGCAGACTACCCAGATTGAGCGCCCCCGTAATCAAGAGGACCGGCACCACAAACAGCAGTCCCCCCATCGTCGGCGTGCCGGTCTTCTCCTGGTGTGAGTCCGGTCCTTCGATCCGCACCTGTTTGCCGATTCGATAGTGTTTCAACAGGGTCATCAATGGCTGACCCCAGATTACGGCGATGAAGAAGCTGAGTGTCCCGAGCACCAGCGGAAATTCCATCTACGAGCCCCTTAACCTTTGAGGAGGCCGCCGCCGGCCCCTTTGTCTGACACTGGGCGGCGGGCTGGGTCTGTCGCTGCGGCTGTTGCCGGCTGCTGTGAGATTGCGGGGACAATTCGTTCCATCCCCACTGCACGGCTGCCTTTGACGAGCAGAAGATCCTGCGGTTGAGTTGTTTCCTTCAGAATTTGCACGGCCGTCTCAAAATCACCGGCTTCGTACACGTTCTGGGAAGGCAGGCCTGCTTTGCGGGCCTCGTCGGCGATAAGACGGCCCAGGGCGCCGACAGTAACGAGCAGATCGGTTACGCCGGCGGCATGGGCGCCGACCTGTCTGTGCCCTTCTGTGGTGAAGGCGCCCAACTCCCTCATATCGCCGAGGATTGCGATGCGGCGTCCGCCGCAGTGTTGTTTCTGATGGTTCCCGTTGCTGGATTGCGGCGTTCGTTTCGCTGTTCCTGTTCCCATCTCCGGGCTCCTGGCAGCGGATGCACAGTCCTCGCCCGATTGTCGGCGGGTGAACAGGTCGTTCAGCAGATTGAGGGCTGCCACGGTACTGACAGGACTGGCGTTATATGTGTCGTCGATGACGGTGCTGCCGTTGATGCCCGGCATCACAACAAGGCGCAACTGGCTCGGCGGCCGTTGCAGGCCGGCGACGATCTCCTGCCAGGAGAGGCCGCTGACTATGCCAACGGCGGCCGCGCCCAGAGCCGTATAGACCGAGTGTTTGCCCAAAATCGGTACTTTCAGGCGCTGGGTGTGGATGCTTCCGTTTTCCCGGCGATGGCGAAAACGGAAGCGGATGCCTTCCATGCCCAGGCTTTCGATTTCGTCGGCCCACAGGTCCGCTTCGGCGGAGAGACCATAGTAGAAGGGCCGGGCAGCGGTGGCGGCCGCCATCGCCCGAACGCGGGCGTCGTCCTGGTTGAGGATGGCCACGCCTCCGTTGTGCGCGTTGGGAAGAGCCTCTACCAGTTCAGTTTTGGCCTGCGCGATCCGGTCTATTGTGCCCAGCCGCTCCAGATGGGTGGGCCCGACGTTGGTCACGACGCCAACATGGGGCCGCGCCAGGTCGCACAGCAGGCGAATCTCCCCGAGGTCGTACATCCCCATCTCCAACACGGTCCACTCGTGGCCCGTGCGCAGGCCGAGGAGAGCCAGCGGCAGCCCCTGTTCGCTGTTGAGGTTGCCGGTATTGTGATGGGTGCGGTAGCGTTGCGCGAGGACTGATGCCGTCAGCTCTTTTGTGCTGGTTTTGCCTACGCTGCCGGTCACGCCAACTACCCGCAAATCGGGGCGGGTGCGATGCAACCGCTGAAAGAGACCGGTCGCCTGCAAAGCGGTGTTGGCGTCGGAGACAATGTAGGCGATGGGGCGGCCGACGTCCAGGTGTGCATTTGCTTCTTTTTTCTCCCCACGTTCCTCCCGTCCGCGACGGCAGTCGACCAGCAGGGTGCCGGTCTCGTGCAACTGCTCAAGACCCCGCTCTTCGCAGATGACCGCATCGGCGCCACCGGCTATCGCCTGGCGGATGAAATTATGGCCGTCTGTGCGGGCGCCGCTAAAGGCGATGAACAGTGACGCTGCTTCGACATCACGGCTGTCCAGCACCGCACAGCTAATAGGGCGGGGCGCGAGCGTCTGCGGCGGGGCCGTCCCGGTCAGCGCCTGCCAGAGTGTATGCTGGGTGATAGCGGTCTCAACTTTCGGTCGGTCTGCCACCGAATCAGAATCCTTGGTACGGAAGTAACTCATCGCTGCGCCGGCGAGCGGCAAGGAACTGCAGGTCACCGGTTTGAGAGTTCGGCAACCGGTTCTGCCGCCGGTATTGAAGCTGCCTCCGGCGCAATTTCCCGGCAATCTACGGCGGAGGAACAGGAGTAGCTCTGACTGTCGTCCGACACCCGGACATTGTCCGGCGGGATATTCATGTGCTCGAACAGGCGGTGGGCAATCCGGCTGAAGACGGGCGTTGCGGTATAGGCTGCCCAGCGGCTGATGCCCGGGTCGGGCCGGTCCAGCTTGACCAGCATGACAAATTGGGGGTCGTCGGCCGGCGCGTAGCCGATAAAGCTGGCGATGGTCTCGTCCTGGACGTAGCCCTCTTCGGTGGCGATTTCGGCGGTGCCGCTTTTGCCGGCAACGCTGTAGCCGGAGACCTGGGCCATCTGATTGCCGGTGTTGACAACATGGGCCATCATATCGTTCATGCGGAGGGCGGTTTCCGGCTGGATCACCTGGTAGACCATTGTCGGCTGGGTCACCATAACGTTGTCGCCGGCTACGCGGCTATGCACGATGTAGGGGCGCATCAGTTTGCCGCCGTTGGCGATGGCGGCGACTGCGCAGATCATCTGAATGGGGGTAACGGCAATGCCCTGGCCAAAGCTGTTGGTGGCCAGGTCGGACACTCCCCAGTTCGGGGCATCGGTGTTTCTGACCTGACCGGCCACTTCACCGCTCAGGTCGATATGTGTGTCAGCGCCGAAGCCGAAGCGGGAGACATAATCGTAGAAGATTTCGGCGCCGACCTGCTGAGCGATCTGGACCGTAATTACGTTATTGGAATGGGCCATGGCATCAGCGACGTTCAGTTCACCGACAGCCTTGCGGTCACTGTTTTGGACGGTGTGACCCTCTACGGATATGGCGCCAGTATCGACGAAAACGGTTGAGGCGTCCACGGCGTCAATATCGAGGGCGGCGGCAACGGTGATCAGCTTGAAGACCGATCCCGGTTCAAATTGGGCGCTGATGGCAACATTCGTGAACGTATAGGGGTCTCCGTCTTCGAAACTGTTGCCGTCGAAGGTAGGCCAGTTGGCCATCCCCAGAATGGCGCCCGTCTTTGGGTCCATGACGATAACAGTGCCCGCCTCGGCGCGGTAGAGACCGATCCCCAAGCGGAGCTCCTCTTCAATGATATGCTGGATGGTGCGGTCGATGGTCAGCACCAAGCCCTTGCCATGGCCGCTGGGCACAAAGCGGAGGACGTTTTCGTCGAGTTCTGAGCGGGGAAGTTGGCGACCTGGTGGAAGACCAACGCCATCACTGGACAAGAAGTTCCGATAATACCGCTCAAGGCCGAGCACCGGCACGCGTTCGGCATTGAGAAAGCCCAGCACCTGGCTGGCAAGGATTCCTTGTGGATAGAAGCGTCGGGGATGGGCTGCGATGTGGATATGCTTCAGCAGGAAGTCCCTATCAGCCATACGCTGCTGGCGTTCGGCGAGCAGTTGCTGACCCTGTTCAAAATCGATATGCGACGCGATGATCAGATAGTCTCTATCACTGTTTTCCATGAACAGATTTTCAATCTGAAGCGGCGGGGCCCCGATGCTGGACGCGAGCCGCAGGGCGATGGCGCCGTAGTCACTTTGGGAGATGAACTTGGGTGTTGCCGTGATTCGATAGGTGAAGCGATCGGCGGCGAGAAGATTGCCATCACGATCGACGATTACGCCCCACGAGGTGGTGTCATCAACGGTATTCCGGCCAGTTGTCACAATTTGCGGGGGCTCATATTGCTGCCAGCCCATAACCTGCATATCCAGCAAGCGGAGGACCAGCAGCAGAAGCGGTCCGGTGAGGACGACACCGACAAAGCCGATACGCCATATCTTGGTCCCGTCGTCTGACACCGGGGGATGCTGGGCATGTTCCTGTTCAAGGGAGGCGCGATTGGGCGCTGCCCGATTGAGGGCGCCGCTTTCGAGGCCGCCGTCAGCCCCATCTTCGGGGCGTTGGAGGGGGTCGAATAGAGGGCCGAAACCGTGTCCACGTGCGGGACGAACGGTTCGGTTCCGTGCGCGCATGCGGGAAATCTCCAAGACTTCAGTGGTCGCGACTCGGACCACAGACACTTGTCGCCGCCGACCCCGCGTTCGGGCACTTGGCGGCGACGAAAGGGCGGCGAGACAGGCGGCGGAAACTATCTGGGCCGTTTCAACTGGCCCAGGAAGAAATCGCCGGCCCGTTCAAGCAGGGGTTCGCTCCATTGACGGACGGTCTGCCAGCTATCGTTGATCTGTTGTTTCCAACCGGACACATACTGCTCGAACTCTGCTACGGGGAGCCGTTCGGTTACAGACCAGAAGGACGGCTCGTCCGAAGAGGGTAGAAGGGTCCGGGCATGATCGGGGGGCGAAGCGCCAAGCGCGCGGCGCTCTTGTGCCGCCGCCAGACTCCTTGTATTACCGGCAGAAACCGCTGTTTGTTCCCCTGCCACCGCGGGTGGTTGTTCAAGAGCGGGGGAATTCTCTGCCTGCCGATGCGATTGCCGGCTGCCGCCCGACGCGCCGCTACCGGCAGAAGCCGCAGGCGCGGTTCTCAGGCTGTACGGATTCGGGATGTAATTGCGTTGCAGCGCGGGACGAAAATCCAGTTGGACTGCACGCAGCTGCACCTGTTCCAAAGTTGTGCGCTGTCCTATTTGCCACAGCAGTTCAGCATTCTTCTGTTCGATGAGGCTGTACTGAACGCGGAGCAGTTCCAACTCCGCGCGGGCTTGAGTAATTCGAAGTGAGGTCCAGACTTGAATGACGGCCAGGCCGCAGACGAGCGTCAAAGCCAGCACAAAAAAGAGATATCCCCGCAGTGTTTGCGGCAAGGGAACGATGTCATCGAGCCAGACCAGACCACGCAGAACTCGAAAGCGGGAGAGGTTGGACGTTTGCATGCCGATTGGGCCCAAGTCTCCCTCTTCGCCCGGTCCTGTCTGATCGACTGGGCGCCAAATCTGGTCGTCATTTTTGCGCTGTGCCTCGGCCTGCGCAGGGCGCCCGGCGCGGCGCAGATTGATGGTCGGTGTTGACAAGAGCTTTATCCTGCAGAGACATTCATAACAAGCAGACGGGAAAACAGGTCAACTACTGTTCAGGCAGTTTTTCGGCGATGCGCAGCCTGGCAGAACGACTGCGGGGGTTTTCTTCAATTTCAGCGGCTGCCGGCACAATCGGTTTCTTGTTGCATATCGCCAGAATGGGAATCTGCTCCCGACCACCGGCCGGCAAAGTCGGATCGGGCCGAAATTTCCTGGCGTTGTCACGCATCCACTCCTTGACCAACCGGTCTTCCAAGCTGTGAAAGGAGATAATGGCGACCCGTCCAGCGGGCCGCAACAGGGCAGGAATCCGGGTCATGGCCCGCGCCAGCTGCCCCAACTCGTCGTTGACTGCGATGCGCAGCGCCTGAAAGGTACGGGTGGCCGGATGAGTTTTTTTTCTGCCACGCGAGCGCAGTGCCCTGCATACAATGTCTGCCAGTTCAGCGGTTGTTGAAACCGGGCGACTGGCTATGATGGCACGCGCTATCGAGCGGCTTTGTCGTTCCTCACCGTATTGGTAAAGGATGTCGGCAATCTCCTCCCAACTGCTGTTGTTTATCAGCTCGGCTGCGGTGGTACCGGTAGACGGGTCGAAACGCATATCCAGCGGGCCGTCGTGCCGGAACGCAAAACCCCGGGCCGGCGTATCCAGCTGAAAGCTGCTGAGGCCCAGATCAAGCAGGATGCCGTCAACTCTCGTAAAACCCTCCTGGCGGGCGATTCGATCGATCTGATCAAATGGCGCCCGGGCCACGCTCAGCCTGCCGGCGCTGATTTCGCCGGGAAAGCGCTTCCGAACTCGCCGGATGGCTGCGGGGTCAACGTCCAGCCCCAACACTTGCCCGCCGGCGTTCCCATCTGCAGGGAAATCTCGATGCGCCCCTGTTCGGGTGGAGCGCGAGTGTTGCAGCAGGAGCTGGGTATGGCCGCCGCCGCCCAAAGTTCCGTCAATGAAACGTCCACCTGGCAGGACGTTCAGGCCGGCCAGCACTTCATCCGCCAGAACGGGGCGGTGTTGAAGGCCATCCGGTTCGTAAGGGGCGCCTTGCATGTCCGTTGCGGGTCGGCGCGGCAGCGTGGGGTCTTTTGCGCCCCCATCTGCCGGGCCTTGGCAAGAGCCCGGGGATGGTTCAAACTCCCAGGGCGGCGAAGAGATCCTCTCCGAGCTGCGTTGGCGTAAGCAACTGTTCCTCCCATTGGGCCGGGTCCCAGAGTTCGATATATGTATTCATCCCGGCGATAATGACTTCGTTTTCGATTCCGCCAAACTCGCGCAGGCGCTGGCTGATCAGGATGCGGCCCTGCCGGTCGGGCTTCAGGTCTTCGGCGGCGCTGAACAGTGCCCGGCGCAACTGCGCTGTACGATTGTCAATCAGGGGCAGAGCGCTGACGCGGGCGGCCACATTTTCCCATTCGTCGAGCGGCATGAGCATGAGGCAGCCACCGGTGGGGTTGCGCGTCACGACCAGGCCAGGCATGAGCCGGTGCCGGAATTTGGCAGGAATCGTGACCCGCCCTTTACTGTCCAGGCTGTGACTGAACGCACCGAGAAACATAGTATTCTGAACAGTTACCCTTTGCGCATCCCGTTCGAACCGGGGCGCATCGAACATTTCGCTTCAACAGATATGCCAGAGAATTTCGATAAATGTTTCGGCTTCAAAGGGGTGGGTGAGTGCTCGACACAAGTGCATCTTCAGAGTTTTAGGGAGAATGCCCCACTTTCTCCCATCTTCCCCCATGGCAAAAACGATAGCACAAAACCTTTTCTGACAAAAACGGGTATGAATCAACCTGAAAGGCGGTTCACCATCGTTTTCCTCACACAGATCAGGGCATCCGAATGTTGAAAATGTGCAGTAGCCTCTGGTTCTATTTTGTGGTCGAGCGGATGCATCCGGGCCCGCCATTTGGCCCTTTCTCCGCCTAATTGTTATCTGGTAGGGACGTGTGTCCGCCGTTCGGCGGGCTTGCAGACAGCTTGCTGAAATCCGGCAGATATGACAGGAGATTTGTCAGGGGCGCGGGGTGTTTTCAGGACTGATTTGGGGCGCCGGTTCACACGTGCGACCAACAGGCTCCCTGTTTTCGTAGGCATATCGTATGGAAAATACCCAGTACTCATATCGGGTCTGTTTCGTAAGCATAGAAAGCGGTCTGCCCCCATGGCCAGGCGAGTTACCCGAAAGCGGCCGCGGCTCTCTTTCCGTTTCCAAGAAACTGGATTTAAATCGTAAACATCCTGATATTGACAGGATGTCGCGCATGCCGTATACTTTGAAGTTCAGGGTATGAACTGATTGGCTCGGTTCCGTTTGTCACCTATGGATATGGCATAGGGGAGGGGGACGGTACCAGAGCGAAAAGATTTGGCGTAATGTCCGCCGACGTTCGCGGCGGGCGGATAATTCGCTGCGCTTCGCGGCGGATGGATATTATGCTGCGCACTGGGCAGCCGGCGAACAGTTCGGACTGCGGTGCGTTTGGCCACAATGAGGAGATATCATCCCATTTCAACATTTTGAAGTCCCGTCCGGATGGACCGTTATTCGTGCAGGTTTGCAAGAGCGGCGACTGTGTACAGCTAAAGGAGCATGCGCTATATGATTGATACTGCCGTTGGAAACGGTGTTGGCGCCAAGACGCAGAGGAAGTCCTATTCACGAACGTCCAATCTGATCGAACTGCCCCGGCTCATCGAAATTCAGCTTCAGAGCTTTGAATGGTTCCGCACCAAGGGCCTAAAGGAGCTTTTTGAAGAGATTTCGCCGATCGTCAGTTTCAACAAGCATCTTGAACTGCATTTCGGCGACTTCCGCTTCGATGACGCCAAGCACACAGAGGATGCATGCCGGGTACGGGACATCACTTATTCCGCGCCGCTGTGGGTCGAGGTAAGACTCGTAAATAACGACACGGGCGAAATCAGCGAGCAGGAAGTCTTTATGGGTGACTTTCCGCTGATGACCGACTCCGGCACTTTTATCGTCAATGGCAGTGAGCGGGTGGTGGTCAGTCAGTTGATTCGTTCGCCCGGCGTCTACTTCACAATTGAGGAAGATCGCAGCACTGGGCGCGACCTGACCGGCACCAAGTTGATCCCTCTGCGGGGCGCGTGGCTGGAGTTCGAGACGAGCAAACGGGATATCATCAGCGTCAAGGTCGATCGCAAACGGAAGTTGCCGGCCACGATACTACTGCGGGCGATCGGCTTCGGCACGGATGAGGAGATCCGGGCGTTGTTCTCCGATTTCGACAACAATGAGGACCATCCGTTCATTGAGGCGACCCTGGAGCGGGACCCGACGGCCAATCCGACCGAGGACCGGCAGAAAGGGATCGACGACGCGCGGCTGGAGTTTTATAAGAAGCTGCGGCCCGGCGATCCGGCGACATTGGACAACGCGCGTAATTTCCTGGAGAATCTGCTTTTCACGCCCCGCCGTTACGATTTGGGGCGGGTGGGCCGCTACAAGCTCAATCGCAAGTTGGGGCTGGAGGAGCCTCTCTCGACGCGCATTCTGACGAACGACGATATTGTGTCGGTGGTGCGCCGCATTATTGACATCAATAACGGCCGGGAGATGCCCGATGATATTGACCATCTGGGGAATCGACGCATCAAGACGGTTGGTGAGTTGATCCAAAGCCAGTTGCGCATCGGTCTATTGCGCATGGAGCGGGTGGTGCGGGAACGTATGTCGATTCGGGAGCCAGAGCAGGTGACGCCGCTGTGCCTGATCAACATTCGCCCGGTTGTGGCGGCGACGCGAGAATTTTTCGGCAGCAGCCAGTTGAGCCAGTTTATGGATCAGACGAACCCGCTGGCCGAATTGACTCACAAACGGCGCCTGAGCGCGCTGGGCCCCGGCGGACTGCGCCGGGAGCGGGCCGGTTTCGACGTGCGCGACGTCCATTACAGCCACTATGGGCGCATCTGCCCGATTGAAACGCCGGAAGGCCCCAATATCGGCCTGATCGGTTATCTGGCCACGTACGGGCGGATCAATGATTTCGGTTTTATCGAAACGCCTTACCGCCGCGTTTTCAACACTGTCGAGAACCAGATCGATTCGTTGACAGGACGCGTCCTCGCCGAAAATATCGGCGACCCTGACGGCGGGGAGGTTATTGCGGAGAGAGGCGTTGAAGTGACGGCGGAACTGGCCGAACAGATAGCCGCCATAGAAGGCCTGACAGAGGTGCGTGTGCGTCCTTTCGTAGGGAAAGACGTCATCTATCTGAACGCCGATACGGAGGAACGCTCCCCGATCGCCCAGGCTTCGACACCGCTGGACGGGGCTGGTCACTTTCTCAACAGGCGGCCCTCGGTGCGCCAAGCCGAGGAGTTCCGCTTTGAGGAGCCGCAGCGCATCGAATATATGGACGTGTCGCCCAAACAGGTCGTGGGCGTTTCCGCGGCTTTGATTCCGTTTTTGGAGCACGACGACACCAACCGCGCGCTGATGGGCTCGAATATGCAGCGGCAGGCCGTGCCCTTGGTACAGCCGGATGCGCCGATTGTCGGCACGGGCATGGAGTGGCAGGCTGCGGTCGACTCCGGTCAGGTCGTTGTTGCGCGCAAGGCGGGCGAAGCGATTCGAGTGGTCAATACGGAGATCGTCATCCAAGAGGAAGATGGCTCACAGCGCAGCTACCCGTTGCGCAAGTACAATCGCAGCAACCAAAGCACCTGCATCGACCAGCGTCCGACGATTCAGAAGGGGGACCTGGTCGAAGCCGGGACGGTGCTGGCAGACAGTTCTTCCACCCAGAACGGCGAGCTGGCGCTGGGGCAGAACGTGCTGGTGGCCTATATGAGCTGGGAAGGCGGCAACTACGAAGACGCGATTCTGGTCAGCGAACGGCTGGTTGAAAATGACAAATACACCTCGGTACATATTGAGAAGCACGAGATCGAGGCCAGAGAGACGAAGCTAGGTCCGGAGGAGATCACCCGAGACATTCCCAACGTAGGTGAGGATGCGCTGAGACATCTGGACGAGGACGGCATCATCCGGATCGGCGCTGAAGTCGCCGCCGGCGACATTCTGGTTGGGAAGATAACGCCGAAGGGCGAGACCGAGTTGACGCCGGAGGAGAAACTGTTACGGGCGATTTTCGGCGAGAAGGCGCGTGAGGTAAAGGATAGCTCGTTGCGGCTTCCCCACGGGGAGCGGGGCAAGGTGGTGGACATCAAAGTATTCACGCGCGAAGATCACCAGGACATGCCCGCCGGGGTGGAAATGATGGTGCGCGTGAGTATCGCGCAGCGGCGCCGTCTGACGGAAGGCGACAAGATGGCCGGCCGGCATGGCAACAAGGGCGTGATCTCGCGGGTTGTGCCGGTGGAAGATATGCCATTTCTGGAGGACGGCACACCGATCGACATTATACTGAATCCACTGGGTGTGCCCGGGCGGATGAATATCGGACAGGTATTGGAGACCCATCTTGGATGGGCGGCCGACCGTCTCGGCTTCATGGCGGAGACACCGGTATTCGACGGGGCGAAAGAGGACGAGATCGAATCCGAACTGGCGCGGGCCTGGCTGATCGATCTAGCCTGGCAGGACGTCACCCAGCTGGCATGGGCGTCTGTTCGCGAGCAGGAAGTTGACAGCGATGCCCTGATGGACGACAACGATGCCCGGCGGCTTTACCTGCTGGAATGGCTGGAACCGCGCGGCTACGACCCTGAAATGCTGTTTTTCGACGACAAATACGCGCGCAGCGCGGCCCTGGCTGAATGGCTGAAGGACAGGGGGTATAAAGCGGAACTTGTCGTCCCGGAAACCAGATCGGACGCTTCGGATCAGTATGCCCGCTATGTTTCCTTGCGGGAGTGGCTGCTGTATCACGGTTGCGAGGAGGACGGGACAACACTGACAGAGGTTGCCGACGATCCCATCCTCGCGCATTTTGAAGCGGGCGACCAGTTGGACGCCGCGCTGCTTGAACGGTTTGAGGCGGCGGCACAAGAGTATTCGAATGAAAATGGCTGGCCGCTGCCGACGACCGGAAAACAGAAACTGTTCGATGGCAAAACGGGCGAACCTTACGATGCCCATGTAACGGTTGGGATCGCGCAGATGCTCAAGTTGCATCATCTGGTAGAGGATAAAGTCCACGCCCGCAGCACGGGCCCCTACAGCTTGGTCACGCAGCAACCGCTGGGCGGCAAGGCACAGTTCGGCGGTCAGCGTTTTGGCGAGATGGAGGTATGGGCCCTGGAGGCATACGGCGCGGCCTACACGTTACAGGAGATGCTGACGATCAAGTCGGACGATACGACAGGCCGGGTGAAAACCTACGAGGCGATTGTCAAGGGCGACGAGATCCAGAGTCCCGGTGTGCCGGAGAGTTTCCGGGTGCTGGTGAAGGAGTTGCAGAGTCTGGCCCTTTCGATTGAGGTCATCAACGAAAAGAATGAGGTGATACAGCTCGGCAAAGATGAGGTTGAGGACCGTCTGCCGCATCTCGGCTTCAGCCTGAACGTACCCAGCCCGATGAGCCGCAGCAGCGAGTAAGGGCGGCGCCAACCGAGGCCGCCGCCGACCGCATCTGCTGCGCAACTGGCAACGGGCGAGTCGTACACTGCGCCCGGTGGCCTGTGAATTCACCGACCACCGCGAGGCCGCCGTCAAACGCAACTGCTGTGCGCATAGCGGCGGGCGAAACGCAAAGGAGCCATAATGGAAGTACGAGATTTTGACGCAATTCGCATTTCTCTTGCCTCCCCGGACCAGATTGACGACTGGAGTTTCGGCGAAGTAACGAAGCCGGAGACGATCAACTACCGCACGCTGCGACCGGAGCGGGACGGACTGTTCTGTGAACGAATCTTCGGGCCGCAGAAGGATTGGGAATGCGCTTGCGGCAAGTATAAGCGCGTCCGGTATAAGGGCATCGTCTGCGACAAATGCGGTGTGGAAGTGGCGCCGCAGCGTGTGCGCCGCGAACGCATGGGTCACATTCAACTGGCATCGCCAGTCAGCCATATCTGGTATGTGAAAGGCGTTCCCAGCCATCTGGGGTTGCTCCTGAACATCAGCCCCCGCCATCTGGAGCGGGTCCTGTACTTTGCTCAGTTCATCATCACCGACGTGAACGAAGATGCACGCGGCCGGGCGATTCAGCGTCTCGAAAAAGAGATGCAGATGGGGATAGCCCGATTGGAGAACGAGGCGCAGGAGCAGATCGACGTTGTCGAAAGCAGTGCGCAGAGCCAGCTTGACGAGCTGGACGAGGAAGAACAGGCACAGATCGCGCGGCTTGATGAGCGCATCAACCGATCTTCGTCAGAGGCGATCAGCCAGGCCCAGCGGCTCCAGGACTGGATTCAGAGCAATCTTGACAAGAAAGCGCCAGAAGACAAAGGCCTGGATTGGGTAGACGAGCCGATCATTGCGGCCAATAGGAAGGTCACCGCCAAGCACGAACGAACGGTCAACGACCATGTGCAGGAACGGTTGGACAAGCTCCAGTTTGAGTCCGACGAGGAAAAGTCGGATATTCGGACGCAGATTCAGGCGAAGCAGACATACATACGCCAGGAACTGGAAGGGTTGCTCGAAAAGATGCGGGAAGATGTAGCCGAACAGCGGGAGCGGCTGCAGTCCGGCGCGGAAGAGGAACTGGACGAACTGAAGAGCATGGAGGAGATGCAGCTTCTGACGGAGACCCGCTATCGCGAGCTGGCCGATCGGTGGGGCAACATATTCAAGGCGGAAATGGGCGCCGAGGCGATCCGCGATATCGTAGCCAAAGTCGATCTGGACGAACTGGCAAAAGAGCTGCGCCTGGAGATTTTTACGACCAAGAGCAAGCAGCGCCGCAAAAAGGCGGCCAAACGTCTGCGCGTTGTGGAAAACTTCCGCAAGAGCGGCAACCGGCCGGAGTGGATGGTACTGACGATTTTACCGGTGATTCCGCCGGAACTGCGGCCAATGGTACAGCTGGACGGCGGGCGCTTTGCGACCAGCGATCTCAATGATCTGTACAGGCGGGTGATCAACCGCAACAACCGTCTCAAGCGGCTGCTTGACCTCGGGGCGCCGGATGTCATCGTGCGCAACGAAAAGCGCATGTTGCAGGAGGCGGTCGATAGTCTGATTGACAACGGGCGGCGGGGCCGGGCGGTCAGCCGCAGCGGTAAGCGCAAGCTCAAGAGCCTGAGCGACATGCTCAAGGGGAAGCAGGGCCGTTTCCGCCGCAACCTGTTGGGGAAACGCGTCGATTACTCCGGTCGCTCGGTCATTGTGATCGGCCCCACGTTGAAGTTGCACCAGTGCGGCCTGCCGAAAAAGATGGCGCTGGAGTTGTTCAAACCGTTCGTCATGCGGCGCCTGGTGGAGGACAATTATGCGCACAACATCAAGAGCGCCAAGCGCATGGTAGATCGCCAGCAGTCCGAAGTATGGGACGAGCTGGAGGAGATCTGCAAGGAGCGGCCGGTGCTGTTGAACAGGGCGCCGACGCTGCATCGCCTGGGCATTCAGGCCTTTGAAGTCACGTTGGTGGAGGGTAGCGCGATACAGCTGCACCCACTGGTCTGCGACGCGTTTAATGCGGATTTTGACGGTGATCAGATGGCGGTGCATGTGCCGCTGAGCCAGTCTGCGGTAGATGAGGCGCGGCAACTGATGCTTTCGAGCCAGAATCTGCTCAAGCCCAGCAGTGGTGAACCGATCGTCGGCCCTTCGAAGGACATGGTGATGGGTGTCTACTACCTGACGACCGAAGAGAACGAGTCGACGCCCGATGCCGAACTGCCGCATTTCAGCTCGATGGATGAAGCGGAATACATCTATAGCCTGGGCCATGTCAAATTGCGGGATTCGATCCGGGCGCGCTTTACGACGCGTTTCGACGTTCAGCCGATCGAGTCGATGGAGGTGAGCGAGCGGGTGATGGATGCCTTGCAGGAACACGGCATCGCCACCGTCGGCGAACTGATGGACATCTATGCCCAGGGCGAACGCCACATGATTCAGGAGATTCCGGCTTTTGGCGTGGCGGCCATGACTGAGGTGCGGGACGCCCTGCGGAAACTGAATCTGTTGGGGGCCGCCTGGCCGCGAGATCGAATCATTCGCACAACGATCGGGCGTATCATCTTCAACCGGGCGCTGCCGGAAGAGTTGTGGTTCGTCAACGAGCTTCTCGACAAGAAGGGTGTCAATGAGGTCATCGACCTCTGTTACAAGCACCTGGGCCGGGAAGTGACAGCCGAAACGGTAGACAATATCAAGGATCTGGGTTTCGAATACGCCACCCGGTCCGGCATCACGATTGCGGTCAGTGACATTCAGGTGCCGCATGAAAAGGACGAAATCGTCGAACGCACTTCCGACGAGGTAGCCGAGGCAGAGCACCAGTACCGACGCGGCCTGATTACCGAGGAAGAACTGTACGAAAAGACGGTCGAACTGTGGACGCGGGCTGCTGATGAGGTGACGGCCGAGGTACGTAAACTGCTCAGCCCGCTTGAGGGGCTTGGCGCGATGGCGCACTCCGGTTCGACCAAGGGGGGCGTCAATACGGTGCGGCAGCTTGCCGGTATGCGCGGCCTGATTGCCGGCCCCAATGGGCGCATTATTCCTTTGCCGATCCGTTCAAATTTCCGCGAAGGGTTAACCGCGTTGGAGTACTTCCTCAGCACGCATGGCGGCCGCAAAGGCCTGGCGGATACGGCTCTGCGCACCGCAGACGCCGGCTATCTGACCCGCCGCCTGGTGGACGTGGCCCAGGATGTGATCGTGACCGAGGATGATTGCGGCACCAATGCCGGCATCTGGATCGATGCCAAGAGTTCAAGGGATATGGGCGAGAGCTTCGCCGACCGCGTGGCCACGCGCACGCTTGCCGCTGCGATCAGACTTCCTGATTCCGATGAGACGTTGCTGGAGCGGGATACCGTCATTGACGAGGCCGCCCTGGCAACCATCGAGCGTCATGAGGTGGAAAAGGCTTTCGTCTATAGCCCGCTGACTTGCGAGTCCCGCTTTGGCCTGTGCAAGAAATGTTATGGTACGGACCTGGCCCGAGGAGGAACGGTGGAGCAGGGTGAAGCGGTGGGGATAATCGCGGCACAGTCGATCGGCGAGCCGGGAACCCAGCTCACGCTGCGCACGTTCCACACGGGCGGTGTGGCCGGCAGTGATGACATCACCCAGGGTTTGCCGCGCGTCGAGGAGTTGTTCGAGGTACGAAACCCCAAAGGTGAAGCTGTCATCAGCGAGATCGATGGCAAGGTTGACATCTGGTGGGAAGGCGATCAACGCATGTTGAAGGTGAGCCGCACCGAACTCAAACGACGGGAAATCGCCATTCCCGAAGGCTTTGAGCTGATGGTGGATTCAGATGACCGGGTGCAGGAAGATACGATCATCGCCCGCAACGGAGACGAGGATGCACAGGGAGTCCTGGCAGGCATGGAGGGCCAGATCTTCGCCGAGAACGGTCAGGTCATTATCCGCCGGGAAGACAACCTGGTATGGGAGACCGATATCCCCGCCAATGCCCGATTGCGGGTGGAGAAGGGTGAAGAGGTGACCGCCGGCGAGCAGCTGACCGAAGGCTCGAAAAATCCAAGAGAAATTCTGCGCATTCAGGGCCGGGAAGCCTGTCAGTTATACCTGTTGGAGCAGGTGCAGCAGGTATACCGGAGCCAGGGCGTTGCGATCCACGACAAGCATATCGAGGTGATCTTGCGCCAGTTGCTGCGGCGCGTGATGATCCGGGCGACCGGCGATACTGATTTTCTGCCGGGCGAACTGGTGGACCGTTTCCAATTTGAGGATGAGAACAACAAGGCGATCGGCCACGGTCACCGGCCGGCCAAGGCCGAACCGGTCGTGCTGGGGTTGACGAAAGCCGCCTTGAATACCGAAAGCTTCCTGGCTGCAGCCAGCTTCCAGGAGACGACGCGCGTGCTTACCGATGCCGCTGTGCAAGGCCAGCGGGACGAGTTGCGGGGCCTCAAGGAGAATGTCATCATCGGCAAGCTGATTCCGGTCGGCTCCGGTTTCCGCACGCGGCGCATGTGGGAAGAAGAGAAGCAGCAGGCCGTTGAGCAGCTGGCGGAGCAGCACGATATCGTCGATGAGGGGTTGAGCGAACTCGAGTTCGACCTGGACGATCCCGATCTGGACCTGGCCGATCTCTCCGGTTTGGCGGAGGTGGGTATCGGCCCGCTGGGGATGCTATCCGGGTTTGGCGGCGGCGTCGAGGAGGAAGAGCTCGACTTCGACTTCAACAATCTGAAGGACGAGGAAAGCGAAGAGATCAACGTCGACTTGCGCTAAAAGTCAGTTGAAATGTAGATGTACAGACGAGGGTGGGAGAGTCGGCTCTCCCACCCTTTCTCGTTCGCCTGGACTTTATTGGGTGATGCATCCAAATGGTTCCTGCCTGATTTGCCTACAGCAGCCCGGTTGTGATATAGTAGACTACTGTCTTTTCGTGGGCTACGATGACCATCAGGGAGGAACCATTTGCCGACGATAAATCAATTGGTCCGCAAGGGCCGTAAGACCAAGCCAAAGAAAGAGACCGCACCGGCCTTGCGCTTTACGCAGAACACATTGACCGGCCGCACAAAGCGGGTCAAGCAAGGCAATCCCCAGAAAAGGGGTGTATGTACACAGGTGCGAACGACAACACCTAAGAAACCGAATTCCGCCCTGCGCAAGGTAGCCCGTGTGCGCCTTACCAATGGCGTTGAAGTGACGGCCTATATTCCTGGCGAAGGCCATAACCTCCAGGAACACAGTGTGGTTCTGGTACGCGGCGGTCGGGTAAGAGATCTGCCCGGCGTACGCTATCATATCGTGCGCGGCGCGCTGGACAGCACGGGGGTCAATGACCGCAAGCGAAGCCGCAGCAAATACGGTACCAAGAAGCCGCTTTAGGCGCATACTCTGGCGAGGGGGACAGGCTGTGCGTCCAACCTCGGGAGGCGCGCAAGCGCAAATGATGGAGATGGAGTAGTAGAATGCCGCGACGAAACCGGCCCGAAAAGCGTCAAGTTACGCCCGACCCCCGGCACAACAGCGTTGTGCTGGCCAAGTTCATCAACAATCTGATGGAACGGGGCAAGAAAAGTCTGGCCGCCAGAATTGTGTATACCGCACTGGATACCATATCCGAACGCACCAATCGTCCACCTCTGGAAGTCTTCGAAGAAGCGCTCAGGAACGCCACTCCTCTGGTTGAGGTCAAACCGCAGCGTGTTGGCGGCGCGACCTATCAGGTGCCGATGGAGATTCGCCCTGACCGGCGGCAGGCCTTGGCCATGCGCTGGCTGATTCAGAATGCCAGGGGGCGGAGCGGCCGCAATATGGCCACTCGGTTGGCGAATGAACTTCTGGACACGGCGCGCGGGGAAGGACAAACCGTGCGCAGGCGTGAAGAAACGCACCGGATGGCAGAAGCCAATCAAGCCTTTGCACATTTTGCCAGAAGGCGATAGGCATTTTGCCTGCATGGCAGCATAGACAAACGAGTTGGTAATTCCTGATGTGTCCGGCGCCCTGGCTGGGCACAGCTTCGGAGGAATCCTGCCCTTCCGGGTTTGGATTTTCTTCTGAACCGAACAATACACGACGCATTCGAGCGACGGAATGATGTCGCACCGCGTTCAGCATCCCGCTGAGTGAGATTCGACGCTGCCGGAAGAGCAGGCCGCCGGATTAGAAGATTGCAGGCGCCCCTGCTCGAAAAGGGTGCGTTGGATTCCGGTGGCTGTAAGACGGCTGCGTCGTTTTTGTTGGGGGCAGGGCGAGACGGTTGAATGCGGCCCAGATTAGGTGGAATGGGGCGCTGCCCACCAGGAAAAGATCAGGTGAAGATAAGATACAGGTGAATTTGATGAGTCAGATACCATTACATAAGATTCGCAATATCGGAATTATCGCCCATATCGACGCTGGCAAGACGACGACAACGGAACGAATTCTGTTCTATTCCGGCCGCATTCACCGAATGGGCGAAGTGCATGAGGGAACCGCCGTCACTGACTGGATGGCGCAGGAGCGGGAGCGCGGCATCACCATTACTGCGGCGGCGATTACGGCGAACTGGGTTGACAGCCGGAGCGGTGAGGAAGCCCAGATCAATATCATCGACACACCGGGGCATATCGACTTTACGGCCGAGGTGCAGCGTAGTTTGCGCGTCCTGGATGGCGGCATCGTCGTCTTCGACGCGGTTGCGGGGGTCGAACCACAGTCGGAAACCGTCTGGCGGCAGGCAGACACATATCATGTGCCTCGCATCTGCTTCGTGAATAAGATGGACCGGGTGGGCGCGGACTTTGAGCGTACGGTCGGTATGATTGTCGACCGCCTGGGCGCGGACCCGCTGCCGATTCAGCTACCCTGGGGCGTGGAGGAGGATTTCCAGGGGGTCATCGACCTCTTTACGATGAAGGCCCTGCGATACAGCGATGCACTGGGCGCCTCGCCTGAAACAGCCGAGATCCCAGAAGAGATGCGGGCGGCGGCGGAAACGGCACGCGCCACCATGATTGAGCGGATCGCGGAAACGGATGAGGAACTGACAACGCTCTATCTGGAAGGCGAGGAGATCAGCAGCGAACAGTTGATCAAGGGCCTGCGCAATGCGGTTGTTCGCAATGACATTGTGCCGATACTGTGCGGTTCGGCGCTGAAGAACAAGGGTGTGCAACCTCTTCTGGATGCGATAGTTCGCTATCTTCCCAGCCCACTGGACGTGCCGCCGGTCGTTGGCCTTGACCCCAAGACAGAGGAAGAGAAGATTCGGTTTGCCGACCCGGAAGAGCCTTTCGCCGCGCTTGTCTTCAAGATCGTGACGGACCCCTTTGTGGGGCGCTTGGCATATGTACGCGTGTATTCGGGTACTCTGGCGTCGGGAAGTATGGTCTACAACGCCAACAAAGGCCGGCGCGAACGGATAGGGCGGCTCTTGCAGATGCATGCCGACAAAAGGGAAGAGATCGAAGTTTGCCGCGCCGGCGACATCGCCGCCATTGTCGGCCTCAAGCAGAGCCTGACCGGTGAGACGCTAAGCGACCGCAACAACGAGATTTTGCTGGAGACGATTGAGTTTCCGGCCCCGGTGATTGGGATCGCGGTTGAGCCTAAGTCCAAAGCCGATCAGGACAGGATGGCCGACGGTCTTTTGAAGCTGGCCGAAGAGGACCCGACCTTTCAGGTTCGATACGATGATCAGACGGGGCAGACGATCATCAGCGGCATGGGTGAGTTGCACTTGCAGATTATCGTCGACCGTCTGAAGAGAGAGTTCCGAGTGCAGTGTAACGAGGGGCGCCCGCAGGTGGCCTACCGGGAAACGATCACAACGGAGGCGCGGGCTGAAGGGCGGTTCGTGCGTCAGACAGGCGGCCGCGGGCAGTACGGCCATGTCTGGATCGAGCTGGAACCAAATGAAGAGGGCAAGGGCTTCGAGTTTGAGGACAAAATCGTCGGCGGGGCAGTCCCCAAAGAATACATCCCTGCGGTCCGCAAGGGGATCGAAGAGTCTATGGAAAGCGGTGTGCTGTCGGGTTACCCGGTGGTGGATGTTCGCGCCGCGCTGGTGGACGGCAGATTCCATGAAGTCGATTCCAGTGAAATCGCCTTCAAGATAGCCGGTTCGATGGCGTTCAAGGAGGGCATGACGAAGGCGGGCCCGGTCCTGTTGGAGCCTATCATGCTGGTTGAAGCGGTCGTGCCGGAGGAGTTTGTGGGCGATATTGTGGGCGATTTTTCCAGCCGCCGGGGGCAGATCGAGGGAATGGACGCCCACAGCAACAAAGTTACCGCAGTGCGGTCGATCGTACCGCTGGCGGAGATGTTCGGGTACGCGACGACGCTCCGTTCGATCACGAGTGGCCGGGGCACCTTTACGATGCAGTTCGACAGTTATCAGCCTGACACGCAAAAGTCGGATGTCGGCGCACTGCGCCGGGAATTCGCCTGAGTTGGATGCGGGCGGTGCAGTCAGATTGGCCGTTTCAGTTGAGATCAGACTTGTCAACCGTCAGGAGATTTCGTATACTGTTCAGGTTGCAGAGGCGGCGTCCGCGCCGCCGAGTAAACCGTTCAAGGCATTTCTGTCCGCAAGCGGGACTTTTTTGTGCGGCTGGCTCGTCTGGAACGGTCTGGAGGCGTGCCCGCCGGACGGCAATGGAATCGCCTGAGCAAGTGTAAACGGGAAAACTTTCCAGCCTCGTAGCGAGGCTGCTTGAATCTGTACAGTAGAGATGTAAAACATCAGGAGAGAGAAAGAATGGCGAAGGCAGTATTTGAGAGGAACAAGCCCCATGTGAACGTGGGGACGATCGGACATGTGGATCACGGCAAGACGACGCTGACGGCGGCGATCACGAAGGTGTTGGCGCTGCGGGGTATGGCTGATTTCAGTGCGTTTGAGGCGATCGACAATGCGCCGGAAGAGAAGGCCCGCGGCATCACCATCGCCATTGCGCACGTCGAGTACGAGACCGAAAACCGCCACTATGCGCACGTGGACTGTCCGGGACATGCCGACTACATC
>JAJEDJ010000053.1 GCA_022821545.1 Caldilineaceae bacterium
TCGATCAAACAGGGGAGTGACGTGATCGGCAACCGGACGCGCGTGACGGTGCGCAAGAACAAGGTGGCAGCGCCGTTCAAGGTGGCGGAATTCGACATCATGTACAACGAAGGGGTCAGCACGCAGGGCGACCTGCTGGACTTGGGAGTCGAATTCGACATCATCGAAAAGCGTGGCGCCTTCTATCGCTATAACGACGATTTGCTCGGACAGGGGCGCGAAGCCGCCAAGAAACATCTGCGCGCAAATCCCGAAATAGCCTCACAGATCGACGGCAAGATTCGGGAGCAAGCTGGGCTGCCCATCAATCTCGCGCCGCGAGAAGAATCCGAAGATGCGGCCTCGCAGGACAGCGAAGCCGGGGACAATCCCCAGGAAAAACTTTTCGCCGAGGCGGCCTAGCCTGTCCGGGGCAGAGGAAGAGGCGCAAGCACTGAAAGCCGAACTGGCCCGTCTACGCCAACGACGATCCTGAATGCGAATCGCGTAAGTTTGGGCCGCCCCACCTAAACAACCGCATTGACAAAGCAGAAGGAATGCGATAGCGTTTTTCTGCTTTTTGGTTGCCTGTATTTACGCAAACTCGATTCGAGAAAGAAGTGAGCACACTATTTTCGTTTCAGATTCACCGTACAGACGGTCAGGCGCGCCGCTCCACCTTTGACACGCCCCACGGTCCCATAGAGATGCCGGCCTTTGCCCCCGTTGGCACCGCCGCCAACGTCAAGACGCTGGAGCCGCGTGACTTGAGGGAGCTGGGCGCTTCCATTCTGCTGGCCAATACCTACCATCTCTATCTGCGCCCCGGCCACGATCGGATCGAACGTCTGGGGGGCCTGCACAGCTTTATGGGTTGGAACGGTCCGATTCTGACAGACTCCGGCGGCTATCAGGTGTTCAGTCTGGCCCACCGGCGCCAACTGGACGCCGACGGCGTGACCTTTCGCAGTCATATCGATGGATCTGCCCATCGTTTTACCCCTGAACGCGTGATCGAGATCGAGGAGCGTCTCGGCGCAGATATCGCAATGGTACTGGATGAATGTGCCGACCCTCTCGACCCCGACTATCTGTCCCAAGCGCTTTCCCGTACCCACGCTTGGGCAGAGCGCTGCAAGATCGCCCATTCGCGTCCGGACCAGGCTCTCTTCGGCATCGTGCAGGGCGGCATCTATCCGCAACTGCGGGCAGAAAGCGCCCGGATTCTGGCCGGGCTGGACTTTCCCGGCTATGCCATCGGTGGGCTGGCTGTCGGCGAGACGAAAGAGCAGATGTACAACACGCTCGACGCAACCTGTCCCCACCTGCCCGCGGACAAACCCCGCTATCTGATGGGTGTTGGCGCGCCCGAAGACATCATTGAGGCGGTCGCGCGCGGCGTCGACCTGTTCGACTGCGTGTTGCCTACCCGCATCGCCCGCAACGGCGCCCTGCTGACGCCAACCGGCCGGCTCAATATCCGCAATGCCCGTTTTGCCGAGGACGGCCGCCCCGTCCAGGAGGCGTGCTCCTGCTACACGTGCAGTACCTTCAGCCGCGCCTACCTGCGGCATCTCGTAATCAGCGGTGAAATCAGTGGCCTGCGCCTGGCGACCATCCATAACCTGCACTTCATGCTACAGATGATGGAGCAGATTCGAACGGAGATCGCGCAAGGCACCTTCGCATCCTTCCGCACCAGGTTTATGCATGCCTATCAGATAACCGATCAACGGGTCCGGCATGAACAGCGCCGGCGGAGAGTAGAGGCGCCGGCGCCCACAATCGAAGACTTGTGATTCAATGTTTGACCTTTTCAAAGCGTTTGTCCTCGGCCTGGTGCAGGGCGCCAGCGAATTCTTGCCAGTCAGCAGCAGCGGCCATCTGGTAATCGTGCCCTGGCTGTTCGGCTGGCCGACCTCAACGCTGCTCTTCGATACCGTCGTGCATCTGGGAACACTTCTCTCGATTCTGGCCGTCTTCGGGCGGGACTTTGTCGCCATCATCCAGGCTACTCTCCGCAGCCTCCCAGTCCTATTCAAAACGAGAGGTCTGACATCCTCGTTGACGGACAATAACGCCCGCCTGGGTTGGTTTATCGTCCTGGGCTCGGTTCCGGCTGCCATCACCGGCCTGCTATTCAAAGATGCCCTGGAACGGCTCTATCATACACCACAGGCAGCTGCCTTCTTTCTGGCGGTGACCGCTCTTCTGTTGGCCGGCAGCGAATGGATGAACCGCAATGCTGGCGCACGCGCGCCCCTGGCGGCCATGTCGTTGCGCCAGTCCTTCTTCATCGGCCTCGCCCAGGCGGCGGCGCTCGCACCGGGCATCAGCCGCAGTGGTACGACGATTGCCGCCGCCCTGGCCCAGGGCCTGCGCCGCGAAGCAGCAGTTCGCTTCAGCTTTCTCTTGGGGGCGCCGGCTTTCCTTGGCGCCGGCCTGCTGCAGGTCGTCGACACCTTGGCTGTGGAGCCGTCGGCCGTTTTGGCCGAACTGCCGGCCCTGCTGGTCGGATTCATCACCAGCGCTGTCTGCGGGTATGCCGCCATCCGGTTCCTGCTGGCCTATGTGCGCCGCAACAGCCTCTATCTGTTTTCCGGCTACTGCCTCCTCGTCAGCCTTGCAGTCCTGACACTTTTTGCTTTGCGTCTCCGATGAACTGTTTCCGGAGGCACCTTCATCCCAGCCTTCTACGGAGACTGCTCACACGGTTGATGCTCGCGGGCTGTATGCTTTCCGGCTGCACGTTGCCAAGGGGCGCCGGGGCGATCCCCGCCCCTCCACCCGTCACCTTGACTATTGCCGGTTCAACTGAAATGCGTCCCTTGCTGGTCGAAATGACATCCGTCTACAGCGAGCACAATCCAAGAGTGCAGTTCACCCTGTTAGGCGGTGGCAGCCAAATTGGAGAACAGAGGCTGGTGTCCGGGCAGATCGATATTGCGGCCAGCACCGCAGTCTATCCGGACGCCCAAATACCCGCAGGCCTTGTCCGCATACCAATTGGGCTGGACGGCGTCGCGGTCGTCGTTCACAGCGAAAACCCGGTGGAGGCACTGACACTGGCGCAAATTCGGGACCTCTTCGGAGGCCGCGCCCTGAACTGGGAGGAAGTTGGCGGCGCTGCCAGAGACGTGCTTCTGGTGAGCCGCGAGGACGGCAGCGCCACGCGTGAACTGTTCGAAGAACGCGTCATGGACGAAGACCAGGTCGCTCTGACAGCGGTCGTCATGTCCACCAGCAAGAGTGTCGTGGAATACGTGGCTGCCCATCGCGACGCAATCGGATATGTCACGTCTGCCTACCTTTTGCAGAATGAAAGCCCCTCCGCAGCGGATGCAGAAAACGCCTCAACTGCCGGCACTGCGGAGCGAACGGTCAAAGCAGTCTCTATCGAGGGGCGAGTGCCATTTGGCGAGGACCTCGCCAGTTTCCAGTATCCCCTGGCGCGCGCCCTGTATTTGCTCTTCCCACAGAGCAGTGACCCGTCAATACGGAGAATAGTCGACTTTGTGCGCGGCGACGAGGGCCAGGCTATTATCGCCCGTTATCATGCGCCGATTCGGTAGGGCGTTCCAGACATCCAACTCGACTGTCTGAACGGTACCATCGTCCCGTGCGCCGTTGCCCAGGTGCCCTACCACTGGGACCGGACAGACGCTGAACGACCTGCTGACGGGTCTCGCCCCCGAAAGGATGCATCCCAATCGCCTTTGACCACTGTAGTTCAACTTCACGCCCCCGAAACGGGAGTTGCTCTCTGGCCTGCAATCTGTTATACTCGTAGCCATTCGGCATGAGCGAGTATGATTTGATAGAGTTGCGTTTCTGAAGTGGGTTCCGCCCACTTTTCTTATTCTACGGGGTCGTTGTCTGCATAGCCTGTTCGAAACATCTGACTACCCGCCTCTGTGACTTCGTCTGCTGACGACCTTATCTTCCGGATCTTCCGGCCGGTCCGACAGCAGCCAATATGCTGAGTAGTCAAGTTTTCAGGAGTAGTTGAACAAAAATGTCTAAAGAACTCATCGCTGGGATCAATCAGGTTGCATCTGATAAAGACCTCGATAATGAGGTAATTTTTGACGCAATCGAGGCCGCGCTTATCTCCGCCTACAAGCGCAATTACGGCTCTGTTGCCAATGTCACTGCCGCGGTCGACCGGGCGACGGGCGAGATGAGAGTTTTCGCTGAGAAAGAGGTGGTCGAAGATATCCTCAACCCGAATACCGAGATTCTATTGGACGATGCCAGAACCGTGGAGCCGTCTTCTGAACTGGGCGATGTCGTACTAGTGCAAAATACGCCCGGCAACTTCGGCCGTATCGCCGCCCAGACTGCCAAACAGGTGATCTTACAGCGCATTCGCGAGGCTGAAAGAGATACAGTCTACGAGAATTTCGTTCACAAAGTCGGTGAGACGATCACCGCCCAGGTCCGCAGCGTTGATCTCGTGTCCGGAGCCGTCACCATTCTTATCGACGACAGGCACGAGAACCTCTTGCCTCGGGAGGAGCAGATCCCGTCGGAAAACCTGCGCCGGGGAGACTATATCTGCCTGTATGTTGTTGACGTGCATCGCAGCAGTCGCGGCCCGATGATCAAGCTGAGTCGTACCCATCGCGATCTCCTCCGCCGCCTGATGGAACAGGAGATCCCGGAGGTGCGTGATGGTACGGTCGAAATCAAGGCCATATCCCGCGAACCGGGTGCACGCAGCAAAGTGGCCGTGATGGCAACGCTGCCCGGCGTGGATCCGGTGGGCAGCTGTGTGGGAATGCGCGGTTTGCGTATCCAGAATATCGTGACCGAGTTGGCGGGCGAGAAAATCGATGTCGTCGAGTGGAGCGGCAATCTGCGTGCCTACATCTCCAATGCCCTCGGGCCGGCCAAAGTGCAGAGCGTAATCCTCGAAGAAGACAGCAACATCAAGACCGCTATCGTCATCGTGCCGGATCGACAGCTCAGCCTCGCCATCGGCAAAGCAGGCCAGAATGCCCGTTTGGCAGCCAAACTGACGGGATGGCGGATCGACATCAAGAGCGAGACCGAAGCCCATGCCGAAGGACTGGACCTGCTGGCAGCAGAGCAGGCACAGATGGCCGCCGGTGAACAAGACCTGCTCAGCATGGCGGAGCAGATCCTGCGCGACAAAGATGAATCTGCATCAAGCGAAGATACCTTCCGCCAGGCCGCAGAGCTGCTGCAAAGACGGGATGCCGCGAGCAGGTCGGTCGCCCCAAGCACCGCCGCCGAGTGGCCCGATTCGCTCCCCGCGCAAGATGAAGGACGCGGCCTTGGCGTCGATGCAGAGGAGGCCTTGAGCGCTTTTGAACGCGCCGCCGCAGCCGTCCAGGAAGAAGATCCCTCCACTCCTTCCTTCGAAGACTTCGCCGTGGAAGAGCCGGAGCCGGTCAGCTTCGGCGAAACGCTGGACGACGAGAAAGACGCGAAGGAAGAAAGCGTTGAAAGTCCCGATGCGGAAGAAGTGCGCGAACTTCCTGCCCATCATCCTTCGGAACTGCCGGCGGAAGAGGAAGTTCCCGAGCCGGAACGCACTCTCAGACCTGAAGACCTGCCCCAGGTTATTACCGCTGATATGCTGCGCCAGCGTATGGCCGCACGCCAGCAGGGGACCTCGTCGGGCCCTGTCATCAGTTCGCTGGACGATCTGGAAGTTCCCCCCGAACTGCTCGATTCGCTGGACACGGTCGAAAAGCCCAGTGATGAGCTTGACGAGCAGGAACCCGGACGCAATAGGGCCCGCCGCGGCGGCCAGGCAACGCCGAAGAGGCAGCCAAGGCGCCAGAGAACGCGTCGGGCACGGGGGCTCGAAGTCGACTTGGAAGAGTTCGACGGCGATGAGTTTGACCTGTAAGGCGGCCGCCGGTTCGTGAATCGTGCCTGATATTTTTCATATGCCGCGCAATACCAAAGATGGCAAAACGGGGAAAGGGATCGAAGCAGCGACGGGGCGCCCGGAAGGCGCCGCAGCGAATGTGTATCGCCTGCCGGGCGTCTGATGGAAAGCGCGACCTGATTCGTCTGGTTAGGGTTGCAGACGGGATCCTCTTGGATCAATCCGGCAAAATGGCCGGGCGGGGCGCTTACGTCCACCCGCAGGTCAACTGTTGGGAAAAAGCGCTGGCCGGTTCGCTCATGCAGAAAGCGCTGCGAACAAAAATCAGCGCCGAAAACCTGGTGACACTTTCTGAATCCGTGTCAGCTCTGCTGCAACTGTCCGACGAGACCGCAAAGTAAGGAGGAAGAGACCAACTCCACCGTAGATTTTGGCTTACTGGAAACTTCTCCTCAAATTCAGACCTTTCGCGCGGGCTGTCAGGACTGTGACCTGTGCGACCGAGGAGAGTGATGTGATTTCTTAGCATGCGTTTCACCTGTTCGTGTCCAACGCAGAAAGAAGCGTTTCAAACGACGGGCACATTCGCTTATTGACAGGAATTTTCCAATGAACGTAAGCCGATTGTCCGCTCCCTGACATGTGTCGGCATAGTGGGCTAACATTGGCTGTATTGCAATTTGGGATGGAGAGGGGGAAGGCTGCAGGGAAGAGAGGGGTGGTCGTGTAACGGCTTGTCTATCCACCTTAACTGCCTCTTGGCTCCCCGCAATTGACCTCCACCGCATCAATCCGTGCCTGCATTCCGTCCCAGCCAAAAACCTGTGTAAAGTTTGAGAAGGAACACGCAACTCGGAGCGTGAACGCTTCTCAGTTTCCTCCTCGCTGTCTTCAGAGGAACGTTTTCGTTGTCAGTTTTCGAGCGCACCGCGGCGCGTAGAACTGGGAACTGAAGACGATATTTGAAAGGAAGGCCAAAATGGCAGCCGCAACGCAAGATGCAACCCAAATCCAGGATGGCAGCCCGGCTGACGACGCCTCCAACGGTGAAGCCGCTGGGCTGCCTTCTTCCATCATTGTGGAGGAGTACGTTACCGTCCGCGCACTGGCCGAACGAATGGATCGCAGTCCAATCGATCTCATAAAAGTGCTGATGCAGTTCGGCATAATGGCGCCAATCGATCAGACTCTAGACCACGATACAGCCGCGATTGTGGGCGAAGAACTCGGCATCGAGGTGCTGTGGCCGGTGGTGGAGGACGAAGAGCCGGAGCAGGCGCCCGACGAGGATCGAAGACCAAAAGAGCGGGTGATGATCCAGGAGATCGTGGCCGAAGAGGCGGAACAGAGTCTTGTGCCGAGGCCGCCTGTTGTAGCTGTCCTCGGGCACGTTGATCACGGCAAAACGACTCTTCTCGACCGCATCCGCCGCACCAACGTGGTCGATTCCGAAGCCGGCGGCATCACCCAGCATACCGGCGCCTACCAGGTGGAAGTCGACGGCAAGAAAATTACGTTTCTGGATACGCCCGGCCACGAGGCATTCACCGCCATGCGGGCCCGCGGCGCGCAGGTTACCGACATCGTCATTCTTGTCGTTGCCGCCGACGATGGCATTATGCCCCAAACTCGGGAAGCGATCAGCCATGCCAGAGCAGCCGGTGTGACGATTGTCGTCGCGATCAACAAGATCGATACCCCCACTGCCAACGTAAACCGCGTCATGGAGGAGCTGTCAACCGAAGACCTGGCGCCGGAGGAGTGGGGCGGGGAAACCATCACGGTCCCGATCAGCGCGCTCAACGGTGAAGGTGTCGACGACCTCCTGGACAATATCCTCGTCGTCGCCGAACTGGACCAGCACAGTGCCAATCCCAAAGGACAATGTGTCGGCACCGTGATCGAAGCCCAATTGGATAAGCAACGCGGGATCACCTCAACCCTGCTCGTGCAGAACGGGACTCTGAAACGCGGGGATTCGCTGGTTGTCGGCGAAAACTGGGGACGTGTCAAAGCAATGTCTGACTACGAGGGCAATCAGCTGAAGACGGCCGGGCCGAGCACGCCGACAATAATACTGGGCCTCAATGGCGTACCAGCTGCCGGTGAGGTCTTTACCGTAACCAAGAACGACAGAGCGGCCCGCACGCTTGCCGCCGAACGGCAGAATCAGGCCTCTCGCGCTACCCGGGCCGCTTCGCCCCTGCCGATGACGCTTGAAGATATGTTCGCCCGCGTCGAAGGCGGCGAAGCTGAAACCCTCAATATCATTGTGCGGGCCGATGCGCAAGGGTCGCTGTCCCCAATCATTCACAGCCTCGAACAGCTTGAGAACGACGAAGTCAAAGTCAAGATCATGCAATCGGCTGTTGGCGACATTACCGAATCGGACGTCATGCTCGCCGAAACCAGCCAGGCGATCGTCATCGGGTTCGGCGTGAACATTGACAAGGCCGCTCTGGTGCGCGCAGAACAGTCCGGCGTCGAGATTCGGCACTATCAGATCATCTACAATCTGATCGAAGATGTGGAACAGGCTCTGAACGGTATGTTGGACCCTATCTTCGAAGAGGTAGTCACCGGTCATGCCGAGGTACGGCAGATGTTCCGCGTGCGCCGCGGCGGCCTGATTGCCGGCTGTATGGTGCTGGACGGAGTTGTCAAACGCAACAGCCAAGCCCGGCTGCTCCGCAACGACGTTACCGTCATCACCACTTCCGTCGAGAACCTCAAGCGGTTTACCGAAGATGTCACCGAAGTACGGTCCGGGTATGAGTGCGGCATCAATCTGGCCGGAGTCAATTCAGACCTCCAGGAAGGCGACATTATCGAGGTCTTCGAGAGGCAACAGGTACGATAATAGTTTTTGGTTTTCACTTTATGGTTTATAGTGGGCTCGTGTGCCTGAATACCAGAACGAACCACAGACGGCATGGTAACGATGACGACCACAATTCGTCAGGAGCGAGCGGCAGAGCTGCTCTATCAGGAACTTTCTATTTTGATAGGCGCCGAACTGGATGACCCGGCGTTGGAACTGTTGGAGGTCACAAACGTCGTGGTCAGCCGCGATCTGCGCGTGGCCAAAGTCTACATTCATCAGGATAGCGATATTCAGCGCAGTCTGGTTCTCGCCAGACTCAAGAAAGCCGCCCCATTCCTGAGACGCCAATTGGCCCAGAGTGTAACCTTCCGCGCCGTACCGGAACTGCTCTTCTACTATGACGATACCCCCGACCAGGCCGCTCGGGTCGATGCACTTTTGCAGAGCATTGCCGAGGAACGAGAGATACGTCAGCAGGATGAGGGGAGTTCTGATTCACCTCCCTCCTCACTCTCTTCCCCGGATTTCTCCCCCGTGAATGCTCAGAAAGAGGATGCATGACCCTGAACGCGTCCCTGCACAAGCAGGGTGCTGCATGCGGCCAAGAGGGCGTCCCGCCGCCCCCTCTCCTGCTCAGTCTCCTGGAATCCAGCCACCACATCCTCTGCGTCAGCCATGTAGGCCCGGATGGAGACGCGGTCGGCAGTCTGCTCGCCCTGGGCAGCATTTTGCGCGCGCAGGGTAAACGGCCGACCCTAGCCCTCCAGGACGAAGTGACGTCGGAATTCCAGTTCATGCCAGGGGTGGAGAAGATCATCGGGCCGGCCGAGGTCGCCCACAGTTTCGATCTCATCGTCTGCCTGGACACATCCAGCATTGACCGGATCGGTACTGTCTACAACCCTGAAATCCACAATCAGATTCCCCTTGTCGTCATAGACCATCACGTTACGAACACGCTTTTCGGCACCGAAAACTGGGTGGATACAGGCTGCGCAGCCACCTGCCAGATGCTGGTTCACTTGGCCGATGTCCTCAGAGTGCCGCTTTCTGAGGAGATTGCCTTCTCACTTCTTACCGGTCTCGTGACCGATACGCTCTGTTTTCGGACCGCCAATACGGACACAAACGTATTGGCGGCGACCTTGCGGCTGTTGAATGCCGGTGCAAGCCTGGAGTATGTCGTTCGCAACACGCTGGACAGTAGGCCGTTCGGCCTAGTAAGGCTATGGGGGGCCGGTCTGGCCAATGTGCAGATGGAAGATGGTATCATCTGGGCGACTCTCAACGCCGAGAGCCGTCAGCGCAGTGGTGTGCAACCCCACCAGAGCGACGGCTTAGCCAACTTCCTCGTTACGGTGCGGGAGGCCGACATCAGCGCTACTTTCGCCCAACGTTTTGCAAAGAACGGACAGGAAATGATCGAATGCAGCTTTCGGGCCAAGCCGGGGTTCAACGTGAGCCAGGTCGCCTTTTCATTCGGCGGCGGTGGACATCCACCTGCCGCCGGCTGCACCGTTTCCGGTACTCTGCAGGAGGTCTCGGCCCGCGTTGTGGCAGCGCTGCACGAGCTGCGCCGCCAGAGCATTGATGGCGATCGTGGTTAGAAGACAGGGAGCAGCGTCTTCCACGAACCAGTAACATGAGCGATCTACATGGAATTCTCCTTGTCGATAAACCGGGCCGTCCGATCTCCCAAGCGCAGGCCGCCGAGCCCGTCTCCACGGCGCTGCCTACCAGCCACGACATTGTGCAGTTCGTTCGGCGGTGGAGTCGTCAAAAACGCATCGGCCACACCGGCACTCTGGACCCGATGGCAAGCGGGTTGCTCGTGTTGTGCCTCGGCGTTGCCACACGGCTGGTGGAATACTATCAGGGGCATGACAAAACATACGAGGCCCGCGTAACTCTAGGACGCGCCACCGATACCTACGACGCTCTTGGCCGAACCGTCGCCCAGCCTCCCGTTCCGCCTCTGACCGACGCCGACGTGGAGGCTGCACTGGTTGCCTTCCGCGGCCGGGTTGCCCAGAAACCACCGATCTATTCGGCCTTGAAGCAGGGGGGTGAGAGCCTGCATCGCAAGGCCCGGCGCGGTGAGGCCGTAAAAGTGGCGCCAAGGGAAGTTACCTTTCATGAAATAGAGCTTCTCTCCTTTACGCCCCCCGCAAACATATCTCTCCGGATACGCTGTTCCGCCGGGGCATACGTTCGTAGCTTGGCCTACGAGATGGGGCAGGCACTGGGTACCGCGGGCCACTTGAGCTACCTTCGTCGACTGGAAGCCGGCCCGTTTTCCGCCGCCGACTCCTCAGGTCTGCCGGTCATCGAACGCGCAGCCGGGGACGGCGGGCTGGCCGAGCTGCTGCTGACGCCCGATGCCGGCCTGGGGTTGCCGCGACTGACCCTAAGTGAGGAGGAGCTAACGCGTCTGGGTTACGGGCAGAAGGTCTATCTGAGCTCTACCGTCCTTGTCCGGGACGCCCCCCTTCCCAGCCCCTGCAGTTCGGATGGACGGCGCCCCGATGAACTCGCGGCCGCCTATGATCGACGCGGCGGCTTCCTGGGAATCGCACGCTCGCAAGCCGCCGGCGGGAACGGAGACGGTACAGTGTGGAAGGCCGAAAAGTGGCTCGCCCAACAGCTGGGGAGTCTTTCGTAACCCTCCGCTTCTGGAGACGAAGCAAGTACAGGTTGAAGCACGGCTTATTCCCACATTTTGTCGCGCGTAGGAGCAGGCGGGACGCCTTCGTTCCTGCCGAGAAATCCGCCGGAGAGTACTGGTGGCAAACGGAATTTACGTTAAGAACCAGAAACTGATCTGAGATGAGAATTTGGCGCAGCGATCTGCGATCTCTCCGGTTTCCCGGCCCAACTTTCCTGACGATTGGAAATTTCGACGGTGTGCATCTGGGCCACCAGGCCCTCTTGCGTACCTTGCAGACAGAAGCGGCGGCCCATTTGCCCGCCGCCAAGACAGCGCTGCTCACGTTTGACCCCCACCCAATGGCCGTGCTGCGGCCCGATCTTACCTTGTGCCTTCTGACCACGCCACAGGAGCGTCTGCGCCTGATCGAACCGTTCGGCCTTGATCTGGGGATTATTCAGGCGTTCGACATGGAACTCGCCAGTCTGACTCCCGAGCAGTTTATGGCGGTTCTCGTAGAACGTTTGGGGCTTGCACGGCTGGTAGTAGGCCCGGATTTTGCGCTGGGTCGAGGACGCAGCGGCAACGTCGACCTTTTGCGAACGCTGGGTTCGCGGCTTGGTTATGATCTGTCGGTGATCGAACCGCTCGCATGTGGGGATCGAGAAGTCCACAGCCGCCAGATCCGTCAGTCGCTGTTGGCCGGCGCCGTCCCGGATGCAGCTCAGATGCTGGGCCGGCCCTATCAGATCACTGGAGCCGTCGAAGAGGGAGAACGTCGCGGGCGGGAAATCGGCGTGCCCACCGCCAACATCCGGCCGATTCCACACAAGCTCATCCCCGCCAATGGGGTCTATTCGACCTGGGCATATCTGCCGGACAACTGCTCGCCCCATCCTCGCGCCAGCGTTACCAATATCGGCGTGCGGCCCACCGTAGACGGACGCCGGCGCCGTATCGAGACCCATCTGCTCGATTATCCCGCGGCTGGTGAGTCCGGCACATTGTACGGGCAGCAACTCACTATCTCCTTTGTGTCTCGTTTGCGCGACGAGCAACGATTTGACAGTTTGGAAGAACTCGTCGCCCAAATTCAGTTGGACATCTCCGTCGCGCGTCGCACGCTGGCAGAGATATCGGCGGATACCGACTCTATTACCAGGACATAGGAGCTAATCCGGGCGCAGCATTTCCACGAACAGGGGCGCCCCCAGCTGCTTCGCCCACAGGTTCTCTATCAATGAGTCTTCGCCGCCACCGCCTTCCAGTCCCGTTTTCCGCCATCTCTCTGCTCGTCTGCGCAGTTTTGTTTCTTGGCGCGTGCGTATTTCAACCGATCGGCACCACCGCCTCTCAAGGCGCCGGCTCTGCTGAAATCGTCAATCCAGAGCTCAAATGGCCGCGGCCGCCAACGGCACACCCCGATCCAATGGGAGGGGTCGCTGACATTGCACTGATCAATGGCATGGAAGAAGCCTTTTCATGTCTTGCCGAGGGCCAGCCCGTCTATGCGGTGTTGCAACGCAACGCCAATGTGCGCAATCGACCACACCAGGAAGGCTGCCAATTGGGCCGCGTCCCCGCAGGCACCCTGGTACGCGTCGAGGCAATCTTCGGCCAACAGGAGGAGCTTCCTTTTGTCTCCCTCAATCGTGTCAACGGTCGAATTCCAGTCTCTACGCCGGGGTTCGATGAGGACATTCAGCCGCTTTTTGAAAATAACTGCGGCGCTTGTCATAGCAGTGTAGTAAGACAGGCCGAACTGCAAGTAACCGAATACGAACCCTTGATGACCGGCGGCCAGAACGGGCCCGTGGTGGAGCCTGGCGCCCCGGATGCATCTTCGCTATGGGCACAGATCCGGTCCGGCGCAATGCCGATGGTGGGGGAGCTCGGAGATGACGAAAAAGCCCTGATCTACAACTGGATCGCGGCCGGCGCGACCAGGCAGGGCACAGAGCCGGCGCCCGTGGCCGAAATGTGGCTGCGTCTGTCCGGAGAAGATTTTACCCGGGCACCGAACGAGTGCGCCCAGGATGGCGGTACGGTTCCCTATATCAGCGCACAGCTCGCCCTGCCCGCTAGTTGTGCGCTCATTCCCGATGCCGAGCAGATCGCTGAATACTTGCCAGTGGTGGAGCCGGCGAGAGCAGCGCCTCCTCCGGCCTCGAGCGAATCCGACAACAATGCTGATACCAGTGATGGCACAAATTCGGGCGGCAATGCGGAAGACGGTTCACAGAGCGGTGCCGCCGCCACCCCACCGCGAGGCATGGCTGCCGGTCGTGTCGGCATTCACGTCGCCCCCTTCAATCTGAATCCCCCTTCCGAGTCCGATCCGTGGCTGGTTCCCCAGGGTGAATTCTGTGCAGAGCAGTTCCTGGCTGAGAAGCTCCAGGACAAATTCAGCATTACTGCTCTAACCTTTGCCCCGGACGGCAGACTGTTCATCGCCTTGGATCATCCGGCCTCCAGCAATTCCGATCCCAATATCTTTTACGATCCCTACCACGCCAGCCGCTCAATCGCCATCTGGCACAGCGTTTCCAGGGACAGTTACTATGAGATCCTGCGCGAGTCCAGCCGTGTTACAGGAATGGCCTGGCATGCGGGCGCGCTTTATCTGAATCGGGCTGGCGAAGTGGGCCGCATCGTCGACGGCAGCGGATATGAACCTCTGGCCGGCGGCTTCGCCGTCGCCGGCCATCTTTTCCACGCCAACAACGGTCTTGTGATCACCGACGGCTGGCTCTATATCTCTGCCGGAGGGGTACGGGACGGCTACTCGGACGGCATAATCGTTCTTCACGACGGCGAACTTCCCGCCGAAACAGTGGCCACCAATGTGGCAGCCGGCGGCAATCCTTTCGCTGCCCGCATCGTACGCGCCCGGCTGGACCGGCTGCTGGCCGAACGCTCAATCGGCGTCTTCCAGACAGCGGCGCGCGGTGTGCGCAACCCCTACGGTATTGCCGTCGACCCGTTCGGGCGCATCTGGTTTACGGACAACGGGGCCACCAACGTACCTGGTGATTTCAACGCCGGGGATGAAGTCGACCTGCTCGACCCGCGTACCCTCTCCGCCGCCGCCAATGCGGGCGACGTGAACGCTACCCCATACTACGGCTTCCCGTTGGTGTTGGGCGGGGTCAACAAAGACTGGTGGACCGCTCCTGTGCTGATCCTGCCCAACTCGGCCGCGCCCACGGGCATCACTTGGGCCTACGACACCATCTTTTTCGCCAACTACGGGCGCGATCCAGGCCTGTTCCGGATGGCGAACGCGGGCGGCCAGATCATCGCCGAACGAATCATGCACAACTGGCCCGTGCAGGCGGTCGCAACCGCACCGGACGGGGCCGTCTGGATCGGAAGCGGCGACGGCAAGCTGTTCCGCCTAGTTCCCGGCTGCGTTGGCTGAGGAGTGCTGCTTGCGCTTTCTATGTGTATCCGCCCAACTGGCGGGCCACTTGGATTGGGGCGGCTATCTACCCACGGCTGTAGAACTGATGCGGACAGGGCACGATGTTCTGTGGGCCACGGGTCGTGAACTGCAAAGCCAGCTCGATGTTCAGGGCGTTCCCGTACATATCCTGCAAGAGACCGGCTGGCGCTGGCCGCCGCCGCCCCCCATTCAGAAGGGAACAGCCTCAGATGAGGAGTTCCAGCGCCTGCGCATGGTCCGTTCATTGGACCAATGGCTGGACGCGGCGCGCGTGCAGGCGGCTACGCTTGAGCTTGTCGATGCGGCCGAACGTTTTCGCCCGCATCTGATCGTCAGCGAGATGTTCACAGCCGCGGCCGGCATCGCCGCCGAACTTCTGGGCGTGCCCTTCGCCGTGGCCGGTTGGCCGGCCTTTCAGACGCGATCGCCAAACCCAAATGCAGACGCGCCCGGCGCAGTCGGAAAACTGGCTCAGGCGCGAGTGGGTGCGCTGCTTGCCGATTTTGGCGTGACGGGCGTCAATTGGGCGCTGGACGGTCCAGCCGCCCTGCGTTCGCCCTCCCTGCATCTGACCTATTGGAGTCCCCGCTGGTATGCCGGAGCGCGGCTTCTGCCGCAGACACGAATGGTCGGCGGGGTCGCTCCTCCTTCCCTGCCGCGCGAATCCCCCTGGCTCGACCAACTTCCCACCGATCGTCCATGGATATTCATTACCCTCGGGACGGCCTTTACCAGGGACATCAACTTCTTCTTAATCGCGGCCCGCGCCGCGGCAGAGGTGGGAGGCGTGCCGATCCTGGCGGTTGGCAAAGGCTTTGACGCCGTCGGCACAGAGGGGGGCTGGTCCCAACGCGAGGTCGAGGCACTGCGGAAGAGACTGCCGCAGCCTTCAGTTCTGGTGGAAAGGGTCCGGTTTGCAGAGGTACTGCCCTACGTCGCCGCGGCGGTCCATCACGGCGGCGCCGGCACGACCCATGCCCTGGTTACGCATGGGATCCCACAGATCGTGGCGCCCAAGGCGGCGGACCAGGCCCGTCAGGCCAGCGGGGTCGCGCGCAGCGGCGTCGGCTACCATATCCCCCCCAATCAGTTAACCGTTCCGCTGACAGTGGAAGCCCTGCAAAAGATACTGGCCGGTGACGCCCCCGCCCGTCTGAACGCCGCCAGCCTGCAAGAGGAGTTTGCGTCCCTGGGAGGGATTCCCAAAGCTGCCCAAATCCTGGTTGCAGCCGCCTGATTCGCCTTGCCGTCAACCGGTCTCATTCGTAGTGGATTTCGCTCGCCCCGTTTCGCTTCTCTACCCGGATCAGCTTCTCCGTAGCCTGTTCGAACGAATCGTCGTGGCTGATGATAAAGAGTTGCTCAAAGCCGCGCACGCCCACTATCTGCCGCGCCAGTGAGCCGCGGCGGGTATCGTCCAGATTTGTGGTCGGCTCGTCGAAGAAGGCGACGCCGATACTGCTCATCTCCTGGAGCAGGGACAACCGTACCGCCAGCGCTGCGCTCATCTGCTCGCCCCCGGACAGTTGGGAAAACGTCCGCTCGCGGCCGTCCGCCTCCAGAATGATGCCATAGTCCTCTTTCCAATGGAGCGTGCGCGTGTAGTCTTCCATAATCTGGCCGAACAGTTGATTGGCATTGTAACTGATCTGCTGGACCAGGGCATTGGTTATGAATGGGCCGGCCTCCTGTATTACGGAGCGCAGAAACTGCAGAAGCTCCTCTTGTTCCGCCAGCCGGTCGCGCCGGGATTGGGCGCTGGTGAGCCGCTTCTCCAGCGTCTGAAGTTGCGCGACTTCTTCCTCCGCCCGAAAAAGGCGTTCACGCCACTGGCCCAAATCAGCCTCCAGCCGCGCACTGCGCCCGCGGAACTCGTCTACCTGTGCCTCCGTCTCCTGGTAGCGCTCTTCGTCGAATTCGCGACGAATGGCCGCCAGCTGTTCCTGCCCATCCTCGTAGAGTTTTTGCGCGTCCTCCAACGCCTTTTTCGCCTCGGTAACCTCCTGCAGGCGCTGAGGGAGCGCTTCGGCTGCGGCCTGATTGCGCCGGTAGAGATCGTGGGCGGTCTGGAACTTCTCCAACTGAGAGGAGATCCGGGCGGTCTCAGCATCCAGGTCGGCAAATCCTGCGATACGCTCGTCAAGCTCCGCGAGCGCGTTTCGTCTCTGCTCAGCCTGCGCCCGCTGCAGCTGCAAAGCCTCTTCTACCCGTCCCCGCCCCCGTGCCTGTTCGAGAGCCGCATCCCGCCGTCGACGCGGGTCGCCCAGCGCCTTCAATGCCTCCTGCAGCTGTCCCAAACGTTGCGGCGCCTGTCTTAGCAACTCAACCGTTTCGCTGGCTTCGGTCAGCTGGGTCTTCAACGCGGCCAACTCTCTTTCGGCTGTTTCGACCGCAGCCTGACGCGGGAGAGAGCGCAGCGTCTGCACCCGCTCATTGAGGGTAGCGCGGGCCTGAACACGCGCCTCTTCTGCCTCGCGGATCGCCTTCGCGGCGGCCTTTGACGCTATGTTCAATTCCGTCCAGCGCACACGGAGGCGTTCGATCAGCCTCTGACGATCGTCCGCAGACAGGGGCTGCTCACAGATGGGACAGATTGGGGATGTTTCCGACGCCCGCAACTGCTGGCCCTGCTCCTGTATCGTCTCCTGTTCCGCGTGCATTCGGGCCTCAATGGCCTGTTCGGCGGATTTCGTCTGCTGCAAAGTATCCAGATGAGCTTGCAGGGGCTCCAGGGATGCTTCAATCTCCTGGGCCCGGGCCAACTCTTTGCGTAGGGCGCCCAGCCGCGCCTGCGCCGCTTCGACAGCCGTATGTTCCCGCTGCACCCGGGCGCCGGCATCTTTCAACTGATCGGCCTGCCGTTGGGCATCCCGCAGTTCGGCTTCCAACTTTCCCTGCCCGGCTGCCGCGTCGGCCAGGTTCGCCGCCGTTTTCTCTGCTTCCGCAATCTCAACCAGGGCGCGCCCCTGGGCATCCGCCTGCGTTTCCGCCCGCGCCAGTAGCGTCTGGACGCCGGCCCGCTCCCCCTCCAACAGCCGCCGCTGCGTCAACCGTTCATTCACAGCGCCTTGAGCCTTCTGCGCGGCGCGATAAGCTTCATGGTCTGTCCGGTTGGCTTCCAAGGTTGTCACCGCCCGCTCGCTCTCCGTCAAAATTTGCCGGGCCGTAGCCAACGTCCGCTCCTGTTCGGCCGCCTCCCGTTCCTGCAACTGCACCATGCGCCGCAACTCCTGCAGCCGTTCCCGTTTCACCTGCATCGCCTTCCGGGCGGATTCGGCTGCAGTTAGCTCCGCCTGCGCGGCGCGCAGTTCGGTCTCCCCGCTTCTGATCCGGGCGGTCATTTCGCCTGCTTCGGCCCGCACGGCTGGCAGCCGCTTCAACTTACCCTCCAGCCCGCCGACTTCAACGGCAAGAGTTTCCTGGCGCTGGTTGAGCAAGCTGAGGGGCTCGCGCAGTCTCTCAAACGCCCGGCGGTATTCAGCCACCTTCAGAAGTGGATCGAAAACGGCCTTGCGAATCCTGGGCGTCTCCAGAAAGGCGACGGTGAAGCTGCCCTGGGGCACGCCCACGGCGTTTCTGAACAGCTCCTCCGGCGCAGAGTCTTCGCCGATGCCGAGATGAAGGCGCAGGAACTGCATGACATCGGCTTTGCCCTCGCAAATTTTTATAGAGAGTTCAGGGTCGAAGACGGTGTAATCGCTGCTGCCGCCACAGCGCCGTATCACCTGATAGATACGCTCGTCATGGTCGCTGAGAAAAGTGACCGTTACACGGGCCGATCTCTGACCTGCACGCACGAAGTCGGCTTGGCTATAGGGCAGGTGATCGAAGAGAGCAAAGCCGATGGCTTCAAGGATCGTCGTCTTGCCCGATCCGTTGTCGCCAACGATTGCATTTGTGCCGGGGCTGAATTCGACCGTTGCCCGTGCGTAACTCTTGACGTTTTCCAGGGTCAGCGAACGGATCAACATGGCGTCTTTTCTTCCTGCAAAATCCTCTCCTCGCCCCTTGCCAGCTCCTCCAGAATCGCACCGGCAGAAGCGCCGTTGACGGCCAGCTGTTTGATGGAGAGCGTGAGTTCAGTCCAAGCGCTGCTGCGGTCGCGGAAACGGTTGTCACGTTCGAGCAGAGAGGCAATGATCTGCCGCTCCAGCTCCCGCCGGCCGAGATGTTGATCGGTTCCCACTGCAAACTCCGAGGCTCGCGTATCATCGCGTACAAAGCAGAGCAACGGCTGGTACTGCTCTTCAACGATCTGCTCAAGGAGTTTCAAGTCCAGCGCGCCGCGGTCGAAAGGGAGCACGCCGTTCAGCCGCAGCTCGACCACCGGCTCTTTGCCCCTGAACTGACGGCGCTGGCGCTCGATGTGGCCCCGGCACGATTCGACCAGGTCAGCCGGCGTCTCACAGGCGTCGACCTTGAAGAAGAGGCGTTCAAAAGGACGCCGCGGATTCGCGTGCAAGGCTGGGCGGTGCTTCGGCTCCCCGTCAGTATCCACCTCCACAAGATAGTATCCCCGCTCCGGCCAGGCCGCCTCGGTTAGAGAATTTGTTTCCGGGCTGCCGGGATTGTAGATCCAGTCGTCGAACTCGAAGGGTTTGTGGAAGTGGCCCAGCGCCAGATAGTCCACGTGGGGCCGCAGCGGGGCCAGCTCGCGGTGGCTCAGAGTGCCGCCCTGGTGGTCGAGAACTTTCTCAACACCGGCGTGCGCCATGAATATCGTGTATTCGACCCCCTGCCTGTCGGCTGCCGCCAGCGCTTCGGCTACCCGTTCCACGACCGGCGCCGCGGCACTTCCGTAATAGCGCATGCCATAGACCCGCAGGCCCGGGACCGGTTCCGCATAAGCCCCTCTGTGTCCGTCGTAGGGCAGGAGTTCGGCCTTTTCCCCTTCAATCCGTGGGTTGAGCAGCGTCAGCAGTTCGCGTTCGGCCAGGAAGCGCATCCAGCCGATGCTGTCGCGATAGTAGGCCAGTTCATGGTTTCCCTCCACCGCCAGGCAAGGGATGCCCGCCTCTTTCAGCCGTTCCAGCCCGGTGATGGCATGACTGAGGGTAATCGGGTCGATGGCGCGTCTTTCAAAGAGATCACCGGCCAGCAGGACGAAATCGACTTTGCGGGCGATGGCTGCCCGGATGATGTCGAGATAGGCGCGGGTGAAGTCGTTCTGCCGCTCCCGGCTGTTGTACTGCCGATAGCCGAGATGGCAGTCGGCCATGTGGAGAAAGGTCGCGCGCATGATGTGCCCCAGCGGAAACTTGAACTGTAGTTTGGTGAGGAGTTCGGCTGCAGGTCACCGCGCGGCGGCACAGGTGAACCGCGGTCAATCCTTGTCGTCTTTCTCAGCGGAGATAAACAGACTGAGGAGAAAGCTGACGAAGCTGATGACGATGGCGCCCCAAAATGCGGACCCAAAGCCGTCTACTTGAAAGTCGACGTTGAGCAGACCGGCCAGCCAGCCGGTCAGAAGAAGCATCAAGGCGTTGACGACAAAGGTGAACAGGCCGAGCGTGACCAGAAAGGCCGGGCAGGTCACCACTTTGACAAGCGGTTTGATAATCGCGTTGATAACGCCAAAGATCAGGGTGACCGCCAGCAGGCTGCCGAAATCAACCTCGCCGCCCGCGCCGAACTGAATGCCGTCAATCAGTGTTGACGCCACATAGAGAGCGATGGCGTTCCCGACCAGCCGTAGCAGAAGAGTCATAGGGGTCTACATACGCAGGCGCATCGTACACAAAGTGCTGCGCACGGCAAAGCCGTGTTCAAGCAGCGTCTGCGCCGCGATTTTGTCCTGTGTGCTCACAGTGGCCCGCAGCGGCCAGCGGGGGCACTCCTGCAAAAGGGCCAGCGCGCTCAAGACCAACGGCTGGGCATACTGTTCCTGGGCGTCGGGGCGCAGCCAGAGACGTATATGATGCTCGCCCTGCCACCACCGGGCGGTCACCTGAATTGCGCCTTCAAAGCGGCTGCCGTAGTCGCGGATGGCGTAGCGGTAAATCCGCTGGCGCCCGGCGAGCCTGTTCACCAGTTCACCAATGCGCTTTTCGAGCGTGACCTGGAAGTCCTCTCGCCGAACGGCCCGCCACCACTGGAATTCGGCGTTGGGCCGGCTGGTGGCCAAATCATACAGCAGATTACTGTCGGATGGAGAGAACTCCTGCAGGTTGGACAGAACCGGAATTGCGATCCGCCGCGGCGCGCGCGGGGCGTAAAGTTCGGACGTTCCTCCCATGTTTTCAAAGCGGAGCCGTTCATAGAGGCCGCGAGCGATTTCGTTTTCCCCGCGTACCTGCAGCACAGCCCAGGACCCGCCCATCTCGCGGATGTAGTCCAGAGCATGTTCCATGAGCGCGCGGCTGATCCCGCGCCCGCGCCAGGCCGGGGAGACGGCCACATTTGCGATTCGCCAGCGCCCGCTGCCACTGGCGGCCCGCTGTACGGTTACATTTCCCACCACCCGCTTGTTCTCTACCCAGACGAAACCGCTGAAGACATTCCGAAACTCGCCGGTACTGCGGTAGAGAATGCGCACCAGCCCGCTCATATAGCCGAGAATTCGCAACTCGCGCAGCGCAGCCTCGCCCTGTTCGTCGAGTTCTTCGGCGAAGGCCTCGGTTATCAACCGGGAAACGGCGCGCAGATCGCGCCCTACGTCAAAGGGGCGGATGCCCTGCCGGGGATCTTGAGGATGGCTGGCGGCGGCGGAGCGAGTCAGGGCAACCATTTAGAGGAGGTAGGAAAGCGTCCAGCTATTCACTGCGCTACCCGGACAAGCGCCGGGCGCAGGATCCGGTCCTGGATGCGGTAGCCGGTGCGTAATGTCTGGATGATGTGGCCGCTGGGAACATCTTCGTTCGGCTCATTCGAGATGGCCTCATGCTGATTCGGGTCGAATTCACCGCATCTGGCCAGCGGTTCGACATTTGCATTGGCGAGAATGTCCAGGAGTTTCTGCTGGATCTGCTCGAATCCCTGCAGCCAGGCCTGGTCCTCTCCCCGCGCTCCTGCGGGCACGTTCTGAAAGGCCAGATCGAGGTCATCGAGAACGGGCAGAAGCTGACGCATCATGCTGTCGGTGGCGAGTTTGATGCGGTCCTCGTTCTGGCGTTCGCGTCGTTTGCCGGCGTTCTCATATTCGGCGACGGTACGCTGCATCTTGTCGAGGTGGCTGGCAGCCTGGTCCTGGGCATCCGCCAGCTCCGATTGAAGGCGGGCGATCGTCTCTTCGGGCGTCTCGTCCCGCTCTTCAGCCTCTTCGCCGTCCGATACGGCGTTTGCGTCGGGTTCACTCGGCTCCAGAACAGCTTCTTCAGGCAGCTGACCGTTTTCCGGCTCTCCCGTTGTGTTTTCCCGTTTTTCCTGTTTGCTCATGAATGATCCTGTTACACAAATGTGTTATCTAACGGCTTTGGCCGTAGAGCTGGTGCATCAGTTCGTTCAGAAGCGTGGCGACATAGCGAACTGCCCCAACTGTGCGACCGTATGGCATCCGCATCGGGCCGACGACGCCGAGCAGGCCGCCGACACGGTCCGGCACGCCGTAGCGGCTCAGTACAAGGCTGATGTCCTGCATATCGCCAAAACGGCCCTCACCGGCGATCATCACCTGTACGTCGCTCAACTCCATCACATCATCGTAAACCTCTTGCAGCAGTGTGCGCTGTTCGAAAACCTCCACGATCCGGCTCACCTGCGGCCCATCCGTGAACTCAGGCTCGGCCAGCACCTGGGCCAGGCCGTGGCGATAGACGCGGTCGGTGATCTGCTCTTCCGACTGGAGCAAGGTGTTGAGTACAAGCTCGCCCACTTCGCGGGTGAAGCCGGTGAATTCCTCCAGCTTTTCCGGCAGGTCGGCAGCTGTAGCGCCGGACATTTCAACATTGAGCTGGTTGCTCGCCCGGCTCAGCTCCTCTTGAAAGATGGGCTGTTCCAGGGTGATCAGCTGCTGTTTCAGCGTGCCCGTGGCCAGCACCAGCACCAGCAAGACAACGGTATCCTGAATGCCAATCAACTCGAGATGTTTGACTCTGCTTGAGATGGAACGCGGGGAAGTGGCCAGCGCCGCGCCCGTGGAGGCTTTGGCCAGGACCGCGGTGCTGAGACGCAGCCACTGATCAATCTCCCGCCGGGCTTGATGGAACTGGTGGCGGATCATATGGCGCTCATGGGACGGCAGATCGGTGTGGGCCATGAGATTGGCCACAAAGTACCGATAACCGCCATCAGTGGGAATGCGGCCGGCGCTGGTGTGTGGGTGGGTCAGCAGGCCAGCCTTTTCCAGGGCAGCCAAATCATTGCGGATGGTCGCTGCGCTGACACCCAGATCGTACTTCTGCGCGATCGACTGGCTGCCCACCGGTTGGGCATTTTCCACATATTCCTGGATGACGATTCGCAGCACCTGTTTACGGCGCTGGCTCAACTGCAATTCGGTCATGAATTCGTGGCAGATAGGATTGCCGCCTGTCTGCCTTCCATCCAGCGCGCTGAGAATGCGGCCGACGGAGGGCAAGTCGAACTGTAAAACAGTTGGCAGCAATCAGACGTTTCAGAGTTGCCTTTAGCGCTATAGTGATGGGAGTGCCAATCGAGAAAGAAGTGTAGCAAACCGGGCAGGGGGTTGTCAAGGAATTCGGGTCGGTTCAGTATGCGTTTTTGTTTGTGCCGAGCAGCCACTGGCCGAGTGTGCGAATGATGATTTTAATGTCCAGGGCCAGCGACCAGTTTTCGATGTACCAGAGGTCGTACTTAGTGCGCTCCGCGATCGAGGTATCGCCGCGCATTCCGTTTACCGCGGCCCAGCCGGTCATCCCGGCCTTTTCGCGGTGGCGGTCCATATAACGTGGAATCATCTGCCGGAACTGCTCCACGTAGACCGGTCGTTCAGGGCGCGGGCCGACCAGGCTCATTTCTCCAAAGAGAACATTGATCAACTGGGGAAGTTCGTCGATATTGGCGCGACGAATGAAAGCGCCCAGTTTAGTCCGCCGAGGATCGTTCTCGACCGTCCAGCCCGGCCCGGATTTTTCCGCGTCCTCGCGCATGGAGCGAAACTTCAGAATTTTGAACGACTTGGCATCCAATCCCATCCGTTCATGTGTATAGAAGACCGGCCCGGGACTGTCCAGTTTGATCAAGAGCGCCACCAGCATCAGGAAGGGGCTGAGAAGTACCAGGCCGATGGCGCTTCCCACCAGGTCCATCCCGCGTTTGAGTGTCAGTTTCCAGCCCTGCAGGGCCACGTCTCGGACGGTGACCAGGGGGAGACCGCCAAGATAGCCGATGGTTACTTCACTCGCCATGATTCCGAATGCATCCGGCAGTACGCGAATGCCGACCTTCTCCCGCTCACAAAGGCTGATGATGCCGACCAGTTCCTGATGTGTGCTTTCGGGCAGCGCGATGATCACTTCGTCGACTGCAAATTCGTCAATGATTCTGGGAATGTCGGCGACGCTGCCCAGAACCGGCACATCCAGAATGGAACGCGTACTGCTGTTATCAACGATTCCGATGACCTGAAAGCCCAGTTTGGGATTGGCCTGTACTCTCTGCAGGATCATGCGGCCTGAATCCCCGCCGCCGATGAGCAGGACGCGGTCGCCGCCGATTCCCCTGGCCTGGGCATTCCACTGCACCTGCGCATGCAGGGTCCGGCCGATCGTCAACATCATGATGTTGAGCAGCCAGGCATATCCCAGGAACGTGCGGTGGTAAACAAAGTCCCGCAGGAAGAGGCTGAGCAGCGCCACGGTCAGTAGCGTGCATAGTGTTGTGAGTTTTGCGATGCGAAAGATTTCGTCCAATTGACCGAGCGGCCGGCGGCGCTGGTACATGCGCTGCAAAGAGAAGAGCGACAGCAGAATCAACGACTGTGACAGCGGCAATGCCAGGAATTCCACGAAGGGACCGACAATGATATCGGGCTGCAACTCCATCAGCCTGGGCGTCAGGTTCATTTCAGTCAGCCGGTGTGCCAGAAAGAACGCCAGCCAGGTGCATCCCAGATCCACAACGACCAGCGAAAGCGCGAACAGAAGCTGAGCGCGCTTAGGCACGCCGGGCCGCTGGGCGCGCAGGGCCGAGTATCTCCCGTTTGGACTGGAGAGTATGCTCTCCTCGGCCGCAGTTGCGGATGGCCGCGATTCCGTGGGAGGCTGCTTAAGTTCTGATGTCGGCTGTACCGGTGACTTCCACATCGCGCCTGTTGTGCGCCTATTGTGTATGACCGGAGATGGACGGCTATTATGTTTCCACAGTCAGTTGCATCGAACAATTACATCGAACAATTGCAACGAACAGTTACATCAGATTCCGGCGGAGCGGTTGGCGTTTGCGCCGGGCACCCGCAACCGCGCTAAACCCGTTCCTGCCGCAGTTTCCATAGCCGGACGGCGATGTCTACACCGCCAATCAGAGCAATACTGAGCCAGATCAGTTTGTCCAGCGCCCATGAACTGTTGGCCCGGTAGTGTTTGCGATAGAAGATCCACATCGCCTCATAGAAGGCCCGGCGGGCCTTGCGACTCTTGCGGCTGGAGGCCTCTTTGACGTGCGTGATCTCGACTTTGCCGTTGTACCAGACATCCCAGCCGGCATTCTTGATTCGCTTTGCCCAATCGAGGTCTTCACCGTACATGAAGTAGGCCTCGTCCAACAGCCCGACCTGCAGGACCGCCTGCGTGCGCACCTGCATATAGGCGCCGACAACCGAGTCCACCGGATGCACAGCCTCTTCCGGCAGGTAGCCCAGATTGTAGGCGTTGAAACGCTCGCTGCGGGGAAACAGCCGGCTCAGGCGGGTCATGCGGCAGAAGCTCACCCAGGGCGTGGGAAAGCTGCGGCGACAGGCCAGATCCAGCGTCCCGTCCGGCCGCCGCACCCGCGGGCCCGCTATCCCGAGGTCGGGCCGTTCGTCCATGAATTGGATCATGTCTGCCAGTGCGTTCGCCGGCAAGACAGTGTCATTGTTAAGAAGAAGAATGTAGCGGGGAAAGGGCCTGTTGTGCAGTGATTGGGGTTCAGTGAGGCCGAGTTGGCGCAGAGCCAGGTTGTTCCCCGCGCTGAAACCGAGATTGGTCTCCGAAACGATCAGGCCGGTCTGTGGGAAGCGGTCGGCCACCATGGCGGGGGCACCGTCACTGCTGCCGTTATCTACAACACAGACCGTGTAGGAAAAATCTCCTGCAGAGGCAAACACGGATGTCAGGCAACCGGACAGAAGGGCGCTGCCATTGTAGTTGACGATGACTATCGCAAGGTCCAGTTTTTCAGGGGACGGATCAGACCCGGAGGGCATCCCACTCGCTGGCAGCGTCGATGGCGAGCCGGCGGTTTCTATCCATTCTGACCAGACGACAAGGCGAGGAGACTGCATTGTCCGAGTTGCCGTTCACCCGCTGCCCAGTTGTCCATACGGCAGGAGAAGGCCGCGGGCCCCATATATGAGCGAAAAAAGTGTGATCTGCGCGACCGCATGGGGAGGACTAGCTGCCGCGAAACGCGGGCCAGTCAATCACGGAAATCAGGCACGGCGCAGGAATCACAGTGCAAGAGTCATAGCCGAAACTGTCTGCTCCACGTACGTCTGATTCTAGCACGGCAGGCTTTTTTCGCCAAAGCGACCAGAAATTTCCTGGGAATGCGATGCATGTATTTCCCGGCCTGCTTACAGCCGGCGCAATGCAACTTCCAGCACGCGGTCAGGGGTCAGTTCCGGCAGCAGGAGCGCAGCGGCTGCTGCGGCCAAAGCGCGAGGGGATAAGGCCTTTGCGTCAGCGCCATTGTTGCGCTCCCCGATTCCCGGCAGGGCGTCTTGGGGGATGAGGCCGATCAGTTCGCTGCGGTCCAGCGCGATCGCGTGGCGGGCAGCCTGCCGGCGAATGGCATTGACCGCAGCGTGAGGGGTTGTGACGCGATAGTCAACGAGATTCATGCTGACCTGGGCCTGACCATCGACAAGCAGTCCCAGGGCTCGGACGGCAGGCAGGCCCCCGTCGCGCTCGCGAATGCGGCGGGCGATCGTTCTGGCGACGGCTACCTCGGAACTGCGCAGGAAAACGTTGAAGGCAATGAGAAGAGGCCTGGCCCCGACCACAACCGCGCCGGCAGGGCCCACCCTGGCCGGGCCGAAGTCCGGCAGGCGCTGCGGAAGGTGGATTTCCCGGACCAGGGCCTCATATTCACCGCGCCGGACGTCGGCCAGATTGCGGCGTTCAACTCTGGCGGCCGCTTCGCCATAGAGGTAGACGGGCAGATCCAACTCATCACCGATGCGGCGACCCAGTTGCCGGGCCAGGAGAGCGCAGTCGGCAAGGAGGGTGTTTCGAATCGGCACGAGCGGGACTACATCGGCCGCGCCCAGCCTGGGATGGACGCCCCGATGCCGCCGAAGGTCGATGCGGGTGGCAGCCACTTCGACGGCATTGAACAGTCCCTGCAGAACCTGTTGGGGCGGGCCCGCGACCGTGAGAACGGTGCGATTGTGGTGAGCATCGCTGGTGCGATCGAGCAGCCGGGCGCCGGACGTCCGGACTGCCGCCGCCAGCTCGTCGATTACATTGCGGCGGCGGCCCTCCGAAAAGTTGGGAACCGCTTCTATGATAGGGAGGTCGTCGGAACTGTGATTCAAATCAGTCCGTTCGCCCGAGAAGCCACTTCACGAGCAACAGAATGGCGAACGCGGTCGCCATAAGGACAACGGACAGGGCCAGGGCAACGTCCAGATCCAATTCGAAGCCGATATAGATGGCAAGCGGCATCGTCTGCGTGCGTCCGGGATAGTTGCCGGCAAAGAGAATGGTGGCGCCGAAATCACCGAGAGCCCTCGCCCACGTCATCACCAGCCCGCCCAGCAAGGAGGCGCGGGCGAGGGGGACCGTTACGAAGCGGAAGATCTGCCGGCCGTCGGCTCCGTCCAGGGCGGCGGCCTCTTCCAGCTCGACCGCACTGCGACTGAGGCCGCCGATAGCCGCGCGGATGTAGTAGGGAGAAGCGACGAAAAGTTGCGCGAGAATGACCGCCAGCGAAGTAAAGGCGATTTCGATTCCCGCCACTGACAGCCCCTGCCCCAGCATTCCTCTCCGGCCAAAGGCCATCAGCAGGGCCAGCCCGGCAACAGCGGGAGGCAGGACGGTGGGCAGATCGATGAGCGTGTCCAGCGCCCGGCGTCCTCGAAATTGCCGCCTGGTCATCAGCAGGGCCAGAGGCGTGCCCAGCAGGACCGTCAGAAGCGTCGCCGTCGCCGACGTCCATAAGCTCAAGACAATAGCCCGGCGAGCGACAGGCTGGGCCAAGTGTGTGCCGACGTCGGCCAGGTCCGTGCGCCAGATCAGCGCCAGGAGAGGAAGAGCCAGGAACAGGATCATGGGCACGGCCGACCAGAAAGGCGCGAGGCCCGGTCGCGTGAGGCGTCTGGAGGCGCGCCGGCCGCCCCCCGCCCGGTCGACGGGGATGCGCATTGCTTCGGCGGCTTCAGTGGTTCGCATGATCAAAACGCCCCTGAGTCCGCAAAATCTGAGGTCTCTCCCGGGCGTTCAGCCCGGCAGTGGGTGGAAAAGCCGTGTGACTCCAGCACGGCGGCGCCTTTTTCAGAGAACAAGAAAGTGACGAATGCTGCGGCCTGCTCCGGCTGCTTGCTGTCCCGGGTCAGGGCGATCGGATAGATTGCTGAAATGTTGAGATGGGCCGGAATCTCCATGCGCGGCAACTCTGTGACACCTACGAGGTCACTGGCATAGACGACGCCGGCATCGGCCTCGCCCAATTGCAGTTTGCTGAGAATGCCCCGAACATTTTGTTCTTCAGACACGATGTTGGCCTCGAAACCGGCACGAAATTCGGGGCCAAGACGTTCGTCCTGCGCGGCATTGGCCAGAAACCGCCGCGTGTACTGTCCAATGGGCACCGCCTCTGCGCCAACGACGATCTTATGCCCGGGCTGGGCCAGTTTCAGCAAAGATTCGACCTCAGGCGCGGCGTCGGATGCGTCCGCAGCGCGCCGGCCGAAGCCGATCATCAACTGATTGCAGGCGAATGTCTTCACGCTGCCCTTCCCGATCCGTCCGGCATCGATAGCCGCCTGCATCTGCATCTCGTCGGCCGAGGCGAATATGTCGGCGCGCGCGCCCTCGCGCAGTTGACCGGCCAGCTGCTGGGAACCGGCAAAGTTGAAAACAACGTTTCCTGTACGGCCTCCGCTGCTGAAAGAGTGGGCAGCCTCCTGGAAGACATCGGTAAGTGAGGCGGCCGCGAAGACGGTCACTTCGGCTGTTTCCGATACTGGCGCGCTGCCGGCAGCTGGCCCGCCGCAGCCGGCCAGAAGGAGACCGCCCAGCAGAAGCATAGCCGCCGGAATCAGCCCGAGTGCAGTTGTTGTCGAACGCCGACCCAATGATGACACGGATTTGACGATAGCAGTGAGCATTAGCCGTGTCAAATTCAGGCCGTTTCCACTCTAGCGAGACATGACTGGCGCCGGCGTTCCATTCTGTTCCGGTCGGTATGGTATGATCGACAGACAGCGATAGCAACGCGGCGCGTATGCGTCCAGGGATGATGCGGAATCGCCAAGAAATGCGCCTTTCGGGTCAGAGTCTGCCGGCCGAATATGCCAGTGGATGACAGGGGGATCAGGTGACGGGGGATCAGGTGACGGGGGATGAGGTGACAGGGGGAGAGGTGGCAGATCAAGCCGCTGATTGGAACGAATTCGTCAGCAACCATCCGGCCGGCCATCTGTTGCAGACGAGTGAATGGGCGGCCCTGAAATGCCGCTCCGGCTGGTGGGCCAGACGCGTTCTCCTGCCGGAAGCCACAGCCGGCGGCTGCGCGCAAGCCGGAGCGATGATACTCTTTCGCAGGATCATGGGCCAAGTCCTGGCATACGTCCCCAGAGGCCCGCTTGTAGACTGGTCCGACTCGACGCTGACGGGCGCCGTGGCGGCGCGCCTGTGCGATGTTGCCCGGCAGGAGGGGGCGTTCGCGCTGAAGATCGAGCCGGACCTGCTGGACACGGCAGCCAACCGGCAGCGGCTGAGCGCGGCCGGCTTCCATCCCAGCTCCCAAACAGTTCAGCCTCGCAGCACCGTTGTCGTCGATCTGAAGCCGGACGACGATACGATCCTCGCGCGAATGAAGAGCAAGTGGCGCTACAACATCCGGCTGGCGGCGCGCAAAGGCGTGAGCGTACGGGCGCTTGAGGCGCATGAGCTGCCTGTGTTCCAGCAGCTGATGGAAGAGACGGGCAAGCGGGACGGGTTTTCCGTCCACAACGCCGCCTATTACCGCGATGCCTACGAGCTGCTGGTCTCCCGCTGGGGCGTCTTTCTGCTGGCCTCGCACGGGGACGACCCTCTCGCCAGCATCGCTGTGTTTGCCGCCGGCTCGTCCGCCTGCTATCTGTGGGGGGCCAGCAACAACCGCAGCCGCAACCTGATGCCCAATCACGCGCTGCAATGGGAAGCGATGCGGTGGGCCAGAGCACGCGGCTGCACACGTTATGATCTCTGGGGCATCCCCGATGAGATCGGGGAGATCGCCACCGGTCTCTGGCAGGAAGGGCGGAAGGCTGTTTCCGCGGAGAAGGCGCCAGTGGATCTGAATGCGCTTCCAGCAGGCGATCTTTGGGGCGTATTCCGTTTCAAACAGGGTTTTGGCGGCGCGGTCGAGCGCACAGTCGGCGCCTGGGACCTGCCCCTGCGTGGACCCGTCTACAGTCTCTATCAGGGCGCGTTGCTTGCGAGGGACCGGGCTGTAAAAGGCAGGCACGGGGTCAAGGAGCAAGAGGAGCGGAGGCAGATCTCCCCCCGCTCCGCCATTGAGGTAGTTATGGAGCCGGTGGTGACGGCCCCAGCGTGGGAAGAGCTGTTGACGCGGCTGCCGGCCGACCGCAGCCACGTGCTGCAAAGCTGGTCGTGGGGTGTGGTCAAGGCCGGCAACGGCTGGCGCGTTGAGCGCTGGCGCGTGCAGAGGGGCGGTCGGCCGCTGGGGGCTTTTCAGTGGCTCTGGCGGCAGCCTACGGCAGCGCTGCCCTTGCGGGTGGCTTACGTGCCGAAGGGCCCCCTGCTGGACTGGTCGGATGACGAAGCAACTGCGCTCGTACTGACGCAGATCGAAGAACTGTGCCGGCGGCGGAGCTGCCTTCAGGTGAAAATCGATCCTGACGTCGGCGAAAGAGATGCGGAAGGGGAGCGCCTGATGCAGCTGCTTCGTCAGCGCAACTGGCGCTTCAGCCCGGAGCAGATTCAGTTCAAAAATACCGGTTTCACGGACATCACCCGGGACGAAGAAGATCTGTTGAAGTCGTTCAAGAGCAAATGGCGCTATAACATCCGGCTGGCCGAACGGCGGGGCGTCACCGTTCGCAGCGGCGATGTTGCAGAGTTGCCGGGCTTCTATCGACTCTACAAAGAGACGAGCGTCCGCGACGGTTTTCTGATCCGTCCATTCGCCTACTACAACTCCTTATGGCGTACGTTTCTGAAGATGCAGCGGGAGGAGGGTACACGGACCGGCGGGGCGCTGTTGCTGGCCGAGCATCCAGACGAGTCGGAGCCCATTGCCGGGTTGTTTCTGCTCCGTTACGGTCGTCAGGCTCTCTATTTCAACGGAGCCAGCAGCGCCCGGCGGCGGCGCGACATGCCCAACTACCTCTTACAGTGGCGGGCGCTGCAGTGGGCCAGGGCCCAGGGCTGCACGGTCTACGACTGGTGGGGCGCGCCGACGAACACCGATGAGCCGGGCGATCCTCTGCAAGGGGTTTGGCGCTTTAAGGAAGGGTTTGGCGCAGGAATGGCCGTGCATATAGGGGCGTGGGACTGGTCGCCCAGCCCGCTGCTGTGGCACGGCTACCACCGGGGGAAGTCGCAGCTGCTGGAACTGATGCGCAGCCGGCAGGACTAACGCTGCCCAACAGCAGAATGTCATAAACCAGCCGCAGGAGACCGACCTACCCGGACAGAGTGGCGCCGTCGGGAATGAGGACCGGCGCGTCCGTACCGTTTGACAGGGTGACGTCGCCTTCCACCGTGACAGAAGCGCCAAAGGTGTACGGGCCTGTAACGGAAATGCTGCGGCAGCGGATCAGGGAAGGCGGCCCGTGCGGAAATCGTTCCTCGATCTGATCGATGAACTGGTAGAACCGGTCGTCCAGTTCGACAAGCGGCGCGCCCCCAGGGAAGGGACCGCGACCCCGCCGCGGGTCCAGCCCGACGCACTGTTGCCGGCTCAGCTCGAAGGCATCGGAGCGGAGCGCCAGCAGGTCATTGCAGCGTTTTACCGGCAAGAAGCGGTCGCGCGACACCTGGATCGCCTGTGCGCCGTCGAATGCCGAGATCGCCAACCCAACGGCGGTTTCCAATTGGAAGACCGGTGGGGAGTCCGGACAGGAAGGGTCCACCGGTTTGCTGTTGACGATCATCGGCAGATCCAGGAAACCGTCTCGTTTCTGCAGCAGCTCTCGCAAAGAGGGCAGGTGAATCCACAGGTTGTTGGTATTGAACAGGCGGTAGCGGTCGATGTCCTGAAACTGCTCGATTTCCTCTGGGGGGCACTGGGCAATTTCCCGCAGCAGGAGCCGTCCATCGGAGCTTTGAGCAAGGTGCCCCCCCTTGCGGTCGGCGGCCGTGCGATCGGTCACTTCCATGAGGAAGGGCAGGTTGCGGGCTGCGAAATAACCGAGAATATCGGTGTCGACAGTTGCGCCCAGATTGTCGGCGTTGCTGACGAACATGTATTCGTAGCCGAGGGAAAGCATCTTCCTGAGCAGGCTGCTCATGTGCAGAGTGAGGTAAATGTCACCGTGTCCGGGCGGGCACCACTCCTTGGACGGGTCTTGATGCCACTCCACGGGCTGCAGGGTCTCCTGCCATATTTTGGGAACTTTGTTTTGCAGGAAAGTAAGCGGCAGGGCTCCGGCGCCGCATTCCGCCAATTGGGGGTAGGCGCCAAGCGCCTGCCGGGTTGCTTCCTGCGTGCTGTAGCTGTTCATGAAGATGAGAGGCAGTCGCGCCCTCATCTTGCGGCGCAGATGCAGGACATGCCGGACGATAATGTCCAGAAAGCGCAGTCCGTCCTTCACCATCAGCAGGGATCGCGGTCCATGCAGGCCCATCGTCGCGCCCAGACCACCGTTCAGTTTCACGACGACGAGCCGGTTGAGGGCGTCCAGGCCCTCGTCATGGAAACCGGTGGCGGCGGCACTGTCGGCTATATCGGACGGTGGGCGTGCGCCGGTGCCGGGGATGTAACCTGTGGCGCCGGCGGCGAGTTGGGCGTAGTAGTGTTCAAAGCTGCGAATCAGCAGGTCGTCCAGACCCGCCCGTTTCATTTTCTGACGAATCGGTGCAAATGACACCGCGGGTATTCGACCCATTCAATAACCTCGGATTTGGGTGATGGCTGGGGCTGTCTGCCCGTTGCGACGCTTCTCGCGTTACCAGCCGACCGCGCAGCCGTCCTTGCGCGGGTCGCTTCCTGCGGTCAGGACGCCGCTTTCCGGATCGCGGACGATTATCTGACCGCCGCCGAAACCGCTTCGCCCCACCCCGTCCACCGGAACCACCTGATGGCCGCGGCGGGACATTTCCGCCAGGATGTCATCGTCCCAGCCTTCTTCAATGGCCAGCCGGCCTCCGGCTTCGTCTGCGCCCAGCCCGTCATGCGGGCCACTCAAAGACCAGCGCGGCATGTCCAGGGCCTGCTGCGGGCTCATGCCCAGGGCCACCATATTGACCAGCATCTGCAGATGTCCCTGTGGCTGCATATAGCCCCCCATCACGCCGAAGCTGGCATGCAAGGCGCCTCCCCGGGTTGTCATCGCCGGGATAATCGTGTGATATGGCCGCTTATTCGGAGCGAGACAGTTGGGATGGTCGGGGTCAAGAACGAAGAGCGCGGCCCGGTTTTGCAGGCTGACCCCGCTTCCGGGCACGACCAGCCCGCTGCCCGTTCCCTGGTAGAGGCTGTTGATAAAACTGCAGGCGTTCCCTTCGCGGTCGGCGGTGGTCAGATAGACGGTATCCGAACCGGCCATGGGATAACCGCTGGAAACGGACGCCGCTGCGCGCTGCGGGTCAATTCCCCCGCGTCTCCGGTCCGCATAGGCGCGGCTGGCAATTGTGTCCAGGGGGATTGGCACCACATCGACATCACAGACCCACTGCTGGGCCTCGGCGTAGCCGATGCGCATACACTCCACCAGTGTGTGCAGACGGTCCACGCTCGACATACGGGCCAGGTCGAAGCCGTCCGCCAGATTTGCCGCGACAATGGCGGCCAGACCCTGCCCGTTGGGCGGGCATTCGTACAGGCGAACATCGCCGAAATCGGCCGTGACAGGATCATGCCAGGTGCTGGTATGGGCCGCCATATCCTCCGGCGTGATCCAACCGCCGTAGCGCTGTACGTGTTTGCTGAGTTTAGCGGCGAACTCTCCGGCGTAGATCGCTTTTTTGCCGTCGGCCGCGATCGCCCGCAGCGTCCGGCCCAGTGTGGGGATACGCATGACTTGCCCGGGCCGCGGCGCGCAGCCGTCGATGAGAAGCTCATGACCGCTCGGCTGCTCCGGTCCGTTGTCCAGGTCACTGCTGATCCAGTCGGGTGAACGCCGCAGTTTGGCTGCCTGGGAGGCCCAGCCGCGCCCGATCCATTCGGTGACGGGGTAGCCCTCTTCAGCCAGGTCGATGGCAGGCTTGAGTACATCCGCCAGCGTCATGGCGCCGTGCCTTTCCAGCAGATCGCTCCAGCCGGCGACGGTCCCCGGTATGCTGACGCTGTGGCCGGTAAACTGGGGCATGTGGGAATAACCGAGAGTTTGCAGTTCGTCGATCGAGGCAGCGCCGGCAGAGCGGCCCGACCCGTTGAGGGCGGTCACACATTCCGTTTTGGCATCCCAGTAAAGGGCGAAACAGTCGCCCCCGATACCGGTGGAGACCGGCTCGACGACGTTCAGGGCTGCGGCTGCGGCGATCGCGGCGTCGGCTGCGTTGCCGCCTGCCTGCAGGATCGACAATCCGGCCTGGGCGGCAAGGGGTTGACTGGTGGCGACGAGCCCGTTGCGCGCCAGAACATTGCTGCGGCGGGAGCGAAAAACGAAATCAAAATTCATGGACAGATTTCTCCGAAACCTTCGGAAAAGGGCTAATGCAATGGACTATTTATGATAGTCGATTGACGGGGAATAGGCAAAGCGGTCAAGGATCGCATTTGCGCCGTAGCCAAGCCGCCCAGGCGCCTCCGGGCTAAGAAATCAGATTCTTTTGGCGGAACTACGCGGCTACGGTAGACTATTCGGACAGGGTTTATTCCATCTCCTCCTGGTTGCCATCTTGCTTCCGGACCCGCTGTCCGCGGCAACCATCCAGTCTGTTTGGCGTCCCGGTTCAGTAACTGCCAATGGGTTTTCTGGTTGAGGCCATTGCCAACATTGCACCCTATATCTATGCAACGTGTGGTCTGCTGGCTCTATTTCAACTGTATCGCACGTGGCAGGTGCGCGCCGAGCGGCGACAGGCCGTCTTTTCCCTGGAGCGGGACAAAGCAATAGACGATCTGTATCGCATTTTTCTCTCAGCGTTGCTGATGCTTGTGGTGATGGGATTCACCTATTTCGCCAGCACAACGCTGCGCGAGGCAATGATCGCGGTGGAGTCATCCTCAGTACTTTCATCGCCGGACGACTCTGCGACCTCCCCAAATACGTCATTGTCTGCGCTGATTCCGACGCCGACATTCACGCCGGAACCACCGACGCCCACGCCACAGCCGACCCGCATCGTCCCGACACCTGTGCCGGACAACCAAGAGGACGACACGCAGGAAGAGCAGACGGATCCTGCGCCGAATCCCGTTCCCGTCTCTCCGGCACTGTGTCCAGACGGACGTGCAGTCATATTGTCGCCGGGAAACGGGGCGATCGTGAGTGGAGATGTCCCGATAGTGGGTACGGCCCAGCACGACCGGTTCTCGTTTTACAAGCTGGAGTACGCACCCAGCGGGGCCAATCAGAGTTTCAGCTACTTTGACGGCGCTGAAAGCCCCGTGATCGGCGGGCTTCTCGGCAATCTGAACAGCAGTGCGATGGCGAACGGCGCCTATGTTATTCAGGTCGTGGTGGTGGATACTACCGGCAATTACCCGCAACCCTGCAGCGTGACAGTGACAGTACAGAACTGATGACGGCGAACCGTGAGAAATGCGCTACCGCTTCGCTGATTGAGCGCGGTCGTGAGAAATGCGCTACCGCTTTGATGATTGAGCGCGGTCGTGAGAAGTGCGCTGCCGCTTCTCTGGTTGAGCGCGGCCGATGAACGACAGAATCCTGCGTTTGGGGAAGACTCTGGCCAGCGGGCGAAGCCTGATACGGGGGAATCCACTGGCGGCCGGCGTTGTTTTCGCCATTGTCGTTTTGCTGCTTGCGCTGCTGGCGCTCTTACTGCGCGACGTCGATCAAGCCGCCTTGCCCACGCCCGACGGCAGGTCGACCGGTGTCTCGGCGCTGCAATCGGAGCCGGCGGCCAGTACGCCCACGGCCACCCCCTCCCCCAGCGCCAACGCGCAGGCGGTCAATGTCGATGCCGCAACTGTTCCTCCTACGGCGACAGGCAGCCCGCCACCGACGCTGACAGCGACCAGTGCGCCGACACTTTCACCGACGGCAACACCGACAGTCACACTAACGCCGACAGTCACGCTAACGCCGACGGCGACGGAAGTCTATGTGCCGATCAGTGTCTTTCCTTCGGAAATTGAGATAGGCGCGCCTGACAATGTGACAGGGCGCGTCGTTCTGTTCCCTGCCCGTCTGCGGGCCGGTCCCTCCACGCAGGATGACGTACTGGCGCGACTGGGCCAGGATGTCGAGGTCACTATAGGGGGCATCATCGCCAGCGGCACCTGGGTCCTGTTGAAAGTAACCGATCCGAGAACGGAGCTGGACGGTGAGGAAGGCTGGATGGCGGTCGAGCTACTGGAGCTCGACGGTGACCTTTCGACGTTGCTGAACTATACGGATGAGGGCATTCGCATCCGGCCGTTCGGCTCGCGTCCGCCCGGCATCGGGATCAAGGTGACGCCACAACCGACTGCGGCAGCCCGGCTGGCGACGGCCGCGTTTGCCGCCACCCCGACAGCGGCGCCCACAGCGGCGCCCACAGTGACGGCAACGGCCGCGCCGACCGAAACTGAGACCCCGACGGCCGCACCGACTGCGACATCCACGCCAACACTGACGTCCACGGCGACGGCGACTCTTACGCCGACACCAGCGCCGACTGCTACGGACACGCCTACACCGACTGCGACATTCACTCCGACTGCGACGTTCATTCCCACTGCGACGTTCACTCCGATTGCAGCGTTCACTCCCACAGCAGTACCAACGTCGACGCCGACCGCCACACGCGATTCTTCGACGCAAGCGGAGGACTACATACCCACGGAACTATCCGCCGTCGTCCTGCAGCCGGCGGAGGCCCCCCCTCCGCAGACGGATGAATTTGCAGCGACGGTACTGGACGAGACCGACCCGGCCGGTCCCACGGAACCGGTATCCGTTCGCACAGACAGCGGTGAAGTCCTGCTGTTGGACTTCGATCCGATTGAGGCACGAATTATGTTGTGGAGCGGAATCTTTGGGGCGTCCCGGGGAGAATGGCTGGACGCCGGCGCGGAATTCCTCTGGCCGGGTTCAAGGGTCTATGTGGACGGGCGCAAAGAAGAGGGTGGCAGCGTGGCTGTTTCCGGTATACGCGTGGTCGCTCCACCCGAGTTCCAGCGAGTAAGACGCATGGATGTGCCGACATTCGGCGCGGCCACCAGGAGCGGCAAGGCTGTTGCACTGATGGGAAGGCGCGGCGACCCCGGAATCTTCCTCCTGCACCAGGATGGAGTGGTGACCGTTGTGCGGGAAAACGGGCAGAGTGTGCTGCCTGTTTACGAGGGGGCCGAGGGATTCGTGATCCCGGATGCCAACGCGCCTTCGGACCAAAACGGTTTCCTCTACGTGCGCGGGGATGGAATTGGACTGTCCTTCAGGGCCTATCCCTTTTTCGGCGTGAGGGGAATCGTATCAGACGAGCGCGGCGATATCTGGTGGATCGAGGCGCCGCAGGTGGGGCTGGCTCAATGGCGGCTGTGGCACTACAACAGTCAGGATGGCGAAATTGTTCTGCGGGTGCAGGCTCCTACCTCTCTGTTGGGTGGGGGGGCCAACACGCCAATTCAGCCGACGCTGATCGCGGCCCTGGCCGGCGCCGGAGACCTGCGATCGTTCGTAATTGATACTGCCAATCCGGATGCAGGGCGTCAGTATACCGGTCTGTACCGCGTCGATTTGAATGCAGAAGAAGAGATCGAAGTCAATCGACTGGCGCCCGAGGGCATCTATCGCGGGCCATTCCAGCTCAGCCCCGGCAACCGCCGCCTGGCCCATCTGGCCTATGATCCCCAGCATCCGAGCCTGACGGTCGGCTTTGTCCGCCCCGCCAACCAACTGTGGGTGCGGGAAATGGCTCCCAACGGTGCGGGAGCCCGCGGCCGTTTGAGCGCTCAAACGCAGACAAGATTCGAATTTTTCGCGCCGCAGCTGGCCTGGCGGGACGACGACCGGATTCTCCTTGCCCGCAGCCGTTTTTCACCCCAGGGCGTCTTTTCGCTGGAGATATTCGGTATCACTCAAGTGGACCTGCGGGAGACGGGTTCGGCAGGCCGTTCTTCCTATCTTTACCCGCTGGGCGACGTGGTCGGGGACTACGCCGCCTGCGTCGACGGCTCGGTCCTGATCACCGTGAGGTCGGGCAACCGGGTTCCGCGGCTGGAGGAATGGACAGGTGAAGGGCGGCCCGAGGTGCGAGGCCAGCTGCCGGGATACTATGACCGCATCTTCCTCTGCTGGCAGCGCTACTCCGGTCCCGTTCGGATTCGTCGATGATGCGCGGTCAGTGGCCGGCAGCAGCGGCAATTCGGCCTGAAGGCTGGATACATTTCGCCGGCGCCACTCATCTGGTCCTGGGGATTGCCGGCGTCGTTTTGGGCGCCTTGCTGGTGATCTGGTGGAGCCAGCAAACGGGCCGTTGGTACGCGGTCTTTGCCGGCACGCTTCTGTTGAGCATGCTGTTGAACGTGGGGGCCTTTTACGTATTCGTCGTCCCACCTCACAGCGCGGGATGCTTTGACCTCTGCCCCGGCCTTCTCGGTTTCCCCCTCCCCTTCGGCACACTTTCTTCCGCAGGAACGGTTCAGATCTATATCGGCGATTTTCTCCTGAACCTGCTGCTGCTGTGGCTGCTGTTGTTCGGGAGTGTGGTCGTCTGGCGAATTCTGAGCGAGGCGATCCAGCTCCGAGAGAGGGGCGTTCGTTTTCGGCTGCTGTCTTTTGTGACGTTCGTCCTGCTGTCCTGGGGTCTACTGCCCCGCTACTTCAGCCCCCCAGCGGCCGATGTAACAGGCGATGAATTGCGTCTTTCGGTCAATGCCCGTCGCGCCGCGGAATCAACCTACGGAGTAACCGGACTGTGGGTCCACCGCCTGGCGCTGGAGGACATTCGTTACGTTCCGGTGGAGGCACCTGACATCTTCGGCGACGTCGATAAGCCGCAGGCACAGGTCTGCCTGCGGGGGTATACATACTTTTATCTTCCCTGGCGACGCTACCGGGTGAGACTCGACCAGACAGGCGTCACTCCTCTGAATTTTGAGGAGCTGTCTTTGACCGGAAGCTGCTGGCTGCCCTGAAGGCCGGCGGCCAGCGAATGCGCTGACCACCGGCGACTGGGCGCTGAACTTAGCTCGGGGTGTAAAGCTCGGTAGCCGGGAAGAAGGCCGCCCAGGCAAACCAGAAGTGATCGAAGTGGAGGATCGGGGTCAACTTTTCTCCGGCCAGGGGACCTTCGACGGCCTCTCCCAGAATGTCCCAGACGCTGCCTGTTTCGGCGTCACTGAAAGTGCCGTCCTCGTTGGGAGAAAAGGTCAGGAGCTGATCCCCGAATTGGCGTTCGTAGACTGCTACGGCGCCGATGTCGCGGCCCCGGCTGATCAGGGAACTATCCAGCGCGCTGGCCAGCCCCGCTTTGTGGAAAATCGCAAGCTCAACCCCACCGAAGAAGTCATGAACCACTCCGGCCTCCTCCAGCGCCTGGAAGGGATAGGCGATGGCCTCCGTCTCGGTCGTCAGACCAAGAACACGCTCGGCCGGCGCCAGGCGGGAATCCGGTGTACCCTGGAAGAGGAAGGGCCGGGATGTGCTGTCGTAGCCCACATACGGGTTGTATCCGTAGTTGCGGGGCATGTTCGGCCGGGCCAGCACTTCTCCATCGGGATGGGCGTCTTTGAAATCCTTCCAGGAGAGGACCTGGCTGGTGAGGAAATTCAACTGCTGGCCGGCATACTTGCCGACGATGCCTTCGCCCGTGAACTGTTGCCACCAGGTTTCGGTCTGACGGTCGTACATGATCAGATCGCTGTTGCGCAGGCGCCCGGTCGTGCCGAAATCGAGGACCTGGCCGTCAAAGTTGCGGTCAAAGACGATGCTGGCATTGCACAGCGGGCAGAAAGTGATCGAGACCGGCTGGCCGTCGACTTCATCGTTCACGATTTCATGCCAGATCAGGATGCTGAGAGGGTAGGCGCGTGACAGGTCGCCGTGGCTGAACAGGATCACCGGGTCCACGTCCTCCAGCCACTCATCCCCGGCAGCCAGGGACTCAAACGAGGGGCTGTCGACCGCCGGAATACCGTCCTTGGGCGGGCCGCCGGAAAGGATCGAGTCCCACTCCACAGTCCTTCGTGAAAAGTCGGTCGAGAATCCGCGCGTGCGGAACGGAGGGGGAACACCGTCGGTGATCAGTTCTCCGCTCAGTTGCGGCACGCCGGCGCTGACGCTGGCGGTCGCCTGCGCGCCGGTGTCGCTGCTGCCGCCGCCGTCGTCGTCGGTACCGGCCGTCATTGCCTCGCTACTGTCGGATTCCGCCGCTGCCGCGGGCGGCGCCGGCGCTTCTTCCGATGCGATCGGAACGCAGGCCAGCAGAATGATCGCAGCGATCATGAGCAGGCCGCCCAACTGAATCCATCTATTCCTCAACATAGGATACCCCCTTCGGGTGAAAGCACTGGTCGTCTGTTGTTGGCTAATCGTGAACACCAGATCCGCCGCGCACCAAGGCATTACATTTGCATCTTCACCTGGTCTGTAGACGAATCGCCAACTTTACATACGACAATTATGCCGCAGAAGGCGTCATGGGGCTGTAGTGTGGCTTACGCGGAACTGCAGTTTTCAGTTTTTGGTTTTTAGTTGGAACTGCGGCGGTTAAGCGGGCAGGGTTGGATGGATGTTCTGCGGGGGAGGTAGGAGAGGATACGAGAGGATACGAGAGATCCGGGGGAAATTGGGGGGCGTGGCGGGTCGGGTGGACGTTCTGCGGGGGATGTAGGAGAGGATACAAGAAAGGGCGAGAGAATACGAGAGGATGCGAGAGATCCGGGGGAGATTGGGGGGTGGCGGGTTGGGTGGACGTTTTGCGGGGGATGTAGGAGAGGATACAAGAGAGGGCGAGAGAATACGAGAGAACACGAGAGATCCGGGGGAAGGGGGGTGACCGCGGCTTGATGTCTTCCAGAGGTGTATGAAGTTCGTTCCGATTTTGGGATGCACCCAAATTGAGAAACTGAAACCGGGTATTGACATATAGGAACAGGTGTGCTATATTGTGTATGTAGCGTGAAATCCAGCTAAACGGGCAGGTTATCAGAGAGGAAAAGTCATGGCGAAGGACATCAAGAGGATGACGCGGATCGAATTGGAATCTGAACTAGCTGCGGAGCGGGCTGCGACGCGGCGGAGCAACACGATCATCCTGATGATGGCGCTGCTGGCTGCGCTGGGCTTCATGCTGATGGCGGGTACAGTCGCGCCGATCACCGGCTGAGGCAGGTGCCGCCTAGTTGGCGCGCGATGGCCGACATGCCTGCTACACATCCAGGGCGTGTTTTCATGTCTGCCAAGGCCTTCCGCGGCAGAGCGGGTGACACCCGATATGCTGGTTCAATCCTCTTCGCCGGCCTCAATCGGCTGGTGGAAGTAGTAGCAGAGCCCATCCGGGGCGATTACGAAGAAGACCTGTAACTTCTGCCCATCGTTCTCGTCCACACGCCAGTTTCCGATCTCGACCCCCTTGTCCTCCACCTCCTGACGCGCCCTGTGGATGTCGGTTACCAGAATGGCTGCGCCGTCGTTAGAGGCATCACCGCCGTTAACGGCGAACCCGATGCGAACGCCGTCGCGCTCAAGGATGACCGCCGGCACAGGGTCATCACGCCGTTCGACCTCTTTGAGTCCAAACACGTCCTGGTACCACTTGGAAGCTTGATCGATGTCTTCCACCGGCAGCGCCAAGACGTCGTCCGCATAGGGAAAAGCAGCTTCAAACAGCTTGTTCGAGTTCATAGTCCTTTCTCCTAAGTGGGCGAGAGTCGAGTTGGAGAGTGGAAAGGCATGTACGGGGCGAGGCCGATCACTGAAAGCAGTCCAGATACAACAAAACCCCGAAGGGCAGGTTCTGTCGGGGTTGCGCGCGCAGTTCAGGGTTGCCAGGGCCGGTGGACGGGAATTCAGGCTCCTCGGGTTGGATTCGAACCAACAACCCTCCGGTTAACAGCCGGATGCTCTGCCGATTGAGCTACCGAGGATCAGTTTCGGTCTTCGATGGCCGCCCCCGACAGCGCGGATGGGTGTAGCGAGCATCGAGACAACAAGTAGGCAGTTTACCAATCCGAGGGGGCAGGTGTCAAAATTTCGACCTGGCCGAAACTGTTCCAAAGCAGATCATCAGCCCAGATAGTCGCGCAACTTTCGACTCTGCAGAGGATGGCGCAGTTTGCGCAGTGCCCTTGCCTCGATTTGACGCACACGTTCGCGGGTGATATTGAACTCTTTACCCACATCCTCCAGAGTCTGGCTGGTGCCGTCCTCCAGACCGAAGCGCATACTGAGCACTCTGCGTTCCCGTTCGGGCAGGTCATTCAGAATTTCGCTCATCTGCTCCTGAAGCAAGCTGCGGCTGGCGGAATCCACAGGAGCGGGAATACTCTCGTCTTCGATAAAGTCGCCCAGGAAGCTGTTTTCTTCGGCGCCGACCGGCATATCCAGGCTGATAGGCTCCCGGCTGAGACGCTGAATGCGCTGCACCTTGGACACAGCCTGGTCGAGAATGGCCTTGAGATCACCCGTGATCGGCTGTTCGTCTTCCCATGCCTGGCGTACCTCTTCGGCCACGTCCGGTTCCAGATAGCCCATTTCCAGCGCAATCTTTTCCGGGGTGGGCTCCCCGCCTTTCAACTCCTGTTGCAGTTCTCTTTCGGTGCGCATCTGGCGATTGATGGTTTCGACCATATGCACGGGAATGCGAATCGTGCGCGCCTGATAAGCGATGGCGCGGCTGATGGCTTGCCGGATCCACCAGGTCGCGTAGGTGCTGAATTTGAAGCCCAGCGTGTGGTCGAACTTTTCGACCGCGCGCAGGAGACCGACATTGCCCTCCTGGATGAGATCCTGAAAGTTCAGACCGCGGCCAATGTAGCGTTTGGCGACGCTGACGACCAGCCGCAGATTGCTCTGGGCAAGCAGGCCCTGCGCCTTCTTGCCATCCGCAATCATTGCTTTCAGTTCTGCGGTATCTTCCGGGGAGAGTTCCGCAGCCGGCTGATCGCCGGCGTCAGGCGCCTGTTGGAGGCGCTCTTCGGCCTCCAAGCCGGTCCTGATTCGTTTGGCCAGAGCGGTCTGCTGTTCGGCGGTCAAGAGGTCATGGCGGCCGATTTCGCGCAGGTACATACGCATTGGGTCTAGGGACTGACCGACCTCCTGCACATCCTCGATGATTTTCTCCACCGGGATGTGCGTTTCCTTCTCAATCTCTTCTTCGAGCTTCAGATCGCGTTCGATTGAAGGGAGTGTTGTACTGTTACTCTGCTTTTGGCTTGTCTCCGGAAGCTGTTCCGTCTCTTTATGTGAAATTCCGGCCTGGGCGCTACGATCATCAGGCTGGCTGCCGGCACTTGGATCGTTGGTCGAGGCGCTGGCAGGCTTCGTCTTTGATGCACTGCGTTTGGGAGCCATGTTTCCACCTGTTTTGGGGGACCTCAGGCGATAGCGATGCCTGATTCAACTCGTGTAGTTCCGTATGAGACCAGGATACTGCGCGCCATTACGTGTTCGAGGTGATGGCGGTCGCGACGATTGGCGTTTATGATCGTCGAGAATTCCAGAATCGCTTCACGGTTCTCGTTTTCCTGCGCATCGTGCAACAGGAACTGCAGTGCCGAAAGACTCTCTCGCAGCCGTGCGTACCGCAGACGGATCAGTAATTTGAGCAACTCGGTCCGAACATCTCCTGGTTCCTGCTCCGGCATCGATAGGATCTGTGTCGTCAACTGAGAAAGGACAGGGTGATAGCCGGGGTTGAGCGTTTCCTGAAATGCCTTGATATCCCAGAGTTCATCGCTGGCGATGAAGCTGCGCAACGCACCGAAGATCTCCCGGTATTCGATCTGTTGAAAGTCTCTTCCCCTCAGGGGGGCGATCTCCAACTCTTGCGAAATTTCTGCCAGCCAAAAGAGCAGGTCGGGCTCGTCGATCAACAGGGCCAGCAGAAAGATCTCCAGTTTCGTTTCCGGCACAATGGCTGCCAGGTCCGGCGGAGGCGGTGACGGGGTCTCCCCGTTGACTGGGCCGCTTTCGGCCCAGCCTGGGACGGCGGGCTCTTCCGGGGGCAGATCCTCCGAGCCTGTCTGTGAATCCGCTCCAGCCGGGGCCTGTCCGCTCTGCGGCCGGGTAAACCGCCGCCGGTGGCGGCCCTCCTGCGGCGGATTCCGCAGTTCGCGAGCGCTGGCCTTCACCCGCTGCTCTATCGTCCGTTCATCGATTCGGACAAGCCGGCTCAATCGCTGGATGTAATGCTGCTGTTCCTCCTCTTCGCCCAGCTCGGCGATGAGCGGCGTCAATTCGGCTACGGCTTCGCCCTTGCCTCTGGCGCTGTCCAGGTCGTACTGGTCGGCGACAATCCCGAAATAGTAGTCGACGAGGGGGGGCGCGGTGCTGATCAGTTCCTGCCAGGCTTCGGTGTTCCGGCGGATAATGTCATCGGGATCGCGGTTCTCCGGCAGAGTGGTGATGCGCAGGTTGGCGCTGAGCCGGTGTTCTACATGCATCCGCCCCGTCGCTGTCAGAACCGGTTTGGCCTTCCTCTTCAGGGCCTGCCGCGCCTGGTTCAGGCCCCGCAGGGTCGCCTGCTGGCCGGCGGTGTCGGCATCCAGCGCCAAAATGAAGTTATCCGTGTAGCGATGGAGCTGGCGGAGCTGCTCCTCGGTCAAGGCAGTGCCCAGACAGGCTACGACATTTTCAAAGCCGAACTGATGGGCGGCAATTACGTCCATGTAGCCTTCGACGACTACGACGCTGTCAGCCTGCCGAATGGCCCTGTAGGCCCGGTCCAGCCCGTATACCACGTGCGACTTATGAAAAAGAGGCGTTTCGGCGGTATTCAGATATTTGGGAAGCGAACTGTCCAACACACGTCCGCCGAAGCCGATTATGCGGCCCTGGCGATCATGGATCGGTACAATCAGGCGATTGCGAAAGGAGTCGTAGAAGGAGTCGCGTTCCAGGTTATGCTTGACCAGGTCGGCCCGGTGCAGAGTATCGAGCGAGTACCCGGCCTGCACCAGATGGTCGCGCAGGGCATCCCAGCTGTCCGGCGCGAAGCCGAGCTGGAAGCGGGTTGCAACCTCGGCATTGATGCCTCGTTTTTGCAGATAGTCGCGCGCCGGCTGCGCCTCCTGTGTGCGGTGGAGCTGGTTCCTGAAAAAGAGGGCCGCTCTGTCGTTAAGTTCGTATAAGAGATCACGGCCCCGAGCGTCACTCCTGTCGGACTCTTCGGCCAACTGCACGCCGGCCTCCTGGGCCAGAACCTGTAAAGCCTCCCGAAAGTCCAGATTCTCCTTTTGCATCAGGAAAGAGAATATATCGCCGCCGGTGCCGCAGGCGCCGAAACAGCGCCACGTGCCGGTATCCGGGAACACGACGAAGCTGGGGGTACGTTCCTGATGGAAGGGACAGTTGGCTTTGAATGAGCGGCCGGCGCGTTGCAGGGGCAGATAACGGGAAATGAACTCTACGGCATCGATCCGAGCTTTTATTTCTTCCGTTACGTTCATTTGCAGGGGCTGGTTCCTGGCCGGCGGTCAGATTATCCTGTGTCCGATTATAGCTGTGCCCGAATCGGGTGTCAAAGAAGTGGCTTCCGGTCCATGCCAGCTTTGCCCGTTCGAGTTCCACCCGGCCCGGCCCCGGGACGTCGGTAGAGCGACTTTCAAGAGGACGGGTCATCTTCCCCGGATTGCGCGCCTGGCATGACAAGCGTGTAGGCCCGTTCCGCTTCCCGGAAAAGATCGGTCAGTTTCATGGCAAGGAAGATATTGCCGCTTGACTGAATCTGTCCTCCGAAAAAGGCATCCTTCAATTTGCGACGACCGCACCAGACTTCGTGCAAAAGATCGGCAGTCATCGTCAGTTCCAGGTCCGCGTTGCCTGGTCGCGTCCCAAAGAAGACTTCCATGGGGGGCTGGCGGCCGTCCAACAGGACCTCCGCGTCAAGATCGGTGAGGCGCAGGCGGATGACAAGGTTGCTGCTGGTAAAGGACTGGATCGCGTCCGGACGTTCCTTTACCTTTTCAAAGACGCGCTGCAGGACTGTATAGAATTGCTCGGCATCGGTGTAGACAGGCATGGCATGTAAGGTGTTATAGTTTAATGTAAAGGCAAAGAGTAGTATAGGGTTGCGGTCGAGCGCGTGTCAAGGGCAGACGCGACGCGATCGCCCGAGAGTCAGTGGGCAATCGGCTGCGAGGGTGTATCCCAAGCGGCGGTTGCGAAAATGCGGAAGGTGTGCTTTTTTCCATTCGTTGTATAATAGGGAGATACTGGGATTTCGGTGCGTGTCTTCCTCGAATACATCGACATCGAATCCAATCTGTAGGGGAGTTCGGCGAGAAAGGAGAGGCAAAAGATGCCGCTTTTCAAACGTGGCAGGAAGCAGGACGAAGAAGATTTACAGCGGCTCTATCGGAATCTCCAGGAGCTGGACGATGACGGGCCTGCAAGCGAAGGCGCTGAAGAAGAGGCGCCTGCCGACAACGCCGGCAGGGAAGCCAATGCCGAGAGTGCAATGGAATCGCCGCTTGAGCCTGTACTGGCAGACCCGCCGCCGCCAGAGCCGATATTGGGCGAGCCGGAAGGCGAACCGGATGAATTATCTCCGCCGGAACCTGCCCCGGGCGAGACGCCGTCGCCTGTTCTGCCGGAACCGTCTCCCCCGGAACTGACGGCGCCGGAACCTCCACCTGTTGAGGTTCCAACCCCTGTTTCCAGGGAATCCCTGCTGACGCAGGAAGACGTTACGGCCAAGTCGAACGAATCGTATGAGAGGAGAAGCAGACAGATGAGTGGGAACCGCCGAGAAAACGCGCCGTTCGCCAACCGAGGTCAGCAGCCTCAGCAGTCCCGCCCGCAGCGGCCGGAGCCGCCGGCGGAAGAAGGAACAGCCGACACGATTGTGGGGCCTCAGTCCTACTTTACCGGCACGTTCCGTTCCGAAAAGGATCTGCGTATAGAAGGGACGCTTGAAGGTGAGATCGACTGCCGCGGCACTGTTATCGTTGCCAAGGACGCAACGCTGTCGGCCACGGTGCGCGCCCGCAACATTGAGATCGCCGGGTCGGTCACCGGTGACGTTTTCATAGAGGAACGCCTGCACTTGCGCTCCTCCGGTGAAATGCGGGGACAGTCCCATGCCGCCTCGTTTATCGTTGAAGAAGGGGGTTATTTCGAGGGGGAGATGAAGATGGGCGCGCCCGATCAGGAGGAGTGGCCGACCATTGGAAGCGGGTCCTCTTCCGAAGGGCTGGGGCTTCCGGTCGAATCAACCCAGTGGTCGACGAAGCGACCTGAGGCGCGCTCGAACAGGACGGGGACGAACCCGATCGACGGCGGACTCGAAGATGCCGGGAGCGGTCGTCATCGGGGCATTTGACGCGGCTCCAACGGACGGCCCAGCTTTCGCTGTATGCGGGCCAGCCTGTGGCGCAGCTCGGTCTGGACCTCAAGGGAGCGGATTTGGGAGGGAGACTGTTCCTCTTCGTGCAAGGCCCACTGTGTCCACATCGCGGCTTGCGTGAGGTCACCGCTCTGCCACTCGTAAAATTTCGCCAATTCCACATAGGGACGGCTGTCCGGCGCGCCGCCCGCTCCGCGCACGGTCGTCAACCACTGCCGCCATACTGACACCGCCTCTTCCCAGCGGCGCTGCCGTTTGAGCAGGCGTCCCAGACCGTCAAACGACTCGGCCAGGTGCGCGCGTCCGCTGAGCTGGTCCAACGCGGCGCGGAATAGCATTTCGGCGCTGTCCAGGCGCTCCAGGTCGGCATGCACGCGCGCCAGGCTGAGCAGGTCGAGCGGCAGCAGGTGACCGGCGCCCGCGGCAGCAGGGTCGGCATATGCAGTGCAGACCACCTCGGCCAGCGCGGCCATTGAGATGATATCTTCGCGATTGTGGTAGAAGACGCGCTGCATCATGCGGCCGTCACCGTCGTGCAGGTAGTCGGCGTACAGATGCGGGATGAGGCTGCCGGGCACATCGTCCTCTGAGCGTGAATAGCCGAGGACTCTGCGTTCGAGATTGGTGAGCGCGCAACTGCCCAGGCGTTTGCGCCATAATCTGCGAGACGGGTGCAGAAGGTCGAGATGCGGCGCGTCACTGTCCAGCGTTTTGGGCGAGTCAACGCCGGCGGGCAGGAAGCGCCCGGCGTAGCGGTATCGCCCGCGCAAGAAGGGGGCGTCGAAGGAACGCCCGTTGAAGGTCACCAGGCTCTCGCAGCCCTGCAGCAGGTCCGCAAGCGCGGTCAGCAGGGCCGGTTCTTCACCGGGATCGCGCATGAATAACTGGCGCACGACGAAGTTGAGGGGTTCCCCGCCGGGGCGTTCTCCGTTGAAACGTTCCTCTGAACTGCCCGGATTGCGGTCCTGCTGCTCGAATGTTCCCACACCGACCATAAAGGCGTAGATGCCGGCACCGCCGCCCAGACCGGTGCTCTCAATGTCCAGGAATGCAGAGTTGCGGAAATCCGGGCAACGCTCCAGCCCGTAGGCGGGGTAAAGCGGCGCCAGGATCGATGGGTCGCGTTCCAGAAGGTTGCCGAGCGCGGAGGGTTCGCGCAGGGCGTGCGGTTGACCCGTCCCCGGCGCCAATGGAATGCAATGCCGGGTAACCAGATAGCAGCGGCCGGCGCTGTTCTCGACGATCTCGCCATCCTCGAGCGTCTCGATCGGGGCAGGCTCGGTCTCACTAGCGGATGCCGTCGCCTCGGGCTGCTCCCGAATGCTCGTTGCGGCCGGTTCAGTAACTGCTCGTCCGCCGCGCAGACGCTGCAGACGGCGTAAACGGTCTGAAGTGGAGGACATGGGTATGGATTTGAAGGGCAACCGGTTCAGATTGGACTCCTATTGTAGCCCAGCCGGATTAAGGCAGGAAATTCCCCTTTTTTTGCGCTGCATTTGCGCTCTCGACTATAATTGGGTTCCGTGTCCCGTTTCCATCCCTTAGCGGTGGAGAATCCACTTTGTCGGCGACTGATAAACACTGGGAATTCCATCCGCCAGCGCCGGAGAGCTTTCTGGAGAGCAGCCATGAACATCCAGCGCTGCTGCAGGTGCTTTACAATCGCGGTCTGCGCGACAGTGCGGGAGTGGCGTCGTTTCTCCAGGGTGAGGACGCTGTCCAGGAGAATCCTTTTCTCCTGACCGATATGTCGGCTGCCGTAGCGCGGATTGTACGCGCGATCGAGACGGACGAGGTTATCTGCGTCTATGGAGATTTCGATGCAGACGGCGTCACGGCAACCGTCTTGATGACCACGGCCTTGAAACGCGCCGGGGCCCGCGTCGGCGCCTACATTCCCAACCGGGTGGATGAGGGGTACGGTCTGAATGTTGAGGCGCTGAGGTCGATCGCGGGCAAGGGAGCCGATCTGCTCGTGACCGTGGACTGCGGCATCCGCAGCGCCGCCGAAGTGGCGGAAGCCGCCGAGCTGGGAATGGACGTCGTTCTCACCGACCATCACGCGGTCGGAACGGAGCTGCCGGCGGCGCTGGCCGTGATCAACCCGCGACGGGATGCACGCGGAGGAAGATTTCAACCGCTGGCCGGGGTTGGCGTTGCCTACCGGTTGGCGCAGGGCGTTCTGCGGGTCGTCGCCCGGCAGCACTGGAGCCGGCTATCAACCGAGGAAGCCGCGCAGGAGGAACAGCTGCTTCTCGACCTGGTGGCCATCGGTACCGTGGCGGACCTGGTGCCCCTGCAGGGCGAAAACCGTTCGCTGGTGCGGCGGGGGCTGACCGAGCTGCGCCAGGGTAAACGCGTCGGGCTGTACGCCCTGATGGAGACTGCGTCGGTCCCTCTGGCTGCAATCGACAGCAGCGCCATCAGTTTTCGCATCGCCCCCCGAATCAACGCCGCCGGTCGTCTGGCCAGCGCCAAGACGGCATATGATCTCCTGCGCTGCGACGACTACGGCACGGCCTGTGAAATGGCCGCCAGCCTGGAGCGACTTAATCAGCAGCGCCAGGCGCTCACGACTGAGGCACATGCGGTGGCCGAACGAGAGATCTCCGGCCTCGATCCATCCACTGCGCCGATACTGATCGTCGCCAGCGCCAGATTTCAACCCGGGATTGTGGGACTGGCCGCGGGGAAGTTGAGCGATCAGTTCTACCGCCCGGCCATCGTAATCGAACAGGGAGAGGAGGTCTGTCGCGGCAGCGCTCGCAGCATCGCCGAATTCAACATGATTGCAGCACTTGACGGGGTCGGTTCTCTGCTGGTCCGCCACGGTGGGCACAGCCGCGCGGCCGGCTTCACTGTGCGCACCGAGCGTCTGCCGGCGCTGCGCGAAGCCCTGACAGAAGTGGCCGCCCGGGAACTGGGCCCGCTGGAGGATCTGCGGCCCAGCCTCTTGATCGACACCGAGCTGGAATTCGACCAGATCGACTGGGCATTGCAGGGTCAGCTTGCGCGGATGGAGCCGGTCGGCCAGCAAAATGAGCCCGGTCTCTTTCTGTGCCGGGGTTGCCGCGTGCGCAATGCACGCAGCGTGGGCGGGGGAAAGCATCTGAAGGTCGCGATCGACGGCCACGATTATTCTCAGGTGTTGGACGGGATCGGCTTTGGCCTGGGCGAGCGGGCGGCAGACCTGCAAACCGGCAGCCTGATCGACATTGTTTTCCATCTTGAAATCAACCAATGGCAGGGTCAACGCTCTCTACAACTCAATGTACAAGACCTGCGGAGCAGCGCGAACTGATCAAGGAAGGAGCGGCGCTGTCTGCTGCCGAACAGCTGAAAGGAATGAAAAGTCCACCCATGGCACAAAGAGCAGATCTGAGAGAGGCGCGCGCCGTTCTGTTGGACATGGACGGCGTTGTTTATGTAGGCGAGGAGCCCCTGCCCGGCGTTCAGGAGCTGCTGGACTATCTGAAGGCGACGGATCGAAACTGGCTTTTCGTTACCAACAATTCTTCGCGCACGCCGGAGCAGTTTGTCGAGAAGATCGCCCGCATGGGCATCGGCGCCGACGGAGGGCATATTCTCAGCAGCGCCCTGGCGACCGCCAGCTGGCTGGCGGAGCAGTATCCCGATGGCGTTCGCGTCTTCATGATCGGCCAGGACGGCCTGCGCCGGGCACTGCAACAGGAGGGCATCACAGTTGTCGAGGACGCGTCAGCGGCCGAGGTGGTCGTCTCCGGCATTGATTTCAGCGTGCGCTACGAGCGCCTTGCGGACGCCACCCTGGCGATACGCGCCGGCGCCCGCTTCGTCGGTACCAACGGCGACACCTCCTTTCCCAGCGAACGAGGCCAGATTCCCGGCACCGGCGCCCTGCTGGCCTTGCTGGAGGCCGCCACGGGCGTTACGCCGACCGTGATCGGCAAACCCAATGCCGGCATGTTCCAGCAGGCGATGCACAAGTTGGGCACCAGCGCGGCCGCGACGCTGATGGTCGGCGACCGCTACGAGACCGACATTGCCGGCGCAATCGAGCTGGGCATGCCCACGGCCGCGGTGCTGACCGGAATCACGACGGAGGAGGCGTTCCGCACGGCCGCCTGCCCGCCAGACCTGATTCTGCCCGGGCTGCCCGAACTGCTCGACGCTTTCCGCCAGGCCGACAGCTGAACGTAGCGTGCGCAGGGAGGCAGCCGCCGGTTCGCCCCGCGGCGGCCTCAACGCGAGAGGGCGCGATCGGGGCACTTTTTGACCGCAACTGAATAGCTGCGCTACAATTGCCAAAGTGAAGACCATTGCCAAAATGAAGACCAATGCAAGGATGAAGACCATTTCGCTTACGCAGCCTGAAAACTCCCCAATCAGCCGTTCTCTATTGGATTGCTCTGCGCAAGAGCTTACTGATTTCGTCAATGCGCATGCGTCTGGCCAAAAGCGCGCCAGCGGAAGGGCCGCGGGCGTCCCCGCCTATCGCATCCGCCAGATTCAGGAGTGGATCTACAAGAAATACGCACGCTCTTTTGAGGAGATGACGAATCTACCGCAGGCGCTGCGCGACAGCCTGGCCGGGACGGCAACGCTGACGCCGCTGCAGCCGGTCACGCAGCGTGTTTCCAAGGCGGGGGACACGCAGAAAGTTCTGTTTCAGATGCCGGATGGGGAGAAGGTCGAGGCTGTGCTGATGCTGTATGACAGGCGGCGCACGCTCTGCATCAGCAGTCAGGCCGGCTGCGCGATGGGCTGCAGCTTTTGCGCGACGGCCCAGGGGGGCCTGCGCCGAAATCTGACGGCAGGCGAGATTGTGGCCCAGGCGCTATTCTTCGCCCGTTATCTGAGTGATGCAAGGGAAGGGCCAAAGATGCGGGTGAAGCGGCCCACTACGGTCACAAACATCGTGCTGATGGGGATGGGCGAGCCGATGCACAACTATGGCAACGTGTGGACAGCCATCCGGCGCCTGACCGCGGCCGACGGATTCGGGCTCGGCGCACGCCATATCACGCTCAGCACGATCGGCCTGATTCCGATGATAGACCGCATGGCGGGCGAGGGGCTGCAGGTGAATCTGGCCGTCAGCCTGCATGCACCCAACAACCCGCTGCGGAGCAAGCTCGTGCCTCTCAGCCGGCGTTATCCGGTCGATGATCTTCTGGCCTCGGTACGCCGTTACATTGCCAAGACCAATCGGCGCGTGACGTTTGAGTACGCGCTGATGCGGGGCAGGAATGACAGCCCCTCATTGGCCGAGGACCTGGCTGACAAGCTGAAAGGGATGCTCTGCCACGTCAACCTCATCCCGCTCAATCCGATTCCCGACAGCCCATTTCAGCCGACCAGCGATAAAGACACGCAACGGTTCGCTGAAATACTACGTGCGGGCGGCATCTCGACCACGGTGCGCATCCGTCGCGGCATCGAAATCGACGCCGGTTGCGGTCAGTTACGCAACGCGGTGGAGGCGTAGGCCGGCACGACAAGAAAGCGTCGAGCACAATGGCTCAACGCTTTTTGCGGCTCAACGCTTTTTGCGGTCTGATTCAGATGTTACGACAGGGAAGTTCAGGCTTTTGCAAGAGTGCGGATGCAGGAGGTGCAGAGGCGGCGAGAAACCAGCCTGTCGTTTTCCAGGATTTTGACCTTCTGAATGTTGACCTTCCACTTATGGCGTGTGGCCTTTCTGGACCAGGGACGGTTGTTTCCAAACTGAGGACTCTTGCCGCACTGTTGACATTTCGCCATGATCTATTCCCTCCGGTTCCTCACTGGCCCGTAGTCGGTGAAAGCCCACCAACGCCAAACCAATGTTCACGTATCACTGAATTGTCAGAGGTTATCATACGGGTGTACCGTTGTCAAAAGTTGGAGTATCTTCCGTGAGCAAGGTTCGCATCGTTACCGACAGTGACGCCAGCATTCCCGCTGACATCCTGGACAAATACTCGATTGAGGTAGTTCCCCAGGTTCTGCGTGTAGGGCGGGAACGCTATGAAGATACAGATGAATTCAACGCCGACCGGCTTTTTCAACTGATCCGGGAGAACCAGTCGGGTGGACGCATACTGCTGCCGGAGGTGGAGGCCCCTGATCTGAGCCGCCTTATGGAGGTCTACCAACGGCTGGGGCAGGATGCCGAGGAGATCGTCGCCATCCACATGAGCAGCACGCTCAGCCCAATGTGGAGTCAGTCGCGCAAGGCCGCCGATATGATGATGGGTCGGTATCGTATCCGCGTCATGGACAGCCAGACCACGGCAATGGGCCTGGGCATGCTGGCCGAGCTGGCGGCCGAGGCCGCCGAAAACGGGGCGGACCTGTATGAAGTCGCCCGAATCGTCAACGGGGCGATCCCTCATATCTATGTGACCTTCTTTGCCGAAACTCTGTACTATCTCGAACGCAGCGCGCGCCTGGGCGCGGCCCAGAGTGTGCTGGGGACGATGCTGGGGATCAAGGCGATGGTCACGATGGAAGACGGACAGTTGATCCCGCTGGAAAAGGTGCAGACGAGGGAAGACGTCGCTGAAAAACTGTACGACTATACCGCGGAATTCGCCCAGAACGAACGGATCGGGCTCGTGCAGCATCGGTACGAACAGACCCAGGAACAGCTGCAGGAGCGCTTAAGGGAAGGGCTTCCGGATATTTCCGCGAATGTGTGGCGTTATCCACCCAGCCTGGCAGCCCATCTCGGACCAAACGTGATGGGCGTCATCGTGTACGAAGGGCTTGGTTGACAATGGCCGAGAGCGCCCTGACACGTTTACGCAACCTGTTGAATCTGGAAATCCAGACCCGCTGGCGCGAGAGGGCCTTTGCCGGCGGCGTGGCTGCCTTCTGCGAACGATGGGCAGCCGACGCCAGGGCCGATGCGGTGCAGCCGGGGCTGCTGCAGGAGATCCTCGAGCGGCTGTCACGGTATGCGGACGCCGAAGGGGACGAACGAGCGCGGCTCCTGAATTCACTGCTCGACCTGTTGGACGAACTGCCGCCCGCGGACCCGGCTCTGAGAAACGTAGACCGGGTCGGCAGCGGGCCGGCCCGCCAACCCGAAGCAGCCGCAGCCAGAGGCCAAGTCGATGCTGAGTCCAGAGCTGCACACCAGCCATTGCCCCAAAGCGACGCGCGTGATCTGCCCGACGTTTCGAGTCAACCGATAACCGATCTGAAGGGGATCGGCGCGAAGAGAGCGGAGCAATATGCACGTCTCGGGATCGAGACCATCGGTGATCTCATCTGGCATCTGCCCCATCGCTATGATGATTTCAGCCGCGTGCGGCTGATTGCCGACGTCGAGGAGGGGGAGAGCCTTTCAGTCGTCGCCAACTTGCGGGGGTTCAGTACACGCAGATTTGCCTACAAGAAGGAGATCCTGCAGGGGGTTTTCAGTGACGGCAGCGGCACGATTCGCACCACGTGGTGGAACCAATCGTGGTTGAAGAATCGCCTGACCACCGGCAAGACCTATCGCCTGAGCGGGGCTGTCGGCCTATATATGGGTCACAAGACCCTGGAAAATCCGTACTTTGAAGAGGTCGGTCCCAACGTCGTCAAAGAAGGGCCGATCCTACCCGTATACGGTCTGACCGCCGGTCTGAGCAGCAGCGACGTCAGCAGGCAGGTCCAGCAAGCTCTCAGGCAGGGGTTGCCATCCCTGCAGGATCCGCTGCCGGAGTCGCTCCGCAGCGACCATGATCTGATTCCGCTGGCCGATGCGCTGCGACAGATTCACGCGCCCGACACACCGGAAGAGCTTGACAACGCCCGCAGACGCATTATTTTTGATGAGTTCTTCTACCTTCAGCTGGGCGTGCAGCGGCGGCGGCAAGAGATTCAGCATCTCAATGCCGCGCCCATGACCGCTGACGACCATCTGCTGGCAGAGTATCAGACGGCCCTGCCGTTTGTCCTGACCGGCGCGCAGGAGCGCACACTGGACGAGGTGCGGCGCGATATGGCCGGGCGCGCGCCGATGAGCCGCCTGATCCAAGGCGACGTCGGCAGCGGCAAGACCGTGGTGGCCGCCGGCGCCATGCTGACGGCCGCGGCCAGCGGCTTCCAGTCGGCCTTGCTTGCGCCGACCCAGATTCTGGCGGAGCAGCATTTCCGCAGTTTGAGCAAGCTGCTGCAGGATGTTGAGCTTGCCGACGGCGCGGGCCCAAACGTTACTCTTCTGACCGGTCGGGTCACAGGGAAGGAGCGGGAAGCGGCCCTCGCCGGACTGGCTGACGGGAGCGTTCAGGTGGTGGTCGGCACAACGGCGCTCATCCAGGAAAATGTGGATTTCGCCAACCTTGGTTTTGTGGTGGTGGACGAGCAGCACCGCTTCGGCGTCGGACAGCGGGCGGCCGCGCGCGACAAGGGAGGAGAGTCAGCCGTGCCTCATCTGCTGGTGATGAGCGCCACGCCCATCCCCCGCAGCCTGGCGCTCACGGTATACGGCGACCTCGACGTCAGCGTCATCGACGAGATGCCTCCGGGGCGGACGCCGATCAAAACGAAGCGGTTCCTGCCCACGGACAGGGAACGACTCTACAGTTTCATGCGCAGGCAGGCGCGCGACGGTCGCCAAGCCTACATCATCTATCCTCTTGTCGAGGAAAGTGAAACCCTGGACGTCGGCGCCGCGGTGGACGCTCACGCCCGTCTGAGCGAAGAGATTTTCCCGGATCTGCGCGTGGGGCTTCTGCATGGCCGTCTCAAGGGCTCCGAAAAGGATGAGGTGATGCGGGCCTTTGCGGGCGGCGAACTGGACATACTGGTCAGCACCAGTGTTGTCGAGGTGGGCGTGGACGTTCCCAACGCAACTTTTATGCTGATTGAGGATGCCGAACGCTTCGGTCTGGCGCAGCTGCACCAGTTTCGGGGCCGCGTGGGCCGGGGTGGGCACGAAAGCTATTGCGGGCTCATCAGCCGCGTGACAGCCGGTATCCAGGCGGAGCGGCTCGAAGCGCTGGCGGAGACGACAGACGGTTTTGTTTTGGCGGAAAAGGATCTGGAGATACGGGGTCCCGGTGATTTTCTGGGAACACGTCAGAGCGGACTGCCGGAACTGAAGCTGGCGAACCTGAGCGATACGGCTACGCTGCATCTGGCCCAGGAGGCCGCACAGGACCTCTTGCGGCAGGACCCTGATCTCGGCAGTTTTCCACTGGTGCAGGAGAAGGTAGAGAGGCTCTGGCGCGGCCACGGCGATCTTTCGTGACCGGGGGTAGTGTAACCGCTAAGGGCCCGGCAGAAGTCAGCCGCGCTCGTTGATGGGTGGATATGGGCGTTCGGCCTCACCCAGATAGATCTGCCGGGGACGCGCGATGCGCTGCTCCGCGTCGCTCATGAGTTCCATCCACTGCGCCAGCCAGCCCGGGGCCCTCCCCAGCGCAAACAGCACCGGGAAGATTTCGACCGGAAACCCCATTGCCTGGTAGATGATGCCGGTGTAAAAGTCCACATTGGGGTAGAGGCGGCGCGAGACGAAGTAGTCGTCTTCAAGGGCAGTCCCCTCCAGTTCGACCGCGATATCGATCAACGGGTTGCTGCCGGTAACCTCTAAGACTTCGTAAGCGATTCTCTTTACGATCTGAGCGCGCGGATCGTAGTTTTTGTACACGCGATGGCCGAACCCCATTAGACGCACTTCACGGTTCTTCACCCTGTCCAGAAAGGCCGGGATGTTTTTTGTGTCGCCGATTTCGGCAAGCATCCGCAGGACCGCCTCGTTCGCGCCGCCATGGAGTGGGCCGTACAAGGCCCCGATCGCGCCTGCGAGCGCGCAGTAGGGATCGGCCTCGCTGGAAGCGATGTTGCGCAGCGCGGAGGTCGAGCAGTTCTGCTCATGGTCTGCGTGCAGTATGAAGAGAACATCCATCGCTCTTGCCAGAACGGGACCGATTTCAGCGTCACCAGTGAGCCCCATCATGTGCAGGAAGTTTTCGCTGTAGCCCAGAGCCGGGTTGGGGTCAATGTGCGGGCGGCCAAGCCGCTGCCGGTAAGCGGAGGCGATCGCCGTGGGCAGCTGGCCGAGTAGCCGCACCGTCTGCCGCAAGCGGTTCCCGCTGTCATGGACCTGTTTGGAATCCGGATAAAGGGTTGACATCGCAGCAACCGCGCTGATGAGAATGCCCATCGGATGCGCGCCGGCGGGAAAGGTCTTGAGCAGTTCTCTCAGACTCCGGTCGATTTGCGACTGCGCCATGACGCTCGCATTCCATTCGGTCAGCATGGCCGCCGCCGGCAACTCGCCGAAGAGCAAAAGGTGCGCCACTTCCAGAAAGGAACTTTTTTCCGCCAGCTGCTCAATCGGATAACCCCGGTAACGAAGGATGCCCCTGTCGCCGTCGACAAAGGTAACGCGACTCTTGCAGGACGCTGTATTGGTATAGCCGGGATCGTAGACCATCATGCCAAAGTCATCGGCCTGCACTTTGAGCTGGCGCAGGCCGATGGCCGGAATGGTGTCATGTTCGATCGGCAGTTCAATCGTCTGGCCGGTGCGATTATCGGTAATCGTTAGGGTCTGCTTACTCATTGCCCCGATATCCCTTTCCGTGCGGTTGCGAAACTGTTTCCCAGCGTTCCATTACTGTATACCAATTCGGTGGAATCGGTAATACTCTGTTGCCGGCCCCGACTGGCTCCAAACTTGCGTCCATGGGCGCAGCTGCAGCTACGATAAATCGACCCCGTTCGGCAAGGGCCGGCCTTCGACACCGGCCAGCAGATTTTCGGTTGTCATCACTGCCATTCTGGTGCGTGTGGCGACTGTTGCGCTGCCGATGTGAGGCAGAATGACACAGTTATTCAGGGAGACCAGCGGGTGGTCTGCCGGCAGAGGCTCCGGGTCGGTGACGTCCAACCCGGCGGCGGCGATCTCGCCCTGCACCAGTGCGTCGTAGAGGGCGTCCTGATCTATGACTCCGCCCCGGCTGGTGTTAATAAGGACGGCAGTCGGTTTCATCTTGCGGAAGGCGTCGACGCTGAACAGCGAGCGAGTCCGGTCGTTAAGGGGACAATGCACCGCCACGAAATCACTCTCCGCCAAGAGTGTGTCCATCGGCGCGAACGCCGCGCCCACGGCCCGCGCGGCCTCCGGTTTTTCTCTGGGCCCGGTGTACAGTATCCGGCAGCCGAAGCCGCCGAGCATGCGGGCGAAGGCAGAGCCAATCCGCCCCAATCCGACAAGGCCGACGGTGCTGCCGTGGATGTCGCGGCCCGTCATCCACATCGGTCTCCAACTGGGCCAAGTCCCGCTCTCCACTGCGTGCGTACCTTCGGGCAACCTGCGGGCCGTTGCCAACAGCAGGGCCAGCGCCAGCTCCGCGGTCGTCTCGGTCAGCACACCCGGCGTATTTCCCAAGGGTATGTCGCGTTTGCGCAGCGCAGCCACGTCCACATGATCGTATCCGACGGACATGGTGGCCACGACCCGCAGCCCGGGCCCGGCCGCGTCGAGCAGTTCATCGTCAACTGTTTCGGTCAGCAGACAGTAGAGTCCGTCCGCCCCCTGCACCCATTCAAGCAGGGTAGCGCGTTCTATCGGTTCTTCGCTGTCCCAGTAGCGGACGTCACATCTTTCCAGGATCGGCGCGATCGCCGCCTCTGGCAACTGGCGGGTTACGACAACTGTCGGTTTGCTCATTTCTTATGCGGCTTTCCGTTTATGTGCGAGTCGATGCGCAAAAGGCGCTGCGCATGCTGTGTTCAGGCATTGCCATTCGGCAACAGGTTCAGGCATTGCCATGCGGCAATAGCGTTCGGCTGTACACTGAACTTCAGCGTTCTGCCCGGCTCTGCTATGGCAGTTCTGCCGGAAGGCTGTCCTGTCCCGCCACACTCCAGGCCTGCACGCGGCCGGCCAGATGGGCGGGCAGCCTGCCCTCGATCAGTGTGCCCTGCTCGGTAAATTCCTCCCGCTCGACGCGGCCGTGCTCATAGATCAGGGAGACCAGTTCGCCCTTGCTGTAAGGGAGCAACAGCCGCAACGGCGTCATCGTCTCCTGCAGCTTGCCGTCCACTGCCGCCAGCAGCTGGGGGATGCCTTCTCCGGTGCGGGCGCTGATGGGTACAGGAGACGGGTACTCCTGCAGGGCGCGTCGCAACTGGGCTTCAAGGGCGGGTTTTCCCTGCCCTCCGGCGTTGACGAGGTCGATCTTGTTCAGCGCGGTCACAAGGGGTTTGTCACCGGCGCCCAGCTCCTCCAGCATCTCTTCAACTGCGCTTACCTGTTCGTCGGCGTTGGCGTGCGAGATGTCCACGACATGCAGCAGCAGGTCCGCTTCCGTGATCTCTTCCAGGGTCGCCCGGAATGCGGCCACGAGCGCGGTGGGCAGCTTCTGGATGAAACCGACGGTGTCGGTGAACAGGGCGGTGCGTGCGCTCGGCAGGTCCACGCGGCGGGTGGTCGGATCCAGGGTGGCAAACAGTTGGTCCTGGGCCAGAACGCTGGCATCGCTGACCGCGTTCAAGAGGGTGCTCTTGCCGGCGTTTGTGTAGCCAACCACAACGACGACCGGCGTCGACGACTTCTGGCGGCGCTGTCGGTAGCGTTCGCGATGGTGACGGACGTCGTCCAGCTCGCGCTTGAGATGGGCAATCCGGCGGCCGATCTCCCGCCGGTCCACTTCCAGCTGCGTTTCACCGGGTCCACGCACACCGACCCCGCCGCTGGCGCCGCCGGCGCGTCCACCAGCCTGCCGCGCCAGGTGGGTCCAGGCCCGCGTGAGCCGGGGAAGGCGGTACTCGTATTGCGCCAGCTCCACCTGCACGGCGCCCTCTTTGGTCTTGGCATGGCGGGCGAAGATGTCCAGGATCAGGGCGGTGCGGTCGATCACCTTCACCTCCTGGCCGAGGACCTGCTCGATTTCGCGCTGCTGGCGCGGGGAAAGCTCTTCATCGAAGATGACGACATTCGCGCCCAATTCCAGGACCAGCGTCTTCAGTTCGCCCAGTTTGCCGGCGCCGATGAAGGTGGCCGGGTGGGGATGCTGGAGCCGCTGGGTCAGCTCTCCCTGGACCTCCAGGCCCGCGGTCTCCGCCAGCAGGCCGAGCTCGGTGAGAGAGTCCTCCATAGAGAGGATGCCGGGCTGACGCGCGAGGCTGACGCCGACGAGCACAGCCGTCTCCTCCGGTTTGTCGGTCAGGATCAGGCCATGGTCATCGCGCACGACTGCATGAACGCCGCCTTCGCCTGCGCCGGTGAAATCATCTACCGCCGTCAGGCCGCCTGAACGGTTTTCGTGTTGATTTTCTGACATTCGGTTTACTGTGCCTTTCACAGCGTTCATCCAAAGGGGGATATCATTGTGCCCGCTGACAGGCTAACGCTGTACTACAGTGGAAGGGATCCAAGCACAAACCGCCGCCGCGCCGCGAAGACGGTTTCCATCGGATGCGAATCCAAGTTCAATCACAGGCTGTTCGGTGGAGGGCATCTGCTGCGCCTCCAATTGCGAAAGGACGGTCGGTCAAGCTACCGTCCACAAGGTGGTTTGGCCAGGAGAACGCTGCTGACAAAGGTGGCGACGAGCAGAGCCGCGGCAAGCCAGCCCCGGCAAGATTTGCCTATTGTACACGATTTCGCCATTTCGCGCCCGTCGGGGAAGCCGGCGTTGGCGCGCCTGTCTGTATTGACATCAAAGGTCCAGGAAGATAGGCTTCTTGACGGAATACCAGGACTTTCAAATTGGGAGAGCAGGAGAGCAGTTTGGATACAGGGCGAGAAGATAGGGATGGAGGGGCCAGGGGCAATTCACTATGGGAACTGCTCAAGGCGCGCGATTTCCGGCTACTTTGGGGAGCGGGCACATTATCGGCAATCGGTGATCAGTTCGACCTGATCGCATTTCCCTGGCTTGTGCTGATCCTTACCGGCGACGCGCTGGCCGTGGGCGCCATAATTGCCGTTGGCAGCGTTCCCACTGTGCTCTTTATGCTCATTGGCGGTTCGGTTGTAGATCGCGCTTCACCGCGTCTGATTCTCCAGGTCAGCAACCTGGCCCGCATTTTCTTGGGATCCGTCCTGGCGGCGCTGGTGCTGACGGGGATGATGAATCTGTTCCTGCTCTACGTCTTCGCCCTGGCCAAAGGGATCGCGGACGCGTTCTACTATCCGGCACAGGCAGCGATTCTGCCGCGCATTGTTGGGGGCAAGCAGCTTCGTCAGGCCAATGCCATCATTCAGACGACGACCGAATCGAGTGGATTTGTCGGGCCCATGCTGGCCGGCGCGCTGATCGCTTATTTCAGCGGCACGAACCGTCTGATTCCCCCGCTGAGCGGCGTTACGGCAGCAGCGCCGGCGGGCGCGTCCGGCGTGGGGCTGGCGTTTGCCGTGGTGGCCGCGGTCTTCTTCGTTTCTTTCCTGCTGCTTGCCTTTTTACGGTTGAATGCGGGGGCACCTGAATCTGCGGAGAAGGGCGGTGAAAGCATTTGGGCGTCGATTGCAGACGGTTTTCGATTCGTGCGGGCTGACGCGGCAATGTTTGCGCTTTTTCTGCTTATCGCGGGGATCGAGCTTTTTGTGCAAGGGCCGGTAGTTGTAGGGATCCCGGTATTGGCCGATACGCAACTGCCACAAGGGGCTCTGGCTGTGGGAATTATCTTCTCCTCGTATGCGGCCGGCGCCCTGCTCGGCGCGGTGTTGGCAGGGGCGCTGCCGGTCCCCAAAAGGCGCCTGGGACACATTCTTGTCGGCACTTATGTCCTGAGCGGCTTTCTGATCATGCCTTTTGGCTTTTTGAGAGCAACGTGGCTGGCCGCCAGCCTGGTTGTCGTAATCGGCGTCATGGGAGGATACACGAACATCATTTTCACGACCTGGCTGCAGACGCGGACGCCCCAAAGAATGCTGGGACGCGTGATGAGCCTGCTTATGATTGCGTCAATCGGTCTTTCGCCGTTTTCAAACGCGGTGTCCGGGGCGCTTATCAAGTTGAGTCTGGGCTGGGTCTTTGTGGGCGCGGGGGCTATGATGGCAGTTCTTGCGGTGGTCGCCGGCCTGCGACGGGAGATAGCCGGGATGGAGATGGCGTAGGGGGGCGAGGGGGGGGAAGTGAGTTTCGCCAATGTGGTCCGTCGAACCGGAGATAGTTCTCTCCCGCGGTCCCTCAAAACAGATGCCCGGCCAGCAACTGCGGTCCCGGACCCGGCCCGCTTGTCAGGACGCGCCGCACGGCCGGTAGCGAATGCAGACGGTCTTCCACTTCAGCCGCGGTTTCCGCTTCGCAGATCAGATGCACGTTCGGCCCCGCGTCGATCGTGAAGTAGACCGGCACGCCCGCCTCGCGCCAGGCACATACCGCATGCAGCACTTCAAGCGTTCCCGGCTGCCAGTAGAGCAGGCTGGGCGAACTCGTCATCATCACCGCGTGCATTGCAAGCGCGTCCGCTTCGAGGACGGGGCCGAGCAGTGAGATGTCGCGGGCGGCGATCGCGCGGCGCACGGTTTTCAGCCAGTCACCGACGCTGTGCGTGCGCGCCGCGTTGAATGGGCTTGTGGCCGCCAAGCGGTGCCCGCCGCTGCTGCTGACCCGCTTGGCGGCGGCGCTGACGATGGCGATGATATCGCGCAGCGCCCAGTGCTCTTCATCGTGAATCTGGCGCGCCACACTCCGGGTATCGAGAAGTACACTGCTTTCATTCTCTCTTCTTTCCTCTTCGCTCTCTCCTTCTCCCCAGCCCCGCTCCCATTCGACAAAGCCGCCGAAAAGGCTGCGGCTGGCCGAGCCGCTCCCTTGCCGGGCCAGCGCGGAGAGGCGCGTTGCGTCCAATTGGAGTCCCAGCGCCGCAGCCCCGGCGACTGTGAGCGCGGCGAATCCGCTGGCCGAACTGGCGATGCCTGAGGCCATCGGAAAGTTGTTGTTGCTGACAACACGGGCCTTGTAAGGGACGCCTGCGAGCGCGCGCAACCGGTCCAGGTGGGCGACAATTCGCTGCGCAGGGGCGCGCTTAAGCTGTACGCCGTCAATGACAACCGTATCGGTCGGCAGACGGGCGCTGTGATCCCAGGCGACGGTCGTGGTCGTATGCGCGTCCGCCAAGGTCATGCTGATTGAGTTGTTGAGCGGGATGTTCAGATCTTCACCGGCGTCGGCAACGCCCCAATACTTAATGAATGCAATGTTGCTGCCGGCGCGGGAGGTGGCCTTGCGTTCAGACGACGAAGCGGTTGCGCATTCGATTGTCACGCTTCTCGTTCTGCCTGCTGTTCGCATCGACGCAGCAGGTCGTCGATCAGTTCGTCATGCGCGCGGAAATGGATCTCTACGCCGCCTTGCACCGGCTCGATGCGCGCCTGCCAGCCGATGCCCTCAACCAGCGCCAGCTTTTCGACCACGCCCGCCCCCAGCCTTTTGAGCACCGCTTCGGCCTGGTCGGGTGTCAGCCCTGGAAACTCCAGAGTTTCGGACTCATACAGGTCGTCATCCTGAAAGCGGGGATCTCTGCGGTCTTCTTCGTTTCCCAGCGATGGGGCGCTGATCGGCATCGAAAACTCCTACAAGCTCTCTTGGTGCAAGGGGGCGCTCCAACTCTATTCCGCTTCAAGCAGGGCGACGCCCATGTCGTCGCCGGCGCCCAACTCTTTGAGAAAACGGGGCACGAGCGCGTGCAGCTCGGCAATCCGTTCCGCCGGCGTCTTATCGGGAAGATGGATGCGTCCGCCGGCCATTGTGTTATGACCGCCGGCAGAGCCGTTTCGGCCGGCGATGATGCGTACCAGGCGACCGGCCTTGGCGTTCGAATCCGCCGCGCGCACCGACATCACCCCCTGGTCTCCGTAGATTCCCAGGCAAACGACCCAGGCGACGTTTTCCATGCGCATCAACAGATCTGCCACCTCTGCGGCCATATCGGGTCGCGGCATATCAAAAAGCAGGCTGACGGCAATGTCGCCTGCTCTTTCGGAGTCGTCCTCCGGCTCTTCATCACCTTCGCCCGTATCCTCGTCCCCGTCCTGCAGATTCGACGGCGGACCGGGACTACCGGGCGCGAGCATTCGTGACAGCGCAATGATGTCGAGGTCGAATCGCTCGAGGTCCGATTTGTAACCGTCCTCCTCGTCCTCGTCCAGGATTTCCTCCGCCTCCTCGTCATCCTCTTCTTCGACAGCGCTGGGCATCGAGACCGTGTAGATTGTCGTGTTGGCTAAGGCGTCGCTTATGCTGCGGAAGTAGGTGCGGGGAACCTGAACATGCTCAATACGGTTCAGCAGATCGGTCTCGACAAGATGGCGTAAGGTTGAATACGCCCAGATATCCAAGGCCGACGTGTGCCGGCTGAGGCCTAGCGTGTCGGACTTGATCCCATAGAAGAGGGCGGTCGCCAATCGCGTGTCGACCGGCACTTCGGCCACCGCCAGGTATTCGCAAAGTAGCGTGGAGGAGGCGCCCACCTCCGGGCGCACGTCGTGGACTTTGGCCCGCAACTGGCTGCGCCGCGGAGGATGATGATCAATCGCGGCCAGCACTTCTTCACCAGGGTAGTCCGTGCTCCACAGCAGATGATTGGCCAACACAGGCTGCGTATCGACCAGCATCACTCCGTCATATACGCTCATCTCCTCCGCGGCCGCCCGCTGCGAAATGCGGACTTTGCGGGGCACGATTTCATCAGCCATGGTTTGGTTCTCGGCCCGGCCGATGATGCCGCCGTGTCCCAGCGTAACGGGCGTCTTCGGAGCATGAACCCGCAGTATCTCCTGCATCGCACGTGCGCTGGCGATCGCGTCCGGGTCCGGATCGTTGTGCATCAGAACCAGGAGGTTTTCCTTCTCCTCCACAAGCTCAACGATCTGCTGAATTCTTTTCTCAGTAGCACTCCGCCGCCTGGCCCCAAAGCCTTCCGGCAGGGAGAGCAACATGGTTGGTGTTTCTTCCATGACTCGTCCGATGGCCCTTTGAACCGCAGGTCCGATTTCCAGATATCCCCCTATGCGTCAGACGGAAATCGAGCAGGGCGCGGGTATTATACCCAACATATATCTTTCGCGGAAGCACTGTTTTCGGCGAAAACAGAACGTAAGCGTTTCGTCAAAGGCAGAATGGCGCCCAGAGGCGAATACTGAGCCAGGCAAGACAAGCCTCTCTGAAGTTCCGCTTGTTGAGCAATCCACACATTTAAGGTACGATTGAGCGCACTTGGCATCCGGTCGCTGGCACCGGGCAGCGCTCAAATAGCAAGGCGATAGCGCTTTCGCAATTCCACAGATATTCACACAAAGGATGCGCGCATGACAAACACAACCGATTCCTTGACTGGCGCCGGCGCGCAAACTGTCGTCCGGCAAATGGGCGAAGCCGCGGCTGCGTTTCTGGCCTGCCTCTCCATAGACCAGAAGCACAGAGCCGTCGTTCCCTTTGCCGATCAATCAGAGCGCACAAACTGGCACTATACACCGATCCTGCGCAAGGGGCTATCTCTGTCCGAAATGACCTTTCCGCAGCGGCAAAATGCCCTGCAACTGGTCAATGTCGGCCTCAGTCGCGCCGGCTTTGTCACCGCCTCGACCGTGATGGGAATAGAGAACGCTCTCGACTTGTTGGAAGATTGGGAGCGGACGCATCCCGGCAGGGATCCACAGCTCTATTTCCTTACCATTTTCGACAGCCCGGATGAAAAGGGGGTGTGGGGATGGCGCTTTGAGGGGCACCACATCTCGCTCAATTATACGATTGCCGATGGGAAAATCATTTCGCCCACGCCATTGTTCTTTGGGTCGAATCCGGCCGATGCGCCTTTCAGCCCGGCGGCCACTCTCCGCCCTCTGGCCGGCGTCGAAGATCTGGCTCGCGAGCTGGTCCGGTCATTTGACGAAGAGGCGCTGGCAGTCGCCAGCATCTCCCCGGCGGCGCCGCCTGACAATGTACTATACAATCTTCCGCAGGTTGTAGAAGGCGCATTTCGCATGCCCGCCAACTCCCCCGACCTGGAACTGTGGAAAGAGGCCCATGGCGTGGACGATTCGCACGTCCAGGCGTTGCGCTATTCCGATACACCCCGCGGCCTCTGCCGCAGCCGCATGAACAGCCAGCAGCAGGAGATCCTGCTGGCGCTTATCGGCGAGTATATCCATCGAATGCCGGACGAACTGGCCGAAACCGAGTGGCACCACCTGGGCGAGCACGGCCTGGACGGAATCCACTTTGCCTGGGCCGGCGGCCTGGAGAAGAGGCAGGGGCACTACTACCGCATCCAGGGTCCGCGCTTCGTCTGCGAATACGACAACACGCAGAACGACGCCAATCACATCCACTCGGTCTGGCGGGACCCGGTCAATGATTTCGGCAGAGATCTGCTGGCGCACCATTACGCCCATCATCATTAGCGGCTGACAGCGCACATCAAGTTGTGTGCTGCCGGGAAGCGGCTTATGTCGCTTGATCTGCAATCACAGCGGCTGCCCCTTTCGCATTTTCCTTGAGACGGCGGTAGGCCGTCCGTTACCCCTCGCCGCAGGACTCGTGTTAGAATCGTCGCAGCGCTGCCTCCAGGTCGGTGACGCCCAAACTCGAAGATCGTTTGACGGAGCGAACGAAGATCGGTACAATCCGTTTCATGTTTCAGATATCGCATCCTTGCGACAGATAGCAATCGAACAGAGTAAGGCTGGTGAATCCAGTTGCGATGTCCTGCACAGCTGTTGACCTGTTCGCAAATGGCAAGGATCTGCAAGCAACTTTCCACATGTAACTAATTTTCAAGGAGACTTTTATGGCTGAAAACGGCAATTCGGTTATGTCCGGAAAGTACCGGGTGGTGGGGACCCGACCCATTCGGCACGACGGCGTGGATAAGGTGGTCGGCGCGGCCCGTTATGCCGCAGACCAGAACGTTACGGGGATGTTGTACGGCAAGTACCTGCGCAGCCCCCATGCCCACGCCCGTATCCTGAGTATCGATACCAGTAAAGCCGAGGCGCTGCCGGGCGTCACCGCCATCGTTACTTCGGCCGACCTGGCCGAGGCGGCTGACAAGATTCAGGAGATGGGTGAAGACGCCGTCAATCTCAGGTATCTGAGCGCCAACATGCTCGCCCACGACAAGGTCCTGTACCACGGCCATGCCATCGCGGCGGTGGCCGCAACAAGCGTCCACGTGGCCGAGGAAGCGGTCGGCCTGATCGATGTAGAGTATGAGATTCTCGATCCGGTGCTGGACGTGCGGGAGGCTATGGCAGACGACGCCCCCATTCTCCTGGAGGAGTTGCGCACAGTTGCCATGGGCGAAGTCGGCGATAAGCCGACCAATGTTGCACAACATTTCCGCCACGCACGCGGCGACCTCGAAGCCGGTTACGAGGCGGCCGACGCGATTGTCGAGCGCGAGTTCACGACTGCGATGGTCCATCAGGGATACCTGGAGCCCCAGGCCTCGACCGTGCAGTGGCGGTCCGACGACCAGATTCACATCTGGACCAGCACCCAGGGACCGTTTCAGATTCGGGATTCGGTCTCGGCCCTCCTGCAGGTGCCCGTTTCGCAGGTGAAGGTGACGCCGGCCGAGATCGGCGGCGGTTTCGGCGGCAAGTTCACCCCTTACACCGATCTGCCGGCGGCCCTGCTCTCCCGCAAAAGCGCTCATCGCCCGGTCAAGATGGCATTGACGCGCACCGAGGTCCTGCAGGCGACCGGCCCCACGTCGGGCAGCTACATCAAAGTGAAGATGGGGGCCACCAAGGACGGCCGCATCACCGCTGTTGAAGCCGACCTGATGTATGAGGCGGGCGCCTATCCCGGCTCGCCCGTTGGCGCCGGCGCCGGCGTGATTCTGTCTCCCTACAAGCTCGATAACCTGCGCATCGACGGCTATGACGTTGTTGTGAACCGCCCGCAGAGCGGCGCCTACCGCGCGCCGGGCGGCACGAACGCCGCGTTCGCTTCAGAGACGGTCATCGACGAGCTGGCCGAGATCCTGGACATCGATCCGCTGGAGTTCCGCCACATCAACGCCGCCCAGGCAGGCGACCGCCGCCCGGACGGGCCCGAATACAAGCGGATCGGTTACAAGGAGACCGTCGAAGCCGCCATCGATCATCCCCATACCGCAACCCCGAACGAAGGGACAAATCGAGGCCGCGGCGTGGCCTCCGGTTTCTGGTTCAATGGGGCAGGCCCCTCAAGCGTGACCGCTGTCGTGAATGCCGACGGCACCGTGAACCTGATGGAAGGCTCCGCCGACATCGGCGGCACGCGCGCCTCCGCCGCCATGATGCTGGCCGAGACCATCGGCGTCGCGGCCGAAGATATCAACCCGCAGGTCGTAGACACCGACTCGATCGGCTATACCAGCGGCACCGGCGGCAGCAGCGTCACCCACAAGATCGGCGTAACGACCCATCAGGTGGGGTTGGAGCTGCGCAAAAAGATGAGCGAGCAGCTTGCCGATTACTGGGAGATGGACATTTCCGAAATCACCTGGCAGGACGGCCAGTTCAGCGGCAACGGCCACAGCCTCGGCTTCAAGGAGGCCGCCCAGGAGCTGTCCAGCGGCTACGAAGCGCTGACGGCCAGCGTTACAATGAGCACGGAGGGCGCCGGGCCCTGTTTTGGTACCCATGTCGTCGACGTCGAGGTCGATCCGGAGACGGGGAAGGTCGAGATCTTGCGCTACACCGCTGTGCAGGACGTGGGCAAGGCGATCCATCCCAGCTATGTGGAAGGCCAAATCCAGGGAGGTGTCGTGCAGGGAATCGGCTGGGCCTTGAACGAGGAGTATATCTACTCCGACGAGGGCCATCTTCTCAATGCCAGCCTGCTGGACTACCGCATGCCCACGGCGCTGGATCTGCCCATGATCGAGACAGTTGTAGTCGAGGTTGCCAACCCGGACCATCCGTTCGGCGTGCGGGGTGTGGGCGAAGTGCCGATCGTCCCACCAGCCGGAGCAATCGCCAACGCGATTTACGATGCCGTCGGCGTACGGCCGACCGAACTGCCAATGTCGCCGGCGCGGTTGCTGGAAGCAATCTGGGAGAAAGACGGCTCCTAGCAGCCGGTTCACAGAGAATTGCGGCCAGTCATTGCACTGGCCGCTGAACTGTAGGAGAAGGCGGGTCGGTAGACATTGTGTTGACCGGCCCGCCTTTTGATTCGATACGCAAATTAAGCGCTACAAATGGCACAGTTCGTCGACAGGAGATAACACAGCCACATGTCTGCCTCTCGTTCCGTCGCCGTAACCGGCGGGCTCGGCAATCTCGGTACAAAGCTTCTGCTGCACCTGGCCCGCACCAGCCCCTGCAACCGGTTGGTCGGGCTGGACGTGCGTGCGCCTTCGCCCGAACAGCTGAGAGCATTACAGGACGCCGCCGCGCAGAATACGACAGGTTCGGCGCCTGCTATCGAACTGCTCGAATGCGATCTCACCGACTCCCATGACCGCCGCTGGCGGGATGCGCTGGATCGTGTGCAGGCGGTCGTCCACTTCGCCGCATTCAACCCCTACCCCGACGCCGGCTGGGACGACGCGGCAATCTCCATCGACATGACCCTCAATGTGGCGCTGGCTGCAGCGGACAGCCATGCCGTCGAGCGGTTTGTTTTCGCCACTTCCAATCACGTAATGGGCCGCTACAAAGACGATCCCCTGGCCGCGACGGTCGGCCCAGGAACGCTGACCCCCGACAAACCCCTGGGCGTGGGCACCGTCTGGGCGGAGACCGACCCGCCCCTGGACGCCACCGCCTACTCGACATCGAAAATGGCGGGCGAACGCGTCTGCCAGGCGCTGGGCGCGCAGACGAATGGCTCCACGACCTTCGTCAGCGTGCGCGTTGGGTGGTGCCAGCCGGGCGCCAACCGGCCAGAGACACTCAGCGCCACAGGCGACCCGGGCGTCCAAATCGGTAGCGCCGAATCCCATCCCGACCCCGAGGGATACCGGCGCGCCGAAAGCTGGTTCCGCCTGATGTGGCTGTCGAACCGCGACTTTTTGCATCTGATGGAACGGGCCGTAAACGCCGACGCCGGCGGATGGCCGGCGCCGGCCATCGTGGTCAACGGCATGTCCGACAACAGTGGCATGGCCTGGAGCCTGGAGGAGCCCCGGCGTTATCTCGGATACCAGCCCCTCGACGACGTGAACTCCGGCGGGCAGTGATCAGTCGCTGGTGTCCGACCGTCTACGAGAACGATGGAAAACCGGCCGCGACCAATTCGCCACCAAGAGGAGATTCCACATGAGCTACAAGCTCGCTTACAGCACCCTGCGCTGGCAGAATCCTGAACTTGAGCCGGCGCTGAACAGACTTGCGCAAGCGGGTTGGCAGGGCTGGGAGAGCAGACTGCCCCTCAACTGGATGGGGACGCCGGCGCGTCTGCGGCGCGTCTGCGATGACGCGGGCATGCCCCTCGTGGTCCTGACCGCCAACGGGACGCCCGATAGCCGCGATCGCGAAAACGTCGAGATGAACCGGCGCCGCATGGAGTTCGCCGCGGAGATGGGCTGCGACTGCTTCATGTACATGAACGGCGGCAAGCCTGACGACCGCGAAGTAAGCGACGACGATGTCAAGGCGGCCGCCGAGGGCGCCGACGAGTGGGCCGATTACGCGGCCCAGTTCGGCCTGGAGCTGACCTACCACATCCACACCAATCTTCTGGTCGATTCAATCGATCACTGGAAGCTGTACATGGAGAAACTGCGCACGGCCAAGCTGTGCATCGACGTGTCCCACGCGCAGCTCTGGGGCTATGATCCCGTCGCGTCGCTGTGGGATTTTCGCGCACAGCTGAACTATGTGCATCTGCAGGACTGGGCAACCACCTCCCGCCGCGCCGACGGTTTCTACGACCCGCTGTGGTGCCAGGTCGGGGAACACGAAAACGTCGATTTTCCGGCTATCCGCGGCGTTCTGGACGAGATCGGCTATGACCGCTGGGTGACCGCCTGCCCCGGCCAGCCCATCCCAGGCCGCGAAGATCCAATGAGCGAGGCCGAACGCAGCGACGGCATGGTCACCTACTTGCGGGGAATCGGCTACTAGGGGTCCAGGTCAATCTCGGGGTGATCGCGGAAATATCTGGCCGTATCGATCACCAGGTTTTCCTGCAGCTGAATCGTCATACCGCCGTCAATGACCAGCGTGTGGCCGGTGATGAACTTGGCCTCGTCGGAGCAAAGGAAGCGCACCCCGTTGGCGATGTCATCGGGCACGCCCGTGTGGCGCAGAGGATAGTGCTGGTCGAAGAAGCGCAGCATAGACGGGTTGCGCTCCCAGCGCTCGGCCTGGCGCTCGGTCACGATATGGCCGGGGCAAATGCAGTTGACGCGCACGCCGATGGGACCGAAATCAAGGGCCATCTGGCGGCTCATCGCGATAATCGCCGCCTTGGTCATCTCGTAGGCCAGGCTTGACGGCGCCACCAACTGCCCATGCACTGAAGAGATGTTGACGATGCTGCCGCCGCCGCTGGCCTGAAGGTGCGGCACACCGTATTTTGCGCTCAGAAAAACCGCTTTCTGCGAAGCGTCGAGCGCCCGGTCAAAGGCAGTTTCAGTCAGAGTAAGGGCCGTGCCGTCCGGTTCCAAAGTCCCCCAAGCGTTGTTCACCACGATGTGCAGCCCGCCCCAAAGTTCAACCGCATGTTCGATCATCGGCCGGATCTGTTCCGGCTGGGAGATGTCGACCTCATAGGCGGAGGCTATGCCGCCGCTGTGCTGGATGCGGGCCACGTTTTCGGCGGCACTCTCCGGCACGAGATCGGCGATCAGCACCTTCGCCCCGTCTGCGGCCAGCCGCCGCGCAATGGCCCCGCCGATCCCGACCGCTCCCCCGGTGACGATTGCGATTTTATTTGTCAGAGTCATGAGAGGTTTCCCGAGCAGGTTGTGGAGTATAGACCGGGATCAGTATACTTGTGGGCTCAACGATAACCAAACCGAGTGCAATTGGCCTCCAATAGCTGTACTGCGGAGGGTATTGTTATGGTCTGATTATGAGAGATGAGTCAAACGTTATATGCTGGTTTGGCATTGCGCCAGCAGATTTCCGGGAACGGCTTGGTAACAAGAAAATGGAAGGTATGACGCCTCCTTTCTACTCCAAATAGAAAGCTCAGGGAAGACGTTGTATGAGAAGGTGGACTAGAAACCGATAGCGTTCTGCCCGAAATGGCATGAGACTTATTTGCCTAGTGGAGAGGATTCAAAATGGACATTCTACCGCCTGATCTGTCCGGGTTGCTCGAGCAAACAGAGTTAATTTCTATAGGTGTCCCGGCCGCGGTCATTTGGCTTCTCTTGGGAATTCTGGGCGCGGTCGTTGCGGCAAATAAAGGGCGAAGTGGATGCGCTTGGCTCACGTTGGGGATTGTTCTGGCGCCGGTAAGCTTCATTCTGGCGCTCGCTGTTCCCAAGAATCAACCGGTTCTTGAGCAAAGAATGGTCCAGCGCGGCGAAATGCAGTACTGCCCCTACTGTGCCGAACTGATCAGAGCGGAGGCAATTAAGTGCCGGTACTGCGGCGAAGGTTTCGGCGGGGACCAGTCGTCTTCCCATTCGCTTTATATGCGATAACCTTGAATTTGAGACCGATATCTTCCAGGCAACCGGCGGCACGCTTGCCAAGATTTTCGACGTCCAGAACAAGAAGTTTACCACCGTCACCTGTACACGCTGTCAGTACACCGAGATCTACAAGTCAAGCACATCCAACCTGGCCAACGTCTTTGATTTCTTTACGTCGTAAGACGCAAGAGCACCCTTGAGAAAAAGATTGCCATATCGAGCTATCATCTCGCCTTCCGCACGCGTACTGACTGGCGCTCATTCAATCAATGCGCGGAAACTCCAACCCAGACTGATCACCCGCTGGAGCCGCCGCGCCAACCTCTGCAAAGGACCAAAAACATGCTCCGCGTCTCCATCTTCAAGCACCAAGCAGAGCTAACCGACCAGTGGCTCCTCCAGAAGGTCGCCCTCGGCGCCGACGCAATCGACTTCGGACGCGACGCCGACATGCCCGGCGTTACCGAACAGGGCTATCCGGACTTTGATGCAGTGCGCGCGCTGCGCAGGCGGGTGCGCTCATTGGGCATCGACATCAACCGCGTCACCCTCCCCACCCTCACACATACCTTTATCGATGAGCGGGTCGGCGCCGATGATGAGCTGGATAACGCCGCCAAAGCCCTCGAAGTCTACGGCCGGGCCAACATCCCCATCGCCCGCCAGCGCGTAGAAGGCGACGTCTTCCCGCAGATGATGGAGCAGTACCGCACTCGGCATCGCGGCGGCTACATTGCGCGCGCCGAGACGCTCAGGCAGGGACAGCACGACATCCCCTCGCGCGCAGAGCTCGAACGCTGGTGGGGCCGCTTCTGCCACGCCTTCGAGCGGCTCACCCCCATCGCGGAAGAATACGACATCAAGCTGGCCGTCCACCCCTCCGATACGCCCAACGTCGACACACCCTTCGGCGGCATCGGATTTCATCGCATCATCGACGCCTTCCCCAGCCCCAACGTCGGCTACGTCTACTGCATCGGCACCCGCTCCGAAGCCGGCGGCAGCTCACTCGTGATCGACGAGATCAACAACTACGGGCGCAAGGGCAAGCTCTTCATGCTCCACATGCGCAACGTGCGCGGCAGCCTGGCCACCGCCGGCGGCTTCGAAGAGACCCTGCTCGATGACGGCGACCTCAACATGGCCCGCATTTTGCGCGAGCTGCGCAACGTCGGTTTCAGCGGCTATATCAATCCCGACCACATTCCCGACTTGCCCGGTGACAACGAGACCCGCGACGTCGGCTGGGCCTACTCGATAGGCTACATGAAGGCGCTCTATGCCTCGGCGGTGGCATGATTGCCGCCGAGGGCAGAGGCCGGAATCATGCGCCATGTGCAGAGTAGGCGTCGGCCCTGGCCAGACCGTTCCCTACCGAATACATTGACTTTCGATGGTAGCCCAAAGTGCCCCGATTCAGGCTTAACCGCTCAAAGCTGACACTTTGGGCGGTTCTCTTGATGTTGGCCGTAGTCGCACCGCTTCTACGTCTGTACCGTTTAGAAGAGCTCGCGCCTGGTCTTAAGTTCGACGAAGGCTGGAACGGACTATACGCCCTCCAGGTGCTGCAAGGCGAGTACGCTCTGACATTTGGAGACAAGGATGGGCTGGGCATCTATTTGATAGCGTTGGCGACGAATTTCCTGGGTCGCACGCCGCTGGCGCTCCGATTGCCTACGGCCCTGGCCAGCGCAAGCACTGTTTTTGTGGTTTTCTGGCTGGGGCGTTTACTGTTCGGATGGGACGAGCGCGGGCGGGAGACGCGGTGGCGCGGCCTGGTGGTTGCAGGCGTTGCATCCGGTCTGCTGGCCGTGTCGCTTGGCCAGACGATACTAGGGCGCACTTCATATCGGGGCAGCTTTCTGCCATTCTTCCTTGCCCTATGTCTGGCCCTGCTATGGTGGGGATGGACGCGGCGTCGCTGGTGGGCAATCATGCTGGCCGGCGCGTGCGCGGGGCTATTGCCCTACACCTATTATCCTGCGCGTTTTGTCCCCTTTCTCTTCCTCTTTTTCGGTATTAGCTTTTTGTTGCCATTTCGCTCTGTATCCCTGAAGAGAATTCAGACCGAGCTTCCTTGGGCAGCCACTTTCACAGGCACTGCCGGGCTGGTAGCTGCTCCAATTCTCCTCCACTACATTCGGTATCCCGACCTCTTTTTCAATGAGCGCATCCAGATGCTCTTTATCTTCCGTGAGTTTCAGGGCGCCCCCGTGTTGACTCTGGCGAAGATCCTGGCAGCCAATGTGTGGGAGGTTCTGTCGAAATTCAGTTTTCGCCTCCTGGCCGGCTGCTGTTCTCCCTTTAAGCACGCTGTGACGCTGAATGTATGGGAAGCTTTCTTCTTTTGGCTGGGCGTGGCGGTCGCAGTGTGGCAGTGGAAACGGAGGCCGGCCTATCGTCTCCTGTTGCTCTGGGTGGGCCTGCTGTTCCTGCCCGCGTTCTTGACCGATGCCAAAAACACGATGCGCATGGTCGGTGCAGTGCCGGCTATCTATCTGCTGGTGGCGGTCGGCGTGTGGGAGACGTTCCAGTGGTCAGCGTCTCGCACTTTGGCGGGAGCCAAAACTTGGCTGTCGATCTTTGGCATTGCAATCAGCGTCGTGATCGTGATTCAGGGCGCCGGCACATATCGAGCCTTGTTCGGTAAGGGGACGGCCGACAATTTCTACCACTACGATATGATCTGGCCAGCTTTCGCCCAGAGGCTGAACGCGCGGCCTGCGGAGCAAGATACAGTCTACTTTATCACCCACCAGCGGTATGATGCCTTCGACTATCTTTATCAAGGGGCAACATCAGTTGTGAGAACCTACCCTGACGTGCCAGACCTTGACCGTCACATCGAAGCGTCGCTGGCAGAAATGGGGGACGTCTCAACTGTAAAGGTCGTGAACTGGGTTGATTGGTCTCCTACGATTGAGTGGAGGTCAAACTATATCGCCGACTTCCTCACCATTCTTTTAGATAAGTACGGAAGATATGTCGCCACTGAAGATTTCGACGGCATCCATGTCGATTCCTACGTGGGTCTCTCTCTTGATCGTCCTTGGGTTCTCTTCGAGGACCTGCCGCGTCCAGTCGTCTATGATGGAGGCATTACCCTGGAAGGGCTGGCCTTGGGTTCGAGTCGAGTAAAATTGCCGAGGCAGCAGCAGTTCGACGCAGAGCAAAGTCGCTCTCTAAAGGTTGGCATGTTGTGGCGAACCGCTTCGGAGTTGGCGGTTGATTACTCTATATCCCTACGCCTGTACAACGATGATGACGCCAGGGTCTTTCAAACGGATCATGTCCTGAGGAAACCCTATAAATATCTGGTTACCACGAGTCTGTGGACGTCCCAACCGGTCGGTACAGTCTTCAGGCTTGAAGTCCCGAATGAGCTGGCCGCAGGCGAATACGAACTGCGGATGGTCGTCTACGACGTGGTGACTTCGACGCCGACTGTCGAAGTAGGCGTGTGGGAGCCAGAGACCGTTTTGGGGCGCGTAAGACTTCAATCGTTCGGGCAGTAAAATGAGAACGCCCCGTAGTCCTCTGGTTATCCCTCTCAAGTGGCAAGTGATGGCTTTTTTCTCCCCTTCCGTAAATGAACGTCCAAGTCCTTCTATTGCAAGTCATAGGCTCTGTCCTTGTAGATTGAGCGCAGTCAGTGTAAGGTTGAAAACATGAGCAGCGCCTCCATAACATACAATCGGCCAATGTGATCGCTTCGAGGCGCATAAACCCTCGTCGCCACCGCCATTACACAATACCGCCATTACACAATATCGTAGGATCGAATAATGACACTCAAGGTCGGAATCGTCGGCGCCCGCGGCATCGGAGAGAGGCACGCACGCGCATATACGCAGGATCCCCTCGCCGAACTGGTCGCCGTCTGTGACCTCGTCAAAGAGCGCGCTGACGAGGCCGCGCAGATGCACGGCGTACGCGGCTATACCAGCCTCGCCGAGATGCTGCGGCACGAAGAGCTGGACATTGTGGACGTCTCCACCGGCGGCTTTGAAAACGGCAGCTGGCACTTCGAACCGACCATGGAAGCCCTGGAGGCCGGCAAGCACGTGCTTGTGGAAAAGCCGATCTCCAATCAGATCGACGAGGCCCGACAGATGGTGGCCAAGGCCGCCGAGATGGACCTCTACCTCGGTTGCAACCTGAATCACTACTTTACGCCCCCGGCGGAAAAGGCCCGAGAATACATGCAGCAGGGCCAGATAGGCGAGCCGGTCTACTGCCTGCACAAAATGGGCTTCAACGGCGGCGAGCATACCTACAGCAAGAACAGCGCACCCAACGTCGCCGGCTTTCCCTACTTCCATGTGAAGGCTTTCCTGGCCCACCCTTTCAGCGTCATGCGCCACTTCTGCGGCGACGTGACCCACGTCCAGGCCTTTCTCAGCCGGCCCGCCTTCCGCGCACAGGCCGACGACCCCATGCTCTCCGTAAACAGCATACATCTACAGTTCGCCAGCGGCGCCGCCGGCTATCTGCTCAGCCAGCGCGGCGATGCCACCTTCGGGCATGGCGGCTGGTGGAGCGTCGAGGTCGCCGGTACACGCGGCACTTTCTGCATCGAAAACTGCATCGAAAAGATCACTTACTGGCCTGCTCCTACCGCCGAAGGCACCGCGCCGCCGCAGGTCACAAACAGTGGCATCACCGACTTCGACGAGACCTTTCCCCGCCGTATCCATGCCTTTCTCGAAGATGTTAGTAGTGGAGTTCCCAAGAGCGAATTGCGGGCTTCAGGACGGGACGCCCTGGCAACCCTGGAGTACACCTGGGCCGCCATCGAATCCCATGAAAACGGCGGCGTCCTCGTCCAGCCCCATCCTCTGCCGGATTGCGCCGATTCGTAACCAGTCACCGCGAACCTGCAAGGAACGACAGGCCGCTGATTTTGTGCTGTCAGCTATGAAAGGAAAACGACACCCATGAGCGCCGCCGAAAAGACCGACTACACCTCCCTGGTGCCCCAATTTCGCTTTCCCGAAACGCTGGCGGAACAGGAAGCTGTGCTGGAAACCAACTCACTGATGCAGCGGCTGCTCGCCTATCGCAAGCGCTACGAGGGCGACCCCCACCGGCCCATCTATCACTACGTCAACCCGGAAAACACGCTCAACGATCCCAACGGACTCTGCTTCTGGCAGGACCGCTGGCATCTCTTCTACCAGGCCTATCCCCCCGAAGACCCCCGCCAACACTGGGGCCACGCCGTCAGCGACGATCTGATTCACTGGCGCGATCTGCCCTACGCTATCTACCCCAATCCGGAGGAGTGCTGCTTCTCCGGCGCGACACTGGTCGAAGAGGACCGCGTGATCGCCATCTATCACGGCACCAAGGTAGGCAACATGGTGGCGGTCTCGCACGATCCGCTGCTGCTCAACTGGGAGAAGGTCACCGGCGCGCCGGTCATACCGATCGCCAGCGCTGACGGCTCGCCACTGCCCTACCGGGTCTTCGATCCTTGCATCTGGAAGAAAGGGGACCACTACTACGCGCTGTCCGGCGGCACGCTGCCGCACAAGGCTTCCGGCAAGCGCACGCGCGCCAACTTTCTGTTCCGCTCGCCCAACCTGGTCGACTGGGACTACCTGCACCCGTTCGTGGAAGACGACATCTTCACGCTCACCGGCGACGACGGCGCCTGTCCCTATTTCTGGCCGATAGGCGACCGCCACATCCTCCTTTTCTTCAGCCACATGAGCGGCGGGCAGGCCCTGTTGGGTGACTACGACACCGAACGCGACAAGTTTGTCGTGACCTCGCAGCATGATTTCAACTTCGGCGCCTTCGGCCCGGGCGGCGTGCATGCCCCGTCAGCGACGCCGGACGGCAAGGGCGGCGTCTACGTCATCTTCAACATGAACCCGGCCAAGCCGACCGAAGGCTGGAACCAGATAATGACGCTCCCGCGGCGCCTGACGCTGCAGGGGACCGACAAGATCGGACGCGACACGTTGCTGGTCGAACCGGCCGGGGACGTCGAGTCATTACGGAGTGAGCACCGTCAGATCACCGACATGGTTCTGCCTGCCAATCAGGAGATCGTTCTAGGGAGCATCAGGGGAAACGCGATCGAGTTGATGGCGGAGGTCGAGACGAACGACGCGCCGCTGGTCGAGCTGAACGTACTGCGTTCCCCCGGCAAAGAGGAGTACACCCGCATCGCCTTCTATCGCGAGCGCGGCTTCCGCGACTGGGAGCGGTACCAGGGCTGGCAGCGGGATAAGCTGGCCGCCGCCACCGACAGCCTCATCTCCATCGATTCCTCCTACGCCTCCCTCTCACCCGACGTTCGCTCGCGGGCGCCGGAAACCGGACCGGTCTTCCTCGAAAAGGATGAGCCGCTGCGTCTCAGAGTCTTCGTCGACAGAAGCGTCGTCGAAGTGTTCGTCAACGGCAGGCAGTGCGTGGCCATGCGCGTCTATCCCGACCGGGAGGACAGCGTCGGTGTCTCGCTGCGCTCGCAGGGCCAGGAGGCCCGCGTCGTTTCGCTCGAGGCGTGGCAGATGGAAAATATCTATTCGTAACCTGCGGCCGTCCTGTTGCGACGGCCTCACTTTTCTCTGAAAGGCGCAATCTATGCACATGCCGACCCTTTATAGCAACATCCTGGGAACGAGCGACTACGTAATCAAGGAGAAGACCGAGGGCCTGACCCACGCCGACAGCATGTTGCAACTGCCCTTCCCGGGCAACTGCATGAACTGGGTCCTCGGCCATCTTATGGTCCACCGCATGCAATGCCTGGGCCTGATCGACGGGGTCAGCGAACCCGACGAGGATGAGGTCGCGCTCTACGGCTTCGGCTCCGAACCGATGACGGACTCCGACAAAGCCATTCCGCTCGAAACCCTGCTGGCGCGTCTCGAAACCCTGTCCGAGCAGATCGCCGCCGCGCTCGAAGAGATGCCCGAATCCCGCTTGGATGAGATCCTGGACGAGGAGCGCGGTGTCACCGTTGGTCAGCGGCTGCACTTCATGCTGGTCTATCACGAAGCCTATCACGGGGGGCAACTCGAGCCGCTGTACGAGATGGCGACAGCGAATCGTTCTGGCCAGTGACTATTTGCCGTTGACAGGGACTGCATCAGGAGACCCGGATCACGGGCACCCATCCGGGGAAAGGGGAAACGACATCCGTGAGCGCTGCAGAGAGAACCGATAACACCTCGCTTGTGCCCCAATTTCGCTTTCCCGAAACGCTGGCGGAACAGGAAGCCGCTCTGAAAACCAATTCACTTATGCAGCGCCTGCTTGCCTATCGCGAACGCTACGAAGGCGACCCCCACCGGCCCGTCTACCACTACGTCAACCCGGAAAACACGCTCAACGATCCCAACGGACTCTGCTTCTGGCAGGACCGCTGGCATCTCTTCTACCAGGCCTATCCGCCTGAAGACCCGCGCCAGCACTGGGGTCATGCCGTCAGCAATGACCTCATTCACTGGCGCGATCTGCCCTACGCCATCTATCCCAGCCCTGAGGAATGCTGCTATTCGGGCGCGACGGTGGTCGAAGAGGACCGCGTGATCGCCATCTATCACGGCACCAAGGTGGGCAACATGGTGGCGGTCTCGCACGATCCGCTGCTGCTCAACTGGGAGAAGCTCACCGGCGCGCCGGTCATACCGATCGCCAGCGCCGACGGCTCACCACTGCCCTACCGCGTCTTCGATCCCTGCATCTGGAAGAAAGGGGACCACTACTACGCGCTGTCCGGCGGCACGCTGCCGCACAAGGCTTCCGGCAAGCGCACGCGCGCCAACTTTCTCTTCCGCTCGCCCAACCTGGTCGACTGGGACTACCTGCACCCGTTCGTGGAAGACGACATCTTCACACTCGCCGGCGACGACGGCGCCTGTCCCTATTTCTGGCCGATAGGCGACCGCCACATCCTCCTTTTCTACAGCCACATGAGCGGCGGGCAGGCCCTGCTGGGCGACTACGACACCGAACGCGACAAGTTTGTCGTGACCTCGCAGCACGACTTCAACTTCGGCGCCTCCGGTCCGGGCGGCGTGCATGCTCCGTCAGCGACGCCGGACGGCAAGGGCGGCGTCTACGTCATCTTCAACATGAACCCGGCCAAGCCGACCGAAGGCTGGAACCAGATAATGACGCTCCCGCGGCGCCTGACGCTGCAGGGGACCGACAAGATCGGCCGCGACACGTTGCTGGTCGAACCGGCCGGGGATGTGGAGTCATTACGGAGTGAGCACCGTCAGATCACCGATATGGTTCTGCCCGCCAATCAGGAGATCGTCTTGGGGAGCATCAGGGGGAACGCGATCGAGTTGATGGCGGAGGTCGAGACGAACGACGCGCCGCTGGTCGAGCTGAACGTACTGCGTTCCCCCGGCAAAGAGGAGTACACCCGCATCGCCTTCTATCGCGAGCGCGGCTTCCGCGACTGGGAGCTGTTCGAAATGTGGCGGCAGGACATGCTGGCCGTCGCCAACGAAGGCGCTGGACCCGGATTCTTCAGCAACAGTCTCCTCAGCCCCGAGAAGCGGGAAAAGCTGGCCGAGGCTACCTACAGCCTCATCTCCATCGATTCCTCCTACGCCTCCCTCTCACCCGACGTTCGCTCGCGGGCGCCGGAGACCGGCCCCGTCTTCCTCGAAAGGGGTGAACCGCTGCGTCTCAGAGTCTTTGTAGACAGAAGCGTCGTCGAAGTCTTTGTCAACGGCAGGCAGTGCGTGGCCATGCGCGTCTACCCCGAGCGCGAGGACAGCCTGGGCGTCTCGCTGCGCTCACAAGGACAGGATGCCCGCGTCGTTTCGCTCGAAGCGTGGCAGATGAAAAATATCTATGAATGACCAATGGTCAGAAGCTAGAGGCTAGAGACCCGCGGCCACTGTCAAATACCCATCAAATCCAGTTATGAAAGGAGTTGCTTATGCACAGCCCAACCCTGTATGTCAACATGCTCGGGACCGCCAATAACGTCATCAAGCAGAAGACGGAGGGCTTGACCCATGCCGACAGCATGCTGCAGCTGCCCATCCCCGCCAACTGCATGAACTGGATCCTCGGCCACATAATGGTCTATCGGGAGCAATACCTCGGCGTCATCGACGGGGTCACCAAGCCCGACGAGGACGAATTCGCTATCTACGGCGGCGGCTCCGAACCGCTGACCGACCCCGACAAAGCCATCCCGCTGGAAACCATCCTGGCGCGTCTTGATGATCTCTCCGAACGGGTCGTCGCCGCGCTCGAGAAGATGCCGGAATCCCGCTTGGATGAAGTCTATGATGAAGAACGCGGCGTCACCGTCGATCAGCGGCTGCACTTCTATCTGGTCTTCCACGAGGCCTACCACGTAGGCCAGCTTGAGCCGCTGTACGAACTGGCGCTCGCGAACGGTAAGGGTTAGCGTTCAGCTGGCAGTGATCGTTGAAGCCCTGCCAGCCGCTGCCTGCTGAAAACTGGAGACAAAAGCCATGCAGCTATCCGACATCAAAACCGTCGGCGTCGTCGGCGGCGGGACCATGGGCTTCGGCATCGCCATCAATTTCGCGCTCTGGGGCTACCCCACCATCATCAGCGACCTCAGCGCCGATGTACTGGCCGGAACCAAGGCCAACATCAACCATGCCCTGCAGCTCTTCGTCGAAGGCGGACTGATTGGCCAGCCCCGCGCCGATGAAACGCTGGCCCGGATCACCACCACCACCGATCTGGCGCAACTGGCCGCGCGCAGCGACTTCGTCACCGAAGCGATTATCGAACGGCTGCCCGACAAGCAGGCGCTGTTCAAACGGCTCGACGAACTTTGCCCGCCCCATACGATTCTCGCCAGCAACACCTCCCGCCTCGTGCTCAGCGACATCGGCGCCCACATCGGCCGCCAGGACAAGCTGGTGCTCACCCACTACTTCGCGCCGCCGCATATCGTCCCCGGCCTGGAGGTCGCCAAAGGGCCCGGCGCGACCGACGAGACCTTCGAGATCACCTGCGAACTGTTGAGCAGCGCCAGAAAGATTCCCATCCGTGTACGCGGGGAGAAATCAGGCTATCTGCTGAACCGGATTCAGCACGCGATGGCGAGGGAGGCCAGCCAGCTGTGGGCCGAAGGCATGGCCAGCGCAGAGGATATCGAACTGGGGATCGTCTCAACCTTCGGCTTCCGCATGCCCCACGAAGGGCCGTTCCTGCACTACGACCTCGCCGGCATCTGGAAATGGCCCGAAGACGTGCGCAATCCCCGCGCCATCGAAAACGAAAAACTCCGCGAGCAGATGTTGAAGGCGCAGCCCTGGTTTGTGGACCCGGCCAACTTCGAAGAGGCCGTCGAGAAACGGGACCGGGAATACATCCGCCGCCTGAAAGAACTCTACTGGGAAGATACCGACCGCTAACCACTACCCATTGAACACTGCTTCAAATCTCCCGCGCCACCGCGGCCACCGCCGCAACCGTCTCGTCGACCACGTCCGCTGTATGCGCCGTCGACAGGAACCACGCGCCCCGCTCCAACGCGCGCACGCCCCGAAAGTGCAGCGCTTCCGTGAAGCGGACATAGCGCTCCTTATCCGCCTGCAGTGAGCTGCGATAGTCGGTAACCTGCCCCTCCACGCCGAATCCTACGTGGAAGATCTGGGGGAAGCCCTCAACACGGGCGTGGATGTCCGCCGCGTCCAACGCCTCCTCAATGCCCTCCATCAATCGCGTCCCTTGCCTGTCGAGCGCGGCGAACGTCTCCGGCTTTTCCAGTTCCTTGAGCGTCGCGACCAGCGCGGCCATACACGCCGGATGCCCGTTGAAAGTGCCGCCATGCATCACACCCCCGCTCGCGAACAGCTCCATCAGGTCGGCGCGCCCTGCGAAGCAGGAGACCGGGAACCCGCTCGCAATCGCCTTGCCAAAGGTCGCCAGGTCCGGCGTCACGCCGAAGTGGGCCTGCGCGCCCCCGGGCGCAACCCGGAAGCCTGTGATCACCTCGTCGAAGATAAGCACTGTGCCTGTTTCAGTGCATGCCCTGCGCACGCCTTCCAGGTAACCGTCACCCGGAAAGACGGTACTCGTGTTGCACATCGCCGGCTCCATGATTACGCCAGCCACATCCCCGCGCTCAAGCCGCTTTTCCAACAGTTCCAGGTTGTTCCACGGCAGTACCTCGGTATGCAAACCGGCCTGCAGGTCCTGACCGGCACTGGCGGGAATAGCGTTCGGCGCCTCCTCAGGGCCGTACTCCTCCGCGGTCGGCGCGATGCTCCACAAAATGTTGTCCATCCAACCGTGGTAGTGCCCCTCGAACTTGATGATTACCGAACGATGCGTAGCCGCCCGCGCCAGCCGGATCACCGCCTGCACCACCTCACTGCCTGCGCAACTGAAGCGGACCCGCTCTGCGCACGGTACCATATCGCACACCATCCTGGCCGCTTCCTGCTCGATCCGGCTCTGTCCCGCATAGAGGATGCCCGAACCCAGCTGCTTCTCCACCGCCTCCAACACCGGCGCCGGGTTGTGGCCCAGGATCATGGGTCCCATGCCCAGGTAGTAATCGATCAGCCGGTTGCCGTCCGCGTCGTACAGGTACGGGCCCTCGCCCCGCTCGAAAACCAGCGGCGTCGGCGCAATTCCCAGCCGGTAGTTGCTGTTCACCCCGCCGGGCAGAGTCTGCGATGCCTCTGCGATCAGTTGTCTCGATCCCTCAAAGGTCGTCATCAGGCCCATTCCTTGTCTCGTGGTAACGATTCAGCCAAAGTCAATTCGCCCTCCTTACACTCATCCGCAACCGATCACCGCACTCACTGACCACCGATCACTGCAGTTCCGCATTATCGCAGTTTCAGTCTGCCTGTACAACTGCGCGCAGGGTCGCACAATTGCGTTTTTGACTGTTGGCGGGTACTCTTTTCCTACCTCAGTCCTCACCGACCTCCCGATCACACGACAGTGGAGATTCGCTCATGTCAACCAACAGTCAGCGCTCAGGCAGCGAACCAGCAGAGCAGTTCACCTGGGCCGGAATGTACGCCCGCAGCGCATCTGAACCTAAGGCCTTGGGCGCGGGGAAACGCGGCCGGTACGACTTCGCCGTCGCCTATCCCGATCCCGGCTCTCTGCCTCTGGAAGGGCTTCTCGATGGCCTGCGCCAGGCAATGGAAGAAGAGGGCGGCGACCTCTCCCTCTACGCCAATCCCCAAGGCTACACGCCCCTGCGCGAGTTCGTGGCCGCCAAGCTGCAACGTGACAGAGCGATCAACGTGACGGCCGACGACATCATCCTCGCCGACGGCTCCAGCCAGCCCATCCATATGGTTGCCGAGACACTTCTGGATCCCGGCGACGTCGTCCTCACCGAGGATTTCGTCTACAGCGGCACGCTCAATACCCTGCGCCGTTTTCGCGCCGACCTGCGCGGCGTGGCCACAGATGAAGAGGGCATGATTCCGGCCGCCATAGAAGAGGCCATCCGCACAGCTGGCGCCGAGGGCAAAAAGCCCAAGCTAATCTACACCGTTCCCACCTTCCAGAACCCGCAGGGCTGGACCATGACCCTGGCCCGCCGCAAAGCATTAGTGGCGCTTTCACAACAATACGACGTGCCGATTCTGGAGGATGACTGCTACGTGGACCTGCGCTATGAGGGCAATGACGTTACGTCACTGCATTCTCTCGACGAGACCGGCCGCGTGCTCTATGTCGCTTCCTTTTCCAAAATCATCGCGCCGGGCATGCGCCTCGGCTATCTGACCGGCCCGCGGCAGTTTCTTGAACACGCGATCGGTGGCAAAAGCGGCGGCTCCGTAAACACCTTCGCCTCGTGGGCGGTGCATCGCTTCTCCACCACCCATCTCTACAGCCACATCGAGGAGATTAACGACATCCAGAAAGACCGGCGCGACGCCATTCTTGACGCGCTCGATGAGAATTTCAGTGGCAGCGGCGCCACCTGGAGCCGGCCGCAGGGCGGGCTGTTCATCTGGCTGCAACTACCGGAGCATGTCGATCTGGCCGCAGTGCGCGACGACATTCTCGATGAGTATGACGTCGGCTACCATCCCGGGCCGCTCTTCGCCCCCGACGGTGTCTCCGGGAAGAACTGCGCCCGGCTCTGCTTCGGCTACAATGGGCCTGAAGAGATCAAGGAAGGGATCCATCGCCTGGCGACCGCCTTTCGCGCCAAAGGACTGATCCCGTAGCAGCCTGTGAAATTGCCGGTCGCCGGCCACGACCGAGAACGGCTGTCTGTAGTTCATTCCCGGCGGGGCCTTCCTCATCGACCGTGTCGGAGACGAAGCTGCCGGTATCATCGGTTGGTACGAGGGCCCCGACCGCTATATCTTCAACCTGGCGACGCGGGCGCCCTTCCGCAATCAGGGCATCGCACGTCAACTGCTGTCCCGCGTGCTCGCGGATACTTACGCACTGGGCAAACGATCGCTCCTGATCAGCACAGATCCGGCAGATACGCCGGTACAGTTCTACCGTCGCCTGGGCTTCGTTGATGAGATTTGCTGGAAGGGAAAGTGGCTCTGGGAAGGTTCTTCATCCCGATAACGGGTGGTCGGCCGGTTGCCGTCATCCGTATCACTGGGGTAAAGGCAACTCAGAGTATTCGAGGTTGCCCAGGTCGGTCATTTCTCCGTCCGCTATCTCAAAGAGGACCGCGTCGAGTGACCCCTCTTGGTACAACAGGAAGGAGTTCATCACGATGTCGAGAATGAGGCCGTACCGTCCGGATTCGAGGTCCTCAAACACGAAGCGGCCGCTGGCATCGGTATAGGTAACCGGCGCAGTCGACGGGTCGTACGCGACAATTCGTTCCGTGCCCTCATCATCGCTCAACGTCTCACCGATCGCGAGTTTCACATCGGCCACCGGCTGAAAGCCGTCCTCCGTTTTCAAGAGGAGCACCCCGGTCAGAGCGCCGCCGCGAGTCGCGTTCTCCAGCGATGAACTTATCGAATCCGAGCTCGCTCCACTGTCCGCCCGTGTGCTGCCTGCCCTGCTGTCCCGTCCTGCCGTCGTCAGAGAAGATGTCTGCTCTACCCCGGGAATGCCGCCGCTGCACCCCAGGAACAGCAGAACTGTAATGAGAATACACGCCTGACGTCTCATGAGCCGTTCCCGGAACGAGCAGTGAAACGCGTTCCCGCTTCCCTCATAGTTAGTCGTTACTGATTGATCGCCTCGTACACCTGGAACTGGTCGTCCGTAGCGCCAGTCTTCAACTGGTTAACCACCGCTATGATTTTAGCGCCGTCAGCTGTAGCCGTGCAGGTGGCGCTGCCCACATAGCCATCCTGAATCTTGTTTGCCTGCAAGTCCGTCAAAGTCTCATTCGGTTGCAGTGTCCCCGTGACCGTGTAGGTCGTGTCGGTGAAACTGCACGCCACCGCGGTCTCTGACGAGCCTACGTTCATCACATTGACGCTGGTGAAAAAACCGGCGTTGCGGTCGTTGATTGTAGGCATGCGCACAGCGCTCGTGGCATCGTCCGGATCAAAGCTGCCGTAAGCCGCGAACTGGGTTAAGGGAGAACTACCGGTGCGTTGACTAACAACCGCCGCCAGAGGCTGACTCGCGCTGTTTGTGGTTACATAGCCGGAGCCGATAAACTTGTCGCCGCCCGAGCAGGTGGAATTGACGCCGCTCTCAAAGGCGCGGCCCGCAAAAGTAACACTCTGCCCGGCAGCGATGGTCTGCGTTTCCGTGCAGGCGCTGCCGGCCGCCGACGGCATGTAGGATACCGTTACAGTGGTATCCGTGTCGCCCGTATTCTGCATCTGAATATCGGTGTTGATGCCGTTATTGTTGGCGTTCACCAGGGGCATTGCGGGATTGACAGCGCCGCTGGCGAACCCGTTGTAGGCCGCCATAGAGGCCGTATCTTCCAGAAACGCGACCACGACGACAGGCTCGTCGCTAGTCACCTTGGCCGAGAAGAGATTACTCGTGTGCGACTCCTGTTTCTGATAGAAGTTATGCGAAGCGTAGGCCGCCAGCGTGATGTCCGTCGTGATTCCGTCGCTGTAATTCACCGTCACATTCGTAGAAGACGGATTGGGATTCTGCAGAGCAAACCAGCTGTTGAAGCCTCCGTCACTGTTCGCCATCAGCAGAGGCAGGTAGACAGTTGTGCTGCCCTGACTTTCTCCTACGTACGTTCCTCCCGCCGTCAGCGCGCTGTTCATCATGTTGCTGAGCGCGGCGACCGGTTGATCCGATGAGATCACAACCGATCCGCTGAATCCCTCCTGCACCGGCAGTGTGAAGTAGATCTTTGAGCGGTCGCGCTCGATGATATCAGTCAGCGTCTTCTCCAGGCTGCCATCCTGCCTGTAAAAGGCCAGGATGATATTGGCCGTGGATTGACTCATGTTGTAGGTCTGAATCGTAGACTTGTAGCCGGGAAATTGCCCCTGGGCATGCGTGTGCGAATAACCTATGACGAAGGCAAATACCAGTGCCAGTGCAACTGTGACAAAGGCAAAACGCTGTTTCCGTTTCATATCTCTGCACTGCTCCTTCCACAATAGGTTGCGCGCTGCGCCGCAAGATCAGAGGCGTGAACTTTCATTATAGCATTTCAGTGTAGTGTAACAATGTCATGCCGTCAACGAATATCCGGTCGGCGCATACGAAACTCGGAGGGCGCGCGACCGCGTATCGGCCTCGCAGACAGCGATGCTATCGCTTCGCCCGCGGATCTTTGTCGCTGCGTCCAGGATCGCGACGGCCCGCCCGCCCGCGCAGAAGACTGCCGAAAAACATCTGGCCCAGCGAATTGCCGTAATCCTCGCGTGAGGTCGGCTCCGTCAGGCGGTCCCAATCGCGCAGCTTCGCGTCTCGCTCCCACTTGGCCCGGCCCTCCACAAGTCCATCCAGCGCCTCCTCCAGCGGCTTGGCGTCCTCGGCGGACAGGCGCTCGCGCCACGTTTCCAGCAGCCCGGAAAACAGGTTCATCCGTTGCAGAATCGTATCGCGATTGGCGAACAGTGAGGCGGCCAGTTCCGCAGCACTGGCGTCCAGGGCTGTACTGAGGGCGAAGCGGCGCCCGGCCAGCTTCTGGCTTTCATTCCAACCGGGGGCATCGAACGCACCCTGGAAGAGAGCTGCCGCCAGGATTTCGGGCAGCTGTTCCACCGCCGCTACGATGCCGTCATGTTCGAGCGGATCAATATAGAGGGGCTTGGCGCCCAGACGCGCCAGCAAATTGCTCACCAGCTCCAGCGCGCTGGATTCGGTCTGCGTGGCCGCGCCAATGCAGAAAGTGCTGTCCTTGAACAGTTCGCTGCGCGGTTCCGGCTGGCTGCTGATGTCAACGTAAACCGGCCGGCCCGCGACGAAGTGGATACCTTCCGGCAGGTTGTCGGACGCGATCTCGAGCGCCGGCTGCATCACCGCCCCGATTCCCAGGATCACCGCGCCCTCAGCCACATCCTCTCGGATGTGCTGCAAAAACTCCTGCAGTTCCGACAGTGGTTCTGTGGCGATGACCAGGCTCGCGCTGTCGCAAGCCGAATGCAGATTCCACGTGGTCGAGTCGATCGCGCCCAACTGCTTGGCCTCATTCATCCGAGAAGGCTCGCGGTCATGGCCGATGACCTGGTAGTTGCCCGCGTTTTCCCGTAACGAAAGACCGATGCTGGTCCCAATCAAGTCCAGCCCAACAATCGTAATTTTTGCTGTCGTTTCTGCCATGGGTTTCCGTCCTGAATGCTATCAAGGTCGCGATGCTATCAAGATCGCGATGCTATAAAAATCGCGCGCCGGTTGGGATCAGTTCTGGCTGTCAGCCCACTGCAACGCGGCCAGCAGGCGCATACGATCTTCTGCCGCCCCTTGCCGCCCGCTGCCCTCCGTCCATCGTGTCTCCGAATCGTCCGCCGAAGTCAACACAGCCTCCGGCCGTCCTGTCGTGTCCTGATGATGGGCGATCAGCCAACACGTAAGTGGGCTGCATCCATCCGCATCGGCCCAACGCGCGCCAATGCGCGGATGCATCAAATGGACATGCAGAAGGTAGCGCCAGCCGCCGGTCGAATCCTTTACGGTCAGGCTGGCGGCGAGGCCTGGCGCCATCGTTTCCATCAAGACAAGCGCTGTCCGCACCCACGCGTTGAGTGAGAGACCGGACTTCGCGGCCGCCAGCTTTCCCGCATCGTGGAGCAGCGCCGCCGCCGCCAGGTCCGGATCATTCCAACCCGCGCGCTGCAAGGTAGTCAAGACGTTCAAGCTGTGTCGCTGGGCATCCACCGGCATCTGCTGAAAGCGGGTCAGCCCGGCGGTTGGAAGAAATTTGGCTGCCTGCTGCAGCTCCTCCGCCGAAACGGAAGCGGTAATGCCGCGCACGAATTGGCGTATGCGCCGCGTAATCCTGCGGGCCGTTCCCTGCATCTGTCAATCCAGTCCAACTCCTGTCGCCCCATCATACTCAATGACTGTCCTCCACCCAAATGGACCGCCGCCGCGCCACTGATTCCCGCCGTCCCAATTTTCAACTCCCGAAAGCAAGAAAGAGCCATCTGACGATCTGACCGGCCAGGCCGCTGATAAAGCCGCGTCCGAGGTAGATCGCCGCCAGTAAAATGATGAAGCCATAACGGCTCAGGGCCATGCGCAGCTGAAAATAATCGCCTGGCAGAATGGCGAACAGTATATGGGAGCCATCCAGCGGCGGAATCGGGATCAGATTGAAGACAAACAGCAGCGCGTTGATCCAGACGAAAAAGCTCAGAAATCGTTCCAGCATGGGGATGTCGGCGAACGGGACAAGGAATGCTCCCACCGCAGCCAGAACCAAATTGCTGACAGGGCCCGCCGCCGCCACCAGAATTGTCCCCAAGCGCACGTCTACGTCGATGTTGCCGGGATTCCACTGCACTGGCTTGGCCCAACCGAATCCGGTAAATAGGATCAGGAGAGCGCCAAACGGATCGATATGGGCGATTGGATTAAGAGTGTAGCGCCCCTGCATGCGCGGCGTGGGGTCGCCCAACTGCACGGCCATCGCAGCATGCGCCATTTCGTGGACCGGTAAAGCAACCAGAATGATGACTCCCACGGCGAGGAGCCACAATGGATCGCCCAATCGCCCCAGGGAACTGCCCCCGGACAGAAGCGCAAAGAGGACCAGAATCCCAACGACGCCGATTCCGATCTGCTGCCCGCGGCTGAGGGCGTTCCAGCCCCGGCCGCCAGATCCTTGATACATGTCACTACTCCAGATAACCGCTAATTGAATGGAGAGACTGCTCCGCCGCGCCCAGCTGTACGTTTATGGGACGTTGGGCATGATCCCACCAGCTATATCCCCAGAACGCGATAACAAAGATGATCAACCCGACCGCCAGCCAGTTGCCCAAACGGCCGTAGGCGCGGCGCATCACCTGTGTCCCCAATGCCACGAACATTGTAAACGCCGGCGCAATCCAGATTACCCCCTCGAACCGGGCTGCCCTCTCACCGACCTGGACAGTGGGCCCCGAAAGAGTCGGCGCCAACAGAGTGATACCGTAGAGAAGCAGAACCGGCAGAATCAACCAGGTCGCCAGCATGCCCACGTTTGCAATCCGCCCCCCAAACTCCGTGTACCCAACCAGCAGACCGGTCAAGCCAAGAAAGAAGATCGGGATCAGCCAAAAGTGTGAAATCGGGTCCAGAAGGCCCTGTGCATTGTTGAGGAGCAGCGTGCGCGCCATCTCCGGTAAAGGCGTGGCCGGCAGGTCGCTGAGAGCGTTTTGCAGCGCGCTGCCACTCTGCTGTTCGACCCCACCAATTGCCCCGGCCAATAGGCCCCTGCCCCACGCCGTCAAAGGCAGCACCGGTAACGCAAAGCTGACAAGTGTCAGGCCGTATCCTTTCCAGCGCTGCCGGTTGAGCGGATTGGCAAGCAAAAACCAGACCAGATGGACCGGCAGAATCAGCGCCGTCATCACGTGCGTATAGATCGATATCGAGGTGATGACAAGATAGATCAGCCAGCGCACATATCCGCTGTGCCACATCGCCTGCAGCCAGCTCCAACTCGAGAACAGCACCAGCCCCACAACCAGCCCATAACGCCCCCCTTCCTGGCTGTACCAGAGCTGTAATGGATTGAACGCCAGAAAAAGCGTCGACAGCAGCGGCAGATTCCTCAGCAGCGTGCCGCCTACCGCCGGCACCATCCGGCGGGCGACCTGCCACATCAGCACGATGCCGGCCGAGCTGGCCAACACAGAAAAATACCGCAACGCGAAGAGATCGGTCCCGAAGAACTCTAACCACGGGCGCATCAGAAGATAATATACAGTCCCATTCTGCCCCGGCGCCGCAAGTGCCCCGACCATTTCGCCCACGGGGCGGGCTGCAAGCTGGATTGTTTCCTCTTCCACCCGGTTAAGATTTCGCGCCATCACACCTATCATCCGCCAGGCAAACGCAAGTAGGACCAGAAGAGCCATCCAGCGCTGTTGCGCCTGGGGCGGGCCGCCCGGGCCCTTGCGCGGCGCGTACCTCGGCTCGGGCGTCTGCACAAGCTGAAATCGGACCGGTGAGTCAAAGGAGAGGTTCATAGCGGGAAGTAGGGTATTGTAGGAGTTCCGACAATATGGGCCAATACAAATAATGATACCCTGTGCGCCAGAGAAGACCAATCATTTGAGAATTGATTGTGCATTCCAGTAGTTGGATCACGAAGGCAGGTCGAGTGGGCCGGAGTGCAGGCGCAGAAAGGGAACAGCATGTATCCAAGATGTGCGCCGCCGCCAATTTGGAACTGGCCACATACCGGCTACCGCTTGCCGCCAACGGTAGCCCAATCAAAATCGACGACTCCCGAGTGGATTTCGAGTGTCTCGCCGCCGCCTGTGCCGACCCGCAGCGCCCCCTGCGAAGATGTCCCGACCGCCCGGCCGCGAATCGGCCCGTCAGCGGTGTGGGCCGTGACGACAGCCCCCATTCCGAATAGCGCGCCCTGCCAGTCAGCATGCAACGCGGACGCCGCAGGCCGTGAGCCGGGCGCGCACAGATCATCCAGCGCCCGGCACAGAGCGACCAGCAGATGCTCTCTCTTGATCGGTGAAGAATCTCCACTGGGCGGGTCGACGCCATGGCCCAGAAGCATCAGGCTGGACGGAGTCAGCCCACCGCCGCGAACAGGTGGTAACTCCTCCTGACGCTGATTGACATTGATTCCGATACCCAGAATGACGCCGCTCAGTTCCCGCCCGTGGAAGATGCTTTCCACCAGAATGCCCGCCAGTTTCACCGGGCCTTCAACTTCCACTGCGATCACGTCGTTCGGCCACTTCAGACGTACACAGTTTTCCAGATCTGGGCAGCTCTCACCGATCGCCCGCACCAGAGCCAGACCCGCCAGCATTACCGCCAGTGACGGATGTTCCGGCAACAGTTCACCGCATAGAATATAGCTGCCCAGCAGCCCCCGCCCGCTCGTGTCTTCCCAGCCGCGATCCAACCGGCCCCGCCCGGCCGTCTGATGGTCGGCAATGACCACCGTGCCCGCGGCACGGCCGCCCCTCCCGTCAAATATACCGCGAGCGATCGGCATCGTGCTTGGCACGGAATGGTGAAACTCGATACAGTTCCCCACATGGTGACGCGACCTGGGCCCTTCCAGGGCGCTCAGCGTCGCCTGTGCCCGCGCAATCCATCCAGGCGGATCGGAAGGCGGGCGGAAGGTACAACTTTTACGCGACTTGGCACCGGTGCGGGCCGTTTCCGCTTGGCCCATTTTCCTTGTGATCTCCTGTCGTATCGTGTAGAATGATCGCACGCTGTAGCAGTCAAAAGTGGCAATTAGTGGATACTGCTCTTCGCCTACAAACTGCCGCCTGCTGACCACGCTCAGACGTTGTTCCTGCGCCAATCCCACCATTGACGATAATGTATGCGTGCGTTGCCGTTGGTCTGGGGAGCGCCGGGTTTGTTGTATGCGCTATAATGTCCAGTGCGCTACCGCGGATATCCGCGTAGTGTGCATCGCTGTCTGCAGACCGGTTCACCAGGTGGGTTGGTGGGAATTGTCCCCTTTGATTCTCGCAGGAACCGGGAATTGTTTCAAGTGCATAGTTCTGCGCCCGCCTAAAGCCTTGCCGTGGTCTGAGGGTGCCCGATGATGCAAAGAGCCGCAGCCGTTCAGACGGAATTGTCCGAAAAAGATGCAGAGTTCACCGGGATCGATCGAACGGGGAGCGACTCCGGCGAATCAGCCCCCGCCGCTGCCCCCCCTCCCGTCACCCGCTTCTGGGAGGTTGACAGTTGGCGCGGCGTGGCCATCATCACCATGGTCATCTTTCATCTGATGTTCGACCTGCGGAACTTCGGTGGCGTACCGGTCGTACTGCATGAGGGCTTCTGGTTCTATTTCCAGCGATTCACCGCGACTTCCTTCATCACGCTGGCAGGAGTCTCGGTAGTTCTGAGCTACAATCGGGCACTGTTTCTACGCGGTTCAGTCGATGGCTTGGCCTGGAAAACTGCGCGGCGGGGGCTGCACATTCTCGGTATCGGACTCATACTCTCATTAGTTATGCGGGTGGCCGTTTTGCCTCCCATCGACTTTGGCGTGCTGCATTTGATCGGGACATCGATAGTCTGCTCGATCCCTTTGTTGAACAAGCGCTGGCTGACGCTGGCGGTGGCGGGCGTGCTCTATGCGCTCAGTTATCTTCTGCAATACATGAATGTGCAGGCGCCGGCCGGTGTCTCCTGGCTCGTTCCGCTGGGCATCGAACCGCCCGGCTACTATTATTCCGACTACTTTCCCTTTCCCCACTGGTTTGCCATCTTCCTGATCGGCGTCTTCGTGGGTACTGTTTTCTATGAAGGCGGCGCGCGCAAACTTCCGCTGCCCAATTTTGGAGGGATTTTCCCATTCCCTGTTCTGCAGTTCTTTGGCCGTCACTCCCTCGTCATCTATGTGATTCATCAGCCGATACTGATCGGCCTGCTGCTCCTGACTGGAACCATTACGCTTGGGTGACAGGTAATGGCGCCTGGACCGGACCATTCTCAAGCACAACCGCCGTCTCTTATTTGCGGCTTTGCGATCATGGCCGGTCACGTTCGCGCCTCGGCAGCGAAAGAGTTCGTCTAGCGCGCCCGGCGCTCGAATCCGGGGCGGGCGGCGACTAAGGCGCCGGGAACAACCGCAATTCGACCAACGATAGGATAGAGGAGTTTGTCTTGACTGACTCGACAATCGATCCACGTATCACCGATCTGCGCAGCCGTAAAGACATGGCCAAGCTCGGAGGCGGCCTCGAACGGATCGAAACTCAGCACGCCAAGGGCAGGGCTACCGCACGCGAACGGCTCGAGCTCATGCTGGACAAAGGCAGCTTTCGCGAATTGGACGCCCTCGTCACCCACGACAGCCACGACTTCGGCCTCGACAAGCAGCGCATTCCCGGTGACGGTGTCGTCACAGGCTTCGGCACAATCGATGACCGCCTCGTCTACGTCTTTTCCCAGGATTTTACCGTCTTCGGAGGCAGCGTAAGCCGTCATCACGCCGCCAAAATTTGCAAAGTCATCGACATGTCCATGAAGAACGGCGCGCCCGTCATCGGCCTGAACGACTCCGGCGGCGCCCGCATCCAGGAAGGCGTCCTCAGCTTGGCCGGCTACGCCGACATCTTCTTCCGCAATGTCATGGCCTCCGGCGTTGTACCCCAGGTCAGCGTCATTATGGGACCCTGCGCCGGCGGAGCAGTCTACTCGCCCGCCATCACCGACTTCGTCATCATGGTGAAAGATACAAGTCACATGTTCGTCACCGGGCCCGATGTCGTCAAAACGGTTACCCATGAAGAGGTCACATTTGAAGAGCTCGGCGGCGCCTCGATCCACGGCAGCAAGTCGGGCGTCGCCCACTTCACCGCCGAAAACGAAGAAGACGCACTCTTCATCGTGCAACAGTTGATGAGCTATCTGCCTAATAACAACATGGAAGATCCTCCCCTCGTACCTTCCACCGACGATCTTCTGCGGCAGGACGAAGAGCTGGATTCAATCGTGCCGGACAACCCCAACCGTCCCTACGATATGAAAGAGATAATCCGGCGAATCGTAGATGACGGGCAGTTCCTCGAAGTCCACGAACAGTGGGCCCGCAATGTGATGGTCTGTTTCGCCCGTCTCGGCGGTCGCGCCATCGGCATCGTCGCTCAGCAGCCGGCCGTCCTCGCCGGTGTCCTCGATGTCGACGCCAGCCAGAAAGCGGCCCGCTTTGTCCGTTTCTGCGACTGCTTCAATATCCCCTTGGTTGTTCTCGAGGACGTGCCCGGCTTCATGCCCGGTCTCAATCAGGAGCACGGCGGCATCATTCGCCATGGCGCAAAGCTTCTCTACGCCTTTTCCGAAGCGACGGTTCCCAAACTGACCGTCATCGTGCGCAAAGCCTACGGCGGAGCCTACTGCGTCATGAACCCCCGCCACATCGGCGCCGACCTTGTTCTTGCCTGGCCTTCCGCCGAAATCGCGGTCATGGGACCGGAGGGCGCTGTAAACGTAATCTTTCGTCGTGAAATCGCGGCTGCTGAGGATCCCGTCGCCAAGAGAAACGATCTGGTCGCAGACTATCGCAACCGTTTCGCCAACCCTTATATCGCCGCCGCCAACGGCTTCATCGACGACGTCATCGAACCGCATGAGTCCCGGCCCCGTTTGATCAATGCACTGGAAATGCTGCAGAACAAACGCGATCGGCTCCCCCCCAAGAAACACGGGAATATCCCACTGTGAATCCAACGCTGCCGGGACCGAATGGAGAAAGAAATACCGATCGCATGACCGGCCAGAATGGAACGCAGGAAGAGCTTCAAATCGAATCTCGGCCGTTCACTGGCAAAATGCGAGAATTGCCCCAGATCGAATTAGAGCTGTCCGCCGAACAGTTCGCGCTCATGGGCTTTCCTCGACTGCAGCAGGGCCTGCCCCTGACAGCCGTGCTCGATGGCGGCGTCCTGCTGCCCGAACCGGGGCCGGATCCCTGGTACGCTGTCCAGAAGGAACCGCTGTCTCCCTGCTTCACCCAGATCGGCCCCGCCCTCTACGCCTTCGCCGGCCAGATTGTCGAGGCCGATATCCAATACGGCAGCAGTCAGATGGCTGTGATTGTGGTCGATTGCGGCTTCGTTACCCTGCGTGTGGCCTGCGCGCCAAATGAAGACGGCGTCCTCCCGGAAGGAACCTGGGAAACCCGCTACGCCGCCGGCTTTGCGCCCGTGCAGGCAATTGTGGAAGAAAGTTTCAGTTCGCCCGTGGGACGCACCGTCGATCTCTCAATGTGGGGGTTTCGTCGTTTGCTCCTCTCGCCGAACGACAGCGCCTTCGGCACGTGGCATCCGAGTAGCGAGATTCCACCGGCCCCCTTTACCTGTGACCGCCTTCTGATTCAGGCTCGAGTCCATCGTCAGGGAATATGATGTGCGGATACAAAGTAGACTCTCTCCAGGCACAGGGCCTGCCTTCAATCGGGACTTACAATAACTCCCATAGTGGGACGAGGAGAGAGGGGAAGACGACGCGTTTCGCCCAGGGGGCACGCCCCTCTTGAGATAGACGTAAGACTGTAAGGAACTGCGCATGTTCAAAAAAGTTCTGGTTGCGAATCGAGGTGAAATCGCCGTCCGCGTGTTGCGGGCCTGTGAAGAGCGGGGTATCGCTACCGCCACCGTCTTTTCCGACGTGGACCGGACCGCACTTCACGTGCGTTACGCCGACGAAGCCTATCACATCGGCCCGGCCCCCAGCCGCGACAGCTACCTCCGCATCGACAAGATCATCGACGTGGCCGGCAAGGCCGGCGTTGATGCCATCCATCCCGGCTACGGCTTTCTGGCCGAAAACGCAGAATTTGCCGCCGCCTGCGCCGACGCCGGCATCACTTTCATCGGGCCCTCACCCGATGCCATCGCCAAGATGGGGGATAAACAGACAGCCCGCGAAACCGTTGCCAAAAATAATGTGCCCCTTGTCCCCGGCTCGCGCAAGGGCCTGCGAGATGACGAGCTGAAGGCCACCGCCGTACAGATCGGGTTTCCTCTGATGATCAAGGCCACGGCAGGGGGCGGCGGCAAAGGCATGCGCGTCGTCCATGATCCCAATCAGTTCACCAGCGCCCTCCAAGGCGCCCGCCGCGAAGCAGTGGGCGCCTTCGGCAATGGCGAAGTCTACCTGGAAAAATTTATCTCCAGCGCTCGCCATATCGAGGTGCAGATCCTGGCCGATAGTTACGGGCATACCATCCACCTGGGCGAGCGCGAATGCTCAATCCAGAGGCGGCACCAAAAGCTGATCGAAGAAGCGCCCAGCGTGGCCGTCGACGAAAACCTGCGCCAGGAGCTCGGACGCGTCGCAGTGGCCGCCGCCGAGTCAGTAAACTACGTCAACGCCGGTACGATTGAATTCCTGTTCGACCCCGTAGAGGAGAAGTTCTATTTTCTCGAGATGAACACCCGCCTGCAGGTGGAGCACCCCGTCACCGAATTTGTGACCGGCGTTGATATCGTCAAAGAGCAGCTCACGATAGCCGCCGGCCGCCGCATGCGCTACCGCCCCGAAGATATCCGACCAAAGGGCTGGTCTATCGAGTGCCGCCTCACCGCCGAAGATCCCTTCAACAACTTCATGCCCAATAGCGGCGTCGTCACCTACCTCAAGGAGCCGACCGGACCCGGCGTGCGCGTCGAAAGCGCACTCTATCGGGGCTACGAAGTCAGCCTCTTCTACGATCCCATGGTCGCCAAACTGATCGTATGGGGGGAAAACAGAGCCGAAGCCATTTTGCGCATGCGCCGTGCGCTCAACGAATATCGTATCAGTGGCATCAAGACTTCGATCCCGTTCCACCAGGAGATCATGGACAGCACCGAGTTCATCTGGGGAACCTTTGATACCGGTTTCCTCGACCGTCGCCGGCTGGTGGCCCAAAACGAACCCGACCTCGAACAAGCGCGTATCGCAGCCGTGGCCGCCGCCCTGGTGGCGCACGAGGCCGGCCGCCGCGCTGTCAATATCGGCGGGGGCGAGGGCGACGCCGCCAGCACCTGGAAACAGGCCGGTCGCATGAGCGGAATGGGAGGCCGGTGGTGATTTACTTTGCCAGTGTCGGCGACCATACCTTTGAAATCGAGATCAACGAGGACGAAGTCCTGGTTGACGGCGAGTCAATCTCCGTTGACCTCCGCCAGAGCGGTGTCACCCAGCTGTACAGCCTGCTTCTGGACGATGCCAGCTTCGAAATGCTGGTAGAGGAGACCCCTCACAGCCACGATGTGACCCTTCGCGGTGAGCAGTTCCGTGTGCGGATAGAGGATGAACGCACGCGCCGCCTCAACGCAGCCCGCCAAGGGCCCGCGCTGCCCCAGGGCGACCTCGCGGTCAGAGCGCCTATCCCAGGTATGATTGTGAAGATACTGGTGCAGGATGGCGATGAGATCATAGAAGATCAACCCCTGATGATCCTGGAAGCGATGAAAATGGAAAACGAGATTCGCGCCGTCCGTTCGGGGGTAGTGCGCAAAGTGGAAGTCACGGCGGGCGAGAGCGTCGAACAGGACGCCGTACTGATTGTAATCGGATAGTTCGCAACCCATATACAAGCGTCCTGCTGATGGCGATACAGAACAGATGAAATTCAACCCGATCGGCATTTGACAGGCGAAATGGTGTGTGATACATTGAAGAAACCTGCACTGAATCGGAGACGATTTGTCAGGTGAATCCGGATGTAGTAGAGTAACGCAGTTGGCGCACCTTAACAGTTGAAGAGTGACAAGATAAGCGAGTCCAGCAGACCTGTCAGACGTTTTCGGGTATTAAGCGGACTGCGGTAGCGGTTTGCGGGTTATATTCGGGAGCGAGATGACTTGAGAGTTTGAAAGAGCTTTGCGTAGAGGTGCTGTTGTTTTTGTGGCGTACTGGGAGTGCGAGGTATGCTGGCTGGACGGCAGCGAAAATACGGAGAGTTTGATCCTGGCTCAGGATGAACGCTGGCGGCGTGCTTAACACATGCAAGTCGAACGGGAAGCGGTGCTGATTGCTTAGGTGATTGG
>JAJEDJ010000052.1 GCA_022821545.1 Caldilineaceae bacterium
GCAGCTGATGACTTCGAACAGGTTGCGGGCGTGGGGATTGCCGGACGGTCCGAACATGCGCATCAGACTCTTGGGCGGCTTGTTGGTGAGGGAGCCCAGTTCCTCGAACCCGATGGTGGCGTTGATGTAATCACGCAGCACGATCTTGCCCGTATCAACGTCTCCTGCAAGAAGGCACTCGACGCCTTGCTTCAGCAACCCTTCTCGAAATGCCGGGTCGCGTTCGGCGCGGACCTGCACGGTCTCTCTGAAGTCACGGGTGAGCGGCATCTTTCACACCTCCTCCTGCTTGCGGCGCCTGTACTCCTGCCAGAGTTCACGAGCGCCTTCAATGTCCCTCTGCTGGCGGTCTTTTGTGCCGCCACCGAGCAGGATGATCAATGTGTCCCCATCTCTGCCGAAATAGACTCTGTAGCCTGGACCGACGTTGATGCGACACTTTAACACCCCGTTGCCAACGCCTCTGACGTTGGACAGGTTACCAGCCTCCATGCGGGCGAGGGATGTCCTCACTCTGGCCGCTGCCCCGGCGTCGAGACCGTCGAACCAACGACCGAATGGACTGCGGCCTCGGCTGTCTACGTATTCTCTGATCTCGATCATGTCGATATGGTAACGTTATCGTTACCATTGTGCAAGGTTTCGTCTGGGCTTGTTGACATTTTGTTCGAGCCAGAACAGTGTAGACGCAAAGTGCAAGAAAGCCATGAAACGTCGTGCGAGTTTGTCATAGCGAGTGAAAATGCGTCGGTACCACTTGATTTTGTTAATGAAACGTTCGACGATGTTGCGTTCTCGGTAGCGGATTCGGTCATAGGCGCGTGGTTGCTTACGATTGCGGCGGAAAGGAATCACCACCTCGACCTGTTGAGCTGCGAGCAACTCTCGCAACGGGTCGGAATCGTAGCCTTTATCGGCAATTCTCTTTGTAGACATCCTACTATTGTCGCCATTGTGACAGAACGAATCAGACGTCAACGAACCCTAGACCACGAAATGGGAAAAACAGGGTGCATTCAAAAGGATGCGGCCGGCCGTTCGTGCAGCGTGTCGGCCGCGGCGGGGTCGCAGGGGCGGCCGGTCAGCGCGCTGCAGATGAGGCTTTCGAGGCCGGCCTCGGAGGTGTCGGTGGTCATGTTGTGGGTCTCAAATCGAATTGAACACCGAGTTGGCGCAGCATTTCGAAGGTGTTCAGGTAAGGGACGCTAAACTGCCGGCAAACGTTGGGTATGAGTACCCTACCCTTTGCATTGGGATTAAATAATTCGTGTGTTACTACGACTGCATTGTGGATTTGGGCGTAGGCGATAAGCCATCCGTCCGCTACCCCTGCAAACCTACTTTCCGCTTCAGGCTTGAACTGCGAACTGTTCTGAATCCAGTCCATGATTGTCCCGTAGGCTGTTACGACGGAGGGCTCCCCTGAGAAAGCAAAAAGTGCGCTCGGTGCGTTCTGCGCCCACTGAACCAGGTCACTCGGTTTTGTTAATTCCGCAAACACGCGGTCAATGCTGATCAAACGCCCAGCATGAAAGTATTGGAGAATGCAATCCCAAAACGCGGGACAGAAATCCGGCGCATAATAGTCATTGTGCGCGCCTATAAATACGTTGGTGTCCAGTACGAACAACGGTTGAACTTGTCGACTCAAAGGACAATCCCCATCTTTTTCGGCATCTGATCAAAAGTATCGCCTTTCAGATCGGTAAGGCTATATGCCTCCCGATACGACAAGCGCCCTTCCTTGGCGGCGCGAGCAACGGCGGCGGCGAAGCGAGGCCCAATGCGCCATCTTTGCGTGTTCCAGAAGTCCCCTCCACCACTCGAGGAAGGCTTTCCTATACCCTGGCCCTTGAAGCTATCATAGGAATTCCAAAAGGTATCCCGGTCGACCAGGTTCAGGTCAAGAAGACGACGCGCGGCGACGATGGCGCTCACCTTGAATTTCCGGGCGACGGCTTGATAGGGGTTGTCCCTGTTTCGGGCGGCTGGCCAGTACTCTTCCAGCGCCCGCTGCGGAACCAGAAACTCAGCGGCGACCTGATTGCAGAACCGCTCCGTTTCATTGTCCGCGGGCAACAGTCTGTCAAAAACGGTCAGCCCCGTTTCGCCGATGAAGAGGTGGGCTGCTTCGTGGGCAAGAGTAAAGATTCGAGCGGCGATGAAGTCAGCGTTGTTCACGAAGATGAGCGGCGCGTACTCGTCCACCAAGGCAAAGCCCTGAAACTCATTGGGATCCAACTTTCTACTTGTATTGTTGCCAACGACCCCGTTGAATACCACCATTACGCCGACCTCATCCAGTCTGTCACGCAGAAAACTGAGGGCGTTATGCCAACTGGGCCTCTGCTCGGCCCATCCATCCGCAAGATGAAGCGCTGCGCGCATGGCATCGGCGACTTTGGTATGTGTGTCTCCCAGGCTGTATGCGCCGATAAACGGAAGCGGGTCTTCTTCGTCTTCGATCAGGAAGTCGCGCATCCAGGCTTGGCGGCGCTGCATCTGGTAAATGGTGTCGAGGAGGTCCGGGCTTGGACGCTTGGGGGGGCCGTCGCCGCGCGTGCGGAAATCGCGAATGGGCAGCAGCTCGTCGGGCGGCACCGAGAGGTAGAGATAGCCGAGAGGTGTATAGGTTTTGGCGGCCAGCTTGTCCGCCTGGGCGATGCTGATTTTGCCGGTTTCTTCCCATTCTGTGACGCGGTCTACATTGATGGGGAACTTTTTCGCCAGCTCCACTTGAGACAGGCCGGCCCGCTCGCGCGCCCAGCGGAGCACTTCAGGCTGTAGGGTGATCTGCTGGCGTCGGCTGGTCATGGCTGGCATGGCACTTAATCTGGAGCGGCGCACACTTGCCGCCTGCGTCTCTTGAAATCGGTGTGAATTGTAGTTCCTTGCAAAGTAGACGTCAATGTGGACACCGCATTCTTTTTGAGCAAAGGAATCGCGATCTTGCCCATTTCGCCTGCTAGTGTTTCGAGGTTCCCTTTCTTGAAGCGCTCTGATAGCTTACCAATGATTGAAAGCAGAGGGTCATCGCAGAGGTCGTCTTCCCACGCATTATAGTAGATGGCGCGGAATTGGTCCTTTTCCAGTTCCTTTTGCCAGCGTTTGAGCGGGAACGTCTTGCCCTGGAGGGCCGGTGAGGAGGGAGGGGAAGGGCGAGGAGGGAGGGGAGAGGAGAGAGGAGTGAGAGAGGGAAATGCGGGGAGGGAGGGGAACTGCGAGGAGTGAGGAACGGCGAGGGGAGAGGAACGGCGAGAAGAGAGAAAAGAGAAACTGCGGAGCGCGCACTCCTCCCTACTCACTCCTCGCCATCGGGCTCGCTCATGCAACGAGACGCCCGGAGGTCGTTGACCACGGCGCCACAGCCGCTCGAGGGCCTGGCTGATTCGTTTGCTCACTCCAAGCCATCATCACCATCACAACCTAACGGTGAATCACATGGTGGCTCCTCTGTTGGCTGTTCTACAGGCGGTTCAGTAATTGGTGTTGCTTTTACCGGTGGTGCAATAGTTGGTGTTGGTTTTACTACTGGCGGTTTAGAAGTTGGTGTTGGATTTTCTCTTGGTGGTTCATCCGTTGGTCGTGGTGTCGCCGTCGGTGGTTGCTGAGGTGTTGCAGTTGGTTGCGGTGTCGCCGTCGGTGGTTGCTGGGATGTTGCTGCTGGTTGTGGTGTTGACGTCAGTGGTTGCTGAGGTGCTGCTGTTGGTTGTGGTGTCGCCGCCGGTGGTTGTTGAGATGCTGCTGTTGGTTGTGGCGTCGCCGCCGGTGGATTTGATCTGCCTGAGGATGACCTCTGAGCAGGTGGCGCCGTCGGTGGAACTGAAGAACTACCAGCAGGAGCAATCGTAGGCGTAGGCGTATTGCTTATGGCCTCTGTGGGAGGAACAGCAGGTCCACTTTTGTTCTTTGATTCCGATGATGATATTGCCTCCCCCGCTACAGCATTATTCAGATTGTTAATCGTTGTTGTCACGGCAAGCGCTTCCAAAGTCTCCGAACTGTATATTACAAGGTAAAAATGTTCTTGAGGCGCTTCATTTCCTAATCTGCAAAACAGATCGGTACTTAGTCCGGTTAACGTTGTTGTATCACATATACCATCCGCATTCTCTACATTGGATAGGAGATCATTTCCTCCTACAAGACCTTCCAAAGTCTCTCCGTTGTCTAAATCGTTAAGGACAACAGGACTATCGCTGACAAGATAGATATATGGAAATGAAGTCATACCCTCTGAACCTAACTTAACGTTACCCCCTTCATCGATGTTTTTGTATCTTATCCAGTCGGAAGAGTATGTATGAAATTCAAGGGCGGCAAGACCTGGTCCCGAAGCTTGTTCAGGCGTCGCTTGAACTTCTTCTTTCTCACCTGAAGGCTGTTCATGAACTACCTGGTCCGCCTGAACGTTTGTTGTGTTTTCAACTGGAACATCGGCACATCCTGTCAGGAGAATCGCTACCAAACCCAGGGCCCAAAAGATTCCCAATCTGTAAGAGGAGGTCATGGTATGGGTGATCCTTTCCGTACGGCGAGAAGAGAGGAACGGCGAGAAGAGAGAAAAGAGAAACTGCGAGGCGCGCACTCCTCCCTACTCACTCCTCGCCATCAGGCTCGCTCATGCAGCGAGACGCCCGGAGGTCGTTGACCTCGGCGCCACAGCCGCTCCAGGGCCTGGCTGATTCGTTTGCTCACTCATGAATATCATCACCATCACAACCTAACGGTGAATCACAAGGAGGCTCCTCTGTTGGCTGTTCTACAGGCGGTTCAGTAATTGGTGTTGCTTTTACCGGTGGTGCAATAGTTGGTGTTGGTTTTACTACTGGCGGTTTAGAAGTCGGTGTTGGATTTTCTCTTGGTGGTTCATCGGTTGGTCGTGGTGTCGCAGTCGGTGGTTGCTGAGGTGTTGCAGTTGGTTGTGGTGTTGGCGCCGGTGGCTGTTGAGATGTTGCTGCTGGTTGTGGTGTTGCCGTCGGCGGCTGTTGAGATGCTGCTGTTGGTTGTGGCGTCGCCGTCGGTGGTTGTTGAGATGTTGCTGCTGGTTGTGGTGTCGCCGCCGGTGGATTTGATCTTCCTGAGGATGACCTCTGAGCAGGTGGTGCCGTCGGTGGAACTGAAGAACTACCAGTAGGAGCAATCGCAGGCGTAGGCGTATTGCTTATGGCATCTGATGGAGGAACAGCAGGTCCACTTTTGTTCTTTGATTCCGATGATGATATTGCCTCCCCCGCTACAGCGTTATTCAGATTGTTAATCGTTGTTGTCACGGCAATCGCTTCCAAAGTCTCCGAACTGTATATTACAAGGTAAAAATGGTCTTGAGGCGCTTCATTGCCTAATCTGCAAAACAGATCGGTGCTTAGTCCGGTTAACGTTGTTGTATCACATAAACCATCCGCATTCTCTACATTGGACAGGAGATCATATTCTCCTACAAGACCTTCCAAAGTCTCTCCGTTGTCTAAATCGTTAAGGACAACAGGGCTATCGCTGACAAGATAGATATATGGAAATGAGGTCATGCCCTCTGAACCTACTTTAACGTTACCCCCTTCATCGATATTTTTGTATCTTATCCAGTCGGAAGAATACGTATGAAATTCAAGGGCGGCAAGATCTGGTCCGGAAGCTTGTTCAGGCGTTGCTTGAACCTCTTCTTTCTCACCTGAAGGCTGTTCATGAACTACCTGCTCCGCCTGAACGTCTGTTGTATTTTCAACTGGAACATCCGCACATCCTGTCAGGAGAATCGCTACCAAACCCAGGGCCCAAAAGATTCCCAATCTGTATGAAGAGGTCATGGTATGGGTAGTCCTTTATGTTGGGAGCGTTCACTCCCTCTCTCTGGCAAAGATATGGCTTTCTCGCCGGCCATCATCGAACTCTGAACCCAACTGTCAAGAGATAGTATACACTACTCCATATAACTTTTGCATGTCATTTTTGGAGAAATCTGTGCTATTTCTATGCCATTTTCGAAATGGCCGGGAACCGGCTGCCTTGAGGCTTTCTCTGGGGCGGAAGGGCAGTTTTTGGTTTTTAGTTTTTAGAGTTGCGGCGGATGGAAGGGCAGTTTTTGGTTTTTGGTTTTTAGTTTTTAGTGCGGCGGCGACTTAGGTGGCAGGGGAAGGGCGAGGAGAGAGCGGAGAGGAGAGAGGAGTGAGAAACGGCGGCGTGTGCGGAACGGCGAGGAGAGAGGGGAACTGCGAGGAGTGAGGGAAGAGGAGAGAGGAGTGAGGAGAATTGGGGCGTTGACAGGGGATCTTCACCTTGTATAATCACACTCCAGGTATCGTTACACTCCAGGTATGGTTACACTCCAGGTATGGTTACACTGCGGCGGTGTTTCTCGGAGAGCGCGGGCGCGGCGGGTAGATGGTTGTCCTTATTGCTTGCGGGGGCGGGGAGGCAGGGGAGGAGTGAATTGCACGAGCGAGGTGGGTCTTATGGGAAGTGAAGACGGGTTGAACGAGGCAGGAGGCAGAGGAACCGTTCCGTTGGAGATTGGTTCGCGGCTGGAGCTGATGGTGGACAGTTTTCTTGTTGCGCGGTTGAGCGGGGGCGCGGCGCTGCGGTTGAACCGACCTGTACCGCGCGAGGTGGCCCTGGTCACGGACAGGCCATGGGAAGGGAATTCATGCACGTCGTTCGCAGTATTTCGGGACGGAGACATCTACCGCATGTATTATCTCGGCCGCCAGTTTGTTACGAAGGAGGGATTGCTGGACGAGACACCCCACCCGGACTTTGTCTGCTATGCCGAGAGCAGCGACGGGATCAGATGGGAGAGGCCGGAACTGGGACTGGTCGAGTTCAACGGTTCGAGCAGGAACAATATCATTCTCAGCAGCGAGGACAGCGCCTGTCCGTCGCGGGCGTTTGCGCCGTTCAAGGATTTGAACCCGGCAGCGGATGCCGACGCCCGCTACAAGGCGTGGGCGGCGCGATTTCCGATGCTGGACGGCTCTGCGTCGAGGCCCGGGCACAGCTGGGAGGTCCCGGACGGGCTGCACGCTCTAAAGTCGGCCGACGGCATCCGGTGGACGCCGATGAGCGACGGGCCGGTGATCGCAGACGGGCTGCTCGACTCGCAGAATACGGCGTTCTGGGATACGGTGCGGGGGGAGTACCGCGACTACCACCGCAACGAGTTTCGCATTGAGAAGACAGGTGAGGAACCGTACGGCGGCCAGGCGCGAGCGGGTGGCGCGGGGAGCGGGGTGAGAGGTTCACGTTACGGCCGCGATCTGCGCACGGCGACTTCGAGTGACTTTATCAACTGGACTGAGCCGGAATATGTGGACTATACGCAGGGTCGAGTGGACGAGATATACAATAATTCGATCCTGCCCTATTTCCGGGCCCCGCACATCTTCGTGGGGTTTCCGACCCGCTACGTCGACCACGGCTGGTCGGAGGCGGTGGAAGATCTGCCGGAGCTGAGCGAACGCCGGCTGCGCGCTTCGGTAAGCGAACGTCACGGGAGCGCATTGACGGATGCCATGTTTATGAGCAGCCGCGACGGCCACACTTTCAGTTTGTGGCCGGAGTCGTTCATCCGGCCCGGTCTGCGGCCTGAGGACAGCTGGGTTTACGGTGACCTTTATCCGGGTTGGGGCATCGTGACGACTTCCTCTCACTATGACGGGGCGCCGGATGAACTGTCGATCTACGCGTCGGAGGGATACTGGCGGGGCGAAAGCATGAATCTGCGGCGCTATACGCTGCGGGTCGATGGATTTGCGTCGGCGCAGGCGCCGTTAAGCGGGGGCGGGCTGGTTACGAAGCCACTGATCTTTGCGGGCAACCGTTTGCGCGTCAATTTCTCAGCTTCGGCCGCCGGGAGCGTTCAGGTGGAGATTTTGCGGGACCAGATGGATGAACCTGTTGCGGGGTTTGAACTGGATGGGTGCGTGGCGCTGCTGGGGGATGACATTGAGCGCGTTGTGCGCTGGTCGGGCGGACCTGACGTGAGCAGCCTGGAGGGGGTCCCCGTTCGCCTGCGCTTTGAATTGCGCGATGCGGACCTGTACGCTTTTCAGTTTGTCAAGGCGTGACCCGGAAGAGGTACGGATAAAAGAGGGTACGGATATGAGTGCGGCCAACTTGAAGGAAGGCGGGATTCCCGTGGATATCGGTTCGCGCCTGGAGCTGATGGTGGACGATCATCTGGAGGCGGGGCTGGGCGGAGGCGCGCGGCGGCGCTTGAACAGTCCGATTCCCCGGGAGATTGCGCTGCGGCTGGACGCGCCATGGGAGGGCAATGCAGGCGGGGGGTTTACGGTCTTTGAGGACGGCGACCGCTATCGCATGTATTACCGGGGCCAGAATTTTGTGTACGAGGGCAAGGCGCTGGGCACGCCGGGCGGAAAGTATGTCTGCTACGCTGAGAGCGCCGACGGCATTGCGTGGGAGAAGCCGGCGCTGGGCCTGGTCGAGTTCAACGGGTCGAAGAAGAACAACATTGTGCTGGATGCAGGGGAGATTCTGAACGGCATGTTCTCACCGTTCAAAGACGGGAATCCTGCGTGCCCGGCAGAGGCGCGCTACAAGGCGTTTGCGCTGATGCAGCGCGGGAATGCGAGAGGGCTGTGGGCATACGGATCGCCGGACGGAATCCGGTGGTCGGCGATGAGCGATGGGCCCGTGATCACCGAGGGGCTGCTGGACACGCAGAACCTGGCGTTTTGGGACGGTGAACGGGGCGAGTACCGGGCGTATCATCGCAATGAGTTCCGGCTGCCGCAAACGGGGGAGGAACCCTACGGGGCCCACCCTGCGCCTGACGGCGCCGGGGCAGGCGGGGCGGAGTCACGGGGGCGTGCGGCCGCGGAAGGGAGCGGTTTGCGCGGGTCTCGCTACGGGCGAGACATTCTCACGGCCACGTCCTCCGATTTCATCCACTGGACTGATTCGGTCTACGTGAACTACGGGGAAGGCCGACCTGACGAGCTGTATTCGAACCAGGTCACGCCATATTACCGGGCGCCGCATCTTTTTCTGGGCTTCCCGACGCGGTATGTCGAGCGCGAGTGGTCGGAGGCGTTGGAAGGGTTGCCGGAGTTGGAACATCGCCTGATGCGGGCGGCGATCAGCGAGCGCTACGGCACGGCGTTGACCGACGGCATGTTCATGAGCAGCCGGGACGGGTACAACTTCAATTTGTGGCGGGAGTCGTTCATGCGGCCGGGGCTGCGGCCGCGCGGCAACTGGACGTATGGGGACAACTTTCAGAACTGGGGGATCGTGACGACGCCTTCTGCGATCGCCGGCGCGCCTGATGAGCTGTCCTTTTACGTGCGGGAGGGCTACTGGCGGGATGGGGCCAGCGCGTTGCGGCGCCACACGATGCGGGTGGACGGATTTGCTTCGGTGCAGGCGCCTCTCAGCGGCGGGGCGCTGGTCACGAAGCCGCTGGTCTTTGCGGGTCGCGAACTGGTTCTCAATTTTTCGGCTTCGGCGGCCGGCAGCGTGCGGGTTGAACTGCTGCGGGACCAGATGAACGTCCCGGTCGAGGGGTTCAGTCTCGAAGAGTGCGTCGAGGCGCTGGGCGACGACCTGGAACGGGTTGTGCGCTGGCAGGGGGGCCGGGAGGTGGGCAGTCTGGCCGGGACGCCGGTGCGGCTGCGTTTTGTGCTGCGAGACGCGGATCTTTATTCCTTTTGCTTTCGGGGGTGACGGGTAGACGGACTCAGTATTCGACAGGGGGTTGCGCAACGTGAAGATCACTGCCATTGAGACGATCGCCCTGCTGGACCCGGGCAAGGCTGCGGAGACGGTGGTGCGGGTCCATACCGACGAGGGAATCAGCGGCATTGGGCAGGCGGAGTCGCCTTCGCTCGTGATCGAGGCGATTATTCGCTGCGACGGCGGGCTGGAGGAGATTCTACGGGGGGAGGACCCGCTGCAGGTGGAGCGACTGTGGCAGAAGATGTATGCGGCGACCGGACTGTTTGGCCGGCGCGGCGTAACGATTGCCGCGATCGGGGCGGTGGAGACGGCGCTGTGGGACATTGCGGGGCAGGCGTTGGGCAGGCCGGTGTGCGAACTGATCTGGCAGGCGTGCTGCACTGTGACGGAATCGAGCGAGATCAAGGAGAGGGTACGTCCTTACGCGACGGTCTACCCGCCGGGCGAGGATGTGGGCGAGATCGTCGAACGATTCACGCTGGCCAGGGAGCGGAACTTCCGGGCAATGAAGCTGGAGGAGTGGCCGGGCGGGTTTTCGCATGTGAGCATACAGCGGGACGTAGAGGTTGTGCGGGCGGCGCGGGAAACGATAGGCGAGGCGCGTGACCTGCTGATCGACGTGCAGAACCGCTGGTCGGAGGTGGGGCAGGCGCTGGAATCGATCCGGGCGATCGCAGAGTTTCGGCCGTTCTTTGTCGAGGCGCCGCTGCCAGCGGACAACCTAGCCGGCCTGGCCCGGCTGGCGGATGCCGTGGACACGCGCATTGCCGTGGGCGACTGGGGATTCACGACCCGTTTCGAATTCGAGGAGATCATGGAGAAAGGGCGCGTGGACGTGGTGCAGCCGAGTTCGGTGCGGTCCGGGGGCATACGCGAGATTACGCGCATTGCCGAGGCCGCGTACCGGCGCGGGCTGATCTGCGTGCCGCACGCCTGGTGTCACATGGTCGGCGCGGCGGCGGAGATCCACCTGGCGGCGGTGCTGCCGAATATGCCTTATTTCGAGATGCCGATTGCATTTCCGGATTCGCCGATAATTTCGGAGCTTCTGGAGCCGGTGATCGAGGTGGACGGGGAGGGTCTGATCGAGGTACCGAAGCGGCCGGGGCTGGGCTTCGCGCTGAATGAAGAGGTGGTGGAGCGGTTTCGGGTGGCGCCGCATTAGCTGACTGAAGCGCAGATGAAGGTGTTGGGGAGGGCAGGGGATGGCAAGGATGACGGCGGCGCGTGCGCTGGTCGAGTCGTTGCGGGCGCAGGGTGTGGATACGATATTCGGGATAATCTCCAGCCACACGATGGAGATATTCGACGCGCTGTACGATCACCAGGACGCGATTCGGTTCATAAGCACGCGGCATGAGCAGGCGGCGGCGATGATGGCGGACGGGTACGCGAGGGTGACCGGCAAGCCGGGCGTCTGTCTGACCAGTACGGGGCCGGGCGCGGCCAACTCGATGGGGGGCCTGGGGGAGGCCTACGCCGCGTCTTCGCCGGTCTTGACGATCACCAGCTCGGCAGAGGAGCAGCTGTACGAGCGGGGCCTGGGCACGATGCACGAAACCAAGAACCAGCTGGATATGCTGGAGACGGTGACCCGGCACAGTGTGCATGTCAGCCGTCCGGAAGAGGCGCCCGAACGGGTACGGGAAGCGTTTGCGCTTTTTCAGGAGCGGCGGCAGCGCCCGATAGCGATAGAGATTCCGTCGGACGTTCAAGGGCAGAGTGCGGAGACGGCCATTTCGGGGCCGGTCAGGCGGGCGGCGCCGGCGGCAGATCCGGCGGCAGTCGAGGCGGCGGCTGAGGTCCTGCTGGCTGGACGGCGGGTCGGGGTGATGGCGGGGACGGGCGTACACCGCTCAGGAGCGGGCGGGGCGCTTACGCGCCTGGCGGAGCGTCTGGGCGCGCCGGTATTCACCACGGCCAATAGCAAGGGCGCAATCGCTGAAGATCACCCGCTGAGCCTGGGGATGTACGGCGGCGAGTACAACTTTCCGCCGGGGGGGCTGGAAGACCCGCGCCAGACGTTCGCCAACAGCCTGGACGTTCTCCTGGTCGCCGGTTCCAGCCTTTCTTATTTCAGGGCGAAGTCGCAGGGCCTGCGTCAACCAGCGCAGCTGATTCACCTGGATATTGACGCCGCGCCGATGGACAAGTGGTACGAAACGACGGTGCGACTGGTAGGCGACGCGGGGACGGTGTTGGAGCAACTCAACGGCGCGCTGGCGGACAGGACGGGCTGGGACGGGGCGGGCTGGGACGGGCCTGCAAGGGGGCACGAGGAAGGTTTCGCGGCGGAGGTACGGGCGGTCCGGGAGAGTATCAGGGCGTATAAGCGGCAGACGTTGCCGAACGAGACGAGGATCATGGAGGCGATCCGGGGGGCGACGGCGCGGGACGCGGTCTTTGTGGGCGACGTTGGGGTCTGCAACCATCGCGGGGCCAACTACTGCCTGGAGATATACGAGGAGCGGAGTTACCTGATTCCGGCATGGGGCGGGCTGGGATTCGGCCTGCCGGCGGCGGCGGGCGCCAAGGCAGGCGTTCCGGAGCGGCAGGTGATCTGCATTACGGGCGACGGCGGATTCCAGTTCAACATTCAGGAGCTGGGCACCTGCGTGCAGTACGGGCTGCGGCCGGTCGTGCTGGTTTTCAACGACGACGCGTGGGGGCTGCTGCGTTACTACCAGAAGGACCGGATGGGAGGGCGCTACATTGCCAGCGACCTTGAAAACCCGGACTTCAGGAGACTGGCCATGGCCTATGGCGCTTGCGGCGTGGAGGCCGGATCGCTGCCGGAGCTGGTCGAGGCGCTGGAGCAGGCGCTGGCGGCGGAGACGGTTACGGTGATCGACGTGAAGACGCCGGAGGGGTTTGCCAACTTCAGGTAGGCGGGACCGGTTACACGGGTCGAAGGCGGTACACGATCAGGGGTTCACGTTTAGAGGTACAGGCTTAAGGGTAGATGCCAAGGGATGCGGCGGCCTGCCGGCGACGGGGGAGAGGAGGGAGGAGCGCAGATGCAGAGGAAACTGACCTGCGGGCTGATCGGGCTGTCTCAGGGCTGGTACGCCGATCTGTTTGCTACCGAACTGCTGGCGATGAAGGATGTCGAGCTGGTCGGCGTTTGCGATCTGGGGAAGAGCCGGGCGTATGTCGAGGCGTGTATCGGCATGGGCGCGGAGGCGTTTGCCGCCAAGTTCGAGGCGGCGCTCTACGATGATGCCGCGGCGTTGCTCGGACAGGGCCTCGATTTCGTTGTGGTGGCGAGCGAGATCGGGGAGCATTGCGAGAACAGCTGTCAGGCGCTGGAAGCGGGGGCGCATGTCTTTGCCTGCAAACCGTTCAGCTTCATTGGCGACGAGGTTCTGAGGGCAAAGCAGGTTGCGCGGAAGAACAGCCGGATCGTCATGCCGGCCGTCCCTTCGCGGTTTGAGGACGGCCTGATCGAAGCAGTGCGCCGCGTGCGGGCGGGCGATATCGGCAGGCCGCTCACGGCGCGAGTCTTTGTCAATCATGCGGCGATGACCAGCCCGCAGTGGCAGCGGGACCCGGCGAAGAGCGGCGGGCCGCTGGGTGAGTTCGGCACGTATGGCTTCGATATCGTGCGCTGGGCTTTGAACGGGGAGCCGGTGGAGGTCTTCGCCTACGGTGAGAACTTCGTGCATCAGGGCGTGATCGAGGGCTGGGACAATGTGAAGGCGCTGCTGCAGTTCGACAACGGTTCGCTGGGGAGTGTGCATGTCTGCACGTCGATCAACTGGGAATATCCGTTCTTCGATCTGGAGGTGGTGGGGGAGAAGGGGTGCCTGCGCACCGACTATCACAACTACCCGGTGGTGACGCAGGGCGCGTCGTCGGCGCAGCTGGCGCCGATCCGGTACGCGCCGATGAACCAACGGGAGATCGCGCACTTCGTGAAGGCGGTGCGGGGGGAGGAGGCGCTGCGCGTGACGCTGGAGGACGCCTATGCTGTGGCGAGGACGATCGAGGCTGTGCAGGAGAGTATCACGGGGAACGGGCCGGTGGGCGTGCGGCTGTGAGGAGGGGGAAAAAGGGGTTGCTCACCCGCCAGAATCCTGATAATATAAATAATGTTAAATGGGCGCCTGCCAAGGTGAGTTCAGGGAGGCAAGAAGGAGGTGATCAGCAGAGAAAAAGATTGATTTGCACAGTGGGCACATTGCATTGAAGGCACATTGCATTGAAGGCACATTGCCCCTGTAGTCAGTATCATAGGCGACGGATTCCTGTGGATAGGCCAGAGAATGGGAGGAAATACCCATGAAACGCAATGCCGTGTTCTACTCGTCGCTGTTGCTTGTCGTTGTTCTCCTCATAAGCGCCTGCGCCCCTGCGGCCGTGGAGGCGCCTGCCGAACCCGCCGCTGAAGAAGCGTCAGCCCCAATGGAAGAGAAAGAAGGTGGGGGCACACTTCAGGTGTGCTTCATTCAGGCCACGAGCTACGCTCATTTGGCAGGGTTTGTGGGCCGCGCGGGCAGCCAGCATTTCTACCAGGGCCGCACCATCTTCAGCGGGCTGGTACAGCTGGACCATGACGTAAAGGAGTATATACCTGAACTCGCAGAGAGCTGGGAATTTGACGGCAACAGGGTCATTTTCAATCTGCGAAACGATGTGACCTGGCATGACGGCACTCCTTTCACTTCCAAGGACGTGCTGTTCAACTACGGCCGGTTGATCCCGCACCCGCTGATGGTCAACACGGCCTATAACAGCCTCAAGGACTATATCGTCGGCTACACAGAGTTCAAGGAAGGGAATGCGGATTCGGTCAGCGGCATTACCGCTCCCGACGACTACACTGTCGTATTCGAAATGACGGGCGAATACGGCATGGTGGGGATCCACAAGATCGCCGGCACCGTCAGGCTTGTGCCGGAGCATATCCTGAGCGAGGTGCCCGAGGACCAGTGGGGGCCGGATGAGAGCGGCGTGCTGGGATTGGAGAAGACGGACTTTGCGACGAAAAAGGCGATTGGGACCGGGCCGTTCATGGTCGAGGAATATGTCCCCGACCAGCACATCATATACAGTCCGAACCCTGACTACTTCCGCGGCGCGCCCAAGCTGGACAGGTTGATCTATCGATCATTCAACGGCGATCCGACGGCGATGATGGTCGCGACGGAGGCGGGCGAATGCGATTGGGTCATCGGCGAAGGCGGCGGCCGGCCGGTCGAGCTGCAGCGCCTGGCGGGCATTGCGGAGCTGGACCTTGAGATTTTCAACCCGCCGGCGAACGTCTCGGTGGCCTACTGGTGGAACCTGGGGCGGGAGCATATTCAGAACCCGCTCATTCGACAGGGAATCCAACATGCCATCAATGGCGAGCAGTTCAACCAGGTGATGGCCAGCGGAGTGAGCCGCGGGGCGCGCGTTTACCTGGACGGCAAGTGGGGCATCAATCCCGAGGGGGCCAAGTACATCACCTACGATCCGGAACTTGCCAAGCAGAAGCTGACGGAAGGGGGATGGGATTTTGAGAACGACAAGCTCATCCTCGTGCTCGGTTCACTTCACCCTGCCTGGGAACCGCTCCACCTCACTTTTCAGGAGAACCTGGCGGCGGTTGGGGTAACGGTCGAGTTCAAGGTGGTTGGCGCGGATTACGGCAACGTTGTCAACAAGGAACCTTTCGAATGGGACCTGCTGCAGGCAGGGGACTGGGCGCCCTGGTTCGGTCTGTTGGGATACGACACGACGCACCTCAATACGCAACCGTGGTATGACAGGGCCGCTCACTACGCAGAAGAGGTGGCATTGTTGAGGAGCCTGGAGCTGGAGACGGACGATGCGGTGCTTAAGGAGGCCGTCTGGCAGATCCAGGAGAGCATTGGGGCCGATCCCTTTGGCGTGATACTTTACGCACACATCAACCCCAGCCTGCGCAGCACAAGGACGCGCGGCTGCGACACTATTCCCAGCTATTACTACCACCGCAACAACTGGAGTCTGGAGCAGTGCTGGATAGCGACGCAGTAGCGGTTCGACGCTTACGGCGCCCATAACTGAATAGCGCCCTTAACTGAACAGCTGAGACTCTCCGGTCGCCGGCGGCCGGCGACCGGAGAGAGAAGCCGATCCATGCGGACGGCAGGCCAGCCAGGAGAAAGCAGATGCTACTTATCACGGTGGATAGCGGGAACCTCCTCTCTTGCGTCGAACAGGAGCAAGTTGCCCGCCTTGCGGAATTGACGGTCACATCCCGCGCCGACGTCTATTCAATGGATGTCGCGGACAACGACATCTGCTTTTACCCGTCAAGCGCCGGCACGACCGCTACAGGAGAGCCGATGGACGCGCTTCTGGCCGAGGGCCATGATCCTTACGGAGATTTCATCGGGCTCCTCAAAGAGGCGGGCATTGCCGTGGTGCCGAATTTCCGGGTGAACGACCATCACGGTTCGCCGCGCCAGTGGACGGAATGGGAGCGGGAACACAAGGCGTGGTCATTGGGACGGGATACGGGAACCTGGAAGTCCTACAAGAAGGTGGGCGACCACGGCTGGCGGGAGGTTGGCGATCTGCGGCAGATGGACTATGCCGTCGAGGAGGTTCGGGAGCGCCGGTTAGGCATTTTGCGGGAGATTGCCGCCCGATACCCCCTGGACGGACTGATGCTCGATTTCGGACGATCGGCCCCGTTCTTCAGGGATCCGAAGCGGGAGAAAGCGGATTACATGACCCGGTTCGTGCGCTCGGTGCGGACCATGCTGGACGAGGCAGGGGAGAAACGGGGGCAGCATCTCATGCTGGCGGCCGCCGTGCCGTGGGACATAGAGTACTGCACTGAGGAAGGGCTCGACATCAAGGCATGGATTGACGAAGGGCTTCTGTCCTACGTGTGTCCGGGAGAGTGGTATTACGTGGACTACAATATCCCTTACTCTGATTGGGCGGCCCTGGCGGAGGGAAGCGGCTGCAAGGTGTACCCCATGCTTATGTCCAGCGTCTCCTCGTCGGATGCGGTAACGCCGGGGAAGCGCGTCTGGCTGGGCGATGGGTTTGAGGAGTTCGATCATCCCAAGATCCGCGCGCTTGTGGAGAGCGCCTACAGCCAGGGGGCGGACGGGATCATGTTCTACAATTTGCATGCCAATTCATTCGGCAGCAGGTTGTATGCGGACCTTCGAGAAATGATCGATCCGGCCAGGATCCCTGCCGCGACAAGGCACTATTTTTACGCCCGGCGGCCCAGATATTTGCCCACGGAGTACTTTTCGTTCGGCCTCCCCGATGGACACGAGCCCGGCGAGGTGGAGGCGTTTACGCCCTTTGAGTTGATGGAGGATGGGGATGCGTTCAGCTACACAGTCCTTTTTGGCAGCGAACTGGGCGCGGCGCCTGCGGACTTTCGGTTCAAACTGAGAGACCTGGGAGAGAGTGACGAAGTGGAAGTACGCATGAACGGCGACAGGCTCAGGGCGGGCAGCCTTGACTTCCACCGGTGCCGGCCGCCAAAGGCGCCGGAGTTCCGGTATGCAGTATGGCAGACTGCATTGACGTCTTCTCACCTGAGAGTGGGAGAGAATGTTCTGACGGTCCGGCTGGCGGCACGCGATCCGGGGCGGACTTTGCCGGTCCAGGTGGGTGAGTTCGAGATTACCGTTGGTCCCGAAGGGGGGTAGCCGCCGGGCCTGCGGGAGGTCCGAAGGTCGAGACAAGGGGCCGCGCGCTGTGACTGCGGGGGCAGTTGACGGCTCCTGAGACAGGAAAGCATCTTTCAAGCGGAACCAGAGTACCGGAACCAGAGTACCGGAACGAAAAAGACCGGAACGCAGAGGAACGGAACACAAGAGAGATGTCCCAGTATGTACTGCGCCGGATCGCACTGATCGTCCCCTTGACATTCGCGATTACGGTCATTAACTACACGATCTACGTGCTGTCTCCTGGTGACCCGGTTTCGGCGCTGCTGAATCCGGAGTCGATGCGTTATTTGAAGGAGGAGGACCTGCAGGCGCTGCGGGAGGCGATGGGGCTGAACAGGCCGGTGCATGTTCGCTATCTGATCTGGCTGCGGGAGGCGCTGCGCGGGAACCTCGGCTGGTCGACACAGATGCGGCTGCCGGTGCATCATATCATCATGCGCGACATCGGCAACACGCTTGGCTTGATGGGCTTCGCGCTGCTTTTTTCGACGGTGGCAGGCATTGTGCTGGGCATTGTTTCGGCTCTCAAGCAGTATTCGATGCTCGACTACATTCTGACCGGCATAGCCTTCGGCGGCATAGCCGTACCCGGATTCTTTTTTGCGCTCCTGCTGATTTACGTGGCCGGACTGCGCCTGGAATGGTTTCCCGTCGGGGGGATCGTCACCGTGGGGGCGCCGCCCTCTGTAGGAGACAGGCTCTGGCACATGGTGTTGCCGGTGGTCGCCCTCTCGTATGACGGCCTGAGCACGCTGCTGCGTTACACGCGTTCCAGTATGTTGGAGGTCGTGCGGCAGGACTACATTACGACGGCGCGCGCCAAAGGACTGGCCGAGCGAACGGTAATCATGTGGCACGCGTTCAAGAACGCCCTGCTGCCGGTGATAACGATCACGGGATTAAGGCTGCCGACGCTGGTCGGGGGGGCGGTGCTGATCGAGAGCGTCTTCAACTACCGTGGCATCGGACATACCCTGGTGGCGGCAGCGGGGAGCCGCGACTACCCGCTGCTGATGGGGGGACTCCTGGTGACGGCGATCATGGTATTGGTGAGCAATCTGATCGCGGACCTGGCCTACGCCTGGGCCGATCCGCGCATCAGGTACGCGTAGCGCGGGAGAGCATTGCCGCCGGTTTGGCGTGAAGCAAAAGGGAGGCAGCAGGTCGTGACGGTTCAGGCGCGCGCCCCGGTCGGGCGGCTCCGCATGTTCGGCAGTTCGTCAGACTCCTGGCGCAAGCGGGTCTGGCGCCGCTTCGCTCGGCATCGCATTGCGGTTGCCAGCCTGATACTGCTGATCGCGATATCGGTGATGGTTACGGCCGCGCCGCTCCTGACACCACACAGCCCGATAAAGTTCGTAGGCGCGACGGAGGCGAAGCCGACGCTGGAACACCCGCTGGGCACTGACAGATTGGGGCGGGACGTGTGGGCGCGCCTGGTTTACGGCGGGCGCGTCTCGATCTCGGTGGGCATCGTGGCGGTGGCGATCTCCATCGCGATCACGATCATTCTGGGGAGTATTTCGGGGTACTACGGGGGCTGGCTGGACATGCTCATCATGCGTTTCACGGACGTGATGATGGTCTTTCCGGGCCTCATACTGATCATGGTTGTCGTTTCGGTGATTGGACCCAGCATTTATAATGTAATGGTGGTCATTGGGATCCTGGGTTGGACAGGAACGACACGACTGCTGCGGGGCCAGATTCTGTCGGTGCGGGAGTGGGACTTTGTGACTGCGGCCCGGTGCGTTGGGGCGTCGAACGGCCAGATCATGTTCCGGCACATATTGCCGAACGCGCTGGCGCCTCTGCTGGTGGCGGCGACGTTTGGGGTTGCGGGCGCGATACTGACGGAGGCCGGGCTTTCCTACCTGGGGCTGGGGGTACTTCCGCCGGCTCCCTCGTGGGGGAGTATGCTCAACGGCGCGCAGTCGATCTACATTCTGGAAAACTTCTGGTGGCTGTGGCTGCCGCCGGGCGTGGCGATCTTCGTCACGGTACTGGCCATCAATTTTGTGGGTGACGGTCTGCGCGACGCGCTCGACCCGCGAACGACCCTGGACTGATGAGGGCGCGGGGTGAATCGGAGTGTCAGGGATATTGGGGTCTTCGGGGCTGGCGGCCTCAGGCTGTTGGAATGCAGGTATGTGGAGCGGATGATGAACGAAATCGAGAGGTACGAGTTCGACCGGGTGGGTTACATCACGATTCGCGGTCTGCTGGCGAGCGAGCAGGTGGGGAGGCTGGCAGCGGCTGTCGACGCGCTGGAAGAGGAGGCGGCTGCGCGGGCGGCGGCGGCCCCGCGGCGGAAGAGTCCGACCGGCCTACTCGAGTATCACCACAACGCAGAGAGGGGCTACTACGTCAACGGCGCGAGGGAGAATGGGAATACAATTATCATCGAGGACTTTTTCAACGCGGATTCGGAATTTGACGCCCTGGTCAATCACGCGCCTACAATGGCCTACATTGACGCCATCGTTCAGGAGCGGCCGACGATCAACAATTCGGAAATACGCATCCGGTACCCGGGCAACCAGACCGGCACGCACATGGGCGGGCCGATCGGCGTCAAACACAGGTACGGTTACAACCAGAAGGGGATCAACTGCATGATGGTGCGGATGGTCTATTTCGTGCATGACGTCGGGCCGGAGGACGGCCCTTTCTGCGTTGTGCCGGCGACACACAAGAGCAATATGGTGTCACCCTACGAGGGAAGGAACCCGGACAAGGAGCCGGGCATGATCGGGCTGCCGGTGAAGGCGGGCGACGCGATCCTGTTCACCGAGAATCTGCGTCACGGCGGCCTTACGAACCGCTCCGATCAGACTCGAAAGACGGTCCACATCGGGTACGGGCCTTTCTGGATGAAGTCGCAGAACATCGCCACGATGGATGAAGACCAGTATCTTTTGCCCCAGACGTATGCGCGTTATTCGCCGGAGCAGCGCCAGCTTTTCCGGGCCTGGCCGATAACGGTGGAAAGGGAGTTCGGGGAAAGAAATGAGGGATAGCTGCGCCATGGTTGCGATAGAGAGGGAGGAACTTGCCGGGAGGAACTAGGCGGCAGGAAATTGGCGGCAGCCACCGGGCACAGCCTGACCCGAGGAAGCTGGAGGAGCGGTTGTGAAGAACAGTTCTGACGTTATGCATGATGTAAGCAAGATCATCGCCGAGATGGATGAGCGGGGCTATTGCGTGATCCCGGACGTAGTTGCGCCGGAGAAGGCGGACGAGGCCCGCGCAGCGCTGGAACGCCTGCTGGCAGAGGAGGCTACGGAGGGCACGTGGCGGGCGAGGACCCAACGGGTCGCCCGCATCGCGGTCAAAGATCCGATCTTTGTGGAACTCATGGCGCATCCCCTGATTGTCTCGATCTGGAGGGCGTATCTGGACGAGGACATGATCTGTTCAACGTGGACGGCCAACACGGCGTATCCCGGTTTTGACCGTCATGGATGGCATCCTGATTTCCCGTTCCAGTTCGTGAACCAGCCATGGCCGACCGACAACGTGAGCGGGCAGACGATGTGGCTGCTGGATGACTTGACGGTCGAGAACGGGGGTACGGGCATATTGCCGTACAGCCATCGCAAGGGCCACAAGCCGCCGCCGGAGATTGCCCAGCAGTGGATCGAGGAGGCGGAGATACTGACGGGGCAGCGCGGCAGTGTGATGGTTATGAACGGCAAGACGTGGCATTCGGCGCGGCCGAACGTTACGGACAGGGCGCGTTCGGTCCTGCTGGGGATGTACTGCCGCCCATTCTACGTTACGCAGGAGGATATGCGGGCGCAGCTGGCCGACCTGGAGAATCCGTCGGAACTGGTGCAGCAGTTGATGGGCGCGAACCAGTGGCAGCCGGGGGTCGTGGCCAACAGGTACTAGCGGGGACGGGCCGCAGTCCCGGGCAGGGATGGCCGGGCAGGGATGGCCGTCCGCCGTCGCCGGCAGCGCCGTGCGACCGACCATGCAGCCCGGCGTCGGGAACGAGTTGCAGTACAGCCGCGAGGAGGAAGGCCATGCCTTTGATCAACCTGAAACATGCGGAGACGTTTGTAGAAGGGCTCGACCATCCTGAAGGGGTGGCGCTGGGGCCTGACGGCAAGATCTATGCCGGCGGGGAGGCGGGGCAGGTCTATCGCATCGACTATGAGAAGCGAAGTGTAGAGGCGTATGCGAATACGGGTGGCCTGAACCTGGGTATGGCGCTGGATGCGGCGGCCAATTTGTATATGTGTACAGCCGACCGCGGGGCGGTCTACAAAGTGACACCGGCAGGCGAAGTGAGCCAGTACAGCGCCGGCACGGCGGAGCGCCCGATGACCACGCCGAACTATCCGGCTTTCGACGCGCAGGGGAATCTCTACGTGACCAATTCAGGGTCCTGGTATGGAAACGACGGCTGCATCTATTGCGTGGCGCCGGACGGGACGACGGCGGTGATCGATACGGAGAGCAGCCAGTTTCCAAACGGTTGCGCCGTAAGTCCGGACGGTCAGCACCTCTATGTAGCGATGTCGCTCAGCCCCCCGCAGGTCATTCGATTTCCTATAGAGGATGGCCGCAAAGCCGGGCCCAACGAGACGGTTGTGGAGCTGCCGCGGGTGGTGCCGGACGGCCTCGCCTTTTGCGCGGACGGCAGTTTTCTGATCTCCTGCTACCGGCCGGACACGGTTCTGCGGGTCCTGCCCAACGGCGATCTGACCGTCCTGATGGACGACTATGAGGGAACGATCCTGGGAGCGCCCACCAATGTGTGTTTCGGGGGGCCGGACTTGACGGTGCTGTTCTGGGCCAACCTGGGCCGGTGGCATTTGGGAATGAATGCCCACACGGGATTGCAGGGCGCCCGGCTGTTTTACCCTGACATTCGCCCGGCCCAGGCATAGGGGCGGCGGGAGGTTGGGCGAGAGCAGGCTGTCCATGCCTTCATTGCCATCGTCTGTACCGTAGGCTATAATTTCAGACAGCGAATCGTGGATAGTGGAGTCGCCGGACGCTGTCCTCCGACCACTGAATGCGCCACCCTCTGCCACCAAAGAAGCTGTCATGTCCTACGGCGCGAGCGCAGGACCCAATCTACTCCCCATTTCCTCACAACTGGGTCGATACCGGATAGTTGAGCCGTTGGGCCAGGGCGCGACGGCCGTTGTGTACCGTGCGCAGGACCTGTCCGGCAGGCAGGTGGCATTCAAGGTGCTGAACCCTGCGGCGGCGAGCCAGCCGCACATGCGCTCATGCTTCCAGCTGGAGTACCAGACGCTGGCAAGGTTACGCCACCCGGGGATTGTGCGGGTTTACGAGTCCGGCGAGGCGAACGGGCGGCTTTTCATCGCGATGGAACTGGTCGAGGGCGGGACATTGGAGGAGTTCCTGGCGCGAGCAAAGTCGATCGGCGAAGTAGCGGCCATCGACATTGCCCGCCAGACAGCAGAGGCGCTCGATTTCCTGCACGAGTCCGGGAAGATACACCGGGACGTAAAGACGTCCAATATTTTGCTGGGCCCAAGCGGCCGGGCAGTGCTGTTCGACTTCGGGACTGTTTACGACGCTGTCAATCCGATAGACAACAATGCACCGGGCATCTACGGTACGCCGGCCTTTCTGGCGCCGGAACAGATACGGGCCGAGGAAGAGCCAGATAAGCGTTCGGACCTGTACAGCCTGGGAATCGTCCTCTATCTGATGGTTTCGGGGCGCAGACCCTTTTACGGTTCGAGGGAGGAGGTCCTGGAGGCGCATCTTTCGGAAAAGCCGCCGCCGCCATCGGCATGGGGCTGGGTATCGCCCGAGCTGGAGCAGATCATTCTGAGGGCGCTGGCGAAGGATCCGGAGGAGCGATTCGGGAGCGGGGGCGAGTTTGCCCTGGCGTTGAGAGGGGTGGAGGTGGAAACGGAGCAGCCGAAGCCGCGGCTGGCTACACGTCTGCGGGCCTGGTTGGAGGATACCGTGCGCCAGGAGTGAATGCGCCAGGAGTGAGCGCGGCAGGCGTGGGCGCCGGTCGAGACCGGGGCGGGGCAGTCAGTATGTATTGGTCAGTGCGTATTGGTCAGTGCGTATTGGTCAGTCTTCGAGGCCGTTCATCAGGGCCAGTTTTACTTCACCGATGGCCCGCGTTACGTCGATTTCACGCGGGCAGGCCTGGACACAGTTAAATACGGTGCGGCAGCGCCAGACGCCGTCAACGTCGTTGAGCACGCGCAGGCGGAGGTCGGCGGCGGCGTCGCGGTTGTCGAAGATGAAGCGGTGGGCCTGGACGATGGCTGCGGGGCCGATATAGTCCTCGTTGGCCCAGAAGCTGGGGCAGGAGGTGGTGCAGGCCGCGCAGAGAATGCACTTGGTGGTATCGTCGTAGCGAGCGCGGTCTTCCTGGCTTTGGTAGCGCTCACCCTGTGCGGGCAGGTCGTCGTTGATCAGGTAGGGCAGGACGGCCCTGTACTTGGCGAAAAAGGGCTCCATATCGACGACCAGGTCCTTGATCAGGGGCATCGAGCGCAGTGGTTCGACCTGGCAGACGTCGCCGACATCCTGCATAAGCACTTTGCAGGCGAGCGCGTTGCGGCCGTTGATGACCATGGCGTCGCTGCCGCAGATGCCATGGGCGCAGGAGCGGCGCAGGGTGAGCGTGCCGTCCTGGTACCATTTCACCTGGTGGAGCGCGTCGAGCACGCGGTCGCTCTCTTCCACGTCCACCCAGTACTCTCCCCACCAGGGCTTGGAATCGGCCTCCGGATTGAATCTGCGAATTCGCATTTTGATGCGCATGTTAGTAGGTCCGCTCCTTGGGATGGTGAAGCGTTATATTCACCGGCGCGTAGTCCAAGCTGATCTTGCCATCGACTTTTGACGCGTAGGTGTGGGTAAGCCAGTTCTCGTCGTCGCGGTCCTTGTGATCTTCGCGGCTGTGGGCGCCGCGGCTTTCGGTGCGGGCGAGGGCGCTGGCCGCGGTCACTTCGGCAAGGTCGAGCAGGTTCTGCAGTTCGATGGCTTCGAGAATGTCGGTATTGAAGCGCTTGCCCTTGTCCATGACGGTGATGTCCCGGGCGGCTTCCTGCAGCTCGCGGATGCGCGTCAGGGCCGACTCTATCCCCTCTTGCGTACGGAAAACGCCAACCTGGTCCATCATCAGGGCCTGCATTTCTGCGCGCAGGTCGGCGACATTGCGGCTGCCGTCGTTGCCGAGCATGGTTTGCAGCATCGCCTGTGTCGGCTCCCAGGTCTCCGGCGGCAGGTCGGCCCAGTCGTTTTGGCGACAGTAGGCGGCGGCGGCTTTGCCGGCCCGTTTGCCGAAGACAACGAGATCGACGAGGCTGTTGGTGCCGAGACGGTTGGCGCCGTGTACGCTGACGCAGGCAACCTCGCCGGCGGCGTAGAAACCGGGCATCACGCCGCCCTGGGCATTGGTCTGGACTTCGCCGTCGACGTTGGTTGGGATGCCGCCCATGGCGTAGTGGGCAGTAGGCTGCACGGGCATGGGCTCCAGCGCGGGGTCGATGCCGAGATAGGTCTTGCAGAATTCGGCGCTGTCGGCCAGTTTCGTCTCCACGACCTGGCGGCCGAGGTGTGTGGCGTCGAGATGGACGTAGCGTCCGCCGTCGATGCCCTTGTTGTCGCGGACCTCCAGGTAGATGGCGCGGCTGACGACGTCGCGGCTGGCCAGGTCTTTGAGGTTGGGCGCGTAACGCTCCATGAAACGTTCGCCTTCACGGTTACGCAGGATGCCGCCCTCGCCGCGTACGCCCTCGGTGATGAGAATGCCCATCTTGTAGATGCCGGTGGGGTGGAACTGGAAGAACTCCATATCCTCCAGGGGGATGCCTTTGTGCAGGGCGATGGCGGGGCCGTCGCCGGTGAGGCTGTGGGCGTTGCTGGTTATTTCCCACATGCGGCCAAAACCGCCGGTGGCGAAGATCAGGGCCTTGCCGTGGAAGACGTGAAGGTCGCCGCTGTCGATTTCGTAGGCGACGACGCCGGTGGCCTGGCCGTCGGCCGAGATCAGCAGATCCAGCACGTGGAATTCGTCAAAGAAGCGCACGTTGCGGGCGATGCACTGCTGATAGAGTGTCTGCAGGATCATGTGGCCGGTGCGGTCGGCGGCGTGGCAGGCGCGGCGCACGGGTTTCTCGCCGAAGTTGCTGGTGTGGCCGCCGAAGGGCCGCTGGGCGATCTTGCCTTCGGGCGTGCGGTCGAAGGGCAGCCCCATATGTTCCAGTTCGTAGATAACGTCCACCGCCTCCTGGCACATGAGATCGACGGCGTCCTGGTCGGCGAGATAGTCGCTGCCCTTGATTGTGTCGAAGGTGTGCCATTCGGCGCGGTCTTCTTCGAGATTGCCGAGGGCGGCGCCGATGCCTCCCTGAGCGGTGCCGGTATGGCTGCGGGTGGGATAGAGTTTGGTGAGGACGGCGGTTTCGCTGCCCTGGCTGGCGTAGAGGGCAGCCATCAGGCCGGCGCCGCCGGCGCCGACAACGACCGTTTCAAATTTGTGCGTATGGATCATCTTGTCCTCATGTCGCGAAGCGGCGAAGCGATCGGAGCTCAATCCGCATTTAGTTCCGCGTATAGTGATGCGTTAGAACACTATGATGCGTTAGAACATTGTGATGCGTTAGAGCATTTGCCGTCAGCCTGACAGGCGCTGGAACAGATTTCCCAAACCGCCGGCGCCCAAAACGATGGCAAGAGAGCCGAGCAGGATCAGGAAAAGACCGAGGCCGTAGACAGCCGCCGTGAGCAGGAAATTGAGAATTTTATTATGCACGTAGTCGTTGATCGAGAAGCGGACCCCGTTCATGCCGTGCGCCATGCCGATGAAGAGAAGGGAGGCGTCGAAGAGGCGCCAGAAGACGCCTGCCGGACCCGACCAGCGCGCGTCAATGTTGTCGAAGGTGATATTTTCCACGCCCACGACCATGTGCATATAGAGAAGATGAAAGACTACAGTGACAAACATGACCAGCCCGGTAAGACGCATGAACAGCCAGATTCTGCGTTCGTGATTGGGCGCGCCGTACTGGATTTTCCCCTGGACCGGCCGGCTCGAAGATGTCGCCATTTTTACGTCCTCAGAAGATGCCCCGCAGGGTGATGATGGCAGCGGGCACAAGAATAATCGCGACAAGCGCCAGTTCGATGCGCACGATTGTCCGCTGGTATTTCCCCAACACGGGGAAGAAGTCAATGATAATGATTCTCATGCCGTTGAAGGCGTGGTAGAGCACTCCGAAAAGGAGGAAGACCTCCAGGACCTTGGCGGGCGGCGACGTGTAGAGGACTGCATGGACCCATTCGTAGGGCCCCGGCCCAATTGCGGCGATGAAGATGCTGACGATGTGCATGTACAGAAAGAGCACGATGCCGAGTCCGCTGGCCCGGTGCAATATCCAGGCCCACTGGCCCTCCGCTCCTCTGTAGGTTATGCCTTTGTAGATCGATGCTGCGAGGGCGGCCATTGGCTGCGAACTCCTTTTTGCGGCGTGGGATCATGGGATGGCCGGCAGTTTCGAGGCGCTTTGTTCCAATTGGAACGAAACGCCACGTGAATCATAATCATCACCCGTGATCCTGTCAATTCAGGCCGGAGAAAGATATATTTGGGGAAACCGGCGCCTGTACAGCGCCGCTGCCTGTTCGGCGCCCCCGCCTGCTATTGCCCATCTCCCAAGCTCATGCGCGCCAGGAGCACTTCAGGCTCCCAGACTTCGATCTCAACGGTGGGCGTCAGGGTCTCGATGTTGTAGACGATCAGGCGCAGCTCGTAGACGCCGGGTGAAAGGCTGGCCGGGACGCCCAGTTCAAACCAGGTGTCGACAGGCTCCAGCTCCTGCCAGCGGCTCGTGGCCCTGGACTCGGAATCGGTCAGGACTTCGTCCTGCTGGAATACTTCGCTGCCGGACTCATCATAGATGCGAAGTGAGATTGCGAAGTCGACCTGCTGATCGGATCCGGTCCTCCATCTCATGCCAACCCAGAGCGGCTGATCTCGTCCCAGGTTGATTGTTTCCTGCGTGGGCAGGCGGTCCTCTCCCTGCTCGAGGGCGAAGCCGAGCAGGTCGATGCCGCCATCGTAGTTGACGGCTGCCCGGCGACGGCGGTCGCCCTGGACGGGGTCGCCGCCGCCGGCGATGAGCTGCCTGATGCGGGGCAGAAGGTCGGCTGACGAAGCGACAAGGGCGAACTTGCCATCGGCTATACTGGAGCCGCTGATGCCAATCACCGCGCCCGTGTCGGACACGAGCGCGCCGCCGCTCTGGCCGCCGGCGATTGACGCGTCGGTCTGGAAGTAGGTGATCCGGCCCGATTCACCCTGGCGCAGGCGCGACAGAATGCCTTTTACGATCGTGGGCTGCGGGAAGGACTCGAATTCGGCCGGGTAGCCGATGAGGTACATGTCGGCGCCGATGGGGGTGGTCTCGCCGTCGATCAGGGGCAGAGGCTCGGTGGCGACGTCGATGGGACCGAGTACGGCGAGGTCGGCCTCCAAGTCCCAACCTTTTACAGGCACGCCATCGAACTCAGCGCCGTTGGGGAAGACGACGCGGGCCGTATCGAAAGGATAGACGACGTGGCGGTTGGTGATGACGTAGCGCCCCTCGAAGAGGACGCCGCTTCCGCTCGCTTCCCCGGTCTGAACGTAGGCAATGGCGGGCGAGACTTTCTGGAAGATCTGGGCGGAGGTGAGCTTGGGCGGGATGAAAACGGAGACCACGGTATCTTCGGTATTGGCGGTCGTAACCAGGGGAGCATAGATCCAGGCCAGGGTGCCATAGTACCAGATCCGCCACCAGTCGCTGGTCTCATTGCGGCCGATGATGGGGAACTGATCTCCGGGTTTGGCTGAGCCGACAATGGGATAGTAGGTGCCGGGCCCGCCGCGAACGTTCATGTTCCTCTCGACAAGAACGATGGGTTCGGGAATCGGCGTCTGGGTGGGCTTTGAGGCTACGTCGGAGAGAACCTCTCTGACAGCGGTTTCGCCGGACGAGGTTGGCGTCCAGGTAGGGTTCACGACTGAAGTTGCAAGGGCGCCGATGAATTGGGGGCGACCCTCAAAGAAAAGAGAGAGCGCCAGCAGCAGAAGAAGGAGACCGATGATCGCTGTCTGGATGCCCCATCTCCTGGCTGCGCTCCTGGGCGGCGCGGCGTCGAAGGAAGATCCACAGTGAATGCAGAGAGCTTCTGATTCCGGGGTGAATTGGTCGCAGCCGGGGCAGCGTCGATAGAGTGTTTCTGCCATTGAGGAAGTTCAGTCCGATATGGAAAACTCCTGCGCCGCTTGCTGGAGGGACAACTGCAAACAAGGCGGCCCGCGCAAAGTGCGCGGGCCACTGTGATCCGTGCAACCGGTTGCGTGAAGACAGTCCTACATATTCTCGATGAGCGCCTGGCCGAATTCACTGCATTTCAACAATGTTGCGCTCTCCATCAGCCGTTCAAAGTCGTAGGTGACTCTCTTTTGGCCGATGGTCTCTTCCATCGCCTGGACGATGAGGTCGGCGGCCTCATGCCAGCCCAAATGCCGGAGCATCATCTCGCCGGACAGGATGACCGATGAAGGATTTACCTTATCCTGGCCGGTGTATTTGGGAGCGGTGCCGTGCGTGGCCTCGAAGATGGCGCGGCCGGTCTCGTAGTTGATGTTTGCGCCGGGCGCGATGCCGATGCCGCCCACCTGGGCCGCGAGGGCGTCGCTGATGTAGTCACCGTTCAGATTAAGCGTCGCCAAAATGTCGTACTCGGCGGGACGCGTGAGTATCTGTTGCAGCATGGCGTCAGCGATGACATCCTTGACGATGATTTCTCCGCCGTCTGCGGCGGGCAACTGGCGCCAGGGGCCGCCATCGAGGAGTTCTGCGCCGAAGCTCTCGTCGGCGGTCTGGTAGCCCCAGTTGCGGAAGGCGCCCTCGGTGAACTTCATGATATTGCCCTTATGCACGAGGGTGACGCTTTCGCGCCCGTTGTCGAGCGCGTACTGGATGGAGGCGCGTACGAGGCGGTCCGTGCCCTCCCGGCTGACCGGTTTGATGCCGAAACCGGCGGTATCGGGGAAGCGCACTTTGGCGTATCTTTCGCCGAAGGCTTCACTGAAAATCCGCTTGAAGCGTTCGGTTTCGTCGGCGCCTTCCTCGAACTCAATCCCGGCGTAGATGTCCTCGGTGTTCTCGCGAAAGATGACCATGTCAACCAACTCCGGCTGTCTTACGGGGCTGGGGACGCCGTTGAAGTAGCGAACGGGGCGGACGCAGGCGTAGAGGTCCAGGCGCTGACGCAGGGCGACGTTAATGCTGCGGATGCCGCCGCCTACGGGGGTTGTCAGAGGGCCTTTGAGCGCGACCATGTAGTCGTCGATGGCGTCCAAGGTTTCCTGCGGCAACCAGACGATCTCGTTGTAGACATCGTTGGCTTTGTCGCCGGCGTAGACTTCCATCCAGACGATCCGTTTCCGTCCTGCGTAGGCCTTGGCCACGGCTTCGTCCAGAACGGGCTGGCTGGCCGCCCAGATGTCCGGGCCGGTGCCATCGCCTTCGATAAAGCAAACGATGGGGTTGTCCGGCACCTGTAGATTTCCATTTTGATCGATGTCGATCCTTTTGCCTTCGCTGGGAACGACGATCCGCTCATAAGCCATCGGTGAAAAGCCTCCAAATGGGTGGTGAAGAGTGTGTTACGCCAGGTCCTGCTCCACTTGCCGGAGCCAGCGCGCGTCTGAACGGGAGAAGATCTGGCCGGAGCGCTCGCGGCTCCATGGGCCGACGAGCCAATAGATCAGTCGGGCGGCAGAATCGGCGCTGAGCAGGGCGCCCTGCCGGTGGGCTTCATGGAAACGGCTGAAGTCCAGGCTTGAGTCGTGCGTGTCGATGCTGCGGACGTCGGCCTGCATTTCGGTATCCACCATGCCGGGCGCGAGCGCGTTGACGGTTACGCCGGGCACGCCGTCGGCCTGCAGCTCGGCGGCCAGGCAGCGCGTGAGCATGTTGAGGCCGGCCTTGGCCGCGCAGTAGGCGCTCCATCCGGGTAAGACGTTATCGGCGGCGCCGCTGGTGACGTTTATGATACGGCCGTAGCCCTGGTCGATCATAACGGGCAGCACATTGCGGGCCATCTGAAATGGTCCAACGAGATTGCAGTGGATATTGTAGGCCCATTCTTCGGGGTCGGCCTCATAGAGCTGATCAACAGGCCAGATGATGCCGGCGTTATTGACCAGAATGTCGACGCGGTCGAACTGGCTGAGGGCGGCTTCGACAACTTCCTCAATCTGTTCCGGATTGGTAACATCGCAGGGGACGGCGATGGCTTGCGCCCCGGCGGCGCGGATCCGGCCGGCGGCCGCCTCGATCTGGTCTACGCTGCGAGCGGTGAGGACGACGGATGCGCCGGCTGCGGCCAGCAGATTGCCAGCTGCGGCGCCGATGCCGCGTCCGCCGCCGGTAATGATGGCCACTTGCCCCTGAAGCTTTCTGGTCTGTTTACGCGCCGCCATGATGGGAAGAAGGTATCTGCGCTCGTTTTTCGTGCAGTCTACCAGATACAGGCCAAAACAACTATTTCAATGGATAGGCGCATACGGTAATGAAGCAGCGTATGTCATAATATCGCGTATGGTGTGTTGTGCGGGCACTTGACGTGAGTGTCCGAAGAAACTCAGGAGAATTCTGATAGCATGTATTACTTCATGACACAGGCTCACAGTGGCTGGCAATACCTGGCATCGCTTGCACTGGTCGCGGCGGTGGCATTCTATGTCGTCAACTGGCTGCGGGGGCAGACGTGGGGCGCGCTGGACCGACGTATCGGGCTGTACGCCATCATTGTCATAGATATCCAGCTTCTTTTAGGGTTGACCCTGTGGGGCGTAGGCGCAAGTATGGGAATCGTAGGGGCAAACGTCTTACGGACAGTTGAACACCCTTCCACTATGCTGCTTGCCGTCGTGCTGCTGCACGCCGGGTGGGTATGGACGAAGAGGTCGGATGAGACGGTCCGGCTGCGCAGCGCCGCCGTGACTTTTCTGGTTACGGGGCTGCTGGTCCTTTTGGGCCTGCTGCGCATCTGGGGGATTGTGTAGAGGAAAGCGGTTGCGGCGGCAGTGGAAGCGGCTCTCAGCCGTCGTACTCTCCAAAGGCGGCTACGACGTTCTGTCCGCCGAAGCCGAAGGCGTTGACGATGGCGCGGCGGACGGGGAATTCGAGAGATTGATTGCCGACGACGTCAACGCCCAGCTCCGGGTCTTCAGTGTAATTGATCGTCGGAGGGATGATGTTCTCGCGGATGGCCATAACTGCGGCCAGAGCGGACTCTGCGCCGGCGGCTCCCAAGGCATGGCCGACCATGCTCTTGATGCTGGTGGTTTTTGGCGTCGGCTGGCCGAAGACGTGGCGGATGGCGAGGGCTTCGACCTCGTCGTTCAGCTCGGTGCCGGTGCCGTGGGCGAGGATCAGGTCGACATCCTGGGGGGCGAGGCTGGAAAAGCGGAGGGCTTTCTGAATGGCGCGGCTGGCGCCGTCGGCGCTGGGGTCGGGCGCGGTGAGGTGGTAGGCGTCTCCGGTCAGAGCGCCGCCGAGGACTTCGGCATAGATTTCAGCCCCGCGCGCCCGGGCATGCTCCTCGGTTTCCATGATCATCGAAACTGCGCCTTCGCCGCTGACAAAACCGTTACGATCGATGGAGAACGGGCGGCAGGCCTGCTGCGGCCTGTCCGTGTCTTTGGAGAGGGGGCCCATATTGCCGAAAGCGGCGAAGGTCAGCATTGAAATGGCCGATTCGGTGCCGCCGGCGATCATGACATCGGCTTCGCCGCGCTGCAGGAAGTGGTAGGCCTCCAAGATCGAGTAATGTCCGCTGGCGCAGGCTGCGGCGCTGGTCATGACCGGGCCGCGCGCGCCGACAGCCATTGAGACGACACAGCTGGCCGCGTTGGCCATGGCGCTGGGCACAACAAATGGGCCGACCGTCTTCCAGGACTTTTCGACAAGCTTTTCGGTGGCGTACTCGATTTCGATGATGCCGCCACCGCCTGTGGCCATCATCACTCCGACTTCGTCTCGATTGGCGTCGGTGATCTCCAGACAGGAGTCGGTCAACGCCTGCCTTGTGGCGGCGACGGCAAACTGTGTGGCGCGGGCGGTGCGCCGGATGACCTTACGGTCCATGTATTGCCGCGCGTCGAACTCCTTTACCTCGCAAGCGATGTTGTAAGGCATCTCCCCGGCATCAAAGAGTGTTAACGCGCCGGCGCCGGATTTACCGATCAGCAGGTTTTTCCAGAATGTAACCGGGTCGTTGCCAATGGGTGTGATCGCGCCCATGCCTGTGATCACAATCCGTTTCATACTTACCTTCCTTCTTCATTCAAATCACGCCCTGGGGAATTGGGGCGCATCTGACACAGTTGGGCGGAATGAATCCACCGCGCTTACCAACTGGTGTTTGTCCTGCTGACTAGAGCTGACTAGAGCTGACAAAAGAAGCCAGGACATTCGACGTTTAATATCTGCTTAATTTCCGCTCAATCCGGCAAGCAGCAGGCAGCGTATTTTCAGCGTCCACGGGACGGGATAGAGGAAATTATAGAGGAGAGCCGTCATGACGTCAAAATCATAGTGAATTTTTGGAAAATAAGCACTCACGGGGGTCAACGGACGGAGGATTTGTCCTGTAAATAGAAACGGCGGCGGCCGGCATGGCGGCGGCGTTTCGGTCCGGCGTGCGCGATCAGGCCTTGCCCAAGAGCGCGGCCAGAAGCGCCATGCGGATGTACATGCCATTGCGCATCTGGCGAAAGTAGGCGGCCCGGGGGTCGTCGTCGAGGGCGTAGCTGATCTCGCCGACGCGGGGCAGCGGGTGCATGACGATCATTTTCTCCTTGGCCTGAGCCATCAACTCCTTGTCGGCGATATAGAAGTCTTTGACCCTGTCGTATTCGGCCAGGTCGGTAAAGCGCTCTCTCTGCACGCGGGTCATGTAGAGGACGTCAGCCTCGCCGATGACGGCGTGCAGGTCGTCGACCTGGCTGTAGGAGTGGCCCGACGCCTGCACGGCTTCAAGGACGTCGGCGGGCAGACGCAAGATTTCCGGGCTGACGAAAACGAAGGAGACGTTGTAGTTCAGGAGCAGTTTGGTCAGGCTATGCACAGTGCGGCCATATCGCAGGTCGCCCACCATCACGACGGTCAGGCCGTCGATTCGTTCCAGCTCTTCCCGGACGGTGAAGAGATCGAGCAGGGCCTGCGTCGGATGTTCGCCGACACCGTCGCCGGCGTTGATTACCGGTTTTTCGGCGTAATAGGCCGCGGTGGCGGCTGCGCCCACTTCGGGATGGCGAATGACGATGACGTCGGCGTAGCTCTCAAGCGTGCGGATGGTGTCGGGGAGGCTTTCGCCTTTGCTGACGGAACTGTACTGGACGTTGTTGATAGGGATGACCTGACCGCCGAGACGCTGCATGGCGGCGCTGAAGCTGGAGCTGGTGCGTGTTGACGGTTCATAGAACAGGTTGACCAGGATTTTGCCCTGCAACAGTTCGGCGCCGCCGAAACGCTCGACCAGCACGCGCATTTCGTGGGAAATGCCAAAGATGGCGTTGAGCGAGTCGCGGTCGAACTGATTGACGCTGAGAATGTCTTCACCTGCAAAGCTGTTTATGGTGCTTGTCATCAGGCTTTTCTCCAACTGCTACTCTCCACTCTCCTGGAAAAGCACCCGGCCACTGCCGGGCGGCGCCAGGACCCGTTCGCCATCGAAGACAGTTTTGCCCCGCAACACGACCTTCTCGACACGGCCCTTCACTTGCCGCCCGGCAAAGGGCGTCCAGCCGCAGCGGGTCCTCATGCCGGCGTCGTCGAGCTCATACACTTTGTCCACGTCCACTTCGACCCACGTCTGCGGTTGCTCCGCGAGACCGTAGATGCGGCGGGGATTTTCGACGCAGCGCAGGAGCAGGTCGTCCAACTCAAGCCGGCCGTCAGCGACGGCTGTCAGCAGAAGGGGGAGCATCGTTTCCACGCCAGGGACGCCGGGCAGCGGGGGGTCCGTATTGACGCCAGAATCGCCCTTTTCCTCAGTTTCTCCTTGCAGTTGCATGCCCTTTTCCGAAAAGGTATGCGGCGCATGGTCGGTGGCGAAAATATCAATGATGTCGAGGTTTTCCCATAGCGCGGCGACGTCGTCCGGGGCCGCCAGTTTGGGCCGCATGTCGAAACGGTTGCCGCCGCGGTCATAGTCATCGGCCGTGAGGAAGAGATGATGGGGCGTCGCTTCGCAGGTGACCGGGATGCCCTTTTCTTTGGCCGCGCGAATGAGTTCGATCTCGCTGCGCCGGCTGACGTGTACGATATGCAGGGGCAGGCTGTAGAGATGGCTGAGCGCCAGACAGACGGGAACCATCAGCTCTTCCGCGTGGACGGCGACGGGGCCAAGCGCGGCCGCGGCGGCCTGCGGCGCGGCGTCGGGCCCGTTGGCGGCGTCGGGACCGGCCTGCCGCCAGCCGCCCAGTTCGCCGGCGCGCCGGACCCACGTGCGGAAGAGTCGATGAAGAAGGCCCAGCTCTTCGATACGCAGGCTGCCGAATGTTTCGTTGACGTAGATTTTGAGACCGCAGGCCCGGGAGGCAACGGGGAGGTAGGCATCAACGTCGGCTACGGTGGCGCCGACAAACAGTCCAACATCGCAGACTGCCTTTGCATTCGCCAGACGAACTTTGTCCTGGAAATTGGCAGGGGTGGAGGTGGGCGGAACGGTGTTGGGCATATCCAGCACGGTCGTGACGCCGCCGGCGAGCGCGGCGCATGTGCCGGTGTGGAGATCCTCTTTTTGGGTGTAACCCGGTTCGCGGAGATGGACGTGCGCATCAACGAGTCCGGGCAGGCGTATAGTCGTCATCGGTCCCCAGCCGAGTTCTGAACAAACTGCCCCATTCTACTTGAATGTTGAAGATGCGGCAACAGAGGAAGTTGCTGTGATCGATGTCTTTTTTGAAACAGGGCCCGGCCTGAGAACGGCCATATTTGACCAGTGAAAAGGCTGCTGCTATCCTTAGCGCATCTATGGGACAGAAAGTATAGAGATTTGCGCAGACAGTCGTTTTCTTCTGATTTTGGCTGACTCAATCGACCACACCGCGACCCAATCAGGCACCGGCGGCAGGCCGCCGTTTTCCTATCAGGAATGTTCACCCCTCGTCATATCCGCTTAGGCAGCCGAGGATCGGCTCTGGCCCTGTGGCAGACAGAGCATGTGGCCGCGCGGTTGCGGGCGTTGCATCCTGACGTCGCGGTCGAAACGGTGGTCATTCAGACCAGGGGAGACAGGTTTAAGGACAGACCTCTGCCGAGCATTGGCGGCAAGGGGCTGTTTACGCTGGAATTGGAGGAGAGGTTGAGGCAGGGTCAGATTGACGGGGCCGTTCACAGCCTGAAGGACCTGCCCGTTGTTGATCCTGAAGGGTTGGTTCTGGGCGCAGTTCCGGCCCGGGGCGATGTTGCGGATGCGCTGGTTGTGAGGGGCGCGGGAGAGAGTGGAGAGAGGCCGCGCAACGGCTTGCCGGAACTGCGCGAGGGGGCCGTGGTTGGTACAGGGAGCCGGCGGCGGGCCGCCCAATTGCTGGCGCGGCGCCCGGATTTGCTGATCGCGGACATTCGCGGCAATGTGGACACGCGCGTGCGCAAGACACTTGATGCGGCGGGTGCGTATGACGCCGTCGTTCTGGCCGTGGCCGGACTGAAACGGTTAGGGCTGGATGCCCGGATTTCGCTCACGCTGCCGTTTGAGACGATGTTGCCGGCCCCCGGCCAGGGGGCGCTTGCTGTGCAGTGCCGGCAGGAAGCGAAGTGGCTGGCGTTTTTCGGCGCTATAGATGACAAGGAGACGCGGGCAGCGGTGACGGCAGAGCGAGCATTCCTGGCCAAACTGGGGGGAGGCTGTCGGGCTTCGGTCGGCGCGCTGGGCGTGTGCAGCAGGGAGGGCGCGGATGGCCGCAGCTCTACAGATCTGAGGGGGGAGAGCAGTCTGCGTCTCTGGGGCCGAGTCAGCGCGCCGGACGGCAGCCGCCAGGTCGATGCGCGCATGAGCGGGTCCGCCGGCGAGGCCGAACAGTTGGGCCGGGATCTTGCGCAACAGGTGTTACGCCGAGGAGCGAAGGCGATCATTGAGCAGATGACTGAATTCGATGCGAGGCCGGAGGAGAACCGGCAACAGTAGAGGATAGATTTCCGTTTCCATCCAGAGAAGAAAGAGCGCCCAAGATGACTACGCAGACGCTTACAGGTCTTAGAATCGCCAACACGCGCGCCTTGCGCCAGGCGCCGGTTCTGACCCGGTTGCTGGAAGAAGAGGGCGCCCAGGTGTTGCATTATCCGACGGTCGAGATCGAGCCTTGCGCCGATTCCTCCGACTTCGATTCGGCGCTGACGGAGCTGGCCCGGGGGCAGTTCGACTGGCTAATTGTGACCAGCACCAATACTGTATACATTTTGGCCGACCGCTTGCGGGATCTGGGCATAGAGCTTGAAAGCGTGGCCCGGTCCAATACGAAGGTGGCGGCCGTCGGCTCGGCGACCGCGACGGCGATCGCCCAGGAGTTGAACCTTGTGGTAGACCTGTTGCCGGAGGAGTATGTGGCGGAGTCTCTGGCTGCCAGCCTGCAGGTGAGCAGAGGAAGCCGCGTGTTCCTGCCGCAGTCGGCGATTGCACGCCCGGTGCTGGTCAAGGCTCTGCTGCGGGCCGGCGCGGAAGTAAGAGCGGTCTCTGCCTACGAGACGGTTGTCGGTCATGGCGGGGATGATCTGCCGCGGCATTTCTGGCAGGGGGACGTGGACGTCGTCCTGTTTACGAGCGCATCGACGGTTCACAACTTTGTGAGCCGGCTCAAGGCGGAAAGCGGCGATGCCGGTATGCTGTGCGACGTGACCGTAGCCTGCATCGGTCCGATGACGGCAGAGGCGGCGCGGCGGCATGAGTTGTCGGTGCAGGTTGTGGCCGAGAGTCGCACTGTCGAGGGCCTGGTACAGAGCCTGAAGTCTTATTTCGCCAGCCGCCGGCGATGACGCCGCCGAATTTCGGCGGGCGGCGATCGGGAGAAGGCCGTCTAACCCGGATGAAGTGAACATGGCGAGAACACTATAGATGGGCGAGAACAATGTGATTGGCGAGAACAATATGATTGGCGGGAACACTGTGAACAGCTTGCAACCTGTGCAGACGACGATCAACGGCCATGCTACTGCTGCGGAGCCGGGACTGCGCCCGCGGCGGATGCGGATCAGCCCGGCACTGCGGCAGATGGTGCGTGAGACAACGCTGTCGCCGGCCGACTTTATCTACCCGCTGTTTGTGCGCTACGGCGAGGGCGAGCGGCGCCCGATCGCTTCGATGCCGGGGCAGTTTCAGCTTTCGGTAGACGAACTGGCGAGGGAGGCCGATTCGGTGCTGGAGCTGGGCATTCCGGCGGTGCTTCTGTTCGGTATTCCGCCGGAAAAGGACTGGTGCGGAAGCGACAACTTCAATCCCCACGGGATCGTGCCTGAGGCGATCCGGGCACTGAAGGAGGCCGCGCCGGAGCTGATCGTCATCTCCGACATGTGTTTTTGCGAGTATACCGATCACGGTCACTGCGGCATTGTCAATTCGCCGACCGTGGACAGTTACAACGCGTCGCTGCCAGAGGGCTATCTTCTCAACGATCCGACGCTGGAGCTGTTGGGGCGGGCGTCAGTTGTGCATGCTGAAGCCGGCGCGGACATCATCGCGCCGTCGGCAATGCTGGACGGCATGGTGGCGGCGATACGCGGCGCGCTGGACGGGGCCGGGCTGGCGCATGTGCCGATTCTGAGCTACGCGGCGAAGTATGCCAGCAGTTTCTACGGGCCTTTCCGCGAGGCTGCCGAGAGCCCGCCTTCTTTTGGCGACCGCAGCCAGTATCAGATGGACCCGGCCAACCGCCGCGAGGCGCTGAAGGAGGTTGCGCTGGACGCGGCGGAAGGGGCCGACATGATAATGGTCAAGCCCGCGCTGCCCTACCTGGATGTTCTGGCAGCGGTGCGGGAGGCGTTCAATTTGCCCACGGCCGCGTACCAGGTGAGCGGGGAGTATGCGATGCTGCACGCGGCCGCGGCCAATGGCTGGCTCGATCTGGAGAAGTGCGCGCTGGAGAGCCTGACCAGCATTAAACGGGCCGGCGCGGACATGATACTGACCTACTTTGCCAAGGACGCGGCGCGCTGGCTGGCCGGCAAGCAGTAGAGACGTTTGTCTTTTGGCAGAGAAGAGAAATCGGTGGAACCGCTTTTTGCGTCTGAGCCGTGGCGCTATTGCGGCGGGCGTATTGCACGGTAACTTCAATGCCCCTGATTTGCCTGTCGTGCGCGGTTTGGCTATACTGATTCGGCTTTTTGGAAAGGGTCGGCGTCAGGTTGCTGAACAGTCCGCCCCTTACAGTTCGGAGAGGTCGCATAGTCTGGCCGAGTGCGCGGGCCTGGAAAGCTCGTAGGGTGAAAGCCCTCGAGGGTTCAAATCCCTCCCTCTCCGCCTCGCGTGTTTGCATCGCTTCGTCAGTCGCTGGGTCCTGTGCGGCAG
>JAJEDJ010000032.1 GCA_022821545.1 Caldilineaceae bacterium
TCGCTTCGGCATCTCGTCTGGAAAGCGGGCGGGAGATCGCGTACGTGATCGACGGCAGCCTGGCGCCCGGTCAGGCGTTCGAAGTGCGGGTCGAGTTCACGCCCGGCGTGGTGGCAGGGGAAGCGCAGCCGTGGCAGATAAGGGCCGATGCCGAAGCCGCCGCGCGCGAAGCGGAGCTGCTCTTCCGCGAACGCTGGGGCCCGATTCTTACGCTTCTGTTCGGCGCTCTCGGCCTGCTCTTTCTCCTGGGCGGACCGGCCGCGCTCTACTTGCTCTGGTACCGTCTGGGCCGCGACAAGCCGGTCGAGATGGTCGCCGACTACCTGCCGGAGCCGCCCGACGACCTGGCCCCGGGCGTCGTCGGCACGCTTCTTGACGAACAGGCCGACATGCAGGATATCATCGCCACGCTTGTCGACCTGGCGCAGCGCAAGGTCATCAGCATCACCGAGGAGACAACGGGCAAATTCGGCGTTGCGCGCGACTTCATCTACCGCTACGAAAATCGGGATCTGCCTGTCTCCGCCTTTGAAAGTCGCCTGCTGGCCGGTCTCTTTGAACTGAGGGGGGAGGTCAGACTTTCGGACTTGAAGGACAGGTTCCACAGGGAGCTGCCGGATCTGAAGGAGGCACTCTACAGCGAAGTGACCGCGCAAGGCTTTTTCGCCCGCAGCCCCGAAAAGGTGCGCAACCAGTACGGTTGTCTGGGTGTGTGTCTGCTTGTCTTGGCAGGGTTGGCCGGCCTGGGACTGTGGACTCTCTTCAGCGAACTCACCGGCGCGGCCGTTCTGCCGGGCATCGGACTAGGGGCAACCGCCTTCGGCTTCCTGCTGCTCTCCCGTTTCATGCCCCGCAAAACCGACCATGGCGCGGAGCTGGCCGCGCGCTGGCAGGCGTTCAAAAGCTATCTGCGCGACATCGACCGCTACAGCGATCTCGAAGAACAGAAGGCGCTATGGGACCGCTGGCTGCCCTATGCCATCGCCTTTGGCGTGGATTCCCAGTACATTCGCAAATTTGAGGCGGTTGACGCGCCCGCGCCCGGCTGGTACATCCCCGACCCGACCATGTATGGCCCATACCGGCGGTGGTATTACGGGCCCGGTCCCGTTGTTGGACGGCCGCTTCGACCGGATGGCGGCGGAACGCCTGGCACGCCCTCCGGGTCCCCGGCAGGCGGCGGGCTTGGCGGAGGCCTGGGCGACGTCAGCCGCGGGCTGGGCGGCAGCTTGGCCGGCATGAGCGCCGGCCTGGGCGCGATGCTGACCAGCACCAGCGCCACCATGACCAGCCGGCCCAGCAGCTCCTCCACAGGGGGAGGCGGCTGGAGCGGCGGCGGCGGTTTCTCCGGCGGCGGCGGCTTCGGCGGTGGTGGGGGCGGAGGCGGTGGCGGTGGTTTCGGATAGGGCTGGAATGCGCCCGCTCTCCGCCGCATGAGAGGAAGACCAGAGGCAATGGGAGCGCTCGCTAACTTGAAGGAAGCAGCGCGAAAGCAATAAGGAGCGAACTATGCGCGGTGGCGGCCGCATCGTCGGCCTGGCAACTATGGCAATATCAGCCGTCCTCTTCCTCGGCTGGACCGCAACGGTCGTTACCTCCGGCACGACCGCCGGCGGGATTGTGCTGGGACTGTTTTTGGCGCTGGTCGTGTGCGCGCCCCTGCTGGGTATCGGCTTCTATCTCTGGCGCAAGGGGCAGCAGGAAGAGACTGAGTTCGCGCAGGTCGCGCAGGAGAAGAAGATCCTCAATATGGTCCTTACCCAAGGCCAGGTGAGCGTGCAGGAGATCGTCGTCGAGCTGCAGCAGCCGCGCGCAACCGTGGAGGAGATGATCCGCAACCTGGTGGGCAAACAGCTTTTCAGCGGCGCCATCAACTGGGAGGAAGGCCTTCTCTACAGTGTCGACAGCCAGAAGCTGACGGACGGACGAAACTGCCCCAACTGCGGCGGCGAAGTAGAGCTGGCCGGCAAGGGACTGATCCAGTGCGGCTGGTGCGGCAGCGAGGTCTTCCTGACCCAGCGGGCAGCAACCCGGATGAACAGCGCAGCGTAATGAATAGAGAACGGTTCAACGCCATCGCATAGCGCGACCGGTCTTCGACCCGCGCCGTCGGCGCGCCGGAGGCCGGCCGGACAAGAGGACAAAAATGACGGATTCCTTTGTGGAAAAAGCCGACGAGAACATGGGAGCCATCGAGCGGGTGCTCAAGGGGCTGCCACTGGTGCATGAGTATACCGATAAGGAGCTGCGGCGGGAGGCCGACCACCGCTTGCGCCAGCTGCTTGTGACCGAGCTGGAGCAGGATAAGCAGCGGCTCTACGACGTCCAGAAGAAACTGCTGCGCAGGGGAGGGCTGGCCTGGATCGATGACGCCGACGGCGCGATTCAGCGGCTGCAGACGCTTATCGACCGCATCAAGACGGCCAGTTACGGCTATGCCGGTCTCTTCGCGGCCGTAAAGATCCAGGAAGAACAGCTTGACGCCCTCCACCGCTTCGACACGGCCCTGGCGGAGCGCGCCCAGGAGATCAGTGAGAAGATCGACCTCCTGGCAGCGCGTGCGGCCGAAGGGGAAGCGGTCGGCCCCGCCATCGAAGCCGTCAACGACAAAGTGACCGAACTTCAGCGTCTCTTCGACAAGCGCAGCCAAACGATAACAACCGCCGCAGACAGCGAATAGCCGCCCGCACGGCGTCCGGCTGCCAGCCGCTGCCCACCGGCGTCCGACAGACAGGAGAAAACTGATGGCAAGAATCATTGACGTAATCGAAGCGCCGAACCAGGGCGCGCAGGAGCTCGTCGTGCGCCTGCCCGAGGTCGGCTCGGGCGACTTCCGCTTCGGCAGCCAGGTAATCGTGCGCGAGAGCCAGCGCGCCGTCTTCTACCGCGACGGCAAATCGCTGGACCTGTTCGAACCGGGCCGGCACACCATCACCACGGCCAACCTGCCGATCCTGTCGGGACTCCTGCGCATGGGCACAGGCGGCCAGGACATCTTCACCGCCGAGGTCTTTTTCGCCAATATGCGCGAGTTCACCGACATGAAGTGGGGCACGCCGGAGCCGATCACTCTGCGCGATACCGACCTGGGCCTGGTGCGCCTGCGCGGCTTCGGCCAGTACACGATGCAGATCGCCGACCCCAAGCGCTTTGTCGACCAGTTCGTCGGCACGCAGGGGATGTACCGCACGGGCCAGATCAACGATTTTCTGCGCAGCGCCATCATCAGCCGCATGACCGACATGTGGGGCGAGAACATGACCAGCATTCTCGACCTGCCGCGGCTGTTCGACGAGCTGAGCTCGGCCATGCGCGCTACGCTGCAGGACGATTTTACCGCCATGGGCCTGGCGCTCAAGCAGTTCCGCATCGTCTCGATCAGCCCCACCGAGGAGACGGCCAAGGCGATCGACGAACGCGCCAGCATGGGCGCAATCGGCGACATGGCCGCTTACATGCAGTTCAAGACGGCGCGCGCACTGGGCGACGCGGCCCAACAGCCGGGCGGCGCCGGCGGAACCGGCGAAGGCCTGGGCCTCGGCGCGGGGATCGGTCTCGGCGCAGGCATGGCCGGCATGATCACCAACGCCATGAACGCTTCACAGGGCGCCGCACAGCCCGACGGCGGCGCGCCCAACCCGCCCGCAGCGCCGCAGCCCCCCACGCCGCCCCAGCCGCCGGCGGCGCCGGCGGTCATGACGCTCGATCAGGCCGCCGCCTATTTGCAGGTCTCGCCCGACGACATCCAGGCCCTGATCGACGACGGCTCGCTGCAGGCCAGGCGGATCGGCAGTCAGTACCGGATTGCCCGGAAGGCGATTGATGATTTTCTGGCGGGGTAGGGGGGCGCTCTGTTCCCCTGAGACAGGTTGGTTCGTGCCATAACCGGCGACGCGCAGCCCCATCCCCTGCGCACGGATCGTCTTCAAGACCGCACCAATGCTTGGATCGCCGTTTGCAGTGGCAGTCCGATTCGAGTATTCTACGCACCTGATCCCAGACGGATGGCTATGCAGTTGATGGGGCAAAAAGGGAGACGACCGGCCTCACGACAAGCACGTGCCAACTGCTGATGGCCTGTACGATGGGCAAATTGAAGAGTTGCAGAAGGAGGGCTTACTCCGATGAAAGGGCGTCGAAAGTTCAACGAAAAAACTGACCAATTTACTCCCAGGGACCGCAAAGTCGTCGAGGAAAAAAAGGCGAAGATACGTGCCTCGTTGCAGCGGCCGGGCAAACCCAGTGAATTTCCCAAAGCCGTCCCGAGAGTACAAGCTCGAAGATCGAACCCGGGAAGCCGTAGATAGGGCCTTCATTGCACGAGAGCTGGACGTACAACGCAACGCCGCGAGAAGTACTCCCCTGGACTTGGTGATTCTGCAGAGGTTCTTTCAAAAGGAATCTTCTTAATCAGAATTCCTGTCACTCCCTCGCCTGGAGCAGCGCCTTAGCTGGCGACGCTCAGCCGCACCCCCGCGCCGATAATCTTTATTGATGACATGTCAAGGATGATAACGACTTTGGCTGCGGACCCGACTGCTAACAGCCGCGCTGTTGACCGAATTCATGCCGGCTCAGACAGGAATTCCTACTTCACCACTTTTCAGAAAGGAAAGGAACGATGACAGACCGTGCAGTTTCTCGACGCGCATTTCTCAAGACGGCGGGTGTGGCGGCGTTAGGGGTAGGCTTGGCGGCCTGCCAGCCAATAGCCCCGCTCGGCGACGGTGAAGCCGCGCAGGGCGAAGTAACCGCTGCCCAGGTGACGGACCCCGAAAGCCTCGAGGCCTTCGTCCTCGGCGCGAAGGCGCGTATCGAGGCGATCACAGACATGAACGAAGGCGCGAAGCTCAGGGAAGAGCTGAAAACCGAGGGCTACTGGAAATCCGGCTCGACCTTCCTCATCATCTTCCTCAAGACCGGAGAACCGTTCATTCACGGGAACGATCGTGAAGCGGAAAGCAAAAACCTGCTCGACGTCGAGGACGAACGCGGCACCAAGGTCGTCCAGGAACTCTTCGCGGCCGCCGCCCTGGGCGGCGGTTTCGTCGAATACCACGACGAGGGGCCGAAGACGGCATACGCCGTCGAATACACCTCCGGGATCACCGCAAGGAAATTCGTGCTGGTCGGCGGCTACTCGCAGGACGTCTCCCATGTCCAGGTCGAGATCGCGGATCTCCCCAAGCCCCCCGTCACCGCGTCGGAAGTGGTGGACCGCGAGACACTCATCGCTTTTGTCGAAGCGGCGGCGGAGGCCTACCAACAGGCCGTCATGTCCGAAGGCTATAGCGCCCTCACCGGGGTCAGAAACGCCTTCCGGGTCGAGGGAGGGGACTGGAAGTCAGGCTCCATCTACCTGTATGTCGTGAGTGGCGGGGGTGTCACCCTGTTTCACGGCTCCGAGCCGTTTCGCGAAGGCAAACCCACGGACATGACGCGGACGGACTCCAAAGGGGTGAGGTTCGCCGAGTTGCTGATTGGAGTCGCACGGCGCGAAGGTAAGAGTTTTCTGCGCTATCACTACGATAACCCGGCCATCGAAGGAGACGAGGAGACCGGTTCCCCGAAGCTCGGCTACGCGGTGAGCTTCCCGGTGCCCAACTCGGAACAGAGGGCCGTCGTCGGCTCCGGCATCTATATCGACACAGACGAGGAGTAAACCTCGGCGCAGGAGACCTCGCGCCCCCGATGCGGGGCCTCTCTTGCGGCAGGTTCGGTACAGGGTTTCATTACGATGTCGGTCACGACGACATCGGCTCCATCCTCAGCCCCACCCCTCAATACAGCTCCGGGCGTCTGTCGGCGAAAATCGGGATCTTTTGCCGCGTCGCTTCCACCGTCTCCAGGTCGATGCGCACCGTCAGCAGGGCCTCGGTCTCGCCGCCCTCGATCAGCGTCTCGCCCCACGGATCGATCACCGCCGACGCGCCGAAAAAGCTAACGTCCTCCGTTGTGCCCACGCGGTTGCATGCGGCCACAAACCACTGGTTCTCGATCGCCCGGCTGCGCAGCAGCGTGCGCCAGTGCATACGCCGCGGGTGCGGCCACGCGGCCGGCAGGATCATCAGACGCGCTCCCTCCAACGCGTAGCGTCGGAACAGATCGGGGAAACGCAGGTCGTAGCAGATCGCCAGCCCCACGTCAGTGAGCAGAATCCGCGCCCGGCCGTAATGCCACTGGAACAGACAGCCGACTACCTCCAGGTTCGCCCTACGACATCCAGGCGCTGATCGACGATAGTTCGCTGCCGGCGAAGCGGGTCGGCAGCCAGTGCCGCAATGCCAGGAAGGCGTTCGTTGACCTTTTGGCGGATTAGGGAGAATAGGGGTTGTGCTGTTGTAGGGTACTCAACCCCGTCTCAAAAGCTATAGAGTAGTGCGATCGAGGCAAAAGCAGAGCGTTAGCTCTGTTTTTGTTTCCGGGAAAGTTGCGAGAAGTCGCAGTCAGATGGTGTCAGCGGACAGGCTGATTAGGGTCAGCTTTGTGTCAGGAACCTCGGCTTCCGATGATGTATTGTCAGAAGAATAGCCAAGTCGGCGGATATCTGGGCCGAAGCAGTTTCCACCAACAGTTCTGGTAAGGCGTATAAAAACCGCAAGGAGTTAAACCAACACTAACACGCAACCAAATGGGGACAATTATGGCTGACATCAACACGAAACAGAATAAGGAAGAATTGTTGAAAATGGTTTCAGAAGTCCTCCAATCGAACAACGCCAACCGCCGACGTGCTCGGGCTCAACGTACTAGAGTTTCATTAAGCCTGAAGCGAAAGCGTACTCGGACTCAAAGATTGACAATGTCATCACGCCGGCAATACGACAGCCGGAAAGTTAGTGCCATCGGCTTCTATCCTTTCGATCCTTCGTACTTGTTTTGCGGTATGGGGAGTGTCCCGAACTACAAGAAAAAAAGATACGCGCGACTAAGGCATAGGGTTTCTCTGATAGGATAATAGTTTCCTGTTTCACACTCCAATTCCAGACTACGGGGGTGAAACGAAGCCATTCTTTCCAATGCCCATTGCGAGAAAAGGAACAGTTGACCAGAAATCCTTTAGCTCCCGTGCTTCGGGCGCCGCACTAGCTGGCGATCTGCAGTCGCATTCCGAGCGCGCGAATAATCTTCATCATCGTGTCGAAGTTGGGGTTGCCGTTTTCGGAGAGAGCTTTATACAGCCCCTCGCGGGTCATGCCGACCTCGCGCGCCAGTTGGCTCATGTTGCGGGCGCGGGCTATGTCGCTGAGAGCGGCGCGAATCAGACGTCCGTCCCCCAGATCTTCTTCGAAAGCCGCCTCAAGATAGAGGCGGGCATCCTCCTCAGTGCGCAGATGATCTGTGACATCCCAGCGGGTGAATGTCTCAGCCATGGCTTATCCCCAATCTTCTGCCAGTCGCCTGGCGCGCTCTATATCGCGGGTTTGCATGCCCTTTTGACCGCCGCAGAGCAGAACAACGATTTTTGCGCCGTCGCGTATATAGTAGAGTCGATAACCAGGTCCGTAATGGACACGCATTTCGAATATGCCTCCGCCAACAGACTTTACATCACCAAAGTGGCCAAGCGTGACATTTCTCAAACGGGCGTTAATGCGGGCAACCGCACGGTGGTCCCGTAACCTTTGAACCCACCGCTTGAATGTAACACTTTCGACGACCTCTATCACACCAACAGTGTGAACTGTGGTTCACGATCTGTCAAGTGATTTATCTATTGGTACTGCAAGGCGCATCTTAGATTTGGGGTTGACAGGTGAAGCGGGCTGCAGAATGCAGCGTAACTCCCCAGAGGTAGTCCGAAACTCACCCCCTTCTGGGATGCATCACTGTAGTCCTCCGAATTTGACAACAACGTCAATACGTGCTATGATATATTTCCCAAAATTGGGAAAATGCGGGGCTTGATTCGTATAGTACTTTAAGAATCGAATATGGAGTGGCTAGTCGGCACAGAGCAGTGTCGGGCAGAAAGAGACTGTGGCAGCAGTCACAGTACTCAGTTGTTTTCGGTCACCACACAAAGGATGCGCCTATGGAACACATCAGCACGACAAATGCTATCGGCGCAACATTCAACTACTCTAAGGAGGACATTTTGAGATTAGCAAGTCCTATGAGGCTGTATAGTGGCAGTTGGGGTGCTTGGGTGATGGGGAAAAATGTGAAGCCGGGGACGCTGATCTGGCTTCGTACGCGTAACGGAAAATCTTGGTTTTCTGAAGTCCAGAGAGTGTTGTGGGAAGGACCATCGAAATTCACTGGTGATCTAGGGGCCATTTGCGAAAGAATGGACATAGCCCTGGACAACAGCTGTATCGTATTCGAGCTATTGTCAGACTTACTTTCGCAGTTAGAAGAAATCAACGCACAATCAACAGCAAGAATCAAACAGTTAGAAACAACTTGGCAAGGGCAAACTGAAACGCCGGCGTCGATGATGCCTGTACGTGACCCGATGCCCTTACCAGACATGGGATTCAAATCAGACGTAAAGCATGACAGTATTCGCGACAGGGGAATCCTGGCAGATTATCGGGAAGAGCGAATTCGTCGTCAAAAGAAACGCATTCCCTCCCAGATTGCTGGACTTAACGACTATTCCCGATTGTACGGCGGGGATTCGGCGTATTAAGCTAAGCTGCCGGAAGAGGCAGGCAACGAATCTTTAGGAAAAGATAGATCGAACGGCGGGGGATCGCTTGATTGCCCCCGCCGTTTGCTTTTTCTCGATTTGATCGTGCCCTAGTTAATGATAATGAATCAACCCCCTCAATACAGCTCCGGCCGTCTGTCGGCGAAAATCGGGATCTTTTGCCGCGTCGCTTCCACTGTATCCAGGTCGATGCGCACGGTCAGCAGCGCCTCGGTCTCGCCGCCCTCGATCAGCGTCTCTCCCCACGGATCGATCACCGCCGACGCGCCGAAAAAGCTCACGTCCTCCGTCGTGCCCACGCGGTTGCATGCGGCCACAAACCACTGGTTCTCGATCGCCCGACTGCGCAGCAGCGTGCGCCAGTGCATACGCCGCGGGTGCGGCCACGCCGCCGGCAGGATCAGCAGACGCGCGCCCTCCAACGCGTAGCGCCGGAACAGCTCGGGGAAACGCAGATCATAACAGATCGCCAGCCCCGCGCAGCCCCACGGCAGCTCGTGCATGGCGCCCGACTCTCCCGGCGCCAGGTACTTCTCCTCACTCATCAGCCGGAAAAGGTGCATCTTCCTGTAGCTGGCGGCCAGCCTGCCCTCCGGGCTGTAGAGGACCATCGTATTGTAGAACTGGTCCCCCTCGCTCTCCAGCATCGAGCCGGTCAGCCAGACATGGTTGTCCCTTGCCAGGGTGGCGAAGCGCCCGAACCAGCCGCCGTCACCGGCCTCGGCGGCCAGGGGCGACGCATAGGCCGCCGCGTTTTCCAGGTCGATAGAGCTATGCCACAGCTCCGGCAGCACAACCAGATCGCTGCCGCGGCCGGCCGCATCGGCGATGAACGCCTCCGCGCGCTCGAAGTTGCGCTCCGGTTCGCCGAACAGACTGTCCATCTGCACCAGGGTAAGAACGAATTCAGACATAATTTGGTATACCTTTCCGAGATTTCGAGAATCGGTGGCCGGCGGCCCGCGAACTTACCGACCGCTGACCACCAGTCACTGACCACTGAAGTTATCAAACGTGCTGATCGACGAGAATTGGATTGCCGTCGGGGTCCACGATCACAAAACTCGCCGGGCCCGTTGTCGTTTCGTCGGCCTCGCTGGCAAACTCGATCCCGTCCGCTTTCAGCCTTTGCTGAATCTCCCTCACATCGGTAAAGCTGTCGAGAGGCTGCGCCGAACTGTCCCAGCCGGGATTGAAGGTCAGGATATTCTTTTCGAACATGCCCTGAAAGAGGCCGATCACGCAGCTGGGGCACTTCATTATGAGCCAGCCCTCGTTTGCGTCACCGCCGAACACCTCAAAACCGAGCCTTTCGTAAAAGGCCTTCGAGACCGCAATATCCTTGACTGTCAGGCTAACCGAAAAACTGCCTAAATCCATTTTATGGCTCCACTCTCTCCTGCAGATCTGACTGCAATCATAAGGGCTATGAACTCGTTTTGTCCACTACCCGCGCCGCGCCGCTCACTGCGTTTCCTCCGGATCCGGCAACACCTCCACCGCCGCGCCGGGCGCGGGACCGCCGTATTCGCCCAGCCTGCGCGCGCGAGCTACGCTCTCGGAACTCTGACTGCGCGCACGGGACTGAGTGGACGCGGCGTCGACATTCAGCTTGCGGCTGGGAAGCGGACGCGTTGACCGCCAGATCAACCACGCGCCCAGCAGGGGCAACAGCGCCGGCCACAGTCGCAGCGGAAGATTCTGTTGACCCAGGCCAACCGAAAAAAGAAAGAGGCCCAACAGCACCAGCACGGAGCCGGGAACCAGCGCCCACCACAGCTGCCACCGCTGTCCCAGGAGGTAGAGCAGGAAAAAGACCGCGCCCAGGCCAATGAAGAGGACAGTGCCCAATACCGACGGGTCCTCGGTCAGACTGCTCAGGGCGATCGTGCCGCCTAACATCAGCATGAATCCGCCCGGAATGATCGCCCACCAGCGCTCTGCCCGGTCCAGCAGATAGATGTGGGCGAACGCGATGGCCTGGCCGACGAACAGAACGCCGGCCGTGATGCGCTGGTCCAGCGCGGGCAGGGTGGAGAGGTAGACCATCGCCGCCAGGGCGATCAGCGTCCAGCCGGGGATCAGGCGCCACCAGTTGTCGCGGGCCGAAAGATAGCCGCCGACAAACAGGAGCGCGAGGAGGCCGAGCAGCGCGGCCGCCCCATATTGAACGTAGGGTTCAAAGTGGACAAAGACGTCAAAGTTAAACAGCAGCAGTCCAACGCCCGCCAGCGCCAGCAACACGCCCCAGATCAGGTTGTTGACGCGGTTGTCGCTGCTCTTGGCGGTCATCAACTGGGCTCCTGATCAGCCACCGGCAGCCGGCATCCCATCGCTGGCCGCCATGCCGCGCCAGACCGTCTCCGGCGTAAACGGCAGCACATCGTACCAGATGCCGAGCGCATCGTGCAGCGCCGCCGCGATGGCCGGCGCCGTCGGCAGAAAGGGCATCTCCGCCATCCCGCGCGCGCCCAGCGGCCCCTGCGGATCCGGCAGCTCCAGGATCACGGGCACGATCTCCTCGGCGACGTCGGCCACGCCGGGGATCAGATAGTTGCTCAAATGGGGCGTGATCGTGATTCCCTCCTCCTGCAGGTAGTTCTCCAGCAGTGTCCAGCCGATGGACTGGGCCACCGCTCCCTCTATCTGCCCCTCCACATGCTGCGGATGAACCGCCTTGCCCACGTCGTTGACGCTGATCAGCCGCTTGACCGTCACGTGCCCGGTCTCCCGGTCAACCGCAACGTCGGCCACCTGCGCGCAATATCCGTAGGTGATGTTGGGATCGCAGGCGCCCGTCTCGCGATCGAAAGGGGTCGTGGCCCGCGGATGATAGACAAACTCCGCCCGCGCCGGGCGTTCCTCATCCCGCCACAGCGCCATCGCCCGGTCGGCCGCGCCCTGAATCGCGTTGCCGGCCATAAAGGTCATGCGACTGGCGGAGCTGCTGCCGCTCGAGCCGGTCACGTCGGTGTCCTCCGCCTCCAACTCCACCTGCTCCGGCGAAAGCCCCAACATCTCCGCGGTCATGAGGATGAAAGCGGTGTGCGCGCCCTGCCCCACCTCGGCGCCGACGCAGCCGACGCGCGCCCGTTCGACCCTCTCCTCGCCGTGCAGCTCCACCCAGGCCGTGCAGTGCTCCGGGAAGCCGAAACTGTAGCCCACGTTCTTATAGGAGACGGCGATCCCCCGGCCGTGCGCGATGCGGCCGCGCGAAGAGTCAAGGCTCGTGGTCAGCAGCCCGTTGCCACCGTTCGCCGGCGCGCCGCCGGCCGTTGCAGCCGCAACCGACCACTGGCCGTCGCGCTCTTGCCAGCCGCCCTGCCGCGCCGCCTCGGCCAGCACCTCTTCGGTCGTACAGCCGGCGGGGACCGGGCTGCCGGTGACCAGGGTCGAGCCGTCGCGCAGGATGTTGCGCATCCGGAATTCAACCGGGTCCATGTTCAGGGCATGCGCCAGCTTGGTCATCTGCATCTCGGCGGCGAAGTGCGCCTGCGGCCCGCCGAAACCGCGAAATGCGCCGCCCGGACAGTTGTTGGTATAAACGGTACGCGCATCCACGTGCGCGTTCGGAATCTCATAAGGGCCCAGGCACATCAGCGTGGCGTTCGCCAGGACCTTGGTACTGGTGTAGGCGTAAGCGCCCGAGTCGCTGGTCAAATCCATCTGCGCCGCCGCGATCCTGCCCTCTCTGGTCGCCCCCCACTTGGCGCGAATGACGAAGGCATGCCGCTTGTGGTGCCCGATGATCGACTCCTCCCGGCTCCACACGGTCTTCACGGGGCGCCCCGTCTTCCACGCGGCCAGCGCCAGCGGGATCTGGACCGACATATCCTCCCGCCCGCCAAAGGCCCCGCCGACAGCGGGGTAGCGCACCACGATCCGGTCCGCCGGCAGGTCGAGAGCATGGGAGATCTGTTCCTGGTCCTCGTGCATCCACTGCCCGGCGACGATGACCTCGATACGGCCGTCGGCGCGCACGCGGGCGAGGCCGGCCTCCGGCTGCAGATAGGCGTGTTCCTGCGGGTGCGTGCTGTAGACGCCCTCTACGCACACGGCGGCCTGAGCAAAGCCGGCATCGATATCCCCGCAGCGCAGGCGGTGCCTGACGAGCAGATTCGACTGTCTGTCCCGCCCTTCTTCGTAGGGAAAGTTGCTGAAAGGGTGGGGATGCAGCGGCTGTGCGCCGGCTGCCAGCGCCTGCTCCGTGCTGGTGATGACCGGCAGCGCTTCATACTCGATGTCGAGCAGCCGCGCCGCCGCCTCAGCCTGCGCCGCGGTCTCGGCCACTATCAGCGCCACCTTGTCCCCTTCCCAGCGTACGACCTCTGCCTGGGGCGTACTCCCCAGCCCGCACAGCACTGGCTGATCCGGCATCACCAGACCGTACTCGTTCACCGGCACGTCCGCCGCCGTCAGTACGGCGATGACGCCCTCCGCCGCCGCGGCCCGCTCCGTATCCATGCGGACAATACGCGCGTGGGGCACGCCGGCAAAGACGATCTTCAACCACGCCTGGCCGGGCAGGTCGATGTCCGCCGGGTAGGCAGCCTGTCCGGTCACCTTCTCGGCGGCGTCAAAACGGGGTATGCTGCTACCGACTGCGCGCATCAAAATACCTCAAAGGCAATACTGTCTACTGACCACTACCTACTGACCACTAACCACCGATCACTGCGGTTCTGACCACTGCAGTTCTGTCCACTGCAGTTCAAAACCACTCCGGATTTTGAGCCGGTATCCCGCGGTAATAGGCCCGAATCTCTTCGATCTGCGTTTCCATATCACCGCTCGGCCGGATAGTCGGACCGATACCCGCGACGCGCCGTTCAAAGTCGGCGTAGGCCAGGGTGATGGGCGCTCCCGAACCGTGAGCGATACGGTAGAAGCCGGTCTTCCAGCGCTCTACTTTTTTGCGTGTCCCCTCCGGCGTGAGAACCAGCACGAACTTCTCGCTGCGGTTCATTTCGTCGATAACCTGCTGCGCAAGATCGCCGGGCGCCTGGCGATTCACCGGTATGGCGCCCATCCAGCGCATGAGACCGCCCAAGGGGTGATCGCAGGCTTCTCTCTTGACCATCCAACGGCAATCCAGCCCGGTGGCCAGAAAGAATCCAACCGCCAGCACGGCATCCCAGTGGGAGGTGTGAGGAGCGCCGATGATTACCAGCTTGGACACGTCGGGCAGCTGGCCCTCGATGCGCCAGCCGAGCAGTCTGTACAACAACCGGCCGATCGCGCGGGTCAGCCAGTTCCCGCGCCGCGGCAACGAGGGCGACATCACCAGATCCGCGCTGTGCGTGTCGACCAGCGGCTCCGGCCCCAGCCAGCCCCACTCTCCCACACTTGGCGAGGATGAAAGCAGCTTTCTTCTTTCCCGGCGGAAGAGAACAACGAGAAAGAAGATTCCGAGGAGAAAGAAAACGTCACTCCGCATTCCTTTTCTGATCATAGATGCGAAACCCCCTCTTCTGGTAGTTAGGCAACGCCGCCGGATGGTCCAACGTGCAGGTGTGGACCCAGACCCGCTGCGGGCCAAGCGCCCACGCGCGGCGGATCGCCGCCGTCAGCAACGCGCCCCCCACACCCTGGCCGACAAATGGAGGCAGCAGCCCGAAATAGGCCAGTTCGACCTGCTTTTTTCCATCCTCGCGCTGCTCATCCAGCTCAAAATAGCCGGCCGGCGTCCCCTGCACATATCCGATCCATGTCTGCATCCCGGGCCGCTCCACCCAGGCCTGCCACTGTTCTGCCGTCCAAGGCAGACGCGTCGTCCACGAATATGCCCGCCCCACCTCGGTATAGAAAAAGCGATTCAGCGCGGGGAAAGCCAGCTCCGCCCGGCGCACGGCAAAAGGTTCCGCGGGCGGCCGCGCCGGCCGCAGCTCCTCCGCGCCGGTCATCTCCAGATAGTAGGTGATTACTTCGTTTCCGTCCGTTCCCATCTACTCGGCTCACTCCTCTCCCCTCACTCCTCGCCCTGCCGCCACCACCGCGTCCAGGATCTTGCGATAACCGGTGCAGCGGCACAGGTTGCCCGTCAGCGCCTCCTGCGCCTCCAGGCGGTTGGGGTTGGAACGCTCCGCCAGCAGCGCCGCCGCCGACATCACGATCCCCGGCGTACAGAATCCGCACTGCACGCCGCCGCTCTCGATCAGCGCCTGCTGCACACTGTGCAACAGCTCCGCCGACTCCGCTGACGAACCGGTCAACCCCTCGACTGTCACGACCTCGCTGCCCGCCGCCCGCTCCGCCGGCACGAGACAGGCCATGACGGCCATGCCGTCCAGGTAAACTGTGCAGGCCCCGCATTCACCCTCCGCGCAGCCCTCTTTCACGCCAACAAAACCCGCGGCACGCAGGCTGTCCAGCAGCGTCATGCCGCCTTCAAGTTCGACAGCGCTGCCGTTGACGGTTGCTGCGGCGCGCGGCCCCGTCGAGACCGGCCAGCGGCCCTGCGTATCGCCCCACAGCGTCACCGGCGTCTCCAGCCACCCCTCCCGCTCGCGCCCATCCCGCAGCTGGCGCAGCAGGCGGGCGACCAGCGTCTCCACCATCGCGGCCCGGTATGAAGCGCTGCCGCGCAGATCGTCGATCGGCCGCGCCTGCGCTGCCGCCAGCCGCGCCGCCTCCTCTATCGTCTCCTCGGTCAGCGTTCTGCCTACCAAAAACGCTTCGGCCTCTGACGCCCGCGCCACCGTCGGCGCTACCGCGCCCAGCGCAACTGCCGCATGGGTGACCTCTGCCGAGCCCCAGTCCTCCCCGCCGCAGGCAACTGAACCGGCCACGCTCAATATGCTGATCGCCTGCGCGCGCCGCAGCCCCAGCTTGATAAAGTTCCCCCGCCGCGCCGGACCGGGCAAGGGAATGGAGATGCGCGTGAGCATCTCGTCGTCCGCCAGGTCCACTTGGCGCACGCCGCGGAAAAAGCGGGCCAGCGGCAGCGTGCGGCTGCCGCGCGCCGCACTCTCGAGGCGGACGCTGGCGTCCAGCGCCAGCAGCGGCACAATCGAGTCGTTGGCCGGGCTGGCGGTGACCAGGTTGCCCGCCACCGTCGCCCGGTTCCGAATCTGCGGCGCGCCGATCTCCCAGCACGCCCGCGCCAGCGGGAACGCCCCCTCCACGACCGCCCGGCTGCGAACGCACTGGTTATGCGTCACCAGGGGACCCAGATGGAGCGCGCCGTCCTCTTCCCAAATGTCGGCCAGGCCGGGTATACGCGTCAGATCGATCAACCCCGCCCGGGCGCCGTCGGCGGCGCCGGCGCGCGCCAGATCGATAAGGAGGTCGGTGCCGCCGGCGATGAACCGGGCCGCGGCGCCGTGTTCCGCCTTCAACTTCAAGGCATCTGTCAATGTAAGGGGAGATGTGCAGAAACGGTACATTTCAGCCTACCGAGAGCAACTAAAACCCACCCGCAAAGGTATCGATCATCAGCCTGACGTCGCCCAGGGGGTAGAGAATCGGGCAGGTGGCGCCGTTGTCCATATACTCGCGCACCTTTTTCTTCACCTCCTCCGGCGTACCGCTGGCGGTGATGCGCGTGACCAGTTCGTCCGACACCAGAGGCATCGCTTTTCGCACCTGCTCCCTTGTCGCCGGCCAGCCCAGAATCGACTGAATCCGCTCCACAACCTCCGGCTTGACCCCGCTTGCCTGGGCGATATGTGGCTGCTGGCCCAGATACTGGGTGAGCAGCTCGCGCGCGCCGTCCAGCGCCGTCTGCCGGTCCTCGTGTACTGAGCAGACGATCAGCTGCGGGCGGTCGATCTCGTCCAGGCTGCGCCCGGCCCGTTTGGCGCCCGCCTCCAGCCGCTCAAGCGCCATCTGATTGTAGTCCGGCGGCACACAGTAGTTCAACACCGCGCCGTCGGCGATCTCCCCGGTCAGCTCCATCATCTTCGGCCCGGTCGCGCCGATCATCACCGGAACGTTGCGCGGCGCCTGGCGTCCATGCACGACATCCAACTCGATACCGTTCACTTGGTGAAATTCGCCCTCGAATGTGACATTTTCCATCGCAAGCAGACGCCGCACCACCTCCACCGTCTCCCGCATCGCTTTCAACGGTCTGCGGCGGCTGATGCCGACATTTTTGGCAAGCGGGTCCCACCACGCGCCGACGCCGCAGATTACGCGGTCCGGCGCCAGGTCATCAAGGGTCAGAAAAGTGGCCGCCAGCAGCCCGATGTTGCGCGTCCAGTTGTTGATCACGCCGGACCCGATCCGGATGCGCTCGGTGACCGCGGCGAAGGCGGCCATCGGCACGATCGCATCCCGCACCAGCCGGCTTTCCGCCTGCCAGACCGCCTCAAACCCCTTCTCCTCCGCGTAGCGCACGTGCTCCATCCCCTCACGGATCGAATGTTTATCCTGCAGATAGAGCGCTACGCGCGTGTGCTCTGGCGCGGTCATGGAGATTCCTGAAATCGTGCGGTCTGCGTGCGGCGAATTAAGTAGTGCGCCTCTATGGATCTACCGTCCCCCAGTGGACGCGTCCACCCAAAGATGGGAACTTTCCACCAACCATGCCTGCATTGTACACGTGTCACAATCGAGCGTCAAAGACGCCGGAATTCTCGGCGCCTCCTGCCGGCCTCCGCGCCGCCCAACACATTTCTACTGCCACCTGTCCGTGCTATAATGCCGTCCCATGCACAAACAGCGCACCGTGTCAGCGGACCTGAGCGACGACCACCGCGCCCGGCGCCGGTCAGATTGGGCCGCCGGGGGCGACGACGGCTGGTTCTGGCAGCTTGTCCGCGGGCGCAGGTCTGTCCGCCGCTACCTGCCCGATCCGGTCGAGCGGGGGCTGCTGGAAACGCTGTTGACCGCCGCAGTCTGGGCGCCTTCAGCCCACAACCGCCAGCCCTGGCGTTTTTGCGTTGTCACCACAGACCCGGTCAAGCAGGCGTTGAGCGACCGCATGGGCGCGCGCTGGCACGCAGATCTCAGCGCCGACGGCGTCGACGCCGCCGTCATCGAGCGGCGGGTCCGCATCAGTCATGCCCGCATCACCGGCGCGCCCGCGCTCGTCGCGGCCTCCCTCTCCCTGGAGGGCATGGATGACTACCCGGACCGGCGCCGCCAGGAGGCTGAATGGCTGATGGCCGTGCAGAGCACCGCCCTGGCCTGCCAGAACCTGCTCCTGGCAGCCCACCAGTACGGCCTGGCCGCCTGCTGGATGTGCGCGCCCCTCTTCGTGCCCGACCTGGTGCGAGACGTCCTCGACCTGCCGGAAAGCTGGCATCCGCAGGCGCTGATCACGCTCGGCTACGCCGCCGAAGAAAAGGAGCGGGAGCGCCTGCCGCTGGCCGAACGGGTAACCTGGCGCTGAACCGCGCATCGTTCAATCCACACTTGGAAAAACGTCTCCCATGGCCCCCAAACTGGCGAACTGTTCCCCGGTCGTGGCCCTCGCCGGCGGTGTCGGCGGCGCCAAATTCGCGGCCGGTCTGCAGGAAACTCTGCCCCCGGGCGCGCTGACCGTCATCGTCAACACCGGTGACGATTTCGAGCACTGGGGCCTCACCATCTGCCCCGATATCGACACCGTCCTCTACGGGCTGGCCGGCGTCAACAACCCCCAGACGGGCTGGGGCCGCGCCGACGAAACCTGGGACGTGCTCGCCGAGATGGAGCGCCTCGGCGGGGAGGGCTGGTTCCGCCTCGGCGACAAGGACGTGGCCCTCCATCTGCTCCGCAACCAGTGGCTCAAAGCCGGCGTCAATCTGACCGAAGTCACCGACCGCCTGCGCCAGGCTCTCGGCGTGCCCTCCCGCGTCCTGCCGATGTGCAACGAGCCGGTGCGCACGCTCGTGCATACCGACGAGGGCGATCTTCCCTTCCAGGACTATTTCGTGCGCCGCCGCTGCGAACCGACCTTCCGGGGCCTCACCTTTGTCGGCGCCGGCAAAGCGGAGCTCGCCCCCGACGCGGCCGAGGCGCTCCGGGCCGCGGCACAGATCATCATCTGCCCAAGCAATCCCTATCTGAGCGTCGACCCGATCCTGTCGGTGCCCGGTCTGAGCCAGCTGGTGCGCGCAAGCGACGCGCCGGTCGTGGCGGTCAGCCCGATCGTCGGCGGCCGGGCGGTCAAGGGGCCGGTAGCCAAGATGATGCGCGAGATGGGCCATCTCAATCACCTGCCGCTCACCATCGTCGAGCACTACGCCGGTCTCCTGGACGGGTTCGTCCTCGACCGGCAGGACCGGGCCGAGGAAAGCCGGCTTCCCCTGCCCGCGCTGACGACCGATACGATCATGACCGACCTGCCCTCCAAACAGCGCCTGGCGGCAGAGGTCCTGCAGTTCAGCCGGTCGCTCATGGGCGGCTGATTTCGTTTTCTGCAGGTCGATCAACTGTACACCCCCCAAAACGCGACTTTCGCCGATTTGCGGCACCTGATATGATAGTTGCATAGTGCCACACCTGTCCGCTATCTTTACGGGGTAGCGGAGCGTTTGCTATGTAAGGAGAGTTTTGTGCCGATGCGTATAGAATCGAAGTTTGCGCAACCTGTTCGCCATATTGGCTTGAGGGGATCGGTCTTGCGTGTTCTGGCGCTGTGTGCGGGCGCGCTGTTTCTGGCCGGCTGCGGACTTTTTCCCGGCGCGGAGGCCACGTCCACGCCGACGCGCCCGATGGCGGCAGTTGTCCCCACGTTCACACCCACGCCTGAAGGCGCTATGGCTGCGCAAGAGTCAGGGGGCGGCGCGACAACTCAGCAGGCCGCGCCGGCAGCGGCGCAGCAGCAGGCTCCACAGCCTACCGATACGCCGGCGCCCACCGATACGCCAGTGCCCACGGTGGCGCGCTTTACGGTCAAGCCTGACCTGACCGCCGCGAACGTCAACGTGCGGACGGGGCCGAGCACGGGGTTCCCCATCATCGGCACCGTCACAAGAGGGGCGCAGTTCGATATCAGCGGCAGAAACCAGGAGAACACATGGTTGCAGTTCTTCTTCAGCGGACAGCCGGGTTGGATTTTCTCCGGCCTGGTCAATGTGGAGAACGCGCAACTGATCACGCTGGCGCAGAACATCCCGGCCACGCCTACGCCGGTCCCGGCAACACCTACGCCGGTGCCGCCCACTCCGGTCCCCGCGCCAGTCCATGTAGACCACTGTGCCGGGATTGGCGGCGATGGCTGCAAATTCTGGCTGCGGGATACTGATCCTGCAGACAACGGTGGAGGGGAATTGAAGCTTCTCATCGGCTTCGTTCATGGGTGGCGTAACGATGAGGTCCAAGTTCATGGCGGTTACTTTGTTGAATTGCAGAAGGACGGGGTCCAGGTCGCTGGGTTTGATCACAACACGCGCGGCGGGACGTCGATCATCGAGGGGCCGAAGGGCCGAGTGTACAATTACGACAAGTCCGTTTCCGCAAGCCAGTTGCCGGGTGGGAACGTGGCTGGCAACTACACAATCTGGGTAAAAGACGGCAACGGTGAGCGGGACAGCCAGAACTATAACTTCACCCTGCATGGAAACCAGGGTTTAGTGTGGCTGGTATTTGATCAGCGACCGAGATAAGGAGGCAGAACGATTACGACAGAGGTTGCGCGACAGCGGCTGCCCACTTTCACCAAGGCAATCTACGGGCTGGGCGATTGGGGCGCGGCCTCAGCTTCGACGGCCCGCACGCTTTTCTGGCTCTACTTCACCGTCAGCGTGGTGGGAGTGGACGTGGGCCTGGCGGGTGTTGCCTTCATTATCGGCCGGTTCTGGGACGGTATCAACGACCCGCTGGTCGGCATCATCAGCGACCGGTTCCGCAGCCGCTGGGGCCGCCGGCGCCCGTTCATGCTGCTGGGCGCGCTGCCCTTTGGGGTCGGCTTCTTTCTCATGTTCAGCCCGCCCCCGTTCGAGGGGAATGTGGCGGCGGCCCTCTACTACGCGTTCATCTTCATCCTCTATGACACCGCCTTCACGATCGTCAACGCGCCCTACGCAGCTCTCACCGCGGAACTGAGCGAAGATTACGACGAGCGGGCCAGCCTGGCCGGTTGGCGCATGGGGAACTCGATCTTCGTTTCCCTGTTGACGGCCGGGCTGTTCAAATTGCTGGCAGAGGGTCTTTTCGCAAGCTGGTTCAGCGGGCCGGACGCGTTGCGCAACGGCTACGCGGTGGCCGGCGCGCTGTGGGGGCTGGTCGTCGTCGCGTCGCCTCTGCTGGTGGTGGCCTTCATACGCGAGCCGGAGCGGGAGCTGCCGAAGGAGGAAGGCCGGCCCGACTTCATTCAGATCACCAAAGAGGTGTTCGCCAACCGACCTTTCCGCATCGGCGCCGCGATCTACGTACTGGCGTTCAGCGCGGTCGACATCATCACCGCCGTGTTCGTCTGGTTCCTGATCTATTACATGCAGCTGAAACCGCCGATCGACAGCCTGGTCCTGGCGGCTGTGCTCGGTGTGGCCTTCCTCTCGATGCCGCTGACGGTGCGGCTGATGCAGCGGTACGGAAAGAGCCGCACGTACACACGCATGATGATTTTCTGGGCGGTGGTCATGGCTGTCATCAGCCTGTTGCCGCCGGGGAATGCTACGCTGATTCTGATCGCGGCAGCCGTTGCCGGCATCGGATACGGCGCGGCCAACGCCACGCCCTGGGCGATCGTGGCCGACATCATCGAAGAGGACGAGTGGCACAGCGGTCAGCGCCGCGAGGGGGTCTACTCGGCCTACCTGGTCACTTTCCGCAAGATCACCACCGCCTTCGCGGTCGGATTCATCGTGCCGCAGGTTCTGGCCGCCACCGGCTTCATCGAGGGCGCGGCCGAGACGCAGCCAGAGGCTGCGGTGCTGGCTCTGCGCATCTTCATGGGCGCGGTGCCGGCCGTTCTGTTGATTCTGTCGATGTTTGCGGCGGCGCGCTATCCGCTGGACCGGGCCGCGCATGACGAACTGCGGCGCAAGCTGGCTTTGCGGCGGGCGGAAGAGTCAGCTTCGGGGGCCAGGGGTTAGGGAACTGCAGTTTTTGGTCGTCGGTTTCCAGTGAACGGCGAACGGCAGTTGCTGGAAGGATCCAGGCCCTGAATTCAGGCTTCCGTGCGTTCGATGCGGGCGCCGACGGCGCGCAGTTTTTCATCCACACGCTGGTATCCACGATCGATCTGTTCGATATTGCCGATGATTGTGCGGCCCTCGGCGCTGAGCGCGGCGAGGACAAGAGCCATGCCGGCGCGGATGTCGGGGCTGCTGACCTCCTGGCCGACGAGCCGGGACGGGCCGACGACGACAATGCGGTGGGGGTCGCAGACGATGATCTGCGCGCCCATGGCCACCAGTTTGTCGACGAAATAGAGGCGGCTTTCGAACATTTTCTCGTGAATCAGGACGGTACCCTGGGCCTGGCTGGCAACGACGACGGCGATGCTCATCACGTCGGGCGGGAAGGCGGGCCAGGGGGCGTCGTCGATTTTGGGGATGGCGCCGCCGAAGTCGGGGCAGACACGCAGGTCCTGCTCGTCGGGCAGGATGAGTGAATAGCCGGTTAAGGCGGCCTGGGGGTCCTCCTGCAGGCGCATTTGTACGCCCAGCCGCTGGCAGAAGACCATCTCCAGCATACGCAGATGGTCCGGGGCGACGTTGGCGATGCGCAGCTCCCCGCGGGTGATTGCGCCGAGACCGATGAAGCTGCCGACCTCCATATAGTCCGGGCCGACGGTGGCGCTGGCGCCGTGCAGCCGCGCCTGGCCGTGGACGTGCAGGGTATTGCTGCCGATGCCTTCAATGGGGCAGCCCATGGCGACCAGCAGGCGGCACAGTTCCTGCACGTGCGGTTCGCTGGCGGTATTGCGCAGAATGGTCGTGCCCTGGGCCAGGGAGGCGGCCATCACGGCGTTCTGGGTGGCGGTCACGGATGCTTCGTCCAGCAGGATATCGGCGCCGCGCAGTCTGCCGGGCGCCGTCAGTTCGAAGCGGCCGCTGTTGGGACGGGCAAAAGAGGCGCCGAGCTGTTCGAAGACCAACAGGTGGGTGTCGATGCGGCGCCGGCCGATATCATCCCCGCCGGCAGCGCCCTGGACCTGGAAGGCGCCCCGCCGGGCCAGGAGAGGCCCCATCAGGTTCAGCCCGCCGCGGATGCGCCCGAACAGCCGCGCGTCCGGCGCGTGGCCGTGCAGCTTGTCGGCACGCAGCGTGAGCCGGTTGCCTTCCTTGCGCACGTAGACGCCCAGCCCTTCCAGAATGGTCAACATTGCGGCAATGTCGTCGATCTGCGGGACATTCTCCAGAGTGACCGTCTCGTCGGTGAGCAGGGATGCGGCGATGAGGGGGAAGGAGGCGTTCTTGTTGCCGCTGACGTTAACCGTCCCCTCGATGCGGCGGCCGCCCTGGATGGCGAATGAGGCCATGCTTTCTCCTTTGGTCGTTACACAGTGCAGACGATGTGCCTGCTGATACCCGCGACACCAGGATGGGCCGGCAAGATTGTCGTTGGAAAAAGCGGAAAAAACACCGCGTGTCGGCCGCCGTTTTCCTGATCCATCCCCCTGCCATGCAGATCACAGGTCAGTCAATTGTAGAACGGTCTACCCTTCCCGTCTAATCCGTTTACGGAACAGTTTTGGAGGCTTCGTGATCGAAGAAGCAGGCCGCTGCCGTTCGCGTATTTGCGACGAATGTGATAAAATCAGAAGGCTAAACTGTGATGCAGAAACGCCAATTTGAGGACGGAATCGGGATGGGTTTGCCTGGCCGAACCGGGAAGCGTTTGTGGGTATCATAGACAGTATTTCAACCGGCTACCGCTTTGTCAGCCAGCGTCCCGGCCTGCTGCTGTTGCCGCTGCTGCTGGACGCGCTGCTGTGGATTCTGCCCCGTTGGAGCATCAGCCCCCTGTTGGGTAGGCTGGCCGATTTCTACACGGAACTGGCTGAGGACCCGCAGCTGACGGTGGGAAGTCCGGTTCCTCTGGACCAGATGAGCGAGATACTTGAACTGTTCGGCGAGACGAGCAATCTGGCCCAGTTTCTGGTCAACGGCCTGCTCTATCGCGTGCCGAGCCTGCTGGCGACGCTGCCCGGCATAAAGGGAACCCATCCCAGCGTCGAAGTCGACTCGATCGCCGCGGCCGGCCTGCTGTCACTGCTCTTTAGCCTGGCCGGTCTGCTGATCGGCGCGACCTATATGAATCTGCTGGCCCAAAATCTACCGATCGGCGAGGCGCAGAAGGAGCTCTCGCTCAACCTGCTGGCGGGCCGCATCGTCCGCCACTGGCTGCGCACGATCGGATTCCTGGTCTTCTTCGGCCTCGGCCTGATGATGATCTACATTCCCGGGGTGATTGGGGTCACAGTGCTGGCGCTGATCAGCCCGGTGCTGGGCTCGGGGGCGTTGTTCCTGTTCGTCGGCCTGATTATGGTAATCCTGCTCTATCTCTATTTTGTGACGACGGCACTGGTTCTGGACGATCTGGCGATTGGGAGCGCGGTACGCCGCAGCATCCACCTGGTGCGGAAAAACTTCTGGCACACTGTCGGGTTTGTTCTGCTGACAACGCTGATTTCTACGGGCATGGCGTTGCTTTTCCGCCAGATCACCCAGTGGCATACGTTGGGCGTGGCATTCGCCACGTTGGGGAATACTTTCATCGGCACGGGGCTGGCGATGTCACTGCTTGTCTTTTACCGGACGCGCATTCTGGCTATGCAACAGGAAGAATCGGAAAGTTTTGCCTGACGCTTTGTCAGCGCGCACAGAGAGTTGCAGAGGGTCCCTGTTCTCCCCAGGCAGACACCGGCCTATCCGGCCTGATGACAGGCTCAGAAAGGTTGACCGCAGCCGACGAGGATGTAACGGGGTTGATTGTTCAGTAGTGGACGGCAGCCCCGTCTGAAACGAGCGGAGGAATACGTGGCAGAAAAGATGAACAAGCAGGATTTTGTTTACGGCGCCGACCAGATCCAGGTACTGGAAGGGCTGGAGGCGGTGCGGAAGCGGCCGGGCATGTATATTGGCGGGACCGATACGAAAGCCCTGCACCACATGATATACGAAGTGGTGGACAACGCCGTCGACGAGGCGATGCAGGGCCGCTGTGACAAGATCGTGGTGACGATCCACAAGGATGAGAGTGTCACGGTGGAGGACAACGGCGCCGGCATCCCTGTGGGCATACAGAAGCAGACCGGCATGCCGGCGTTGACGGTTGTGATGACGAAGCTGCACGCCGGCGGCAAGTTCGGCGACGTCGGCTACAAGGTTTCCGGCGGCCTGCATGGCGTGGGCGTGAGCGCGGTTAATGCGTTGAGCACGTGGTTGGAGACGGAGGTCAAGCGGGACGGAAAAGTCTGGCGGCAGCGCTTCGAGCGGGGCGTGCCGGTGACCGAACTGGAGGAAGTTGGCAAGTGCAAGCGCGGCGAGACGGGTACAATTCAACGTTTTCTGCGCGATGATACGATCTTCGACGTCCTCGAATATGACTGGAATACGCTGGTGACCCGTTTTCGCGAGATGGCCTTCCTGACGCGCGGTATCGATATTCATTTTGTCGATGACCGCGGGGAGGAGCCGCGCGAGATCAGCTTCTATTTCGAGGGCGGCGTGCAAACCTTCGTGCGTTACCTCAATAAGAACCGGACTGTGCTGCACCAGCCGATCTACATTGACATGCAGGTCGATTCGACCCACGTGGAGGCGGCCATCCAGTACACAGAGGGCTACAGTGAGTCGATTTTCGCCTTTGCCAACACGATCAACACGCCCGACGGCGGCTCCCATCTGACCGGCCTGCGCGCCGCGCTGACGCGGCAGATCAACGACTATGCCCGCAAGCAGGGGATCCTGAAGGACAATGACGCCAACTTCAGCGGTGATGATACGCGCCAGGGGATGACCGCGATCATCAGCGTCAAAATAGTGGAGCCGCAGTTTGAGGGCCAGAACAAGCTGAAGCTTCTCAACAACGAGGTGCGCTATCAAGTCGAAACGGCAGTGGCCGAGGGTCTCAACAGTTGGATGGAGGAGAACCCGCGCGAAGCCAGACGGATCACCGACAAATGCCAGGTTGCTTTTCGCGCCCGGGAGGCGGCCCGCAAAGCCCGTGAACTGGTGATCCGCAAGAGCGCGCTGGAAAGCCTGACCCTGCCCGGCAAACTGGCGGACTGCTCCAGCCGCGATCCTAACGAGAGCGAACTCTACATTGTTGAGGGAGACAGTGCAGGCGGCAGCGCCAAACAGGGCCGGGACCGGCGCTTTCAGGCCGTGCTGCCGTTGCGGGGCAAAATCCTGAATGTGGAGCGCACCAGCTTGGACAAGATCCTGGGCAACAAGGAGATCCAGTCGCTAATTACCGCGATGGGCACAGGCGTGGGCGATGATTTCACCGTCGACAACCTGCGTTACAACCGGATCATCGTAATGACGGACGCGGACGTGGACGGCGCACACATCCGCACGCTGCTGCTTACGCTGTTCTTCCGCTATATGGGACCACTGGTGGAAAACGGCCATCTGTACATTGCGCAGCCTCCCCTGTACAAGGTACAGATCACCGAACGGCAGAACGGTAAGTCAAAGCGGTCGGAGCAGTATGTGTACAACGACAACGCTCTGACCCAGATTCGGAAGGAGATGGGTAACGAGAACATCAAGCTGGAGCAGCGCTACAAGGGGCTTGGGGAGATGAACCCGGAGCAGTTGTGGGATACGACGATGAACCCGGAGTTCCGGACGCTACTGCAGGTGCAGGTGGAGGATGCGGCGGAGGCCAATCGCACCTTTGATATGCTGATGGGCAGCAGTGTCCCCCCTCGCCGCCGGTTCATCCAGACCCACGCCCACGAGGTCCGAAATTTGGACGTATAGACGCGGCGACGACAAACGCAAGGCCCGACTGCATGGTCGGGCCTTTTTGTATCTGCCGATTTTCAGTTTTTTGTTTCTAGCCTTTTGGTGAACACCAGTGGTTGACGGACAGTGGATGGCAGAGCAGCTACTTTCCGTCAGAGAAAGAGAGAGGCATGGCGACGATAGATTTCAAGAAGTATCAGACGGAATCCCGCAAGACATGGAGCCTGGTCCACACCGATCATGCGATTGTGTATCCGACGCTGGGGCTTGTGAATGAAGCGGGTGAAGTGGCGGGAAAGATCAAGAAGATTTTTCGTGACAAAGAGGGTGTCATCTCAGATGCCGACCGGGCGGCATTGAAGAGCGAGTTGGGAGACGTACTCTGGTACCTGACTCAGATCTGCACGGAGCTGGATCTTGCGCTGGAGGAGGTGGCCGAGCAGAACATCGAGAAGCTTTTCGACCGGTTGGAGCGGGGCGTCATCCGCGGGGAAGGCGATATACGCTGAAGACGAGGAGGGAGGAACACCAGGAGTGAGAAGTGAGAGACTGAGGTCAGTCAGTGCAGTTCTCTCACTTCTCACTCATCTTCACTCTCTCCTCGCTGTTAGAGGTAGTCGCGCAGTCTGCGGCTGCGGCTGGGGTGGCGCAGGCGACTGAGCGCCTGGGCTTCGATCTGGCGGATCCGTTCACGCGTGACGCCGAACTTTCTGCCGACCTCTTCGAGGGTATAGTTGTAGCCGTCGACCAATCCGAAGCGGAGCTGCAGGATGCGCACCTCGCGGGGTGTAAGGCTCTGGAAGATCTCGTCGATCACCTCCCGCAGGATCTGACGGCCGGCGGAGTCTTGCGGGCTGTCTGCGTCCTCGTCCTCGATAAAGTCGCCCAGGTAGCTGTCTTCTTCCTCTCCGACCGGCATTTCGAGACTGAGGGGCCGCTGGCTGACGCGCATGATGTGCTCGACTTTACGCGGGGTGACGCCCAGCTCCTCGGCGATCTCTTCGGTGGTCGGGTCGCGGCCCAACTCCTGCACGAGCTGGCGGCTGGTGCGGGTCAGGCGATTGATCTGCTCGTACATATGCACCGGCACGCGGATTGTGCGCCCCTGGTCGGCGATTGCGCGAGTGACAGCCTGCCGGATCCACCAGGTGGCATAGGTGCTGAACTTATAGCCCCGGCAATAGTCGAACTTCTTGACGGCGCGAATGAGACCGATATTGCCTTCCTGGATCAGGTCGAGGAAGGGAACGCCGCGGCCGACATACTTTTTGGCGACGCTGACGACCAGGCGGCTGTTCGCCTTGATCAGATGCTCCTGTGCGGAGCGGCCGTCGCGAACCAGCCAGAGCAACTGTTCACGCTCCTCCCATTCGACCTGCTCGTGATCGAGACGGTGCCGGGAATCGCGTCCTGCCTCCATGCGTTTGGCAAGATCGACCTCTTCGGCGGCGGTCAGCAAGGGGACGCGGCCGATCTCCTTAAGATAAAGGCTGATAGAGTCGTCGATCTCGATCTGGCTCAGATCAAATTCGTCCTCTTCCGCGCTTTCGGCCGCATCTTTCTTCTCTTCGGTGGGAACTTCCTCTTTGGCCTGCCCGACGGAAATGCCCTGATCAAGCAGCGATGCGAAGATGTCGTCCAGTTGCTCAACATCGTTTTCGGCTTCGGGCATGACTTGCAGAACTTCATCGTAGCTGACAAAGCCCTTTTCGCGGCCCAGTTTGAGCAGATGGGCGAGAGTCTCCTGTGGACTGGAAAACTGCAATCCAGCCTGCGCCGTGCCATTCTCAGACACGGCTGTGCCATTTTCGGACACGGATGTATTCGAATCCGCATTGTGCTCTTGAGTCAGTTCCTTTGTCATAAGCATTTCTTCAGCCATCGTCACCTCTTTTCGTGAAATGAATAAGCGCTGTTCGCGGCAAGCCGGACACGAAACGGCCGGGCGACGTCGTTGGCGCGTAGTAATTCTCCAGTACTGGTCAACTTACCATAGAGAGATGAAGCTCTTCCGTAGAGAACATCTCAAATGGCCCGGATACGATCGGGGTAGATCGTGAGGGGTACTTCTCAAGCGACCCCTGCCAACTGTGTGCGAAAGGGTCACGCTGGAAGTTTGAAATTCCAGATGCCGTCCGTTTGCCCATACTTGCGGGCGCAGGACGGACACTGAAGCAGTGACGGGCCGAGGGCAGCCAGAGGATGGGCTGCGCAGGACGGACAGCGGAACAGTTGGGCCGGGTCGACTTCGCCCGGATCGACTTCACTCTGCGGCCTATCCGCGGGGCCTGGCGCAGCCGCGCGCACGAAGACGCTGGGCGCGAGGGGGAATCTGCCGCCGATGTGGAAGAGACGGCTGTCCAGACCAGCGAGCAGACGGGCCGGCAGGGTTCTTTTGAGCGCCGGCAGGCGAAAATGGGATGCGCCAAATCGTTCATCCACGCGCAGGCCGGCGTTTTTCATTTTTGCGGCCATCCAGCCGGGATGAAAGTCGAAATTCATGGCGACGAACTCCAGCGGCGCCCGGTCAAAGGGCGACCATTGCTGTCGACGAGTAAGCCAGCGCAGGACCGCCTTCAGGTTGCGCTTGTTGGCGTATTCGAGCACGGCCGTACTGCGTTGATGTAGAAGCGGCTGCAGCTGGGCCAGTGCGGCCGGCACATCGGCCAGATGGTGCATCACCCGCACCATGACGAGCGCGTCAAGCGCGCCGGCGGCCAGGGGCATCTGGTAGAGATTGCCGGCGACAAAGACAAACCGCGGGTCGTGCCCCCATCTATGTACGGCGTCGGCCAGCATAGTGCGGCTGTAGTCGAAGAGCACGATCTGATTGTAGCCGAGGTAAAGATCGGCCAGGCGGCCAAAGCCGGCCCCGATTTCGGCGATACGTCCGCCCTGCGGGGGCAGAAGACGTTTCAGAGCTATCCGTTCGACGGCATCCTCGTACTCGCGTCCCTGGCCTTCCCAGAAATCCTTGCGGTAGCCGCTGCCCTCATAGTCGATCACCGGGACACCGGCGGGCGCGGTGGCGTCTGCCTTGCTATTCGGCTCATCGATTGCTGTGCAGTTCGCTGCAGCCAGGTTGTTTGCCGACATGCGGGCCGCTCCACGGCGATCAGGAATTCAACACGTAAACTGATGCGACGGGTCCGCCTTCCCTCTGACGCATCCATTATAGGGACGGATTCGAAGCTGCGAATGTTTCATGTGAAACAACCACAGGATCTGGTATCGAATGACTTTGAGAAAGTATGCGCCCCGCGCGCATTCGTACAGTATAGCACGCGGATTGAGCAATTTCAATACCCTTTCGAGATTTTCCATTACAAATTGTTTGGGTTTCATCGCCATGGAATCCGCCCTGTGGACGGCTCACACGCCTTTTGACAGTCCTCTTGACAGTTCTTTTGACAGCACTGCCACAGCTTTGAAAAGGCGATTTGCCGTCTGAGGGCGCCCCGCCTACAATTAAGCTCCACCGTTAAGCCTCTCTGTAACGGTTCCTGGCGGCCAGGTTGGCGCGCTGGCGTTGATTTGTCAGCCGCGTACGAAAGACCTGCCTGCGTGGGAAATCTGAAAGCGTCAAATCAGCGTCAAATCGAGGAGAGAAAACATGGGAGATGTCGCGTATCGCTCGAAAGTGCGCATTGAGCGTGTGAAAGGGCCGCTGCGCAGGGCGTTTCTGCCGGCCGAGGAGGAGCATACGAAGTTCGGCGTCCATTCGGAAGTGGCCGAACATTACGGTGTGGACACCGCCATCCACGAGCCGCATGCCACCACGCTTGACTATGTCAATGCAGCCACAGGCGGCTGACTGACCGGCACCTTCGGGGGCGCGCTGGAGGCGCGTAAGATACCTGCGGGCGACGGCTTTCTGACGGCCGACGTAGAAGCTGAGATCGAAAAAGACGGCAACGTACTGATTATCAAACGGATCCACGCCACATACACATTGAAAGTGGCTCCTGATCAGCGGGAAACGGCGGAACGGGTACACGGGTTCCATGCGCAGTTCTGCCCCGTGGCGCGCAGTCTCGAAGGCAGTATCGACATCTCCACCGAACTGCGTATGGTCGATCTCGATTGAAATCGGGATACCTGTCGTTCGTGACCTGCTGCGGAACCCGGATCGAGTGCAATTCGGATACAATGGCGCTTGACAGCGCGGCAGCCGCGTGCTAGACTGTCATTCAAAGTGAGTTTTCCACTGAAGAAGGAAGCATGAGCCCAAACAGCACCTGCTGTACCCAATTGAGGAGGCGTCCCCGGCAATAACCAGACGGCCGTCTGGGCATTTGCGCGTGGGCCCGGTTCCTCAGCGGGAATCAGCCGATTGCAAAGCTCCCCGGACGGGGGGCTTTTTTTGTACCGCCTCTTAAGGGCACAGCGGCAGCGCATTCAACAAACGCAGGCAATTGGTATACATTATCGGTGTACATTCCGGGGCGGCTCGAGATCCGATTGGTACCCGTCCCGAACGAGAGGGAGAGAGGAGATGCATAAGGCAGGAATCGCCGGCGCTACAGGCTATATCGGGTATGAGCTGATCACCTTGATTCACCGGCATCCGGAGCTTGAAGTGGGCTGGTTGACGAGCGAGCGCAATGCCGGCAAGCGCTTCGACCAGATCTTCAGTACGCCGTGGGACTACCCGTTGATAAACCTTGAGAGTGCCTATCTGCGCACAGATGAGGTGGATGTCGTTTTTTTGTGTCTGCCGCATGCGGAGTCGATGGAGGCGGTGAGACGCTTCTATGGCGGCGGTGTGCGGGTAATCGACCTGAGCGCCGATTTTCGCCTGAAAGACGTAGATGTCTATGAACGCTGGTACGGCGTCGAACACAGCGCGCCGGAGCTGTGCGCCGAGGCCCGCTACGGACTGTGCGAGCTGTACCGCAGCCAGCTGGACGGCGCGCAGTTGATCGCCAACCCCGGCTGCTATCCCACCAGCGTCAATCTGGGACTGTACCCGCTGGCCAAGGCGGGTTGGCTGGGGGAACGGGTGATTATCGACAGCATGAGCGGCGTATCGGGAGCCGGCCGCAAGACGAATCTGACCTACCAGTTCGTTGAGGCCAACGAAAACATCACACCTTACAACGTCGGCCACCGTCACCGGCACATCGCTGAAATGGAGCAGGTTCTGGGAGCGGCCAACGGAGGGAAGCGCGGCCACCGGTTTCTTTTCACGCCCCATCTTGTGCCGGTCAACCGGGGTATTCTGAGCACGATGTACGTGGATGTGCCCGCCGGGGTGACAGAGGAGCGTATCCGCGAACTTTATGCGGAGAACTACGCCGGTGAGCCATTTATCCACTTGTTGCCTCAGGGCGAACAGGCCAGCCTGGCCCACACGGCCGGAACAAATCGCTGCGCCATCGGCATAACGCAGGCTGATCCGTTGCTGCCGGATGGGGGTGAGTATGTCATCACCGCCTCGATCGACAATTTGATCAAAGGGGGCAGCGGACAGGCAGTTCAGAACTACAACATCTCCGTAGGGTTGGACGAGACCGCGGGATTGCTGTAACCGCTCTGCTGAGTAGCCAGTTGTCAGTGTTTGGTGACTGTACACAACCATTCGCCATGGTGTCGCCAAGAGACGGCGTGCTGACCCCGGCAGACATGCATGTCCCTGGGAAAACCGGAAACAAGTGGATTCAGGCCAGGCGTTGAGCAAGCAAGAAACAGTCACTTTCCTGGAGGGCAAGATCTCGGTGGCCGCGGCCCTGCGTTCCCCCTACCGTACCGTTCACCGCGTGCTGCTGCGGGCAGACCGGGAGGACCGGACAGTGCGCTGGCTGCAACACCGGGCGCGGGAGGCCGATGTGCCGGTGGTCCAGGTGGGCGCGGCGGAAATTGACGCCGTTACCCAGGGCAACTCCCACGGCGGCATTGCGGCCGAGGCAGGGCAACGACAGTTTGTCCGCCTGGAAGAGTTGCTGCCGCGCGGGAATGGACCGGCATTTGTCGTGATGCTGGACGGCATCGAAGATCCCTTCAACTTCGGTCAGTCGCTGCGGGCGCTGTACGCGATGGGCGCGCACGGTGTTGCGCTGCGGCCGCGCAATTGGATGAGCGCAGCGGCAACTGTGGCGCGGGCCTCGGCCGGCGCGTCGGAGCTGATGCCAATGGCGGTTGCCGAGACGGTTGCGGAGGCGGCGGCTTTCTACCGCGAGCGAGGGTTGATGGTGGCCTGCGCCCAGAAGGAGCACGCGCTGCCGATAGATGAGGCCGATCTGACCGCCCCCCTCTTTCTGCTGGTAGGCGGGGAGAAGCGGGGCGTTACCCGGTCGTTTGCGAAGCAGGCCGACGTAGGCTTGCAGGTTCCGTACGACCGGGTCAGTTACGAGCCGTCTCTGGGCACGACGGCGGCGGCGGCGGCGCTGGCATACGAGGTAATGCGACAGAGAAAGCATGCGCGGCGCGCTGTGTGAATCACGCGCCCGTCCGCTCTCGCAGCGAGCATCTGTGCGCCAACCACGGCACGAGGCAACTTTATGAACCTGAGTGAAACTGACACACTTGCCGTTGGCCCGGCGCAGGAGAAGGGGCGCCGCGTCGTCATCCTCAAGATCGGTGGAAACGAGTTGGACGACGAGGCCTTTCTGTTTGGCCTGGTGCAGGCGGTAAAGAGTTTGCAGCAGGACGGCAAGAGCCCGATTGTCGTACATGGGGGCGGCAAGACGATCGCCGACTTCCAGAAGCGGTTGGGGCTGGAGCCCCGCTTTATCGAGGGGCTGCGGGTTACGGATGAGGAGAGCCTGGATGTCGCGGAGATGGTGCTCAGCGGCCTGATGAACAAGCGGATCGTGCGCCAGTTTGTGAACGAGGATGTGCGGGCCGTCGGCATCAGCGGAGTGGACGACGGCACGGTCTATGTGGAAAAGATGTGGCATCCGCAGGGCGACCTGGGCCGTGTGGGCGAGGTCCAGGACGTTGACACCGGTCTGCTGACCACCCTGTTGGAGGCGGATGTCGTGCCCGTTATCAGCCCCATCAGCGTGGGCGCATTCGACGGCCTCAGTTATAACGTCAACGCCGACCATGTTGCGGCGGCGATCGCGGCGGCAATGGGCGCGATCAAGTTGATCTTTGTCAGCAATGTGCCCGGTGTTCTGATCGCCGGGCGGGTTGTGCGGGGCATCACTGCGGACCAGTGCGAGGAGTGGATCGCCGAGGGGAGCATCAGCGGCGGCATGGTGCCGAAGGTCAGGAGTGCGGTTGACGCGGTCAGGCGCGGCGTTACACAGGCGGTTATCACGAATTTGGCCGGTGTCCAGGAGGACGGTGGAACCGGAATCATTGGAGCTGCAGGGGTCAGTGATCGGTGATCAATGGCAGGTAACGCCACTCGCAGACGTTTTTTGGGATATGGGATAGTGAGAAAACCCTTGGCTTGCCTCAAATCGGATGGCGGATAGAGAATGGCTGAGCGGTTGGCGAAAAAATAAGACCCTTCAGGAGGAGAAAGTGAACGCAGAGGAAATTATTCAGGCCGAAAAGGACTACGTGCTTGGCGTATTCGGGCGGCCCCCGTTTGTGCTGACGGAAGGCGAAGGCTGCACGGTGTATGACAGCACGGGCAAGGCCTATCTGGACCTGGTGGCCGGCATTGCGGTGAACGTTCTCGGCTACAACGACGCCGAGGTGGAAGAGGCGATCAAGGAGGCCGCGTCCACCGGCATGTACCATACAAGCAATCTGTATCACACCGAGCCGCACACGCGCTTGGCGAAGAAACTGTGCGAGTCCAGCTTCGCCGACAAGGTGCATTTCTGCCTGTGCGGGGCAAGCGCAAACGAAGGCGCCTTCAAGTTCGCCCGCCGCTACGCCCGCGAGCACGGCCACGAGGACAAGTATGAGATCCTGGCCTTCAGCGACGCCTTTCACGGACGGTTGTTCGGGGCGCTGGCGGCCACGCCGCGTGAAAAGTACCAGCAGCCGTTCGAGCCGCTGATGCCAGGCGTGCGCTTCGCCGCGTTCAACGACCTGGATGACGCACGCTCCCAGATGAGCGACAAGGTGTGCGCGATAATCGTCGAACCGATCCAGGGCGAAGGCGGAATCAACCCGGCCACGCCCGAGTTTTTGCAGGGGTTGCGGGCGCTGGCGGACGAATACGGCGCGCTCCTGATCTTTGACGAGGTGCAGTGCGGCCTGGGGCGCAGCGGTGACCTGTGGGCCTATCAGGGCTATGGCGTCGAGCCGGACCTGATGAGCACGGCCAAGCCGCTGGCCGGCGGCCTCCCCATCGGCGCAATCATGATGAAACAGAAGGTGGCGGATACGATCCATGCCGGCGATCATGCCAGCACTTTTGCCGGCAACCCCTTCACCACGCACGTAGCTTCCACGGTGGTGGACCGGGTGTCGCAGCCGGAATTTCTGGCAGACGTGAAGGAAAAAGGCGAGTATCTCATGGAGCTGCTGGCCGAGTTGAACAGCCCCCATATTCTTGAGATCCGAGGTAAAGGCCTGATCGTTGGCATAGAAATGGACATTGAGGCCGGACCGCTCATGGAGAAGGGGTACGAAGCCGGACTGCTGCTGTTGAGCGCGGGCGATAAGATTTTGCGTTTCGTGCCGCCGCTGACGATCAGTAAAGAGGAGCTGGCCCAAGCCGTGTCGAAGCTGGGCGCAATCCTGCAGGAGATGTGACGCCGACGACCTGTGGCCAGTGGTCGGTGAACTTCGCTCACCGCGACGTTCCCGGCCGCTGGCAACCGAGGTTATGAACGAAATCCGCATACGGCCGGCCGCTGAAGAAGACATCGCTGACATTGCCGCGCTGGTCAATGGCTTTGCGGCGGAAAACCTGATGCTGCCACGCACCGAGGAGAGCATTCTGCAGTCGCTGCCGGACTGGCTGGTGGCTGCGGGGGACGGGTTCCGGCTGCTTGGATGCGGCTCCCTGGTCCCCCTGACCGAGCAACTGGTGGAGATACGCTCGCTGGCGGTGGCGCCGCAGGGGCAGGGAAAGGGTATCGGCCGGCGGATCGTGGAGGAGCTGGTCCGGATGGCGACCGCACGCGGGTACGCCCAGATCTGTGCGCTCACCCTGGAGGAAGGGTTCTTCGAAAAGCTCGGCTTTGAGGTTGTGGACCGCTGGAGCATCAGCCCCAAGCTGTGGCAGGACTGTATCTACTGCCCCAAATTTCACCACTGTGATGAGGTGGCGGTGGCGCGCAGTCTGACTGACAGCCCTGTTAAACAAGCCCAAGCCGCCCAGACTGCGGCCTCGCCTCTGCTCAAGTGGCAGGCCTGGCAGCCCTTGAAGCTGGCATACAGGCACTCAAACAACGAACCGGGAACGCAAGGAACCGTGAACCGCAAACCGATCCAGTTGCAAGGAAAACCGCCGTCCGGGGAGGAGGAACAGTGAGGGCCGCGCTTGCCCTGGCCAATGGCCGCATCTTCGAAGGCGAAGGCTTCGGCGCCCGGACGACCGTGGTAGGGGAGGTTGTCTTCAATACCAGTCTGACCGGGTATCAGGAGGTGTTGACCGATCCCTCTTACCGCGGCCAGATGGTCTGCATGACCGTGCCCCACGTGGGCAACACCGGCGTGAACCGCGAGGACGTGGAGAGCGACCGGCCCCAGGTGACCGCGTTCATCGTGCGCGAGGTCAGCCCGGTTGTGTCCAACTGGCGCGCCAACGAAAACCTGGGGAGCTATCTTGAACGGCATAACATACCCGGCCTTAGCCAGGTGGATACACGCGCGCTGACCCGTCTGCTGCGCGAGGAGGGCGTGCTGCACGGCGCGCTCTGCACTGACGGCAGCCGCACACAGGACGAGCTGATCGAGCTTGCCCGCGGCTGGGAGGGGTTGGACGGCCGCGATCTGGTGCAGGAGGTGACGTGTGAGGAGCCGTTCCACTGGAGCGACGAGACGGAGGGCGAATGGACGCCGGTCGCATCCGGCGATGCTGCGTCCGGCCCGTGGCTGGAGGAGGTCGGGCACGCTTCTCCGCTGGTGGTCGCCTATGATTTCGGCATGAAGCACAACATTTTGCGCCGCCTGGCCAGCCACAATCTGCGGGTGGCGGTTGTGCCGGCCGATACGCCCGCCCAGGAGGTTCTGGATCTGGATCCCGACGGGATCTTTCTCAGCAACGGGCCGGGCGACCCGGCCGGCGTGCCATATGCGGCCAGGGCGGTTGCGAGGTTATTGGAGAGCGGCCGGCCGATGTTCGGCATCTGTCTGGGGCATCAGATCATCGGACTGGCGCTGGGGGCGGAGACCTTCAAGCTGAAGTTCGGCCACCATGGCGGCAACCAGCCGGTCAGCGACGTGGACAGCTCGAACATCCAGATCACGGCGCAGAACCACAATTACGCCGTCGACCAGGAAACGCTGCCGGACAACGTGGAGGTCACGCATCTCAATCTGAATGACGGCACACTGGAGGGGATGCGGCTCAGCGATCGCCCCGTCTTCTGCGTCCAATATCACCCGGAAGCCAGCCCCGGCCCCCACGACGCAGATCTGCTCTTCGCTCGCTTTGCGCAGACGGTGCATCAGTTCCACGCGGACAGGCGGAAATCCGGTGTACAGGAGCCGGCAGTTCGCGGTCTTTCGGCCGGCAGCTGAAAACTGCAAAAGTCGGCATTTACTCGTCCTCCGACGCACCGCTTTGGCTCAAGGTACCCGATCTGGTCAGGTGAGTCAGCAGCTTCCTTCGGCTTACTTCACTCCGCTCCTCGGGCGACATACTTTCCCATTCCTCTCGCTCCTTTTGCATTCTCTCTTTCTCTTCAGGATCGATGGGGAAGAGTTCGCTCATTTTCGGTCGCTTTCCCTGTGCGGAAACCTCCATATCGGCGGGGATTTCCAGGCCAGCGGCCTCCATTACTTCGCCGGCGACGAAAATGGGGCTTTGTGTGCGCATGGCGAGGGCAATGGCGTCGCTGGGCCGGGCGTCGACGTCAACTTTGCCGTCGCCATTCAGGGCGTGTACGGTAGCAAAAAAGGTCTCGTTTTCCAGGGCGGATACCGCCACCGATTCGATGCGCACGTCGGCCTTGCCCAGAAGGTCGGCCATGAAGCTGAACGTCATCGGTCGGAAAAGCTTCTTCTCTTGTAAACTGAGGGCGATATCGGCCGCCTCGTGAGGGCCAATCCAGACCGCCAGCAGGCGGCGCCTGTTTTCATCCGTAAGAACCAGTATTCTGTGGTCTTTTTCAGGGTCCGGCGTCACGACGTCGAGTACGGTCACGGGGATCATCTGATTGCTCCTGTTCTGTTGGGCGACGGCTGGTCTCGGTTGCCATTCAGCGAAATTCGAACGCAGCTGGTCGCGCAGTTTGCGGCGGGACTTGTGCAGACGCCCTTTGACGGCGGGCACGCTGATCTGCAGGAGAGCGGCGACCTCGCGCACACTCAGCTGCTCAAAGTAGTAGAGAAGGACGGCATCCCGGTTTGGCGGTGACAGCTGAGCAATGGCCGCCAGGATCAGGCGGTGCGTCTCTCTGGCTTCCGCCTCTTCTTGCGGTTGTGGGGCGCTGTCGGGAAACGGCAGCGAATCGAAGCTGCGTCCGCCGCTCAGCAGCTCGAGCGATAGAGTTTCCACCCGCGGTCTGCGCAGATGGTTTTTGCACAGATTGACGACGATGCCGCATAGCCAGGCGCGAAAGCTGTCCGGCTTGCGCAAACGATCCAGCGAGAGATAGGTATGCAGGACGGCTTCCTGGGTCAACTCCAGCCCTTGCTCCCGGTCGCCGACGATGCCAATCGCCAGTGAGAGAGCGATGGGCTGGTGCCGCAGGATAAGTTCATCAAATGCCTGCCGCTCACCCTGTTGGGCGCGGCGCACAAGTTCGCCGTCCGTCATCTATACCGCCGACGGTTATTCGATTCGACTGAGCCTTAACTGTCTTTCACCTGTAGTTTAGTGGTATAATTCTAGCAGATGGTTACCACGCGCTCATTTGACGACCCAGTTGCGCATTAAACGAGATCTGTGGGAACGTTACCCCTGCCTACGCTCGTTTCTTCTGAACATCATACTCTTGTTTTTCTGGTCTGCTGCCCCGCCTCGGCGCTGACATTGCAAATCGGAAGCGCAATTCACAATTCGCGCAGGAGTAAAACCAGAATGAAGACCGATAACCCCCTCTCAGGAACCACCTGCCGGCTTGTCGTCCAACACCTCACGCCAGTTCGGTTCGGCCTTCTGGCTCTGATGGCGCTCGTGGTCAGCGCCTGCACCCCGACGGGGTACAGCCCGCCGGTCGGTGTGCCTACGCGGGCCGTTGTCGAGAGAGCGAGCGGTGAACCAACTATCGCCATTTCGCCAACCTCGGGCTCCGCCGGCGTCTATGTACAGGTTACCGGCGAGAATTGGCCGGATGGCAGCCTGGTCTTGATCGCACTCCGCGATGAACGCGGCCGCAGCGGCATCCTCGCTGCCAGCACTGCGGACACGGCCGGCACGATCAGCACAGGTTTTCTCTACCCGATCAGCCCGCGCTGGCTGGACGCAGGCACGCATACCGTGCTTGCATACACGTCCGACGGAAAGCACGAGGCGACCGCGCTCTTCCAGACCGGCGATGACGTGGAGATGACTGAAACCGAGCCCGCTACGGCCGACACAACGACGGCGCAAGAAGCGGTGACTGCAACGCCTACACAAACAGCATCGCCCACGGTTGCGCCTACGTCCACACCATCGGCGACACCGACGTTCACGCCTGTTCCCACGCCGACGCCGCTCATCATCACCGATTGGCGCGGCGATTACTGGAACAATCCAAATCAGTCGGGACCGCCGCTGCTCACCCGCAACGACCTGGTGATCTTCTTCAATTGGGGAGAAGGAACGGCGGCCAGCAACTTGGGCGAGGATCATTTCAGCGCTCGCTGGCAGCGTACCCTTAACTTCGACGCCGGCATCTATCGCTTTAATATCGAAGTCGATGACGGATTCCGGCTTTACATCGACAACGTTCTTGTGTTGGATGAGTGGGAAGAGGGCGCCGCGCGTACCTACACGGTTGACGTGCCCCTCAGTACAGGATTGCACAACATTCAGGTGGACTACTTCGAACGCACGGGGGTGGCCCTGATGCGTTTCTGGTGGGAGCGCAACGACTCGTTCAGCGGCTGGAAGGGAGAATACTTCGGTAACCGCGCCTTGCAGGGGAACCCGGTGCTGGTGCGGGATGAACCGCAGATCGATTTCAACTGGGGCGAGGGCAGACCGGCGGAGAATCTGCCCGCCGATCATTTTTCCGCCCGCTGGCAGAGGCGCGTCTCCTTTGAACCCGGCACCTATCGCTTCTTCCTGCGGATCGATGACGGCGCTCGCGTCTACCTGGACAGTCAACTGATTCTCGACGCATGGGAGGATGGCGCCGACCGTACAGTCAATGTTGATGTGACCCTGCCGGCCGGTGAGCGAGCCCTCCAGATCGATTATTTCGAGAGTTCCGGCGCGGCACGCGTCAGCTTCTGGTGGCAGCTCGCGCCAACGCCGACGCCTACGCCAACTGAAACGCTGGAACCGACGGCCACGGAGACGCCGACACCAACCGATGCGCCGGAACTACCTCCCACCGAGACACCGACCGGGGCACCGACTGCGACACCGACGCCAACCGATACGCCGGAACCACCTCCCGCTGAAACGCCGACACCAACCGCTACGCCAGAACCGGTTCCCACCGAGACACCGACTGAAACGCCAACGCCAACCGATACGCCTGAACCGACTCCCACTGAAACGCCAACGCCGACTGAGACGCCGACTGAGACGTCCCCAAAGCCTCCACCGGCCGACACTTCGGAGGATGCGACGCCCACACCAACACCGACGCAAGATTCTCAGTCCGGATAATAACGGAGGAGGGCCGCGCCGTGGCACACAAATACTCGGTTATCCTGGTCACGCTGGCAAGCGACGGTGGTAACGTCTGGGAAAAGCCGCGAGAGGTACTGGAAACGGTGGCCGAAGCCGGCTACGATGGCGTCGATCTGGATGCGGAGCCGGACCGGATAGAGCCGCGGTTGTTCAATGAGGTGGCGTCGATGGCGGCGTCCCTGGGTCTGAAGATACCGGCGCTCATCTGCGCCTGGGGCGGCTGGCACGCCGGAGAAGTCCGCGATCTTGCGTCCGGTGATGAGTCGGCGCGCAGCTACGCGGTGCGCTATACCAAGAAATGCGTTGACCTGGCCGCCAGTCTCGACGAGCCGCCCCTCATCGAAATTGCCGCCGTCCCACCCCAAAGTGAGTACCCCGTCACGAGCGTGCCGCGACCCGTCCTGCGGCGCAACTTTGTGAAATCAACGCGTGAAATCGGCGCCTACGCCGCGCCGCGCGGTGTCCGAGTGGCGATTGAACCGATCAACCGCTTTGAGGGTTATGCCGGCTTCCTCAACAGCATTGTGGAGGCGAAGAGCATCGCGGCCGAGGTCGGAGCGGACAACGTAGGCGTGCTTGCCGACTTCTTTCACGTCAATATCGAGGATGGCGCCCTGACCGATACGTTGCGATTGGCCGGTGACAGCCTCATGAGTATTCATCTGGCCGACAACAACCGCCAAGCGCCAGGAACCGGGCATATTGATTTTCTGCAGGTGGTCAGGACGCTGAATGCGATGGGGTACAGCGGCTATCTGTCGCTCGATGCCGTGCCGGCCAGGCCGGATTGGAAGACTCTGGTAAAGAGCTCGATCCACTTTATGAAACAGATGGAGCAGACAGCCGCCCTCCAGGAACGAATCGCCGGCGCCGAGCGCATCGCCGGTGGATAGAAACACATTCTGAGAAGAAAAAACACAACAGCGTTCACTCCTGGCTGACGTGGCTCGCGTCAGCCAGGCTTTTTCCCGATTCCGTGACGACACCGCCAGCAGGACCGCCCCTTATCACGACTATTCATTGGTTCTCCACTCTTGATTACCGGCTGTCAACCCTCTGAGCCGCTTAACCTTCGACAACTGTGCTCGCGAGCGCGGCAGAGCGCCCATACACTGCCCGCGGACCAGAGAGGCGACTGAGCGAAGGAAATGTGTCCGCGGAAATCGTCCGCATGTCAAAGTGAGCGAGGTCTGCCCCCGCAGCCGATGTCGCCAAACTGCTGTGGCTGCATACGCCAGTAAAGATTATACTACGCTGGCGGGGCCTTGTTTCACGTGAAACAGTGGGCCGAAGGGGCGCCTTGCGCTCCCTGTTTACCCGCTGCGTAACGGTCGTCGTCACCTACAGACCGTTACGAATGGTTGCGGGAGGAGATAAGCGATGCCTTCATATGAACTTGCGGAGCAGGTTGCCATTGTCAGCGGCGCCGGCCAGGGGATGGGGCGCGCCATTGCGCTACGCCTGGCGCGCGAAGGCGCGGCGGTAGCTGTAGCTGACATCGATCAGGAGTCCGCCATGCGGGTGGCGGCAGAGATCGAGGCGCAGGACGGAAGGGCTCTGTCCCTGCAGGTCGATGTCACCAGCCGGGCCGATACCGAGCGGATGGTGGCCGGGTGCGCCGACCGTTTCGGGCGCATCGATATCATGGTCAACAACGCCGGTGTGCTGGCCGTCACTCCCGTGCTGGAGTTGGACGACAGCGCATGGGACTGGCAGATGAACGTCAATGCCAAGGGCGTGTTGTACTGCTCGCAGGCCGCGGCACGCAGGATGATCGCCCAAGGCGAGGGCGGCCGTATCATCACCATCGCCTCCACTGCCGGCAAGATCCCGTCCGGGAAAGACGTACCCATTGCCGGATACGTCGCCAGCAAACACGCAGCGGTCGGACTGAGCAAACAGATGGCGCTGGAGCTGGCCCGCTACAACATTCTGGTGAACTGTGTATTCCCCGGTATCGTTGAATCAGAGATGCTGCAGGTTGTGCATGGAGAGATTGCCAAGCTGGAAAGTGTACCGGAGGAGGAGATACGGGCGCGCGCGCTGGCTACGGTCCCGTTGGGCTATTTCCAGTCTCCGCAAAAGGTGGCAAATATGGTGGCCTTCCTGTGCTCGACAGACGCAGACTATTCGGTTGGCTCGGTCTTCGATGTTACGGGCGGAGCGTTTCCGTATTACTAACCCGGCAGGTAAGCCGCCTGCGCTCCCAGGGCGCGAAAATAGCAGTTGCAGATTCCCCCTGCGGCGCGGTATGATGTGCATGGTCGCGCACTTATATAGCATTACGGCTATATAGCATTGCGGCTGTGCATGAAACACTCCTTCAGCTTGTTACAAGCAGGCGGTCCTTCTCCTCCAGTCCTTCAACTTTCCATGAGGAGTACCTCTTCTCAACGCGGATGGAGCGCTGAAATCCCTATGGCAGACCGGGACATGTTCGACCTCACTGGGCGGAATGCGCTCGTCACCGGCGGAGGGCGCGGGCTGGGCAAGGCGATGGCCATCGGACTGGCGCAGTATGGAGCCAACATCGCCATCGTCGACGTCGACCTGGAAACGGCACAGGCCACAGCCGAAGAGATCAGGGCGCTGGGCGTGCAGTCGCTGGCCTTGTATGGTGATGTGCGGAGCGAGAAGGATGCGCAGCGGACTGTGCATGAGGTTTGCGAGAATTTGGGCAGCCTCGACATTTTGCTCAACAACGCCGGCGTCGCGACGGTGGAAGCGGCTGAGACACTCAGCCTGGACGACTTTAAGCGCGTCTACGACATCGACGTGACAGGCGTGTTTATCTTCTCTAAAGCCGCCTACGGGCCGATGGCGCGACAAGGGCGCGGCAACATCATCAACATCGCCAGCATGGCCGGTATCAGCGCGCTGGAACCGCAGAAGCACATGCATTACAACTCGGCCAAGGCCGCGGTCATCATGATCACCAAGTCGCTGGCCGCAGAGTGGGCGGGCGCCGGTATCCGCGTCAATGCTCTCGCGCCGGGCTACATGATCACGCCGCCGGTGATCGAGATGCGGGCGGAGGATCCGGAACGGTGGGAGCACTGGATGTCCAGGGTGCCGATGGGCCGCGCCGGAGAACCGCCTGAGTTGCAAGGCGCTGTCATCTACCTGGCATCTGACGCTTCGAGTTACATGACCGGGAACATCATGGTCATTGACGGCGGCTATACCTGCTTATGAGTTGTTCGATGCGCTTCAGCTTCGCTCGTTGAGCGCGTTGAAGAAAGGGGGTTCACAACATCAGACTGTCTGCTTGTTCGTAGCGTGGTGGGCACTCTTTGGGGCCGCTCATCGTCGTAACAGTTTTGGTTCTGCAAAAGGTTCCGCTCTGTCGAGATCAATAGCGCGAAATTCTGTGAGTCTGTTAGTCCGTTTGGCGATTTCCACTGGCTTTTCATTGGCAAAGTAATCGTGCAGCACTAACAAGATCCAGGAGGATCAGAGCAATGACTCAGACCAAAGGACGGTATCTTGTATGCATGATCGCGGCCTTCGCGGTTCTGCTGGGCGCCTGCCAGCCTGTCGCTACGCCCGCCTCGGACGCCGACATGCCTGCCGAGAAGAAGACCCTCGTCTACGCCGCCATCAGAGAGTGGCGCAGCCTGGAAGCGTTTCAGGCCTATGACGAAGTGCAGGCGCCCGGCCTGCGCAATGTGATCGAGGTGCTGTTGGATCGCGATCCTGTTACGAACGAGTTGATCCCCGAGCTTGCCACCTCCTTCGAGCCGATCGATGAATTGACGTGGCGGTTCACGATTCGCGAAGGGGTGACCTTCCACGACGGCTCGCCTCTGAACGCTGAGGCCGCTGCCTATGCCATCAACCATCAGTGGAGCGAAGAGAACGCCTTTCCGGTTCGCGGCTTCATGGGGCCACAAATAACGGCCGAGGCCGTAGACGAGTACACTGTCCACGTGATGACGGCCTCGCCGGACCCAATACTGCCCAACCGCATGCACATCCAGGGCGTCTCATCAATGCGACAGCTTCTTGAGGAGCCGGACCAATATCCTCTCGTGCCGATCGGCACCGGTCCGTACAAGTTCAAAGAGTTCAGAGCGGGGGACGCGCTCATCCTCGAAGCCAACCATGACTGGTGGGGCCTCGACCCCGCCCAGGGCGCGCGCGGCGCGATCAACTTTGATGAACTGGTCTTTCTCTATCGCGCCGAGGATGCCGTTCGGCTGGCGCAGGTGAAGACCGGAGAAGCTGACATCGCCCAGTGGATTTCGGCGGAGAGCTGCCAGGAGGCCGAAGCCGCTGACGGAATCGGCTGCCGCAGCCAGGTCAGTGTCGAGACTCTTTGGATGCGAATGGATCTGGAACCCCCGCGTGAAGGCACGGCCTTTGGCGATCAGCGGGTCAGGCTGGCATTCCAATTGGCCGTCGACTACGAAATCATCCTCGACACCATTCTGGGCGGCCAGGCCACGATCGCCCGCCAGATGGTTGGCCCTTCCGCGACCGGTTACAACGAGAATCTGGAGCCATACGGCTATGACCCGGAGAGAGCCAAGCAGCTTCTGGACGAAGCGGCAGCCGATGGCGTGCCTGTCTATGAAACCGAGTTCGTGAACGCCAGTCTCAGCGGCTGGTTCGCGCGCAGCGAGGAACTGCACCAAGCTGTGAACGGCTACCTGCAGGAACTTGGCCTCAACGTCGTACTGGAGGTGTCGGAGCTTGATCCCTTCCTCGAGAAGGTCGGCGTTCGACCCCCGCCCGGACGCGGCAGATATTTTTACGTCGGACCGCACGGGAATGAGCTTTACGACTTCGCTCTTTCACTTGGAGGCCATCTCTCCTGTGGAAGTCCCTTCGCCGCCGGCTGTTTCCCTGAACTCGATGAGATGGCTGAAGCTGCCGGACCGCTGACGGGCGCAGAGCGCGACCAGGCCCTGCAGGATATTGCCCAGCTCGTCCATGATGAGGTCTATGCTGGCGCCGTTGCGCATCTGGACCTCTCCTATGCCGTGAATGACTGCCTCAACTGGGATGTTCCGCTGGGGCATCGGGCGCTGGCCAAGGATATGGAAAATACGTGTGATTGAGCGCCGGTGGATGGTGGCTGAATCAGCCACTATCCACTGTTCACTTCGATTGCCGTCAAGGGCCGACGCCATCCCCAGGCCCTTGACGGCCGTAGAATCGGGTCAGGACAACGCTCAGGAGACGTATGAGGCGCTTGTATGCGCGAGTAGCTCTTCCTTGCCAGCATAAGGAGTGTCCACATGGCCCGCTACGTGGCTCGACGACTTATCCAGTCGCTCCTCGTCCTCGTGGTTGTCCTGACCCTTGTCTTCTTCGCAGGCCGCGTCATCGGCAATCCGGCCGCCCTTATCCTGGGGCCTGAGGCGCGCGCAGAGGATGTGAAAACACTTGAGGAACGCTTCGGCTACGACCAGCCGGCGCTTGTGCAGTTCGGGCGCTATGCACGCGGCGTTGTTTCCGGAGATTTCGGCAACTCGTGGTGGCAGAGAAGACCGGCGCTGCCCATGGCGCTGGAACGGGTTCCCGCCACCCTGAAACTCGCCGCGGTGACCATGTTGTTTGCGTTGCCGCTGGCAATGATCCTGGGTTCGCTGGCGGCCTGGAAACCCGGTTCTCCGATAGACAAAGGGGTCAACGTGATCTCGCTGACCGGCGCGTCGGCGGTTGACTTCTGGATCGGGTTGATGCTGATTCTCTTCTTCGCCGTTCAGTTGAGATTGCTGCCAACGTCAGGCTCCGGTTCGTTGAAGTTCATCATCTTGCCGGCCCTGACGTTGTCGCTGAGGCCGCTGGGCCGGGTCGCGCAGGTAACGCGCAGCGCCATGCTGGATCAACTGAGCAAACCTTACATCAAGACCGCACGCGCAAAGGGATACAGAGAGAGGAAAATCGTATTAGGCCAGGCGCTCAAGAATGCCTTCATCCCGATTATCACCCTGTCAGGCGACGAGGCAATCTCCACACTCAACGGCGCGGTGGTCGTTGAGACCGTCTTCGCCTGGCCCGGCTTAGGGCTTCTGATCGTCTCGGCTGTGACGAACCGGGACCTGCCGCTCATCGAGGCATTGGTATTTGTCATCGCGATTATGATTATCGTCACAAATCTCCTGGTTGACCTTACCTATTCGTATCTGGATCCAAGAGTGCGCTACGGCTAGAAAAGGAGGCGTGTGCCCGCTCCACATCAGATGACCGCCGGCGACCGGCCAGCGGAGCGAGATTCAGGCGAGGCTGCCCGCAACTTAACCGTCCGAAAGTTGCTGCGCGCGCTTTGGCGGGACAAGCTGATGCTCTTCCCGCTGTTCTTTCTTGTTGCGCTGATCGTGGCTGCAGTGGGAGCCGATCTCCTCGCCCCGCACGACCCGTTCGACCAGAACTTGCGCTCGCGCAATGTTCCGCCTATGGCCTCGCACGCGTCCGAGACATCGAGCTTCCCCTATCTGCTCGGCGCCGACCCTCTGGGACGCGACCTGTTCAGCCGCCTGATTTATGGCGCGCGCGTCTCGCTCGCCGTCGGTCTGTCGAGCGTAATGGCTTCCGGCACGCTTGGAATCCTGTTGGGATTGATGGCAGGCTACCATCGCGGCTGGCTGGACGACCTCGTCATGCGCGGTGTGGACGTACTGATGGGCATACCGGGTCTGCTGCTGGCGCTTTTCATCCTTTTCCTGGTCGGCACCGGCTTCTGGAACCTGGTTATCGTATTCGCACTGACGCGCTGGATGATCTATGCGCGCGTGACGCGTGGACTGACACTCTCATTTCGCGAGCAGCCGTTCGTGGAAGGAGCGCAAACGATCGGCTGTAGTGACAGCCGCATCATCTTTCGACATATCCTGCCCAATCTGGCGTCGCCAATTCTGGTGTTGGCGACGCTTGAGATCGCTATCGTGATCCTCGCCGAGGCCGGTTTGAGTTTTCTGGGTATGGGGATCCAGCCGCCTGCGCCCACGTGGGGCCGCATGGTCGCCGAAGGCCGCGATTATATCACTAGTGCATGGTGGCTGATCACCTTTCCCGGCCTCGCAATCCTGCTTACGGCGTTGTCTCTTAATCTCACGGCGGCGTGGCTGCGCATGGTCAGCGACCCTGTGCAGCGCTGGCGGTGGTTTATGGGACGACCTGAGTCGCGCCATGAAGCGGATACCGAGATCGCCTTAGCGAATGGCGGGACGCAGAGAAGCCGCACAGACATAGAGAGCTCCGAACCGGCGCAGCGGCCGACGGCCAACAACGATCATTTGCTCGAAGTTATCGACCTGCGGGTCAACTTCCGCACGCCCGATGGCCTTCTCAATGCCGTGAACGGGATCAGTTACACGCTGAACCGGGGCCAAACACTTGCCATTTTGGGCGAGTCAGGCTCAGGCAAGACGGTGAGCGCCGAAGCTGTTATGGGTATTCTCGATAGCCCGCCCGCGTTCGTGACCGGTGGATCAGTTCTCTTCGATGGCATCGACCTGCTGCAGGTCAGCCCGTCGCGGCGGCGACGGCTCTGCGGCGAGAGTATCGCAATGATTTTCCAAGATCCTTTGAGCGCTCTGAACCCAGCCTACACCGTCGGCTCCCAGATTGCCGGGATGTTCCAGGAGCATCGCGGGACATCGAAACGTGAAGCCACTGCCAAAGCAATTGAACTGATGGATCGGGTGCGTATTCCATCTGCCCGCGAACGAGCGCATGACTATCCGCACCAGTTTTCAGGCGGTATGCGGCAACGGGTGATGATCGCCTCGGCCATTGCATTGGATCCCGCTCTGCTCATCGCCGATGAGCCTACGACCGCTCTTGATGTCACGGTGCAGGCGCAGATCATGGAGTTGCTGGCCGAGATCCAGTTGGAGACGGGCATGGGCTTGATCCTCATCACGCATGATTTGGGCGTGGTGGCAGACGTTGCCGATAACGTGGCTGTGATGTATGCCGGCAAAATCGTGGAAACCGGTCCGATTGAGGACATCTACGGCTGTCCGGCGCATCCGTACACCAAAGGGCTTTTGGAATCGGCGCCGCGGGTGGATCGGAAGATGGATTCGCTGCGGCAGATCAGCGGAGCGCCGCCCAACCTTCGCTTCATTCCGTCGGGGTGCCCTTTCCATCCGCGCTGCGCGTATGTGATTGACCGCTGCTTGGTCGAACCGCCGCCGCTTTATGAGGTCCGGCATGAACGCAGCGCCTCATGCCATCGTTTCGAGGATGTCATGTATGTCAACTGACAGCATGCGCCGCCGAGCCGACATCCGCAGAGCCGAGAAAGAACAGGGAGAGGACGCAACAGGGACGCAATCCGGGCCTCTCGGTGAGGCGGCGGAGCCTTTGCTCAGGGTCAAAGATCTCGTAAAGTATTATCCTACGGAACGGAAGGGGTTTTTGGGCGCTCGGCGTGGAGCGATAAAGGCGGTTGACGGTGTAAGTTTCGACTTGCACCGAGGCGAGACGCTCGGGCTGGTTGGTGAAACCGGTTGTGGGAAGTCCACAATTGCCAGAACGTTAATGCGTCTGGAGGAACCGACTGGCGGCGCAGCGTATTTCAAAGGACGTGATCTTTTTACCCTGTCGAAAGCGTCGTTACAGTCCCTGCGACGCGAGATACAGATGGTTTTCCAGGACCCCTTCGCGTCGCTGAACCCGCGCATGGAAGTGGGCCAGATCATCGCCGAGCCGTGGGTCGTACACCCTGGCATCGTGCCGAAGGAAGAGCAGAGACGGCGAGTCAGCGCCCTGCTTGAGCGTGTCGGGTTGCTGGCAACGGATGCTCACCGCTATCCGCATGAGTTTTCGGGTGGGCAGCGCCAGCGCATCGGGATCGCCCGGGCCCTGGCCTTACAACCGGATCTGATTATCTGCGATGAACCTGTCTCCGCGCTTGACGTTTCGGTGCAGGCGCAGGTTATAAATCTGTTGGCGGAACTCCAAGCCGAACTGGGGCTGTCCTACATCTTCATTGCCCACGACCTAGCAGTTGTGCGGCAGATCTCTGATCGCGTCGCAGTCATGCATCTGGGCCGGATTGTAGAGATCGGCGGCGAGGATGAAATCTACGCGCGGCCAACGCATCCCTACACGCAGGCCCTGCTCTCGGCGGCGCCGGCGCCGAATCCGGTGGGCCGTAAAGAAAGGAAGCGCATTGTGCTGGAGGGGGAGCTGCCAAGTCCTGTGAATCCGCCTTCAGGTTGCACGTTTCGAACCCGTTGCTGGAAAGCCGAGTCGATCTGCAGCCAGGATCGTCCACAGCTCATTGATCGATTTAACCATGGCCATCCGAGCGCCTGCCACTTCGCCGAGTTGCAGATTTTGCCGGCAGCGGGAATGGCCTGACGCAAACGCCGGTGGTCGGTGGTGTGGCTATCCATTGTTGCGGTTTCCTTGCGCCAGTTCCAAACCCGCCTTGGACTCGGCAAGGGAAAAGTAGCGGACTCTCATCCATGTGTCCGAGCGTTGAGGCACGACCGGATTTCCATCATTCAAGCAGCGGACTACCCTACACAAGAACCATGAAAGGAGAACGTGTACCATGGCAGACGGAATGAGGTACGTATTCAAGGTAACCGATGTTCCCCTGATCCAGTCCCCTGACGGCACCATGCAGGACAGCGTCATGATCACCGAGGACACATGCGGCTCGGATCAGTACACGGCTGGCCTGTTCTGGGTGCGCCCGGGCACGCACGGCCACTCCGATGTGCATCCGGGTCAGGACGAGGTCTACTACATCATCTCAGGGCGCGGCATCCTGCACCTGGAAGGGGTGGAACATCGAATGGAGGCGGGGGATGTCGTCTTCGTGCCGAAAGGTCACGAACACTCTGTCTCCAACGACGGTGATGAGGTGCTCAGCCTCTTCTGGGCGATTGGCGAGGCATGGAACAAGCTGCCGGAGATCCGGGACGAACTCAGCACGTGGCCTGAGATCCCCGCGGACCAGAATTGGTAAACGGCGGCTGGCAATCGGTAGTGGGCAGGTCTTACACCGGCAAATGACGACTGGGGTTTGAAGATGGTCCGATTCTGCATCTTCGGGGCCGGCCAAATGGGAAACCGCCACGCGCGCACGTTGGCGGAACATCCCAAGGCGGAGGTACACAGCGTCTGCGACCTCCTGCCGGACGCCGCGGCCGGGCTGGCCGGACGCCACCGCGCCATAGCCATGTCCGACCGGGAGACCGCACTGGCCGACCCGGCGGTGGACGCGGTGGTCATCACCACACCGGCAAGCTCGCATGCGGAGCTGGTGGTCGCGGCCGCACGCGCCGGCAAGGCGATCTTCTGCGAAAAGCCGCTGGCGGAAGACATTCCCACTGCGCGCGCTGCGGTCGAAGAGGTCAGAAAGGCGGGCGTGTCGAGTTTCATGGGCTTCATGAAACGGTTCGAGCCAAGCCACCTGGCCTTGATTCAGGCGGTGAAGGCCGGTGAAATCGGTGACGTCGAACTGGTGCTGCTGACCAACCGCGATCCGAAAGTGACGCTTCTCGAACTCAGCCAGCAGACACATCACACGGCGCCCTACACGTTGCTGCGTGAATCGACCGTGCATGACTTCGATCTGGCGCGCGCTTTGCTGGACGATGAACCGGTGGAGGTCTACGTGGCGGCCTCGAGTCTGGTGGAGCCGGAACTTGGCAGATTGGGCGAGGTCGACGCTGCCATGACGACGCTCAAGACCGGCCGCGGGGCACTCTGCCACATCAACAATATCTGGCGCACGACCTACGGTTATGACCAGCGGCTGGAAGTGCATGGCGTCAAGGGGATGCTGCGGGCGGAGAACCGGCCGGAAACCAGCCTGGTGCGCTACACGGCCGCCGGCGCGCTGCACGACAGGCTGCACTCCGGTCCCGCCGACGGTTCACAGTTCTACCTGCACAAGTATGCTGAGGCCTATCCGGCTGAGATGAACCATTTCGTCGAGTCGCTGGAGGAGGGCAGGCGGCCCATGGTCAGTGTGGAAGACGGTTACCGTTCACAACTCCTGGTCGAGGCCGCAGTGGAATCATTGAGGACGAACCGTCCCGTGCAGGTCGTGGAACGGTAAAGTACTGGCCAACCATTTATCAGAAGGTTATTCAAGGAGGAGTCGGACAAATGTATGCCAATAAGCCAAAATTGCTTGTCTTTGCAGTTGTCGTTTTCGCGATCCTGCTGGCCGCGTGTCAGCCGGTTGCGACAGAGCCGATGATGGCGGATGCGGGAAGCATGCTGCCGCTTGAGAAGGTGCGCTTCGGTCTGCCGGGCGCGCTGACACACTTCGACCCGGCGCTGCCCGGTGAGACGTCGGAAGGCTCGACGATCAAGATGATCAGCGGGCAGCTGCTCCGTCTTGATCAGTACGGTGTGCCGCAGCCGGACCTGGCCGAATCAGTGGATGTTTCGGACGATGGCCTGGTCTATACCTTCACGCTGCGCGAGAACCTGATGTACTCGGATGGCACGCCGGTTACCGTCGAGGATGTTGTTTTCACCTGGGAGCGGATTAAGGACGCGCCGCCGACCGATAAAGGCCCGATTGCCAATGTCGTCAGCGTGGAGGCAACGGATGACAGGACCGTGGTGTGGACGTTGAGCATAGCCGAACCCTCGCTCCCGTTCTGGTTTGGACGCACCGGCTTCTCGGTTCATCCCCAGGCCCAGGTAGAGGCCGACCCGGACGGCTATTTCCGCAGCCCGGTCAGCGCCGGCCCCTACTATGTCGCCGCGGGCGAGCCCGGCGATCCGGTGGTGACGCTGAAGGAGAATCCCAACTACCAGCTCGGCCCGATGGCGGTGAAGGAGCTAGAGCTGCACTGGGTGCCCGACCCCACTTCGCGCTCGCTGCTGCTGGCTACGGGCGAGCTGGATTATGTTTACGAACTGCCGCCGCAGGCGCGTGACACCTTCCCGCCGGAGGTTGAGACCTTCGTCGTGGCGCTGGGCGGTGTTTTTCACCTGAGCATCAACCAGCAGATCTCCGAAGATCACTGCCTGTCCAATCGCGACGTGCGCGAGGCCATTTCGCTGGCCATCGACCGCTCCGAGATCAATGAACGGGCGCTGTTGGGCATCTCGCCGCCGGTCATCGGGTACTTCTACACCGGCCAGCCCCTTGATGTCGGCATTCTGCCGAACGGGGGCGCGCAGGACCTGGAGGCGGCCAAGGCGTTGATGGCGGGCACGCCCTGGGCGGACGGCGGCTGCTCCTTCACTGTGACGACCTACGGGCCGCGGCCAGGATACGTAGAGGGAATTCTGGTGTTCGCCGAGCAGCTCAAGGCGCTCAACATGGAGGTAACCCCGGACGGCCAGGAGGTTGGCGTGGCGCTGGACATCATGGCCAACTCGCCTGATTATCACGCCGGCTGGGCCGTAACAGGCAACAACGGCGGGCCGCCGGAGAGCTACCTGCGCAACCAGTTCCTCGACGGCTTCTGGGCGCAGCGGTCGCGCATCGATGATGCGGAGATGAAGCGGCTGTTTGATGAACTGGGCCAGACGGTTGACCAGGCCGCCCGCGAGGATCTCATCCGCCAGATCCAGTACCGGGGCTACGAAGTGCAGTCGATCATCCCCTGCTGTGAACGCTCGGTGATGGGCGGCAGCCGCGTCGGTCAGAATGCGGTCAGGACTGTGACAGGCGCCTCGCACTTCATCGTCGTGCCCCTGGCAGACGTGGAAGAATAATCAGTCGGCGGCGGCTCGCGGTCGTTAGAGGCCGCGGGCCGCGCGGCTGCGAGCGAGGGACGCAAAGGGCGTCCCGGCCCAGGCAGCCCAATGTGAGGAGTGAGCGAGATGGCCAGACAGACAAGAAATGCTCTGCGACTACACAGAGCAGCCGTCCTCGCTCCCCTCTCTTCTCCTCTCTCACTCCTATGATGACGGCGTCACCTGGCAGTTTGGCTGATAGGACGCTGCGCCTGCTCAGGCACCCCGTGCTGCGGCGGCTGGCGCAGGCGTTTTTCGTCGCCTTTCTGTTGATGGTCTTCGCCTTCCTGCTGATCCGTCTGATCCCCGGTGATCCGGCCATGATCCTGCTGGGGGATGAGGCCACGGAGGAGGATGTGATCGCCTACCGTAAGCTGCTGGGGATTGACGGTTCGATTCCGAGTCAGTTCGGGCGCTACGTCTCCAACTTGGCGCGCGGCGACTTCGGTGTCTCGATTCGTTCGCGCGAACAGGTTCTGTCGATCGTACAAAAGCGGCTGCCGATCTCGCTGTGGCTGACGGTAACGACCATCTTCATGACGGTCCTGCTGGCGCTGCCGCTTGGTGTCGCGGCCGCGCTCTACCGCCGCACATGGTTCGGACACGCCTTTCAGATCGGGGCCTCGGTTCTGGTGGCGACGCCGGTCTTTTTTTCCGGGCTGGTCCTCATCCTCCTGTTCGCCGTTCAGGCCAACCTGGCGCCTATCGCCGGCTATCATGCCGGATTTCCGGCCAACCTCTATTATCTTTGGCTGCCGGCGCTCACGATCAACTTTGTTCTGGTGCCGGTCCTCGCCCGCATTCTCCAATCTTCGATTGTCGAGACGAGCTCGGAGGAGTTCGTGGAGGCCGCGATCATCCGAGGCACGCAGGGATGGCGCTTCTACTGGCGCTATCTGCTGCGACCGTCGCTGGCGCCGACGATCGCCGCGCTGGGCTACTTTGCGGCGACCGTTGTCAGCTACGCCGTTATCATTGAAATCATCTTCAATTTGCCAGGGATCGGCATGACACTTGTCGACGCCGTGCGCAATCGCGACTATCCTCTGGTGCAGGGGATCGTCTTCCTGAGCGGTCTGCTGGTGGTCGGGCTGACGTTTATGGCCGATCTGGTCAACGGCTGGCTTGATCCGCGGGCGAAGATACGATGACTCCTGGAAGCATTGGCGTCTCGCCTGTTGGCCGCCTGCGTCGGGTTGAGCTGCGCCGCCGCTGGCGTCAGCTCAACGCCGAAAGCCGCTGGGGGCTGGTCATCCTGGCGCTTATCCTGGTGCTCAGCATCTTCGTCCCGCTATTGAGCCCCAATGACGCCTACGAGTTCGTCGATCTTCCGCTGCAGCCGCCCAGCGCGGCGCTCCCCTTTGGCAGCGATCATCTGGGACGCGATCTGCTCGTGCGCGTGTTTGCGGCTGCGCGGCTTGACATTGCCCTGGCGATCCTGGGTGTAAGCGTGCCGATCGTAATCGGCACCTTCATTGGCACGCTGGCGGGCACAACGCGCAACCCTATCGCCGAGACCGTTTGGGACGGCCTTGTCAACGCGCTGACGGCGTTCCCGGAGATCATCCTGGTGCTGGGAATCGTGGCCATGGTGGGCGCGGACGTGCGCGGCCTGCTGATCGCGATCTGGATATCGCGCTGGGCCCAGTATGCCCGCATCGCGCGCGCCAAATCACTGGCGCTGCGCGATGCCGAGTTCGTACAGGCCGCGCAGGTGCTGGGCTATTCGCAGATGCGTATCCTCGTCCGCCATATCATGCCCAACGTCTTTTCCGAGGCGCTGGCCTATGCTCTCAGCGACTTCATCTTCATCATTGTCATCATCGGCGGCCTCTCCTTTCTCGGGCTGGGCGTGAATCCGCCCACGCCGGAGTGGGGCGCGATGCTGGCCGAGGGGCGACTCTATCTGCGGACCGAGCCGTGGCTGATCCTGTTCCCCGGCTTTTTCCTTTCATTGACGGCCATCGGCGTGGCCCTGCTTGCGCGGGGCTTGGAACGGATCAGTAAGGGTGAGGATGAGTGAAATAAAGCCTCTACTGGAAGTCAAGGATCTTTGCATCAGTTTTCGCAAGGGAGGCGGCAGAAAGCTCCCTGTGGTCGACGCTGCCAACCTCAGTCTGAACCGGCGGAAGGCGGTCGGCATCGTCGGCGAATCCGGCTCCGGCAAAACGATGTTGTGCCGGGCACTGATCGGCACGCTCCCGCGTCACGGCGCCGGGATCGTTTCGGGCACAGTTCGCTTTGACGGGCAGGAGCTGGCCGGCGCGCCTGAGCGCGTCTGGCGCGGCATTCGCGGCCGCGAGATCGGCTACATTCCGCAAAGCTCGCTGGCCGGACTCAACCCTGTGCTGACCGTCGAGACCCAACTGGTTGAGTCGATCACGGCGGCGGGGTCGCTCAGCCGGCAGCAGGCCAGGCAGGAGGCGGTTGCGCTGCTCGAACAGGTGCAGATCCCCAGAGCGCAACAGGTGCTCCAGGCCCGGTCGCACCAGCTTTCCGGAGGTATGCGCCAGCGGGTCATGATCGCAGCAGCCATCGCCCAGGCGCCCAAACTACTGATCGCGGACGAGCCCACCACGGCCCTTGACGTAACAATCCAGCGCGAGATTCTGAGCCTGATCACCCAGCTGCGCCAGGAGCTGAACATGGCCTTGATCCTGGTCTCCCATGATCTGGCGGTAATTGAGGAGTCCTGCGACGACGTAATGGTCATGTACGCGGGCGCTTCGGTCGAGGCCGGCCCGGTGGCGGCGCTGTCGAATGCGCCCCGCCACCCCTACACAAGGGCCCTGCGCGTCTCCCGCGTCGACCGGGCGGCGCCGGGGCAGGACCTGGAGGCGATCCCCGGTGATGCCGCGTCGGTTGGCTCGTGGCCGGCGGGATGCCGTTTCTGGCCGCGCTGTGCGCTGGCCGACGAGGACTGCCGGCGCGATCCCCAGCCGGCGCTTATGCCGGCTGCACAACAGCTTTCCGCCTGCATTCACGCCGAACGCTTGTCGGAATTGGAACAGTAAGAGATCGGATATGGCTGCCCTTACCGCTCACGCCGGGGAGAAGCTGCAAGAGAACGCCGCGGACGGTCCCCTATTGGAGGGGAAGGATATCTCTGTTACGTTCGGCCGCGGCACAGAGGCGTTCGACGCCGTGCGCGCGGCCAGCGTCACCCTCTATGGCGGCGAGGCAGTGGGCATTGTCGGCGAGAGCGGGAGCGGGAAAACGACGCTGGCGCGAGTTCTGGTCGGACTGCAAAGGCCCAGCGCGGGCGAAGTCTGGTTGGAGGGTGAACGGCTCTACAGCGCGGCGGCCGAGCGGCGCCTGCCGCGGAGCGAGCGCTGGAAGACCCAGATGATCTTCCAGGACCCTTACTCATCGCTCAACCCGCGCATGAGGGTCTGGCAGGCGGTAGCGGAGGCGGTGCAGGTGTGGCACAATTTGCCGAGAGCGGCGGCCAGGGTGGAGGCCCTGCGGCTGCTGCATACCATGGGCATCAGCGACGACCAGGCCCGGCAGTTCCCTAAATCATTATCAGGGGGACAGCGTCAGCGGGTGAGCGTGGCGCGGGCCCTGGCCCCCGGCCCGAAGGTGCTTATCGCCGACGAGCCAACCTCCTCTATCGACCAGTCGGCGCAGGCGCAACTGTTGAACTTGCTGCGCCACCTCCAATCGGAGCGGGGACTGGCGATCATTTTCATTTCGCACGACCTGGGCCTGGTGCGCTATCTGACCTCACGCGTCTACGTGATGCAGAAGGGCGATATCGTGGAGGCGGGGGAAACCCAAGCCGTTATGGAGCAGCCGCAACATTCTTACACCCAACTGCTTATCAACTCGATTCCGGGACGTTGAAACGGTAATGGCCCGTGGCAAATGCAACTGCTTGCCACAGGGTGATAAGGAGGATCTATGGCTATTAACAGCGATTCCTCGCTTGATCAACTTCTGATCTCGCCCGATATATTCAGCGACCCGTACCCCATCTACCATCAACTGCGCGAAGAGAGTCCGGTCCACTGGAGCGATGTCTGGGGTTGTTGGGTGCTGACGCGCTACGCCGACGTAGTTGCGGTACTGCGCGATTACCGCCGTTATACCAACGTGGGGCGCATCGCCGCGTTTCTGGATCAACTTCCGGTGAGCGTGCGCGCGCAGATTCGCCCGCTCTACGACAACTTCACGGTCGGGATGCCGAACACCGACCCGCCAGAGCATACGCGGGTGCGCGGGCTGGTGAACACGGCCTTTACCGCACGCGTCGTTGAGGGTATGCGGCCGCGGGTGCAGGAGATCGTGGACAGCCTGCTCGATCAGGCGGAGGGCGGCGGCGAGATAGAGGTGATCGGAAGTTTCGCCTACCCGCTGCCGGCGATCGTGATAGCTGAGACGCTGGGCGTACCGGCGGAGGATCGGGACCAGTTCAAAGAGTGGTCGGACGACATCGTCGCCTTTCATGGCACCGGGCGCCCTCATATCGAGACGATCATGAAGAGCACGGACGCGCTGCTTGAAACAAGGGCGTGGCTCCTGCGGCTGATCGAGGCGCGGCGGAAACAGCCGCAGGATGACCTGATCAGCGCGCTGGTGGCTGCGGAGGAGCGGGGCGACATGCTGAGCGAGACCGAGCTGGTCGCCACCTGCATCACGTTGCTGACGGCCGGTCATGAGACGACCACCGGACTGATCGGGAATGGGCTACTGGCGTTGCTGCGCCATCCGGATCAGTTGCGCAAGCTGCGGGAGGACCCTGCCCTGATCGGAACAGCGGTGGAGGAATTTCTGCGCTTCGACACCTCATTCCTGCGCGCCTGGCGTCTAACCGCAGAAGATGTCGAGATCGGTGGAAAGCGGATTCCCAAGGGGCAGACTCTTTCACTGATGCTGGGGGCGGCAAACAGGGATCCGGCCCAATTCGATCATCCCGACCGGCTGGATATCACGCGCGAGCCGAACCTGCACACATCTTTCGGCTGGGGCATCCACTTCTGCGCCGGCGCGCCGCTCGCCCGCCGCGAGGCCGAAATTGCGTTCACCACCCTGCTGCGCCGCTTTCCACATATGAAACTGGACGAGGAAGGTGTCGAATGGCAGCAGAATAACACATTTCACAATCTGAAGAGCTTGCCGGTCATTTTGCAGTAAACGAGTGTCCTTGAGGAGGATGAAACGATGTTCAAAATCATAGACAACCATGTTTCAGTGGATGTCGCTGATCTGGAGGCAACGCGAAGCTACCTGGAAGAACATTGCGGCCTGAACAAGCTCAGAGAGGTCAACCGGCCAGGGCTGACGATTGCCTGGTATCCCGGCCTGGAGCTGTGGCAGGCGACCGAGGACGCGACGCCCGGCATTGTCAAGCATGTCGCCTGGCAGGTTGATGACATCGACGCCGCGGTCGCCGATCTGAAGGCAACGGGGGTTACTTTTGACACAGAGGAGATCCAGCAGATCGACGTAGACGTGGTGGACACCGGCGAGACTGTGCGCTACATTTTTTTCTCAACGCCGGTCGGATTGCAAGGCGAACTTTATGAAGTCAAACCGCCGCGCGACTGAGCCTCATTGGCCGCTAACCGGCGGCCAGACACACATCACTGGCCGCTGGCCACAAAGGAAATGACATGATAACAAAAACCGCGGATGAGCTTCATTCCCTGGTCAAACGGATCCTGCTGGCCGCCGGCGCGGACGAGCGCAACGCCGAGGAGGTGGCCCAACACCTGGTGCTGTCCAACCTCAGCGGCGTGGACACGCACGGCATCTGGCCCTTGCCGATCTACGTGGCCGGCATACAGGCCGACGAGATCTTTCCCGCGGCCAAGCCGGCGATCCTGCAGGAGACTGCCACCAGCGCACTAGTAACCGGCAACTGGACTTTCGGCCACGTCGCCGCCAAATTTGCGATGGAGCTGGCGATCAGCAAGGCCAAAACGCAGAACGTGGCGGTGGTCGGCATGGTGCAGTTGCACCACATCGGCCGGCTGGGCCACTACGTGGAGATGGCGGCCGCCGACAATATGATCGGCATGGTATGGGCCGGGGGATACGGTGAAGTCACGCCCGCAACAGTCCCCTACGGCGGCAAGAGCCGCGTACTGCACACCAACCCGATCTCGGTCGGGCTGCCGGCCGGCGAAGAGTCGACGATGATGTTCGACTGGGCCACCACCGCCCTCTCCGGCGTCAAAGTCGACAATGCCTACCATCGCGGCGAACAACTCCCCCCGAACAGCATCGTTGACAAGGATGGCGTCCCAACCACCAATCCGGACGACTTTTTCGCGGGCGGCGGGCACCTGCCGTTCGGCGCGCACAAAGGCTATACCCTGATGATGGCCGCCGAGTACCTGGGGCGGATCTTCACCGGCGCGGACAGCTACGTGGAAGCGGGGCGGGCCGGCGCCATCATGCTCCACCAGGGTGTCACGATGATAGCGATCAAGGCGGACCTGTTCCAGCCCTTCGCCGAATATGCCGAACGTGCGGACGAGATGGAGCGGCGTGTGCGTGCGGTGCCGCCGGCGCCGGGATTCGATGAGGTGCTGGCGCCGGGCGATATGGAGGCGCGCACGCGGGAACAGAGACGGCGTGAGGGCATTCCAATCGCCGATGATATCTGGCAGTCCTTCACCGAGGCAGCCGCATCGGTGGGTGTGGAAATCGCGTAAATTCAGATGGCGCAAAACTGCGCTGCGCAAAGCAGTGTTCAGGCATTGCCATGCGGCAATAGCGGCAGCGGCAATGGCTGCGCATGAGGCAAAGCGATGCGCAGCAGTTTTGCGCATAAAGGAGATCACAATGACGAACCCGCAACTCTCAGCCGAAACCATCGCGGCGCTCCGCCGGATCGACAGCGCCACGATCGCCAATGCCATCGAACATTTCGAGGTGCGCGATCCGGTCACCGGCTATGCTTCCCTGGAACTACAATGTCAGTTCCCCGAGCAGGGGCCGATGGTCGGATTCGCGGTGACCGCCACGCAAGACACAACCAGCGCCGGCGACGACAGGCCCAATCGCCTGCACGACGTCCTGGACATGGTCGCCGCCGCGCCCAAACCGGCCGTCCTGGCCGTCCAGTACACGGGCGGGGACCGCATGCGCAGCTGTCTGGCCGGCGATATGTTCTGCTCTGCGCTGCAGAAGCTGGGCGGGGTCGGCATTGTGACCGATCTGGGGAGCCGGGACTTTCAGGGCATCGCGCAGCGCGCGCCGGGGTTCCAGCTCTTCTGCGCCGGCGCTGTGGTCTCGCACGGATACGGCGCCTATACCAATACGGGCACAACAATTTCGATTTACGGGCTGACAATTCAGCCCGGCGACCTGTTGCACGGGGACGCCAACGGTGTCGTCTCAATTCCTCTCTCTATCGCCGAAGAGGTCGTCGAACAGGCGCAACGCGTCCTGGAGGTGGAGCGATCCTACTTTGATTTCCTTGCCAGCGACGAGTACAGCTACGAGGGGTTGAAGAAACGCATGGGGCGCGACGAATAGCGGCCCGTCCGCCCGCATCTCCGGTTACATTTGAGCAGGACCCAGAGGAGAGTCCAGATGACGGCGAACCAGACGCCGACTACACGCGGTGAATCGGCGCGCGCCCGCGTCCGGGAACTGATGGCGCACCGTGAGTCCGGCGTATTCCTGGCCCTGGTGATCTTCTTTGTGGTCATGTACACGGTTTCCCCGATATTTCGGAGGCCCTTCAACCTGACCACGATTCTCAGGCAGATTTCGGTCACATCGATCGTGGCGATGGGCCAGACACTGGTGATCGTATCGGGCGCGTTCGATCTGTCGCAGGGATCGATAGCCGGCCTAGCCGCGATGGTCACGGCCAAACTGTGGAAAAACGCAGGTCTTGATCCGCCCATCGCCATTATCGGGGGGTTGGGGGTCGGCGTACTGTGCGGCTTTCTCAACGGCGTCTTGGCGGCTCGCTTTCGCCTTCATCCGATTGTGATGACGCTTGCCACCGGCGCGGTCTTTCTCGGAGTCAATTTCTATATCACACGCGGGGAGTCGATCATCGGCCTGCCCGACGGCCTCACCTGGCTGGGCAGGGGGCTTATCGGCCCCGTGCCGGCTCTGATCGTCCTTATGTTTATCGTCGCCTTTCTCATGCACATCTTGTTGACGCGGACACTCTTCGGTCTGCGCGTGCGCATGATCGGCGGCAACTTGAAAGCCAGTCAGGATGTGGGCATGAATGTCGAACGCATCCGCGTCGGCATCTTCACCCTCAGCGGCTTTCTTTCGGCGTTGGGCGGGATCGTCCTGCTGGGCCGGGTGGGCAATGCGCTGCCGCAGATCGGCCAGGGGCTGCTCTTCCCGGTGGTCACGGCCGCGATCGTGGGGGGCACGCTGTTGACCGGCGGCGTTGGCTCGATGGCGGGCACGTTAATCGGCGCCGCCATCATGGGGATTGCCCGCAATTCTCTCGTCGTCCTGCAGCTGAACATCTATCTGCAGGATATCGTGCAGGGCTTGTTGGTGGTGTTGGCCCTGCTGATCGACCAGTTCCGGCGAGGAGAATTAAACTGGCGCATCATTTTGGGCCGCGATCGTTGACCGGGGCCAAGCCTGGTGTCCGGTATGCGCAAAACTGCTGTGTATTGCTTTGCCTGATGCACAGCCATTGCGGCTGTCGCGATGCGATTGCCGAATGGCAATGCCCGAACACAGCATAGCGCAGCCGGGTTTGCTGCGCACCGGCGTAAGGAGGTGGCGATAGAAAAAGATCGAAATGCGTACCGAGTCGCACTGCAGGACTGGATAGATTGTCTTTAGGACACAGGAGGAAAAAGTCATGAAGCGTTTGTTATTCGGTATAGCGTTGATAGTGCTGCTGGCTGTGGGGTTGGCTGCCTGCACCATGCCGGAAACGGTGGTTGTTGAGAGGGAACCGGATTGCGGCGACACCGAGCGCTATATCGTCAGCGCGCCGCTGGTGCATCCTTACATTACAGCCTGGCAGGGCGGCGCCGAGTCCGCTGCGGAGGAGCTTGGCGTGGAAATCGTCTTCCTGGCGCCGGCTGAATATAGCCCTGAGAAACAGTTGGATATGACGGAGTCCGCGCTCTCACTGCCCTGCATCGCCGGCCTCAGCGTGATGACGGGCGTGCCGGATATCATGGAAGGTATCCTGGCCCAGGCCAAAGAGAGAGGACTTGGCACCACCCAGAATGCCTCCTGCTCCGAGGCGGTCAATGCCGACGTCTGCATGGCGACCGACTTCTACACGGCCGGCGCGACTGTAGCCGAACGGCTGGTTGAACTAATGGGCGGCGAAGGCAATGTGGTGGTTGCCTTTGGCGAGCCTGGCAATGTGGTCGATAAGGACCGCCAAGCCGGGCTTGAGGACTACTTCGCCGAACATGCGCCGGACATCAAAGTGATCGGCGTGCTGATCGACTGCGACAACCCGGAGGGCACGGTCCGCTGCGCGGAAGAGGCCCTGGTCACCTATCCTGAAATGGATGCCTACTACTCGCTCGGCAACCTGAATTCGGTAGGCGCGACGGTGGCCTTCCCCGACGCTGGCCGCGACGATGTTATCGTTACGGGCGTGGACGACGCGCCGGAGATCGTCGAAGGCATCCGCAATGGAACCGTCTCCTTCACCTACGTTCAGCAGCCTTATGGTCAGGGTTACCTGGCGGTCTACATTCCGTGGATGATAAAGCACCAGGGCGTGCAGGCTACCACCCAGTATCTTGACACCCGCATCACGCTTGTCGACCAGTCCAACATCGACAGCTACCAGGATACGATGAAGCAGAATTTCCTGGAGATCAAGGAGATAGTCGAAACGGAGATTATGCAGTAAGGGAAGTAAGGAATCTCGAGGAGTGGGAAGATTTCTCTTCTCACTCCTCAAAGCAACTGTGAGTATACCCATGAGCATTGAGCACGCGGTTGAGATGCGAGGAATCTCAAAGAGATTTGGCAACGTCCAGGCGCTCAATCGCGTCGACTTGGAGTTGCGACGCGGGGAGCTGTTGGGTCTGGTGGGCGACAATGCGGCTGGAAAGTCTACGCTGATGAAGACGCTATATGGAGCGGTGCTTCCGGACGCAGGCGAGATTTTCATCGAAGGGCAGAAGGCCGCGCTGCGCAATCCACGCGACGCCCAGGCCCTGGGCCTGGCGATGATATACCAGGATCTGGCCGTCTTCAACAATCTGGACGTTGCCGCCAATGTCTTCACCGGGCGGGAGTACACCAGGCGAGTCCTTGGCATCACTTTTCTCGACAAGAAAAGGATGTACAACGAGTCGGAAGCGCTGCTGTCGCGGCTGCGCATCAATATCAGTTCTCCCAAGCTGCTGGTCGAGAGGATGTCCGGGGGTCAGCGCCAGATGGTGGCTGTTGCGCGGGCCATCGGTTTTGATGCCACGATTCTGATCATGGATGAGCCGACAGCCGCTTTGGGGGTGAAGGAGGCCAACACCTTGCTGGACCTTATGTCTGAGCTGCGCGATCAAGGAATTTCGATCATCCTGATCACGCATCGCATTAGCGATGTGCTGTCTATCGGGGATCGAGTGATGGTGCTGAAGGGCGGGGAAAGGCAGGGGATCCTCAACGTTGAAGATTCAACGCTGGAGGATGTTGAGTACCTGATCGTACGGGGGCGGCCTGACGGCAGCGGCTAGTGGTTTGCGCTCCACCCTCCCCATCAGCCAATCGACAGTTTCTCAATCGAGGATTTCAAAGAACTACTGCAACTGAATCTCGTCAGCGTCTTTGCCGCCTGGATCTTGAAGCCGCCACCCGCTCGCGATTATCTTCCGCTCTCTCCTCGGAATCCCATCTCTTTACCAGAGTTGACTTCAACTATCCGGAGTGACCTGATGGAGCGGCTCCAGCCCCTTGGAGACCCGCTCCACGTTGTCGGCTGCGGCCTGACCGCGGCGCTGCGCGGTCTCCCTTGTTACGCCGGCGACGTGCGGGGTGCAGTACATGTTGTCCATCTGCAGCAGTGGGTGGGAGCTCGGAAGCGGCTCGGTCACGAACGCGTCCATGCCGGCGGCCCGGATCTGCCCGCTCCGCAATGCATCGACCAGCGCATCCTCATCCACCAACAGCCCGCGCGCCACGTTGATCAGCACCGCGTTCGGCTTCATCAACTCGAACTGCCGCGCCCCGATCATGCGCCGGGTTTGCGCCGTGCTGGGCGTATGCAGCGAGAGATAGTCGACCTCGGAGATCAGTTGATCCATGGCGCTGGGATCCCCGAAGAAGGAGACATGACACTCGTCGCGCACCGACTGCGGGATATCGACGATGTCGATCGCCATGATCTCCATGCCCATTGCGTGGCCGCGCTTGGCCAGTTCACGTCCGCTCGCGCCCAGCCCGATCAGGCCGAGCTTCTTGCCCGCCAGTTCATCGTTCAGCGGCAGGCTGAAGAGTTCAGCGCGCATGTTCGCCTGCGCGGCGCGATGGTTCTTGGCGATCAGCAGCATCAGGGTGAGCGCATGCTCGGCCAGGGCGACGGCGCTGAAGGGGCCGGGCGTGTTGGCAAAGGGCATTTCCTTCTTGAAAAAGTAGGGCATGTCCCAATGATCGACACCGACCGAGAGCACCTGCCACAGCTTGACGCCGGCCTCCACAGAGGCATCGACCATCTCGTGCGTGCAGCCCGCGCACGCCACCACTACGTCGATGCCTTCAAACTGCGGGGCCACAGGCTTGTCGGGATCGTACATCTTGATTGGATAACGCCCGCCGACCGCTTCGACAAAACCATCGTACCAGTAATGCATGACGGGGTTGAAGGGAAGAAAGAGAACTTGCATAGTCTGAACCTCTTAAGGGCGGTGGTTAGTGGACAGTGGTCATTGGATAGCGGTTAGTCAACAGCCCGCGCATTGCTCCCTATGATGCCATGTAAGCAGTGGGGCATCAAACCGGGGCGGCGCGGGTCAGACCGCAATCTCGACGCCGAGGCTGTCTGCGGTCTCGATCATCTCCTGCCAGATACTGTCTTCAACCGGTATACCGTGCGCGCCGCGCTGCTGCGCAGTGCGGTACTCCGGTTCGCCGGGGAAGAGGACCTCGCTGACGCCGGGTTGCGGGCGCGCCGACTTCACCCAGGCGATCTGCTCCTGGACGCTCTCGATGAACTCGTCGAATGGAAGCAGGGCCTCTATGTTGATGGCTTGGAAGTAAACGCCGTTGCCGGTCTGCGCGCGCTCCTTGCCGGTACAGCCGGCGCCGGAGAGCGCGCCGGCCAGCAACTCGGCCACGATGCCCAGCGCAAAGCCCTTGTGGCCCACAATCCCGCCCAGGGGCAGGAGCGCTCCCGCCGGGGGGCCGTAGAAGGCGGCCGGATCGGTGGTAGGGTTGCCGTCTGCGTCGATGATTACACCCTCGGGCAGCTGTTTGCCGGCGTAGCGGGTGACCCGAACCTTGCCTTCAGGGAATACCGACGTCGTGATGTCGACCATAACGGGCCAGGGCCCGCCGCTCGGCATAGCGAAGGCGATGGGGTTGGGGGAGAGCCGCCTCTCGGCGCCGCCCCACGGGGCGACCGAGCCGGTGGTGCCGTAGGAGTTGACGACCGCCATGCCGATCATACGCTCCTCTGCGGCCATGGTGGGGTATTCGCCCACGCGCCCCACGTGCTGGCTCCCGCGCACCACGACGGTGCCGATAGCAACCTGGCGCGCCTTCTCGATCGCGAGCCGCATCGCCTGCCGTGCGATCACCATGCCCCAGCCCTGGTGCGCCTGGATCACGGCGGAGGCCGCGGTCTCGCGCTCGATCTCGATGGGCGTGCCCGGCCGGATCGCGCCGCTGCGAATCTGGCCAACGTATTGAGGTATCCTCATCACGCCATGCGAGTCGTGTCCCAGCAGGTTGGCGCGCACGAGCACCTCGCAGACGGCCTCCGACTCGGCGTGGGGGGAGCCGGCCGCGTCCAGGATCCGGGTGCCGATCTCTTGCAGTTGGTCGGCGGTCAGATATTTCATGTATATCGCTCCAGGTGGGTGTCCTGCAGAATCCAGTGGGCGCCAGTCAGGCCAGGGCCTTCACAGAGCTGTCGTCGAGAGGGCTAAGCGGCGTAAAGTCGCGATTGTTCTGATACCACGGGCGCTCGGCGCCGGTACAGGCGTTGCTGACGGCGTTGTAGATCAGGTACATGATCGCCCGGCGCCAGGGGGATACATTGTTGGCCGAACCGTGCAGCACGTTGCAGTGAATGAAGGCAACCGATCCCGCCGGCCCGATCAGCGCTTCGATCCCGTTCTCCGCCGCCAGCCGTTCAAAGGTCGTGTGATCGATATGATGCAGCGCGTACCCTCTGCCTGCCGCGTCCTTATGGAGACGGGCATCCAGGAGACCATGGCGCTGCGAGCCGGGCACGATCAGGAGAGGAGACGTGACCGCGGTACAATCGTCGATGAAGACCGATACCATGATGCAGTTGGGTTCCGACATGCCGTCGATCGAATGCCAGGGCGGGTAATCCTGATGCCAGTCCCAGGAGGCGCCGCCGCCGAAGCCCTGTTTTGGGTTCAGGCGGCTTTGATGGAGATAGACGTCGTCGCGCAACAGCTGGCGGACCGGGTCCAACAGGCGGGGAAGCTGCGTGAGGCAGCGGAACGCATCGGAATAAATATGCGCGCCAAAGGCCAGCCTGACAGAGGACGGGTCCTCCTTTTCGGAGATGATCTCCGGCCCCGGGCGGCTGAGGATCTCCGGCAGCGCTTGCTGCAGGACCGCGACTTCATCGCTATCCAGCAGATCCGGGAAAAACAGGTAGCCCTGCTCTTCAAACTGTGCAATTTGTGCGCCGCTGAGTTTCATGTCTTGATCTCCGTTATCGGAAAAAGTAAGCGGCCCAGTTGGAGGTTTAACGCCTCCTGGAATACATCCCCGGGTCCGAGGAGGAGTAGGGCCACCCGGAACCGCCGACCAGGTGGAACTCGTCCTCTTTGCCGCACAGCCAGTAGAACATTTCGGCCACGCGCGGGACCGACTGCCATTTACGGTGGCCGCCGCAGAAATAGTTGCTCATATAGGAATAGTCGGCGCCGGCGAAATCAAAATCGGCGCGCGCGTTCCAATCGCGTGCCGGCGGCGTTGTGCGCCAGTAGACCCATTTCAACAGGTTGCGCGTCGATTGGTCGACTTTGTCGGGCTGACGGTGCCAGATCGAATAGGCTGTCACGAACACCGAGCCGGCGGGCGCGGTGGTCGCCTCCTGGCCGGCCAGATTGCCAAAGCGCTCTATATCCTCGCGGGCGATGGGCACAAGGTGGGAGCCGGGCAGGAACAGGGTCGGCCCCATCTCCATGCTGTTCGACTGGGGGATGTAGAAGACCTGCAGCAGATTGCAGGCGCGCTCGAAGTCTGAACCGGCGTCGATGTGCCAGTAGTTGGCCTTTACCGGCCCCACCAGGCGGTGGTTGGCCATCCACTCGGGCAGCTGAAAACGGGCCCCCAGCAGGGAGCGGACAGCGCCGGCGACCGCGGGATGCAGCAGCACCTCGTCGATGAAGCGCTCATCGCGCACCAGCTGATGGGGGTCCGCTCCCTCCTCGTCAAGGTATTCGAAAACCCAGCGGTTGGTGGATTCCGGGATCACGCCTTGGAGGGTGAGGATGCCCGTTTTGCAGAATTCCAGGACCTCTTCATCGGTTAGAGTAGGCTTGATGTTATCGGTCGCGCGAAGGGCTTCCTGCGACATTTGTTACCTCCTGCATGGCATACATGAGAGCCATGGGCGTCACTGTCAGATTTTGGATTCGAGAATCTGCAAAATTTCGAAAACCATGCGAGGCTTCCATCTATTCCCATTTCTCCAGAATGAACTCGCAGGTAACGTGCATATCCGGGCTGTGGCCGGATATGAGCTGGGCCGGAAAGCGGATCACGCGCCAGCCGGCGTTGATGGCATCCAGCACGCTCTTGTAGGGCCAGTCGGCGGGATCGAAGGGGCCGTCGGAGACCTCGCCGTCCGCGACCTGCAGCATCCCGATCACGTCAGAGGTGACGGCGGTGGTTGCAGTCTGCAGGTAGAGCAGACTCTGTCGTCTGGACCCGTTCTCCCCCAGCGCCTTGCCCAGCTCGCGCAGCTGCTCCTCGGTCAACTCTCCCTGTCTCAACTGTTCGATACATTCTTCCAACTGTTGCGCGGCGACTGAATTCATTGTAAGGCGCCCCTTCGGTGCTCGTCCTTAGCTGACAACAACCGGTATCTCAAGGTCGGGAATCTCTTCGTCAAGGGGAAAGAAGGGCCGCTGCATGCGCTCAAAGTTCAGGTTGCGCACATGGGCCGGGGTCGGTCCGGGCGTGTCGACGATGAAAGCCGCCTTCATCAGGTCGCGGTAGGCGTGGCGGTAGTTCATCGGATTTTTGACGCCGATGAACTTGGCCCGGCGCACATCCATGCCGACGCTGCGAAACTGCTCATCGCCCCAATCGTAGGTCGGCTGCGACATGACGAGGAGCTGGATGCTGCCGATCTGCAGCACGGCGGAGAGACCCATCGAGGCCCAGGTGCCGCCAAAAAGACCACCGTCGTAGAGGAAGCTGCCGTCACTGAGACGGCGCACAGTACCGCTGACAGGTACGGGCTGGCCCCAGTTCGGGTCGAGGCTGTAGCCGACCTGCAGGCTGACCGTTTCGCCCAGGCCTGCGCGCGCGCAGGCCTGGGCCGCGGCTTGGTCGACCACCATCAGAAAGGCGGGTTCGTCCACGCCCAGCGCCAGCAGCTCGCCCAGCAGCGCGACGCTGTCGCCGGGCGCGCCGCCGCCCGCACAGTCTGCGGTGTCGACCAGCAGCACAGGGCCTCCCTCCACCTGGCGACCGCGGGCAACGGCCTCCGCGACCGTGAAATGCTCCACCTCGAAGGCCCGGCGCCGCGCCCAGAACTCGACGGCCAGCGCATGCGCCTCCTGTGCCGCCAGTGCGGGATCATTGTCGGTCACCACGACGCCGCCGCAGCCCATACCCGGCAGGTCGTTGTAGGGGTGAACCTGGAAACAGGATACGGAGAGGATGCCCGGCTGCGTCTCCAGGCGCCGCGCCCGCCGTTCCAGGTGGGCCATGGGCCCGTCGCCGAAGGTCTGGCCGTTGCAGGCGCCGCAGATTATCGGGACCTTGGCCAGCGCCGTCACCGGTCTGACGTCACCCCTGACTGTCCGCAGCAGCAGGCTGGCGCCGCGTTCACCGGTGGAGTAGGTGTCGTCGTGAGGGTAGTGGGTGAAGGAGACGAGGGCGGTGGCCTGCCTGACCATGCGCGGGGTGACATGCGCGTGCAGGTCGAGCGTCATGACGATGGGCAGGTCCGGCCCGACGATGCTGCGCACGGCATCGAGAATGTCGCCCTCCGGGTCCTCTTGCGAGGCCGTGACCATGGAGCCGTGCATGGCGAGGATGAGGCCGTCAAGCGGCAGCGCGGCCCGCAGTCGCGCCAGGAGCGTTTCCTTCAACTCGGTATAGCAGTCATCGGTAAGCGCGCCCCCCGAGACGCTGCGCGCCGCCAGCAGCGGGAGCGGCTGAGCGTCCTCCTCTTCACAGACGGCGAGAATGCCGGCAACTTCGCAGTCGGTGCCCGCCAGTTGGAGCAGGGCATCGCCCTCATGGACATATGAGTTGCGAAACAGGGCCAGATCGGTCTGCGTGGCCGCGAACTGGTTGCTCTCCTGGAAAATCGAGCCGATGCCGATGCGCATGGCTGTCATTGGATTGCCTTTTCGAGCCCCATTTCGCGCAGGGGGCGCATCGAACAAACGCTGTGGGGAAGGAATCAGATGTTACCGATGGGCGCGTTTCAACAGATGGACAGAGAGATTATACCCACGTATCGGGGGAAGGCCAATGTTGGTTCAAATAGAGGCATGAAAGTAAACTAAAGTAGTAGATAACTCAAACTAGCTTAATCATAATGGAGACAGACATGTTACGTTCTGCCGCTCTTTCTGCCGTTCTCGTGCTCGCGTTCCTCATGGCTGGTTGCGTTGCCATCCCCACCAAGAGCGAACCGGCGGCCTACACGCAGGCCGTCGTACAGGATGCCATCCGCCTCTACACTCAGGAAGGCCGCCAGGCAGCCATCGACCACTACAGTTCGTCCGAAAACGTAGACGGGCAGTGGTACGTCTTCATAATCGGCGGAGATGGATACACGGTCGCGCACCACAACCCCGAAATGATCGGGCGGGACCCGGCTCTGCGCGTCGACGTTACCGGCTATTTCTATGGCGACGACATCCTGAGCGCTACCGAGGCAGGCAAATGGGTCAGCTACGTCTTCAACAATCCGGAAACCGGCGAGGAGACGCGCAAGCACACTTGGGTCGTCCGCCATGACGGGCTGTTCATCGGGTCGGGCTGGTACAACGAGGAATAAACTGGCCGGGCATTTGGAAGTACGCGATAGTAGATAATCCAAGTCTAAGACAGTCGAAATGGAGACATACATGTTTCGTTCTGCCGCCCTATTACTTGTCTTTACGCTCGCGCTTCTCGCCGCCGGTTGCGTCGCCATCCCAACCAAGAACGAACCGGCGGCCTACACCCGTTCGCTCGTGCAGGATGCCATCCGCCTCTACAATCAGGAAGGCCGCCAGGCAGCCATCGACCACTACAGTTCAGCCGAGAACGTGGACGGACAGTGGTATGTATTCATTATCGGCGAAGACGGGTACACCATCGCTCACTACAGACCCGAAAGTATAGGGCGGGACCCTGCGCTGCGGGTAGATGCCAGCGGCTATTTCTACGGCGACGACATTTTGAGCGCTACCGAAGTGGGCAAATGGGTCAGCTATGTCCACGACAAGCCGGATACCGGCGAGGTGACGCGCAAGCACACGTGGGTCGTACGCCATGACGGGCTGTTCTTCGGGTCAGGCTGGTACGAGAAGGAACGCGAATAACTGCAACTGCGTTTGCCGAATGGCAAAGCCTTAAACACAGCATAGCGCAGCGGATTTTTGCGCTATGCGATGCGCGCCTTGGGTCCAACAGACAGGAGGATGTTTTGAAAATCGGACTTTTCACAGATAGCCTGACAACTTCCTTCAGCAAGGCGCTTGATTGGGTTGTCGAGCACGGGATCGAAGCTGTGGAAATCGGAACGGGCAACTTCTCGCCGGCTTTGCATTGCAACCTGGACGAGCTGCTGCAAAGCGAGGAGGCCCGCACAGCCTTTAAGTCCGCCATAGAAAGTCGCGGCCTGATGCTGAGCGCTCTCAACTGCAATGGCAACCTGCTCGACCCGCACCCCGCGCGCGGCCCAGCATCGCAGGATGTCTTCTTTAAGACAGTTGAACTGGCCCATAGACTCGGCCTGGATACCGTCGTAACGATGAGTGGTTGCCCTGGCGACCCGAGTGGGACACCCTACCCAAACTGGCCTACCCACCCGCAACAGCCGGAATACGCCGACCTGGAGCGCTGGCAGTGGGATGAAGTAATCACCCCTTTCTGGGAAAAAGCCGGGCGGTTCGCTGACGATCACGGTGTCAGGATCGCGATCGAACTACACCCCGGCCAGTCCGTCTATAACACCCGCACCATGCTGCGCCTGCGTGCGGTCGCCGGGTCGAGCGTGGGCGTCAACCTCGATCCCAGCCACTTCTTCTATCAGGGAATGGATCCGCTCATCGTCATCCCCGCGCTGGGAGAGGGGTTCATTTTCCACGTCCACGCCAAGGACACCCGCATCAACCCTTCTGAAATGGCTCTCAACGGCGGCCTCGATATGCGGCCGATGGACCTGGTTGCCGAACGCTCGTGGGCCTACCGCACGCTGGGTTACGGCCATGGGGAAGCATGGTGGCGCGACTTCGTCAGCGCGCTGCGTGTGGCCGGCTACGACGGAGCGCTGAGCATCGAACACGAAGACCCGGTGATGAGCGCATCCGAAGGCATCATCAAGAGTGTGCAATTCCTTGAGCCGCTGATACTGAGGACGATGCCGGAATAGTCTGCCTATCGCAAGAGGATCGCCTGATTGTGGGGTAGAAAGTACCCGTGGGTCGTGCGCCATGACGGGCTGATTTTCAGGTCCGGCTGGTACGAGAAGGGATGAGTCAACTGGCTGGGCATTGGAGAGGGAAGCGCTCTTCTCTTCAAGAGGGGGAGTTGACACTTGCGCCGCGCTCGACGAATAACGAGGCCATTTCTTCAGCTGGAAGCGAAGGAGACTCCTCGTGCAGATAACAGGCCGCCAGGCGATGCGCATCCGTCTGAAACAATGGAGGCGCGCTACCGGCGCATTTCGACATAGCATGAGGACAGCGCGTGAAGAATTTGCAGCCCTCGCTTCCTCCTGTCGCCGCCGTCGAAGCGGCCAGCGATTCTGTATTCCAGCGGCGGTCCGGGTCGGGTTGAGGCACGGAGCCGATCAACAGCTGTGTGTACGGGTGCTGCGGCTGCTTCACTACGAGGTCAATATCCCCCGCCTCGGCTACGGAGCCGGAATACATAACAATAATGTTTTCGCTGATCTGATAGGCCGTGGTGAGGTCGTGGGTGATGTAGACGACGGAGATGCCGAACTCTTCGTTCAGTTGACGCAGGTTTCCCAGAACGGTGGCTCGCAGCGAGGCGTCGATCATGGAGACCGGTTCGTCGGCCACAATAAGGCGCGGGCGCAACAGCAGCGCGCGCGCCACCATTATGCGTTGTCTTTGCCCGCCGCTCAGCTGGTGGGGGCGCCGTCCCAGGGTATTCTCAGGCCGCAACCCCACTGAGTGCAGGGCCTCCTCGATCAGCGTCTGACGCTCCTGTTGCGATTTGGCCAGGCCGAACTTGGCAATCGGAGTCGTCAGAACATGGTCGACCTTGTAAAAGGGGTTGTAGACCTCGAACGGATCCTGAAAGACAACCTGCACGTCGCGTCGGAACGAATGCCAGTCCGCGGTGGAAAGCCCTCGCAGATCCTTCCCCTGATAGAGCACTTGCCCTTCGGTTGGCGTCTCCAGCCCCAGGAGGATGCGGGCCAGCGTAGTTTTGCCGCTGCCGCTTTCTCCGACCACAGCCGTGATGGAGGGCGGCTCGCTGGCGATGGTCAATGAAAAGTCTTCCAGCGCCGTAGTGCGGTTGCGGCTGAACAGGCCGCCGCCGAAGACCTTGGTAATGTGTTGAACTTCGAGCAAGGCGCTCATGCGATTCTTGGCTCGTGGTAGATGGCCGGATTCTGGTTACGAAACACCGGTTTCTGGCTGCAAATCATGAATCAGGTCCAGGCGATGACAAGCTACCCAACGGTCCGGTTGCGCCTCGTCCAGAATCTGCTCCTGTGTTTCGCATTCAGTGGCGGCATGAGGGCATCTTGGATGAAAAAGACAGCCCGTTGGCCGCTCAATCAGCGAAGGCGGCAGCCCCGGTATGCCTTCCAGTGTGTCCTTGACTTCCAGAGACGGCAGGCATTCGATTAGCAGGCGGGCGTAGGGATGCAGAGGCCGGCTGAAAATATCCCGCACCGGCGATACCTCCACCAGTTTGCCGGCATACATGACCCCCACGCGGTCTACAAACTGGGCCATGATGCCCATATCATGGCCGACCAGGAGCACGGCCGCTCCGACCTCTTCCTGGACGCGGCGCAAGGTCTCCATTATCTGCATCTGCACCACAACGTCGAGCGCGCTGGTCGGTTCGTCGGCAATAATCACTTTGGGGCGCATGCTGATGGCCATGGCGATGCAGACCCGCTGCTTCATCCCTCCGCTCAACTCGTGAGGATACATGTCAGCCACCTGTGGCTCCAGCCCTACCCGTGCCAGCAGATCATGCACAAAGGCTTCCTGCTCCCGGCGGCTCAACTTTGCCGCATTCGTGCCGTTATCAGTCCCGTTGGACCCGGCGGCGGCGTGATCCTTCATGCCGTCAAGCAGTTGACGCCGGATCCGGGTCACCGGATTCAGGGAGTTCATAGAGCCTTGCGCCACCAGAGCGATCCCTGCCAGGCGCAACTTCCGCATCTCGTCGCCGGAGAGCGCCAACACATCCTGTCCGTCCAGCCAGACCTGACCGGATTCAATCTGTCCGGGCGGCTTGATCATGCGCAGTAGAGCCATTGCCAGCGTCGTCTTGCCCGAGCCGGACTCCCCGACCAGGCCGAAGCGCTCTCCCGCCTCCAGGCTGAAGCTCACGGAGTCCACCGCTTGCACTACGCCGCTGGGCGTATCGTAATGGACCCGCAGATTGCGGACTTGCAGCGCAGCTGATTGCGCATGCGCTTCGCCATTTGAACGAGGTCGCGGCGTCATAGGCTTCTCCTCAACCTGGGATTCGCCAACTCATCCATGCCGACGGATGTCAGGTAAAGGGCGATAAAGATCAGGACAATAATCACCACGGGGGCTACCCACCACCACCAGTATCCTCCGAGCACACCGGCATGGAGAATAACCCAGTAGATCGTCATGCCCAGGGTCGGGTGCGAGGTGGGCCCCAGCCCCAGGGCTTCCATTCCGATTGTGGCCAGGATGGCCGAAGCGGTCGTGTTGACGAGGTTGGCGACGATAAAGGGAATGAGGTTGGGCATGAGTTCGCGGACGATAATCTCCCGCCCGCGCATGCCGGACATGCGGGCTACGTCGACGTAGGCGCGCTCCTTCAGCGAGAGAACCTGCGAGCGAATCGTGCGCGTGGGCCACAGCCAGGCCGTGGCGGCTACGATTAGGGACATCTCCGTCGGGTTGACGCCTCTGAGAGCAATTGCGATCAGGATCAGAATCAGGATACTGGGAATGGTCAGCCCTACGTCCACAACCAGGCGGATGACAGCGTCGATGATGCCGCCGTAATAGGCGCCGGCGAAAGCCAGCAGGCTGGCGAAGCCCACGCCCAGCACGCCGGCAAGCAGGCCAACCCGCAACGTGAGCGGCGTGCCCACGATCATGACCGCCAGCAGATCCCGGCCCACCTTGTCCGTACCAAATGGGTATTCGGCAGAGGGTGACTGGTATGGCGGTGCAGAAAGGGGCGAGGCGTCTTCGATGTTGACAAGCAGCCGGCCGACAACGGAAAAGAGCAGAAGACCCAGAATCAGAATCAGCCCAATAGCGAGGGTCGGATTGCGGCGCAGGTAGCCCAGCGCCTCCAGGAACGGCGAGCCGTTGTTCAGGCGCGCTGCCCCATTGCCATTTGATCGCATAGTCATTCAGGCCTGCCGTCTGATGCGAGGATCCAGCATCGGCAAAGTCAGGTCCAGGATCAAAGTTGTGGTGGCCAGCGTGAGGATGATCGTCAATACGATCCCCTGGATGACGGGATAGTCTACGCCTTTGATCGAGTTGAAGAGTACGGTGCCGATGCCGGGGAAGCCAAACACCACCTCGACCAGAAGCGCGCCGGAAAAGACATAGCCCATGGCCAGAGCCAGCGAGGTGATCTGGGGCAGTATCGCGTTTCGTAGCCCGTAGTCGAAGAAGAGACGGCTGCTCTTGATGCCTTTGGCTTCGGCCAGGGTCATGTAATCTTCGCCCTCAACCGTGACCATCATGCCGCGCATGGCGATGGCCCAGAAGCCCAGGCTCGACAGAAGAATGGATAACGCGGGCAGGAGGGAATGTTCGAGGGCTTCGAGAAGGAAGCGCCAACTCAAGTTGGGGATGGTGCCGATGCGATAGCCGCCGTGCCCGGGAAACCAACGCAGCTCAAAGGCAAACACGAAGAGTAAGATAAGCCCCAATAGATAGTAGGGAATGGCCGCCATGGTCATGATCGGCGGGGCCAGGGAGCGGAGCCAGAGAGGCGCACGCGTCCAGGCGACGAGCGCGCCAAAGAACGTTCCGAATACAAAAGAAAGAAGCGTAGTCATCGTAAGGAGACCGATTGTCCAGAGCAGCGCCTCGCGCAGAATCTCCTCGACCGTTTTGGGGTAGAATGCGATCGAATGGCCCAGGTCGAAGCGGGCCATGTCGCCCAGGTAGGTGAGGTACTGCTGCCAGAGGGGCCTGTCCAGGCCAAACTTGGCATTGTAGACCTCGACCATCTCCTCGATGCCCTTTCCCCAGGCGCTGCCCGATTGCACCTGCTTGATCATTCGTTCGCGGATCGGATCCTGACCGGACAGCCGCGGCAGGAAAAAATTTACCGTCGCGGCCGTCAACACGATCAGGAAGAAAAAGGCGATTCGTTTGAGAAGATAGCCGGCGGCCCACATTGGCAAGCCCCAATGGCTGGTGGATGATGACAGACGGCTAGTGAAAGGTAGCTGACAACCCCACTAGCCGCTTTGCGCTACTGTGCCGATTCAAGATGAAGCAGGACCAGGTGGAAACCGAGCAACTGGGGCGCTTCGTTAACATACTCGCCATCCTTACTGTCAACGGTCGGCCAGTTCTCCCAGTAGGTCTGATTCATCGCCATGTTGTGTTTCCAGTTGAACAGCATTACCGAAGGCAACTCGGGCAGCCAGATCTCCATCGCCTGGCGGAAGAGCGTCTTCATGGTCTCGGTATCATCTGGATGTACCTGCGACATCGCCAGCACGATCTCGTCGAAGTCTGTGTTGCACCAGAGCGACTGGTTTGAGGCCCAGTTGGAGGCCGGGCCGCCTTCTTTGCCGCAGGTGTACAGGTTCAACGCCTCGTAAGGTTCCTTCAGGCTGCCGGTGTGGCCGGCAGGGAAGGCCGTGTGCGTCTTGGAAACGAAGCGGTCCCAGGCGTCCGGCGGCGTTGTCAATTCGGCATCGATCCCGCCGCGTTTTAGCTGCTCGACCAGAACCTCACCGGGCGCGTTCCAGGCAAACCAGGACTCAAGCGGCACCTTGATGGTGTCGCCATTGGCGTCCGCCCACATGCCGTCGCCATTCTTGCTATAGCCGGCCGCCTCGAGATGGGCGGCAGCTTTTTCGAGGTTGTACTCGTTGGTATCGTACTGTTCGAGCAGGTCGGAAATCGACTCTGTGTACTGTTCCAGGCCGGGATACGGCGGGTAGGGCATTGGGTTGGGGCTGGTCAGGCCCTCGTAGGCGACGTCCGCAATCTGCTGCCGGTCGATCAGATAGGATATCCCCCAGCGCACGTCAGCGTTGTCAAAGGGGGGCTTTTCGTTGTTCAGCCACAGCGCTTGTGCCCACCAGTCTACATAGCCGTAGGGGGCCTGGCGACCGTAGTGAGCTGTGACCTTCTCATTCCGTTCCACCGCCAGCCGAATCGAAGCGCCCTGCAACTCGGTTATGTCGATCTGGTTGCTGGTAACAAGCTCGATGAGGCGTGACTGGTCCGTGCCGCCGACGACAAACATAACGCGTTCCATGTTTAGTGCATCGGTCAAGCCGGACTCAACCGCCCACCAGTCGTCGCGGCGGTCGAACATCTTCTGTTGCGGCGAAGAATAGACCACCTTAAGGGGGCCGGTTGTGACGGGCCAGCCCTTCTCGATGTCGTAATGCGTGAAGGTGGCCCAGTCCTGGCCTTCGAAGATATGCTTGGGCATGATCGGGAAGGCGCCCGAGTCCCACTTCCAGACGAAGAAACGGTCGTGGTAGCGGGGGAAGGAGAAGTTCAGGGTGATGAGGGCGGTGTGGTCGTCCACCACGACAGCCTCTTTGGTGTACTGCTGAACTTCGTTGCCGAATCGCACCTCACCGCCGATTTCAATCAGGTGGTTGATTGTATAGACCACGTCATGGGCAGTGAAGGGCGTGCCGTCGCTCCACATTACCTCCGGTCGCAAGGAGATGGTCAACTCGGTGAAATCCTCATTGTAGTCAAAGCTCTTGGCCTGCCACATGACCGTCTCGTCTCTGAAAGCGTTCCAGTAAGCCATGCCTTCATAGATGACGTTGAGGCCGCGCTGGTAGTCGCCGCCGATGGCAAAAGGCGTGTAGATCTCCGACTCTTCAAACTCATCGCTGCCCCACCAGCCGACGATCAACGTCCCCTCTCTGGGAACATCCTTGACGCCTCCATCACTGGGTGTGTCTGCGGCCGGTTCGGACATCTCTTCCGAGGCAGGCGCGGCTTCCTGAGCACAGGCGACCGCCAGTAGAGCCACCAAAGCCAATAGCACAACGATCCTCAAATGCTCACGGAACTTCCTGCGCTTTTCCATTTCCTGTTCCTCCCTTTGGCCTGAAAGAATGTGTTCGATTGCGCCCCTGCATAAAAGAGGCGCGGAATGGATAGTCGCTAATTGTCCTCCCTCTCAATCACGTACTGCCACCCACCGGCGACCCATATTGCGCGCTGCCGTTGCAGTCCTTTCAGCAGGACATGGCGTGACTCCGCGCTGTCAACCAGGTCGCTTTTCTCAAAATACTGCGCCAGTTGGTCCAACCGGTGCAAGCAGTCCTTATGCCCGCGTCGGCCAGCCCGTTCAATTTCAGCTTCAGATCCAACGGTCCGGCGAAGTTTTTCGATCTGCTGGCGATAGGGCGCTGCCCAGGCATCGGGGACACGCTCGTCGTTGACAATGGCCTCTGCGGCGCGGACGTTGGCTTCAACCCCCTGGCTGAAACGAACTGTCAGCCTGCGCACCAACGTGATCATCAGGTACACAAACAGACCTACACCCGCAACCCACAGCGCTGTCCAGAAGAGAAGCGTATCCATACGTTTACTCCACCACCCGGATCAGAGCCACAGCCGCTCTCCCGTCTTGCGGGCGCCAGTCTCGTCAATTGCGTAGAAACCGGAACCGGCAGAAGGATTCACCACTGGCTATCCTCTTCAAAATCACTCACACCGTGCAGCGTCAACTCCTCGGCGAAATGGCAGGCGGCGTAATGGTCCGGGGCGACTTCCAGGAGTGGCGGTATGTCCTCTTGACAGATCTGCTGGGCGTATTTGCAGCGGGGGTGAAAGTAACAGCCGGAAGGCGGGTTGGCCGGGCTGGGCACTTCGCCCTCCAACGTGATTTCGTCCAGTAAGGAGTCAGGATCAGGGCTCGGTATTGCGGACAGAAGCGCTTCCGTATAGGGATGCTTGGGATTCAGGAAGAGCTCTTCGGTCTCCGCTTGCTCCACGATTTTGCCGACATACATGACGGCTACCTGATCGGAAATATGCTGGATGACGCTGAGATCGTGGGCGATGAACAGATAGGTGAGGCTGAATTCCGCCTGCAGATCCTGCAGCAAGTTCAGAATCTGGGCCTGGACCGAAACATCCAGTGCCGAAACCGGCTCGTCACAGACGATCAGGCTGGGATGCAGGCTCAAGGCGCGGGCAATGCCGATGCGCTGGCGCTGACCGCCGCTGAAAGCATGCGGATAGCGTTTGAGATATTTGACGTCCAGCCCGACCAGATCGACCAGTTGACGCACCCGCTGCTCCAGCTCCTCGCCCTTTGCGATCTTGTTTACCCGCAGCGGCTCGCCGACAATGTCGAGAATGGTTTTGCGCGGATCGAGACTGGCATAGGGATCCTGAAAGACCATCTGCATATGCCGCCGCGTGGCGCGCAGCTCCTTGGCATCCAGTTCGGTGATATCGGCTTCGCGGCCATCGATGCGCAGCAGCACCTGCCCTGTTGTCGGTTCAATCGCGCGGATTACGCAGCGGCCCAGGGTCGTCTTGCCGCACCCTGACTCACCGACCAGCCCCAGGGTCTTCCCGGCGGGAATGCTCAGGCTCACGTCATCGACGGCGCGGACCTGCCCGATTACCCGACGCAACAGGCCCTTCTCGATGGGGAAATACTTTTTGAGGTTATGTACCTCAAGTAAGTTGCTCGTTTCCATAGCTGTTATTCGTAGAGGATACAGCGCACCGAATGCCCCTGATCGATTTCCAGAAAATCCGGCACGCCTTCATCGCAGCGGCCGGGGATGAACTGCGTGCAACGGTCGGCAAACGGGCAGATATCCGGCGGGTCGAGGGGGACGGGAACGATGCCCTCGATCGTTTCCAGGCGGACCCGCGCCCTGCGTCCCGTCCTGGGAATCGAGCGCAACAGGGCTTGGGTATACGGATGCTTGGGCGTGCGGAAAATCTGTCTGACACTGCCGTATTCCACCACCCGCCCCAGATACATCACGGCAACTTCATCGGCCATATTCGCAATCACACCCAGATCATGGGTGATGAACATGATCGACATGCCCATCTCGGCCTGAAGCGTCTTCATCAGACGCAGGATCTGGGCCTGAATGGTCACGTCCAGCGCTGTCGTCGGTTCATCGGCGATGAGTAGCATCGGCTTGAGCGCCAGGGCCATGGCAATCATCGCCCGTTGACGCATGCCGCCCGACAGCTGATGGGGATAGGCGTCTACACGTTCCTCAGGGATCGGAATGCCAACCAGCTGCAACAGTTCAACCGCCTGGGCACGCGCATCGGCTTTGGGCACATCGTCATGGACCAATATGGCCTCCATGATCTGCTCACCAACCGAATGCACGGGCGAAAAAGCGGTCATCGGCTCCTGAAAAATCATCGAGATGTCGCGACCCCGGATGTCGCGAATCTCCCGTCCCGACGGGGCCAGCGCAGCCAGGTCGATCACCTCGCCGTTCTTGTGCAGCAGAATCTCCCCCGTCATCTGTGCAAACTCAGGCACAATGCGCAGGATCGACTGCGCGGTAACGCTCTTGCCGCAGCCCGATTCACCTACAACACCCAGTGTACGGTTCCTGTGAATCGTGAGCGATACACCGTTCACCGCTTTCAGCAAGCCCTCTTCCAGGGGAAAGTGGGTGTGCAGATCTCTGAGTTCCAGAACCGTCTCTTGCTGTGCCATTGCCGTTACTTGTAGGGGTCGGCCGCATCACGCAGCCCATCGCCGATAAAATTGAACAGTAGCACCGTTACGATCACAAGCAGACCGGGAATAAGCATCCAGGGCTGCACGGCCACGCTGCGCACATTCTGCGCGTCTTTCAACAACGTGCCCCAGCTGACCGCCGGCGCCCGAATGCCCAGCCCCAGGAAGCTGAGCGCCGTCTCTCCCAGGATCATGTTGGGGATGGCCAGGGTGAGATGGACGATGAGATAGCTCATGAACCCCGGCAGCAGATGTTCAACGATAATCTGCATATCGGTGGAACCGGCGACTTTGGCCGCGATCACAAAGTCCGACTCGCGCAGCTCAAGCAGTTTGCCGCGCACAACGCGCGCCAGCCCCGCCCATCCAATGATGGACAGAATGATGGTGATGGAAAAGTATATTTTGACCGGTGACCAGCCCGGGGGCACCGCCGCGCTGAGCGCCATCCACAGCGGTATCGTGGGAACGATGATCACGAACTCAATAATGCGCTGGATCAACATGTCGGTCGCGCCGCCGAAGTAGCCGGAGATGCCCCCCAGCAGACAGCCGAGGATAAAGCTGATCAGAACGCCGACCAGGCCAACGGACAGACTGACCTGGGCCCCCGCAAGTGTCCGCGAAAAGAGATCGCGCCCAAGCGAATCGGTGCCGAACAGAAAGATCACGCCCCCTTCCTCTGGGAGAAAGAAGTGGGTATCCATTGAAAAAAGGCCCCAGAACCGATAGGGTTCTCCCTTTTGGAAAAACCGAATACGGTAAACCTGTGAGGTGTCTTCCGTATACACGCGGGTGAAGGTATCAAAGTCGATTTCTCCCTCCAGCTTGTATACAAATGGGCCTCGGAATCGACCTTCACTATCGAAGAGGTGAATGCGAGTGGGGGAGGCGCTCAGAAAATCCTCATGTTTCGTCAACCGGCCATACGGGACCCAAAACTGATATGTGATCGCCAGGATATAAAGAATTCCCAGCAAGGAAACCGAAACTACCGCCAGCCGGTGTCTCTTGAACTTGCGCCACATCAGCTGCCACTGTGAAGCCAGGAAGTAGCGCTCTTCGGCCGTAATCCCGTCCGACCGTACTTCGACTCCGCCTGAAACGCCAGTGGTTACATTCGTTGACATCTCACGTCTTTCCTTCAAAACGGATGCGTGGGTCTACAACGATCAGTAAAATGTCAGACAGAAAGGTTCCGATCAACGTCAGAATTCCCAGAAACATCACAATGCTTCCTGCCAAAAACATGTCCTGGCTGATCAGCGCCTTGAAGAGAAGCGGACCCGTGGTCGGCAGGCTCAGAACGATGGCGACGATCGTCTCGCCGGAAACGATACGCGGCAGCTGCCAGCCGACCGTACTGACGATCGGATTGATAGCCATGCGCACCGGGTACTTGAACAGCAGCTTCCCTTCGGCAACGCCCTTGGCGCGGGCGGTGATGACATACTGTTTGCTCAGTTCATCCAGCAGCGTGCCCCGCATGACGCGGATGATTCCTGCCGTGCCTGCCGTGCCGATGACGATGATAGGCACCCAGAGATGGGTGAAGAGATCCCATACCTTGGCCAGGCTCCACGGGGCCAGGGCGTACTCCGAAGAGAACAGGCCGCCCACGCTAATGCCGAAGTATTTGAAAAACAGGAACATGAGGATGAGCGCCAGCATGAAGTTGGGCGTCGCCAACCCGGCAAAACCAAGCACCGAAAACAGATAGTCGCTGAAACCGTACTGGCGGGTGGCGACGTAAATCCCAATCGGCACGGCAACCACATAGGTAAAAAACAGGGTGATGAGCGAGAGCAGTATCGTATAGGGCAGACGTTCTCTCAGCAGCTTGCCTACGGGCTGGTTCCATTCGAAAGACCGGCCCATTTCGCCCCGCAGAAAGCGGCCAAACCAGCGAACGTACTTCTCTACCGGGGTGGCGTCAAGGCCGTATTCCTGCTTGAGGGCTTCGATTTCGGCCTCATCGATGATATCTCCCTCCTGTTCCAAGCGCGCGACGTAGCTTGTCAGAAAATCGCCTGGCGGAAGTTGAATGATGATGAATACGACTATGCTCAAGAACAGGAAGGTAACGATCGCGTAGATCAATCTTTGCGCGATATAACCGATCATTTCTTCGCCTCGTAGGGAGATTGCAGCAGGGAGATCCTCCTGTCTTCATCAATCGCCTGCTGGGCTTTGATGGCAATCTCAGTCATTCGAAAGACCTCTTCAACGCCGGCAAAAGATCCGTCCTGCACCGAACTGACAAAGGCCGTGTACCAGTTCGGCGTGTCGGGAATTTCGAGGTTGCACACCCCAGCCTGCTCACTTATGAGCTTTGCTGTCTCTTCAGTCGCGATGCTCTCCACCACGCCCGCCGTACCCGAAATCATCATCCGCTCATCGCCGTGGCTGGGCGCATTCGACGGGCGCAGAAAGTCCAGCACCACTGTCGAGACGCCGCCGTTGCGCATCCGCAGCAGAAGACCAGCCTGGCTGGCACAGCCCGGATAGTCCGGGTGGGCGGCCGAAGTCTCCCAGCCCGTCACCTCCGTGAAAACGTCGCCCAGCGACCACACGAGCCAGTCAATGACGTGGACGCCCACAAACGGGACAATGCCGGGAAAGGTCTCTCGCTGGCGAAAGTGATCGGCCCGCCTGGCGCCCCAGCGGTAGGATATCTGGCTGAAGCTGCCCAGAGGCTCCCCAATCAGACCGTCATGTACCGCATCGCGGACCGCCTCAAACCATTTCATTCTGCGATAGCCATGTAGCGCCGCAAGCGGGACCTTGGCCTCGCTGGCCACGGCGTACAGATGTGAAAGGGTCGCCAGATCCATCGCCAGCGGCTTCTCCGTCATCACGGCGATGCCGCGTTTCAGGCATATTTCGGCAAATTCCGGGATCTGCTGCGGTGGCACGCAGATCTGTACCAGGTCCGGAGTTTCCTTGTCCAGCATCTCCTCATACTCGGCATATCTTTTTGTACCTGACGTCACGCCCGGGGCGCTGGCGAAGGAGTCGAGCGATTCGCCCGGCATCGCCAGCGCGACGGCTACGACCGCAACGTCGGGCAGATCCTGCAGCATCTGCTCGTAGTAATCCAGGTGTCCGGAGTGACCGAGTAGGGCGAATTTCATCGCAGCTTCCTCTCAACTTTATGGAACGTGTTTCCTGTCTGTTTTCGACGAAGGGCCTGGCGACGGACGACTTCGACACTCAATTCAGTTTCCCGCGCTAAAGGTAGAAAACCGGTGTCGAAACGGTGGCGGAGCCGTTCTGCGACCCTGATTCAACCTCTATAGCAGCCTTTCGCTGCCGGCCTCCTTGGGCGCCCATATTTCTTCGTACGTATAGTTTTGCGGCGCAGCAGGCGCTTCCCCGGGCGGTTCCCAGTCGGGGCGAAAACTCTGGATTAGAGTAACGGCATTGTGGAAGGCGATACGATCGCGCGTTGCCTCGTCAATGTCGGCGGCCTCCACCTGTGCCTGCAGGATGCGAAAATCGTAGTAGGGCAGGTCGCTGCCAAAAAGAATGCGCTCACTGCCGAGCTCGTTGATCAGTTGCGGCAGGTCCCAGTCAGACTTGGAGCCTTTAGGCCTTTGGACAACCTCAAACCAGACGTTGTCCAACTGCTTGCAGGACTCAAACTCCTCTTCCACCCCGGCATGGACGATGAAGACAAGGTTGGGAAACCGCCGTGCATAGGCCGCCGTCCGCTCCGGGCTCTCATGCAGAAGGCAGAGCCCGCCCCTGAGTGACGCAACTTCGAGAAAAGGATAGAGCTGCCTTTCGAACGTCATGCCGGCCGGATGCCACATGATGCCCTGGAGACCGCCTTCAACCAGCGTCTCTTCCAAGGCGTCCGCCCCGACCTGGCCGTGGCGCAGCTCAATCAGAGCCAGGCCGATGGGAAATCGATCGGGAAACTGCTGACAAGCCCGAACGATGATCCCGTTCTGGTCCTTCGTGTCCAGGATTCCCCGGATCTGCGACGAGCCGACTGCGGTCGGCCCGACGACCGCCGCGACAACACCCGCGGAAGCCATGCGGGCCAAGCAGCGACCGGTGGTCTGCCCAACAGCGGGATCGTAGGTGATGGTCGTCCCGATATGACAGTGTACGTCTATATAGAGTCGCATGTTCACTCAACTCCTATCGCGCGTCGTTCGCCGGTTGCCTGCCGCGCCGCTTCGATAATGGCCAGATTATGCCGCGCCTTTTCGCCGTTCACCGGCATCTCCGATCCGCTGGCGAGCGCCTCGAATGTCGCGGCGTAACAGCCAAAATGGCCGCCGACGCCCGGGTTCTCTTTCACTGTCGGCTCGGGTATCTCCAAATTGCTCCAGCCGTCCTCCTCGCCGGTGTAGCGCCAGAACGGCTCCTCGTCGCGATGATAGACCCGAATCGACCCATCGGTCGTGTGCACTTCGCACCAGCGACCCCGCTCAGGTGTTATCGCCGGCGAACACCAGGATGCCGACACCGTGGACACGGCCCCGTCCTCATGTTCAAACAACAGGATGGCGAGATCATCGACGTCGATATTAAAGTGCATCGTCTTTACCCTGGCTTCGACGTACTTGACTGGCGAACCCATCAGCGCCTCGACCGAGTAGATCTCATGATAGGCGGTATCGATGATACAGCCGCCGCCCACCGCCTTCTGGGCGCGCCAGGCCATGGCAGGATTGGTATGATCGCCGCCAAAGTCAGCCGGTTTCATCCCCATGCACTGCCCGCGGCCAAGAATCGGTTTACCCACCTTTCCCGTCCGCAGTTGGCTCAGTGCTTCCTGCATGGGCAAGGAAAAAAGCAGGTTGTGCATGATGGCATAGGGTACACCGTTGCGGTTGACCGCCTCCAGTATCGCGTCGGCCTCCTCCAAAGAAGTAGCCATCGGTTTTTCGGAGATGACCGCCACGCCGGCCTCGGCTGCCTGAATAGCATGTTCGGCGTGCAGGGCATGGGGTGTGGCGATCGATACCGCGTCGATTTCAGCTTTGGCCAGCATGTCGCGATAGTCGGCATATCTCTGCGCCGGCGGCACCTCAAGCGTATTGCCTACATGCTCAAGGTTGTCGGGCACCGGATCGGCCACCGCGACCACGTCAACGGAGTCCGGCAGGGCAAGATATACGGAAACATGATTGATGCGCACGATACCGCCGCAACCAATCAGACCCAAACGTACCGGTTTTGTTACCTTCCTCTTCGGTTGCGTCATATTGAAATCGGCGCGGGCGAAACCCAGGGCGTTCCCGGCCTCTCCTTTCCTTAGCCTTTTATGCAAACACCCTGCTCCCGCCATGGGCGAAAACAGGGTGTTGCACGGTTCTCCTCGCTATGCCTTATTCTTCGATAAACCACTGCGAAGGCAAGAACGGGGCATAAAAATTGTTGTCCGAAATCCAGGCGGCTCCCTCCATCGGCACGTTGTGGAGGCGATTGCTGATGATGACCGGCCGCGGCGTGAAACCGATGGTGCCGATCATCGGGATTTCGCTGGTGAAATACTCATAGTACTCGGCGCCATACTTATCGAAATCCTCGGTGCCGACCGCGGTCAGTTTGTACTGCTCGAATATCTCCCTCTGCCGCTTGATCTCCTCGGGCGGCTCCACGCCTTCCTCGCCGTTGGTCCGGAACCAGTCCTTCCACGTTCCGGTCCAGAAGGAGGTCTGGTCGACAGCGTAATTGCTGCCCAGGGAGCGGCCGAACAGCGCGTTTCTGTCCAGATGCCAGGTCGGAATCTGCAGATCATTGGTGGCCAGCCGTTGCGAGAACAGACCACCCTGCTCACCCAGATTTTCGACAATGGCCTCGAGCCCGACCTCGGCCCAATCGTCCCGGACCAGCTCGGCCATGGCGATCTTGGGGCCTTCCGATACACCGACGTGGATCAGCATGCTTAGCCGGCCTTCGCCGTCAGGCCGCAGCCTGTATCCCTCGCTGTCCCGCTCGGTCAGGCCGACCGAATCGAGAAGCGCGTTGGCCCGCTCCGGATCATACTCGGCGTGGGTCGTGGCCCACTCCTCCTTGAAGAAGCTCAGACCGGGATTGACGGTGGCCGGGAAGGGTCTGCCCAGCCCGAAGAAGAGGGTGTCGTTCATGCTCTCGCGGTCGATGCTGATCGACAGGGCAATGCGGAAGTCCTTGGTGTTGAACAGTTCCCTCAGAACCGGGTCCTTGACCGTGCGATTGGGCATCAGACCCAACTCGGCGGAGAAGAGGTTCTGCGCGAATTCGACGCGGTAGCCTCCCTGCTCGGCGCCTTGCTGGAAGACCGACATATCCTTCATGTCGATGTAGTAGGTCTCAAAGTCAAATTCACCGGCGCTGGCCTTGAGCGTCTGCACCTCCTTGTCGCCCGTGATCACCGCCTCAATGCGATCAATATAGGGCAACTGGTTGCCGGCAGAGTCCACTTGGTGGAAGTACGGATTGCGCACAACGATGGCGCGGTCGCTGGTGAGCGTTTCGTTCTTCCAGGCCCAGAGGGTGGGACCGTCGATCCGGAAGTTGTTCCGAGGTCGATTGTGGAAGTTGAAGGCTTGCATCCAGGTCTCAAATCCCTCTTCCTCGGCCAGCTCCTGCGCTTTCTCGTTGTAGTCGATATGCCACTTCTTGAGCCAGTGCTTGGGCATGATGACGTTGTTGTCGGTGGCCACGCCCGTGCGACCCAGGTAGTTCATAATGATCGGGTACGGCACACTGAAACTGATTTCAACCACGGTGTCACTGATCTTGGTGAAGACTGCCGGCTCACCCCCGGCGCGCCAGATCGACCTCGGCCCGGCAGGAGAAAGATCTTCGTTCATCGCGACATCTTCCCAGGCAAACATGATGTCGTCCGTCGTGAACGGCTCGCCATCCGACCACTTATGACCCTCACGCAGTTCGATGGTCAGGGTTTTGTAGTCGTCGGAAAAACTGAAACTTTTGGCGATATCCATGAAGACCTGGGTGTTGCTGAAGTCATAACGGAAAAGCCCATTCATGCGCAGGGTGGCGAAGCTCCAGAGATTGATCGGGTTGACTTCTCCGAAGCGCAGGGTGCCCCCGTAAACGCCGATCCGGTCCACCGGCTCAATCACCTGCGGCTCTGCCGGGAGCCGCTCATCCACCGGCGGCAACTCCCCGTTGGCCACCATCTCGGCCAGCATGGGGGATTCGTTATAGGTCGAATCTGCCTCCGACTCCATACTCTCTGTCTCAGCCGCCTGTTCAGGCTCGGCTGCTTCTTCCGCTGCCGGCGCTGCACCGCCGCAGGCCGCGATCATGGGAAGAAGCAGGACAAAAATGGCCGCAAGTGCCCAAATACGCAGTTGTGGTTTCACTTTTACTCTCCTTTGGGGTGGTAAACACGGAACCAGACCTGCCCGAAGTTAAAACATATATCATCGTAATTTTTTCTCTCCACATTGTCAAGGAGATAAAATTTTCCGGGATTATCTCCAATCTCTCCTCTCTTCTCTCTTCTCTCTTCTCTCTCCTCTCTCCTCTCTCCTCTCTCCTCGCCCTTGCCTTTTCCGGAAGGGAACCCCCTGTGCTATACTTCGTCTAATTTTTTTCAGTCATTGCCCAGGATCTGCACAATGTCCCGGTGGCAAGCCTACCACACACCTGCAACCGTTTCTGAGGCGCTCTCGCTCCTGCACCAGCACAAAGAAAAAGCCCGCATTATCGCCGGCGGCACCGACCTGATCCTTGATATGGAGGCAGAATACACCGCCGCGCCCGAAATTCTGGTGGATGTGACCAGGATCGGCGGCATCGATCGCATCGCGCAGGAGGACGGATGGATCGTTCTGGGCGCCGGAACGACCCATACACAGATTGAAAGCAGCCCCCTCCTGCGGGCTCAGGCCAGATGCCTGACCGAAAGTTGCGGCGTCATCGGAGGGCCGCAGGTACGCAATGTGGCGACGCTGGGCGGGAATGTAGCCCACGCGCTGCCGGCCGCCGACGGAACCATCGGCCTGCTGGCGCTGGAGGCGGAAGTCGAGGTCGCCGCGCACAGCGCCCGAGGCGCCCTCCATTCGTGGCAGCCGCTTCTCTCCATCTTTGCCGGCCCCGGCCGCAACCGCCTGGACCCGGATCAGATGCTGCACGCGTTCCGCTTTCGACCGACCGGCGCCCGGGCGGGCAACGCCTTCGACCGCATCATGCGGCCCCAGGGCGTGGCGCTGCCCGTACTGGGCATCGCCGCCAGAGTCCGATTGGATGCAACTCTGCGCCGGGTCGAAGACGCTGTCATTGCGATTGGGCCTGCCGGCCCGACCCCCTTTCGCGCCACCCGCGCGGAAGAGGTTTTAACGACAGCCGGGACTTTTGACGACGACGCCGTGCAACACGCAATTGCCGCGGCCCAAACCCAGGCCAGTTTGCGGACCAGCAAGTACCGTTCGTCCCAGGAGTATCGCCGCGAGATGATAGGCGTGCTGCTGAAGAGAGTGCTGCATACGGCTGTGGAGCGGGCGCGCATGAATGACGCGCCGCCAGAGCCGGAGGACGCTTAGCCAGGGAAATGGTCGAGCGTTTGGCCGCTATCGTTGCTTACATTTGCTTGTTGCAGTAGGGCGGGAGCGCGTGGGCTATGATCCACCTCACCTCGATTGAGAAAGGCCCCTCTTTCCCCCGGGAAGGGACATTCCCATACAATGTGCCGGTCATCGCCCGGCTGGAGAAGGTCCGATTCGAAAGTTCGGTGACCTTTCTCGTGGGCGAAAACGGCAGCGGCAAGTCCACATTCCTGGAAGCCCTGGCCACCGCTGTGCGCCTGCCGACCGTTGGCGCAGAGGAGGCCGGCGCCGACCCTTCTCTGGCCGCGGTGCGGAAGCTGTCCGGACACCTGCGCCTGGCCTGGACCAAACGGACGGGACGGGGATTCTACCTCCGCGCCGAGGACTTCTTCGGCTTTGCCAAACGCATCGCCCAAATGCAGGCGGAGTTGCAGACCGAGATGGACAATGTGGACGCGGAGTACGAGGGCCGCTCCGACTTCGCCAAAGGCCTGGCCAAGATGGCATACTCCGGCCAGCTGGCCGCCATTGAGGAGAGCTACGGGGACGGGCTTGACGCCCGCTCCCACGGAGAGGCGTTCCTGGCCCTGTTTCAGGCCCGCTTCGTGCCCAATGGCCTCTATCTGCTGGATGAACCGGAGGCGCCCCTCTCGCCCCTTCGCCAGGTGGGTCTGCTTGCCCTGCTGAAGGAGATGGTCGCCCGCAACGCCCAGTTTATCATCGCCACCCACTCGCCAATCCTGATGGCCTATCCCGGCGCCACCCTCCTGAACTTCGACCAGTCACCCCCCCGGCCCGTGCCCTGGGAATCATTGGAGCACGTGAGCGTGACGCGAGGCTTTCTGAACGATCCACAGCTCTATCTCAACCATCTGTGACTTCAGTCCGCGGTGGCCGGCGGACTGCGGCCCCGAGAGCGTCCCGCCGCGAATTACCGATGTTCACGCCCATAGGAGCGCATACGTGACACAACTCACTCTGACCGTCAATGGCGAGGAGCGCTCTCTCGAACTGCCGCCCAGCCGTTACCTGGCCGAGGTCTTGCGCTACGACCTGGGGCTGACCGGCACCAAGATCGGCTGTGATGAGGCCGAATGCGGATGCTGCACCGTCATCGTTGACGGCCGGTCGGTCGACTCCTGCATCTACCCCGCGTTCAAGGCGCAGGGCGCGCAAGTGTTGACGATCGAAGGGCTGGCCCAAACGCGGCCCGACGCCCGGAACGGTTCATACTGCACGGGCGAGCTGCATCCTCTTCAGGATGCCTTCATCCGCCACGGCGCGACGCAGTGCGGCTTCTGCACGCCCGGGTTCATCATGCAGGCCAAGACGCTGCTGGACGAAAACCCGGACCCGAGCGACGTCGAGATCAAGGAGTGCTTGAAGGACACCTATTGCCGCTGCACCGGCTACACGGCGATCATCAGCTCGGTGAAGGCCGCCGGCGAGTACTTGCGCACAGGTACGATGCCGGATGCGGTCCTGCCGCCGGTGATGAAGCCGCTGACGCAGATCGGTCAACCACTGCAACGACCCGACGCCGTCGACAAGGTGACGGGCGCGGCGCGCTACACCGATGACTATACCTTTGACGGGATGCTTTTCGGCGCAACGCTGCGCAGCGAACACCCCCACGCGCGGATTCGCGGCATCGACGCCGGCGCGGCACGCGCCCTGAACGGCGTCCACGCAGTGCTGACCCATGCCGACGTGCCGGGCGACCCCCGCCATGGCCTGGTCGAAAACGACTGGCCGGTCTTCGCCGGCGGCCCCTATCCGGCCCGCTATGTTGGGGACGCGATCGCGCTGGCCGTGGCCGAGACGGCGGAGATCGCCCAGCAGGCGCTGGCGCTGGTCCGCGTCGACTACGAAGCGCTGCCGGCGGTCACCGATCCGCGGGATGCGCTGCAGCCGGACGCGCCCCAACTGCACCCGGACCGTCCCAACGGGAACCTGCTCAAGCATATCAAGGTGCGGCATGGCGACGTGGAGGAGGGGTTCGCCGCAGCCGACGTCATCGTCGAGCGCACCTACCGCACGCCGATGACCGAGCACGCCTTCCTGGAGCCGGAATGCGCGCTGGCCGTGCCGGCGGGCTATAACGGGACCCGCCCATCCTCCGGCAGGGAGCCGGGCCCCTCCGACCGCGACGGCGGCAAGCTGACCGTCTATGTCGGCAGCCAGATCCCATACAGCGACAGGCGGCAGGTGGCCAAGAGCCTGGGCCTGGACGACGAAGAGGTGCGCGTCATCGGCACGTTGATGGGCGGAGGCTTCGGCGGCAAGGAGGACATCGCCGGACAGATCCACGCGGCGCTGGCCGCGCAGGTGACGGGCCGTCCGGTCAAGATCCTCTACAGCCGGCAGGAGAGCCTGATTTTCCACCCCAAACGTCACAGCACCATCATCCGCATCAAGACCGGCGCCCGCCGCGACGGCGCGCTGATCGCGCTCGAGGCTGAACTCTACGGCGACAGCGGGGCCTACGCCAGCCTGGGCGAAAAGGTGATGACCCGCGCCACCACCCATGCCACCGGCCCCTACGTAATACCCCACGCCAGGATCGACTGCTACGCCATGTACACCAACAACGCGCCCAGCGGCGCCTTCCGCGGCTTTGGCGTCACCCAGTCGGCCTTTGCCGTGGAGAGCAACCTCGACATTCTGGCGGCAGAACTGGGCATGAACCCGGCAGAGTTAAGGCGGAAAAACGTGATGCGCGTCGGCGTCGAGACCGCCACCGGCCAGGAGCTGATCGAAAGCGTGGGGCTGCTCGAATGTCTCGACGTCGTGGAGGAAGAGATCAAGAGATCGGAGGCCGCGGCTCCGGGCGCGTCGCCTTCCGATCCCTGGGCTCCGGTCCGGATCGGCAGCAGGCGCTGCGCCTGGGGCATCGCGGCCGGCTACAAGAACACCGGCCTGGGGGGAGGCGCGCCGGACAAGGCGGAGGCCGAAGTGGAGGTTTTCCCCGACGGCACCGCCGCGATCCGAACCAGCAGCGCCGAGATGGGGCAGAATCTCGTCGGCGTGCTCGCGGCCTGCACCGCGCAGGAGCTGGGTCTGCCCTTCGACAAGGTCCATGTCACCCTGATGGACACCGACCTGACGCCCGACGGCGGCCCCTCCACCGCCAGCCGCCAGACCTATGTCAGCGGCAATGCCGCCCGCCTCGCGGCGCGGGCCATGCGCCAGCAGATGCAGAACGTTCTCGCCGAAAAGTTCGACACGCATCCCGAAGTCATCGCCTTCCATGAAGGACTGGCCTATGTGGATGAGCGGCGGCTGGCGCAGATACCCGGGGCGCAGAAACACGGGGCGCAGATACACGGGGCGGAGCTGCCGGTTGAAGGCGCCGGCGGGATTCTGCCGGGGTCCACGCGCAGCGTCTCCTTCGCCGATGCAGTCAACGCCCTGCTGGCCGAAAACCGGTTGCCCAGGATCCGCTATGAATACTGGGCGCCGCAGACGCAGCCGCTGGGGACCGGCGGCGACATGCACTTCGCCTTCTCGTACGCGGTCCACGCCGCGTTCGTGAGCGTGGATACCGAAACCGGCGAGGTGGCCGTAGAGCGCGTGATCTCCGCCCACGACGTGGGCCGGGCCATCAATCCCCTGAGCCTTCTTGGGCAGATCGAAGGCGGGATCGTCATGGGCATCGGCAACGCCCTGACCGAGAACTATATCGTCGAAGACGGTATCCCCTGGACCGAGCGCCTGGGCCAGTACAAGATGCCGGGCATAAAGATGACGCCGCAGATGGACAGCCACATCGTCGAACATCCCACCGCAGATGGACCGTACGGCGCCAAGGGCGTCGGCGAGATCAGCTCGATCCCGATCAGCCCCGCCATCACCAACGCCATCTGCAACGCTGTAGGGATTCGCTGTCTGGCCCTGCCGGTCGACCAGGACGCGCTGCTGCTGGCGATGCGAGACGGCAAGAAAGAAATCGACGGTCACTGGGGCCAGACGGGGCAGTGGCTGGCGGCCAGTACTTAGCGGCCGGCAACCACCGTTTTCCATGCAACTCCATCATGCTCTGCGCTTGGCGCCCGATGAACTCTCAGTCGTCACGCTGGTCGGCGCCGGCGGCAAGACGAGCGCGCTCTTCCGGCTGGCGGACGAGGCCGTTGCCGCCGGCCGCCGCGCCGTCACCACCACGACCACCCACATTTTCGCCGCCCAGGCGGAGCAGGCGCCGGTCCGTCTTGAAGTTGAGCCGGACGCGGCTGACCCCATCGACTGGGCAGCGCTGGAAGCACAGCTGGCGCGGCACGGGCACTGCCTGATCTGGTCGCCGCCCCGTGTCCGGTCCGCCGGGGCCGGCGGCGTACCGGCAGGCCCCCCTCTTGCAGGTTCCAAACGCCAGGGGCTGCCCCCGCAAGTTGTGGATGCGCTGGCCGTGCGGGCCGGTGATCTCGGCATCAGCCTGATCGCGATCGAAGGCGACGGCAGCCGTCGCCGCCCTGTCAAGGCGCCCGCGCCGCATGAGCCGGTCATCCCTTCCTGCACCACCCACCTGGTCCCGGTCGCCGGTCTCGACGGGCTGGGGCTTCCCCTCGACGGACCTTACGTGCATCGGCCCGAACAGGTGCGCGCCCTTCTGCAAGAAGAGGACGCGTCGACCCGCCTGACGCCGCGCATGCTCGGCCGGCTTCTGGTTGAACCCTACGAACGCGGAGCGCGGAGTGGGGAGAGAGGAGAGAGAACGCCTCTCAGCAGCGCGTCCCGCCCTCCGGGCGCGAGACTGACGCCGCTGCTGAACAAGGCGGACAGCGCCCCCAGGCTGGCGGCCGCCCGGCTGATCGCGCAGCGGTTGGCGCAGCGGAATCAGCCGGCCCTCATCGGCGCGGTGGGGGCTGAGAGCCGGACGCCCGTTCGCGAACGCTGGGGCCCGGCCGCGGCAGTTGTGCTGGCCGCGGGAGAGAGCCGCCGGATGGGGCAGCCGAAACAGCTGCTGCGCTGGCAGGGCGAGCCGCTGGTGACGCGTGCCGCCCGTATCGCGCTCGACAGCGGCGCGTCCGAAACGATCGTGGTTACCGGCGCCGTCGCCGAGCAGGTGGAGGCCGCGCTGGCCCCCTTGCGCCAGGCGGGGCGTGGACGTCTGCGCGTCGTTTTCAACCCTGCGTGGCAGGACGGGCAGGCGGGCTCGGTGCGCGCCGCGGTTGACGCGCTGTCCCCTGCATGTGAGGCCGTCCTGTTTCTGCCCGTGGACCAGCCCCGTCTGCCTGCGGCGCTCCTGCGGCGGCTGTGGCAGACATGGCGCGGCGGCGGCGATCTGGCGGCTGTCACTGTGGATGGGACGGTACGCGGCGCGCCTGCGCTCTTTGACCGTCGTTATTTCAGCCTCTTGCAGGGAGTTCAGGGCGATCGCGGCGGCGGCGCGCTCCTGCGGCAACATGCAGCGCATGTCACGGCGATCAAGGCGCCGGGCGAATGGCTGGCCGATGTGGACACGCCGGAGGACTGGCAGACTGCTGTCAACGCGCAGTCCTGAACTTCATCCCTAATCGGAGACAGTGCCATGACGAACTATGAGGAAGTAAGGGAGGAACTCTTTGCCGCCGTCCAAATGGCCTTGGACGAGGGGTTGCTTCGGATCTCGGAAGGCAATTTAAGCCTGCGCACCCCGGATGGTTATGTTGCGATAACCCCCAGCGGCATCAAGTATAAGCAGTTGAAACCGGAAGAAATAGCCATCGTCGACCTCGACGGCAGACACATCGACGGCCCCTGCAAAGCATCGTCTGAAACGCCCATGCACACCGCGATAATGCGTAATTTGCCCGAAGTAGGAGCGATCTGCCATACACATTCGCCTTTTGCCATGACCTTTGCCGCAGCAGGAAAGGATATTGCGTTGATCAATCTGGAGGCAATGGGGTGCGGTGCGCCCATCCCGGTGGCGCCTTGGGCCACCCCCGGCAGCGCGGCCGGCGGCGAGGTGACAGTTACCCTTTTCCAGCAACGCCCCGACTTGAAAGCCGTGCTGCTGCGGAACCACGGCGTGGTCGCAATCGGCGAGAATGCTGAAGATTCATTCGATAAAGCCTTCAAAGCCGAAGTTGCCGCGCAGATCTACTACCAGGCGCTGCAGATCGGTGAACCGGTCATAATTTCGCGGCGGCAGCTGCAACAGACTATCGACACCTATGCAAACTTCACCAGGAAAGAACGGACCTGATCCGGTCCGGATGCTATTGTCTTCCCCTATTGTCTTCCCCTATTGATCGCTGGTTTTCGACGCTTCGTCGGCGCGCCACGCTACGCTGATCAGCCGGAAAATGTCGGTCTCGGTGACGATGCCGATGGGCAGGAGTTTCCCGCCGCCGCCGTCTGCCGTCTGCACCACTGGTATGCCGCCGACCTTGGTCTCCATCATCTTCTCTACCAGCTGCCCGATCGATGCTTCCGGCCCGACCGCTACGACGTCGGCGGTCATTACATCCCTCACGGTCAGCCACTCCTTATCGACGTCCGGATCATAGCGGCTGGCGACGCTTTCGGCCGTTTCCGCCTCCAGCACGTCGGCGTCGGTGACGATCCCGCACATGTAGCCCTCCTGATCGATCACAATGATGCGGCGCACATTGTTTCCTTCCATCAGCCCCGCGGCATCGACCGCCAGCTTATCCGGATCGATCGTGATCACCGGCGCGCTCATGATTTCGCTTACCAGAATGCGGTGCATTGGTGGCTCCATTGTGCGAGAACCGGCAGTGCCGGCCGCGAACCAAACGCCTCTCTAGGAGGAGTGCTCGACGACGAACCGCAAAACGTCCGTCGTTGTGAAGATGCCGACGACCTTGCGTTCCACGACCACGGGCAGCCCGCCGATCCTGTAATCCAGCATCAGGCGGCAGGCGATATGAATCGAACTGTCCGGCGCAACGGTCACCGGGTCGGCGGTCATTGCGTCGCTGACAGGCAGCTTCGCCCAAAAATAGTTGATCTCGAACAGGCTCAGCGTGGTGACACTGGACGGGGCCGCCTGGCGCAGATCACCGAAACTGACGATGCCGGTCAGATGACCGTTGTCATCCACGACCGGCAGCCGGCGGCAGCGATGCTCCGCCATGAGGTCCCGGGCGTCCGCCAGGGAATCCTCTTTATGGCAGGTATGCGGATTTTGCGTCATCCAGTGCTTCACCTGGCTGCTTTTAGACCCCATCGGCGCCTCCACAACATAAATTCGCGTTCAGCGGCTGAACTCTCGCTGGACGGGGGCCGCCTCGGTCTGCAGCGCCGACAGCAAGGCTCGGCTGTGGGGGCCGGTCGCACCAAAACACAGTCTCCGTTCGGAACCGTCATCTGCGCTGCTGTCGAAAAAGACCGTCAGCCGGTCGGCCGGCAGCAGCTCGCCAACGCGGTCTGCCCATTCGATAACGACGACGTGGCGTATGGCGGCAGGGTCCGGCGAGCGCTCCCGGTCGTCGAACGGCTCATCTTCGACGGCATCAAGAATCTCATCCAGGCCCAACCCGTATATCTCGCCGGCAAGGGTCTCTCCATCGGCCGCCAGCCGGTAGCTGTCCACGTGAAACAGGCGCACGTCTCCTGTCGAAGACGTATATTCGTTGATCAGGGTAAATGTAGGGCTGGTGATGCGCGCCTGCACGCCCAACCCCCTGGCCAGGCCCTGCGCAAAAGTCGTCTTGCCTGCGCCCAGCTCGCCCACAAGACCGACCACGGCGCCGGAGCGTCGCGGCCGCTCGCCGCTGTCTGGCGGCCGCGCACGGCGGATCATGCGCCCCAGCAGTTCGCCGAGATTATGCGTTTCCAGTGGAGAAGAGGATAGGATCGGGAAGCGGAAGTGATCGTTCACCCAATTGATCTCTGACATGTCCGCCGCCCGTCGCGGGACTGGGATGTCCGGCGGCCCGAAGTTGAGAGGCGCATCGGAGTCGATACCCTCACCCTTGCGATTGTACCCCCCGCCTTGCCGTAAAGCCAAATGCAGGAAATATCGCGTACCTGTTACAATAGTAATGAGCGGCTTGTAGAAAGCGCTCGCATTCGAACATAAGAGATCACTCACCAGCCTCTGTAGTCATGCTGCCAAGATCGCCTTTACGCCGCCTCCTGCTGGTCGGCATCCTAATCGCGTCACTCGGTGTACTCTTCGACGTTATCGGTCCGCGTTTGGCGCCCTGGCTGACGCTTGCCCCGCTGAACGTTGGCGGTGACAGGCAGCCGGGCGATATAAGACTCTCCGGGTCGCCCACCTTTCAGACTTTGTCCGTAGACGGGGAGGTTGTGTTGGAACGCGCCGGCTCCCACTTCGGACGGCCCCGCATCAGCCCTGACGGCGTCCTGATGGCGATAACGGTCGTTCCCACGGGCACGGAGACGATCGGCCTGGCCGAGATCTACGTGATCGAGCGCGCCACCGGGCGCGTGCGCGAACGCATCCCCGGTCACAACCCGCGCTGGCAGACCGGACGCAGCAACCGGCTCCGCTTCGATCAGCTCGAAGCCAGCGGGATCCGCTCCGCCCTTTACGACGCCGCCAACGGATCCATCATTCGCGAAGACAGCCTGCAGCCGGACGACAATCCCGCCGAATTGCAACCTGCAGAACTCGAAACTGCCGCGCTGACCTACCCGGCGACGATTCGGGTGGCCCATCATCCGGAAAACAACTGCCGCAACGTTCCCGACTGGCAAGTGGACGTGATCCCTTTCGAAGAGTATGTCGCCCGCTCCGTCCCCGCCGAGGTTCCCATCTCCTGGTCGCCCGAAGCCCTGGCCGCCCAGGCCGTCGCCACCCGCACCTATGCCTGGTACCAGATCCGGCGCAACCGGCGCTACTATGATGTGACCGACTGGGCCAATTTCCAGATGATGTGCAACAATCGCTTCGCTTCCACGGACGCCGCCGTCGCCAGGACGGCAGGCCAGTACCTGGCCCATGCCGGCGACGACAATAGCGCGCCCATCATCGCCATGTACAGCGCCAAGAACAGCCATCCCACGCTCACCAACCCGGCGGTCTCCTATCTGCAGGCGGTGCCGGACGAGACCGGCCTCGGTGAAGTTCGCTGGGGGCACGGCTACGGGCTCAGCCAGTGGGGCGCCGCCCGGCGGGGCAAGGCCGGGCAGACCTACCGCCAGATTCTCGGCCACTACTATACCGACGTCACCTTGCAGAATGCCAGCCAGCCGGCGCAGGCGATCGGCGGCCTGACCGGCCTTTCCCTGACGGGCTATTTTCCGGCGGGCGGTCTGCGCTGGGGCGCGCTCGTCCCCGCCGAGTCTCTGTCCGGTACAGTCGACCTGGACCCGGGGCCGGACTCTCTGCCCATCAGCGGCGTCTGGCTGCGCAGCTCCGAGATTACCAGCGGCAGTACGATCACGGCCTCTCTGACGCTCAGCGACCAGCTGCAAGAGCGGAAAGCGCTGGAAATCGACTGGGATGCGCCTTCTGCGCCGACTTTTGAGGCGCCGTCGGTGGTGGAGGTGCAGAGGGCCACTCTTACGCTCGCCACCCCGGAAAGGGGCGCGCGCATCGGCCTCAGCAACAACTGGGTCTGGCAGGGCGAAAACCTCTACAGCACCACCGGGGAGGCCGTCGATGATGCCGCAGCCGATGGCAATCGCGCCCGGGAAGCGCGCGCCGCTGACCATGAGCTGGGCTGGTGGTACGGCCCTTACGCAACCGACATCCCCCACAAGGCCACCTACCGCGCGCTCTTTCGTCTGCGCCGGGGTGAACCTGACGACGACAATAACGACAATGTGCTGCCGGATCAGCCCATCGCCCATCTCGATGTGACCGACAAGGGGGGGACGCTGCGCTTGGGCCTGCGCGACATCTGGCCGAGTGACTTCACCAGCGCGGGCGAATACGTCGAGATCCCCGTCGACTTCCATCTGTTTAACCCGGTTGAGGGGATCGAGTTCCGTGTAAAATGGTTCGGAGAGGTGGACCTGGCCCTGGACCGGGTACAGCTGTGGCAGCTGCAGAACATATCGTCAAGAACGAAGATCGATTGGGCGCTCCCCCACAGCGGCATATCAAAGGTATCCGCGATCGCCTTCGATGCCGCCGGAAATGCCAGCCCCGTCGTCACAAAACAGATCGAATATGGCAGCGAACAGCCGCCGGTGTTCGGCGATCTGGAGCACGTGGAGGGCTGGTGGACAAGACTGCCTGTCCTGATTTCAGTCCCTGTGCAGGACTTCAACAGCGGATTGGACGCCAACAGCGGACGGCTGCTGCTGGACGGCGAGGAGAAGACCGCCGTCTTCAGCCTGCCCAACGCGCCCCTGGACGCGCAGAAGCTGTCAGCATCCCTGACCGACCTGGCCGACGGCACGTACACTGTGCGCTTTCGGGCCAAAGACCGCTCCGGGCTGCAGGGGGAAAGCGAATCCGGCCAGCTGCGGGTCGACCGGACGCCGCCTGGAGTTGAGGCGCAGGCCGTGCAGGTGACCTCTGACAGTTCGAACGGAGAGGACCCAACCCCTACGCCCACCGCTACGCCCGCCGCAACACCCACTGCTACACCCGCCGCTACACCCACCGCCGTCGCGCGCGGATTGTTCAGCGGGCCGGTCCAGGTGACCATCGAAGCCGAAGACGCCACCAGCGGCGTCTGGGGTACCGCCTATGTCCTCAACGACGGGCCGGTCGTACTGTACGGCGGGCCGTTCACGATTTCCGAGGATGGCATTCACAATGTCCGTTACTGGGCAAAGGACAATGCCGGCAACTATTCGAGCAGCCACCGGCTGCGGGTCTGGATCCGCAGCGGCAGTTCATCCGACGATGACTCATCCAACGACAGTTCATCCGGCGACAACGCATCGAGCGGCAGTTCATCCGACGGCAGTTCATCCGGCGGCACTGCATCCGGCGGCACTGCATCGAGCGACCGTACGCTCAGCGGCAATGCGCCCGTCGACGGCGCGCCCGGCAGCAATGCACAGGTTGACGGCTACTTGTACAGGGCGTACGTCCCGGGGCTGAAACAGGACGAATAGGACGAGTGCCCCCCGTTGCCCCGCGGTTGCCCCCATTACCCGCAGCCGCTCCGATTACCCGCAGCCGCTCCGATTGGCCCTGCCGCTCCGATTGGCCCTGCCGCTGCCGTTCCGGTTGCCGCCGGCGTCTCAGCGGTCACTGGCCACAATCCACTGCAACAGCTGATCACCGTGCTCCTTGACCAGCGCGGTGGCCCGCTCCGAATCGGCGGCTTCGGCCCGTATTTCGAAGAGCGGCTGCTCGGGGTTGGGGCCGATGTGGACCCACTCCTCGGCGCCGAAGTGGATCTTCAGACCATCGATCGTGACGACGCCATCCCCCTGGTAGCTCTGATTCAGCAGCCGCATGACCGTTCCCTTAGCCTCCCACGGGCAGTCCACGCGATGGTGTGCCATGAAGAAATGCGGCAGACCGGCAACGATCTCACTGACCGCTGCCTGACGCAGGCCAAGATATTCGAGCAGCCGCACGGTCGCCAGCAGCCCGTCCGAAACCGGCTGCAGATCGGGGAAAATGAAATGGCCTGCCCCATCGGTGGCGAACAGCACATCCCCGTCCGCCGCGCGCATCAGGTCCCGCAGGTCGTTCTGGGTGAAGACGATCTGACCGTCGTACCGGTCTACGACCGTCTCGAAGGCACGCGGCAACACCGCGGGCAGGGCGACCCGGGCGCCGGGATTGGCGTGCATCGCCAGCTCCAACAGAAGTAACGCCGCCGTCAGATCGTCCAGCACGACGCCCCTCTCGTCGATCAGAAAGACCCTTTCGCCGTCTACATCGAGCTTGACGCCCACGCCGGCATCGAGCACGCCCATGATCTTGGCCATATGCTGGAGCTGGTGGCGGAACTGATCGGCAACGGACGGTCTGCCGTCATCGCGCAGCGCGCCCAGCTTCGGCCCATTCAGAGGCAGATAGTCGACTTCGAGGAGGTTGAGAATTTTCGACATCGTTTCGCCGCCCAGGCCGTGGGAGGTATCGACGACGATCTGGGGATGGACGTGGGGGGCCGTGGCGAGGACGCGGTCCCGGTCGACACCGGCGACAAAGCTCTCAATATAGCCTGCCGTGGGGTCGGCGGGATAGTCGATCTGCCCGACCTCGTCGAGGAAGGCGCGCCGGAAATCCTCGCGCGAGAAGCTGCGTTCGACGGAGCGTTCGGCAACCCGGCTCTGGTCCAGGCCCTGGCTGTCCATGAAGCGGAAGTCGACGACGCGCTGGTCGAGGGGGCTGAGACGGACATGCACGCCGGCCGCGGCCGAAGCGTTGGTACGAACGAAGTGACGAACGACGGGCACCGGCGCCTCGCCCAGGTCCCAGACGTCCACGCCGGCGCTGGACAGACCGCTCATCAGGGCGCGGATCAACATGCGGGAGCTGCGGTGTGAGTCCCGGTTGATGACGACGTAACTGCCGCGCGGGAGGTTGGCGCCGAGACTGCTGCCGAGCTTGGCCGCGAATTCGGGCGTAAAATCGACATTGACTACGCCGCTGACACCGGCTCTGCCGAAAAGAGAGCGGCGCCCGCGGCTGCCCCAGATGATGCTCTCCCGCACCACCGCGCCCGGCTCGATGCGCTTGTTCGGCCACAGCTTCACGTCGGGATGCACAACACAGTTCTCGTCCAGCACACAGTTGTCGCCGATGACGACGTCCTCATAGGCGATGGTCCCGCTCTTGAGACTGCACTGGCGGCAGATGATCGCCCCCAACAGCTCGCAGGTTTCCCCTATGTACGTGTTGCGCCAGACGACGCAGTGCTCCAGGCGGCTGTACCGGTCCACGATGGTGTAATCGCGGACCACACACGGCCCCTGGATCGTCACACCCTCCTTGATTTTTACGGCGTTGCCGAGATAGACAGGCCCGTCAATGCGTGCGTCGGCGGCGATCTCCACGTCCGCGCCCAGGATCAGGTCGCCGCGCCGGCGCGCGCCTTCAAACAGGGACGCGTTGCCCTCGCCGTCTTCGCCTGGATTGGACGGTTCAACGGCTTCGGCCGGCGCGGTTGCGCCGAGCGGCTGGGGCAGCCAGACCTTGCCGCTGATGAGGTCGGCGTTGGCGCGCATGTACTCGCCGATCGTGCCGACGTCACACCAGTAGCCCTCGGCCACGTAGGCTTGCAGCCGCTCCCCCCGTTGCAGGAGATCGGGGAACAGCTCGGTGGAAAAGTCGTAGGCGACGTCGTCGGGGATATAGTCCAGGACCGCCGGTTCGAGCACATAGATGCCGGTGTTCACACGGTCGGAGCGGACCGCGCTCCAGTCCGGCTTTTCGAGGAACTGGGTGATGTTGCCGCTTTCGTCGCTGACAACTGCGCCGTATTCAAGAGGGTTGGGAACGGAATAGACCGCGAGCGTGGCAAGAACGCCCGCTGTAATGTGATGTTGGACGGCGGCCTGGAGGTTGAAGTCGGTCAGGGCGTCGCCGCTGATAACCAGAAAGGTATCGTTGAGATGGCCGGCGGCGTTCTTGACGCCCCCGGCGGTGCCCAGGGGCATCTCTTCGACCACATAGGTAATATCGAGGCCGAGAGCGCTGCCGTCACCGTAAAAGTCCTGGATCACCGAAGGCAGATACTGGAGGGTAATCACGACCTCGGTAATGCCGTGATATTTGAGCAACTCAAGAATATGGCCGAGCACCGGCTTGTCGACAAGGGGGACCATCGGCTTGGGACGCCCAATCGTCAGTGGACGCAAGCGGGAGCCTTCTCCGCCGGCCATGACTACGGCTTTCATAATCTGTGTCCAGTGACCGCTGCTCAACGGCAAGAAAAGAGCGGAGAGAACGGCAACAGCGCGCCCCTCTCATCCCCTTTCCTCAATCCTCACGCCTCGCACAGGGCAACTGGCCGCCGCCGCTAGATCGGCGGCCAGGGATAGTTCCGCTGGTGAACGGGCGGCGATGGATACTGGCGGGAAGTGAGCAGCTCGCTGATGCGGCGGCGCAGGGCTTCCAGTTCGGGCTCGCTGAGCAGCAGGCCCAGCGTACGATGCACCGGACCGGTGTCGACCAGGCCCCGCAGCGACTTCAGGTCGGCGAGCAGCCCTTCTTCGATGGTCTCTCCGGCAAACTCCCAGATAACGGTGCGCAGCTTATACTGATGATGGAAGCAGATGCCGTGGTCGATGGCCCACATATGCGCGGGGCGAGGAGTGAGGAGTGAGGAATGAGGAGTGAGAGGCGAGTATGCCGTTCTCTCTTTCCTCTCTTCTCTCCGCTCTTTTCTCGCCGTTTCATAAAGACAGTGCCCCGCCTTGCGGTCGGCGTTGTTGATGAGATAGTCGAAGAGGGTGAGGCGGCGCAAGGCGGGGGCGTAGCGGGCGTCCTCGCGCATATTGAAGTAGTGTATGTCCGGGTCGCACTCGATGAAAAACTGAATGCTGCCCGGCCCGCGCGGCCCGTCGCGCAGGACGGTGGGCGGCACAAGGCGCCAACCCAGGGCTTCGCTGACGAGAAAGGCCGCGGTCTCGCGCTGGCATAGCGTGCCCGCCGGGAAATCCCACAGCGGATTCTCGCCGCGGCGCGGTTTGTAGACGGCCGGAATTTCGTGCTGATGGTGATGGACGGTGGCCAGAAAAGTGTAATTGGAGCTGTATGGCAGCAGCCCCTTCTCTTCGATTGTCCCTTCTGCCAGGGCGCTCAATATCGCGCCGTCCGCCGTCGCGGCCGGGCCGCCGCGCCCGTCCTGCTCGGCAACGGGCGGTCTGCCGCCATCCACGTCGCGGCTGTTGTCTTCACTATGCACCCGCTGTTCGAGGTTGTCCATCATCAGGTAGTGGATAGTGAATGGTGGATAGTGAATGGTGGATTGTGGTCAGTAACTGCCGCTGCCATGCACTGTCCACTAACCACTGGTGTTCCTAAATGGACAGCGGAAATGCGTGGCCGTTCGTGCGCGGGCAGAAATGACCGTCCGGCTCGATAACGCGTCCGCACAGGGGGCAGTCCGGCCGGCCCGCGGCCACGACCTGCAGGGCATGTTCGCTCAGGGAGCGCATCTGCGACCGCGTTGCATAGAAGCGGGCCTTCAGGTCGTTGCCCTCGTCATCAACCAATTCGGGGCTGGGTGGACCCGCGGCCAGGTCCTGCTCCTCCTCGCCGACATCCGGGATGGCCTGTGCGATCAGGACCATCAGGTCCTGCCGTTCATCGTATCCCAGCCCGAGTTGCCCGACGCGAAAGGCCGGCTCCAGCGGTTCGCGCAGGCTGAGAACGCTGGTCTCTTGCTCGACGGCCGGCAGGTCGGCGCGTTCCTTTTCCAGCTCCTCCAACAGTTGCAGAATCGAGGTTGCAAGGGCGGCCACCTGCTCCTTTTCCATGATCAACGTGGCCATATCGCCGCCCTGGCGGGCCTGCAAAAAGAAGGTGCGCTGACCGGGGCGCCCGACCGCATCGGCAACGATTGCGCTAACTGGATTGAAGTCGAAGGTAAACTGTGATTCCATATGCCTGTTGCAGGTGATCCGTAAATCGAGCTCAGCTATCTCTTTTCAACTTTATCACAGGGAATCCACCGCTGTCATTCATGGCCAGGATGCTTGGTCCAAAACGGTGAAAGGCGACCACGCTGATCGATGCCGTGCTGATCTGGATGCGCTGGAAGAGATCGAGCGGCGTGCCCAGATAGTAGGCCAGGCTCGTGCGCAGGACATCGCCGTGGGCAAAGGCGGCAACGACCTCGCCCGTATGCGCTGTGCGGATGCGTTCCAGCGTTGTAATGACGCGATTCTGCACCTCTCGCAGCGTTTCTCCCCCTGGGAAGCGGAAGCCGCCCGGGAAAACCTGCACCAGTCTCCACTCCGGCCGTTTGCTCAGCTCCTTCAGCTCGCCCCCGCGCCATTCGCCGTAATCGACCTCCAGGATGCCCGGCTCAACCGAGACCGGCAGATCCAGCGCCGCGGCCAGCGGTTGGGCCGTCTCCAGGCAGCGCAGCAGCGGGCTGGAGTACACGGCGGTGATCGGCTGAACCTTCAGACGTTCGGCAATCTGTTGGGCCTGCTCCTTCCCCTTCTCGTTCAGAGGAACACTGGGCGTCCGTCCCGCCAGCGCGCCCCGTTCCGTCCATTCATTTTCACCGTGGCGAATCAGAAAAAGATACGTAGGCCGCGGGGATTCTTCCTTTTCGCGTTCGTCATCGCCCTGGCCTTCCGCCCTGTCTTCCCCCTTGTCTGTCGCCCCGTCTGCCGCATTGTCCTTCGCTGCGTCCGGCTCCCCTGTTGTTACGCTCTTGTCCTCGATCAAACCTGTCTCTCTCCCCAAGGAGTAGCTTCCCGCGTGTACGGATCAATTACACTGTCATTGTAACCGTGATCCGGCCCTGTGTAAATGCGGGATGAGCAGCGGGGGCGGTGACAGCGACGCTGCGGGTTCCTTTTAAGCAGATGGGCGGCCCTGGGCGGTTCAGATAAAGTCGACCGCACAGGAAGCCCGCAGAGCGCCCCATATCGCTTGGGGAGCCTGGGCTACCTTGCAATTCATAAGCGTTATCGCCTACACTTGGCAAGCTAAAAAGACCATCTCGTCATCTCCCCAATAAAGATATTGCTCTCTGGAATCAAATTATAATCGTTCAGAGCGGATCTCAACGGGAGTCGAACCGGGGTACGCCAACAAGGCGCTCCACGCGGTGAAACACTTCAAATATCATTCGGTGATCTGATGAAAGTGCCGGGGGCCGAACATGCCGTCGTGGACATTCGCAAACTGCGTGATTACTGCCTGAATTCGACGCATGAACGTGGGAAACACAAGGCTCGTCTTTTTGTCGCTACCCTTGGCATAACTTCTGATGATGCACAAGAGTTACGCAGTGTCTTGTTGGAAGCGGTCAAGACACACGACGCACAATTGGGACGACGTGACGCGTATGGCCAACGCTACAATGTAGACTTCGAGCTTGTCTGGCTTGGCAGACGGGCGACAGTGCGAACTGCCTGGATTATCGAGCATAATTCGGACACGCCGAGATTGACATCTTGCTTTCCGCTGTCGAATGTAGGAGGTGAGAGCACATGAATATCAAACTACTCGATGTAGTTGCTTTGACAAGCGATATCCCCGAATACAATCTCCGGCGCGGGCAAGTCGGTACAGTCGTAGAGATTCTTGCAAACGGCAATGCGTTTGAAGTTGAGTTCAGCGACATTGACGGACGCGCCCACGAATCAGTTGGTCTATCTCCGGATCAGATTGAGATCGACGAAAGTGAGCGTCCCCTTAAGATCGAAGAACATTCCCCCGAATTCTCACCAGGCCAAATTGTGATATTGAGGTCCGATCCCTCCATGAAAGGCGCGGTCCTCGAAGTGGTGCCGGGCCAGCCTGAGAACCGCGTCAAGGTATTTGCAGGGGGGACCATCCAGTCTTATTACACCTCTCAATTGAAAGTTGAAGCACAACGTGATGAAGCTCAGCTTCTTTCGCTTGACCAGTTTCACGCCTATCTGACTGCCCTTCAGATTCGGCATCCCAGCTTGTCGACGTTGTATTCGCTCAACGCGGCGCGCGTTGACTTTATACCCTATCAGTTCCGCCCTGTCCTGAGATTCATTCGGTCAGATCGCCCGAGGTTGCTAATCGCGGATGGTGTCGGCGTCGGCAAGACCATTGAGGCTGGATTGATCCTCCGGGAACTACAGGCCAGACGGGATATCAGGTCCGTTCTCATCATATGTCCCCGTCCCTTGGTGACCGAGCACAAGTGGGAGAACGAGATGAGACGCTTTGAGGAGCGTTTCATTCCTCTTGATGGTCGTACGTTGAGATACTGTATTAACGAGTTGGATCTGGAAGGCGTATGGCCTGATCAGCATCAGAAAGTCATACTCCCTTATTCATTATTCGACGATGCACTCCTTTACGGTTCAGGGCCTGAGGGCAAGCGAAGACCCAGAAAGGGTCTTTTGGATTTGGATCCGCCTCCGCGTTTCGACCTCGTGATCGTGGATGAAGCGCATCATATCCGAAACCAGGAGACCTACGCCCACAGGGCCGTACGGTTCTTCTGCGATCATGCGGAAGCGGCGGTGTTCCTGACCGCTACCCCAATCCAGCTTGGCAGCCATGATCTGTTTGTTCTGCTGAACGCGCTTCGCCCCGACCTTATCCTCGATCAGGAAAGCTTCGAACATATGGCGGAGCCAAACCCGTTTATCAACCAGGCGGTGAACCACGCTCGCGCCCAGGATCAGGATTGGACGGCGAGGACGGCGGAATCTCTTGAACAGGCAGCCTCAACTTCCTGGGGACAAGCGATCCTCCTCCGCAACCCCGAATTCAACCAGATCAGAGAACGTGTCTCAGCCTGGGGAGATTCAGGTCAACAGGTTATCAAATCCGGCGTTGCCGCCCACAAGCTACTGCGAGAAGCCCCCCCAACTTGGCACGCATCTGCTACGCAGAGTAGTGCCGATGAAGATGAAAGAGTTCAACTCATCACGGACATCGAGGCGCTGCATACGTTCTCAGGCATTATCAACCGAACGCGGCGGCGCGACATAGGTGAGTTCACGATTCGAAAATCCGAGACCGTAGCCGTTTCGTTCACAACCGACCAGAAAAAGCTTCACGACGACCTGCTCCAGGTACAGGCGGAGATCTTCAGCCGGCTTCACAGTGATATCAGCATCAAATTTCTGATGACGACGATCAGACGCCAGGCTGCAAGCTGTCTCTTTGGGCTTGTGCCATTTCTCGAGAACATCTTGAACCGTCACATTGACGAATTGGAATGGACCGAAGCCGACAACACGGCGCCGGTTCTGCGAAGTGATGCCGTCGACTCCATCCAGCTGAAGATTCAGGCCGTTCTTGAGCAGGCGCGCGCGCTCGACCCGTCCGATCCGAAGTATGAACGCCTTCACGATATCATCCGAGAAAAGCAGGACCTGCCCAACAACAAGGTGATGCTGTTCAGCAGCTTTCGCCATACACTGCACTATCTGTACGAACGTCTCAGGGCAGATGGGCTGCGGGTGGGAATGCTCCACGGCGGGACGCCCGATGAAGAGCGCCTTGCGCTTCGCAATCGTTTCGCGATGCCGCGAGAAGACAGCAACACTCTCGATATTCTGCTTTTTTCGGAAATCGGTTGTGAAGGGTTGGATTACCAGTTCTGCGACTGCATTGTGAACTATGATATGCCGTGGAACCCGATGCGGGTTGAGCAACGAATCGGCCGCATCGACAGGGTAGGCCAGAAGAGTGAAACTGTCGCCATTGTCAATCTGATCACGCCGGGGACGGTGGACGCCGACATCTATGAGCGCTGTCTCGTTCGCATTGGCGTGTTCGAGAGCGCTCTCGGTGGCAGTGAAGAGATTCTCGGGGACATCACCAGGGAGATCAGGAGTATCGCTGAAAACTATACTCTGAGCGAAGAAGAGCGCGGGGTTCAATTGCAGCAGTTGGCGGATAACAAGATTCGCCTGGTACAGGAGCAGGCGGCGCTGGAGCAAAAACAGATGGAGCTCTTCGGCATCCGTCTTCCTGAAGACCGGATGAAGAGGGAGATTGAAGACGCCTCCAGTTTCTGGTTGACTTCGGCGTCCATACACAGGCTCGTCGCTCTCTATCTACAGCAGGCATGTGGGCGAGATCAGGAGTTCATCCTCGGCGAACGCCCCCTGAAGACGCTCCGCCTCTCACAGGAGGCGCGTACCATCCTGTTGCGTGATCTGCAGAAACTTCCCCGCCAGGACGCGATCGCCTATCGTGAATGGGAAAACTGGCTGAAAGGCGCGGATCAACATCTGTCCATCACTTTCGAATCGGACTGCGCCACAGAACATCCTGATGCCGCTTTCGTCATGCCGTTGCATCCTCTGGTGAAACAGGCGGCGGCACTGCTGTCGGATATGGATCGGAAAGCGGTCGCCAAGTTGAAGGTGCAGGCCAACGAGGTACCCGCAGGCCGTTACGAATTTGTCATCTACCAGTGGCAGTTCCACGGCATCAGAGAGGACCTGGCGCTCAAACCAATCGCCTCGCCGGACGCTGTAACGCCGCATCTTGACCGTCTCCTTGAGAAAGCGGTGGATGTCGCGCGCGATGAGCAGGGAGACAGCGACCCTCCCGTTTGGGACGAACTGGAGGCGCAGCATTATCAACTATGGTCTGCAGCACGCGCCGAGCATCAACAACGGACGCAAGAGCTGGCCGCGTACCGCAGAGAAAGCCTGTCAACCAGTCATAAAGCACGCCTGGGCCTTCTCAATGAGCAGCTTGAACAAGCGGACAACGAAAAGATACGGAGGATGCGCCGGTCGCAAATCGACAGCGCAGAGGCCGACTTCACCCGGCGAATCCAGGAGTTGGATAGGGCTATTGAGAGAGCGGATGTAATCCACGAACCTGTAGCATACGGGGTCTTGATCGTAAAGGAAATACAATGAACCTGGAAGAACTGAAACGAGAGCGTTTGGAGTGGGTAGAGGCGAGCCGTAAGAATGGCTTTGAAGAAGGAATTGGGAGATTGCTGACGGACCTGTACCCCGACAATGCCCACTTCATCTATGAGCTTCTTCAAAATGCTGAAGACGCTCAAGCGACGGAAGTCCGCTTTATCCTTCAGGAGGACAGGGTTGAATTTGAGCACAATGGGGACCGTCTCTTTTCGATTAAAGATGTAGAAGCCATCACAGGACTTGGCATCAGCACAAAAAAAGATGATCCGACCAACATCGGAAAGTTTGGCGTTGGTTTCAAGGCTGTGTTCGCCTATTCCACTACGCCGGAAGTCAGGTCCGGCGAATTCCACTTCCGCATCCGTGATCTTGTCGTGCCCGACACGGATGGGTTGTCCCCCTGCGTTCATGGCGAGAGAGTGACTCGATTTTCTTTCCCGTTTGACAATCCCCGCAAGCCTCCAATGACAGCCTATGCCGAAATAGAAAAGAGTCTTCGACAGCTGGATGAGAGCACGCTGCTGTTTCTCGGAAACATCCGAAAGATCGAATATCTGCTGTCCGATTCAACGTTGGGCTTCCTTGAACGACGAGAAACGGGTAAAAACCGAATTGAGATTCTTGTTGAGCATCCTGAAGAGTCCGAGCCTGTTTCTGTGGCTTATCTCCTTTTCGAGAAAGAGGTAGATGTAAACGATGAAGACGGAAATCTTAAGCGTTGCCGAATCGCAATTGCCTTCGGCTTGGAGAAGACTCAAAGGGATGAATGGAGAGCCAGGTTATTGACCAAAGGCCAGGTCTGTATCTACTTCCCCGCTGAGAAGGAAACGTCCAATCTGCGCTTTCATCTGCACGCTCCTTTCGCCTCAACCGTCGCCCGCGATAGTGTGCGCGATTGTGAAGCCAATGACAACCTGCGCGATCAACTTGCCATACTCATCGCCGAATCCATGACGACCATTCGAGATCAAGGGTTATTGAACGTAGGCTTTCTGGCTGTATTGCCAAACGCTAAGGACAACATTCCTCCAGTCTATAAGCCAATCATGGAAAGGCTGATTGAAGCCTTCCAAAATCAGGAATTGACACCGATGAAACGGGGAGGCCATTCTGCCGCAAATGGCATTTTCAGAGACACGGGAAGACTGTCTAATCTTATATCCGACAGCGATCTGGCAACTATTCTCGGTAGAAACTGTTCTTTGCAACTCTGGATTGCTATGCCTCAATCAAGCCAGCGGCGAAATGAAAGAGGAGAGTTCGTCCGAGATACCACTGCTCAGCACCGGAATGAGAGAATCCGTGATTTTCAAACAATATTGGATATTTCTGAATGGTCAATCGCTTCCCTTGTAAATGAACTGTCGATCGAATCTGAAACGATTATGAAATGGCTGGCAGAAAAACCAGCTGAGTGGCATCAAAGGCTTTATGTGTTGCTCGGCGACTTCTTGTCAAACGCCCCATCACGTCCATCTCGAATCGCAATAGAGCGCAAAAATGCTCTGTCCAAACTTCGCATTGTTCCCTGTGGCGATGGCATCTACAGAGCCGGGGGCGAATGCTACTTCCCAAGCGACGGTGTAGAACGCGATGAGATTTTCCCTCGCGTCGCTCAAGGTGTCTTTTCATCTGGAACAAATAAACAGGAACAAGAGAAGGCCCGCGATTTCCTTGAGGACATAGGGGTTCGCGAAGTTGGTGAAGCCGAACGGGTCGAAACTATCTTGAAGCAAAGATACTCTCAAACGGCAGTCGACAATGGTGAGTTTCGTCCTGAAATCAGAGATACTAAACGCTTCATGGCGCTGTTGGAAAATGATCCCTCCCGGGCGGGACTATTCGGAAGCTACTTTGTTTTCAAGTTGACCAATGGCAAATGGGGAAAACCGAGCCAGGTCTATCTTGACTCTCCGTATCTCGACACAGGTTTGAGTGCCTACTTCGAAATGGTCGGTGAGAAGTCAGAACGGAAGTGGGCATTCTCTTCGGAATACGAGAAGTCCGGCATAGAGCCAGAAAAGTTAGGGAAGTTTGCTGCGGAAGTTGAAGTTCAAACGAAGCTAGCACCGCGACAACAATCTATCTATAATCACCCGGAAAGGGCTAAATTGTGGGACGACGGGAATTGGTCTAAGTATAGAATAAGCGAAGATTATGACATATCGGAATTCGACGCATTACTTGCCGAACCTGATTTGAGCAAGTCTAAACTTATTTGGAATACTATGTACGAATCGCCTGAATGCTGCTTAAAGGCCAGATATCGTTCAAATGCCTCTTATCCGATCAAAACGGCTAATTCGACGCTTATCCATAAACTCAGAGAAAAGGAGTGGGTGCCGCAGCAACAAGAGGGTCAGAGCGGCGTTCATTTTTCGAAACCTTCTGAGTCGGATCCGGATTTGCTTCCCAAAGGTTTTTCGTATGAGCCTCAGGCGCACTGGCTGAAAGCAATTGAATTTGGAAAGAATATGCGAGACCGGGAGGAGGCTGAACGCCGTAGAGAACAACAATCTACTGACGAGTATCAGCGCAAAAATGATACTGCCAAAGAGATGGGATATTCTTCTTTTGAAGATGGAGAAGAGGTGGCGGCATTAAGACGTAAAGACCCTGAAGGGTTTAAGAGATGGCAAGAGAGCGCCAAGAAAAAACCAGAATTCCCAGAAAGACCATCGCGGAATCCCGCGCGCAGAGAATCAAGACTCGCCGAGCAACTTGCCAACGCTCTCGAAAAGGAATACGAGACGAGACCAAGAAGCGTTCGGACTTCACGGGCAAGTATTGACCCTAATCCCTATCTCAAGGCTCAATATACAGATGACTCTGACCAGATGATATGTCAGATATGCCAGGACAAGATGCCTTTCAAGAAGCGCAATGGCGACTATTATTTCGAGGCCGTGGAAGCGCTTTCCAGAGACTATTTTCCCAAAGAGCACGAAGTACAGTTCTTGGCGCTCTGTCCCCTGTGCGCGGCAAAGTACAAGGAGTTCGTGAAGCGTGAAGAAGAACAAGAAGCAGCGTTATATCGTGCTCTGCAGAATGAGGAAGGGCTCGAAATACCGGTGAATTTGGGAGATAGGGAAACTAGCGTCCGGTTTGTAGAAAGGCACTGGCGGGATATGAAAACGATCCTGCAAGTCTACCAGGAATAAGCCATCAAATGAAACGATCTCAATAGGCCGATCTCTTTCCTGGCACTTTCGACACATTACCCCTGTGCTCTTGCAAGACAGCGGGCCAGGGTCGGCAGGTTTTAGCCTGGCCCTTCGCGCAATCTTTCTGCCGGTCTGTGGTAGTCGATCATCAATGATGCCTGTACCCCATCTCAACTGGAACGTGAACTGGGAGAGCGATCGACCGGACTTCGGCGTCGATAACGGTGGTCTATGGTTGGCCCCAATTGCTAGACCACGAAACGGGAAAAATAAGGTGCGTCCCCGGAGGGATGCGTTCTGTCGCCAGCGGAGCACGAACTGATCTTCCGCCGACGTGCTATAGTTGAGCCGTTGACGCAATCTCTCATGTTTGTAGAAGTCGAAGTATGCGTTTAAGCGGGACTGCAGTTGGCGCAGCCGCGGCCATCCATGCTGGCCCGAATCTTTGCGGCGATCAGGCAGACAGTGAAGGCGTCGGACGAGGTCCTGGAGGCGTTAACCGGAAGACGGTCGTCTTAACGCCTGGCCGGCGGGGACTGTCCGCGAAGAAATGGATGAAACAGAACCGTGCGCAAATCTGAGCGATTGGCGTAAGTGAAACGACGATCTGCCGCCTACGCCAATTTTGAATGCTATGGGCTCTCAACCAATACCCTCTTCAATGGCCAGAACGCACTTCCACCTTCGACAAGCAGCGTGTTGACCAGGCTCTCCGTTGCCTCTTTCGTAGCGGGATTGCGGTAAAGGATCTCCAATGCATCGAACCACTTATTGTCCGAATCCAAAAGCCACAATACTTGCTGATTCTTGCGTTGAACGCCGCCTACAAGTAGGTAGAGCCGGGCAATCTTAAGCGTATCCTTTGGCGCCGTTTGCGCTAGCCTCGGGCTTACCTTGACAAGCCCATCATCCCAATCCAGAATCCCGTCGGCCTTTTCGAGGGTCTGCTTCACCCGCCGAGCAAGCCAGGCAGGTTCGAAAAGTTCTCTGTCGAGATTAATCCAAGTGCCAAATTCCATGTACACTTCCGGCTTCCCGTCCTTCTTGAGCAGCCAGTCCCAGAAATCCCTCAGCCGCTGCCTTCTCTCAGGATGATCTGAAAATGCCCGGTCTGAACTCCCTCCCCATACAAATGAGAGCCCCAGAAACTTGACGAAATGCGCGTATTGGCTGGGATATCCCTTTTCCCAAAACAACTTGAACAGTTGATGATCGAACCCGAACTCCTTGTAACGCATAAAGGCAAAAGCCAGGTGTTGTGCAAGGCGCGCGCCGGGTTCACTGTCATTTTTGCGTAGCGACTCAACGGTGTCTGGCAGTTCAAGACCGTGTCTATAGAGATTTTGGATTTCTGGATCGAAGAAAATCTCTTGGTAGGGACCTCGCGCCAGAAACCCTCCCCATGCTGCTGTATAAAGATGCTTTTGGGCCGGCCCGGAGGGAACGATTCGCGGCAGTAGCTTCCGAATCCATTCCCTGTCGCTGAAGTAGAAAGATGGCAGGTAGTATCCGTACAGAAACATGAGCGCGCGGCTCTTTTCATTCCGCAACACCCGCTCGTACAACCTCTTGACATCATCGAAAATCTGTGCTCGGTCGTCGGGCCTGAACTTTCTTCTATCCTGAAGGAAAAACTGCATGAATGCCTCGAAAGCCCTGCCGCGCATGGAGTTTACGGCCAGTTGATGAAGCTGGCTGACACTGTAGTCCCTATCGCCGGCAGATGACGTTTCACCCTGCTCGTCTCCCGGAAACGGATCGGGGCATGACAACAGATAGTCTGAAATCTCCAGTATCCGAACGCGAAATCTGCCAAAGTCGATCGGCGTCAGGCCATCCCGATCAGTGAGCAATTCACGCAGAACATCGGCCATTGCCGAATGCACCGCGTCCCAGTTGGCAAGCCAAAAATCGTACCAGCCAGGCTCTCTTCGCCCTCCTTCAAACGTCTCTTTCGCACCAGAGTCCCTGATGCTGGTCAACAGATCGATCACGCCAGCCCAATCGACCTCTGACGCGGCCGCTCTATCATTCTTTATCGCTTCACGAACGCCCATCAAGAATGCATAGGTGTAATGTTGATCAAGCAACCCGCGCTCAAAGAACAGGCCGGCGTTCTCGACGTACTCGCGCAGCCGCTCAGGGATGTCGTTTTTCAACAGACTGCCAACGCCTTCCGCATTCAGCGGGTTGTAAAGGTCTGTTTCACTGTTTTGCGCGTTCAGTTCCGCCGGCGTCCACGTATGGCGGAGTCTGTTGGCAATCTCGGCGATAGGCAACTGCCCGAACTCTCTCTGCGAAATGGGAGCTTGTGGCGTGATCGTGTTGAGTTCGCCATCCCCCTCAATGATGCTTGGGCGAGGCTTATAGTCCGGATCAAGCTGGAAGCCTGCTTCCTCCACCTGTTTCTTCAACTCAGGCTTCTCATTGAGGTAGGGCAGAATCATGGAAAGTAGGTGCGAACCCTTGTATCTCATGACATCAGGCCGCTGGTTGAATTCTTGGATGGTCCTCTGCACGAAGCCCTGCTTTTCGTCTTCGGACAATACGGGAAATCCTTCTTGCAGCGCCTTCAAGTATTCAGGGGGGAACATTACGAAATAATATCGGTCCATCTCGTCGTAATAATTTTCTTCCTCGAACAGGGAAAAAAAGGCATGTTTGAGTTCCTGCCTGAACGCCTGCGGACACAGGCTCAGAACGAACAGACGCAACCTCCGTATCACGCGGCTCACCGGTAGAGAGGCCAAATGCTCCTTGTAGACCCTCCTGACATCTTCTAAATGGACGCACCGTTCCCCGATCAGACGAACCGCCAACGCTTTTGCTGCCGCCGCCAGTTCGCGCACATCTTCCTGCAACCCATCAGACTGGCCCGGCTCCAAAGTGAAAAAATCATCCTCTAAGAGTAGAAATTGGTCGGAGGCAGCCATGATCTCAGCCAACTTGCTTGTCGTCAGGACCAGCGCGCGTTCCGCGTATTCATCATCCACAGCGGCCAACTGTTCGAAAAGCTTCGTACGGGAGAGATCATCCAAATAGAATGGACTTTCGCGATAAGTAGACACATGGCCCGTCTCTTCTCCCGGGCGCACAGCCAGCACGGCCTCGGCAAGAAGGAGGAAGCTCTCAAAATCGTTGGCGTCAGCGAGGGTCCTGAGCATCTCCTCATATTCGAAGCCCGAATGGCTGTATACTTCATCCAGCAGCGGCACCCAGTTCTCAGCCCTGATCTTGCAAACTACGCGCGCCAACTGGTCCGCCGGCAGCGCGCCGCAGATCGGCACAAAACCGTAAGCAGCCTCCTGACTCCGCATATCCGTGCCTATCGGGACCTCCAGCATAATGTCCACAACCTGCGCCGGACACTTTCCCGCCATGCGCAAGAGATAGCCAAGCTCCGGCGTCCTGAACCCATCGAGGGACGCGTCCTCTTCCTTGAAAACATCCAGAAACCCATTCCGCCACAGCCAGTCCAGCCAGCGCTCGTCAGCCTTGTGGTAGAAATAGCGGCGAGCATCCAGGTTCATCTGAAGAAGTTTCTGAATCCGCTCTTTCTTCACTGCTGCTGGCGGGGCATCTATAGTCATAGCTTCCTCCCCTGGCAATACTGCGCATTACTGAGGCGGCCCACTACTCGAAATCTCATCAATCTCTCTATGGATATCAAGTTGCCGAGTCAATGCTTGACCCATAGCCCTCTCAAACTCAGCCAGTAGTTGCCCATAGTCAGAGCTTGTGGATGCAGTGCGATCATGATGAGCCAGATCGGTCAATCTGCCATACACTCTCCCTACTGCATCGATTGAGCGGTCATCAATGGACACAGAGCCGTAGTTCTCAAACACCGTTTTCTTTTTGTCGGTTATCTCTTTATACCCAGGGCTCCAAATAGGATAAAGAATCTCGCGCAAAGAGTGGGCGGCTTGAGCGATCCAGTCGGGATTGCTCCGGCATTCTGCTCTACTGGCAAAAACCGCGCCGCGGAACATATTCGATGGTCTCACGTGCAAGTTGTATGGATCGTACAGTTCATCCAAACGCCTGCAAAGCTCCTCTTGTTCTGCAGTCAAACGAACCGGCGGTAGAGACCCTTCACCGGTCAATTGTGGTTGCAACTCATCTGCCATAGTTGTCGATAAACCTCATTCCTTAGCCGGTCAGCTTGCACAGATTATACACCAGCCGATCAACCTCCGCTCGCTTCACCAGCCCCCACCGCCAGCGCCCCCTCCACAATCTCCACCGTCTCCAAACTCCCACTGAACACCTTTCCAGCCATCCGCATAATGTACGGCGCATCATCCGCCCGATTCGAATCGTTCACGGTCCCGCCGCATCTGTCTTCACCCGGCACCGGGCTACGAACACGCCAACGCCGGCCGGTTCCCCAGCCAGAAGTTGAACGCTTCCGCGAGGATGCGGTCCAGCGTCAGGAAGTTGTGATGGCGCGGTTGCGTTCAGTAATTGGAGAGGGGAATCCTGCCGACAGGCCGGTCAAGCGGCTTGTCGGGCGTTTTGAGCCGGGGAGAGGGTATTCCGCGGCTAATCTTCGCGGCTCTTCGTGGATATGGGCCGGCCGCGTGCCGGCCGGCCCCGGTTCAGCTCTGCTATCTTCCTTTCCCTGCGCGCTCCCGTTTCTCACGCCCCCATGACTCCGCCAGCGTTTCGCCGCTGTGGGCGCGCTCAATCAACCGCTCCCGCCGTTCGCGCTGCTCATTACGCACACGGGTGTCTCCCCATACCTCGTGGTCGCTCATTCCGAGTAAGTATTCCAGTCGCCAAGTTGCATCCAACCACAGGCTGGCCAGCACAGCGGGATCAGCCCAGTAACGCTCCATCTCGTCCCATTCGGACCGGCACGGATCGCAAAAGCCGAAGGAGCCTTCCGCCCAATTATCGTCCGGCGGGTAGCACTCGTCCACCGGCAAGGGCGAGCCATCAGGCTTGACGAACAAAGCCGCGTAGCGAGCATCTATCGCCGCGCGCAGACGCGCCAGTTCGGTATCGTCTTTCCAGGGATCGGAACCGTCTTTCCAGAGTTCGGGATTGGGAACAGGACACTTGTGCCGTTCGGGATCATAGCCAGGGGCAGGATCCGTCCGCTTCTGCTCACATCGCCGGCAGCCCTCAAACTCCGCTCCGAACTGCTCGTCGGGATGTAAAATGCCTCGAAGGCGGCCGCGCAACGACACATCATGATACAATTCAAGTCCTCGCTGCATCGCCTCTACATCCACCCGTTCAACCGTGGTCATAGTATCTCTCCTCCATCTGATGATATCTGCCGACCCGATTGCCAGCGGGATACTCTATGTCCTCACAGACTTTCCCTAGCCAAGTTGCTCTAAGCCCTGAGCGTCGGGCACGCTCATTGTGCATTCTTCTCTCTGAATCGATCGTCATCCAGGTCGCAGAGAATCTCCTTCAGCTTATTGGGATCTATGCCTTCGACATACCCGCTACTGTGCGGAACTACTTCGAACTCGGCGCGCAGCCGTTCCTGTTCCTCGAGCGGCGTCATATCCTGCAACGTCACGACAAGCGATTCGACCATGCCCTCCTGCGAGCAGACCGGCGTGGCGTTGAGCAGCGCCCTGAGGCTGCGGCCGCCGGGAACCTGGAGAACGATCTCTTCAAGGCGGACCGTCTCGCCGGTTCTCAGCACCTGGGCCAGGGGGAACTCGGCGAGGGAGCTCTCGCGTCCGTCGGCACGCCGGCAGACGACCGCGTCAAAGTGATCCTCCGGAGAGCGGCCGGGTATTTTGAGGATGTTGGCGATTCGTTCTGCCTCTCTGTTTAACAACACAGGGATACCCGCTTTTGCGT
>JAJEDJ010000016.1 GCA_022821545.1 Caldilineaceae bacterium
GGCGTTGGCGATGATGGCGCAGGCCATGCGGCGGGTCTGGCGCACGTTGGCCATCCCCAACAGATTGGCGACTGCCCCTGTGATGCCCGGGCGGGTCCGGTCCAGTTCGTCAAGGATATTGGCGGCGCCGTCGATGCCCTCTTGCAGGATTGCCGTTGCCCGATCAACGGCGTGCTGCGGAACTGAGACCAAGCGAACCATGTCGGCCAGGTCCTCGACCGAGCCGTCCAGCCAGCCGGACTCAGGGAAGCGGGCGGCGCCGCCGTTTTCGGTGAAGACGCAGTATGAGAGACGGGCGCCAGAGAGGGCAGCGGAGAGATCCTGCGCCTCGCCCACTTCGTCCGGGTAGCGGAGGGCGATAGCGGCTTCGATTTCGCGGCCGGCGGCGGTCTCCAGCCCGAGGCGGTCCCTCGCCTCCGCTTCGACGCCGGCGGCGGGCATGTACTCGGCCTCGATAACGACTGGCGCGCGGCCGGGCGCCGTGATGAGGATGTCGGGCCTGAGGCCCGGGTGTCCGTAGATGGCCCGGGTGTTCTCGGAGCGCACATCGCTGCGGGGCAGCATAGCCCCAAGCAGGGTCCCCATTGCATTGTTCAGGCTCGGTTCGGTCTGGCGCGGCATGTAATCCCGTTCACCTCTCAATAGTTGATCGACTTGCAGAAGACGAAATCAGCCGGGGCTCGTTGACGTCTGTATACGTAACCATCTACCGCCCAGGCGCGCGAAAACCGTTCGCCTCAGCCTCCGCCCGCGTACAGAACCAGAGGTCGCCCTCCCCTTCCTTCATATTCACGCGCGCGTAGGAGGACGACTCACCGTCCACATGATAGATCTTTGTGTCCCTGCTCGTGTTTACGTTGCCCTTGATGCTGCATGACGGACCGGGCTGGCTGACACACCCCTGCGGGCAACCGGCGCCAACCGACTGCGTGGGAACGACCGTCGGCCTCTCCTCGATTTCACATGCCGACCACAACCCCACCCCCGCCAGCATCGCCTCCTCGGCCGCGGCCCGCGTCCTGTCCGCATACCGGCCAGGGTTGCCATAGTCGTTGTAAACGGCCAATCCCTCCTCCAGCAGCCGTTTATTCCACAACAGGCCTTCCTCTCCATCCCCGGTCCAAACATAGGCCAGCAAACGGCCGTACCTGTCCCGCCCCATTGGCTCGATCCGGACGCGCTGCCGTATCAAGGTCTTTGTATAGTCCGAAGCCTGGGCGCCAAAGCACTCCTCCGGACGGTTCGGATGCACGGTTTCCGGCGTGTCCACGTCCAGCAAGCGGATCGTCTCCTCCTCCCCGTTGTCGAACCGCACGGTCAGCGTATCGCCGTCCGCCACCCGGACCACGACGCCCCATTCCGTCTCCGCCGGCGCGCGCTCCGAGTCTGTGACTTCTGCCGGCGTGGGTGAAGCCGCACGGGTAATCGTCTCTCCCGACTCTGTTCTTTCCGCTGGCGTAGGCGAAGCCGGGCGCGTGTTCGTCGGCACTGGCGCAGCCGTGGCGGCGGGCGAAGACGAATGTACATGCCTGCCACTCCCCCATCGCTCGTTCAGCGCGATGCCAATCATCACACCGATCAGCGTGAGCGCCAGAAACGCCACGGTATCTCTGTTTACTTTCAAGAATCTTCTCTCCGAATCAGTCCCAGCTTACGGCCGCGCAAATTATCGCTGCTCTGTCGGCGCCTCCACCCCGCGCTCCATCAATGCTGACAGCGCATCGAACCGTTCCCGAAGCGGGTCCCACACGCGTTGACTGTGCAGGTCGGTCAGGGCGAGGATGCGGGCGTCCTCCTTGTCCGGGTAGTAGCGGCGGCGATAGCCGACCGCCTCGAACCCAGCCCTGCGGTAGAGACGCAGTGCGGTCTCATTGCTGACGCGCACCTCCAGGGTAGCAGTATGCGCGCCCTCTTCCCGCCCCAGCGCCAGCAGCGCCAGCAGCAGCCACTCGCCGATCGACCGCCCGCGCCAGCCCGGCAGCACCGCGATCGTGACAATGTGCATCTCCGCGCCGAAGAGCATGATGCCGCCCTGCGCGATCAGCGCCGGCAGTGAGGCCCCCGTCGCAACCGGGCTGCCGACCGGCGCCGGCCATACTTTCAGATAGCGGCTGCGGCTGTTGCGCGTCAGTTCACTATGGTAGGTGGCGAGCGACCAGGGGGTGGGGAAACTGACCGACTCCAGCTCCATCACACTTTCGAGGTCGGTCAGGGTCAGTGGCCCAAGCGCCAGCGGGCAGGTTTGCGGGCCAACCCGATCGCGCGGCGTGGACTGTCTCTTCTGCCGGTTCAGAAAGTCAGGCATCGTACAACGGCATACACCAGTGGCTCCCGCGGCTGCCTGCCGTCCGGTCCCCGTTCACCGGTTTCCGCCTATTGTGGTGGGCGCAAATAGAGTGGCTGCAACGGCGCGGTCATTGCCGGGGAGCCGGCGCGCAGGTGGCGCATCGCCAGTCGGGCCAACCCCTCGCCCCGGCTCTCTGTCAAGCCGGTCCGGCCGGCTGCCGCGCCTTTTGTGAAACGGGGCGTACTCTTGTACTCCTCCGGCAGATCGAATTCAGCGGCCGGATCGATGCAGCGGACATGGGCCAGCCCTTGCATATCCTGCCGGAGGGCTTCGCCCAACTCGCCCACCAGCCATACCGGACGTCCCTCTGCCCGCAGCGCCGCCGCCAGCGCCTCGGCCTGCCCGGCGCGGTGTTCGGCCGCGGCCGGCAGCCACAGCGGATCATCGGCCGGCGCCGCGGCCCAGTTGAAGCGCCCCCGCCCCGCCTGCAGAACAGGCCACACATCCGTGCTTGGCGCCGCCAGCGGCATGAATCGCGCCGCAGTCACGCTCAACACCGGCAGGCCGATCAACCGGGGCGGCTGCGGCAGCCCCAGGGCAATCCCCTTGACAACGCTGATACCGATGCGCACGCCGGTGAAGCTGCCCGGCCCGGTCGTAACGGCCAGAAAACGGACGTCGTCCATCGCCGCGCCGGCCCGCGTCAGCGTCTCCTCCACCACCGGCAGTGTCTCCTCCGTCTGACGCCGCCGCGACCGCCACACATGCTCAGCCAGCACTGTCTCGCCAGCCGGGTCGAACAGGGCAACTGTGCAGATTGAGGAGGCGACGTCAAGAGCGAGCAGCATACACGAGTGGCTTGGGGGCGTTCTCAGTCGGCAAGACCTTGATCGTCCCCTGCGCCCCGCCCCAGAACCGGCATGGGCCTGTGGTGGGAAACCGGCGAAACGATCCCGTCGACCAGTTGACGCGTGCCGACGACATTCAGTTTTTCGTAGAAGTAGGCATAGTGATCTTCGACACCGGCAAAGATCGCCTCCGTCCGCTCGCGCGGCAGCGCCCACAGTTCCGGCTTGAACGGCCCCAGGGCTTTCTTGCGCGTCTTCAGATGAAAAACGAGGTCGGAATCGTTGGCGCCGCGCTCGTCCGCGTGGTGAACGTCCAGATGCGCGTACATCTCCTGGCGCAGCAGTTCGGGGAGGCTGGGATGATCCAGGAATGTGTTGGTGAAGCCGGTGGCCAGGTGGATTTCAATCGTCTGCGTTTCGGGGAACTTGCTGAACATTTCATCCGGCAGCGTGCTGGCGCCGTGCTGGACCGCGCCGCCGGCGCCGTGGAACCGGGCGCGCTCGCCCAGGTCTTCAAGCGTATCGAAATCCACCGCCACATCGGCCTGCGTGCCGTCCGGCAGCAGGATGCCGCCGTGGGCCGTGCCCGTGGCGACGCTGATCTTGCTCAGCCCGGCGTAGTCGCCCAGCTCGCCCAGCGCAGCCTTGTAGCCGTGGATATAGGCGTCCAGCTCCGGCACGGTCGAGTTCTTTTCGCCCACTTCGCCGATCTCGCCGCCCAAGCTGATGGTGACGCCGTCCGGCTCCAGGTCGCGAATGAACTTGGTGAGCATGGCCGAGCGCAGGTAGTTGTCCCGCTGCTGCTCGTCCAGCGATTCCGGCTCCAGCGTCACCAGCGTGCTCGTGTCGATGTCGATGTTCCAGTAACCGGCCGCCACCGCCTTCTTTGCCAGCGCCTTCACCTCGTTGAGCGCGCCTTCCGGGTCGGACTTGTACTTCTTGCCGTCCACCTGAAAGTGGTCGCCCTGGATGAAGATCGGCCCCCGGTATCCCTCTTTGATGGCGGCGGCAATGAGGACGGCAGAGAATTCGGCCGGCTCCTGGAAAGTGTAACCCATCTCGCTGCGCGCGATCTCGAAAATGAAGGCGCCGGTCTGCGTACGCTGCGCCGCGCGGTAGGCGGCCCGCCCCGCTTCGTATGTGGAAAAACGCATGTTCATCGCCGGAACCGTGCGGTTCGTCCATGCGTTGGCCGCCCTGGCAAGGTAAAACTCGTGAATGCTGGCCGGGCACGCGCCCATAAGCTGGCCCAGCTCCCAGATCAGCCAGCGGCTGAACGTCTTCACCGGGAAGGTCCCGAAAACGGCATCCCGCACCAATGTATCGATCAGGTCGGCGCGCACCGTCTCCGCGTCCAGCAGTTCGACGCGCCCGCCGTCGTCAATGCCCACCGCGTTTTTCAGATTCCGGCGCAGTTCGTAGACCGATTCATGAATCACAGCTGTTCCTCTCTTGTAATTTCAAACGGGGGGCCTGACTGCCGGCGAAAACACTGCTGGCAAAAACATTGCTGGTAAAAACACTACTGGCAAAAACACAGCCGCAACGGAACAGGAGTCACTCGTTTTGACCGCATTTGAACGCTTCCGGTAGAATAGCAGAAACCAGATGAGAGTGAAAGATCCGTTTTCGGTTTTGAGGTCTCGTACCGGCGCCGGGCCTCCCCTGCGTCGCTGAAAACCAGGATTTCGCGACCAGGAACCCCTATCCCGGAGGCATTCCATGTCAGGACTCAAACTCGGCGCGCACATGTCGATCGCAGGCGGCGTCAGCAACGCGCTCGACGCGGCTGCGGACGTGAACAGCAACGCAGTCCAGGTTTTTATGAAGAGCAACCGCCAGTGGAAAGGTCCGCAGGTGAAAGAAGAGGATGTCTCCCGTTGGAACGAGCAGATGCCCGCGTACGGCGTCGCCTACGCCGTCAGCCATGCCTCCTATCTCATCAACCTGGCCTCACCCAAAGATCCGTTGTGGGAAAAGAGCGTCGCCGCGTTTGCCGATGAGTTGGAGCGCGCTCATGCTTATGGCATCGGGCACGTGGTTCTCCATCCCGGCGCGCACACCGGCAGCGGCGAAGAGGCCGGCATGCAGCGCATCGCCGACGCCCTCAACCGCATCCACGCCCAACTGCCCGAATGCAGCGGCGTCATCACCCTGCTGGAGCTGATGGCCGGGCAGGGGACCACCTTGGGCTACACGTTCGCCCAGCTGGCCCACATCATCGAACTGGTGGAGGACAAGGAGCGCGTCGGCGTCTGTCTCGATACCTGTCACGCGCTGGCCGCCGGCTATGATTTCCGCACGGCTGAGGGTTACGAGGCCATGATGGCCGAACTCGAGGAGACGGTCGGTATCGACAGCGTCGGCTGCTGGCACTTCAACGACAGCTCAAATGATCACGGTAGCCGCAAAGACCGGCACGCGCACATCGGCGAAGGTTTCGTCGGCGTAGAGGGTTTTCGCCACATCCTGAACGACATGCGCTGGGACGGCGTGCCCATGTTGCTGGAGACGCCCAAGAAGGAAGACGGCGACGGCAAAGATGAGCAGAACCTGCGGGCCCTGGCCGCCCTCGTAACCGACGTCAACCGCCTGCCCGAAGGTCTGCGCCCCAGCGGCTGATCACTGCAGTTGACTCGAGCAGCATGCAGGGTGGACTGCAACAGTCTTTCAATTCCTGATACGGTGATTTCACATCCGAGATGGCTAAGCAGTTACGTTACTTGGCTAAAAGTGAAGGGAGTCAGTCATATGCTTGCCCCAATACTTTACAGTGCCATACATGCAATCTTTGTTTGTTCACCTGGCAGAGTATGAGAGTGACAATCATGCCTCATCCTCCTGCTCAGTCTCGTCGAACAGTTCTAGATAACTCTGATAGATGAAAGCCCGGTTACGGGCCTGGCCTGTGAACTCATGCAGGATGCCGTACTCCACCAATCGTGCGACCAGGTTGTTGGCTGTGGGGTAGGTTGTGCCGATAAGCTTTTGGACGTCGTCCACCGAGACAACCGGACTGGAATACATGTATTCCAGAACGCGATGTCCATTGCCGGCTGCGCCGCCGAAGTTGTCGTTAATTATAACGCGGTGACTTTCGCGCAGAGCGAGTATGCGTTGGACAGTGTTGGTCGACTGTTTGCTCACCGCCACTACGCCCCGCAGGAAGAACACAAGCCATTTCTCCCATGATCCGGCATCACGCACCGATTGCAGTTCGTCGTAATACTGTTGGCGGTACCGCTTGAAAAAGTAGGACAGATAGAGAACCGGCTTCGTCAAAATCTGTTTCTGGCAGAGAAGGAAGGTGATGAGCAACCGCCCTACGCGGCCATTGCCGTCCTGAAACGGGTGAATCGTCTCAAATTGAGCATGCACTAATCCGATTTTGATCAGCGGTGGTAGCTCGGTGTCGTAATGGATGAACCGCTCCAGGGAGGACATCGCCTCAGCCAACTCAGAGGGTGGAGGTGGGACGAAACTGGCCTCAAGCAGCGTGCAGTCCTCGGGACCGATCCAATTCTGCGAAGTTCGCAGTTCGCCGGGCGTAAGGTGGGAACCGCGGACGCCTCGTAGAAGCTTGCCGTGGATTTCACAGATCAGTCGCGTCGATACCGGTAGCGTAGACAGCCGCTCCAGGCCGTAATTCATTGCGCTGACATAGTTGATTACTTCAGCTGTATCCTTCGGACGGTTCGGCGTCAGAATTTCCGCCTCGGCTGCCAGCAGGTCCTGTAACGAACTTTGCGTCCCCTCGATCTGGCTCGATAACACCGCCTCGTTGCGCACATACATATAGACGAACATATCAGGGTCGGGCAGAATCTGGATCGAACCGTCCAGCCTACCCAACGCGCGGTCGGCTTTGGACAACAGCAGCTGGAGTTCGTTCGTAAAATGCACCGCCGGTTTGGGTGGCAACGCTTTTGGAATAAACGCCCTGTATCCGCTTGGCTGTCTGACGTACCTTCCGGCCCGGGTAGAGGGCGCTTGATCGTTTAACATAGGAATCCATCGCTTCTGCGTGACAATGTAGCAAGTTTATATTAACGGTAGCCTTTAATAAAACACGCTTTCACTTCTATATTAAAGGCTGCCGTTAATATGGAAGCCATTCTCAGCCATGTTAATGGTTCCCGTTAATATAGCCACTGACAACCGACGGGTGACCATTGCCCTTCACCAATCCAAGGCCAACAACTGCAGAAGTTCCCCGGCGGTCGTCGTGCCCCGCACGCGCACGCGCCGCAACTGGAAGAGATTGTCGGTCGAGTGCGTGGCCCCTGCGTTGATCGTCAGGCCTCCCCAGAAACCGGCGCTCTCGAAAATCCGGATCGTGTTGCCGTCGTAGTGTCCGAACGGGTATGTGATGAAACGGGGGCGCACGCCCAGTTCATGCTCGATCGTTTCGGCGCTGCCCAGCGCCTGCCAGATCAGGTAGTCGTCGTTTCGGTTCCGCAAACTGGCGTGATTGCGCCCGTGGGACTCGATGAACATGCCTGCGTCCTGCATCTCCCGCGCCATATCCCACGACAGATAGAGCGGGTTTCCCTCGTCCATATAGTCGGTCACCACGAAAAACATCGCGGTCATGCCGAACTCCGCCAAAGACGGGAACGCGTTCTCGTAGTTGTCGCGATAACCGTCGTCAAAGGTAAGGATGACCGGCTTCTCCGGCAACGGCGCGCCCTGGTTCAAATGGTCCACGAGATCATACATGCTGATCGGCGTATACCCGGCATCAGCCAGGGCCTGCAGGTGGCTCCTGAAGAGTTCGGGCGACACCGACAGGTCCCGCCGGTAGACATCTGACCCGGCCGGCGGCACGCTTACATAGTGATACATCAGAATCGGCGCCTGCACGGCCCGCACCAGTCCGTCGGGAATGGGCGCTGGTTTCGGCAAAAGAGCGGGCTCCGTCTCCGCGGCCGCCCGGGCGTGAACGGAGGGCAGCATCTGAACGGCCGCCCCGCTGTACACCGCGGGCAGCATGATCTCATACTGCGCACGCTCCTCCGCCGTTTCTTCCCGTATGATCTGCGCCAAGATCCAGTCGTGGTACTGGCTCACACGCGTATAAACGCCGTAAAACGTCGGCCGCGCGCAGCCAATGCCAAAGCTCACAAGACCGGCCAGCTGCCAGCCGCCATCGCTGTCCGGCACCACCAGGGGGCCGCCGCTGTCGCCGTGGCAGGCGTCCATCCCCCCTTCTCTGTAACCGGCGCACAGCATGTTCTCGGTGATCATCCTGCCCATCGAGCTGGTGCATTCTTCCTCTGACACGATCGGGAGCTCCACCTGCTGCAGATCATAGGAGATCACGCCCTCAGTGCTGTCCTCGGAAAGCGCGCCCCAGCCTATCACGGTCCCCATGGTGCCCGGCGCGGCCAGATCCAGGTTGTCGGCTCCCAGCAGCGCGACCAGCTCAGCATCTGCCGGCTCTGACAGATGGAGCAGCGCGAGGTCGTGCGCGAAGTCGTGGGAAAAGTCGAGTCCGTAGCGAGGATGCAGGACAACACGGTCAACCGACCTTTTCTGCCCCAGACCGCTGTCGAGCCTGTGAGGACCAATCGTCGCCACAATCTCGTCCGGCGCGGCGTTTGCGACGCAGTGGGCGGCCGTCAGCGCCCAACTGGGCGCCACGAGGGAGGCGCCGCAAAAGGTGTGGTAGCCCGGCTTGGTGAAGGCCTGGATCGCGACCATCCACGGCCAGGAGCCCGCCTCCGCCTTCTCGCCGCCGACGATCTGTTCCTGCAGGCCCGCGGGCAGCGGCGTGGCCGTCGCGACCGGGGTCAGATTCGACTGCTCTCCCCCAGCGGCGTGCGCGCTGTTGGGTCGAACAGCCTGTCTCAAGCTGTTCGCGGCCACAGAAGCGTTTTCGCCAGCGGTCAGCGTCCCGCCGTCCGCCGACCGCTGGGCGCTGATCGCCGCGGGGACAGCCGGGGCCGGCATGGCAACACGATTGCACGATATCAGGATGATAAGCGGCGCCAGGATGGACAGGATGCCGAGGCCGCCGTAGGAACGAACCGTGCGGCGTGAAGAGGCAGATTCGCCTGAGCTGTTGGAAACTTTCCGGCCTTGATTGTCAGCACGAAATGCGCCCCTGCTTGCGAGGGGCGCATTGGAGACGGATTTACGAAAAGAGGGCCGGGGAACGCGCACATTCATGCCCGCATTTTAACAAATCGACAATGAGAGCGCCAAAAAAGGTTGATAATTTTGCCCCGACACGTATAATAAAGTCGGGTTAAAAGATGAAATCGAGGAACCGAGGCCGCCGAACGTTCCACACCCTCGGCGCGCCGGGAGAAATCCAACATGACGATCGTGAAGATGTCCGCGGCGCTGCAGCCCGCCGAAAAGATGAAGTTTCTCTCCGAACTGATGGTCTTTCAGGACCTGACATCCAGAGAGATGGAAGAGTTGAATCGAATTACGACGATGAGCACCGTGCGCAAAGGACGGGTCTTTTACCGCCCGGAGGAGCCGGGCGAAGTCCTTTTCATCCTGAAGGAAGGCCGCGTACAGCTCTATCGCATTAGTCCTGAAGGCAAGAAGCTTGTCATCACAACCCTTGGCCCTCACACACTGTTCGGCGAAATGGCCCTGCTGGGCACGAAGATGCACAATACATTTGCCGAAGCGATCGATGACTGCCTGATCTGCGTTATGAGCCGCAATGACCTGGAGCGGCTTATTCTCAGCAAGCCCCAGGTTGCCCTGCGCATTCTCGAGATCACCGGCAAACGCCTGCAGGAGGCCGAAGAGAGTCTTGAAAACATGGCTTTCAAAGGCATTCCCGCCCGCCTGGCCAATCTGCTCCTGCGCCTCTCCGATGAACAGCAGTCCGATGAGGTGACCGGGCTCACGCATCAGGATCTGGCCGAAAGCATCGGCACCTATCGCGAAACGGCCACGCAGGTCCTCAACGACCTCAAAGCGCGGGGACTGATCGAAATCGGACGCAAGCGCATCAAACTTCTCGACCGGGAGTCGATCTCCATCATCGGCAGCAAACGCATAAAGCTGCTTGATGAAAACATCTGATCTCCAGCAGCCAACTGCCACTGGACAGCGGTCAATTGCACCAGTGGGCCCCATGGATTGCCAGCCGACAGTCACTGATTAACGGTGGTCCACTGCCATGTACGACCGCTCGACCCAGGTCGACCGCAGCGCAGACAGCATCAATTTTGGCATCGGCCAGCCGGACTTCGCGCTTCTGCCCCACGCCCTGATGAGCGAGGTCGCGGCGGAACGCTTCGCCGAAGGCGACACCGAACTGCTCAACTACGGCTTTCCCCAGGGGGACGGCCGCTTCCGCTGGGCCCTTGCCGATTTTCTCGGCCGCGGTTACGGCGCCGCCGTGCAGCCGCAGCAGCTGATGATCACCGCTGGCGCGTCGCAGGCCCTCAACCTGATCTGCACGCTCCTCACGCGCCCCGGAGACACCGTCTTCGTCGAAGAGCCGAGCTACTTCCTCGCCCTGCGCATCCTGCAGGAGGACCACCGCCTCAACGCAGTGCCGATCCCGACCGATGAATACGGGCTTGTGCCGCCGGCCGTCGAAGAGGCGCTGACCCGCCACCGCCCCGTCTTTCTCTACACCATCTCCACCTACCAGAACCCGACCGGCCGCACGCTTTCCGAAAACCGCCGCCAGCAGCTGCTGGCCCTGGCAGAGGCGCATGAGTTCCTGATCGTCGCCGACGAGGTCTACCATCTTCTCGACTTCGGAACACCGCCGCCTGATCCTTTCGCCGCCTATGCAGACAGCGGCAAGGTGCTCTCCCTGGGCTCATTCTCAAAGATCCTGGCGCCAGGGCTGCGCCTGGGATGGGTGCAGACTTCAGCCCAACGGGCGGGTCTTTTTGCCGCCAGCGGGCTGGTCGACAGCGGCGGCGGACTTAACCAGTTCACCTCTAACCTGGTGCGGGTCGCGCTGGAAGGGGGCGGGCAGAAGGCGTACCTGGACAGCCTCCGCCGCGCCTATGGTCAGCGGGTCCAGGCAATGGACGCGGCGCTGCACAGGCACATCGGAGACCGCGCCACCTGGACGGTACCCGCCGGCGGCTTTTTCTTCTGGCTCACCTGCTCCGATCACTTTCTCGCCGCAGCCAGCAGCTTACCTGCGGGAAGCGCCCCCGGCCGGTTCGACACCACCGACCTCCTGGATGCCGCGGCCGGCGCCAAAGTCGGCTTTCTGCCCGGCCGCCGCTGTTCCAGTGTCGGCGGCCTCGGCCACTGCCTGCGCCTCTGTTTCGCCCACTACGGAATCCCGGAAATCGAAGAGGGCATCCGCCGCCTGGGCCAGGTATTCGACAGTTTCCACTGACCGCCGGCGTTGCACCGACTACTGGATACTAAACCACTGGACATTAACCACTGGCCTGCGCCATTGTCACCGCAACGCGGATCGCGGCCAGCATACTCTCTTCGCTCGCCTGTCCCGTCCCCGCAATATCAAAGGCCGTGCCGTGGTCCACAGAAGTACGCAGTACCGGCAGGCCGATGCTCACGTTTACGCCGCTGTCAAAGGCCAGCAACTTCATCGGAATATGACCCTGGTCGTGGTACATCGCCACGATGATGTCGAACTCCCCCCGCGTCGCGCGCAGAAAGACCGTATCCGGCGGCTGCGGGTCCGAGACCGTCCAGCCGCGGGCGCGGGCCATTTCGATAGCCGGCTGGATTTGCTCCGCCTCCTGCATGCCGAACAGTCCGTTCTCGCTTGCGTGGGGATTCAGGCCCGCCACCGCGATTCGCGGCGCCTCGATCCCAAGCATCCGGCAGGAGCGGTGAGCCAGCTCGATCACCTCCAGCACTCTCGCCGGCGTAACGCGGCGGATTGCCTCCTCCAGCGAAACGTGCGTACTCACATGCACCACCCGCAGGGCCGGACCGACCAGCAGCATCGACACCCGCTCCGCCCCGGTGCGTTCGGCCAGAAGCTCGGTGTGCCCCGGGTACAAGAAACCGGCCCGGTGCATCGCCTCCTTGTTCAGCGGCGCGGTCACGACCGCCTCCACCTGCCCCGCCATGGCAAGGTCACAGGCGCGCATCACATACTCCACCGCGGCCCGCCCCGCGCCGGCGCTCACCTGCCCCACCGGCGCCTCGGCCAGCTCGACGTTCGCCAAGTCCAGCAGCGGCACCGTCCCCTCTGCATAGCCGCCGCTACCGATCTCAGCGATACGTTCAAAGCGGGGCTCGATCTCCAGCCACGCCGCCGCCCTCTTTAGGACACCACTATCGCCGACCACCAGCGGCCGGCAGATGTCGAAAACCTTTCCATGCCCCAACGCCTTAAGAACGACCTCCGGCCCGATGCCGGCGGGGTCGCCCAGCGTAATTGCCAGTATTGGACGGCTGTCAGCCACGGTTCACGCCTTCCCGGTTAACTGAACTGAGATCGATATGATCAGAGGAACGCCTTGACTCGCTGCTCTGCCTGGGAGCCGTAAGACTGATGCTATCACCCCCGGTCGGCGCCCGCAAAACATCCCCCTGGCCCGGCCCCGCGATAGCGCGTTGCCCGCCGATCCGCTACACTGTGGAGGCGCGCCCTGAGGGCGCCTCGATCCCGCTGCCCCCACTGTCCGAATGCCCGGAGACAGCGGCTGCCACACACACCTCTGGAGAACCTCATTCATGGCTAACATTGCACTCGTCGGCTGCGCTCACATCCACACACCGGGCTTCGTCAAGCGCCTGCAGGCCCGCGCGGACGTCAGTACCGCCGCCGTCTGGGATCGCGATCCGGCTCGCGCCCGCACCTGCAGCGATCAGCTCGGCGCGCCCGCTCTCGACAACGTTGACGCCATCTGGAGAGACGGCGCCATCGACGGCGTCATCATCTGCTCGGAAACCGATCAGCACGAGCCCCTGGTCACCGCCGCGGCCGCCGCAGGCAAGCACATGTTCGTCGAAAAGCCGCTCGGCATCGGCGCGCAGGACGCCAATCGCATGGCGGCGGCCATCGAAAAGGCCGGCCTCATCTTCCAGACCGGCTACTTCCAGCGCGGCATCCCGGTCCACCAGGCCCTCAAGGATCTCGTCGCGCAGGGGATCTTCGGCCAGATCACCCGCGCCCGTTTTATCAACTGCCATTCCGGCGCGATGCGCGATATCTTTACGCCCGACTATCTGTGGATGACCGACCTGCAGCAGGCCGGGGTCGGCGCTTTCGGCGATCTGGGCACACACGCGCTCGATCTGATGTTGTGGACCCTGGGTGACGTGGACAGCGTGACCGCCGCCCTCAATGCAGTGCTGCAAAAATACGGCCCCGACTGTGACGAGACCGGCGAGGCGCTCTTCCGCTTCAGCAGCGGCGCAATCGGTTCGCTGGCCGCCGCCTGGGTGGATGTGGCCGAACCGATCACCGCCGAAATCAGCGGTACTGAAGGCCACGCCTACGTTTACAACCGCAGCGATCTGTACATCACCAGCGCAAATCTCGAGGGCGCCGACGGCAAACAGCCCTGGACCGACCTGCCGCCCGGCTGGCCCCACGCCTTCGATCTCTTCCTCGACGCGCTCAACGCGCCGGACCCGTCCGCAAGAGCCGCCATCCCTCTGGTCAGCGCAAGCGAAGCCGCCTACCGCAGCGCCGTCATGGAAGCCATGTACAAAGCGGCAAACGAGAGGTCGTGGGTGTCCTTACGCTAAACATCGCGGCGCATCAGGCTGAAGCTCTGGGCGGTCTGGCCGCCGTCCGGCGCGCTCGCGAGAAACAGCGCCAGCGGCACGACCTCTTCCGGTTCCTTGAACCACTCGCCATCGAATGTGCCCGGCTCGCGCGCGGCCGGGCCGGGCATCATCGCCGTATTTACCGGCCCGGGGATCAGTTCGTTGACGCTGATGTTGTCGCCCCTCAACTCCTGGCCGAGCACACGCGTCAACATCCACAGCCCGGCCTTGGATGCGCTGTAGGCGGATGAGCCGGGCGCGCCGCGATGGCCCATCCCCGAGCCGATCGTGATGATCTTGCCCCCGCCGCGTGCCTTGAGATGGGGGATGGCCGCCCTCGCGCAGTGATAGGCGCCGGTCAGATTGATCGCGATCGTCCGACTCCAGCTGGCCGGGTCGCTCCCGGCCACCTCGCTTCTCCCCGGCGAGACGCCCGCGTTGACGACCAGTATGTCCAGGCCGCCAAAGCGCGCCGCGGTCTCGTCAACCGCCCTTTCCACCGATGCCAGGTCGGCCACGTCTGTCCTCACGGCCAGCGCCTGCCCGCCGGCCGCCTCGATCTCAGCCGCGACAGCTTCAATTTCCGAACGAGTGCGGGCCGCGCAGCAGACGGCTGCCCCCGCGCCGGCAAAGGCAATGGCGATCGCCCGCCCAATGCCCCGCCCGCCGCCGGTGACCAGCGCCACTTTTCCCGCCAGCAGTTGCCCTGAATCGGTCATCTCATCCCCCAACTTCCCTCCCGGATTCCGCCCCCTGGCCACAGTCTACTAACCACAGTCCACTAACCACAAGGCGCTGGCCACCAGATTGACACATCCCCACCGATAACGCAGAATCAAAAACGAACACCGGTCCAGTTCTTGTCAGTCAAGCCACGGCCATCTGCCGAGCCGACAGAAAAGCTAACAACTCAAACCAAAGACTGCATTCATGCCGCGCGTCGCCCTGGAGTCCACGGTAATCAGCCACGGGCTGCCCTACCCCGACAACCTCCATCTCGCCCATGAAATGGAGCGCATCATCCGCGACAACGGGGCAGACCCGGCCACCGTCGGCGTCATTGAAGGGGAGCTGATCGCCGGCCTCAGTCCGCAGCAGATCGAGCGGTTGGCGGCGGCATCTGATGGGAAGGTGGGCAAAGTGAGCCGCCGCGACCTGCCGATCGTCGTCGCCCGCAAGCTGGACGGGGCCACGACCGTGGCGGCCACCATGTGGATCGCCCACCGCGCGGGCATCGAAGTCTTCGCCACCGGCGGCATCGGCGGCGTCCACCGCAGCCGCGGGCCCGGCCCCAGCGCGGACGTCAGCGCCGACCTGCAGGAGTTGGCGCGTACCCCGCTCATCGTCGTCTGCGCCGGCGCGAAAGCGCTGCTCGACCTGCCGGCCACGCTCGAATACCTGGAAACGCACGGCGTGACCGTCATCGGCTACGGCACCGATGAGTTCCCGGCCTTCTACAGTCGCGGCAGCGGCCTTCCGGTCGATATCCGTTGTAACACGCCTGAGGATGTGGCCGAAATCTGGCGGGCCAAACGAGGGCTGGGCCTGGCAGGGGGGCTGCTGGTAGCGGCGCCTGTGCCCGCAGAGGACGAGATTCCGGCCGCGCAGATTGAACCGCAAATTGAACAGGCGCTGGCAGAGTGCGAGGCCGACGGTCTGCGCTCGGCCGAGGTGACGCCTTACCTGCTGCGCCGCATCGCCGAACTGACGGGAGACCGCAGCCTGCAAGCCAATCTGTCCCTGCTGCGCAACAACGCCCGCGCGGCGGCCGCCATCGCGATGGCGTTGGACTGCGAATAGCGGGAAGCCCCGAAAAAGCCGTATTTCACCGCTGTCAGCTACTGAGAATCAGCTTTTCGAACTCGTTCCGCTCCAGGACTTCCTGTTCGAGCAGCGTTTCGGCCAGGAGCCTCAGCTTGTCCTGGTGGGTCGTCAGAACTTCCCTGGCCCGCGTGTAGGCTGTCTCTACAATCCGCCGCACTTCGCGGTCGATGGCACGTGCGACGTCTTCGCTGTATGAGCGCCGTTCGCCCAGCTCCATACCCAGGAACGGGTTGGAATCGCCCTGAACCAGCTGCACGGGGCCCAACTCGTTGCTCATGCCAAATCGAGTGACCATCGCCTTAGCCAGTTTTGTAACCCGCTCCAGATCGTTGGCCGCGCCGGTGGTGATCTCCTCGAAAGTCAACTCCTCCGCGACCCGCCCGCCCAGCAATCCGGCCAGTTCATCTTCATACTCGGCCTTGCTCTTGAGCAGGCGGTCCTCGTCCGGCAAAGGCATGACGTAGCCCAGCGCCTGGCCGCGGCTGACAAGACTGATCTTGCCGACCGCGTCGGTATGTTCGAGCAACGCCATCACCACTGCATGGCCCGCTTCGTGGTAGGCGACCACGCGCCGTTCTTCGTCGCTCAGGATGCGGCTCTTGCGCGCCGGGCCGGCCATGACCCGCTCAATCGACTCCACCAGTTCATCCATGCCGATGGCGCGCTTGTTGCGGCGGGCGGTCAGGATCGCGGCCTCATTGAGCAGGTTTTCCAGGTCGGCGCCGACCATGCCCGGCGTCTGCTTCGAGATTACGTTCAGATCGACGTCCGGGCCGAGCGGTTTGCCGCGCGCATGCACCTCCAGAATCGCCTCGCGCCCGCGGCGGTCCGGCCGGTCCACCACGATCGTACGGTCGAATCGGCCCGGCCGCAGCAGGGCCGGGTCGAGAATGTCCGGGCGGTTGGTCGCGGCGATGACGATCACGGTGGTATCGCTGTCGAATCCGTCCATCTCCACCAGGATCTGATTGAGCGTCTGCTCCCGTTCATCGTTGCCGCCGCCCATGCCGGCCCCGCGATGGCGGCCCACCGCGTCGATTTCATCGATGAAGATGATACAGGGCGCGTTCTTCTTTGCCTGTTCGAACAGATCACGCACGCGGCTGGCGCCCACGCCCACGAACATCTCCACAAATTCGGAGCCGCTGATGCTGAAGAAAGGCGCGCCGGCTTCGCCCGCCACCGCCTTCGCCAGCAGCGTCTTGCCGGTGCCCGGCGACCCCACCATCAGCACACCTTTGGGGATGCGCGCCCCCAGGGCCGCGAACTTTTCCGGCTCCTTCAGGAATTCGACTACCTCCTGCAGCTCCTGCTTGGCCTCGTCTGAACCGGCCACATCCTCGAAGGTGACGGTGGGGCGGTCCGCCTCCTCCATCTTCTTGGCGCGGCTGCGGCCGAACTGCATTGCCCGGTTCTGCCCGCCCGCGCCGGCCTGGCGCATTATGAAGATGAAGAAGCCGAAGATCAGGATCATCGGCAAGAGCATGATCAGCCAGTTAATGAATCCGCTGCTATTGGGCGCGCGCTCCACGTCGATGGGAATTGCGGCCAGCTGATCTGCGGTCACGCCGAACGTTTTGAGGGAATCGAGCAGGCTCTCGCCGGACTCTTTGCGGCTGCGGGGGCGTTCACCGTCGGAGATTTCGACGATGACTTCGTCGCCGCGCACGACGATGCGCTGAACGGCGCCGTTGCGCACGTACTCCGCCACCTCGTTCAAGCCGAGCGAGTTGCCGGCAGCGCTTGGCGGGTTGATGAAGCGGAAGTAGGCGAAAATGATCAGGACGGCCAGCAGGATCCAGATCCAGCTGCGCTTGAACATTTGCCGGTAGCGTTCGTTTGGATCTTCCTCCGGAGGCCGTTCGCCATCCGGTCTTTTTTCTCTATTCATCATACGACAATACCCCCGAGTCTGACGCCCGGTACGGTTACAGGTCTACACGGGTACACGTCACTCGCTACACGTTTGTGCGTTCAGTATAACAGAGGAGGGGGCCTGAATTCGTAAGGCAGAGACCAGTTGTGCGGAAGTTAGCGGAAGTTAGCGGCTGAGCGTCACGGCGGGTTACAGATTGCGGAGTTGGTCTGCGATGCTGACTCCGGTGGCGTGGGTTTTCGCTTTGTGAACAGGCAGCTTGCCCCGGTGTCGTGTACGGTGGGGGATCGAAGATTCGTCCGGCTTGTCGCTGAAGCTGATGATGAGGCAGCCGCGCTCCTTTAACCAGAGTACGGCCTCGCGCACTTCCTGCGTAATGCAGATCTCCTGCGAAAGGCGATCCTCGGCCGGCACATCATCGGCCAGATTGTTCATATGCTCCAGCGTCGCCACAAACTCCTCCCGCCGGAACTGCTTGAACGGGGTCGGATCTCCCAGGGCAACGGCCATGTTGACCGACTCATGGGCCTGGCGCATCGCCTCGCTCACCCGCCCGCCGCCTGCAATGCAGACTTCAGCATAACGCACAAACTGCTCGAATGTCTGCACGGCGCCGTCTTCGATTCGTGCAAGCAGATCGGCGCAGTCGAGGCCTTCGTTGTTGAGAACCAGGCAGATGTAGGCCAGATAGTCCTGGTTGTCCCCGGTCAGGTGATGATAGTGGGCCCGGTTGAGCAGTTCATAGTGCTGTGCGAAGAGCGAGGCATTGAACTTGTCGCCCAGCAGGCTGCCCACGGTACGGTACAGCCCCTTGAGCCGCGCCACATCGATCGCGCGGTTGTTGCGCCCGCGCGCGCCGATCGCCGTCTTGTCCAGATCGAGTATAACGGCGGTGTTTTCGTCCAATCGCAGACCGTTCCCCTGCGCCCACTTGATCCAGTCCACCAGCTGGCTCCAGCGGTTGCCTTCGAACATTCCCGTCTCTTCGTCGGCAACAAAACTCTCCGGTTCGCCGGCCTTTTCGTTGCCGATAAAGCAGGCGCTGGGCATCACCACTTCGTCCCCAAAACCGGCTATCTCCCCGTTATCGCGCGGCGGCTCGTCCGCGGAACGCAAGGTACGCATCACCTGGAAGGTATTGCCATCGCCGGAGAGGGTATCGCCGATGAAGAGCAGCTCTTCCACCGAGGAATCCCGCCGCCGCTGCGCCTGCTCAATGATCCAGAGAGCGACCTGGGCGTACGACGTCTCCTGTTTGCGGGGTACGGAAGGCCCCGACAGCCCGAGCTGGCGGCGGGCGGATTTCAGGCCGGGGATATGGCGCGTGATCGGCTCCAGATTACGGTATACGATCTGGTCGCCGACAAGCTCGTCCAGGGACGTCAGTCCAAAGTTGTCAACGGCAATCGGATAAGCTTCTCTTGTCTGCGTGTTGGCCAATTCGGCACCTTCCATTTCTGTTCCCGGATCCGTCTCCGTCTTTGAGAAACTCCACCGCACGCAAAGAGTGGACGTTAGCGGGAACCAAGAACGTACTGCTCAAACCGCCGTTGCATTTCACACGATTCTAACCTATGGCAACCCAATGTAAAAATTTTGTGCCTGTCGCGCACGACGGGGGCGACTAGCGCACAGCGTCAAGCGCCCCAGCGGCGACAGGCGTCCTATCCCCGGCTGCCTCTTCCCGACTGTCCAGGTACCCCTTCGCCGCCAGCAGTTCGGCGTTGAGCAGACTGCCGCCCGCCGCGCCGCGAATCGTGTTGTGCCCCAAAGCCAGGAACTTCACGTGCAGAAGCGGGTCCTCCCGCAGCCGCCCCACCACGGTCGTCATGCCGGGAACGCTTCCGGCCAGCCGGTCCATGCGCGGCTGCGGACGGTCTGTCTCTTCCCGGTAAAGGATCGCCTGTTGAGGCGCGCTCGGCAGGCCCATGCGCTGCGGCAGCGGATCGTACTCCGCCCACGCCCGGTGTACGTCCTCGAGGCTGGGGCGGCGGGCAAACGCCACGCTGATCGCAGCCAGATGGCCGTTGCGGACCGGCACGCGGTTGCAGTGGGCGCTGACCACGAAGTCGGCCATCTGCACAGCCTGCCCGTCGAAGCGGCCCAGCAGCTTCTGCGGCTCGCGGCGCTCCATCTTCTCCTCTTCGGAGCCGATGAAGGGTACTACGTTGTCGATAATGTCCATCGACGTCACGCCCGTGTACCCTGCCCCGCTGACAGCCTGCATCGTCACCGCGAACACCTTCTCGACGCCGAACGCCTCGTGCAGCGGGTGCAGCGCGCTCACCAAATGTGTCGTTGAACAGTTGGGATTGGTGGTGATGAAGCCCCGCCAGTCCCGCCGATCTCGCTGCAGGTCGATCAACCCCAAATGCCCAGGGTTGACCTCCGGGATCAGCAGCGGTACGTCCGGCTCATAGCGGTAAGCGCTGGCATTGCTGCACACGACGTAGCCGGCCGCGGCCAGCTCCGCCTCGATGGCGCGCGCCGGCCCGCTGGGCAGCGCGCTGAACACCACCCGGCAATCGAGCCCGGGCGCCATCTCCTGCAAAATGACGTCGTGCAGATGGGCCGGCATATCGCCCCGCAGCAGCCAGTTGCAGGCGTCGGCGTAGCGTCTGCCCGCGTTGCGTTGCGACGCGCAGAGCACGCTCAACTCAAACCAGGGATGTCCCTGCAGCATCTGTACAAACCTTTGTCCCACCGCGCCGGTAGCTCCCAGCACACCCACGCGGATTTTTGGCTGAATGTTCATCGAAATCCTTTGTCCCAACTATAGTCCTTCCCGTTTCGTAACGACTCCGCCTCTATAGGTTCACCCCTCTTCTCACGCATTCACAACCAGTCGCCGCAGTCACCGACTACCGACCGGTAATCAGCGACCGGCGATCAGCGACCGCTGATCAGCGCAGTTCCACAATATCACTCAGTACGCCGGCAGCAGTTGCCTCGACCCCGGCTCCCCGGCCCTGAATGACCAGCGGGTTGGGGCTGTACCAGCGGCTGTGGAGTTCGACCAGGTTGTCGGTCCCGGTCAAGCGCCCCAGCGGGCTGTCCTTGGCGACCGCCGTCGGACCCACGCTGCAGGCACCCTCGGAAAGCGCGGCGGCATAGCGCAGAACCTTGCCCTCCGCAGCCGCGCTCGCCACGCGCGCGCCGTACTCCGCGTCCAGCGACGGCAGCTCCGCCAGGAAACCGTCCACGCTCAGGCCGGCCATCCGCTCCGGATAGAGGCCCCTGATTTCAACCTGCTCCATCTCCATGCGCCAGCCGATCCCTCGCGCCAGGATAAGCGCTTTGCGCGCCACGTCGACGCCCCCCAGATCATCGCGCGGGTCCGGCTCGGTATAACCCAGGCGGTGGGCCTCAGCGACCGTTTCGCTGTAGGAGCGGCCCTCTTCCAGCCCGGTCATCAGGTAGCCGAGCGTGCCGCTGAAGGAGCCGGCGATGCGGTTGACCTCGTCGCCGCTGGACACCATCCGGTTGAGCGTCGCGATCACCGGCAGACCGGCGCCCACCGTCGTTTCCCAGCGGGCATTGCTCAAGCTACGGCTGATTCCGTCATACACTTCCTGGACGACGGTCAACGGCTTTTTGTTCGCCAGTACCACCTGACAGCCCTTTGCCAACGCCAGCAAGAGGGCGTCCGCAGTGTCATCCGACGCCGTGCAGTCGACCACGACCGCGCCCGGGCCGCCGGTCTGGTCGACCATGGCTTTCGGACTTTGATAGGACTGACCCAGCGGATGGGAAGCAAGCGCGCCGCCTTTCTCCTTGTGCTGCAGGATTTCGGCCAGGAGCTCGTCCGAGAATCCCCCTTGCGGCTCAACAACTGCGCCGCTGCTGTCGCACAGGGCCAGGAAGCGGATGCGCAGTCCGTACTTCTCGCGATGAAGCGACCGCTGTTCCCCGATCTGACTTAGCAGGGCCCGCCCAACGCCCCCCAGACCGAAAAGGATGAGCGGCTTGTCCCGTTCCGCAGGGTTGACTGCGAGGTTTTCCATCAGTCTGCTCCGTTCCCAAGTTCGAAGGTATCGTGAATGGCCCGGATCGCCTCATCGGCCTCGGTCTGCAGGACGACGAGGCTGATATTGGCCTCACTCGACCCCTGGGCAATGGCGATCACGTTGATGTTCCGCTGGCCCAGCGCGTTGAAGACCCGCGCCGCGATCCCGGGTGTCCCCTTCATGCCGGCGCCGATCACGGCCACGATCACGATATCCGGCTGCTTGCTGATCTCTTCGATCATGTGCTGGGCCAGCTCGCGCGCGAACTCGTCCTGGAGCGCCTCGATCACCGCCTCGCCCTCCGCCTCCGGCACGACAAAGCAGATGCTCTGCTCGCTGCTGCCCTGGCTGATCATCAGCACATTGGCCCGCTGACGCGCGACCGCGTCAAATGTGCGCGCCGCGATGCCGGGCACGCCGATCATCCCGCGGCCGGCGACCGTAATCAAGCGCAGATCCCGCACTGCGGTGATCGCCTTGACGCCGTGGCGCAGCTGGCGGGTCTTTTCGACGATGCTGGTGCCCGGATGGCAGGGATTGAATGTGTTGAGAACACGCAAGGGGATACTGCTCTCCACGGCCGGCGTGACTGTCTTGGGGTGCAGCACTTTGGCGCCGTAATAGGCCAATTCCGCCACCTCCTCGTAGGAAAGCTCCTCCATCGACTGTGCGGTCTCCACGATGCGGGGGTCGGCGGTCATGACGCCGTCCACGTCCGTCCAGATCTGGATTTCGTCGGCGTCGAGGGCGGCGCCCAGAATCGCGGCGGAGTAGTCCGAGCCGCCCCGCCCCAGCGTCGTCGGCACGCCCTTCTCGGTGGCGCCGACAAAGCCGGTGACAACGGGCACAACGCCGCTCTGCATCATCGGCAGCAGCCGGTCGCGGCAACGGTCCGGGGTCGAGTCCATCAGTGGATTGGCGTTGCCGTACTGGTCGTCGGTGATGATCAGTTCACCGGCGTCCACGAACTGGGCCTTGACGCCGTTCGCCCGCAGCACAGCCGCCAGCAGCGGCGCGCTGAGCCGCTCGCCCACGCCGCTGACGACATCGAGTCCCCGCTGCGTCAGCTCACCGAGTACGGTGATGCTGCGGCACAGGCGCTCAAATTCGCGCAGGCGGTTGTCGAACAGCCTGCCCAACCCGGCGCGCTCAACCCCGTCCTCGATCAGTTGACCGGCCACCACCTGGTGCCGCACCAGCAGCTGGCTGCGCGCGTCGCGGTACGGGGTCTCATCGCCGGCCGCAGCCGCCTGCGCCGCGTCGATCAGTGTGTTGGTCACCCCGCCCATCGCGCTGACGACGACCAGCACGCCGGGATTTTCCGGGCTCTGTTCAGCGTGCGCCTCTGTGCCTGCGCTTTTCGTCCGTTTCTCGACGGCAGCGGCCACGATTTTGGCCGCGCTGTCGATCGATTCGGTCGTACCGACCGATGTCCCGCCAAATTTCATTACGATCATACGCGTTCCGTTCGCTCTACAGGAAGAGAAAAGTAAAAAAATACCCCACGCCGTGCGGACGAGAGGTAGCCGACCATTCCACTGCCTCTCATCTTCCAGATATTCTGCCGGAATTGGCACCTACGTCACGGAAGGCCATTCAACTTCCGCTACCGGGTTGCCGAGGCTTCACAGGGCCGGTCCCTCCGCCTCTCTGGATAAGAGTTCAGCTATTCAGTTGTGCGGGCAAATGTAGCAGAGGCCGGGGGGGATGTCAAATTTCGCGGGTAGATGTGTGAGACCGCTTCAGCTAGAGCCTGTTTGAAAAGGGTCAGGTCAGGGCTGGAACGGCACCAGAGGTGCGAATTGTGACGTGCAGATAGAGGATATCGCCACCTCTCGGAAGTCGTTTTTGAGCCTTGTGGCCGACCCTGATGACTTTTCAGACAGCTTCTATCCCCAAAAACGACAAATTGTCGCTTTTGCCAGCGTTTCGGCCGCTCTGACAAAAAGCAAACCAGCCGGGAAGCCGCTTGCGTCCAGGCCCATATACGTTGTGTCCGCCGACGACCTGTGGGACTGGCAGCTGATGGAGGTTACGGCCCTGGCCCGTCGCCTGCTGAACGAGGAAGATCTGACAGTTTTCAGCGACGCGGTAACGGACGTCATCCGGCAGCACTTCGACTATTACGAAGACGACGAAGAATGCCATAGAGCCCTGGGATGGTTCCGGTTGGCCCTGAGT
>JAJEDJ010000018.1 GCA_022821545.1 Caldilineaceae bacterium
GGCGTTGGCGATGATGGCGCAGGCCATGCGGCGGGTCTGGCGCACGTTGGCCATCCCCAACAGATTGGCGACTGCCCCTGTGATGCCCGGGCGGGTCCGGTCCAGTTCGTCAAGGATATTGGCGGCGCCGTCGATGCCCTCCTGCAGGATTGCCGTTGCCCGATCAACGGCGTGCTGCGGAACTGAGACCAGGCGAACCATGTCGGCCAGATCCTCGACCGAGCCGTCCAGCCAGCCGGACTCTGGGAAGCGGGCGGCGCCGCGGTTTTAGGTGAAGACACAGTATGAGAGACGGGCGTCAGAGAGGGCAGCGGAGAGATCCTGCGCCTCGCCCACTTCGTCCGGGTAGCGGAGGGCGATAGCGGCTTCGATTTCGCGGCCGGCGGCGGTCTCCAGGCCGAGGCGGTCCCTCGCCTCCGCTTCGACGCCGGCGGCGGGCATGTACTCGGCCTCGATCACGACGGGCGCGCGGCCGGGCGCCGTGATCAGGATGTCGGGCCTCAGGCCTGGGTGTCCGTAGATGGCCTGGGTGTTCTCGGAGCGCACATCGCTGCGGGGCAGCATAGCCCCAAGCAGAGTCCCCATTGCATTGTTCAGGCTTGGTTCGGTCTGGCGCGGCATGTTTCCCCATTCACCTCTCAACAGTTAATCGACTTGTAGAAAACGAAATCAGTTAGCCATGAGCGACCGGCTGAACTGCAGGACCTCTGCCGCCAGGCGTTGTTTGGAGGGCAGGTCGAGCACGTCCCGCACCAGGTCTGGCAGAAAGCGGCGGACAGACCTGCGCCCGCGGACAAGCTGCCAGAACCGGCCGTCATCGCCCCCGGCGGCCCAATCTGACCGGCGCCGGACGCAGTGGTCGTCGCTCGGAGCCGCTGACGCAGTCCCCTGTCTGTGCATGGGACGGCATTATAGCACCGACAGGTGGCAGTAGAAATGTGCTCGGGAGCGCGGGGCAGCTGTACCCAGTTCAGAAAACAAGCCTCAACCTGCCCTGCATCCAGCAACGCAAAGACCCGCCCACCCCGAACCCGGGCGGCTCCCCGGCCCGAAAGGAAATTGCCATTCTAGGCAACATCCATAACAATAGGTGACAGGAAAAAGTGCCTTGGGATCGTGTCGCTCACGTCGGTCGGTTATTGCGGTCGGTTATCGCGGGCGGCTCCGCAGGAGAGTTTCAGCTTATGTCGATGTTCAGGTCCTCGCCGGGTCGCGGCGGCCAGAGTTTTGTAGAGTACGCGTTGCTCTTGATCCTTGTTTCGATCGTCCTGCTGTCGATTTTGCTGATTCTGGGAAATGACCTGCGTACCTTCATCAATGACCTGCTGCAACGCTGGTTCCCGGCTACGGAAGAGTCGTCAGTCGAACTGCCGTTGAGACTGGTCTGGCTCCTGTCGCCTGCTGGCCGCTGAATGCAGTCATGGCAATGTGTACTCGCAGCAATGTGTACTCATAGCAATGGGGCCACCCTCGCATTGCTTCAGAAATTCGGTTCCTACCTGCTCGACCTGGTCTTCCCTCCCCGTTGCGTAAACTGCCTGCGAAGCGGCCAGTGGCTCTGCGACTCCTGTGCGCAGCGAGTGCGGCCGGCTCCGTCGAGGCAAGTTTGCCGGCGATGCGGTTTTCAGTTGCCCGCTGATGAACTGCGGCTCGGGGATCCTTGCCCCAGATGCCGGGATGCGCTGGGTTGTGTGGGTGTGGCCGCGCTGCACGAAGGGCCGCTTCAACCGGCAATCCATGCTCTCAAGTATGACGGCAGATTGGAGCTGGCTCCTGTCCTGACACGCTATTTGAAGGCTCTGACCGCCGCGGCCCCCTGGCCTGCCATTCTGCGTAAGGTGGATGGATTTGTCCCTGTCCCTCTGCACAAAGACAGGCTGCTGGAGAGAGGCTACAATCAGGCCGCACTGCTGGCGACAGGTCTGGCGGTTGGTTCCTGTACGCCTGTGCTGGATAGGGCTATCGAGCGGTTCCGGGCAACCAGATCACAGGTTGGACTGACTGCTCTTGAACGGGCAGACAATGTTTTGGGGAAATTCAGAGCGGATCCCGGGCTGGTGACGGGGAGGAACCTGCTGCTCGTGGACGACGTTTTTACGACGGGCGCGACGATGCGCGAATGTGCTGTCGCCTTGCGTAGTGCGGGCGCAACGGCTGTCTACGGACTCGCGCTGGCGACACCCGCCAAAAGGTAGCTTGCCCCGCTCCTTCTGCAAATGAGGAAGTCGGTTGCGTTGCCCGCCGTGCCGGCTGCGTCTTCGCCAACGGACGAAACTCTGCTGGAAAGATCGAATGATAGCGAAGGGAGATAAAACGATGAATCTTACGGTCCATGGAAGGAACGTTGCAATATCTGACCGCGTTCAGGACTATGTTGACAAAAAGGTGGGCAGGTTGGACAAGTATCTGCCCCAGATAAGGGAGGCCAGGGTTGAGTTGGTCCGCAGAGAGACGCGGGCTGCGGCCGACAGGTACACAGCCCAGTTGACAATTTGGATAAGTGGACAGATCTTGCGTGCAGAGGAGTCCAGCGAAGACCTGTTCGCTTCCGTCGATGCGATTGTCGACAAGATGTACCGCCAGATTGAACGGTACAAAGGACGGCGCTTCAAGAGTAAGAGACGCGATGCGGCCGCCGCGGCCGCGGCAGTGGAAGTGTCGGCAACGCAGTTGCCCGATGATTCACTGAACATCGTACGCACCAAACAGTTCGTCGCCGAGCCGATGTTGCCTGAGGAGGCCGCAGAACAGATGGAGCTTCTCGGCCACGACTTTTTCGTCTTCTATAACGTCGATACGCGTTCTCTGAACATCGTCTATGGTCGCAGAGACGGCAACTACGGGCTCCTTCAGCCTCGCGTAAACTGAAAAAGGTGTCCAACCGGATGAAGTCGCTATGCGAGTATCCGTCGTAGCCACGGTGTACAACGAGGGGAACAGCATCAAGACGTTGCTGGACTCCCTTCTGAACCAGACCCGCCGGCCCGACGAGATAGTCATATGCGATGGCGGCAGCAGAGACGATACCGTGGCCGTCCTCAACGAATTCTCGCAGGATATGCCAGGGTTGCGGATTCTCGTCGAAAAGGGCGCCAACATCAGCCGCGGGCGTAACCGCGCAATCAGCCAGGCCGCCGGACCGCTCATTGCCTGCACCGATGCCGGCGTCCGCTTGGACCCCCGCTGGTTGGAGCGGCTTATCGCCCCCTTTGAGGCGGGAATCGACTCCGAAGAGCGCCCTGTTGAGGCCGTGGCGGGATTCTTCGTTGCAGACGTTTCAGGCCCCTTTCAAACGGCGATGGGAGCGACGGTTTTGCCCCGGGAGGAGGAGATAGCCCCTGAACGTTTCTTGCCCAGCAGCCGGTCAATGGCATTTTCCAAGGCGCTGTGGCGGCGGGTTGGCGGCTATCCCGAGTGGCTCGACTACTGTGAAGACCTCGTATTCGATCTGCGCATCAAAGGTGCAGTGGACGGACCCGCGTTTGCCTGGGCGCCGCGGGCTGTCGCCCACTTCCGTCCCCGCACCGATCTCAAATCCTTCTGGCGCCAGTACTACCGCTACGCAAGAGGAGATGGAAAGGCGGACCTGTGGCGAATGCGCCACGCCGTCCGTTATGCTACCTATCTGATCCTGGTCCCCGCGCTCCTGGGCCACGCGCTGTGGGGGCAGGAGGCGCGCTGGCTGGGGTGGCTCGGTCTGATTTGCGGAGGAACTGTCAACTGTGCCCGGCCCTGGCGCCGCTTGTGGCTGCTGGCAAATGACCTTCCACCCTTTGCGCAGTTGCAAGCTGTCCTTTTCGTTCCGTTAATCAGACTGGTAGGCGACCTCGCGAAGATGGCGGGCTACCCGGCCGGCCTGAACTGGCGCCGCCGCAATCTGCGCAGGTCGGAGATTCACTGGCGCGATATATAGCAGAGATGTATAGCAGAGATGTATAGCTGACCCGGACTTTATTTCATCAATTCCTTGCGTGAGAAGAAGCGTGCCGCTACTCATAGACGGACATAATGTAATCGGCTCCGGAGTTCTGGAGAACATAAGCCTGCAGGACGAAAACGATGAGGAACGCTTCGTGTCTCGTCTGCGCGTCTGGCGTAGCAACTACCGGGGAAAGATGACGGTGATATTTGATCGCGGTATCGTCGGCGGGGCGTCGCGGGAACTGAGCGGCGGCGGTGTCGAGGTCATCTTCGCTCGAAACCCGCAGCAAGCCGACGATTGGATCATGCGTCGAATCCATCGTCGCACGCAGGGGCTTATCGTAGTTACGAATGACCGGGCGCTGCGCCAGGAAGCCGATCTGTACGACATTGAAACGTGGCAAGCGGACGAATTCGTGCAGCGAATGGAAAGTCGACCGGGGCGGTCGCCCGCGGCCCATGTCGACGCCTCGCGCCAGGGAAATGGGCCCCCGTCTGCGAAAAGCCGGGACGCGATGCCGAACGACCAAGGCGCGGAAAGTGAAGTTCATCTGTCCGACCGTGAGGTGTCGGAGTGGTTGGATATGTTTGGACCGTCAGAGCCTGCGGTCAAGCGGCCGCAAAGGACACCACCCAAGCCCCCTTCCCCAAGTCGGGCTGCCTTTTCGCGGGACCGGAATGCTCTTCGAAAGAGGCTGAAGGGAAAGCGGCGCAGGCGATGACCTCCGACGTCGGACCGAAGCGGAAGGGGCGGCGAAGGGTGAAGGCCCATCTGGTCGAGGCGACGCCCCCCGCCGGCGGTTGGGGCCACTGGCTGTTGTCTGCGCCCGCGATCTGCTTCCTGGGATGGCTGTGGCTGGACCTGTTTGGAGTCCTGAGCCCGATTCAATCGCGACCTCTTGATCTCCTGTTGGGCGCTCTCGCCTACGTCTTCCTTGTTCTGCTGCCCTTCGGCTATGGCGCCCACCGCCTCGTGACATCTTTTCCAGGCCTATTCCAGCAGGCCGGTTGGACCGTACAACCGCTGGAGCCGCTGAAACCGCAAGATCAGTACACTGTAAAATACCTCTGCCTGACAAGAGAGCGGGCGGTCACCGACGGCAAACGAGTCCTGTTGCGAGTGGCGCAGGGATGGGTCTATCTGGAGATTGGCGCGATACTGATAAGTGCAGTGGCTATGGTTCCGCTCTTCTTTAGCGCCGTCGAATTTGGATTTGGCCGTTAGCGGTGCGGGCCGGCATAAGAACTTCCCGGCCCCTCCTTCGGCCTGAACAGACTTTTCAGCAGGAGTTCGAAATGGAACCAGGTCAACTTATCCCTTTCTACCAGAAACAGCAGCCGCAGATTCTGAAAACAATCAGCGAGCACGTGGAAGAGGAGACGCCAACCGACGATAAGGGACGATTGGACGCTTTTGCCGCCCGGCTTGCCGACCGCTATGCGGCGGCTGGATTGACTACGGAAGTCATCCCCAATCAGTCGCGCGGCAACCACCTGCGGGCCCGCTTCCATGCGGAGCGGCACGTGGCCCAGCCGCAGACCGAGCCGGTCCTGATTCTCTGCCATTACGATACTGTCTGGCCTGTCGGATCTTTGGACACCCATCCATTTCGGGTTGACGAACGGGGATGGGCCTACGGGCCGGGCATCTTTGACATGCAGTCAAGTCTGGCCCTGGTGGAATATGTAGTCCGGGGCGTAAAGAGCCTGAACCTGCGCCTGCCGCGCCCGGTAACTGTCCTGGTGACCTCTGACGAGGAAGTCGGCAGTCAGACCTCTCGTGACCTGATCGAAGAAGAGGCCCGCGGCGCCGCCTTCGTCCTCGTGCTGGAGCCGCCGTTACCCGGCGGCAAACTGAAAACAACCCGCAAGGGCGGGGGCCACTATTCGCTGTCAATTACTGGGCGGGCGGCGCACGCCGGCGTCGAGCCGGAGAAGGGCATTAGCGCCATACAGGAGCTGGCTCACCAGGTCCTGAAACTGCACAGCCTCACCGATCTCGACGCCGGTACGACGGTTAACGTTGGTGTCGTCGCCGCAGGGACGCGCCCCAATGTCGTAGCGGCGCATGCGGAAGCCCGCATCGACGTTCGCGCGTGGACGGCAGAGGAAATGGGTCGCGTCGACAAAGAGATCAAGGGCCTCACACCGGTCCTGGCCGGAACCCAACTCAACGTCACCGGCGGCGTGAGTCGTCCTCCACTGGAAAGGACCGTTACGGGTTCCCTCTTCGAGCAGGCCCGGGCCATCGGTCATACGCTCGGACTCGACCTTCAGGAAGCCGGGACCGGTGGCGGCAGCGACGGCAACCTGACAGGCGCCCTGGGCGTCCCTACCTTGGACGGACTGGGAGTCCCTGGGCACGGCGCGCATGCCGACCATGAACATATCGAGGTGGACAAAATCGGCGAGAGAGCGGGCCTGTTGACTGCGCTGCTGATGGGACTTTCTCCCTGAACAAGAAACGGGGGATTCCTCAACGAAAATGCCAATATATATCATAATACGTCAGAAGGCGCCGGCAGATGTCAGAATATGCAAAAAATGTGTCAAAATCCTTCAGCGCCCTCACGTTTCAACCACTGCTTGGAAACGGGGAGTGCCCCCGAAAAAAAAAATAAATCCTGTCAAATCCTGTCAAATCCTGTCAAAATCTGCCAAAACTGGTCATTGCACTCTCTGTTGGACCGTTGAACGGAGCGGGAGAGTCCCCCGGGAAACGTGTCAAGAAAGTGTCAAAACCTGTTACAATCACGCACTGCTTTCACTGTTGGGCCTTCAGCCGGCGGAAGGGTTCACCAATTGGATAAGACCAAGCTTCTCATCGTTGAAGACGAGCCGACACTGCTTGAGACTCTGAAGTACAACTTGGAGCGGCAGGGATACGACGTCGTCACGGCTTCCGACGGCGTGCAGGCGCTGTCGACGGCCAGGACCGAAAAGCCCGGCCTCGTGATCCTCGATGTCATGTTGCCGGGCCTGGACGGCTTTGAGGTCTGTCGAATACTTCGGCAGGAGATGAGTCTGCCCATTCTGATGTTGACGGCAAAGGATGAAGAGGTGGACAAAATCGTCGGCCTGGAAGTAGGCGCGGACGACTACCTCACGAAGCCCTTCAGCATGAGAGAACTTCTGGCCAGGGTGAGGGCGCATCTGCGTCGCGTTCGGCTGTTGCGTGAAGAGCTGGAAAACTCAAGCCAGGCGGATCAGGGTTCGCCCAACGGTGGCGTACTGTTCTCATTCGGCGATCTTGTCATCGACGAAAGCAGGAGAGAGATTCGGCGCGACGACGACGTATTGGCCCTGAAACCGAAGGAGTTTGAGCTGCTCCTCTTCCTGGCCCGGAACCGGGGAATCGCCCTCGGCCGCAGCCTGATTCTGGAGCGAGTATGGGGATGGGATTTCGACGGAGGCAGCCGTACGGTGGACGTTCACATCCGCTGGCTGCGAGAGAAAATCGAAGTTGACCCGGCCCATCCCTCTCGCATTCTGACAGTAAGAGGCATCGGATACCGGTTTGACGGATAGACCTGCCGGTTTCGATACCGGAATTCGCGTTTCACCACTCTGCGGGAGTGCCCTGTCGGCCCCTCCACGGCATATGCTTGGGTTTCGCTCAATCCGCTGGCGGATCGCTGTCCCATTTTGCCTGTTCACCGCAGCCGTTCTGGCGGGCGTCTACGCCTTTTCCCTCTCCCAGTTCAGACAGTTTCATATCGACCAATTTCGAAGCCGCCTGACCGCTGACGCCCTGCTCTTGTCCGGAAACTCGCGACTGAACGAAGGCTTGGCCGGATCGCTCTGGCAGGCTGGCGACATTGAACTGACCGGGCTCGTGCGGGCCTGGGCCGATCAGCTTGACGCCAGGGTCACCGTTGTTCTTGCCGACGGCGCCGTTCTGGCCGACTCTCAGGCGGATCCGTCGAACATGGCAGGTCAGTCCGAGCAGCCTGAAATAAGGGAGGCGCTGGCCGAAGGGACCGGGTACAGTGTTCGCGCCAGCCGTGCATCTGGCTCCGAGACGCTGTACGCGGCCGCGGCGGTCACGCCGGGCGAAACCGGTCGCGCCGGTACAGACAGTTCGCCGCAGGCAGAGCCGCTTGGCGTTCTGCGCCTGTCTGTCCCGGGTTCCGAGATTGAAGACGCGCTAGACCCGTTGAAAAGGGCCTTACTGGTTGTAACGCTGCTGGCGCTGGTGGCGGGCGTCGGAACCGCCCTGGTTGTGTCCGAGATGACAGCACGGCCCTTCAAGCGGCTGGTTCACGTGGCGGCGCGCCTGGCGCAGGGGGAGCTGGAGGCGCGAATCGAGCCCAAAGGACCGGATGAGGCGGGACAGCTGGCCAGGGCTTTCAACCGCATGAGAGACCGGCTGGAGTCGCAGGTTGCCTCCGTTTCTCGCGAGCGGGAGCGTCTCATCTCTGTGCTCAACAACCTGGTCGACGGTGTCTTCATCCTCGACGATGAGGGGCGAATTCGACTTTTCAACCCGGTGGCGGCGCGCATGGTTGGGTTGGATTCGAAGGCGAGCGCCGACTCGCGCAGTTTGCGAGGCCAACCCCTGGCCCAGATTGTACGCGATCACCGCATCGTCGAAACCTGGCAGGACTGCATGCAGGATGGTAAGCAGGCTGAGAGTATCTTTCAGCGGGAAAACAGGACGATGCGCGTCATTGCACTCCCCTTTGTGGCCGGTGGAAGCGGCGCCTACATCGTTCTGCTGCAGGACATGACCGAACTGCACAGGCTTGAACGCGTGCGGCGCGACTTCGTCAGCAACATTTCTCACGAGCTGCGTACGCCGCTGGCCTCTCTGCAGGCCCTGACGGAGACCTTGCGCGACGGGGCCCTCGACGATCCCGCAGCTGCGCCGCGCTTTCTGGACCGGGTCGAAACGGAAGTGGATGCCCTCGTCCAGATGGTGCGCGAACTCCTGGAGCTTTCCCGCATCGAATCCGGGCAAGTTCCCTTCCGTTTCCAGCCCGTACCTGTCAGTGAAACCGTACTAACCCCTGTCGAAAGACTGCAGCCGCTCGCCGCAAGAAGCGGCATCAACCTGATCGTCGACCTGCCGCCAAGACTTCCTTACGTCTATGCGGACGCGCAGCGCATTCATCAGGTGGTAACCAATCTTGTCCACAATGCCCTGAAATTCTCTTCGGCAGGGGGGGCCGTCCGCGTCTCCGCCGCCGCAGAGGCCGGGGGCAGCCATGTGACGGTTTCCATTAACGATACGGGCATCGGCGTCCCCGCCGAGGACACGGACCGCATCTTCGAGCGCTTCTTCAAGACCGATCGCGCCCGTGCAAGCCTGGGTACGGGGTTGGGGCTGGCAATCGCAAAGCACATAGTGCAGGCGCACAGCGGCCGCATCTGGGTTGACAGCACGGAACTCCGGGGCAGTACCTTCTCATTTACCCTTCCCGTCGCGCCGGACCACTAACTTCCTCTTAACCGTTCCCTAAATCTCCATTTACATCTCCTGTACCTCGCGTTAATCGGGGGGCGTTACACTTGTATGTGAAATGAAAACCAAAACATCACAAGTTCACCCAGTAGAGCCGGAGAAGCCACAGGTTGCGCCTGTAACGCGCCGCCCGGGGCATGAGGCTCCTCGAACTGGGTCGAAAGAAAGGAAAGGGTGGCAGATGCTGCCGGCTTCACTCGAAGAGTTCATTCTACACCGCAAGATCGACTCGTTCCATAAGATCTGGTTCCTCCTGTTTCTTCACCAGCACACTCGAGAGGACCGGATCAATAGAGAATATGTGCGCCAGGTCACCTTTACCGACGCGCCGGCTTTGGATGAAGTGATCGATGAGCTCCAGGACGCCGGGTTGCTGATCGCGAATGGCGAGGCGCTTAGCCTCAGAGACGCCCCGGGCGTGCGCTCCGATTTGAACGCGATGGCAGACGTCTTTGAAGATCCGGCTGGCCGGCAGGAGCTGCTGCGAAGGCTGTACCGGCATGACGTTAATGGACTCTTAACGCAACGAATAAGGGTTGTTAACGCCTGAAGCGAGTTTCAATACAGGTCATTAACCTGGTAGCGATATGCTGTCAGCAGTAAGACAGACACAAATCCAGCACGAAAAAATCCACATGTCAAAGGAGAGAAAATGCGTCGAGTATTGCTTGTCTGGTTTCTGATAACCGCCCTGGTACTGGCTGCATGCGGCGGCTCAGTCGAAGAGGCGGCCTCTGTTGATGAGCCTGCCATGGAAGAGAATACAGAGGCCGCGGACGAGATGTCTGACGGGCTGCCGGAGGTGAATCCTCTGGAAGTCAAAGGTGACATTATCACTGCCGGCAGTTCAACCGTCTTCCCCCTGTCCGAAGCCATGGCCGAACGTTTCAAGGACGAAGGCTACGCCGACAATATCACCGTCGACAGCATCGGCAGCGGGGCGGGCTTCGAGCGCTTCTGCGTCGCCGGTGAATCCGATATCTCCAACGCAAGCCGCCCCATCAAGGACTCTGAACGGGAATCCTGCGCCGCCATCGACCGCATTCCGATTGAGTTCCGCGTCGGCACCGATGCGCTGGCCGTTACCGTCAGCAAGGACAACGACTTCGTCGACAACCTGTCCATGGAGCAGCTGGCGATCGTTTTCTCCACCGCCGCGACCTGGGCCGACGTCAACCCCGACTGGCCCGCCGAGCCCATTCAGCGCTTCAGCCCCGGCACCGACAGCGGTACTTTCGACTACTTCGTCGAAGAGGTCTTCGACAAGGACATGGAACCGATCCTGAGCGCCGACGCCATCCAGTTGTCCGAGGATGACAACGTCCTCGTCCAGGGAGTCACCGGCAGCCCCTACGCAGTCGGCTACTTCGGCTACGCCTACTACCAGGAGAACGCCGACACGCTGAAAATCGTCGCCATCAACGGTGTCGAGGCGACGGCCGCCAACGTCGACAACGCCAGCTACCCGCTTGCCCGCCCGCTCTACATCTACTCCGATGCAGGCATCATGGCCGAGAAACCCCAGGTCGCCGCCTTCATCAACTTCTACCTGACATACGTCGATGAAGAGATTGAGCGCGTTGGCTACTTCCCTGCGGAAAGCTCCGTTCTCGAAGCCGCCAGGCAGGGCCTCTTGAACGCCATGAACGCGAAGGAGTAGTAAGTCCTCCTGAATCGGGTTGCCGCCACGGCAACTCGGGATAGCAATGCCAGGTATTGGGGTTCGGGGTTTATCCCCGACCCCAACTTTCCTGATTTCAGGCAATGGGATTAGAATTGGCCGCATTAGGAGGCCGCATCCCCTTGGCGTTTGCAGGGGAGTTAATCGGGCGCAGATATTTGAAGAAAAGCATGCGCCAACCAGTTTGCCGCAAATTCTGGAGAAACGAGGGAAACCATGTCACGATCGGCGCCAATAGCGCAGGCCGCCATCTCTGCGGAGTCGATGCAAGGGCCGGTGGCAGGCGCTGAAAGCACTAGCGAGTCAGTCCTGGGGGGAGGACCCCCGCTGGACCTGAGTCGTAAGCCGAGAGTCGCCGAATCGTTAATCCAGGGATTCCTGTTTCTTTGCGGCGCCATTTCAATTCTCACAACCTTGGGCATCGTCTATGTGCTGGGGCGTGAGTCACTTCTGTTCTTCGCTAACGAGGAAGTGAACCTGCTCAAATTTTTCGGGGGAACCGAGTGGCAGCCGGCAATAGGCAGGTTTGGCATCTGGCCGCTGGTAACCGCCACTTTCATGGCCAGCCTGATTGCGATGGCGGTAGCGCTGCCAATGGGACTGTGTATCGCCATCTATTTGAGCGAGTACGCCCCCCAGCGAACGCGCAGCGTCTTGAAGCCGATCCTTGAAGTTTTGGCGGGGATTCCAACCGTTGTGTACGGGTATTTCGCATTGACGTTCATGACGCCCTTGTTGCGCGGCATTTTTGGCCGCGATATTGTTGAAATCTACAACACTGCCTCCGCCGGCATCGTTATCGGCATATTGGTCATCCCGCTCGTCAGCTCGATGAGCGAGGATGCGTTGAGCGCTGTTCCAAACGCGCTGCGCCAGGCCTCTTATGGATTGGGCGCCACCAGGCTGGAGACTGCTGTTAGAATCGTATTGCCTGCCGCCCTCTCGGGAGTGGCCGCGGCCTTTATCGTGGCGATTTCGCGTGCGATCGGCGAAACAATGATCGTGGCCATCGCAGCCGGCGCCGGTCCAAACTTCACTTTCTCACCCTTTCGAGCGGCTGAAACAATGACCGGCCACATCGTGCGCATCAGCGGCGGCGACCTGAGTTACGACTCAATCGACTACAACAGCATCTTTGCCATCGGCCTGCTGCTCTTCCTGTTGACGCTTAGCCTCAATGTCCTGAGCCAGTGGATTGTTCGCCGCTTCCGTGAGGAGTACGAATAATGGCTGTCCACCAGCGGCAAACTGTGCCCCAGGCTGCTGACCGGCTGATGCCGTCGGGCGCCGCCCACCATGAACAGGTCGTTGCGCGGCAGCGCAGGGGACGGATCTGGGCGATAGTCTTTCAGGCGGCAATGCTCGCCGGTATCGTTGCACTGTGCGCCCTTCTCTTGAACATTCTCAATCAGTCTTTCGGCTACGTCGCGATTGTGAACACGATTGATCCCGCAGAACTGGCCGTTGACGGCGTGCCGCTGAACGAGTTGCCTAAAGAAAACCTGGTGGAGATTCTGGAAGCGAACATCTCTGCCGGGCTGATGCGTCGCTATGAGCATGACATCCCCTTTGCTGAGAGAAGCCGCGAAAACGTGCATGATCTGATTCTGGAACGCGTGGTAGAGCCGCAAGTCCAGGCGACTTGGGGCCTGTTCGATTCCATATTCGCGCGAGACAGCGTGTTCGCAGAGGCTGACGAGCGATTTCCCGGTTCCGATGTCTATTTTCGGAGCTGGCTAACGACCAGCTTCATAAGTAAGTCGCAATCGAGCGAACCGCTGCGCGCCGGTGTACGCACCGCGATCTTCGGCTCTCTTTGGGTGGTCGCCATTACAATACTGTTCTCCTTTCCCATTGGCGTAGGAGCGGCGATCTACCTGGAGGAGTACGCGCACAAGGAGCGTCTCCTCAACAGGTTGATTCAGACCAATATCAATAACCTGGCCGGCGTCCCATCGATCATCTACGGAATGTTGGGGCTGGCAATCTTCGTCCGAATTTTGGAACTGTTCACGAGCGGGGCGTTCTTGGGCATTGGTGACCAGTCCACCGCAAACGGCCGCACAATCATATCGGCCGGTCTGACACTTGGTCTTCTGATCCTGCCCCTGATCATAATCAACGGTCAGGAGGCGATTCGAGCCGTTCCCAACTCTCTGCGCCAGGCCGGCTTTGGATTGGGCGCGACCCACTGGCAGGTAATCTGGCATCACGTCTTGCCGAGCGCCATGCCGGGCGTCCTGACAGGGACGATTCTGGCCGTCAGCCGGGCAATTGGAGAGACAGCCCCTTTGGTCGTTGTCGGCGCCTCAACTTTCATCGCCCTTGACCCCAGCGGGCCATTCTCCAAATTCACCGTGCTGCCTATTCAGATCTACCAGTGGACCTCGCGGCCGCAAGATGAGTTCCGGAATCTGGCCGCGGCAGCCATTTTGGTCCTTCTCATTCTACTGTTGTCGTTAAACGCCTCCGCGGTGCTATTGCGAAATCGCTTTGACCGCAGCCGGGCTATCGCTTAGTGGAGTATCCGAAAACATGACGGTTACGCTTGAACGCCCCTCGCAGACCCGGACCGAAACGGTCGGTTCTCCGCCCAATGGGCCGGTCGGGAATGCCATTGAAGCCGAAAAAATGAGTGTCTTCTACGGCGACTTCTGCGCCGTGCGCGATGTAGACATGAAGGTGCCTTCAAACAAGATCACAGCCATCATCGGTCCTTCAGGTTGTGGCAAGAGTACGGTCCTGCGCTGTTTCAACCGCATGAACGATCTGATCGCCAGTGTGCGAATCGAAGGTGAAGTCCTCTTTCAGGGACAGAACATCTACGCCGGTGACGTAGATCCCGTGGAAGTTCGACGCCGCATCGGTATGGTCTTTCAGAAGCCGAACCCATTTCCGAAAACGATCTACGAAAACGTCGCCTGGGGTACCCGCATAAACGGCTTCCGCGGGGACATGGACGAGATGGTCGAAAGGGCGCTGCGGTCCGCTGCCCTGTGGGAAGAGGTAAAGGACAAACTGCAACAGAGCGCGCTCGGCCTTTCCGGCGGACAGCAACAGCGGTTGTGTATCGCCAGGGCGATTGCGGTTGAGCCGGAGATCATTCTCATGGACGAGCCCGCCTCAGCCCTGGATCCGATCGCCACGCTGCGAATTGAAGACCTGATGAAGGAGTTGTCGGTGAAGTACACGATTATCGTCGTCACGCACAATATGCAGCAGGCGGCCCGCATTTCCGACTACACTGCCTTTTTCAGCGTTGACGACAATCGAACCGGGAATCTGATAGAGTTTGACGACACCGAGAAGATCTTCACAAATCCGAGCCGGAAGAGCACGGAAGATTACATCACCGGGCGCTTCGGCTAAGACCACACTGCCCGCGGGGTCGGCATGAACATCGAAAAGAAGCGAGTTCTCATCTTATGCACGGGAAACTCTTGCCGCAGTCAGATGGCCGAGGGGCTTGTGAACGCATTTCTTGGCGAGAGTTGGCAGGCTTTTTCGGCCGGTACCGCGCCTTCAGGTACGGTACATCCACTCGCAGTGCAGGCGATGGCGGAGTTAGACATAGACATTCGACATGGCGCAACGGAGTCGGTCGAGATCTATCGAGAGTTGCAGCCGGACCTCGTCGTCACGGTTTGCGATAGCGCGGCCAGGAATTGCCCGGTCTGGTTGGGGGACGAGGAAGTCACTCACATGCCGTTTGACGACCCAACAAAGCTGATTGGGAGCGATTCAGAGAGGATCTCGGCCTGCAGGCAGGTGCGGGATCTGATGCGTGACAAGCTGCTCACTTACCTTCAGAGTCGATAGTCCTTCGGAGGGAAAGGAGACCATCGATGGGACAGCTCCTGCGGACCTCTTTTGCCAGGGAACTGGAGACACTCCAGACCGATACATTGATGCTGGGAAGCATGGTGATCCAGGCTCTGAAAGAGTCAGTGGAAGCCTTGCGGAGCAGAGACATGGAAACCGCCAGGCGTCTGATAAAGGAAGATGAAATAATCAACAAGAAGCGTTTCGAGATCGAGGCCGACTGTCTGCGATTGATTGCGACGCAACAACCAATGGCGGGAAACCTGCGCCTGATAGCGGCAGTGCTGGAGATCAGCACGGAGCTGGAGCGGATTGGCGATTACGCCAAGGGAATCGGCAGAATAATCCTTTTGATTGGGCCTGAAACGCTACTCAAGCCGCTGGTCGACATACCCCGCATGTGCGAAATCGCTACGACTATGCTACAACAAGCGCTCGATGCCTTCCTGACTCAGGACCTGGAGGCCGCCCGAACGATTCCGCTGCGGGACGATGAAGTGGACGCCCTTTACAATCAGGTCCACCGTGACCTGATTGCCATGATTTTGGAAGACCCGACTCTGATTGACCGCTCAAACTACCTGCTCTGGGCAGCGCACAATTTGGAACGGGCCGCCGACAGGGTGACCAACATTTGTGAGCGAATCATCTTCACCGTAACCGGCGAATTCATCGAATTTGACATGAACTGAGGGCGAATCAGTCGGTCGCCCTCCGAAAAGAGTGCGGGCGCCCATTGGGATCCCCCTTTTCTCCTCCCCCGCACTGGGACGGGCCTCTCTCAACGCCGCTTTCTTTCTCACCAGGGTTGACGTATGGCTGCCTATCATTTAGAATTGTGGCCAGTCTGTACCCGGTCCCTACATAGGTTTTCCGGTGGAATTCTGGAGTTTGCATAAATCGAAGAGTTCCCTTATCATGCGGAACGCAGTCGCAGGTCCCCCCTTAACCGTAGGTCCAGGAGCGCCATAGTTCCAGAAGCATTGTCTCTGCATACAATTGATGGTACAATGCCCGCGTGTTTCAAGTAGCGGGATTGTTCATAGTCGGTCGTGTTTTCCGAACACTTGCAGATTTCAATCATTACCCTTTTTCTTGACCGCCCTTAGGAGGTATGAAATGCTCAATCGACGTGTTAGGTTCTGGGCCGCCATAATGCTTATTGCAGTTATTGCTCTTGCGGGATGTGCGCCCCGAGCCGGTCAGGGCAGCATCGATGCCGATGCCGACCAATTGGTAATTGACCTGCCTGCGCTGGTGCTGGACTTTGGCATGGACGGAAATGCAGCGATTCAGAACGCTGCCCTGGCAGACCTGGTAGGCGGCCTTGGCGTGCCTCTGGATATTCAGGTGCCGGCCGAGGTAGTTTTTGCTCTGGGAGCAAGCAATATCCAGCACATCCAGGTGAGCAATACGCCTGAGGGCCTACTGCTGCTGGTCAATGGTCGCAGTATTCCGAATATCAGCTATGACGGCGATTCGCTGACCGCCCTGCCCGGTGCGCTAAACACCTTTGGCGTGGCCGTTCCCATGGCAGACCTGCTCTTTGCCCTCGTTGACAGTATCGGGATCGGCGTGATTGCCCGCTTCCCGGCTGCGCCTGGAGCTGACGAGATTCCACTGTACGTCGAAGGTGATAGTTCAGCCGCGATGGCTGCCCAGGCCGCCCAGGATGAGTTCCTGGCCGCAGTGGGTACGCCGCCCCGCATCAATCTTCCCGTCTTCTATGCCGCCGACGGCAGCATCAGCATCGGTGATCTGTCGATCCAGGAGATGCAGGAGATGACGGGTGGTTCACTTGGGGCCCTCGAGATGGGGCTTGGCTCGCTCAGTATGGTTAGAGCCTTGGGGATTTCCCAGCTTGGCATCAGCACCGGAGCCGACGGCATTTCGATCTCCATTGACGGCAACTCCCTGCCGACTTTGGACTGGTCCGACGGCAAAGCCAGCAACCTGATCGAGTTGATCACCGAAATTCCGTTGCTGGACATGGCAATGCCGGGCATGGGCGAGATGATGCCAATGATTCATCAGATTCTCCCCCTGGTCCTCGTGACAGATTTCGACCTGACTCTGCATTTCTAAGTCAGTAGCCGCCTGACAGGGCCTGGCTGGCGGCTCGGCCACGGCGAGCTCGGGCGGTTGTAAAGAAAGTTAGAAGAGGTGCGGCGATAAATCGCGGCGCCTCTTTTTGTTATGTCGGACACTTGTTATGTCGGAATCTTATTATGCCGGAGATGGATCTGGCGTGAGCTCAGCCTGAGATTGGAACGACTGTGGCTTGCGTGGTTGGGGATGGCGTTGAACTCCGGGAATCGGTCGACGTACTGCCGGTCATATAGAGTTCGCCAAGCGCAAAGCCGCGCGCCGCGTAGTAGGCTTGCGTGCCGGTGGCGGCGATGACGCTGATGCTATCGAAACCTGCCGCGCGACTGAGCCGTCGAGCCTCGTTGAGAAGGCGCGTTCCCACGCCAACGTGCTGGGCGGCTCCCTCTTCTGCGCTGCCGATTGCCAGCGCCGGTCCGTAAACATGCACTTCGCGAATCAAGGCGTTGCCGCGAATCTCTTCCAGGAAGGCTCGACTGCCTGCCGCAGGCCTCTTTGGCAAACTCAGCCTTAGAAAGCCGGCGAGCGGCGCCCGCGCTAAGCCCGCTTGCGTGCCGCTCCCTCTCTCATCGTCTACGACAACCTGCAGAAAGTGCTCGACCGTTAAGTCCGTTGCGTAGGTTGAGACTGTCATCCGCAGCGCTTCCTCCCGCACCTGGTTGCGCCTGACTTCGCGGCAGCGAATACAGCCGCAGCGTTCACCGCGACGCGACAACTCTTCGTGGACCACCTCGCGCAGGTTGCTCGTCTTTACGCCGGCCTCGATGTGATGTGCCGGTATGTCGCGAAACAGGCGGTTGATGCGTGTGTACGGCGGCACCGTCGGCTTGATATCCGCCAGCAGCGCGACCAGTTCCTTCTCAGTATAGGGAGTGTATTCTCCTGCCTGCCACTTCTCGTAAAGGACGGTACCGGCGATCAGGGAGCAAGGGTAGATCTTGAGTTCGTCCGGTCGGATCGACGGATCACTGAAGAATCGATGAAACGAGTCCCGGTCTGATTCCAATGTAGCCCCGTACAGATTGGGCATCCAGTGCAGGTGCAACTTGAACCCGGCCGTCCGCAGCAGCCCCAGCGCATGCCTGACCTCGGTCACGGTGTGTCCGCGCTTGTTCAGTGCCAGAACGTTGTCCTCCAGGCTCTGAACGCCGATCTGTACCTTCGTCACACCCAGGCGGCGCATGTGCCGGATTTCATCCGGTGTAATCCAGTCGGGCCGCGTCTCGACGACCAGCCCAACGTTTCTGCAACCCGCCAGGACATTGCGCTCTTGGGCCTCCTCCAGAGTGGAGGACGGCAGGTATGCCGGGTCTCCATAGGCGTTCATGGCGTCGAAACAGCGGCGGACAAACCACTCTCGGTAGTCCTGACTATAGGCGCCCCAGGTGCCCCCCAGGATCAATAGCTCCACTTTGCTGGCGTCGTGGCCGATACTTTCAAAGGCATCGATGCGGCCCAGCGTCTGCTTGAACGGGTCGAAGCCGTCGCGTTCGGCCCTTTGCGCTCCCGGTTCATCGTAGATGTAGCTCTTGGGCATGCGCCAGTCATCGGGGCAGAAAATACACTCGCCGGGACAGCCGGCCGGCGCAGTCAGAACGGTTACCGGCGCTACGCCGCTGGACGTACGCACCGGCTTCATGCGGATTCTGTCCAGAAGAAGCGAACTCGGCTCCAGCTTGCCCTCATCGATCAGAAGCCGGTAACCGGCTATCAGGTCCGATTTGGCATAGAACCCTTTGCCCTCCTTCGGGTATCGGGCTAGAATGGAACGCAGCGAGCGATTCGTGTCCCATTCGGACTCCTGAACCGCAAGGACCTCCTTGAAGATCGCTTCCAGCGCCGCACGATGGGCAGACGGACTGAATCTCCGCTTTCGCTGCCACTCCTGGGCTGTCTGAACCACCTCGGCCGGAATCTCTTCCGGCGCCAAAATTCGTTTCATAGTCGGGGAAAGACCCTCCTGACGGTCGCGGAAGCCGGAACGCACTCCGGGGCGAACAGCGCGAATGGAACTGAAGACGCAAACCAGGTTGCTGACGCTGAACCGCCGCTTCTACGAGCAAGTGGCCCACCATTTCGACGCAACGCGCCAGGGATGGACCCCGGGACTCAGGGCCATTCTACCGTATTTCAGGGCCGCCGGGAAGGTTAGCCTGCCTGTACTGGACGTTGGCTGCGGCAACGGCCGCTTCGCCCGGCTACTGGACGAAGCAGGGGTCGTCGCCTCCTACACGGGCGTGGATGGAAACAGGGCACTTCTCCGACTCGCCCGGCAGTCCACCGCGAACCTCGCAACTGTCGACTGTCGGTTCATCCAGGCCGAGCTGGCGAATCCGGATTGGCCCTCTGTTTTGGCGCCAGGTGGGCTCGCTGAGAGCGGACACGTCCGCGCGAATACAGGTTCGATTGAGTCGCCAAACTATTCCGTTGTTCTCTGCACGGCAACCGTGCAACACCTGCCGGGCTACGCGCTGCGGCTGCGGCTCATGAAAGACCTTCAACGCTTAAGCTCAGGCTATGTCATTTTGTCCTTTTGGCAGTTCCTCAGCAGCGACAGATTCCGCAGGAAGCTGATCGACCCCTGCACAGTTGGCATCAGCCCTGCCGAACTGGAGCCAGGTGACGCGCTGCTGCCGTGGCGCCAGGGCGTGGAGTCGGTCCGTTACCTTCACCAGGTAGATGAGGCGGAATTGAGACGGCTGGCTGCCGACGCCGGCCAGACCGTCATGCACACGTTTCGAGCCGACGGCAAGGAGTCGGACCTGAATCTATATGCCGTCCTCGGCCGCGCCGGTGAAAGTGCCGTGCTGGCTCAAGGCGGTCCGAACGAAGCAGACGAAACCGTTTCCTGACCTTTCACAAGACCGGATACATTGACCGGATACACTGAGCGGATACTTTGAGCGCCATGCAACCAGACAAGCGAACGCAGACCATACTGGACGGTTTTGACGCCAACTTCGAGGGCAAGGCGACCCATCTTGCGATTGCGCCGGGACGGGTCAACCTGATCGGCGAGCACACCGACTACAATGACGGTTTCGTGTTGCCTGTGGCCCTGGACCGGGACGTCAGAGTACTCTTTCGGCCACGCGACGATAATCAAGTCAGGCTCTACGCGCTGGAGTTTGACTCGTGGGCTGATTTCAGTCTGGGAAACTCGGAGCGAAACAAAAAACAGCTATGGCCAAACTATGTTCAGGGAGTCGGACTCGAACTGGCCGCACTTGGCATTCAGCTGCAGGGCTTCGAAGGTATCGTCAGCGGGAATGTCCCCAGGGGCAGCGGCCTCAGCAGTTCTGCCGCACTGGAAATCGCGGCCGCCAAGGCATTTCTCACGGCAGCAAATCAGATCCACGCGCTGACCGGCCCCCAGTTGGCCAGGGCTGCTCAGAAGGCCGAGAATGAATTCGTTGGCGTAAACTGTGGAATAATGGATCAGTTTATCAGTACACTCGGAGAAGACGGCCACGCCCTGCTGATCGACTGCCGCACCCTGGGCTATCGCCGCGTACCCTTTCCTGAAGGCGTGTCACTGGTGATTGGCAATACCAAGGCAAGCCGCTCCCTTGCGGGCAGCGCATATAACGAACGGAGAGCGCAGTGTGAAGACGGCGTCCGCCGACTGAAGGAAGTACTGCCTGGAATCGGCGCCCTCCGGGATGTAAGCCGCGCAGAGCTGGAAGCCCATCGTTCTCTACTTTCGCATACGGTTTACCGACGCTGTCGTCACGTCATTAGCGAGAACGATCGCGTGCAGACCACGGTCGCCGCACTGGAACAGGACGACTTTGAAGAAGCGGGCCGGTTGATGGACGCCAGCCACGCGAGCTTGAGGGACGACTACGAAGTCAGCAGCGAGGCGCTGGACAAGATGGTCGAATCGATGCGCAGCCATCCCGGTTGCCTCGGCGCGCGTCTCACGGGGGCAGGGTTTGGCGGCTGCGCCGTTGCACTGGTCCGGGCGGGGGCGGAGAAGGATGTGCGTGAAACTGTCCAGGAAAGTTATGCCAGGGCCATGAATCTGTGGCCGGAGATCTATATTAGCGCCCCGAGCTCCGGCGCCCGCGTCTTGCCACTTTAGTCCGGAGGAGGCGATGACCGACCGTTACGAGAGTCAGCGAAGCCGCCCGGACTTGGGCGCAACTGGGCCGATTGAGTATGACAGTGACATGCTCCCTTGGGAATTCGTCGAAAGCCGCATGAGAAGGGCGGTGAACTATTGGATTGCCAGCGTCCGAAGCGATGGACGGCCCCATGCCGTACCGGTCTGGGGCGCCTGGCTGGATGATGCCTTCTATTTCGTGGGCACGGGCCGGAAGGTCCGAAATCTACGTGCCAACCCGCAGGCCGTGGTTCATCTGGAGAGCGGCGATGAGGTAGTCATCGTCGAAGGCCGTTTTGAAGAGATCGGCCGGCCAAGCCAGGAGCTGCTTCGAAGAGTGGACGAGGAGTTTGTACGCAAATATGAAACATATCGTCCTAGTGAACACTTGAACGGCCGCAGCGCCTCCAGTTTTCCTCCTGAGGGCCTCTTTGCCGTCCGCCCGCAACTGGTTATCGCCTGGAGCGGGATGGCAAGTGACGCCACCCGCTGGAAGCTTCATCCCGGCTGACGGCGACCTGGCTGCGCGCGCTCTTGACACCGATTCATCCAATAGAATGGCTACCGATTGCCTTCTACTGTCATAGGGAAGCAGAAATGCCAACTCTTGCCAACTACACTCAATTTGAAGGGCTCCATTGGGAGACCGGAACTGTCCGAAACTACCTCGACTATTGCGGCGTCAAGGCGCCCCATACGGGCGAGCCCTATTCTGAGGCCCTGCTGATGGGCATCAGCGGCGGGGCGGTGATGGGTTACTTCGTCTTCGCCTATCAGGGCATCGACCCGCATGCCCGCATCCTTACCCGAAACACGTTCGACCCAATGGAGACGATGCTGCAGCGACTGGGCGCGGCTCAGAATGTGCGTCAGACGGCAAGCGCGGATAGGGCGGTCGGTAACCTGGTCGACACCCTGGAAAAGGGAACGCCCGCCATCGCCTGGGTCGATGCCTCCAGCCTCCCCTACGATCCGCAGCCTTACGAATTCGAGATTCCGCACATGTTGCCGGTGGTCGTCTTTGGGTATGACGAAGAGTCCGGCCAGGTCTCGATCGCCGACCGCGCACGCGTGCCCTTGAATGCAACGACCGCCCAGCTGGCAGAAGCCAGGTCGAAAGTCAAGAAGTTCAGACACCGCATAATGACGCTGGAGAAGCCTGATGCCGACCGGATTCCGGAAGCGGTTGGGGCGGGCATCCGGGACAGCATCCAACTGTACACGGAGAAACCGCCCAAAGGCGCCCGCCACAATTTCGGCTTCGCCGCCTACCAGCGCTGGGCCGACGCGTTGCGAAAACCCAAAATGAGGAGCAGTTGGGAGAAGGAGTTTCCTCGCGGGCGCAAGATGTACGCCGGTCTGGAATCGGTCTTCAGCGATACGCACACCTACGGCAAGGAAGGATTTGCCGAGAGGGACGTCTTTGCAGCGTTTCTGGATGAGGCGGCGCAGATTCTGGACCGACCGGGACTGCGGGAAGCCGCGCAGCAGTTCCGTGCAAGCGCGCTGGCGTGGCGCGATCTGGGTGAACTGCTACTGCCGGATGACGTTCCGGATTGGGCGGAGGCCCGCAAGTTGATGCTGGAGAACCAGCAGCTCTTTCTCATGCGAGGCGGAGAAGCCTTCGAAAAAGGCAAAGCCAACGCCGAGCGCCTGATCGCGATCCGTAGCCGGATGGAGAAGGCGTTCCCACTCACAGATGGAGAAGTGGTCTCGTTCAGGGAGAGAATTGCTGAACAGGTTCTGAAGATCAGCGCAGTTGAGGAGCAGGCAGTCGCGGCGATGAAGGAGGCGATGGCGTAATGGGCGGGGACAGGTACTGGCCGCTCAGCCGCTCTCTGCGCGCTCATGGCTGCCATTGACCTGACGTAGACCTGGGAGCGTCACGGCGACCATTGTTACCAGTAGCGCAGCCGCCGCGACTTCACCCCCGACCGCCAGCGGCGCCCCAAACGCCTCGGCGAGCACGCCGGTCTGGAGCCGGCCAAACGGACCCGCGCCAATGGCAACCGCGATGGCTCCCATCGCCTGTCCCCGCCTCTCGTCTGCGGCAGCCAGCAGAACGATTGAACTCTGCATAATGCCAAAGCAGGCATGACCGACCCCAACCAACAGCAGAAACGACCAGGAGACCGCGAAGACGGAACTGGTTGTGAAGGCGAACAGCGCCAGGCAATGCAGAAGCGTGCCGGCGATGAAGATCCATCCTGCACTTGCGAAGCGCCTTGCCCAGTTGACCAGAAACAGGCCGACTACGTTCCCGACTCCCACCGCCGCGCCGAGGTAGCCCAGGCCAACAGGTCCCTGATGCAGTACATCGCGTGCGAAAACGGGAAGGAAATTCATATAGGGAAAGGCCAGCATATTCATGATCATCGTAATCAGCGTCACGGCCAGGATGGACTGATTCTGGCGCACGTAGCGGACGCTATCTCTGATCTGGGCAAGGGGAGACGCGCTGGAGGGGGATGAAGTGTGTGGAATTGGCTGCCGCGTCAGTGATCGCAGGAGCAGTAGCGAGATTGCCGAAAGCCCGCTCAATGTCAGGAAGCAGCCCAACACATTGAATGCGTCGAGAACTACCCCCGCCAGAAGAGGGCCCAGCGCGCGGGCGACGCTCATCCCCAGGTTTTCCAGCATTAGTGCGTCGATGACGCGGGGCCGGCCCACCAGATCGGGTATCAGGGCCCGGCGGGTCGGCCAGTCCATCGCCCAGGCGCAGCCAAGTGTCAGGGCGATGGCAACAAGGTGCCATAGCGCGAGCAGGCCCGCCGCCAGCAGCACGGCAACGATCGCGTACATGCAGAATGTCAGCGTTTGCGAGGCGATGATCAGGGGACGGCGGCCAATTCGATCGGCAAGCAGGCCGCCAAAACCGCCGATAAGCAGCGAGGGGATCGAGCGGCAGAATCCAACAAGCCCGACAAGACCGGCTGAGTCGGTTAGTTCAAGGACCAGCCAGCTCAGTACAATCATCTCCATGTAATGGGCCAGCCACCAGAGTGTGCTCGATCCCAGGAGAAGACGATAGTCGGAACTGGCCAGTGTTGCCCTGATACCGGAATCCGGCTGGAGAAAACGGGCGAACTGCTTCGAAAAATCAGTCCGCATCTCGCCCCGGCAGCCCCAGTACCCGGTAAGCGAATTTCAGGTGAGTTTCCTGTATATGTTCGGCTGTAGCTGCACTTGTCAAGCCATGTCCGCTGTCCAGCCACACCAGGGTGAACTCTTTCTGCAGCGCCTCCATCTTACGCGCAAAGCGCTCCATTTGGCGGGGCGTAGCGCGGCTGTCTCGTCTGCCTTGAAAGATCAGCAGGGGCGCCTGGATCGCCGCCGCATGGGTAAGGGGAGAACGGTCCTTATACAGCTCCGGCCTGTCTTGAGGCGTGCCGTCAAATATCATTCGCGCCCAGCCCTTCATGGCCGCTGACGAGTCCTCATAGTTCATCGTCCAATCGACGATCGCCACCGGCGCGATGCCGCCCGCCCACAGATCGGGCGCCTGCGAAAGCGCCCAAACGGTCAGGAAACCCCCGTAGGATCCTCCCTCGAGCAGTATGGCGTTCGGGTCGGCAACTCCTTCCCCAATCAGCCAGCGGCGGGCGGCCATCATGTCTTCCAGCTCCCAGCGCCCGACGTCGCCGTTGATCTTTTCCTGAAAGTCGCGACCGAATCCGGTCGAACCGCGATAGTTGACGGTAAGATAGGCGAAGCCGTGGTCGAGCCAGGCCTGGCCGGGAGCGTCGAAGGCGTTGGACGCGGCGCCGCTGGGACCTCCGTGGACGTGCAGGATCGTGGGGAAGGGACCCGCAGACCCTTCACTTGAGGACGGCATTCCCAGCCACGCCTGGACGGAAACGCCGTCTGAACTGGGAAAGCTGACCGAACGCCAGGCGTGTCCTCGCGGGCACTGGCTGGCTGGGAGTACCGGCTTGGGTCTGTTTGTAGTAGTCAACGAGAGCAGCCGGGAAGGATGGGAGGCATCGTTCCACTGCGCCCAAACCGTACCGTCCGGCGCGAAAAAGCTGGCCGCCGTTCCCGTGTGGTAAGGTCCGGCGCGGCCGCGAAAACTGCCTGGATCATGTTGAAGCGGGTGTAGAGCTTCTTCATTAAGATCGTAGATGAAGAGGCCGTTGTGTTTCTCCGTCTTTGCCTGAACCAGCAGTCTGCTTCCGTCAGGGGACCAGTCCAGCGGCAGAACCGGTCCTTCGGCTGAGGGCGCCGCCAAGTCATGCCGTACGTTTGAACGCGGGTCCCACAGCAGGGGCCGCAAGGCGCCGCTCGCGTTGGACGCGGCGAGCAACTGCTCATCCCCTTGAAGAGGCGAAAACTGAATAGGCTCGACGCTGTAGCCGGAACCGTCCCAAAGCTCAGCGACCTGCTCGCCTGAATTCGTATCGAATACCAGGGTTGTGTAGCGGCGGCTGTGAGGCGCACGATGAGTTGACTTGACCGCGAGCAGGGCTCCGTCACGGGACAGATGACAACCCCACGTCTCTTCCCGGGCCCTGTGTACTAACTGCGGCGAACTGAAGCCTCCTGGTCCCAGCGCAATGCAGTAGAACCAGTAGCAGTTTTCGTAGACGGCATCGAATGCCAGGCAGGCGCCGTTGCGGCTAATGTCGAAGCCGCGCAGAGTGTATTGGGGAAGATCGGGTGTCAGGTCTTCGGCAGGGCCACCGGCCATGGGAACGCGGACGATGTGGCCCAATTCACTGCCTCCTTCGTCCTGCAGGTAATAGAGGTAGTCCCCTGCCGGCGCCAACCAACCGTACGCCGGCGTTTCGTCGTCCGGTAGCAGGGGGCGCAGGTCCCCGGATGGAATGTCCCAGGCAAGGAACTGCTTTTCCGGCCCCCCCATGCTGGCATGGACGATTCCAATCGTTCGGTTTTCGGGGGCGACATAGACATATCCGAGGTTGCTGCAGCGAAAACGCTGCCGCCACGGGGCCTGATCTTCAAGCTGAAGTGGGGAAAGCATTGCCTTTCTCGACAGATGGAGAGGATTGTGTGAAGAATTGTACATGGGCTTGAAAGCGAGCGCAACGAATCCCCTTTGCAGGGTCGCTGGTAGTTGAAACCTGGCGCGGCAGATGCAATAATAAAAATATGAATCTGAGACTTCGGACTCCTTTCCTCTCCGGCATTGTGAACGCCCATGGTGAACTGCTGTTTGTCGCGGGGCTCGTGGTTGTCGCGGGCGTTCTGCGCCTGTACCGGATTGAAGAAAAGAGCATATGGCTGGATGAGTCGTTCAGCTTGTGGATAGCCCGCCACAGCCTGTGGGAGGGATGGCGCTGGCTCATTGAGGTGGACCAGCATCCGCCGCTGTATTACAGCCTGCTCCATCTGTGGATCGAGCTCTTCGGCACACTCGAAGGCGCAGTGCGAACCCTGTCGGCGCTGGCATCCGTGCTGACCATTCCCGTATTCTATGCCGCATGTCGCCGCCTGCTTGACGGCCCGACGGCATCCATTGCCGCGTTCATCCTGACCGTGTCTCCCTTCCACGTGCAGTTTGCCCAGGAAACGCGCATGTACGCGTTGCTCACGCTCGAAGTCGCGTTTGTTCTCTTCTTCCTGGCTCGGCTATTGACAAGCCGCGTTGCGCAGAGCAGAGACTGGGTCGGGCTCGCGGTCTCGCAGGCCCTCGTGATGCTGACCCACAATACTGCGGCTGTGTTTCTGCCGGCGGCGCTGAACGCAGCCGCGGTGCTGATCTATCTGCTTTTCCCTACGGGAGTAGGAGGCGGAACTGCGAATGGAGGGAAAAACGGAACGCTTGCGGAAGTTGGAGAGCAAGTAGATTCCCGGGAAGACAGCCAGTCTGGCAGGGAACTCGATCGTCAGGTGGAAACTTCGGCATCCGATGCGGAGGCTGACGCAGACGCCTTCTGGAAGGACTGGGTGCGATTTCAGGGTCTGGCCGTCCTGTTGTGGCTGCCCTGGGCCATGCCCTTCATCATTCAGGTAATCGACGTCGAGTCAGGATTCTGGCTGCCTCCCCCCTGGCCTGACCTTGTGCTGGATACGTTTCGCAACTTTCACTTCGCTTTCCTGCCCTCCAACCTGCCGTTGAGACCAATCTGGATGTGGGGATATTCGGTTTTGGCGGTTCTGGGTCTGGCAAGTCTGCTCTTTGTGGCAAGACCGCGCTCCCGCACAGGGCGAAGGCAGGCTGCGGGGGGTCAATCTGTAAGACAGAAAAGTGGTGAGAAGAGTGTTCAATCACTGGAAGGAGACAGAGCCGCGGTGCTGCTGGTCTGTCTGTTTCTTGTTCCGCACGTCGTGGCGCTTATTGTGAGTATGCGCCGCCCGATCTATGCAGAGCGGCCGCTGATATGGACGACACTGCCCTACTTTTTTCTTGTCGCGGCCGGAATACGCGCAATTGAGGTCCCTCTGAGAATGACCCTGCCGGACTTGCTCACTCTCCGTCGGCCTGCCCATTTGGCCGGGCTCGTTTCCTCCGTTCGACTTGGCGTCCAACTTCTAATTCTGGCGGCTATCCTGGGACTGAGCGGCCTCTCCCTGAACGGGTACTACTTCTTTTTCCAGAAGGAAGCTTGGGATGAGGCGGCTTCCCACGTTGCGGAGCAGGCGCAGCCAGACGAAATGATCCTCTTCAACGCCACGTGGGTACAGATTCCCTTTGAGTATTATTACGAACGATATGAGCTCGATACGCTGCTGAAGGGCCTGCCCGTAGATCTGTTTGACAGGGGCGAGTTGGAACCTGCGATGGAGGAGGCAGACGTACCCCGGATTCAGGAGCTGCTCGCCGGTCGCGACCGGGTCTGGCTCGTGTATTCCCACAACTGGTATTCCGACCCGTACGGCATCATCCCTCGCGAACTGGGCAGGATATACGGCGAGTCCGAGATAGCCGAATTCAGAGGCGTCCAGGTCATCCGATTCGCCGGCAGAGAAGAGTGAAAAACGACACACTGACGGCAATCGCGGGAAATAAAGTTGGAATCGAGTCCACCTATGGGAAGGATTCGCCAGCTTCTTTTCTCAAGAGTGGTCACGTACAATACCCTGCCGCCTGAGTCCCCAGAACAGACCCGCGCCCAGGAGACACAGCGTCGGCAGCCACTCCAACAGTCGCACCCAGTCCAGGTCCCGCAGGCTATCGGGCTCGATGTAGGTGACATACGAGAGCGCAACGATTCCGCTTAGCCAGAGCCAGGGCAGTACAAGCAGCCAGAGTCGCTTTGGTTCGTTCTCCGCCGGCGCCAGAAAAGGCAGGAAGGGAATCAGGACCAGCAGATACCAGGGATGGACCGTCGTTGCCAAAAGGAGATAGCCGCCAAGAGGAACAGCCAGCCAGCGCAATGTTGTTCTCATGTCGATATTGGACTGGCGAAGACGCCGCCACAAAACCAGCAAGAGCAAGGACATCAGGAAATAGACTATCTCCTGGGCCTGTGCCATCGGGCCTTCTATCCCCATGCTTTCGAGCCAGTTCTCCAGCCAGCGAAACAGGCCGCTATTGAAATTCCACTGCGCGTTGTAGATGCGTAAGGCCCCGAACAGTCCGCGGCCGTCCAGTTCTCCGGCCAGACCCCAGTCGCCGGCCCGCAGCGCCGGCGCCACCAGCATTCCAACTGTCAGATAACCGTAGAGCAGACGGCTTCCCCAGTTCCACCTACTCCAGAAAACGGGAATCAGAAGCGCGGGGATCAGTTTCGTCAATGTGGCCAGAGCCAAAAAAAGAGGCGCCAGCAAGGAGAACGCCGGTTTCCCCACAACGAATCCAGGCGGGCTGGAAGGCGATGCCCTGCTGTCAGTAATCCCGGCTCGTACCATCGCATGGACCGCCAACATCATCAACAGGACCATCAGAGCATCAACGTGCGCGCCCTGGGCGGTCTCCACGATGACCAGCGGGTTCCAAAGGTAGATAAGCAGACGTTTTGCAGGGAGTCCGACGGTCGCCAGCAACCTGGAGAGAATAAACGCGGTTCCAAGATCGAACAGGACGGCTGCTGATTGGAAAGAGATCGGATCGAGAGGATAGAAAAGGGCGATGGCCGCAAAGAACCACTGTGCGGCAGGCAGGTAGGGGCTGGCCATCCAGGCGTGATTGGCCTGGGACCGAAATGGCGTGTCGAGCCAGTCCAACTGGGAGGCGTTAATGGGGTGGGCGTAAGGACTTACACCATTGGCGGTGACGTAGCCATCCCACATGTATCGAAAGACATCTGAAGACAAGGTGGGGAATGTCTGCAGCAGCAACCATCTGAAGAGGCATCCGCCTCCCCAGATCCAGACCAGCAGGTAGAAGCTCTTGATCCCCGTTCGCGACGAGGAGACCTCGCGGCCATCTTCATGCGGCCGGCGTTCCAGCCAGAAAACGGCCGCGGCGTAGGCGGCGAATGCCAAGCCAAACCAGAGCAGGAACTCAGAGACTTGGGTCGTCCCCAGGTTGCCGTGGCGGATCTGCATTGAGAGCATGCCGGTGTAGGCGGCAAGCGAGAAGACGAATAAAGCGATGGGGACGTACCAGGACCTCAGACCTGCCACTCCTGTCAGCGCCCCCTTCCTGGTAGCGGCTCAATAGGAATCCGGTAGATGCCCTGATGCGTCGTTCCACCAGCGCTGGAAATCATCTGCTCTGCCAGGTTCTGCGTCCTGCGGGCGAACTCAGCCACCGTGTCGTAGCGGGGCAGATCGCCGGTGATGTCTTCATTGAAGTAGACGTCCGTGCTGTCCCTGATCACCTCGGGCAGGGCGTTGTAGCCGTGAATCAGCCCTAGGAGTCCGGCGGCGGTTGCCATGGTGTTGTCGGCATCCCAGCCTGCCAGCGCAGCGATCTCAATGGTGCGCAGAATGTCGCTCTCTCCGTAGAGCAAGGCCATTATAGTCGCGGCGAAGTTGACTCGCGAAGCCCACCACATTGGGTCGGTGTCGTACTGATCGCGGATTAGCTGGCGCGTAACGCGCCAGTCATCGGGATTCTCCTGGTGCCACAACACCACGTTGTCCACGATGGGCGCGATGATGGCTTCTTCTCCGGTATTCTGGCGTGCGGCGGCGATCAGGGCCGGAACATCGTCCTCAAAGAAGGCAAGGCTGTATAACGTAGCAAAGAAGACGCTGGCCTCCACCGCTGGCCCGCTGTTCGTGACGCTTGCAAACCGTTGCGCGTAATCTGCGGCCAAGCCGGGCATTCCAGGAGCCAGCATTCCAAACAGTTCGGTCTGCAGCTGGGCGTCAATAGACCAGGCGCCGTCGGGATTGTTCTCAGCGTTGCCGGTCTCCGGCGGCAGAATGCCTTCGTCCATCAGATCGCGGGCTCTCCTTGTCGATACCCAGATGTCGTGGTTGAGGTGGTCGACCCATTCTGCGCTAATCTGTTCAGGGCTGGGATCGAGTCCGTGAATTTCCAGAATGTGCAGGTCAACCCATTCGACGTGCGTGTCGTCGTCTGTCGACCACTCTTCCAGGAGCAGGGGCGCAAATGAACCCTCGGGCCCCGGCTCGTCCAGGTAGACGCCTTGCAGTTCGAGGCCCGAATGGTTGGCGAGCATCGTCGCCTTCCAGGCGCCGTATACCTTGTCATCGTAGGCGCTTGCGGTCAGCGTCTGAACTTGGGGAGGGGGTTCTGGGCGGGTGAGGCCTATGGCAAGGACGATTGCAACCCAGATGACCGCAATCAGCCCGATCTTGCGCTGGTCCAATGTTGAACTCCTTGAAGTATGAGTGGTCGGGAACAGTTGCTCAGGCAGTATACCTGAACGGAAGGGGGGAGGAAATTCTGCCGGGGGGCCTCTCCGCTGAAGGGAGCCTCTCCTTACGGGCGTAAGGGAGAATGGAGCTTACTCTCTTCGGAGAGCCTCGATGGGGTCTAATCGCGCGGCTTGCGTGGCGGGATAGTAGCCAAAGAAGATTCCAACGGCGGCGGATGCGCCAAATGCCAGCGGGAGCGACAGTGGGACGAGTTCAGTCCGCATTCCGCCCAGCGCCCCGAAGACGACAGACCCGGCTACGCCGATGAAGAGACCTGCCAGCCCACCAACCAGGCTCAGCATCACGGCCTCGAGCAGGAACTGCCGTTGAACGTCTCGCGGGCGTGCCCCAAGGGCCTGGCGCAGTCCAATTTCACGCGTGCGTTCGGTCACGCTGACCAGCATGATATTCATGATTCCAATCCCACCCACGACCAGCGAGACCGCCGCCACCCAGGCCAGAAGGCTTCTGAACGCTGCCGTGGTGGAGGCTCGGGCGTCGACAATGTCCTGCTGTGTACGCACACCAAAGTTCGGCTCAGAGGGATCTATCTGACGGCGTCCGGCCAGCAAAGAGGTAATCTGCTCCATTACACCGTCCATCACATCGCCGCTTTCGGCCTTGACCAGGATCATGCGTACGCGATCGCCTCCGAAACCGGAACCGCCGAATCTCTTGAAGACGACGGCAGCGGGGATGTAGATGCGGCCGTCATTGTCAGTCGCGCCGACGACCCCCTGTTCGGCCATGACGCCAATGACCGTAAAACGCGAAGAGCCGATGCGCACCTGCTGTCCGATGGGATTGCCGTCAAACAGGTCTTCGGCGATACCGGCTCCCAGAACGGCGACACGTTGAATCGCATCGTTTTCGGACTGCGTAAAGAACCGGCCCTGCCCGATTTCGTAGTCGCGTACCTCCAGAAAGTCGGCGGTTACGCCGACGATGGAGACGCCGGTCAGCGTTGAGCCGCCGCCTTTCACGTTTTGCGTAGTACTCTGTTCAAGAGAAACACCTGCGATGTTGTCCAGGTTCTGTGAAAGGAACAGGACCTCATCGTAGGTAAAGGTCGTAATGGCGCCCGGGCCACCTCCGCCGAAGCCGCGACCGGCGCCGCGCACACCCCCGAAACTGCGAAACGGCGTTACCATGATCAGATTTGCCCCAAGGCCGCTTATCTGGTCTTCGATTTCAGCCTCGGCTCCGGCGCTGACCGCCAGCATGACGATAACGGCGGCGACTCCGATGATGATGCCCAATGTCGTCAGAAATGAACGCAGCTTGTTCAGCATCACCCCTTCCCAGGCGACGTTGAAGGAGTTCGACAGAGTCATTCCGTGCAGATCCTTGAAGGATCCGTCTTGCAGCGTTTGTCTGCCTGCGGACGCCGGTCGGACTGTGTCTTGCAGCATGAGCAGATTGTCTCCTCTGTTTTCCCGCAAAACGTGATGTCCCCAAAAGGGAAAACGGACGTGCAAAAGTCGTCTTCAACGACTTTCAGGCATCCACCAGGCGATCGATCCGGGACTGGGGGGCGACAACCCTCCCATCCAAAACGTTAACAACCCGCTGCGCCTCGTGCGCCCGTTCCTGCTCATGGGTCACCATCACGATCGTCGCCCCCTGCGCGTGCAATCTGTGGAATATCCCCATTATTTCAGTGCTGGAGCGCGTATCCAGGTTTCCTGTGGGCTCGTCGGCCAGTATGAGAGACGGGTCGTTGATCAGCGCCCTGGCAATCGCCACTCGCTGCTGTTGTCCACCTGACAACTCGGTTGGCAGATGGTGCAGCCGGTCCCCCAAGCCGACGAGATCCAGCAGCTCTGAGGCCCGTTCGCTGCGCTGCTCCTCGCTCCAATTCTGAAAACCGTTGTACATCATCGGCAGCATAACGTTCTTGCGCGCGCTCAGGCGGGGCAACAGGTTGTAAGATTGAAAGACGAAACCGACTTTGCGGTTGCGGACTGCAGCAAGCTGGTCGCGATTGAGGCGGCTGACCTCCTCGCCGTCGAGAATGTAAAGCCCGTTGGTGGCGCGGTCCAGACAGCCGATAATGTTCATCAGAGTGGACTTGCCTGACCCGGAGGGCCCCATGATGGCGACAAACTCGCCGCGTTCAACCTGTAGGTCCAGCTCCTTCAGAGCATGGACTGCAATGTCGCCCTCTCCGTAGGTTTTTGTCAGCTTGGTAATCTCTATGACGAGATCGTTCATGTTCCACTCGATTCAAAAAGGCCGGCTGCACGCCCGATGTCCTCAACGCTCACTAGTTTCCGACCTGGGCATCGCCGGTGCTGATGGTTTCCCCTTCCTCAAGACCGGAGAGAATCTCAGCGCTGACGAAGTTTCTCAGACCCACCTGTACCGGTCGAAATTCAAGTTCCTCATTCGGACCAACGACAAAGACGGCAAATTGGCCAGGGCTGATCTCTCGCAGGGCCTGGACAGGCACAAGCAGGGCGCCCAGTGCTTCACCGGCGATGATCTCGACCTCGGCGTTCATTCCGAATAGCAACGGCGCCGAGTGCTGGGTCATATCGATGCTGGCCCACGCCTGAATTGCGGAAGCGCCGTCGACCTCGACGAGCGCCGGCTCGACCCGCGTTATCTGACCGCTATATGCGTGTTCGGGAAATGCTTCGAAGACGATACTGATCGGAAAGCCGGGCACGGCAGCTGCTATGTCCAGCTCCTCGATCCAGAAGCGGACCTGTGCGGTCTGTGTATCTGCCAGCCCGATGATTGGGCCCATGGAAACCGAGTCTCCCGGCTGAACGGAGACGGCAGTAACAACCCCTGCGATCGGGGCGCGAATGGAGCCGCCTTCAATCTCGCGTTGCACTTCGTCGGCTGTCAGGCGCGCCTGTTCTACGGCAAGCTCGGCCCTCTCCAACTCTTCGGCGCTGGGCCCGTCCAACAGGTCTTCGAGTGAAGCCCGATTCTGTTCCACTTTGGCCCGCGCCGCGGCCTCGTCCAGTTCGTCGGCCTCCTGAAGCAGGAGATTGAGACTGTTTTGGGCCTGCAATACGCGCGCCCTCGCTGATTCAACCTGGTCTACTGCCGCGCCTGCGGCGCCGATGTTGTACTGCGCCAGAGCTTTCTCATAGGCAAGTGTAGCAGCCTGCAAGTCGGCCGCCTGCGAGGTCCTGCCGACGTCATTACGCCAAGCAACCCTGTCGTAAGCGGACTGAGCCTCGGCAAGCGCGACTTCCGCCGACTTCAGGTCGGCCTGCAGGCTGGTAATCGTATCCTCGGATGGACCAGCCAGCAGTGAGTTGAGCGCACTCTGCGCACTGACAAGTTCACTGCGCGCGGCGTTCACTTCCTCTGCAGTGGGTGGAGCAACAAGCCGGTCGTATTCGGCCTGCGCCGCGGCCAGGCTGGACTGCGCGGCAGCAAGTTCGGCGCCGCCTACCTCCCCGGTCAGCTCAATCAGCGCAATCTCGGCCAGCCTGAGGTTGATCCGGGCGGAGATGAGCTGCGAGTTCAGCGTTGAGTCATACGCCAGCGTTGCCAGAATCTGATCCGAGTCGACCTGGTCGCCTACCTGGGCGGCAATGGTGCTCACGATGCCGCTGCTGCGGAACCCAACCTGAGTCTCCTCGCCGGCGAAAAGAGTGCCGATGCCACCAGCTGTCAGTACGAGATCACCGCGACGCACCTGGGCAGTCTGCAACTCAGGGGCGGCGGCCTCCGGCTCTGCGGACACAAAATAGGTGTTGTAGCCGTAGTACGCGCCGGTTCCGAATACAAGCAGTATCAAGAGACTGAAGAGGATCGTCTTCATGAGCAGCCCTCACCTTACGAATACAGGAGGGATTCCGAAGTGACTTGGCTAAAACGCGGCCTTTGACTCAAGAAGCTCGATCAGAGGCCCCATCAGGAGTGCAAGGCGTCCGCCCCCGCCGGGACCACCTTGACCGCCCTGGCCCTGGAAGCCGCCTTCCGGAATCTCAACTCCCATTTCCTGAAGTCGCTCGCGCCGCTCCTCGGGAGACAGATTCTGCATCTCCTGGCGGAAAGCGGCGCGTTCTTCCGCGGACATGTCGGCAAGGACTCCGCCGGGACCACCTTGGCCGCCCTGCCCGCCTTGTCCACCTTGTCCACCTTGTCCGCTCTGTCCACCCTGTCCACCCTGTCCACCCTGTCCGAACTGGGGCAGTTCAATCCCGTTGTTCCGGGCCCACTCGTTCAGGTCGGTGAATGTCAGTTGCAAGTCGCCGATCGCCTGAATCTGGGCTTCGGTCAGGGTTCCTTCGATCTGGCGCAGTACGGCAGCACGCTCAGTTTGATTCTGGATTGTGCCGCTTTGGAGAGCCTGCCACAGGGCAAGCATCGAGGCGGCTTGAACTCCGGTAACCGCATTTTCAGTCTCTTCCAGCAGCAGAATACCCAGGACAAGCTGGTTCAGCGGCGGCAAGGCGCCCTCGTAGTCGCGAGTCAACGCCGACGCTTGCGCCTGATCTGCGCTTTCGGCTTCGTTTGGCTGGGAGGCACTCGCGGTCGATGCCGGAGCCTCCTCTGTCCCTGTTTGTTCCCCCCGCCCGCATGCGGCGAGGGCAAACAGGGTCACCAGTATCAAGGTTCCTCTGATCCATGAATGCACTTTAGGCTCTCTCCCTTTCAGCGACGAGCAGTTCAAGCAAAGTTCCGGGAAAACGGAATCGCCGAGTCCGATCTGAACTTTCGATAATTGTACCTGCAATACATTCAGAAACTGTGAAGGACATATAAGGAAGCTGTTTCAGTTTTGGGATTTCGGCAGCTGAATCGTAAATCGAGAGCCCTCTCCCGGTGTCGACTCAGCCTGTATCGTCCCGCCATGGGCCTCGACGATTGCCTTCGCGATTGCCAGTCCCAACCCTGATTGGGCGAGTCCACCTCGGCGGCGAGAGCCGTCAGCCCTGAAAAAGCGATCAAAGATATGTTGGAGATCGTCGCCGGCGATCCCAGCGCCAGTGTCCGCCACCTGGAGAGTGACGAAACTGTTCCTGGATTCAGCGCTAAGGGTGATCTTTCCCTCCGAAGTATGGCGGAGCGCGTTCGTTACCAGATTGTTGAGTACCTGCGTCATTCGCTCCAGGTCAACAGCGACGGATGGCAGCAGTTCGGGAGCCTCCACGCGAAGGTCAACGTCCTTTTGGCTGGCCTGCATGACGTGCGCCAGCCCAGCCCGTTCCAGCAGAGCTTTAGGATCGACCGCGCGCTTGGCGAGTGGAAGCTCACCTGCATCGGCAAGGGATAGAGTCCGCAGATCTTCGACCAGACGCTGCAAATGGGCAACCTCCTGGTGAAGAAGCTGGTACAGTTCTGGCCGGCCCTGAATGGAGCCTTCACTTAGTCCCTCGGTGTAGCCGCGCAGTACGGTCAGTGGAGTGCGCAGGTCGTGAGCGATGTCGGCGGTCAACTGTTTGCGCAGCCGGGAGGCTTCGGCCAGTTCGCTACTCATCTGATTGAATGAGGAGGCCAGTTTGCCGATCTCATCTTGAGAATAGACGTTGACCTGTGCCCCCAATTGACCGGCAGACATCACTTCGGTGGCGGAGGTCAGTTCGCGCAGGGGGCGAGTCAGGGCGCGCGAAAGAAGAATTCCCAGCGCCAGGGCCAGGAGAGCAGCGATCAAGGCTGCGAGCCCGGTTGCCTGATTCACGTTGCGCAAAAAGAAGCTTTCAGGGGACATGCGGGGCAGTCTCCCACCGGAAGCGAATCGACTTAAGTCATAGATCGTCCCAATCCGGAGGCCGTCTCTTTCAATTGGAATGCCTCCCTCCAGGTCCAGTTCGGTTGTATTCAGGCCGCGGTTCTCCGGCGCATGGGCATAGACGACCGTGTCGCCGGCGTCGACGAGCACGATGCGCCGGCGCACGACTTCGAGTAAGGGTTCGCTGTCAAGCCAGTCCTGAATACCCACCCAGCTGTCGTTTTTCATGTAATGGCCCAGCATCAGGTCTGCAATAAGCGGGTTTCCTCTTCGCTGGGTTACAAAGCGGCCGAACTCCTGGCGAGTGCGCAGACCGCTAATGACCGCGACAAGCAGCGCGCCTGAAATACCTACGGCGAGAAACGCAAGAGTGAGTTTTATTGCCAGGGTTCGCATCGTTTATCTCGGCTCGGCGGCGAAGCGGTAGCCCATGCCGTAAACGGTCTGAATATAGCGCGGGTCGCCCGGCACAGGTTCGATTTTTGTGCGTAGATTACGGATATGTACGTCGATAGTACGCTCGTAGCCCTCGTATGCGCCGCCGCTCACGGATTCCAGCAGATCGAGGCGGGAAAAGGCCCGACCGGGGGACAGCATGAAAGTTTCCAAAAGGTCGAATTCAGAGCGAGTAAGAGAGACCGGGGCTTCGCCGACACTTACGGTTCGCCCTGTGCGGTCAAGAGATATTTCTCCAGAGCGAAGGATTTCGGGTTCGCGGCCATGCTTTCCGGTCCTTCTGAGGACTGCGCGGACCCTGGCGATCAACTCCTGGACGCCAAACGGTTTCGTTACGTAGTCGTCAGCACCCAGCTCCAGGCCGACAACCTTGTCGCTTTCCTCCACTTTGGCGGTAAGAATAATGATCGGCGCGTCAGACTCCTGGGTGAATTGCCGTATGAAGTCAAGACCTCCCATTTCCGGCATCATCAGGTCGAGGAGAACCAGGTCCGGTTTCTCGAAACGGGCCGCGAAGAGCGCATCGCGTCCATGGGCGGCCTCAACCACGCGAAATCCTTCGCGTTCCAGGTACCAGCGCGCCATTTCGCGCAGTTTGACTTCGTCGTCTACGACGAGAATTGTCTGAGACACGCGATTCGTTCCCTCGCTGCTTTTGCGTAGAAAGCAGAAATGACACTGCTGTGCAGACGGCAACCTGGACAGCGTTTCCGTCGATGACCGGCACGCCTTCAATACCCATTATCGCGCACAATTGTTCAGGAATTATGAAGGAGGGCTGAAGATGTGACAAGCGTGGGATGACAGGCGGAGTGAAGCGGGCGAGCCACTGTCTGTCTTGCGCCGGCGGACCGCGTATGTGAGCGAAATTCGGCTATGGTACAATGCAGGCGTGCAGTAGCGGCAGGTAACCACTTCGGAGGAGATGTCCGAAAAAGCTCTGAAGTCCCCTTTTTCAAACGCAAGAAAAGAAAGGAAGCATGACATGACACAGGTTGCCGTGGAGATTCACAGGCAGGTACGATCGTCGATACTGACGGCAGTTGAAGGGCTTTCGGCAGAGCAGCTGCACGCGATGCCGGATGGCTACGACAACAACATTGCCTGGAATCTGGGGCACATCATGGTGGTCCAGCAGCGCATTCTATACGGTTCCTGCGGCCTTCCACTGTCGGTTTCGGAAGAGATGATCCCACTGTATCTGCCCAATACTTCGCCTGCGGACTGGCAAACCACGCCGGACGCAGAGGCGCTGGTGGCGATGCTGATGCCGCAACAGGAACAGCTGGAAGAGGATTATGCAGCCGGCCGCTTCAGCGAGAACGAGTTCAGTGAGTTCAGGACCCGTTCGGGCCTCACGCTGGGGGACCTGGACTCGGTGTTGACTTTCAACATCTACCACGAGTCGCAGCATTACGGTTTTATTCTGGCTCTGATCAACCTGGTGGGCTGAGTCCTGTGACTGAGGTTGTCATCGTCAGTGCAGTACGCACGCCGATAGGAAGGATACGCGGGGCGCTGTCCTCGGTGAGGCCGGATGACCTGGCCGCGCTTGCCGTGCGCGAGGCCGTGTCCCGCGCCGGCGTGGAGCCTGGCGAGATTGAGGAGGTCTATCTCGGTTGCGCCAACCAGGCCGGTGAGGACAATCGCAATATCGCTCGCATGGCGGCACTGCTGGCGGGACTGCCGCAGAAGGTTGCCGGCGTTACGGTGAACCGGCTTTGCGCCAGCGGCCTGACAGCTGTCAACCAGGCCGCGCGGGCCATTCTTTGCGGTGAGGGCGATGTCTTCGTCGCTGGCGGCGTGGAGAGCATGACGCGCGCGCCCTATTCTCTTCCCAAAAACCCAACCGGATACGGACCGTCGGGAAACATTACCGGTTTTGACACAACGCTCGGCTGGCGCTATCCCAACCCGGCATTGGAGGCGCTCTTTCCCCTGGAGGCGATGGGTGAAACGGCCGAGAACATCTACGAACTGAGTTGCGCTTCTGAAATCGAGGGCGGCGAAATCAGTCGCGAAGAGCAGGACCGTTTCGCATTGCAGAGCCAGCGGAAGGCCGTCCGTGCCTTAGATGAAGGCCGCTTTGCGCGTGAGACCGTCCCTGTGGAGATCCCTCAGAGGCGAGGCGGCTCCGTCGTCGTGGATACGGACGAGCACCCGCGATACACGAGAACGGACGACGGCTTTCAGCTGGCGACAAGCATCGAGGCACTGGCCAAGTTGAAGCCCGCCTTTCGCAAAGGGGGAACGGTAACTGCCGGCAACGCAAGCGGGCTGAATGACGGCGCCTGCGCCCTGACGCTGATGTCCCGTGACAGGGCCGAAGCCCTGGGCATCCCGCCTCTGGCGCGCTGGGTGGCTTCCGCCGCCGCGGGCGTCGATCCCAGGGTGATGGGTCTGGGTCCCGTTGGGGCCGCGCGCAAAGCCCTGAAGCGTTCCGACCTGTCGATCGAAGAGATTGACCTGGTCGAGATTAACGAAGCGTTTTCGGTCCAGACCCTGGCCGTATTGCGGGAGCTTGGCCTGAGTGAGGCGAAAACGAACGTAAACGGGGGCGCTATTGCCCTGGGCCACCCCCTGGGCTGCTCAGGCGCGCGGATCCTGACAACGCTGATCCACGAGATGCAGAGGCGCGCTGCCGCAGGCGGGAGATGCCGCTATGGGCTGGCAACATTGTGCGTCGGGGTTGGGCAGGGAGAAGCGACCGTGGTAGAGAGGATCGACCCGTGAAGCAGGTACCCATGATCTCGCCAGCCCAGGCGGCCGCTCTTGTCAAGTCGGGGGACACGATCCTGGTTGGCGGTTTTGGTATGACCGGCAATCCCACGCATGTTTTGCACGCCCTGGCCGAGACGGACACCGGCGACCTGACTTACATCGCCAACAACGTAGGTGAACCGGGCCTGGGCGGGGGCCGTTTGCTGCGCAACGGCCAGATCAAGAAGGCAATCGGCTCTTTTTTCACGAGCAACCCGGAAGCGGTGGCGGCGGCCCAGTCGGGCGCGATCGAGTTCGAGGTCATGCCTCAGGGGACGATGGTTGAGGCGATCCGGGCAGGGGGGGCAGGGATCGGAGGGTTTTTCACTCCCACCGCCGCGGGTACTGTCCTTGCCGAAGGCAAAGAGACGAAGCGCATTGGCGGGCGCCTGCATGTCTTTCAGCCGGCTTTGCGTGCAAACGCGGCCCTGATTCGTGCATGGAGCGCAGATACGACCGGAAACCTCACCTACCGAATGACAGAGCAGAACTTCAACCGGGCGATGGCCACAGCGGCGGACCTTGTCATTGCCGAGGTGGAGGACTGCCTGCCGGCGGGTGAACTGCCCCCGGAAAGCGTTCATACACCTGGGTGCTACGTTGACTATCTGGTGCCTGCACGAACCACAGTGGCCGACCTGGGCTCGTCCGCGTCGATCGCCGGCAGCGGCAAGAGAGCTGGCGACCTGCGAATGAATCTGGCTCGACGGGCGTTGGAGGAACTGAAACCGGGAGAGATCGTCAATCTTGGCGTCGGTGTTCCAACTCTTGTCGCCGACCTGATCACGCCAGAACACGGCATCATCTTGCATACTGAGAACGGAATGTTGGGGGTCGGGCCGGCGCCTGAGAGCGGCGGCGCACTGGAATACCCGATCAACGCCAGCAAGATCCCGGTGACCGCGCTACCGGGAAGCAGCTATTTCGACAGCGCTGACTCCTTTGCGATGATCCGAGGCGGCCACGTGGACGCGGCGATTATGGGCGGCCTGCAGGTTGACGAAAAGGCAAACCTTGCCAATTGGGCCGCGCCGGGAAGACCGCTGCTGGGCGTGGGCGGGGCGATGGATCTGGCATCCGGCGCCAAGCGCCTGATCGTAACAATGACCCACGCAACCCGTGACGGCAGGCCGAAAATCGTCCGTGATTGTACGCTCCCGCTCACGGCGCTCGGCGCCGTTGACGTAATCATTACCGAATTGGCGGTATTCCGTTTTTGCGACGGGAGGTTAACCCTTACCGAAACGGTGGACGGCGTCTCGGTGGATGAGGTGCGAGCCAAGACCGAGGCCGCATTCGAACTCGGAAGGGAGGAATCATAAAGGGCAGGCACGCAGTAGATGCAGATCTGCGTAAGATGTTGAGATTCCGAATCGGAATTCTGAAACGATGGTCGGAATCGTTCACTTAGCCGGCATTAGCCTACAGGAGTCAGTTACAAATGAGAGCCGTGATGGTCATGTTCGACACGTTGAACCGGCACATGCTGCCGCCCTACGGTTGCGATTGGATCCATGCGCCCAACTTTACCCGCCTGGCGGAGCGAACGGTCACTTTCGACAACTGCTATGTGGGCAGCATGCCCTGTATGCCGGCGCGCCGGGAGATGCATACCGGCCGCTACAATTTCCTGCATCGCAGCTGGGGCCCACTCGAGCCGTTTGACGATTCGATGCCGGAGCTTCTCTCGGAGAACGGGATCTACACCCATCTGAGCACAGACCACCAGCACTATTTTGAGGACGGGGGCGCTACCTACCATACGCGCTACGACAGCTGGGAGTTTCACCGCGGCCAGGAAGGAGACGCCTGGATCGGGCAGGTGGCAGACCCTGAAGTGCCGGAAAATATCAACCGGACTTCCTCATCAAGTCTCCGGCCTTCCCGGCATGGAGAGAAGCGCCGAAATGGAGATACGTCTCGCCAGGACTGGATAAATCGGACAGTCCTGGACAGTGAGGAGAAACAGCCGCAGGCGAAGACCTTTTCCGCCGGTCTGGAGTTCATTCGCCGCAACCATGAGGAGGACAACTGGTTCCTGCAAGTGGAAACCTTCGATCCGCACGAACCTTTCTTTACCCAGCAGAAGTACAAGGACCTCTATCCGCACGAATACAACGGAAAACTATTCGACTGGCCGTCCTATCGAAAGGTTGAGGAGACCGAAGAAGAGGTGCAGCACCTGCGCTACGAATACGCGGCCCTACTCAGTATGTGCGACGAATACCTGGGCAAGATCCTGGACATGATGGACGAGTTCAGCCTATGGGACGATACGATGCTGATCGTGTGTACGGACCACGGTTTTCTGCTGGGAGAGCACGACTGGTGGGCCAAGATCGTGCCGCCGTTCTACAATGAGGTTGCCCACACGCCACTCTTTATCTGGGATCCTCGGAGCAAGGTAGCCGGCGCCCGCCGCGACCAGCTGGCCCAGATGATCGATCTGCCTGCCACGCTGCTGGAGTACTTCGGGGTTGAAAGGCCGCCGGACATGGAAGGCATTCCACTTGGCAATGTCATCGAAACGGACGCTCCAACCCGCGACGCAGTTCTGTTCGGCGTACACGGCGGCCACGTAAACATTACGGACGGGCGCTTTGTGTACATGCGCGGGCCGGTCGATCCAGCCTACAACCAGCCCCTGTTCAATTACACGTTAATGCCCAACCATATGCGGGGCCGCTTTGGGGTGGAAGAACTGCAGGACATACAGCTGGCCGAGGCGTTTTCGTTCACGAAGGGCTGCCGTACGATGAAGGTCGCTTCCAAGCAAGTTTTCGACGCTCCCCCGCGCTATACGATGCTGTTTGACCTGGAAGCGGACCCGGGGCAGGAGAATCCGATCAGCAGCGCGGCCGAGGAGGCCCGTTTGTCTGCGCGCATGGCGGAACTGATGCAGGCCAACAACGCGCCGCCGGAACAGTTCGAACGGCTGGGACTTGCTGTGCAGGTGTCGAGTTAGAGGAGGAAGACAAAAGCGCCGTGCGCACCCGTCGGGCGCCGGCGCCTTCTGGCAGGCAGATTTCTCTTCAGAATTCGCGACAGGTCGCGTGAGGCACGGCAGGGGGAGGCAGGCTACACGCTTATGAAGCGCTTTTCCTTCAGCCGCGCCGACTTGCCCTGCCGGTCGCGCAGGTAATAGAGTTGCGCGCGGCGAACTTTGGTCTTGCGCAGGACTTCGACCTTATCAATGTTCTTGCTGTACAGCGGGAAGGTGCGCTCCACGCCAACGCCGTGAGAGCCTGTACGGCGGACTGTATAGCTGGCGCCGGGGTCTTTGCCCCCGCGCATCGAGATCACAACTCCCTGGAACACCTGAATACGCTCGTTTCGGCCTTCGGTTATGCGCTGGTGAACGCGTACCGTGTCACCGGGATCGATTTCCGCCATGCCTTCCGGCAGCTCCGGTTGCAAGGACGCCATCAATGCGTTTGTCATCTTTTGCCACCCTCTATGTCTGACATTGCCACTATCGATTCTGGAACGACCCCGTTCGACGCCGCCGCGTCAGGGTCGAAATCGGTACCTGGCAGAACATTGCCGCCAAGGCATTTGATTAGCACACAGCACAGCAGTCTAGCACAATGAAGGGCCCCAACCAAAACTCTGACGCTACAGTTCTTCACGAACGGTTTTCACGCCTTCGACCATGTTTTTCAGTTTCTGCCTGGCAGCCCAACGGGCAGTCTGGCTGAGTCCGCAGTCGGGCGCGAAGGCCAGGCGGTCGGCGGGCGCAAACTCCAGGCAGCGGCGGACAGCGCCGGCAACGTGTTCGGGCGGCTCGATAAAGTAGCTCTTCACGTCGATGATGCCGACCGCCGCGTCGCGTTTCTCGGCAATGAGGCCGATCACTTCAAGCTCTGCATACTCCCGGTTCGCCATCTCCACATGAATCTCGTCCACGTCCATCTCCAGAAAATCGGGAAACATGGGCGCGTAGCGCCGGAGCCCGACTGGATGGCCCTTGTAGTTGCCGAAGCACAGATGGGTCGAGAGCCGGCACCTGCCCACGACCGGAGCCACCGTTCGGTTGAAAATGTCGACGAAGCGGGCGGGGTCTTCCCGGTAGGCGTAGCAGCTCATCGAGGGTTCATCTACAGTAAGCTCCCGGCAACCGGCCTCGACCAGATCCTCCAACTCCTTGCGTACAATAGGGAGGAGAGCCTCCGTCACTGCGTAGCGGTCCGGGTACTGGGCATTGGGCAGTAGCCGCCCGCTCAGCGTATAGGGTCCGGGCACGCTTGCCTTGAGTACAGGGCTCCCATCCGAGACGGGCGCAAGCCGCTTCAGACGGAGGAATTCGTCCACTGCGCCAAGCCCTTGAGGCGCGGTGAGGTCGCCGATGATGGTGTGTTTGCCCCTCTGGTCGTGCGCCGGCGGCCCCCACCTGCGCGGCGAGGCCGACTCCGGCTGGATCCCATTTATGTAGCCGTAGAAGGATAGGTTGAAGTCCAACCGGGTCTGTTCGCCGTCGGTAATCACATCGGTCCCGGCTTCAAGCTGGTCATGGACAGCTGCCACAACGGCGTCGTCGATCAGTTCGGCGATGTCATCGCTGCCGAACCGGTCAAGGTGGGCGCTGGCAAATTCAAGCCACGCGGGAAACGGATAACTGCCTATGACTGTGGTGCGAAGAGGTTTGGGTTGCATGATGGAGTTGGGACCGGTTGGAATTCGCGGGATGATCGGAGATGCTCGGGGATTCTTACATTTGACCCCTCTCGCGGTCAGTCCCCGTAGACCCGGCGAACTCGGCGGCGGTAGTCGTCGTAGGAGGCGTCAAACTTGGCTGCTGACGCGTCGCCGGAGAAAACTGAGCTGGAGAGGACGAGAGGCGGCTTGCCGCGAGCGGCGAGTCCGGCGGCCACCTGGCACTTGACGGCATTGACGACCGCGGCCGCGCCGATCGTTGAACCGGGGCCGACCGGATCTTCGAGGCCTTCCACTGTCACCATGGCATCTCCGGCCGGCGTACAGTTGTCGATTGTTACATCGGCTATATCCAGGAGCCTCTTGCCGCTACTATGCTTGGGAGCTGATGCGGTACAGTGATCGACTGAAAGGACTGCAATCACAGGCAAATCCAGCTTTTTCGCCTCCAGTGCCATTTCCACAATGACCTCATTGACCCCGCTGTTTGAAAAGATCATGAAGCTGTCGGGCGGCCGGAGCACGAAGTTGCGCAGGATCTGGCGGGCGAATCCCTCCACATGCTCTATGAACATGGCTTGGCGTTGCCCGTTGGCGCCAACGACCTGGTTGTGGAAGGTTAGCGACAACTCAACGATGGGATGGAACCCCGGGAATGAGCCGTGGCGGGGATACATCTCTTCGATAAACATGCGAGAGTGGCCGGTCCCGAACAGATGCACCAGTCCATCTGCGGCAATTGTGTCGACGCAGATGTCTGCGGCACGCTGGATGTTTTCAGTTTGGGTTGCGACAATCCGAGCCAGTATGGTTTGCGCCGCGCCCAGGTAGTCAGATGCCGGATTCACTGTGTCTCTCGTCGTTTACCGTCGTTTCTCGCACTTCTCTGCAAGTCTCGAACCAGGCCGCGCTTGTTTTCCGAACGTGGTCCCACTTGATCCCACCTGCGCGAGCCTCCGTCACCATTTGAATGGAACTGTCCCCGTTTCATCCAGGGGGTAACCCCAATTTTCGACATAGGTCTCGCCGGGCAGGAATTCATCCCCCCGGTCGTCCAGTTTGCGCTGAAGCTGCGACTCCAATTCCGCTTGCAGTGACGCCGCTGCGGGGCTGTCAACCAGGTTCTCCAGCTGGAATGGATCGGTGGCGTTGTCGTAGAGCAGCCAGGGACCATTCAGATCGCGGGCGTAGGTGTGGGTGCGGGTGCGAACGCCGCGGTACTCGCGGCCTCCGTCACGCCGCAGGAACTGCCCAAAGGGATGGGGACAGTAGATGAGGGCGGCGCCCCCCGATGGATCCGGACCGCCTTCAATCGCGTCCGAAAAGTCCTTTCCCTCAATGGTCCCGGGTATGGGGATTTCACACAGGGACAACAACGTAGGCAGAATATCGGGCGTGTCGAGGAGTGCGTCTATCTCCCGAGCCTGCAATCCGAAGCGCCGCGGCCAGCGCAGCAGGAAAGGCACCCGGATTGACTCCTCCCAGGGCCGCTGTTTTTTGACTTCGCCCTGGGAACCGAGCATATCACCGTGATCAGAGGTAAAGACAAAGATGGTGTCTTCCGCCAAGCCCTCCTCCTCAAGGGTCTGCAACAGCCGGCCGAGGCAGTCGTCAAGAGCTGTACAGTGGGCATAGTAGCCGGCGATCCACTCACACGCCTGGCTGGCCATCTCAGGCGGCACGTTAGGTCTCAGTTCGATGTCGTCAGGAGTGTAGAGTTTCCGATATTCCGGCGGAGCCGTTTCATAGGGCGCGTGGGGGGGTCCCCAGGAGAGCAGGAGGAGAAAAGGCGTATCGGAATTGCCGCCGCCGACATTTTGATTGCGGCCGCGCAAGTAGGCCCGCACGTCTTCGGTCTGCTCGATTGCGTCGTATCCTTGCCAAGTCAACGGCTCTTCGGAATCACCGGCGTAGTACCTGGAGTCGTTGTAGTCGTGCGTGCATTCCAGCGCCTTCCAGTAGTCGAACCCCTGGCGGCTCTCAGGAGGAATGTAGTTGCTGCGCCCGCGGCCGTCAACATGCCATTTGCCCACATAGGCGGTGTCGTAGCCGGCCGCCTTGAAGAGCTTGGCCATGGAGACGGCGTCATCGGCCAGATGCACGTCATTGAGGAAGACGCCGTGGGTCAGCGCGTGCTGACCTGTCAGGAGGCAGGCGCGCGCCGGGCAGCAGACGGGAATCCCGGCCAAAGCGTGGGTGAAGTTGACGCTCTGCGCGGCCAAACTGTCAAGATGGGGCGTCCGGACCTGCCGGTTACCTGCGTAACCGGTGTCCTGGGCCCGCCACTGGTCGGCGAAGACGTAGACTACATTGGGTCGTTCCCGGGGCATGGCCTGGTCTCGTATGGGCGCCGGCTGCTATAGTGATACGCCAAGCAGACCGCGCGTGAACTGAAATTCGATGTTTCCCGCCCGCGTTGCTCGAGGCTGGTACTTTCCAGACAGGGTCTGCGTCAAGAGGTCGGCCAGAGTCTGGGGCCAGGCTTCGGGATCGCCTTCCAGAACCGCGTCCATATCGCCGGCATACTGCGCGGCCTTGCAACCGGCCGAGGTTACTTGCAACACCGGCACCAGCGGATGGCCCTCAACAGGGTGGCTGCCCGCGTATGCCAGAATTGCCTCAACGCCGACGCCGCCGAGGCCCGTCAGAGTTTCGGCCCAGTGTTCGGTGGGTGTCTCCATCACGTGGATACCGTTCCGTTCGTCCGTGCCGGCCAGTGACTGTCCGTAAGCCAGCGTGGGCAGGTGCGGGCCGTTTCCGATACACCGGTCAAGAAACGCACTATCCGAAAGAAGCGACGCGTTTTCGGGCAGGACTACTGTACCGCCGCCTGCCGCAATGGCCGCGGCCAGACGACCGAATTGAGCGGAAACACTTTGCCCCGGCGTACCGGCGCTGAGGAGCCCGATGCGAACGGCGGAAAGACCGGCCATCGTCTGCTGCGGCGGGTCAGCCGCGGCCAGCCGCTGTTCGAACCAGGCATCGACCTTTTCAAGGACCGCCTCAATCCCGCCATCCAACTGAATGCTGGCCCAACCGAAGCGGTCCAGGTCCATTCCGTTTTCTTCCAGTTCGCGGCGGAAGTAGTCGTTGTGCGTCTTTTCGCAGCCATGCTCAAGGAGCAGGGTCTCGGCGGCCTGGGGGTGGCGCAGATAGCCCAAAACAGTGCGCACGTAGAGGTCCCCGGTATGCCCGCCGGAGAAACCGCACCCTTCGGTGTGGGCCAGCGCCACGAATCGCTTGACCGGCGGCGACGACTCTTTACCGGCGGCAAATCTTCGATTGAGGCGGGCGGCCGCAATCTGCCCGATCTGGCCTGAGCAGAGGCTTGTGGGAAGGATCAGCCCGATGCGATCGGCTGCCAGGCCGGCCGGCGTTGCAAAGGCAGGGTAGGAAAAGTCGAGAGAAGGCGCGGCAAAGGAAGGGCGAAGCGGCAACGCGCGCCCCAGAGGCTGTGGGCGTGCGCTGATTTCTTCTACGCGGCCCGGCCCGGTCTGACGCCAGTCGCGCCAGAGCTGCACTTGAGCATGGCCCGCTCTTTCTCCAACGGTCCGCTCGCCGGAGGCGGCGCGCACGGTCAGGTCGAGCGTGCCGGCGCCGAGTTCATCCATGGGCGTACCGTCCAGATACAGTCCCGCGTTGACGTCCATGTCCTGGCTCAGCAACTCATAGCGGCGGGTCGTCGTCACGATCTTGATGGTCGGGACAAAGGGAAAGTTGGTAATTGAGCCGTTGCCGGTAACGAAGTAGATCATGTTGCAGCCGGAAGCCACCTGTCCTGCGATGCTTTCGAGGTCATTGCCCGGGCTGTCCATAAAGTAGTAGCCGGGCTCCTGCATAGGCCCGCTATAGGGAATAACGTGGTCGAGGCGCACGTCAGGATGCCGCTTCATGGCTGCACCGATCGACTTGAGGACGATGTTGTACAACCCGCGATATTTGTTGCCGCCGGATGGATTGCCGGCTGCCGAGTGGCCGTGCCAGGCAACCCGTTCCTGAAAGCGCTCAATCGTCTCCAGAAACTCGGCGGCAGTCCCTGCATCGCGTACATTGAGCATGATGTAGGGTTCGGCGCCGATCAGCTCGTCCGTTTCGGCAAGGTTGGCCGCGCCGCCGTAACGGACCAGTTCGCGGGCTACCCAGGAGGCCAGGGGATTCCCGGATATGCCGGAGAAGGCGTCCGAGCCGCCGCACTGCAGGGCCAGCTTCAGTTCAGAGAGAGGCTGAGCGGTGCGCGGCATCGCGCTGACCTGGTCAAGCCATCCCGTCACGATCGCTTCGGCCTGAAGCAGACCTGCCTGGAATCCTTCCTTGAGGGTCAGGAAGGCATGGGGGACGGCGTCCAGAGGGTAGTCGTTATCCGTCAGGAACTTGCGCAGCAGAGCGTTATTCACCGGTTCGACGCCGTAGTCCACGCAGAGTACTGCGCCGACATTGGAATGGGTGACGAACCCGGCCAGCGTACGCAGAACGGTCTCTGTGTTATTGGGGTTGTCGTGTCCGCCCTCGGTGTGGGCTACGGCGACGATGCCGTCAATGTTGCCGTAGCGTTGGGCGACACCTGCGAACCTGGCTTCCAGCTGCCTGACAAAGCCCCCAGTGCGCGAGGAAGTTCCAAGCAGAATGATCATATTGCGGGTTCCCACCCCCCTGCCTCCGGGACGGGCATAGCCCTCAAATTGACGGTCTTCGCTGTAGCGGGAAACCTGCCGGCCAGGCTGGAAACTGTTCTCATCGAGACTGTAGGCCTGAACGTGATCTGCGAAGTTCGGCTCACCGGGCAGCTCGAAGTCCAGGGCGCGTACGCCCAGGGCATCGAGCATCTCCGCGTTGCGTATGTATTCGCCTGGCGCAATCGCCCGCGCGGCCAGGCCAAAGGGCAGCTCCCACGAGAGCAAGGGGGCGCCCTGCGGGATCGGCGCGACCGCGAAACGGTGTCCCTCCATCACGGTATAGTCCAGGGTCAGGACAGTCCGGTTGAATTCGATTTGCGTGCCCGCCGCGAGAGTACGCGTGGCGATCGCGACGTTGTCGCCGGGAAGCGGCAGGCGGGCTACCTCATCGAAAGGCAGTTGGGAAACGGTCTGGGCGTCTTGTGCATGAGGCATTGCACACCTTCACAGTTTGTAGGCGGTTCCGCAAACTCCGATAGCCTAACACATTTGAAGAGAATTCGTAACTACCGGAGTGCAGGGGTCAGTAGCCGGCGGTCGGGTTTCGCTGACTTTGTGGGGAAGCCGTTCAAGATCGATCCGCGAAAGCGAGGAGAAAGTGAAGAGGAGAGAGGAGAGAGGGCGAGGAAAGATGGCAGTGAAGGATTTTGGCAGCGCTTAAAAATTTTTGTACCTCTTGATAAATTTTTTGAGGGACGTTCCCCGTTCCATTCGGCGGTTCAGGCAGGAGCGGTAAGCAGTTTTGGCACCATTTGACACCTTTTGACACTTTTTAAAGTTTTTTTAGGGGCACCACCTCCGTTTCATTCGACGGCTGAAGAAAGAGGTCCGTCAAGGACTTTGGCAGTTATGGCAAAATCTTTGGTTGGACCACCCCTCCGTTACATGCAACGGTTCAAGGAGGGAGGCAAAGGGGTGCGGTGGCAGGGAATTTGGTTGGCTATGCGAAATCAAAGCCGGCCTGTCATTTCAGCGTCCAGCTGTTCGTAGAAGCGGGTCATAAAGCTGTGTCTCCGCTTTCCAATCTCGCGGGCGGAGGGCGTGTAGAGCGTTGCCAGAATGCGGCGAAGCTTGTAAACGTACTCGTGGACAGGCGTGTATTCGGGGCCTTCCGGTTGGGCGTGATCGGGCGGCGCCTCATCCGCAGGCTGGTTCCAGAGGCGGCTGCCGTAGTTGCCGGCGTGGGCAAAGGCCCTGGCAACGCCGATGGCCCCGATACTGTCCAGCTTGTCGGCGTCATAGAGACATTTCGCCTCCAGCGTCTGCGGTTGGAGGGAGCGGTCACGGTAGCGGTGGGCCTGGATGCAGTGGACTACGTTCTCGATGCGGGGCGCATCCATGCCGGCTGCGCGCAGGTAATCGGCAGCGAAACCGGCGGCGGCAAGGTGATGGTCCGTGCGCCCGGTTTGTGAAATGGGCAGATCGTGGAGCAGGGCCGCCGCGCGCACAACCGCCGCGTCCGCGCCTTCGGCCTGCGCAATGCGGATACCCAACCTTGTCACTCGCAACACGTGGTCAAAGTCGTGGGCCGCGTCGCCGGATGAATAGAGGCGACGGATATTGGCTGCGCTCAGATTTTCAGAAGCAGATAGCTGACAGGGTGAGTCTTCAGTTGCGGCGACCATGAGATCCTTCAGAGGTTTTCGGAGTGGGTGTCGTTTCCGTCCGTCACCGGGTAACGAGATCTTCCAGGCAGGCCAGCAGCCGCCGGCGAAAGGCATTCCGGCTGAATCGATCCGCCTGACTGCGGCAATCGGCAGGGCTGTAGCTGTGGACGTCGAAACGCTGGATAGCCTCCCGCAGCAGCTGCGGCTCTTGCTCAGCGAAAAACTCGCCGGTCTTGCCGGGGATGACCGTATCCAGAGCGCCGCCTCCTTGAAATGCGATGACTGGACGGCCAACGCTCATCGCCTCGACCGGGGCAATGCCGAAGTCCTCAAGGCCGGGAAAGAGAAAGGCCTTGCAGCCCCGCATCAGCTCCAGTTGCCTATCGGCGGGCTGCCAACCGAGAAAGGAGACATTCGGCCCTGCCATTTCCTCAAGCGATTCTCTGGCTCGACCGCTACCGACAACGATCAGGCGTTCGCGGGGCAGGTCTTGAAATGCCCTTACAGCCAAGTCGATGCGCTTATACGGGATCAAGCGACTGACGATCAGAAAGTAGTCGCCTACGGGAACCGATGGATCAGGGGTAAAGCGTTGGGTATCGACCGGAGGAGGCACGACTACGCTGTCGCGCCCATAGATGGCGCGGATGCGCTGTTGCACTGCGTTGCTGATGGCGATGAAGTGATCGACCTTCTGCGCAGCGGCATAGTCCCAACGTCGAAGCAGCGCCAGCACCGGTCTCAGGCCAAGATCGAGAAGCCCCCCGATCTGCTCGCGCTGGCGGTACTGGTCGTACAGCCAGAGAAACCGGGTTGGCGTCAGGCAGTAACAGACGTGCAGGGCCTTGCGCCGACCATTGCGGGCGCGGACCCCATGGCAGAAACCGCTCTTGTTGCTGAGTATCAGGTCGAACCGGCTGAGATCAGTTCTCTGAAACGCGGCCGGATAGAGCGGGAGATAGGCCTGGTGGCGGTCGGTCACTCCTGGCAGGCGCTGCATGAAAGTGGTGCGGATTGTCCAACTCTTATAGGAATCGGGCACCTTGTCCGGGCCGTACATACTTGTGTAGACCGGCGCGCCGGGGAAGAGGTCAACGAACTCTTCGAGTACGTTCTCGGCGCCTCCCATCTGGTTGAGCCAGTCATGCACCAGCGCCACGCGCAGCCCGGCCCGCCAGTCATCAGGGCGCAGGTCGGCGCTTGAAACCGGCTGCCGCGTAGACATAGTCTTGCCGCTGTCAGTTTGCAGCGATGAGAGAACGGTCCAATCGGTCGATTTCCGATCGAACCTCGCCGAGTGAGTTGCAGTTCCGGGGCTCTGGCATGGGGCGTCCTGTGGGATCGTAGGCGGAGATTCGCTGAGTTCGTGAAGAATTCTACCCCAGACACACGCAAGGACAAAGCGGAGGCGCATTTTTTCTCTCCCGGAAACCGGCAGGAGGGAAGGCGCTGGTATCCGGCCAGGCAGCGGCGCCCTTGACCGGCGGCTTGGCACTGCATTAGAATGCGCCGAGAAGTAGTATGCACTGAACAGCAGAATGCGCCGAACAGGTGGAACCACGCCCAGACCAAGGAGCGCTGAGAATGGCCGCTTACCAAAGCTACCTCGAGACTCACCAGGACCGCTTTCTGGCGGAACTGCTTGAATTCCTGCGTATTCCAAGTATCTCGGCCCTGCCGGAGCGGGCCGGGGACGTCGCGCGCGCCGGGGAGTGGGTCGCGCAGCGATTGACGGCGGCGGGGGTAGAGAACGTAACGGTCATGCCGACGGAAGGCCATCCGGTCGTTTACGGCGACTGGCTGCATGCGCCCGGCAGGCCGACCATTATGATTTACGGCCACTTCGACGTGCAGCCGGTTGACCCGGTCGAACTGTGGACAAACCCACCGTTCGAGCCGACAATCGTTGGAGACAGGGTCTACGCACGCGGCGCGTCCGACGACAAAGGCAATATGCTGGCGCCGATCCTTGCGGTCGAAGCGCTGCTGCAGAGCGAAGGCGGCGCACCGGTAAATCTGAAGTTCTGCTTTGAAGGTCAGGAGGAGATCGGCAGTCCGCACATTCCTGATTTTATGCCGCCGCACAGAGACCGCTTTGCATGTGACCTGGCGGTCAGCGCCGACGGTGGACAGTTCAGCGAAACGGAACCGATCCTGCTCATGTCACTGCGCGGAATCTGCGGTATCCAGATAGATGTCCAGGGCGCGTCGTCCGACCTCCACTCCGGTCTGCACGGGGGCCGCATACAGAATCCGATTCACGCACTGACGCAGATCCTCGGGACGTTGCGACGCGCCGACGGCAGGATAGCCGTAGAGGGATTCTACGACGACGTGGTGGAACTCAGTTCGGAAGAGCGCGCCGCGATCGCCCTTGTGCCTTTCGACGGCGACCATTACCTGGAGGAGTTGGGGCTGGAGGAGGCGTTTGGAGAGCCGGGCTATACGAACCGGGAGCGCGGCTGGGTGCGCCCTACGCTGGAGATGAACGGCATCTGGGGTGGATTCCAGGAGGAGGGAATCAAGACGGTTCTTCCCAACTCGGCGCACGCCAAGATTACCTGCCGCCTGGTGGCGGAACAGGACCCCGCCCGCATCATCGCCCTTCTGGAGGAGCACATAACACAACATGCTCCACCCGGAGTGGAAGTAAATGTGAATCCACTGTCGATTCTGGGAAGGCCCTACAGCATTGCCGCCGATCACTGGGGCAACAGGGCCGCGGCAGCCGTACTGAAGGAGATGTACGGACGCGAACCCTATCAGACTCGAAGCGGAGGGAGCATCCCCATTACGGGCGTCTTTCGGGAACAGTTGGGGGCGGATACGATAAGCTTCGGCTTTGGCATCGAAGACGAGAACTTTCACGCGCCGGACGAGTTCTTCCGCCTGGCAAGTTTTCGCAAGAGCCAGATTGCCTACTGCAAGCTGCTCGCCGAGTTAGGGAAGTCCGGGCCGCCAGCGTGAGAGTCAAGCGGAGGGCATAGCTTCAGGAGTTCAGGAGGCGAAGTAAAACCACAGTACCGTGTAGAGAATTCCGATGAGAGCGCCGACGTAGACCTCGGTCGGTGAATGGCCGATCAGCTCTTTCAACTCCTCTTCACTGACAGGCTGGCCTGAGAAAAGCTCGCGCAGGATCTGATTCAGGACTTTCGCCTGCTTGCCTGCGGCTTGACGCACGCCGGTGGCGTCATACATGACGACCAAGGCGAAGATTGCGGCCAAGGCAAAGATGTCGCTGCGGGGGCCGGAGCGATAGCCGACGGCCGAAACCAGGCTGCAGACCATGGCTGCATGGCTGCTGGGCATACCCCCGGCGCGTGTCAGCACGCGCAGGTCAAAGTCTCGCTTCAGGATCCACTCGAAGAGAAACTTGTAGAGCTGGACGAGAAGACCGGCGCTCAAAGGAAGCCAGATAATGGAGCTGTTGCCGAGCAGGTGCATTGATCTACCGTTCCGCGTCGTTCAGCTCAGAAAAGGTCCCGTCCGGCCCCCACTTTCTGACTCGCAGTTCGGCCTCTTCGAGCAGCAGGCCGCAACGCTCGGCGAGTTTCACGCCCGCCTCGTACAGGTCCAGGGAATCGGCGAGCGGCAGATCGGCTGCTTCGAGCTGCTCCAGGATGGTCTGGAGTTGTGCGTAGCTTTCTTCATAGGAAAGTTCGGCAGGCTCAGAGGCCGCGCGGTTCTGATTTTCCATTGCTTTCCTTTCGGCGCCACCAGGATGGGCAACAGTATACCAGAGAGCGCGCCGGTTCCGTGAATGGAGAAGCATACGCCGCAACGGGCATAAACAGGTCTTGGAGAAAGATCATAAGGAGATGAGCCGAATGGGCGCAGGTGAACAGTATCGAATGGCCGTAGTGATTCTAGAGCCGGACCTCTTCTTTTCGGTCAGGCTGGAGGACGTTGTGCGAGCCGCGGGCGGCGAGCCGGTCACAGTCGTCAACGCGGACCAGTTCGTTGGTGCAGTTGATCGGTTCTTTCCCGTGCTGGCTCTGCTCGATCTGAAGTCACCCGGAGACTGGGAATCGGCTGTCCGACAGTGCAAACTGAAGCCTCAAACACGCCTGACGCCGATCTATGCGTTCGGCAGCCATGTTGACGTGGAGACGCTGCGGCGGGCGCGCGCGGCGGGGGCGGATCATGCCTGGGCGCGCAGCCGCATGATGGAGCAGCTGGTGGAGGTTGTCGACCGGCACATTTCGCCTCCCGTTCGCAAGCCGGAGGGCTGTGATGATCCTCCCAGCCGGGCCGCGGTTGCCGGGCTGCTTGCCTTCAACCAGGGAAGGTATTTCGATCAGCACGAGTACCTGGAGCTGGCCTGGAATGAAGAGACGCGCCCTGTAAGGGACGTGTATCAGGGCATCTTGCAGGTCGGCGTCGCCTTTCTTCAGATGGAGCGGGGCAACCGGCGCGGCGCCCTGAAGATGTTTCGCCGCGGTTTGCCAAAATTGCGGGGCCTGGCTGATGTTTGCCAGGGGATCAGGGTAGGCGCATTTCGAACGAAGGCTGAGCGGATTCACTGGGAATTGTCTGCGTCAGGGCCGGAGGAGCCGGTTGACACAGGTGGCATTTCCTTTCCCGAGGTGGACTTTGACAATCCCTACGGCGCCGAGAGGCCGGAGGATCTTGGCATAACTTTGCCTGGGGAGGAAGAAGGGGACAGGGCCTGAAGAGTGAGGAGGCCGCGCTGCGACAGGAACAGCGTTGTCGAGGGGAACTTGTGATTGCTGAGGAGGAGACCCAGCTCCTCCAACCTGCGAACGTCCCGGGATGGGACCTGGAGCGCTTCGCCGCTCAGGGGATGCAGGAGGTATTCTTTCCTGCCGTCGAGGTAGCGGTGGGACTTGAGCGTGCCGCCGCTCAGCAGCGCTTGCAGGAGGCGCGCCTGCGATGGGGAAAGCGTCTTCTGATGAGCGTTAGGAAGGACACGACAGAACAGGGCCAGCAGGCTCTTCACAGCCCTGACGGCCGTTGTGCGGGGAGTCATCCCAGTTCGTGGACGTGCTCTTGCAGCTTGCGCTGGCTGATCTTTACGTACTGGTCCGCTCTAATCTGGGCCATTTCCTCGTCCGAAAGGCGCAGGCGCAGGATGTCGAGGGCGTCTTCCGGGCTCTGGCCGTAGGCAAGCTTCTTCTTGCCGTTCTCCATGTCAAACAGGTACATATAGTGGGGATTGGAAAAGCTGCTCATTGGTCAGGCCTTAACCAGCGCCTGCTGGTACATGCCGTCGTAGCCGCGTTGCTTCTGCTCTTCAGTCAGGCCGCGATTGACCTGCGCGTCGTACTTCCCGGCAAGCAGCTCCCGGTAGAATCCGTAGTTGACGCCTTTCACCTTCTCATCATCGGGGAAGCGGTGATAGTTGTCCTTGCTCATCAGGCTCTTGCCCTCGGCGATCAACTGAAAGCCGAGCGCGGAGCCGGGATAGGGCGCGTAGTATGAGATGGACGGGAATACCCGCTTCATTCTTTTGAGCATGCGCATGGTTTTGAAGGCATCCTCGTCGGTTTCGCCGGGAATCCCCAACATGATGTTCGACCAGAAGACGGGCGGTTCCTTGCCTTCCGCCACCATCTCGTCGCCGAGGCGGTTGACCAGATCGATGGCAAAGTTGTTGTCTTCCTCGGTGCATTCCTTGTTAAGCAGCTTCAGAATCCGGTCGCTGCCGGACTCAAAGCCGATTGAGATCAGGTTCCAGTTGGTCTCCCGCACCAGCGCGGTGAACAGCTCCGGCCACTGGCGGACCGTGTCGGCGCGGCCGGCCGCCCAGTAAGGCCAGACCTTGTTGGCGCGACGGGGGTACTCTTCGATCCACTCCTGCAGCCACTTGGGATTCTGGAAGAACATGGAATCGTGAATCACTACCGAACCGACACCGTATTTCTCGTCCAGCGCGTTGAGTTCGTCAATTATCATTGAAACGGGGCGGCGTCCCATGTTGGGGATGTACGAAGCCTCGTTGCAGAACACGCACTGCCAAGGGCAGACCCTGCTCGTGATGATTGTAGCAACAGGCGGAGGTCCCCAGCCACACTCCGGCTCCATCGGCCAGTTGAAGTTTCGTTCGAGATTCAAAGCGCGCAAGGCCCGTCTGGGCCGCGCATTGGAAAGCGCTTCCTTCCAGTTGGCCGGTTTGGGCCACAACTCCCTGTCGATCTGCGGCCACTCGGCCATGGACCGGGAGCCCTGCCCCAGGAAGACCCTTGAGAAACTGTCAGGGTCCCGCACCAGGTCGAGGATAACCCCTTCGCCGGCTCCCTGGCAGATCCTGTCAAAGGCCTCAACCTCGGCCATCTCATCCGGCGCAACGGTCGCGTGCATACCGCCGGCCAGAACCAGGCCGTCCGGATTGATCTCCTTGAAGATTTGCGCGGCCTTCAGGGCCACGGGAAATGTGTAACTGCGCACATTCATCAGAGCCATCTTGTAGCCGCGCAGTTTCGGCGCGAGCTGCTCCCAAGAAGTGACGGCCCGCGTGGAGACGATGTCGGTCTTGAGACCGTTCTGATGCATTATGGTGCGCAACAGCCCCAGACCGTGGTCCTGCCACTGTTCGTGGGGGCCCTGCGGGTAGACCAGATCACCGAGGTCGCCCAGGTCGATCCAGACGATATCGCTTTCGCGCTGCTTGCCGACCGGCCAGTTCAACTTCAACAGATGCTCCTCCAACTTCCAAGCAAATCACATGCTGGCATACTGGCCGACCGAGTCATCGATCTCTTCGGCCCAGGCATCGATGCCTCCGTCCATACTGACGGCATTTGACCAGCCCTGCTGGCGAAGGAAGACCGTCACCTGGGCGCTGCGCAGACCCTTATGGCAGAACAGGACAACGTCCGCTTCCTTATTCCGGCGCAGTTCGTCAGGAATCGCGTCGAGCCGGCGCTCGCGCAGCTCACTCAACGGCATGCTGATGAACTCTCCTTCAGGGAGACTGGCCAGTTCAAGTTCCTTGGGTTCACGCACATCGACCAAGAGGAATTCAGTACCTTCGCGTTGTTTGGCAGTGACGTCATGCACACTGACTTCCGGAGCGCCATAAGGATTGGGCATCGTCTTTGCTCACGTTCTCTTGTATCGGGTGGTTGGAAGTTTGCAAAGGAAAGAATTCGTGAAGGCGGGGAAACACCTGTATCAGGCTCAGAAGTCGTCGGGGTTGATCGGTTGCCGCCCACCATAGCCGGCATTGACGTCGTGCCAGTATGCGAGATCCTCTTCACCGTGTTTCCAACAGAGATAGACTTCGCGCCCGTTTCGAATCGACAAGAAATCGATCAGGCCCATGTCTATGTCCTTGACCAGGATTCCCATATTGAGAATCCCTTTAACGCCTTTCTCCAACTTGCCGAATTGGGCGTAAACTGATCCGGCAGCAGCGTTGCCCCCATTTTGGGCCGATTTTTGCAGCACCGGCCAAATTTCGGGACGCAGTCGGATGATCTCACTGCGCGCCTCTTGCACCTGTGCCATCAGAGCTTTGACGACAGGGAGCGCGGCTTTCGCCTCATCCAAAGTGTAGTAGCGGGCCTGCATGACGCTCCAACCCGGTCAGGACAAAAACAGGAGAAAATCAGGACAAAATAGAGTGTGACAGGTTGCCCGGGCATCTCTGCAACGGACAACCTGTGAACTGCTGGATATTACTTTGCCTCTGCCGACTCAAATCTGGCGACCTGCGACTAACGGACTGCGGCTAACGGCCAGCGACTAATTGCCGCAGCCACTGCCGCAGCCTGCGCCGGCGGCCGCGCCAGCAGGGGCGCCGTTGGTGCGGAAGCTGCTGCCGCAGCCGCACGAACTGGTGGCGTTGGGATTCTCAATATGGAACCCGCCGCCCATCAGATTATCGATATAGTCGATGCTGGAGCCGCCGACATAGAAGAAGCTGGTCGGATCGACTACGACTCGCAGTCCATACTGATCGAAGACCTGGTCTGCCTCCTGGATGTCGTCGTCAAAGGTCATGCCGTACTGCATTCCTCCACAGCCGCCGCCTTTGACAAATACTCGCAGAGCGTGAGACTCGCGCAGGCCCTTCTGATCCAGGATGCCGCCCAATTTCTCGGCAGCCATTTCCGTAAGTGTAACTTCCTTCATCTGCGTGTCGGTCAAAGTAATGTCCATCAGGGTCTCCTTGCGTGTGATGATGAAAGTGACTTGATTTCGTGTTCTGAATTCAACCTATCTCGCTGTCACACCTGTATTCGGTCTCGCTGTGAATTATAACGCATTCCCGCTTCAAATTCGAAAAGGGCAGTCACAGCCCTGCCTCCTGCGATTCAGCCTCCGATCTGGTTCATGGCCCGGTCTTCGGCAAATGCACCCGCAGCCAGCCCATGGCCCCACGGCTTATGGAAGGCTCCCTCCCTCATCAGAGCCCGAATCTCATCGAAATCAGCGCCGCCGCGCAACGGGGCAAGCAGGTCGACTTCGTCATCACGCAGAAGACAAAGGCGCAGTTTCCCGTCTGCGGTCAACCGCACGCGGCCGCAGCCCTGGCAAAATGGTTCGGTAACACTGCTGATGAAGCCCAGCGTACCCCTGGCTCCGGGAATGCGAAACGGACGGCTGGGGTCGACGAAGTCGTAGCTCGCCTCCTCCAAAGCGCCGAAAACCGATTCGACTTTCTCACGAATCTCGCGGAAGGAGACGACGTGGCTCAACTGAAATTCGCTGACCTCGCCAAACGGCATCATTTCAATGAAGCGGACTTCCCAGTCCTCTTCCATAGTCAGGCCGGCCAGATCAGTGACGTCCTCCTCGTTAAAGCCGCGGGTGACAACACAGTTCAACTTGACAGGACGCAATCCGGCCCGTTCGGCGGCCCTGATGCCGCGCCATACGTCTTCGACGTCGCCCCAGCGCGTGATACGGCGAAAGCGCTCGGGACTGATCGTATCGATGCTGATGTTTACCCTGTCCAGCCCTGCATCGGCCAGAGGCTGCGCCAACTCGTCCAGGAGGAGCGCGTTGGTCGTCATCGCGACATCCTTAATGCCTGGAATCGAGGCAATCTGACGCACAAGGTCCACCACGCCCGGCCGAATCGTAGGCTCGCCACCGGTGAGGCGTATTTTGTCTACGCCCAGGCTGGCAGCCACGTTGACCAGGAAAATGATCTCCTCGTCCGACATCAGCTCGTGACGCGGGCGGAACTGCATCTGTTCGGGCATGCAATAGACGCAACGCAAATTGCATGCGTCGGTCAAGCTGATGCGCAGGTAGCGGACGCGGCGGCCATAGCTGTCGTGGGTCGGTTCCGTCATCGCCTCCAGAGCCTCGGCTCCGGGCGGGGGAAACAGGGTCACGCTGCCATATCTGGTTCGATGCTTCTGCCCGTTCTGCCCAGCGGCCGCCACTTCGGTCAGCGGCAACTCCTGCAGGTCCGGATTGCGCATTGTTGTCGGCATATGCTCAGAATCTCTTACTGGCGCCTGGTATCCATCAGAATATCAGGTCGATCCTTCCAAGCCCGGTCGAACGCTCCTCCACAGCAGCATGAACGCGAAAGCTGCAGCAGCGCCCGCCGTCGGCGATGGCTTGCACCTGGTCACAGCTCTGACCGCTAAGCGTTTCCACCAGCGCCAGATCCATGCAGCACAACTCTCTGTGTTCAGCGGCGACGCCGGTGTACGGGCAGTTATGGGTATGCAGGGTGCCCTCAGACGCGTCCCAGTGGGCCAGATAGCCTCTGTCGTTGAGAAAGGAAACAACCCTTTGCATGCGGTCATCCAAAGGTTCATCGTCGGGGCTGTCCTGGGTGAGCGGCTGCGCCATCTCTTGAGCCAGCTTGCGAAAACAGCCGTCGATTTTGTCGGCAGGCAGGATCTGCTTCATCTGACTGACGACGCCGGCCGTCAGCAAGGCGAAATTGTCAGGGAAGAAGGCGTCTGCATCGGCGGTCAGTGAATAGAGCTGCTGGGGACGGCCGACGGAGCGGCGACCTTCCGCTTTGGAGACGGCAATGAGGTTGTCGGCCAGCAGAATGTCAAGGTGGTATCTAACCGAAATCGGCGCCATTTCAAGGCGTTCAGCCAGCGCGCCAACGGAAGCCTGTCCATCCTGCTTCAGGATCTCCAAAATGCGGCTGCGTACTGTCTGCACGGTTCTGCTCCAAGTCGAAAGTCGTCAGGACTGCTTCAATCTTACCAGAATTTGCGTCCCATGTCAAACATATTTATGAATAAATTCATAAAAAACCATTACAGGGTCGAAGCGCCACCTTGTTGTTGGCTTCGTTTCACCTGGGTCGGACTTGTCTAAACCGGCTTGACTAGGAAAATTCGTTACGTTAGAATGCCCCCTGTCCTCCCCGCTAACCGGCAGCATAGACTGCCAATTGAACACTATTCGTCAGCCCTCACACATTCAAGAAAGATCTTCCCATGTCCCGTTTCTTCCATGCCACTGTTTGCAATCAACTGCAAGAGGTTTGCAATCGACTGCAAGAGCTGATCCCTCTCAAGGTCGGCCTGCGCCGCAGCACCGTTTCCAAGGTTGTTAAGAGCAGAGTCGTCAAAAGTGTTGTACCGGCGCTCCTGCTGGTTCTGACAGTACTGGCTTATGCAGCAACGCCCACGTTCGCCGAGTCTCCGGTACCGTCCACTCTTTTTGACGATTATGTCAGCGTTCCCATGAATGGCAGTGTGTCAATTGAGGTTCTGGGCAACGACGACATCAGAAATATGGTCAGTTTTGCGTTCACAAGCCCGGAGAACGGAAGCTTCAGCTCCTTCAGCAGCAATGCTTTCAGACAGACGCTCACTTTCCATTACAGGCCAAACGCGAACTATGCAGGCCAGGACAGTTTTGTCTACACAATAACTGACAGGAACGGGTACGTGGAGTCCGCGAGGGTATACATAACGGTATTTGCGCCGTATGACTGCTCTACCTGTCTGGTCAGACACGATGCGACTCCGATAAACATAACTATTGGGGGCGACGGCAGCTTCAACGTCCATTTCATTGGAGATGGCGGCGTGGCTACGGGGCCCGTTCTGCCGTCGGTGCAGAAGCTGGCCGAAAAGTACTCATCCGAAGCGGGCAACATTGAACTGTATAGCGGAGAGAACACTATTTCCGGCGCCCCCGTCATCGTGAGATACCTGTCGGCAGAGCAGGTCGTCCACGTGCATACATACTATCCGGACCGCCATGACGGCTCTATGAAGCCATACATCTTTGTCGTCGATCAAAACAACGAAGTATCGCACTGGGAGTGGTAGCCGCCGTATGCGCGCCGGCAACGATCCGAGAGCGGCCGGGCATGGCGGCCGGCTGCACGCCCCTACATCCGAGGGGCAACGGATCGCCAATAGCGCGACGATAGCAGACCAGCCACCAGCAGGGGAAGGAGGTGGGCAGCTGACAGAGAGAAGGACGGCGAGAGCAACCGGCGCGGAGCCCACTTGACGGCAGGAATGCAAGATGGCCGAACGCTACGACAGGCCGTGAACCGCAGAGTGACACGGCACATCCCAATCTCAAAGGGGGAAACATGTCCGAGACGCAAAAGAACCATAGGCAGATGAGCCGCCGCGGCTTCTTGCACGCCATGGCGCTGGGCGCAGGCGGCGCGGCGCTGGCCGCGTGTGTAGTGCCGGAAGGCGCGATGCCGGCGGCAGAAGAAGCAGCGGCGCCGGCGCAGGAGAACCTCCCGATCATCTATTGGTCGATGTTCGGGCTGCAGGAGGCGGCGCAGGCACAGAACCAGGTGGAGCGCTTTAACGAGCAGACCGGCGAAAACGCCATTTTCATGTCGATTGGCTGGGGCAATGTCACGCAGAAGGCACAGGTCGCGATCCAGGGGGGCAACCCGCCCGACATGGTATCGCTCTGGTCTCAGGCCTACACGTGGGGTCCGCGCGGGCTGCTGCTCCCGCTCGAGGACTATGCGGAACGCGACGGCTTTGACGGCGAGGGCTGGTCCAAGCCGGCATGGGACGCTCTCTGGTCGGAAGGGCATCTCTGGGGCACCGGCCATACGCTCAACGTCTTTGCCCTGCACAGCAACGACACGCTGTTGGAGGAGGGCGGATTCAGCGCTGACAGCCCGCCAGAGAGTTTCGCCGATCTGGACGTGATGGCGGAGGCGCTGACAACCTTTGACGACGACGACAATATCACGCGTTTGGGCTTCCTGCCCTGGCTTCGGTCGGGCAGCCTCTGGCACTGGGGCTGGGCCAACGGCGCCCAGTTTTACGATGAGGATACCGACACGATTACGGCCGGATCAGAGGAGGCATTGCTGTATACGCTCGAATGGTTCAAGTCTTACGCAGACAAGTACGACATTGAGAAGATCGACCGCTATGTATCCGGTTTCGGCAACCGCAGCTCGCTGACGGAGGATCCCTGGTACGTCGACAAGATCGTCTTGCAGATCGACGGCAGCTGGAAGCGAAGCTGGATCCCGCGCTATGCGCCGGACCTTGATTACTCGGTGTTCAAGTCGCCCTATGGGCCGGGATACACCGAGCCAACCAGCCTGGTCGAGATTGGGGCGATGTTCAACGTACCCAACGGCGCCAAGAACCCGGACGGCGGCTGGCAGCTGGCCCACTTCATGGCGGGCAAACAGCAGCAGATCGAGTTCGGAAACCTGGTTGGGGACGTTCCGCCTTTGAACGAAGCCGCCCGCGATCCGGAGTTCCTGAATTCGCTGCCGTTCAACGAACTGTACGTTGAGCTGACCGAGTCGGAAGGCGGCCGCGCCTGGCCGCGCATTCCCGTTCTGGAGCAGTACAAGACAGAGATCAGGCGTCTGCAGGACGAAGTGATTCACGGCCAGATCGAACCCCAGCAGGGTCTGGACGATATGACTGCCAAGCTGCAGCAGGAGCTGAACGACTTCCGCCAGCAGGTCGGTTGATAGAGACGTTCCCTGGCGTGAAGACCCGGCGGGTTGACAAGTCAGCCCGCCGGGAGACAGGAGGAGGCGGTCATGGGAATTGGACTGACGCGACAGGAACGCCGCCGCGTGCGAATAGGCGTGCTGTTTGCGCTGCCCTGGATTGTCGGCTTTTTGAGTTTTACAGTTTTCCCCGTCGTCTACTCGTTCTACTACAGTCTCAACGTGTTTACGACATTCGGGCAGCCCTTGCACTGGGTCGGACTAAGCAACTACATCAAGTTGGTGAATGACGATCTCTTCTGGAAGTCCCTTTACAACACGATGTACATGGTGGTCTTCGGCGTCTCCTTTCACATCGTCCTGGCCATCATACTGGGGCTGCTGCTGAATCAGAATCTGCGCGGCGTGTCCATCTACAGGACCGTGTACTACATACCCACGATCGTCCCGATTGTCGCCACTTCGGTGCTGTGGATGTGGGTGTTCAACCCTGAGTTCGGTCTGATCAACTCCGCGCTAAGCGTCTTAGACGTCCACGGGCCGGGTTGGCTGACCGACCCCGTTCTGTCAAAGCCATCGTTGATCCTGATGGGCGTGTGGACGATTGGTGGAACCCTGGTGATCTTTCTGGCCGGGCTGCAGGACATTCCGCAGCATCTCTTCGATGCGGCGATGATCGACGGCGCAGGGGCCCTGCAGAGGATCGGGAACGTTACCCTGCCGATGCTGTCTCCGGTAATCTTCTTCAATGTAATCATGGGCGTCATCAGCGGATTCCAGATCTTCGCCCAGGCTTTTATCATGACCAATGGCGGCCCGCTGGACACGACCCTGTTTTACGCCTTCTACCTCTTCCAGAACGCATTTGTATTCTTTCAGATGCCGTACGCTTCGGCCATGGCGTGGATCCTGTTCCTGGTCGTAATGGGCACGACGCTGGTCATCTTTCGCAGTTCGGCCCGCCTGGTCTACTACGAAGGCGAGGAGCGATAGGGCCGTGGGCAGGACAACGACGACGCTTAAGCGGCAGCAACAGGTGGTCGCCTCCAGTTTCGGCAGCCTTTCGAGGTCGCAGCGCGAGACGTTAAGCCATTCGGCCAGCCATGCCTGTCTTTTCGTGGTGGGGCTGTTGTTCTTCCTGCCCTTCTTCTGGCTGGTTTCCACCTCTTTGAAGGACCTGAACCAGATATTCACGCTGCCGCCCGTGTGGATTCCCGATCCGTTTCAATGGCAGAATTATCCGGAATCATTGAGTTACTTTCCGTTCTTTCAACAGCTGCGCAACACGCTGATCATCGCGGTTTCGGCGGTGTTTCTGACGGTGGTTTCCAGTTCGCTGGTTGCCTACAGTTTCTCCCGGCTGCGCTGGCACGGCCGCGACATACTGTTTTTTGCCATGCTTTCGACGATGATGCTGCCATACCAGGTTACGATGATTCCGCTCTTCATCATGTTCCGGAGTCTCGGGTGGGTCAATACGCTTTTGCCGCTGATTGTGCCCCATGCCTTCGGCGTACCGTTCTTCATCTTCCTGCTGCGTCAGTTCTTTCTCAGTCTGCCCAGAGACCTGGACGACGCCGCCATTATTGACGGCTGCTCAGAGTTCGGCGTCCTGTGGCGAGTGATACTTCCACTGGCAAAGCCGGCCCTGGCTACGGTTGCGCTTTTTCAGTTCCTGGGAAGCTGGAACGATTTCATCGGGCCCCTGATCTACCTGAATGATCCGGAGAAGTACACGCTCTCCCTTGGGATCCAGGTTTTTGTCAGCACGGTAGGCGTCCAATGGGGATGGATGATGGCGGTTACAACGGTACTCACAGTGCCGGTGATCATCCTTTTCTTCTTTACCCAGAGGACATTCATTCAAGGAATCGCACTTACGGGCATCAAGGGGTAAGCGGGTCCCGGAGGAATCCGTTGGCCGATAAAGAGGGTATCCTGATAGGCACACATTACGAATACCCGTTCGGAGGCATGGCGACCGGGCGGGAAAATGAAAGGGGCCGTATCAGGCGCCGCCGATCCATCCATTCACGAGGGAGTAAGGAATGAAGACCAGAGCAGCCGTAGTGTATGAGCATGACGCGCCAGTCGTCGTCGATACCCTTACCTTGGACGATCCCAAGGAGAAGGAAGTGCTGTTGCGCATGGGAGCCAGCGGCGTGTGCCATTCCGATCTGTCGGTGGTGAACGGAACGATCTACTATCCTCCGCCGGTCGCGCTCGGTCACGAAGGCGCCGGCATTGTGGAACGGGTGGGGGCCAACGTAACGTATGTCAAACCGGGAGACCACGTCATTCTCTCGTTCGTAACCTACTGTGAACACTGCGTCATGTGTGAGATGGGACGGGTCTGTCTCTGCCAGGGTTTCGACGTGCGCAAGGGCTATCTACTTGACGACACCTGCCGCCTGCACAATGCAAAGGGGCAGGACATTCCGCAGATGTCGCGCATCGCCACGATGTCGGAGCTGGCGGTCGTGCCGGAACAGGCACTCATCAAGATCGACCCCGGCTACCCGCTGGACAAGGCCGCGCTGGTAGGCTGCGGCGTGACGACAGGTGTGGGCGCAGTGCTGAGGACGGCAAAGGTCGAGGCTGGCAGCACAGTTGCCGTTATTGGAGCGGGAGGGGTCGGACTGAACGTGGTGCAGGGCGCAAAGTTGGCAGACGCCGAGCGCATCATTGCGGTGGACCTGGTCGAAAATAAACTGGAGTTCGCACGCCAGTTTGGCGCGACAGATACGGTGAACGGGTCCGAAACGGATGCAGTCGAGGCGGTGAAGGAGTTGACGGGGGGATTGGGCGTTGACTATGCCTTTGAGGCGATAGGCAGCTCAGTAACGATCAGGCAGGCCTTTGACATGGTCCGCTCCGCCGGCACGGCAGTTGCGATTGGACTTGCCCGCCAGGGCGATACCGTGCCGATTCCCCCGCAGGAGCTGATCTGGGCCGAAAAGAGGCTGATTGGCTCCTACTACGGAACATCCCGTCCGCGAGTCGATATGCCCGAGTATCTCCGTCTCTATGACGAAGGGAAGCTGATGCTGGACGAGTTGATCACGCAGACTTACCAGCTGGAGCAGATTAACGAAGCCTTTGCCGACATGGAAGCGGGCAAAAACGCCAGGGGGATACTGGCGCTCGATCTGTAGAACCTGGGCCACCGACGCCAAGCGACATCGACCGGGTCCTTTATTCCGGCTCAGCGGCGCGCAGACCTATCACCTCGATCAGTTTCCAGGCCGCCCTCTCCTCAAGCCATCTGTCTTTCATAGAAGCAGGCAGGGCGTCAGCATTCAGCCGGCGCTCTGCTTCCTCGCTGCAACGGATTTCAACTGCGTAACTTCCTGTACTCCGGCCGGCGGCGGACACGCGCTGGCGCAGGTTGCCAAGCCCTGCGGTCGCGGCGTAGAGTTCTGACTCTACGGTACCGCCCTCCTTAAACGTACCTGCATCTTCGTCGGTCATTCCATCGTGCATTCGAGCCAGTTGCCACGCCCATCTCATGCCGCCCGTTTCCTCATGGGCCCCTCCAAAGACATTCAGGGAAAAGTCGGCCTGGCTGGCGAGGGCGTCCCGGTAAAACCGGTACACTTCTCGAAAACTGCGGCTGAAGCGCGCGGCAGGCAGATCGCGGCGAGCCAGCCTGCCATAGCTTTTGCTGGAAAGCCGCTCGTCCAGAATGGCTACAACGCCCCGGTCGGCTGTCCGCCGGATCAGGCGACCGAATCCCTGCTTCAGGGTCAGTGTCATCAGCGGGACCATGTAGTTTCTGAAGCTGCTGCCCTCCTCAATTTCTTCCAGCGCTCTCATTCTAGCCTCGTGAAGCGGGTCGCTGGGCGTTGGGAACGGCAGCTTGTCCAGAATGACGAGACTCAGGTCGTCGCCAGGCAGATCGACACCCTCCCAGAAGGATTTCGTCGCCAGCAAGACGCTGTAAGGCGTCTTGCGAAACCAGTCAAGGAGGAGGTTGCGGGGGAGTTGACCCTGGGCGTGCAAGGGCCAGGCGACCTGTTTCAGCCGGTCATGGACCTGCTGGAGACCAGTCCAACTGGTGAAGAGGCAGAGCGCTCTCCCCCGGCTCACATTGAGAAGCCGCACGGTCTCGGCGGAAACCGCGTCGTAGAAGGGATCCCTGTTTCTCCAGTCGAAGGCAGGCAGGGCAGGTTGATACAACAGGGCCTGTTCGGAGTAGTTGAAGACGGAATCGGAAACGAGCTCCAGGGGGACGGCATTCACGCCGCACCTGCTCCTGAAATGGTCGAAGCTGCCGTTCGTTGCCAAGGTGGCGCTGGTGCAAACGACAGTACGCCCCTCCTCTTCAAAGAGATGCCGGGCAAGGTCACGGGACGGGTCGACCGGCGCAGCATGCAGGCGAAGTTTTAGATGCCGGGACCCCTTAATCCTTTCGGCGTAGCGTACGGTGAGGTCGTCATTTGAACTGCTTGATACCGCTTGCAGTTTTGCCGCCAGGGAGCCAAGCCCCTTCAAAGCCAGCTCATAGCCGGCCTCCTCCTCAGACTCATCAGCAGAGAGCGGCGGCTGGTCGGCGTCCTCCTTCCGGTTATAGGGGTTTGCCTTACGCATTTCGTCCTGCAGATCGATCAAGCTTCCCGCCAGCGTTCTCAGCGCCTCCAACTCTTTGTCAATGCGGAAGACGTTATCCTTCGATAGCGCGTCCACTTCAGAGAAGGCTAACCGGTTCTGGGACTGCAATGCGAGCAGACGCTTTTCATCCACGTGGCTCCTAAAGACAGCGCCCCCCAGAAGCTGCGCAAGAGCGTAATCGGACGTCTCTACCTCAAAGACAGAGGTGGCAGTTTCTTCCAGCTGATGCGCCTCGTCAATTATGTAGACTGCCGCTTCAGGCAGTATCGCCTGCCCCATTTCGCCCAACTCCAGGGCATTGAGCAGGAGGTGGTGATTGGTGATGATCAGCTGAGCCTGGCGCGCTTTATCCCGCATCTGGTTCACAAAGCAGTTGTCTTCGAAGTGGCTGCAGACGCGGCCAATGCAGTCATCGGGAAAACTGACAACCCTGGGCCGCAGGTCGTTCTTAAGGACGAAGGGGAGGTCGTCGACGTCCCCGGTACCGGCGCGCGCCAGCCACTGCCGCAAAGAGGCAACCTGCTCGTCTTCCTTGTCCAGAAGCGCGAGCCTGCTCCTTTCGACCGATTCTTTTTCCCACTTGTAGTTGCAGATGAAGTTGCTCCGCCCCTTCACGACAACGGCGTCGATGGGACGGTCCAGGACAGTGCGCAGAAAGGGGATATCCTTGCGGAAGAGCTGGTCTTGCAAGGACTTATTTGCGGTGGCTACGACGATCTTTTTCTCGCTGAGGATTGCAGGCAGGAGGTAGGCCAACGACTTTCCGGTACCGGTCGGGGCCTCGATCAGGGCCGGGCACTGGTCGAGTATCGCCCGTTTTACGACATTTGCCATCTCCAACTGGCCTGGCCGCAGTTCGTAGTCGGCCATTGCCCCGGACAGAACGCCTCCGGAGGTGAAAAAGGCATCCAGATCACACTCTTCCAGAGGAGACGAACCATTCTCAGCGTTGTCGCCGCCATAGCGCCCCTTTTCTTCGCCGACACCGGTCTGAGAAAGGTCAGCCGGCAGTTCCGCAATGTAAGACTGCTCCAAGTTCACCATTGCAAAATCTTAGCACGCATGTGCGTGTAGTTCAAAATGAAGAACGCCCTCGAACAGTACACAGAGGGCGTCCTGAAAACTGGCAGGGGGCGGGAAACCTGCACCCCGACCGAATTCTATTGTGAACCGTTGTCATCCGGATCGGGCAGCAACTGGTGGATGAAGTGAATGACGCCGTTGGATGCTTCCAGATCGGGCGTCACGATGGTGATGCCTTCGACAGTGAGTGAGCCGTCATCGCTGGTTCCGATGTCGATCGTCCCGCCATGCAGCGTGGTCAGCGAACTCTGCGAAGCAAGGTCGGATGCCGAAAACTTTCCGGACACGACATGGTACTTGAGCGTTTCCGCCAGGAGATCCGAGTCGGCCATCAGCATGTCAAGCCTGGTTTCAGGCAGCGAAGCGAACGCAGCGTTGGTCGGCGCGAAGATGGTGAACGGGCCGCCGTCAGCTACGGTTGTCGTCAGGCCGGCCAAGTCCAGAGCGAGAAGCAGAATGTCCATCTGCTCGTAGTCTTCGGCAACGTCGATCAGATCGTCTTCCATCTGGCCCGCTTCGCTGGTGGGCTCCGGCATCGCCGTTGCGGCCGGCGTTGCCTCCGGCATCGCCGTTGCCGTAGGCTCGGTCATTGCATCCGGCGTCGCGGTGGGCGCCTCAGTGGGCGCCGTAGTGGGGGCCGCTTCTTCTGTCGCCAGGGGCGTCTCGGCAGCCGTCGCCACCGGCGTCGGGGCTCCTTCTGTTCGATAGGCTTCGGCTTCGGCCAGAGTTGGAATCGTAAGAACGTCACCAACTTCGATGATGTCGCAGTTGGAAAGAGAGTTCGCCGTGCAGATTGCAGACCAGTAAACTGTGCTTCCGTAGGCTTGCGAGGAGATTGTGCCCAGTGTGTCGCCTGCCTGCACTGTGTAGCTGCCGCCCAGTTGAATGCCCTCTCCTGCCGGCGCGGATGAAGCAGTTGTACCGGCAGGCGGCTGCTGGACAACCACCCTGTCGCCCTCAACCTGCTCGCCGGAGTCGTCGAGGAAGAGCACGTTTTCGCCGGTCAACGTGTAAGAAAAGGGCATCGTCGTGTCGTTGTACGTGACCAGCGTCACGACTTCACCCACGTCGTTGATGCCTATCTCGGCAACTTTGCGCTTCGTGCCCTCCATTGCATCCAGAGAACTGGTGGCAAAGGCGCTTTCGGAAGGCGGCGCGGCATTTACGTAGCGGTCAAATCCTGACTGCTTGAAAACGTAGAAGCCGGAGCCGTCGTCGATCTGCCGGTTGTCCTGCGGATCATATTCCATTTTGATCGTTACCGGCAGGCCGGTATCGATAACTTCCAGTCCCAAGTAGTGTTTCGCGAACTGTTCGTTCAGCTCACCCTGGACCCAGGCAGACCGTACCGCGTTCGTCGTCACTGCGGGGGCCGGACCGGCAGCCGGTTGGGGGTCTGCCGGAGCGGGCGTGGCCGTTGCGGGCACCGCAGGCGTGCTGCCGCTTACCACCTGTTCACCGGACTCATCGACAAATGTGACGTTTTCTCCCGTCAAGGTATAAGAAAGGTCCATCTGTGTGTCATTATAGACAACAATCGTTACGATTTCGGACGCGTCCGTCGAACCGATTTGGGCGACCTTCCTCTTGGCGCCTTCCATCGATTCCGTGGAACCGGTTACGAACACAGTTTCTGCGGGTGGTTCGGCGTTGACGTACCGGTCAAATCCGGACTGCTTGAAAACGTAGAAGCCGGAACCCTCATCCACCGTGTGGCTGTGTTGAGGCTGGTAATCCATCTTGATGGTGACCGGTTGCGATGGGTCGATGACCTGCAGGCCCAGGTAGTGTTTGGCGAACTGCTCGTTCAACTGCCCACTAACAGTAGGCGAGTTGACGGAACCCTGCACGGTCAATGCGTAAGGGCCTGCTACGAGAACCAGCGCCAAAACTGCAGCAAGGCCAACATAGCGCCACGAAACTTTCAGTTGCATTGATTCCCTCCAGATTCCCGTATAGCCGGAAGGCCGGCCCCTGTCTGCCGGAAACGAATTCCACATTGCGACATCAGGCTCAGCCCCAGAATACGGATTCGTTTCGGAGACATTACACGTAACAAGTCCAGTTTAACCAAACCCAAGGCCAAATCCCAACAGTTCCTGACCCACTATTGGTCTTTCATCCGGCCATTACGACCGGCCAAAATGATTTCGTGGCGCGAGCGTAGGCACAACGCAGTTTTATCGTTTAATTCCTTTTCCTAAGACTGGCGTTGCACGACCAAGTTGAATTCCCTTGGCTAAGCTTGGCGCTGCATGACCAAGTTGAATTCCCTTGGCTAAGACTGACGTTGCACGACCAGATGGTGACAGGGCTTGTTGCTGACTTCGTCAGTACGATGGGGAACGACAATCGGAGAACCAGTCGGATTGCCGTTGGCGTCGAGGATCTGCAGGGTAAAGTTCTGTGGGGCGTCTCTGCCGTAGAGGGGAAAGTCGAAGCGGCCGGCGTCGCTTGCACCGCTCTTGGATACGGATTGGAAGGTGTTGTCCCAAGCGTCGGTCAGGCTGACCGTAACGCCGGGGAGGGGCAGGCCATTGACGTCAACGGTCAGTCCCATCACATACTGGCCCGGGCACTTGTCATCGTGCCAGAGGCGGCCCAGGATGTATCGATGAGACCCCGGGACGTTTGAACCGCTTACTTCGGACAACTGGCCACTGGAGAAGATTTCAGGGGAAGTCAGCGCGGCGGCATTGGCGAAATCGATCCCGACTGCAAGGCCCGTATAGTCAGCCATCAGGCCCATGTCTTCACAGCGGCCAAGGTATACAGGGAAGCCTGAACCCAGGTTCCATACGAGTGCGCCTCTCCGGTCCCGCAGCAGCCTGCCTTCGTCAACCGTCCCGGCATCCGGCTCGTCCAGCGACCAGCAGTGACGGCAGCGGGTTGAGGCGTCCTGCGAGAAGCCAAACTGATCCGGCAGCGCCAGCAGGGCGCGCTCGGCCCCGGCAGGGTGGCCGCAGTAGCCGAGCAGACGCGTTTCCAGGCCCGCCTCCGTTTGCCGCTTCACGTAGACGGGCGCCGAGGAGATGTATTCAACGCTGTCGACCAGGGGGAATGCAGTCCTGTTCTCCCGGTCTTCGCCTTCTTCAGGTCGATCTTGCTCGCGGGCGGCTGCGCGGTGTTTGCCGGCGGCGTTGAGCCAGGTTGCGCTGAATATCTCGCCGCCCCCTATCCGGCAGGTCAAGCCGGGCGGACAATCTTCGAGCCGTTGCACTCCCTCGCCGACCTGAAACTCCCAGGCTGCCTCTGCAGCCGGAACCTGCAGGACGGTGAGCAGCCCTGGCTCCGCCAGGACTGTGCGCATAAACTCATTCCAGACAGGCGCCGCTGCGCCGGCGCCGGTGGCATTTTGCATTGGGCGGCCGTCGGTATTGCCCACCCAAACACCGGTCAGCAGATGCCGCGTAAAACCGACTGTCCAGGCGTCGCGATTGTTGTCGGTCGTTCCGGTCTTCGCCGCCGCGGGCCGGCCCAGGGTCAACTGACTCCCGGCGCCAAACATCGGCACGCGCGCCGGGTCGTCGCTGAGAATGTCGGTAACCAGGGCAGCGGCCTCTTCTGAAATTGCGCGCGCTCCCTCGGTTGAGCCGCCTTCCCGCAGCGTCTGGCCCTGGGCATCCGTGATCGTAAGGAAGAATTGAGGAGGCTGGTAGAGTCCGTGATTGGCTATCGTGTGGTAGGCGGAAGCCAGATCGAGCAGCTTCACCTCTCCACCTCCCAGCGTCAGACTCAACCCGTACCAGTCAGTGCCGCGATGCAGGCTTTCGACGCCCATTTTGCGAGCGCTCTCAAGCATTCGCTCGACGCCGACTGCGTCCAGCAGCTTTATGGCCGGAACGTTATAGCTGTTGGCGAGCGCGGTTCTGACGGTAACGGGACCGTGGAACTTACGATCGTAATTAACCGGGCTGTACTGCTCGATGGAACTGATTGTATAGGTGATTGGCGTGTCCCAGATTACCGTTGCCGGGCTAATGAGATTGTCGTTGAATGCGGTGGCGTAGAGAAGCGGCTTGATCGCGCTGCCCGGCTGCCGGGGGCTGACAGCGACATTGACCTGGCCGTCGATCTCCTTGTTTTTGTAATCGACGCTTCCGACCATGGCCAGAATCTCTGCAGTTCCAGGCTTGAGAGCAATCAGCGCTCCATTGTTCATGTCAAAGCGGGGCTGAAGGGCGGCCACCTGCTGGGAAACGATCTGTTGCGCCCTTTCCTGCAGGGCAAGGTCGAGCGTCGTATAGATGTGGAGGCCGGCCCTGCGGACAAAGCCCTGCCCCAGTAACTTATCGAGTTCGAGGACCACGTAATCGACAAAATGCGGCGCCCGGGGCGAGTTGATTTCCGGTGACCCGCCCAGTTCGACCCCGGTTGCAAATGCTGCGTTCGCTTCGTCCAGCGTCAGGAATCCGTGTCTCACCATCAGCGACAGTACGGTCCTTTGACGCTCCTTTACTGCCTCCGGATCGACAAAGAGATCGAATCGCGCCGGCGATTGGGGGATTCCGGCGATTAGCGTCGCCTCAGCCAGATTCAGATCTGCAGCGGACTTGCCAAAATAGGTACGGGCGGCCGCCTGGGGCCCGTAGGCAAGGTGGCCGTAGTTCAGGAGATTCATATAGAGTTCCAGGATTTCTTCTTTGGCGTAGGTCCTCGTCAACTCTCTGGCAAGTCCGGCCTCTGCGATCTTGCGATCAAAGGTCTGATCATAGCGCTCTTCAGACCCTATAAACAGATTGCGGGCCAGTTGCATCGTGATTGTACTGGCCCCCGATACAATCTCGCCCTGCTCAACGTTTTGGAGGACGGCTCCGGCGATGCGAACCGGGTCTATGCCCGGATTGGTGAAAAATGTTGCGTCTTCGGTTGCAATGGTTGCGTTGATCAGGTGCGGGGAGATCTGATCCAAAGAGACCCATTCGCGGCGGCCTTCTCCGATTAGCTCCGCAATTAACCGGCCATTGCGATCATGCAAGAATGTCGTCTGGAAGACGCGCGGGAGCGGGCCGGGCTGGTACAGCTGCATGTAGGCCTCAGCTACGCCGGCCAGCGAGATGGCCGGCCTCCGCCCGACGGCGCCGCGACGAGAGCCGCAAGCGGCCAGAACTATTGCGAGCAACAACAGAATCAGAAGCGTTGGGCGCCGGTCGAAGATGGGTCCAGGCATCAGGCTTAGCAGTCGGTATCAGTTCGGGTCGGATTCTCTACCTGCGGCGATAGCTCCACTGCCCCAAACTGGCAAAGTTATCCGTGGAGATAACGCCTTGCTAAACCTAACGAGAGGGCGACGCTCTTTGGTTCCAGGCAAACAGAGGCTCCTGGCGAAAGTTCCTCGAAGCTTTCCGCGCCGCACTTTGTCTCAGCCGGGCGGTTTCGCCGGCTGAATTCCGCCGTCCGGAATGGACATCTACTCGAATGGATTCTGATAGATTTCCAGATTCTCCGGGATGTGGAGCAGGTCGCCTGGACGCAGAATATAGTATGCCCGGATCGCGTTTGGATTCGCAGCCCGGAGCAGGCTGATGGGGATGTTGTACTTCGCGGCGATGATAACCCAGGAATCTCCACTCCGGACTTCATGAACTGTGCTCTCTTCATGCAGCCGAATGGGGATGGCGCGGGGCAGCAGCAGGCGCTCGCCGTTCAATGAACCGTTGACGTGCAGGTTGGCGCCGCGCAGAATAGTCTCGGGCAGACTGTAGGCCTGGGCCAAACCGGCCCAGCTATCGCCCGCCCGCGCCGTATAGTAACGCAAGTCGGAGCACGAGCCCAATGATACCGGGATGCCCTCCTTCATGCTGTAAGAGAGGAGCCTGAACTTCTCAAGCTCTGTCGCGGGTACGTATACCAGGTCCTCCCTGTATTCAGGAGGGGGAGAGTTCAGGGCGTTCTCATCCTCGTCAACCTGGATTGCAGGCATCGGAGGAAGCGGCCTTCCTACAGTGGAGTAACCAGGTGGAAAGGCCAGACCGACCCAACTTGAGAGCCGGAGCAAGGATCGAGTCTCCGGGACGCTGTTCGTTCTGCCGCCGTTCACCGCCCCGGCCGCTTCGTCGACCATGCAGTAGGAGAAGTCTACAAAGTCATTCGCCCGCGCGAAGTGCGTTGGCAATGTTTTGCCGGTGACTACAGTTCCTGCGAGGAGTCCGTTGCCGCGCGTCTTGCTAAGCCAGCTGCTGGTAAAGTACTCGCCGCCTGTGCGGCAGCGCACCGCAGGCGGGCAGTCGGGCAACTGCACAACTGAGGCCGGCACATCGAAAGCCCAGAGGTTCGGGTCGTCGGGCGCCCCAATCAGTTCGCGCATCCCCTTGTCGGCGATCACAGCTTCCATAAAGTTATGCCAGAGGGGGGCAGCGCCGGCTGCCCCGCTATTGCCCCACATGGCGGTCCCGTCACTGTTTCCCGTCCAGACGCCGGCCGCCAGGTATTTCGTGAAGCCAACCGTCCAGTTGTCCTTGAAGTTGGTTGTCGTGCCCGTCTTTGCGGCCGCGGGACGGCTCAGTTTCAGCCTGCTGTTCGCCCCAAAAGCGGGCATTCTGGCCTCGTTGTCACTCAGTATGTCGGTGATTTGGAAGGCCACGCCCTCGGAAATGATGCGTTTCCGACCTACCGGCGGCGGCGAGCGGTAACGGCCCAGGTCATCAACCATGAACAAGGCAAACTGCGGCTGAGAGTAGAGGCCGTCATTGGCGAAGGTGCGGAAAGCATTGGTCAACTCCAACAGTGAAACTTCGCCTGCGCCGAGAGACAGGCTCAGACCGTAACTGTTCGGTTCGCGCGTAAGACTTGTGATGCCGAATTCCTTCGCTTTGGACACCAGGCGTTCGTTGCCCAGAGAAGCCAGCAGCTTTACGGCAGGGACATTGTAACTGTTGGCAAGCGCGGTACGCACCGTGACCGGCCCGTGAAAGGTCCGGTCGTAGTTCCGGGGACTGTAGAAGTGCCCCATGCCCACGGAGTAGGCGGTCTGCGTGTCCCAAATGACGGTCGCCGGTGAGATCAGGTCTTCGGACAGCGCCGCCGCATACAGAATGGGTTTGAAGGAACTTCCCGGCTGCCGAAGGCTGACGGAGAGGTTTACTTGCCCGGCATCCTCCTCATTGAAATCGATCCCTCCGACCATGGCCAGGATTTCGCCGGTCTGAGGCTGAATCGCCACGAGGGCGCCGTTTGACATTTGGTAGGCTTCACCAACTTTATCGATCCAGGCTTTCAACTCCTGCTCGGCCAGCACCTGCATCGGCATATCGAGCGACGTGATGATATGCATGCCGGAACGACGCATTTTCCAGCGGCCATTTTCGATGCCCAACGCTTCAGCCATTCGCCTCTCCAGCGCTTTTTCGACATAGAGGACGAAATGGGGCGCCAAGTAGTCCTTCTCTTCGGAACTGCCTACCAGGAAGATCTCCTGATCGAATATGGCGTCGGCCATCTCTTGCGTCAGAAAGTCGTGGCGCACGAGCAGGTCCAAGACGATGCGCTGCCGCTGTTTGGCCGCATCGAAATTGCGGAACAGATCGAAGGATGCCGGCTGCTGGGGGACTCCGGCCAGGATCGTGGCCTCGGCCCAATTGAGATCGATTGCGCTCTTGCCAAAGTAGACCTGCGCGGCCGCTTCAGGCCCGTAGGCGAGATGCCCGTAGTTGACCAGGTTGAGATAGATCTCCAGCAGCTCTTCCTTATTGAAGAGGATCGTCAGGTCGTGTGCGAGGCCAATCTCATGGAGTTTTCGTTCGATTGTCTGTTCGAATCTCTCCTCGGGCGCCAGGAAGAGGTTGCGCGCCAGCTGCATGGTGATGGTGCTCGCGCCTGAAGCGATGGACTGGGTCTGTACGTTTTGAATTGCGGCGCCGACTATGCGGCGACTGTCCACGCCGCGATTGGTAAAGAATGAAGCATCTTCGGTTGCGACGGTTGCAGAGATCAGCGCGGGAGATATCTGATCGAGAGTGACCCAGGTACGCCGCCCTTCCTCAAAGAACTCCGCTAGAAGAACGCCGTTTCGGTCATAGACGCGGGTCGTTTCAAAGAGCTTAGGCAGACTGCCGTGGGGCTGGTATTGCTGCAGGTAGTGTTCCACAACTGTCTTGATCGACCCTTCAGGGCGCGGGCCCAATCTACCTGGCGCAAGTTCGTCGAGAGCGGGAGCCTCAAGTTGGTCGAATCCAAAGGGAAGGTTTTCCAGTCCCAACTCGGCTTCCTCAGAGTCTTCGCCGGAGCAGCCCAACGCGAGCAGGACGGCCATCAACAGAACCAGCGCGATCGCGGCAGGCCTTGCGCCTGCACGCCGCAACGTGCTGGACAAGCAGTCCAGTTTGAAGAACAGAACATTTCCCACGGACTTTGTTAAACGACTCTTTCCCAGGCGAATTGGGCTAATCCTTTCATCCCCTGATTCTCTCTGCGGATTAGAGGGAGACCACGGCCCGTTTCTTCCCTTCATGATCGAACTGCCCTCCGTGACAATACGTCGTCGATCAGGCCTCGACTTGGCTTTTCAGGTGTGAAATCTCTGCACTTTTTTGGGGGACGGGTATCTTCCCGTTCAAAGCAAACCTAACGATTACGGGGTATCAACTTAAATTGTATCACACATACGAATACGACAAGCGCGAAGATCGGAAGTTGCGCGAAGTACAGCAGACCGGCAGCAACAATTAGATTGCACCGGAATTGAAACGGAGTCAAACAAGAAAACCGCTCGAATGAGCGGTTTGAGGCGACGGCCGGATTCGAACCGGCGATCAGGGTTTTGCAGACCCCTGCCTTACCACTTGGCTACGTCGCCGCACAACCTGCAGGAATCAACTCGCAGAAGATCGTATCAGGACTGTGTTGCATTGTCAAATCAGGCCGTTCAGCGTTATCATCTGTCTGTTTCCTGCGAACCGTTTCGAGCGCCTGGACAGAACCGACTATGACTCTGAACGACGAGATGGTCGTTTGCGAACGCTGCGGCGTCACCTTTCTCTGGACCGTAGAGGACAGACGGAAAGAGCCTCGCGGCCGGAAGCCTCCCCCCATTTGCCCGGGTTGCGCGTTTCTCTTGCCCGCCGCCAAACGAGAACGCGGCTTGGTAAAGTGGTACAGCCCCGGCAAAAGGTATGGCTTCATTTCACGCTTCAACGGCCCCGACCTTTTTGCCCATCGTTCCCGTTTCGACGGCGTTGGCCGTCTGAGGACGGGGGACCTGGTTGAATTTGTCGTCGAGGAAACTGAGAAGGGCGCTGCCGCGGTAGAGGTGCGATTGCTTTCCAGGCTGTCAAAGGATGGATCGCGAGAGCAGTTCCCGGAAGGGTAGGCGTCCGCGATTTCTAATGCTGAGCCGCGGCAGGCGCGTCCGACAGCTCGGCGAACTGTTTGTCGTAAGCCCCGGCTACGACCGGCCAGCTAAAGTTTTCAAGCACGGCGCGCCGCAGTGAAGGCGGCGCCGGCCGCGGCATTCGCAGGCGCATGCTCGCCTTCTCGTATAGCTCGGCATCGTCGGCGTACAAGCAGGCCGCGTGCAGGCCGGCGGGGACCAGTTCAGGGTAACTCAGGCGGTCGGGCAGGAGAGGAAAGGCCCCCGCCTGCACGGCTTCCAGCATACTGATACCGAAAAATTCGTGCGCTGCCGTACTGACGACAAGAGCACTCCTTTCCAGAAGCGCCTGGTAGTCCTTCCTGGACGGCAGAAAGCCCCAGTGTTCGATTCGATGCGCCAGGCGCCGTTGGGCTTCCTCAAACTCAACAGGAATCTTCCTGAAGTTCTCCCCCGCTACCGCCAGTCTGAATTCGTGTCCGGCGTCCTCCAGTTTGTACAGCAGGTCAAAGAAGCGATCCGGCCGCTTATCGTACTCCCAGCGCTGATTCCACAGAATTAAAGGCGCCGCGCGGTCGGTGCGAACTCGGTTCCCGTCCTGAATGTCAATTCCGACCGGCATTACCCTTGACCGCGCCTCTACCCGCTCGATCTGCTCCAGGTGAATGTAGTCAGGAAAGTGCTTGAGCAGATTGGGAAGTTCGCTGAACCAGCTCTGACGATGGAACTCGGAATTGAATACGATCAGGTCGGCGCAGAGCTGGCTGAGCCAGTTTATCATTGCGTAGGTCAGGTCAGGCTTCTCGCCGGGGCGCCAAGGGTAGGTCAACTGATTCTCGTGCATATAGAGAACCGTCCTGGCCCGCGCCGGCAGGCGACCTCTCATCAGAGCAAGCCAGGCGGAGAGGTTCGTCATGTCGGTGGCCAAGACCAGGTCGGGCGGTGGATGGCTGTTTACCGCCTTGGTCTGCTGTGCCAGCTCTATGGCGCCGCCCTGCATCCTCCACTTCCAGAATCTGCCGGCCAGTGTAAAGAGGTACACGGAGTGCCGGCTGTTGGCCTGGTAGCCGTCGGCCCACGCCTTGTGGCTTCCAGTGTGGTAAGGGGAGAGAAGCCAGATGGTCAGAGGTTGCAATGAAGTTGAATTCGTCATTGATTCGCGGTCTGCCTGAGCAGCGGAGCAAAGCGAAAGCAAGCGCCGGGAGCCGACCTGCAATCTAACGGAGTCAACATAGCATAGGACGCCTTCCAACGGTATCGCATCAGGCGGTTTCTTTCAACTTCCTCCGGTAGTATGTAGGCTACAGGTAAACGGCCTGGCTTGATCGATATCGCGGAGACGGACGGCCTCATGTGAATGAAATATCACTTTGCGGGAAAATATGCCTATGCTATAATCCGAATCGCGCCAGCCTGGAGATTCGGCCAGAGAAGGCCGCCTTCGGTAAAACTGTAGGAGATTCCGCGGACCGGATTCAGCACAACGTGTACAGGAGCAAGGAATGATTGAGGTGGTGATCGATAGTGTGCGCGTAAGTCTGATGTCCCAGCACAGGATCGTTGTGCTGCGCGAAGAGAGCGGGGAAAGGTATCTCCCGATTTGGATTGGCCCCTTTGAAGCTGACGCAATCACAATCCAGCTGCAAGGCATCGAAGTCGTAAGGCCAATGACTCACGACTTGCTGCGCCAGATTACGGAATCGTTGGACGGCGAGATTACACATGTGGTTATAAGCGACTTGCAGAACGAGACCTTTTTCGCCGAGATCGTGCTTGAATCCAACGGCGAATCGCTGGAGATCGACAGTCGACCCAGTGACGCTGTTGCGCTGGCGGTCCGCGCTGATGTACCGATTTACGTTGCCGAAGATGTGATGGAACGGGCCGGTATGCAGCCGGAAGAGGAGTTGGGTGTACTGGGTCACGACACTGAAGGCGTCGAGGAGGAAGTTGGCGAAACCGGCGACGAGGACCTGGATGTCTTCCGCGACTTTATTGAAGGCCTCGACATCGACAATTAAGGGGGTTTGGTAAGGGGCTTCGTCGGCCGCGATCGGTTTGAGACGGCGGACGGAAACGGGGGCTGCGCAATCGCATCAGAGACGAGCTCAGACGGCGGCGGGGTCGCATCCAGGCGGTTCTCGCCGTTTTTTGCACTCTGGCAGTTGCCTGTCTGCGGAGACATTCCATGTTGATTGCGCGGCACAGCGGGCAAGAGTGACTGTGTGCGAATAACACATGTTCGTTTTGAAACCCAGGGTATCCACGACTTAATTGCATAGATGAGCGAAACGATTGAAGCAACCATCAAGACGACGCCGGCGAATGTGGAAGCCGAGCAGGCAGTGCTCGGTTCCCTTTTGATCGATCCGGATGCTATTGTCAAGGTTTCCACTACGCTGCGTGACGCCGACTTCTATCGCGAGCCGCACCAGTGGATCTATAGCGCGTTGCTGGCCCTGCACGAACGGCGGGAGCCTGCTGATTTTGTGACGCTCGTCGACGAACTGGAAAGAAACGAACGCCTCGAAGAGATCGGTGGTCCCGCCTATATAACGCAGCTGATCAACAGCACGCCGACGGCCATATATGTAGACCACTACGCGCGCATCGTAGAACGCACCGCCACTCTGCGGCGCCTGATCGGGGCGGCCAACCAGATCGCCGAACTCGCCTATGACGAAAGCCATGAAGTTAACGAAGTTGTCGACAGGGCGGAAGGGATTATTTTCGGCGTCAGCGAGAGCCGTATTCACAGAGATCTGACACCGGTTGCGCGCGTATTGGACGAAGTCGTCGACCAGATTGACTTTCTGGCCCGCAATCAGAACAGGCTGATGGGCGTTCCCACCGGCTTTGTCCTGCTTGACAAGATGCTGGGCGGTTTCCAGAAGAGTGACCTGATAATAGTTGCCGGCCGTCCTGGAATGGGCAAGTCCAGCCTGGGACTGTCAATCGCCCAGAATGCCGCCCGCCGCTACAATGCCCGCGTTGCCATTTTCAGCCTGGAGATGAGCAGTGAGCAGGTTGTTCAACGTCTGCTCTCCATCGAGACCGCCATCGACAGTCATCGCTTGCGAATGGGTCAGATCGATGAGGAAGAATGGCCGATCCTGGTTGAAGCAGCGAATACACTCTCCGGAACCAATATCTTTATAGACGACACACCGAGCGCGTCTGTGCTGGAGATCAGAACCAAGGCGCGGCGGCTCTACGCCGAACGCGGCATCGATTTAATTGTCGTCGATTACATGCAGCTGATGTCCGGGGGTGGAAGTGGAGGGCCTCGAGGGGAAAACCGCCAGCAGGAGATCAGTTTCATCAGCCGCTCCTTGAAGGGACTGGCCCGAGAACTCAACGTGCCCGTGATCGCCCTCAGCCAGCTGAGCCGGGCGGTCGAGACCAGGGCAAACAACAAGCCGGTGCTCTCCGATCTGCGCGAAAGCGGGTGTCTCTGCGGGGACACTCGGGTCTACCTACCCGAACTGGGCGTGTCGCTTCCGATATCGGAACTTGTGCATCACAGAATGTTCAAGGTCGCAGCCCTCGATCAGACAAGAAACGGCCTGGTGCCGGCCAGCGTCAGCAACGCATTCGCCACTGGCACCGAACCGGTCTTCCGCCTTACGACAGAACAGGGCAGGACGATTCGCGCGACTGCCAACCACAGGTTCTTTTCCGAACAGGGATGGAAGCGTCTGGACGAACTACGCAATAGTGAAAGAGTTGCCGCACAATCAGCAACACTGGCAGGCTCCGTTCTCTGGGACCAGGTGGCCTCGATTCACGCTGACGGGATTGAAGACGTATACGATCTCACGGTGCCGTTCTATCACAATTTTGCCGCCAACGAATTCATTGTCCATAACTCGATTGAACAGGACGCCGACGTTGTCATCTTTGTCTATCGAGAAGATTACTACAACGAAGAGTCGGACCAGCAGAACATCGCCGACCTGATGATCGCCAAGCACCGCCACGGCACTACGGGAACGGTCAGCCTCTATTTCCGCAAGGAGCTGACCCAGTTTCGCGATCTGGAGCTGCGGCGAGAAGACCTGGACTATTAGTTCGCAGTCTTGCTGAACCCACGCAGGCTATCGTTATAAGGGCGCCTTTTCCGACGGAGCAGAAGTGACTCGACAACCTCCAGGCTTTATCGGTTTTCCTGATCAGGAGATACAGGCGGTCGTCGTTCCGGATCTGTTTTTTGTAGACCTTCTCCCCCAGATCGACGACTTGGCGGAGCTGAAGCTGACGGTCTACTTTTTCTGGCTGCTGAACGAGCAGGAAGGGCCGCTGCGATTTGTCCGCGGGGAGGACTTGCGCCGGGACGAAACGCTTCTGAAGAGCTTGAGCCTGGACAGCGAACTGCGAACTCCCCTGAACGTGCTGGAAGAGGCGCTCAAGCGCGCGGTCGTGCGCAACACACTGATCCGAATGGACGTGGAAACGAACGCGCAAGGGGGCGCGAAGGGTCAAAACGGTCAGAGCCGGCAGAACGAAGGCGGCTCTCCTTCAGTGGACGGGGAGACGCCAGTCGAGGACTGGTACTTCCTGAATTCGGCCAAAGGGCGCCAGTCCGTCGCTGCCATCCGCCAGGGCAGGTTGGCTGAGCTGCAGGGCATAATACCTGACGAAGCCCGGCTGCGGGTTGAGCGACCGAATATCTTCGTGCTATACGAGCAGAACTTTGGCCTGATGACAGCCATGATTGCCGACCAGCTCAGGGACCTTGAAAAAAGCTACCCTCCCGACTGGATCACTGAGGCAATGGAGATTGCTCTTCTCAACAACAAGCGCCACCTGAACTACATTCGCGCGATACTGAGAAGATGGGAAACGGAAGGCAAGGACGAAGGTTATGGATGAGTTGAACGACCTTCTGCGGGGAATGGCTGAAGGGATGAATGGGGGCAGGCAGCCGAACTACCGGGACGCCGCAGATCAGGAGTCTGCCGACGACATGGGCGCGGCGCCAGGGCGGGACCGTCCGGCGCCGCCGGGCCTGCCTTCACGCTCGCAGCGTCTGGGCCGCGCCGAGCCGGTCTTTTGCGAAATGTGCGGCGGCGCGGGCTTTCTCATTGACGATCTGCCGGTAGGCCATCCCGACTATGGCAGACCTGTCCCTTGTCGCTGCAAGCTGGACGAACGCCGCTCGAGACGGCGCAGCCACTTCAGGGATGTTCACAAGCTGGCAGCGCTGGCGCGATTCACTTTCGAGAATTTCGATACAGATCTTTCCTATCTCCCTCCCCATAAACTTGATAGCCTGGAAAGGGCCTATGACGCGGCGTACGAATTTGCGTTGAAGCCCGCCGGCTGGCTGTTATGCACCGGCACATACGGATGCGGGAAGACCCACCTCGCCGCGGCCATCGCCAACCACCGCATCGAGAATGACCTGTCAGCCATTTTCGTCGTCGTACCCGATCTGTTGGACCACCTGCGTTCTACTTTCGGTCCCAGCAGCGAAGCCAGTTATGACGACCTCTTCGACGAAGTTCGGAACACGGCGGTTCTGATCCTTGACGATCTTGGGGTACAGGTCACAAGCCCCTGGACGCAGGAGAAGATGTTTCAGATTCTGAATGACCGGTACAACAGACAACTGCCGACCGTCTTGACGACAAATCAGCGGCTCGAAGACCTCGACCAGCGACTGCGCAGCCGCCTTCAGGACCAGGACCTCGTAAGACATATCCCCATCCTTGCAACAGATTATCGCGTGGGCGCAAACCCGGGTCAGGGCGATCTGAGTACGCTCTCCTATCACGCAGCGCAGACGTTTGAGACGTTTGAAGTGCAGCGGCGCAACAGCTCCGCGGCAGTTTCTTCCAATCTGCGCAGAGTAAAGGAGGCGGCGGAGGCGTTCGCTTTTAATGGTAGTGGCTGGTTAATCCTTCTGGGGGCAAGCGGCGTTGGCAAGACTCATCTGGCGGCGGCGATTTCGAATGCTCTGCGAGCCGATGGGCTGGACGACGTTATGTTCGTGGTTGTTCCGGACCTGCTCGATTATTTACGGGCGGCCTTTAGTCCCCAGTCCCCCGTACCTTACGATCGCCGCTTTGACGAGTTGAAACGTACTCCCATGCTCGTTCTGGACGATCTTGGGACCGAGAGCGCAACACCCTGGGCTAAAGAGAAGCTGTTTCAGCTCCTCAATTTCCGTTACACGGCGCTGCTGCCGACTGTCATTACATCGAGCATCGCGGAGGACAAACTGGAGCCCTGGCTGCGCACTCGCATAAATGATGCGAACCATTGCCATGTATTGACTATTGAAACTGCCAGCTTTCGCGGCAGCGCCGATCAGAAGGGATCGCGCCAGTTCAAGCGTCCGCAGAATCCATCGGGGGGTAAAATCCCTTATTGAGAGTAGTAATTTGACCCCTCTTCCAACGTTTAGTCAGCTTATGATATAATCTTCTGGCCCTTTTTCCTCCGTTGTTTCCGTATGACCGCCTGCCAATTGATATGAAGAGGGGAATCCGTTCTATGCGCTGGTTACGCCTGCCGACCTTCTTGTTTACGCTCCTGCTGGTTGCCGCCTGCGGCTCGCGGAATGCGTCGGTAGAACCGGCCCTTCCCACGAACACGCCGGTTCCGACATTCACCGCTACTCCAGCCGGCGCAGCGCCCGCGACAGGTGGAGGGGAGGTCAGTTCGCAGACGCCGTCCCAACCAGCCGCAACACCTGCTCCGGCGGTGGCGGCGGCAACCGCAACGCCTGAGTCTCCTATGGTAACGATTGGGAATGTACTCATGAATGTTCGCGGAGGCCCGGGCACCAACTATAACGTCGTGGGCACGGCTTCGCCCGGCCAGGAGTTCCGAATTACCGGCAAGAATCCGGGGCTCGGGGACTGGTGGCAGATTGACTACGGAGGCCGAACGGGGTGGGTTTACAGCCAACTGGTTACTGCAGCGAATGCCGAAACCGTGCAGGTGGCCCTGAACATTCCGGCGCCCCCGCCGCCGACCGCCACTCCGATCCCGCCGACCCCTGTTCCCGCGCCAACACAACCTCCTGCGCCCCGGTTCCCGTACTCTCTGGTTGATAGGGGACAATGTCCACAGAACAGGCAGCAGACCTTTTTTGAGGGTATCGTGCGTGACCGAAACAACAACCCCAAGAACGGTGTATGCTTACACATCGCCTTTGGAGGCCCGCGGAACACTAAGTGTTCCGGCTGCGGAAAACCTACAGGAAACTGGGGATTCTCTCCCTTTGGAGGTCCGGCTTCGTCAGGCACCTTCATAGAAATCTATGTTGTGAATTGTCCTAGCTCCGGGTGGGATGATCCGAGAACGCGCACGAAGGACTTTTCGAATCTTTCGCCCCTCTCTGAGAAGTGGACGACCACGGTAGGCGAAAGCGTTGGCTGCAAGGACATCACTTTCAAGGAAAACTAGAGCGCGCGGCGTCGGGTTGACCCTTTGGCACTTCCGGCCTGGAAGCTGGGTTAGACATCTGAGATTCGAACATTGTGAAACGCGCAGTACGTGAAACTCTGATTCTGTGGGCCGGCCTGCTGCTGTGCGGCGGACTGGCCCTCTTGCTGTTGGCAGCAGGCCCTTCTCGACTGTGGCTTGAGGCTCAAACGGGCGAGACCGACTTTCTCCCCCAGATCAAAGGGCTGACCGACCTGGCCGGAGGCGTTCTGCGGCCGCGGCCACAGCTTGCTCCGCAGGAAGTGACTGATCATGCCGACGTCTCCCCGTTCGGTGTGAACGTCTTTCTCGAACAGGAGGTCGAACCTGCCAAACGGGAAAGGGCAGTAAAACTGGCCGCAGAGGCCGGATTCAGATGGTTGCGGCAGGAGTTTGTATGGGAGGACATCGAGGTTCACGGCAAAGGCGATTTCGAGGACCGTCGTCACGAACCGGCCCGCTCCGCCTGGCAAAAGTACGATCAGATCGTAGCCCTGGCTGAACAACACGATTTGCAGCTGATAGTCAGAATCTCCAATCCGCCTGCCTGGAGCCGCGCCAAGGGCAACGAGGCCGGTTCCTACGCGCCGCCCGACAACTACCAGGATTTCGCTGATTTCGCCGGCGCGGTGGCCGCACGTTACGAGGGCCGGATCCGATACTATCAGCTGTGGAACGAACCCAATATCTTCCCCGAATGGGGTGTCGACACTATTGATCCGGAAGCGTACGTCGAACTGCTCGCGTCAGGCGCCAGCGCGATTCGCGCCGTCGACCCCGAAGCCGTGATCATCGCCGGCGCGCTGGCCGCGACCGTAGACCTGGACGGGACGAAGGTCCCTGAACGCAGCTTTTCGGATCTCCTTTTTCTGCAGAGGATGTACAACGCAGGCGCCTCCCCCTACTTCGATGTAATGGCTACGCAAGGTTACGGGCTTTGGTCCGGGCCGACCGACCGGCGCATGCACCCGCGCGTCATGAACTTCGGCCGGCCGCAGTTCATACGCGATCTGATGGTCGTCAACGGCGATGGACACAAGCCAATCTGGATAAGCGAGATGAACTGGAATGCGGCTCCGATAGACGTCGAGCCGCGTTACGGGCGCGTTGGTCTCGACGAGCAGTCGTCGAACCTGCCCCGGGCCTACGAGCGCATTCGCGAGGAGTGGCCCTGGTTGGGCGTCGCCAACGTCTGGTATCTGAAGCGGGCCACGGACCTCTGGGAGCAGAACCGGCAACCGGAGGCCTATTTTCGTCTTCTCGCGCCGGATTTCACCCCGCAGCCGGTATATGATTCGGTCCGAGCCTACATTTCCAGCGTTGGCGGTCAAGAATAGACTATGCTGAAGATGACGGCGCGACCGTCTCTTTTGCGTTGCGCCTTATTCGTTGCCATTCTGGCGCTTGCCGCATTTGTCCGCTTCTACTGCCTCACCTGTTCATCCCTCTGGCACGACGAAGGTAACTCCTGGGCTGTGGCGCAACGCAGCTTCGATCAGATCGCGAGAGACGCCGCGGCCGATATCCATCCGCCGGGCTACTACTGGCTCCTGAAGCTCTGGGCTGGCATGGCCGGCTTCTCCGCCTGGGGGCTTCGCAGCCTTTCGGCGCTAGCGGGCCTGCTATCCGTGGCGGTCGTCTACCGTATCGCGCGGGAGATGGCCGCCGGCACAACGAGGAGCCGTTACGAATTCGCACTCCTCGCATCCTTCCTGGCCGCACTGAGTCCCTTTCAGGTCTACTACAGCCAGGAAGCGCGTATGTACGCGCTGCTGACGCTGGAAGGTTCTGTCCTGATGTGGTCGCTGCTGGCCATGACAAATCGGGTCGCGGCGCAAGGCCTGAGACCCTCGGTCGCCAAGTATGCAGTACTCTATCTGCTTGCGGCCAGCGCGGGCCTGTGGACGCATTACATCTTTGCCCTACTCCTGGCCGCGGCGGGGGGAGCGGCAGTTTGGTGGTTGCTGGGGAGCAGGCAGCTGCGGCGCGCCGAAGGGAGTGAACACGGCCTCGATACCGCAGTCTACGGGAGCACGTCAGATCGCTGGAAGCCCTTCTTCCTCTTCCTGGTCCTGAATTTCCTCGCGCTGCTGGCATACTCACCCTGGCTGGCAACGGGCATTGAACGACTACTCAGCTGGCCATCCCAGGAGGGACCTACCGGCACGCTGGAGGGGCTAAGACTGACGCTTCAGACCTTTGCCACAGGGACGATCCGCACTGGACCGCAGTTGGCGTGGGGAGGGCTTCTGCTAGTCGCGCTTCTTCCCATATGCGGACTCTGGAGTCTGAGACGCTCCGTCGCCAGCACGGTCTTGCTGCTCTGGTTGTTCTTGCCTCTGGGGGCAATGTTCATTTTCGGTCTGGTCAGTACCCCGTTCTTGAAGTTCCTCCTGATACTTTCGCCTGCCTGGTGCCTCGCTGCGGCCGCTTGTCCCCGATGTCTCCCTACTCAACTGTTCCCGGTCAGCCCATTGAGTTGGCCTCTGGCATCGCAGAGCGGGGAAGGGAGGGGAGATCCGAAGGCATTTCGACTTCCGAATTCACCCGTTGCCGCCGGCGTAACTGCCGTTGTGGCCGCCGTTCTGGCCGTAACCGCGCTCCCACCCTACTACTCCGACCCTGCAGCGCGTGACAACTACGCGGGCATTGCCCGGACGGTATCTGCTCTTGGTGACCCGAATTGGGACATTGTCGTTCTGAATGCTCCTGGACAGGCTGATGTTTGGCGCTTCTACGATGTTGGGTTTGACTTTATTCCATTGCCCGCGGACAGGCCTCCCGACCGGGCCGGAACTGAACAGACGCTGGATAGAGAGACTGCTGAACGCCGGCGGATCTTTGCAGTTTTTTGGGCGACCGAGCAGTCCGACCGGGAGAGTATCGTCGAGAATTGGTTGGGAAGACACGCTTTCAAAGGATGGGAAAGCTGGCAAGGCAATGTTCGGTTTGCGACCTACTCCATGCCGGGTGTCCTTACCTGCAGGGCCCTGGATCAGCCCCAAGTCTTCGAAGAGGTCGCTGAGCTGTCCGAGATTTGCCTCTCCCAGGAGCCCTTGGCCCCCGGTGATACGCTTATGGTTGGGCTGCGCTGGCGACCGCTCGGAGAGCCTGACCGGCGTCTCAAAGTAACGGTGCAACTACTGGATGCCCGCGAACAGGTGATCGTGCAACGGGACGGAGAACCGGCAGGCGGATCATTGCCGACCACGGCCTGGAAAGTCGGCGAGCTTGTCACCGATAATCATGGCCTCTCCCTTCCGTTTGGCACACCTCCCGGCGACTATCGCCTGATCGCCGCACTCTATGACGCCGAAACCGGATTGCGGCTCCCCGTCAACGCCGGCGACGCAGTTGAACTCGCCCGGCCGAGCATAGTCCGTCCCAAACAAGAGCCGCCGGCGTCGGTTATCCCTTTTCAGCACCGCACGAGCCTTGATTTTGGTCAAGTGGAGGCCGTCGGATATAGCTATCATCATAAGGCCTTTGCACATGCGCCATTGACGCCTCTTTCCGCGGGAGAAATGCTCCAGGTAACGCTGTACTGGAGGGCGCCTTCACCCCTTCCCTCAGACTGGCCGGAGGCTCTTGAGATGCGGCTCGTCCTCGGCGGTCAGTCCATAAGGGTCCCTTTGGCCGGGGGCAACTACCCAACCAGCCGGTGGCGCGCCGGCGAACTGGTCAGGAGCGCCTTCGAAATCCAATTCGACGGATCGGACACCATGCTCTGGCTGGAAGTCGAAGACACCCGAAAGCAGTTGGGCCGCATTCCTCACGTCGACTGATCTTCGTTAGCGCCCGTCAGGCGCAGCGGCGCAGGCGAATTCCTCTCTCCGGCGAGCAAACCTCAGCCTGACTCGATGGCCTGAACGCTGACACCTTCCTCTCTGATGCCAGTCGTCCCGACGCCCGGGAAGAAAGCCGGTCATTGGGCCGCTGATCCCGCGCCGACCCGGTTTCCTTTGACAAGGAGCTTTGCAGATAGTACGATGGTGCTCGAGGTCAATGGAGTTCCGAGCCGGGAGGCAGACCGGGCTTTCGCCTTTCGAGCAAACTTTGCCCGGCCTTTGAAATGCGCTCAGGTTTTGCCAGGGAGACTTTGGGCGTTGGTGCAGGAAAGGACTGGACCCGATGCAAATGCCAACCCATCCAGTCGTTTTGCCGGATGAGTTGCCCTGCCCAGTAGAAGCAGCCGCGCGAATCATTGGACGGAAATGGACGCTCCAGATCGTGCATCGTCTTCTCAATGCCAGCAGCAAACGATTCTGTGAGCTCCAGGAAGAGCTGGGGGGCGTCAATCCAGGTACGCTCACCAGCAGACTGAAGATGCTGGAGGACGAGGGCCTGGTCGTGCGCGAACAGGTCAGTTCAATCCCGCCGCACGTCGAGTACAGTTTGACGGATAAGGGCCGCGAATTGGCGCCGGTGATCGCCGAAATCTCCGACTGGAGCCAGCGCTGGGTCTGCCATGAGGAACAGAAGGCTGTCGAGATGCGGCTGAAAACGGCGTAAGGGCTTCGGAAACTTTGAAGAGGGAGTGCGCAGCGTGTTGATTGCAGGTCTCACCGTCGGACTATTGCAGGAGAACTGCTACATTCTCGGATGTGAGGAGTCTTTCCGCGGCGTAATCATCGACCCCGGGGACAGCGCCCGAGCCATTCTAAACGAAGTCGAAGAAATGGGCTTGACGATTGAGAAGATAATCAACACGCATTCCCACTTCGACCACGTATTGGCGGTGAACGCAGTTCGAGCGGCCACTGGAGCCCCGTTTTATCTGCATCGCGATGACCTTCCCATTCTGCGGGCGGCGCCGGAACGCGTTCGGGAATGGCTGGGCGCCCGCGTCGACCCTATCGACGAACCGGACCACTTCTTGCAGCAGGGTCAGATGATCGAATTTGGCGCCGAGTCCTTGGAAGTCCGCTTCACACCGGGTCACTCACCGGGCCACGTCGTCTTTGTTGACCACGCAAACGAGCAGATCTTCGCCGGTGATACACTCTTCCGCGGCAGTATAGGACGTTTCGATCTGCTGTTAGCGGACGGCCCCACGCTTTACAAGAGCATCCGGGACCAGTTGCTTACACTGCCCGACACGTACGTCGTTTACCCTGGTCACGGGGAAGCGACCACCATTGGCGCAGAGCGAGAGGCCAATCCTTTTGTGGGCAAGGCTTCCGCGTTCTCCTTCACATGACTTTCCGGAGGGTGCAATGACGACCTTGGCAGGTGGACTCCAAAGGCTATGGGGAAAGCACGGGAAACGCGCCCGGACAGTTGAATCGAAGGAGGCGGAGGGCTCCGCTACTACAGGCGGCTCTGTTTCGCAGGAACCGGTTGTTGTCTGGCAGGCCGTAAACCCGATGGAGGCCCAGATCGTCAAAGGCCGCCTGCAAAGCGCGGGCATTCCTGCAATTGTACGCGGCGAATCCATGGGCAGGATATACGGATTCGTCTACGGCGGACTCGCCGAGCGAGATGTCCTGGTGCCCGCAGCGCTGGCCGAATCCGCCGAGGAGATTCTGTCCGAGGAGATCCAGTGGGACACGGACGTAGGCGACTGCACATAGCCCAGTTTCGGGCGCGTCGCGCCCAGCGCATATAATGCAGATAGCCGATGCCGGCCGTTCTTGCCGGCGAGCCCGGATATCTGAAGTCAGTCGACCGGGCGATAGAAATTCCAGCAGGTAAGCGAACTGATGAGTGACGCGTCATCCAATCAAGACGAACTCAACGAAGAAGAGTTGTGGGAGGGTCCGATCCCGGCCCACCTGGCCCGTAGGCGATCCGGTATCAGGCCGCAGTTTCTGGTTGCCGGACTCCTACTGATCGGCGTAATCATCTCGTTGATGGTGTATGGTCTGACCACCGCCAAGGCCTTCTGGCTAACTGTCGACGAGGTTTATCAGAGGGAAAGCTCGCTTCTGTCACAGCGGATCAGGGTGAACGGCGTGGTCGTCGACGGAAGTGAAGATTGGAACCCTTCTGAAGTGACCCTCCGCTTCAAGATTGAGGACGAAGAGAATCCCAATCGGCAGCTTGAGATTGTCTTTTACGAACCACGGCCGGACAATTTTCATCGGGCCGCTTCGGTAATCGCGGAGGGAGAGCTTCTGCCGGGCGGGATCATTGAGGCAGATGTACTGCTTCTGAAATGCCCCAGTCGCTACGAGGAATCACCGGAAAACATCGTGTTTCAGGCAAATCCCTGAAGACCGCAAAGTTTGCCAGAGCGAGCAGATTTTATCGAACGGGGGAATCTTCAGTTCCCGACGCCTCAGGCGCAAGCGAGTACGGGATCAGCCCTTAGTCGGAACAGCAACAATTGCACTTCAAATGGTCCACTTGTGCAGTTCTACTGTTGGCTTGTACCGTAGCTCTCTTCGTGACACTGACGACGGATAGCCTCAACGCACAAGAACCCACTCCACCTTATGACCCGCAGCAGGTCCCTGTCCCACAGCGATTGCCTGTTGCCGGGTTGGCCGCCGAATCCTACAGACAGAACTGCGCACCTTGCCACGGCGCCGGAGGTGGCGGCGACGGCCCGGCCGCCCCCGCAGCCGACCCAACCGTCTTCTCCGACCCGGAAGCAATCTGGGAGCGCTCACCGGCTGAACTTTTCTTCGTAACCAAGTTTGGGCGCATTGAGAATCTTATGCCCCCCTGGCTCAATAGCTTGAGTGACGAACAGATCTGGCAGGTGGTCTATTATGCCTGGAATCTGCACACGAACGAGACGGAGATCGCACAGGGAGCGGAGTTATATGCCCAGTCCTGCCTCGCCTGCCACGGGGATCAGGGCCGCGGCGAAGGAGTAGAGGGCGGCGCCGGGATTCCCGATTTTTCGGCGCAGGAGCTGATGATCCACTTAAGTCAAGCGGAATTGGCAGAACGCTGGCGAGAATCCCACCCGGAACGTGGTTCCAACTGGTCGCTTGATCAGCAGAAGGCTGTTCTTGAGTTCATTCGCGGCTTTACTTATCAGCCGGTATGGGAACCATTCGAGGTTTCGGGGCCCGGCGTAGTTACAGGCCGGCTGATCCAGGGTACCGAAAATGGGCCTGCGCCCCAACAGGCAGAGGTCATACTTAACATCTACCAGCAGACCAATTTACTGACGACGCGCAGCGCGACAGTTGGGGCCGGCGGCAGGTTTGAATTCGAGAACCTGCCTGTGGACGAAGGCTTTTACTTCCTTGCGGAGACCGAGCACCGCGCAATCCGCTACACTTCACCGATACTTGCATTCAGCGGTCCGGATTTCATCGAAGGCAGGGTCGGACCGGAGAGAATCGACACGTCGCTGCCCGTATTCGAGTCGACCTCCGACCCGACTGACATTCTTATTGGCCGCGCCAACTGGATCATTGAGCACGATCCGGGAAGATTGCTCATCGGCCAGCTCTTCACCTTCGACAATCGAAGCGACCGCACGTTCATCGGCACTGAGGACGACCTGTTCGACAGTCCCGTAACACTTGTCATTCCTCTTCCTGAGAGCGCACAGGAAGTAGAAATCCAGGATGGGTTGGTTGGCGAGTCCTATCGATTGCGCCAGCAGGTTCTCTACGATACGCGTCCTGTCCTCCCAGGCGATGGCTCTCGCCAGATTTTTGTCCGTTATCACCTTACATATGCTGACGAGTCGGCCCGGATAAGTTTCCCTGTACCATATAAGACTGAGCTGTTGAATGTCCTGGTGGCTGACCTTCCCGGTCTGGAAGTGGATCTTTCACTTGAGGGAGAATTACTCGATCCTGCAGGCCGGGAAGCAGTTCAAGGAGTCCTCTTCCGCCTCTGGAGCGCACCGGTATCCGGCGGCTCCTCCGTTCAACTTTCCTTGCGCGGCTTGATCGGGGCTGGGGGCCGCGATCCAAGGCAAGACAGGGAGCCGCAGCTGAATCGAGAATTGCAGGTTTCCGCGCCGCCGCTGGATGTCCGCGTTCCCCTGGTTTTCGGCAGCGTCGTCGCGCTCGTCCTCCTCGCATCCCTCGGTCTCTTTCTTCAGCGAGAGAGGGCCAGGGGTCAGCCGACGGCTGAGCAGCTGGCCGCACGACGAGGGGAGCTGATCGACAGAATAGCCCGGCTGGACGACCTGCATGCGCTGGGCGAAATGGAAGAAGGAGCCTGGCAAAGGAAGAGGGCTTCGTTGAAGAGCGAGTTGGTAGACGTTGCCCTGGCGGAACAGAGGACGAGGGCGGCCAGATGACAAAGCGTGCCGCGCCTCTCATTCGTTGCGAGCAAGTCGAGAAACGTTTCGGACACAAACGCGTATTGCGCGATGTCTCTTTTTCGGTGGCGGCCGGCGAAGTCCTGTCTCTGCTTGGGGCCAACGGGTCGGGAAAGACGACTCTTTTGCGGATAATCGCGTCGTTGGACAGGCCGGACAAGGGGGAAGTGTGGCTGGGTCCGGTGCCCCTTTCCACAGCCGCAAACGAGATTCGCCGCTATATCGGCGTTGTCGCACATACCCCTCTGCTGTACGATCGACTCACCGGCGCCGAAAACTTACAGTTCTTCGCCCGCCTGTACGATGTGAAAGAGCCGCAGAGACGAATCGAGCTGCTGCTGCAAACTTTGGATCTCTGGCGATGGCGGGACAGCGCAGTGCGGACTTATAGTCGAGGAATGTCTCAGCGCCTGGCGATCGCGAGAGCGTTGCTGCACGATCCTCCCGTCGTTCTTCTTGACGAACCGGATACCGGCCTGGACAGGGAAAGCCTGAAACAGATGACCGGTCTCATTCGGCAGCTGCGCAAGAGGAACCGGGCGCTGCTTCTCACAACTCACAGTATGGAGCGTGCAGTTGCCTGGGCCGACCGGGTCGTAGAACTTCGCGCCGGTCGTTTGCACCAATTGGAGGGTCCCAATCGTATTGGAAAGTGAAGGGCGGGAACCGCTCATACGATCGGTTCCCGCGTTCGCGGGCTTCTTTTGAGCCCGTGGATTGAAATGGCAGAGCATTCGGAGGCAGGACGTGTTACCCGGAAGGGAGGAGGGCTTGCAGCATATCTGCGCGGCGTATGGGCTGTCGCGGAGAAAGACGTCCGCACCGAGTTTCGGGCCAAGGAGGTCGTGGGGACGATGGCGGCCTTTTCCGTCCTGGCGGCGGTCGTTTTCGGGCTGGCCTTTGACCTGCGCGTGCCCCGGCCCGAGCTGGTCGTTCCCGGCATTCTTTGGGTGATCATCCTGTTTGGAGGGGTATTGGGGCTGCACCGCTCTTTCGGATCGGAACTGGACCGAGGCACATTGACCGGACTGCTTCTGGCGCCCGTAGAACGCTCCGCGATCTACTTGGGAAAGGTTGCGGCGAATCTTCTCTATTTCCTGATAATGGAAGCGCTTCTTGTGCCAGTCCTGCTCATCCTGTTCGACGTCAACTTGCTGAAGCCGCTGGTTTTGCTGGCGCTGGCGCTGGGAACCGTGGGGTACGTGGGCGCGGGCACGCTCTTCGCGGCGCTGACGGCCCAAAACAGGGCCCGGGAGACGCTCTTGCCTGTACTGCTGCTGCCGGTACTCGCCCCCCTTTTCATATCAGGAGTGGGTGTGACGGCTGTCGTATTGGATGGCCGGGGGAATGCCGAAGCGTGGCCGTGGCTTGGAATAATGGGGCTATATGATGCCCTTGTGTACGCAATCGCTTTCTTGTTGGTCGATGTTATATGGGAACGGACATGACACTTACACGAGGAACAGTCAGATGAACGCAGCGGCAAGAACGGCAGGGGCAGATCGCTGGTTTGCTCCATTACTGATCTTCGATATTTTGGCGGCGCTTGCCATGGTTGGGGTAATGTGGACGGCTCTGCTCTACGCCGGTGACGCTATCAATCTCGCTGGAGTTGAACAGGTGGCCCAGCGGATCTTCTACTTTCACATTGGAAGCAACATCGCCGCGCTTCTCGGGTTTCTCGGGTCGGTGGTCGGCAGCGTCGGCTTTCTCTTCAGCCGCCGCCTGGTGTGGGACCGATGGGCTGTGGCGAGTGTTGAAATCGGCACAGTTTTCGGAATTCTCGTGCTGCTGTCCGGTGCAATCTGGGCCAAGCCAGCCTGGAATACCTACTGGATCTGGGATCCCCGTCTGACGACGGCGACGATTACCGTCCTGATTTACATCGCCTATATGCTTTTGCGGAACGGGTTCGATGATCCCGAAACGCGGGCTCGTTTCGCCAGTGTCTACGCCTTGTTCGCCTTCTTGAGCGTTCCCTTGACATACTACAGCGCGCGCCTGTTCCGCTCCATCCATCCAATTGTCTTTGACGGCGCCAATGAGGAAGCACAGGGAGGTTTTGGCATCGGTCCGACTATGGGACAGACCCTGACGGTCGCCATGATTGGCTTCGCGCTCCTGTTTCTAGCGATACTCTTCCACCGGGTACGCCAACTTGAGTTAGAGGCCCGCATTGAAGCATTACGGGAGAACTACGACGAATGATCTATCTCGCATCCGCCTTGATCCTGATGTGGCTGTTGGTGGGAGGCTACCTACTGTTCATGCTGGCCCGCCAGAGGACTTTGGAGAAAGAGCTGCGTTCATTGGAGGAGAGATTTCAGGACAGAGGACACGCAGACTGAGGCGATCCGGGGTCTAGGCCGGCCATTGGTAAGATAGTTTACTTCCTGGAGGTCTTGGGTGCGATAGATTGGCGAGAGGGAAGATGGTGCGCTGCCCGGCAAGCGTACAGGGGCAGCGTGAATTCGCAAATGGGTTGAAATCATGGTGCAGAACATCTCGAATGCAGCAAACATACAGACAGGAACCAGGTCGAAAGCGCCTGCGCCGGGGCAGGCGAGTCGAAGCAGCACTTTCTTGCACTCGCTCGCTTTTGTCATTGGATTTGGAGCCATTTTCACGCTGCTCGGCTCCGCCGCCGGATTTCTGGGACAGAACCTGAACTACTATCTGCCTCTTGTCCAGCGGGTGGGCGCCGTCCTGCTGGCGATTTTCGGGCTGACGACTCTCGGTGTCATCGGCTGGATCGTAAGTCGAGTTCGGGCAAATGGGAGACTCATCGCCAATCCGGCCGTGGCCGCGCTTGTAGAGATACTGGGCTTTCTCAATGCGCTGATGTATACCGAGAAGCGTGTGACCGAACTGCACAAAGTGAAACGCGGTTGGGGATATCTCAGCAGCGCGTTGATGGGCGTCAGCTTCAGCGCCGGCTGGGTCCCCTGTGTCGGACCGATCCTGGCCAGCATCCTGTTCCTGGCGAGCGATAGCGCCACAGTAGCCCAGGGCGCGCTTCTTCTGGCAATCTATAGCCTGGGACTGGGCTTGCCATTCTTGCTAACCGGAGCCGCATTCAGCCGGGCAACTGCAATCCTCCGCCGGCTCAACCGCCACGCCAACATCGTCAGTATCGTCAGCGGTGTTTTTCTACTCTACGTGGCCTGGCTTCTGTGGGCCTACCAGCTGACAATGCTCACGACTCAGTTTGCGTTTCTGAATCAGTGGGTCTTTCTCCTGGAGGAAACTCTCTCGTCTACTGTAGGGGTCGATTCTGCGTTCAACGCCGGGGCGCTGAACGCGGCGCCGCTGGCCTTTGTTGCCGGCATAATCAGTTTCATCAGTCCCTGCGTCCTGCCCCTGATTCCGGCCTATATCGGCTATCTGAGCGGCGCCGCGCTGTCCGGGGGCCGGAGCTGAGTACAGGAGAGGGTCCCGATGAAGCGTCAGTCATTTCTGGCATTGTGGGTCGTAGTTGCCATTCTTGTGTCTGCCTGCGCCCCGGCGCCGCAAGGTGGCAACGCGCCTGATGAATTCACCGTAACGCCCCTTGACCAGTTCCCCGACGAATTGGGCAGCGGCTTCCCTGTAGCCAACCTGGTCCAGGAGGGCAGTCCGGACATCGGTGACACTGCCCCAAACTTCGCATTTTTCCTCGCGGACGGCCGGGGCGCGGATCTTGCTTCCTTGCGGGGAAGGCCTGTCGTCCTTAACTTCTGGGCCACCTGGTGCGGGCCTTGCAGGGCCGAAATGCCCGACCTTGTAGCGCTTCACGAAAGCGATCCGGAACTGGTCGTACTCGAGGTCAACGTCGGGGAAGAGTTGCCCGCAGTCGAGGCGTTCGCCGCGGAATTCGGCATGAACATGACCGTCGTTCTGGATCAGGAGGACTTGATCCGCCGGGCTTACGCAGTCCGCAATATGCCAACGACAGTCTTTATCAGGGCGGATGGCACGATCGGCGCTCGCTGGTCCGGATTCCTCGCCGGTGAGCAGCTGAGCGGCTTCGTTGAGCAGATCAAGACGCAGTGAGCGGCTAAAATGCGGGTCATACTGTTCACCAAATCGAATTGCCAGCTTTGCGACGCGATCAAGTATGAACTCCTGGATCTGCAGACCGAATATGAGTTTGCGTTGAAGGAGGAGTTCGTAAAGACTGATCAGGACGTCCAGGAAGGCGAGGAAACGCTCGTTCCCTTCATTCATGTGGAACGAGACGGCCTGGACACTCTCCGCTTCGAGTTTCCAGTCAAGCAGGTTGAACTTCGCCAAGCCATTCACTTTGAGATGAAGCGCCGGTCGGACCAGGAAGGATGAGCCAGTCAGTGGAGGACCGTGTTCAGAGGGAGGTCGCCCGCCGCGTAGACGGCGCAGTACTCTGGATAGCGCAGCACTGGCTTGCTCTCTTCAATGCCCTGGTCGCCCTTTACCTGCTGTTGCCGTTCCTGGCGCCTGTACTGGCAAGTGCAGGACTTTCCAGGCCGGCATCTCTCCTCTACTCTGTTTACTCAGCTACCTGTCACCAGCTGCCGGAACGCAGTTATTTCCTCTTTGGCGAGCAGCCTTTTTACAGCCTCTCATCCCTGGAAACGGGCGGCCTGCCCGAAGACCAGGGACTTTTCCAACGCCGCGCCTTCCGCGGCAACGAGTCCACCGGATACAAGATTGCGGTCTGTCAACGCGATGTGGCCATCTACGGGTCGGTTGTGCTGGCCGGCCTGCTGTTTGGCATACTGCGCGGACGCGTGCGCGGGATAGGGCTCAAGGTCTATCTACCACTGCTTATTCCCATGGCCATTGACGGCCTCAGCCAGCTGTTCGGTTTGCGCGAGAGCAACTGGTGGCTGCGCACAGTGACCGGCGCCCTTTTCGGGGGCGCTTCGGTGTGGCTTGCATACCCGTATATTGAAGCGGCGATGCGGGACGTAGTGCGGTCGGAAGAGATGCGGCTACGGCACAACTTGCCCGATACTGCTCTGAAATAGCGCCGGTTCTTGCAAGATCTGCCTCAGATAGGCTGGATTTTGACCTTGGCGAAAGAGGACGTGCGCTTCGGTAGCGAAACGGTCTTTGTCCCATTTTCCGTCACCATAACGAAGACGCAGTTCCTCGAAAGGGGTGACTGAAATGATGTATGAATCAAGGGTCACGTTGCGGAATCCAGCACGGTTGTTCATTTCCTTGGTGAGGTCGGCTAACTTCCTGTGGAGTTGCGCCTTATCGTCATGGATGTAGGCGTTGGCATGAAGCATTCCGTGCGGTTCGCTCCTGATCTTGTCACTTTGATTGGTCAGCAGAGGTTGGTAGAGGTGACGGTCGAAGTGAATGTTCGGAAGTTCCTGTACCCTCTCTTGGTAAATCCGGCTGCCTTCAGTGATCATCTTCTGTACAGCGCCTATCAGTTCTGCATCGTCGCGCGGTAACTTGATAGTGTAGTCACGGAAGTTTGTATCCGTCTCCTCCGGCGTCGTCTCCTCCTTCAGGTTGAGAATGTGAAAATCCTTGCCGTATTCGTTCAGCGAGCCGAGCAGTCCGTTCTGATCGTTGCAGTAGCGGTCCAGAAAAATTTCGGTTTATCTCCACGCGATATCAGCCGGAGATAGACGTAACTGCGGCCATCAGGAGTGAAGCCTTCTGGAGCCTCCTTGATGTCTTCAAGCAGTTGCGGTGTGTTCTCGTAGCCCAACTGTTCATTCAGCCAAGACAGCAGAACCAAGCTATGTTCCAACTGGGCGGAATCACCTGACTTGCTCCGGTTTGCGGTCGTGCCCGGCATCAGTTCTGGTCCTTGCCAACAATTGCCCTGAGTTGCTCAACCAGGAGTGGCAAATCATTGACTATCACGTCCCACAGCACATTGAGATCAACACGATGGTAAGCGTGGGCTAGCCGGTTGCGCATTCCGATGATTTCTCTCCAGGCAATCGCAGGATGTTGCCGCCGCGCCTTCTCGGAAACACGACTGGCCGCTTCGCCAACGATTTCCACTAACCTCTGCAATGCGAGTTGCATTTTCCGGTCATGCACCATGGCATCCAGACTTGCGTCTCCCAGCATATCAATGGCTTCCTCAGCGTAGATCAGCATATCCACAAGGCTAACTTGGTCATCCCGTTTGGTCATAGACCGCCTCCGCCGAACCGAGTATCTCCGCACGGAGCAGCCAGTTCCGGTTGCTTTCGATTCCCCGGAAGGTGTGCAAATCCACTTGCCGGCCCAATATCTCTGACAATTCATCTCCAATTGTGATAAACGCCAACCCCACCCGTGCATCTGGCTCGAATTCCACCAGAACATCCACATCGCTGTCGGGCGCAAAATCGTCTCGCAACACCGACCCAAACAGCGCCAGGCGGCGGATACGGTGGCGCCGGCAAAACTTGGCGACATCCTCCTTTGGAATCTTGATTCGTGCGTTCATGATTGTATTCCTGCGAACATGCGGGCTTTGAACAGGGGTTCCAGCGCTTTGGCATTGGGAATGAAGGAGTCTCCGTTGACATAGATGAGATCCGCGCCCTCGACGAGACCGTTCTCGGCCACGAACTGTCTGTCGCGTTCATAACCGGCCTCGTTCCAACCAGCCGTCTCGCGCCAGATGACCGCGACAACCTGACCGGGGTTGTCGCGGGTCTCGCCCTGGTAGACCAGGTAACGCCGGCCGTCATCATCGTAGACTCGCCGCGTGCGAACAATCAGCCCCAGCAGGTAGTTGAAGGTTTCGGGAACGTCCGCGACCCGTGCGCGCGTCTGCCCGTCGGCGTGAACGTTCAACTGATAGCTGAACGGGCTGACCAGCTTTTCCACGTTAAGGAGCGTCTCACTGCGCTTCGTCTCCCAGTTGAGCATATATTTGAGGAGGTAATCATCAAAGCCGAAGCGCATCGCAGCCTGCCCCGCGTGCTCGTCAATCTCGATGTTGTTGAGCGCGTCTTCGTAGGACTCCAGACGGATGTATTTGACGATACGAGGACCGCGCTCGGCCTCTTCGGGCGTTGCCATGCCCTTTGGCTTACCGTCTTTCCATTCGGGCGTGAAGGTAACTTTCTTGAGGTGGGGGAGTAGCACAGTGTCGAAATGGGCCCCCATTTCGATGAGGATGAACTTGCGTTGCCCGCCGTCCTCACGATTCAGGTTGATGACAGCATGGCCGGTGGTGCCGGAGCCGGCGAAAAAATCAATGCAGCAATCATTGTCGTGCAACTGACAAACCCTGAGACAATCCGCGACTGTATAGACTGACTTTGGAAACGAAAAGGCATTCGAATAACCCAGGATATGGGCGAGCAGATTGGTGCCGTAGTCGGTTGCAGAGTACTTCTTATCAACCCATAAAGTTGATGGTAGAGTAGCTGGGGTCATGCGTGACTTCATGTAAATGCCTGGTTTTCCCATGTTATCAGGTCTTGTAGAGAGATCGGTGAGTCTTTTCATCGCCGTTTCATGTCCCCACTTCCAAGTTTTCTCTTCTCCCTTTGCATTTATGGGGTATACAAGTGTCTCTCCCTTGACTGGTTCGGAGGAAGTGGCCCATTGCCCATATTGATGGTCCCAAACAAGAGATGGAATTGTAACTGCGCCAGTAACGCTCGCGTAGATCGGATAAAACAATTTAGGACGAGCTGCTCTATTCGCATTTAACCCACCATGCTTCCGAAAATTTACCCATTCAAACCTTCCTTTGTCATCGTGTTGGTCATACCTTGCTATTTGCTCAGCAGTTTTCAGAAGTTGGCCAACCGCGCAGTTCTCATCTGCACCCACAAATAAAGCATAATCATGAGATACGGAAAACCCTGTCAAAGCTGACCGACCAGCAGGATTGCTACGGACAACGACGGTTCCCAGCATAGATGCTTCGGTGAAAACATAGGTGAGACAGTGATAAAGACGGTGGTACTCAGAATCATCTATGGCGACGCATAGAATACCGTTCGTGACAATGATACGGGAAAAAGAGTTGAGCCGATTCGCAATCAGGCTGAGCCAAGATGAATGTTTGTAATCATTCTTGTAAAGGATCTCTGATGCGGCTGTATTATACGGCGGATCAATATAAGCACACTTCACGCTCTTCCGATATTTTTTCTGCAACAAGGTCAGCGCCTGCCAGTTTTCGCTGTGAACCAGCACGCCGTTTGTCATCCCGTCCAGGTCTCATAGGTGGCGAGCAGCCTTTCAACAAATTCTTGCCTGAAATGTTTCGTGTCCACAACCAGCGCCGGGCGCGCCTTCAAGAAGTCGAGGCGTCTGTCTTGTCTGCTGACACCCGAGTTGAATAGATCGTCCTGCGTTTCATCAATATCGAACAGATCTTCCCACTCATTCCACTGCGCGTCACAAGCGGCGATATCGGAGTAAAACCCTTCATCAATTATGCCCACCCTGATGCAATACCCGGTCTCGATGATAAATTTGCGCTTTTCCCAGAGCATCTTCTGGAAACTTTCGATCTGGTCCAGGAAATCGATGATGCGACTACCGACCGATTTGATCAGCCGTAGCATCTGGAACCAGCCTTCGGCCAATTCCTGCCCGGCGTTCTCCATCTCGTCCAGGTTGCCTTGAGCATCAATGTATTCGCCCAGCGTTTCTCGAACCTCGTGAGCAGCCTCCTCCAACTCCTGAGCAGCACGGATCTGTTGAACCAGCGGCCCGCTATCCAACTCATCGGAGACAGTCTGCACTAGGTCTTCAGTGATGAATCTCTCTATGGCATCCCGCTTGTAATTCATGATGCGGTAGATGCCGAAATCCAGGTCGGCGCAGTCGAATTGGAACAACTCACGCAGGAGTTGCTGGAATTTGCTGATGTGGGGTGGTGTCGCTTCCATGTTGGTCATCATCTTGTTCATTGATTTACGTTTGTTGCAGAAGAAACCGGACTTGGCAACCGTGTCTCTTGCTGCTCAATAGTTGGTAATCAGAAGCTCAGTGATCGGACCCCTCTTCGCCCCGTTGCTGTTGATGCGGCGGCTGGCGAGCACTTTGTGAATGCTGAACCCGGCATAGAGCTCCTCGAAGAAGCTGTCTTGGGGGTTCTCGTTCCGCGGGTCGGAATTGCTCAGCATCAGTTTGGCGCCAGCGCACCCCAGTTCCTGGTAGAAAAGCGCCAGCCGCCTCTGCTCATCGTCGTCAAACGGGAATTTGTAGAAGGAGTTGAAGCTGGCGGTCTTGCTGATCGGGCGGTACGGAGGATCCAGATAGACAAAGGTTTTCTCGTCTACGAACCTCTTGCACGCAGTAAAGTCCCCGAAGTGGATCTCCGCATTCCGGAGCGACCGCGACACGGAGCGCAGATTCTCCTCGTCACAGATCCTGGGGTTGCGGTAGTTGCCAAAAGGGACATTGAAATCGCCACGGGAATTGACGCGATAGAGGCCGTTGAAACAGGTGCGATTCAGAAAGATCAGGCGCGCAACGTGCAACGCCTCTTCCTGAGCCGACGCGGAGCAGAGACTAGAGGCACGTTTCTGATTGAACGACCGCCGCGCTTCGTAGAAGTATTCTTGACGTCGGACCCGGTCCAATTGCAGATACTGGCGCTTAATCTCCTCCAGCCGCTCTATCAGATTCTCGACCTGCTGCTGGATGGTGCGGTAAGCAAGAACAAGATCCTCGTTCATGTCGGAAATGAAAAACTCGCGGACATCAAAGTCGTTTGCAATGAGAAAGAAGACCGCGCCTCCACCGATGAAGGGTTCAGCATACTTGGCGAGTCTTCCCTCCTCCATGCCAGGGGGCAGATGTCGTCCAATCTGCCCCAGAAGTTGTCCCTTGCCGCCCGCCCACTTGAGAAATGGTCTTGCCTTTTCCTGGTCCCCGGTAACGTTTCGAGTTGACGTTTGCATAGGGCACATTCGAGTACGGGTCTCAAACTAAAACCTGGAAACGCCAGCACTGCTCACATTATCGCACAATCGTTCTATCATTTCAACTTTCGCTCTCTAACCATATCGCGGACACACCGCCACAGCATCGCTCATCACCCGCCCCTCCTCGACCACCAGAGCGATACCGCCGCCGCCGAGTTCGCTATCGGTCACGTCGAAGAGAGTTTCGTCGAGATTGTCGATGCTACCCTGTAGCCGATCGCCCGTGACCCGCAAAGAAAATGTGTGCGACTCGCCGTATTCCCAGGGGAAATCGGCCTCGGCCAGTACGGTATCGCCGTCCAGCGCGCGTACAAGTCGTGCTATGCCGCGGCCATCGGCCGCGCGGCCTAGAAGCAACGCGTAGTAGCGGCGCATCCCCTGTACCCTGGCGGCGATGCCGGCCGCTTTGCACAGGTGCAGTGTGAGCTCGGTCTTCACTTCGTAGTCATGCCACTCTCTGGTCCCCGTAGACAGAAGGCCGCGGCCCCTGTTCTGAACCAGCCGGAACGATTCCGGCCACCAGAAGTCGTAGCTGTCGACGCCGTTGACCCAGGCTCGCCTCCACATCTGGGGGATAGACTTTCCCAGGCGCTTTCTGTCAAGCGGCGCGTCCGGACGCGTAAACGTCACGTCGGGTTCGCCTTCCCAGGTGAGGTAGTCCAGATAGATCGTGCCTTGTGTACGTTCGTCGCTCTGGACGGCCACTCCGATTTCGGCAATAGGCTCATTGCCCTCACCATCCACAGTCCAACTGAATATGTGGTGCGCGCCTGGCTCAAGCTTTTGGGATGGCCCGGCCTCCAGGGTCAGCTGGTCGTCTTGCGACCGGTAGCGGCGCAGAAACAGACTCACTTCCACAGCGCGCTCATTGCCGGCATCCGCCTCAATCGCAGCTGAAACTGTCTGTCCGGGATAGATTGAGGGGGAAGCCAACAGGCCGTATCCGCGCTGTTCGAAGTAGACTGCGGTCTCTTTGGAGGGGATAAAGGTATGGGTAGCGGCCCGGGCCGGGCGCCCGGTGGCTACGCCGCTGAATTGGAGGGCAAGGCTGCGACGGCCCGACCGGCTGTGACCGGCCACGTTTTCGAGGGTCAGCGTGCCGCGGCTGTCTACGCTTTCGTCGGCCATGAAGCCCTGTACCGAGCCGGGCAGCTCAAAGTGGTATCGGGCGCCATCCTTGGGTGCGTGAACCGGCGCGCCGGACATTGCACGGCCGATGTTGGTTACGTTGAGGCTTTCCGTAACGGCGTCAGTGACGGCCCTTCCTCCGTCGGCAGTCGGCAGATAGAGGCGGTCTGACAGTGGCCCGCGGAAATCGGGGCCGTCCTCAAGCCCGGCCAACCCGTTCTTGATTCCCAACAGGCAGCCGACGTTGCCTGAATTGCAGTCCGTGTCCCAGCCACTCGTATTGACGATCATCAGCGACTTCTGGAAGCTGTCGTCTCCGTGGAGCAGGGCGTGAATGATCAGGGCGTGATTGGGGACCATATGGCAGTTTCCGCCAAATTTATCGTAGCCGAAATTGGCGGCGATTTCCTCTCGCGTTGCCCTCCAGTCATCTCCATGGCGGGCGTGCCACTCCCGAATCCGGTTGATCATTGCGCGTATGAGGGAGTCCGCCGGTATGACGGAAAGGCCGGTATCGATCAGCGCCTGGATGTCGGATTCGACAAAGGCCTGGGCCTCCATGGCCGCCAGCACTTGCGCCCCGTGAATGGCGACGCCGTCGTGGGAGACGCTGGCCGCCCGCCGCGCCAGGTCGGCGGCAAGCTCCGGGTCTCCCGGGGCAACCATGGCCCAACCATCGATGAAAATCTGGGCCCCGATCTGTTCGGCAACCACTTGGCCGTTCAGCGCCATTGAACCGCTTTCGGGAGCGGGGATGCCCTCTTTGAGGCGCAGATAGGCAGTATGTTCGGTAGAGTTTCCCATCCCTCCCCACCACAGGATTGTGCGCTCTTCTATAATGTAGTTCAGCCAGCTCTGGCCGATCTGCGCCGCCGTGATCGCCCGACTATTGCCATAGTCGGGCAAGGCGCGCAAAAAGGTGAATGTGCCGGAGATATCGTCGTCGGTAACGATGAGCGGCACATCCAGATGCTCGTGAACGTAGTAGTTGATTTCGCCGAACTGATCATTCAGCATCTCATAAGACCAGCCCTCGAAGGGGCGGCCCAGGTAGACGCCGATCAATTTGCCCAGTACACCGGCGTAAACTCTCTCTGAATAGTCGCTTGGAATGGACATTCAACTGCTCCCGGATTGTGTGCGCTTCACTTGATCGAAGCGGTGGCGGACAATCTGACTCTGGCGAGAGGAATCTAATCGTGGTCGGGCCAGTAGAACTCCCGCTTGGTTGGATCATCATAGCCGTCCATCCATGAATTCCTGAGTCCCGGCGTATTGATGGCCGCCTCGACAATGGCCCGATTGAAGTCGCCCACCAGTTCATGCTGCAAATACTCGCCGACAGGCATCCACAGGCATTCGTCAATCTCCCAGTCGTCCCGTTGGATTGCATGGGTGAGCGGCGAGAGCCGGCAAATAAAATAGATGTCGGATTTACCATAGCGATAGCCATGCCAGTGACGCCAACAGACGACGGCCTCGAACTTTGTCTTGACGCCGGTCTCCTCGAGGACTTCCCGCACAGCCGCCGCCGCCAGGTGCTCGCCGGGATGGAGGGCGCCACCGGGCAGCTTATAGTATGGCCGGGATGAACTGCGGTGCCTCTCTGAGACGACCAGTAGCTCCTGGCGCTCATTGATTACGACTCCGCCGGCGCCAATGTAATGGGTTGCGTACCCGGGTACCAGGGCATCCTCCTGCAATCTGCGGACGAGTAGCACGTAGTTTGGTTCGGTGTGGTGGAATTCGAAACCAGCCGCGGTGGAGATTGGAATGAAGGCGGCCCGCTCGATGGGCAGGTGCAGCCAGACGAGGAATCGACCGTCCTGGATCCACTTCACCAAAGAAGAGGCGAGACCTTTTTCGAAGGCTGAGACTTCCGTGGGCAAGTCTTCGGTGTTGATTTCTATGCCGTTAAAGCGGTTGACGGCATGTGGCAGGATTTTCATCGGGTCACCTTTCGGGACTAACGTCGCACTTTGGGCCTGTGCCAACGACGTCGACTGACACCGTGCCCCATAGCAGAGAGCCGTAGCATTAACCGGCAAGTCGGGGCACATTTCACCCGACCCTGCCTGGACGTTTTCCCATGCAGGGCTGGGCGAATGGGCTAAGATCGAGTTAGAGAGTTGAAGTCAGACTGCGGCAGACCTGTGAATCGTGAAGTTAACCTGATTCGACCTATTTTAGTCGTCCATCTTCCACAAATCAAGTTAATGATAACGCATTCAACAATCTCAGCGCGGATTGGCACAGAGATAAATTCTCTCGAATGTGCTATTCTGAAAGCCTACAAGAGAGAAGGGTCGCGCAATTGAGTTCAGGAGTGTAAGCCATGTACACAACCGATCAATATGAAGGAATGCTTGCTGAAACTGTCGCGGTGCGCGGGGCAAACGGAGACCGAGTCCTTGCCTACTGTGCCCGCCCACTAGGCGCAGGACCTTTCCCCGGCATGGTACTGATTCACCATATGCCCGGCTGGGACGAATGGTACCGCGAGGCAACACGCAAATTCGCCCATCACGGCTACGTCGCCATATCGCCAAATCTGTATGAACGGCACGGGCACGGCACGCCTGAAGACGTAGCGGCGGCCGTGCGCGCAGATGGCGGCGTTCCCGACGCCCAAGCCGTCGCAGACCTGGAAGCGGCCATGCGCTATCTGCGCGCCTTACCTTACGTGAACGGAAAGATCGGCGTATTCGGCACCTGTTCGGGGGGAAGGCAGGCAGTGCTGGTTGCGAGCCGCACGGCGGGCTTCGATGCGGTCGTTGATTGCTGGGGCGGCGGGGTCGTTATGCCTGCAGACCAGCTCACCCCCCAGAGGCCGGTTGCGCCCATTGACTACACGGCCAACCTGGAGTGCCCTGTCCTGGGTCTCTTTGGCGCCGAAGATCACAGCCCAACAACGGAGGAGGTGGCGCTCCACGAAGAAGCGCTCAAGAAACACGGTAAAGAGTACGAATTCCACATGTATGAGGGCGCCGGCCACGGCTTTTTCTACTACCACCGGCCCAACTACCGGCAGGCGCAGGCTGTTGACGGCTGGCAAAAGATCTGGTCGTTCCTCGGCAGGAACCTGGCTTCATGAGCCGCGGACAGGGAGCCGGCAACAGGCCGCAGCAGGTCACTCAAAGGAGGCCGATGTAATGTGTACGATGATAGTTCAGAAAGTCGATCTCGAAGGGTTTGGCAAAGGCGCCGGCGGGTGGTTTGACATGAACCAGGCGAACGTTAGCTGGGATCACCCCTTCCACGCACCTGAGGAACACGCGCTCAACATCGACTTCGTCAACGAAGCGTACGGGCCGGGGGCGCGCGTAGCAGTGGAACTGAGCGTCGAGGGCGCCCGTCAACTGGTGGAGACGATTCAATCCGTCCTGGGGGAAGCTGAGGAAAAAGGGCTGATCTGAGTTGTGCGGCCGGTCAGTCCCGGTAAGGGTCGTACTCGTCTTCGCCGGCCATGGCTACGCCCAAGGGCTTGAGCGTATGGAGAATCCTAATCGTGTTGCGGTGATGATCCAGTACTGCCGGCAGGCGCTTGTAGGCCTGGGGCGCCTCGTCGGTGCCTGCCCCGCGCAGCGTGGCTCCCGCACTCCGAACCGAGTCTAACATCTGTTTGCGGGGGATCTGCCCCTCCTTTACTTGCACTTTGCGGCCCTTTTTCCAGCGGAAGCGGCCCGCAGCTTGTGTGCGAGACATCAGGCGGCCGGCGCCGTGAACGGTCGAGTACAGCGCCATGCGGCTTTCTTCGCTCTCCACGCCCTCCAGAACGACTGAAATATCTCCCATCGATCCGCCAACGAATCCCTTTTGCCCGGGGAAAGCCGGCGTTGCGCCTTTGCGCGTGACCCAGAATGTATCGCCGCCGTGCGTTTCTTGCCAGGTGAAGTTATGGTGATTATGAATCTCTTCGACGATTTTTGCGCCCAGCAGCCTGGCCACCCGCTTGCAGACCCAGTCTCGTCCCGCATAGGCATAGCGCCCAGCCAATAGCATACAAGCCAGGTAGTCCTGACCCAGGTTTGAATCGACATTCAGCAGGCTGGGAACGGACTCCAGGGCGCTTCGCCGGCGGCGGGAGCGTTTGCCTGGAACCGGCGGCGGCTCCTGCCTGGCGCCCCGCTCACGGTCGGCCGCCTTCATGAAGTGCGTGGCGAGCCGGTGCCCCAACCCCCTTGACCCAAAGTGGACCCCGACCCAGATACGACCCTTTTCGTCCTCGAAAATATCGACGTAGTGATTGCCGCTGCCGACCGTCCCAAGCTGCTCGGCCGCCAGCTTTTTCAGGTTGTAGACAACAGGCAGGTCCCAAGCCGGATCGTCGTCGAAGAGCTGATGATCGACTCTCTCCTTGTTCTTGCGCCCGATGCCGAAAGAGATCGTTCTCCAGACGTCATCCATAATCGCATGAATGTTTGCCCTTACCTCTCCAGCAGGGATATCCAGACGGACGGCCTTGTTGCCGCAGGCGATGTCGTAACCGACCCCCGCCGGATTGAGCTTGTCCCTGTAAGCGACAACTCCCCCAATGGGAACGGAATAGCCCAGGTGATGGTCTGCCATCAGCGCAACTGCGTCGGCTTCGCCGGCGCAATTGAGTATCTGAGCGACAGCATTGTCCAGCGGATCGCCCCAAACGGGCACACCGGAGATCATTTCTACCGTCATGCGTACACCAGAGACTGGGACATGGGCCGTGCGCTTCCGTCACGTAATGGATGCGGCGACAGGGTCTCCGCTAGTTGGGCCTGACTCCCGGATACACGCCCTCCGGCAGGGGATGGGGTCGTTCGCAGCGAGTCGACAGCTCTACATGGCGGCCTGTCTCGGAGGCGACGTGAATGGACTCCATTATCTCAAGAACATGCAGCGCCACCTCGCCGCTGGCGCGGTGCCGCTCGTCTTCAACAGCGCTGACCGCCATATCCGCGGTACCGATTCCCCGGCTGTTGCCGGCATGGCCGAATCGCAGCGGCAACTCCTGCCACGAGTCGTCGGCGTGCGTTCGAACCTGCAGCGGCCCACCGAAGGTGTTCGGATCGGGCAGATTGAGTGTGCCAGTCTCGCCATACAGTTCAATGCGAGGAAGCCCGGATGCCTGCGTATCAAATGTCGTGATTATGGTCCCAATGGCGCCGCACTCAAAGTCAAGAAGGCCGGCAACGAAGGTAGGAACCTCGACCTCTATGATTTCGCCCCTGTGGGGCTCGCTGTGGATCATCCGTTCCGACCATGTAGCCCGCGCCGACCCTGTCACGCGCTTCACCGGCCCTAGAAGATGAACCAGCGCCGTCAAATAATAGACACCCATGTCCAGCATCGGCCCGCCGCCGGGCTTGTAGTAGAAGGCCGGATTCGCGTGCCAATACTCGTGACCCCGGCTCATCATGAAGGCGGTGGCCGCCACCGGCGCGCCAACTAAGCCTTCATCGAGGTAGAGACGGGCCGACTGATGGCCGGCGCCGAGAAAGGTGTCGGGCGCGCAACCGATGCGAAGATTCTTCTCCCTGGCAAGCGCCATCAACTCTTTTCCTTCGGCGAAAGTCGCGGCCAGCGGCTTCTCGCTGTAGATTGCCTTTCCCGCTTGCAACGCGGCCTTGGCGACGGCGTAGTGGGCCGGAGGAGGCGTAAGATTGAGAACCATGTCGATGTCCGGCGCGACAAAGAGTTCTGCCGGCGACAGGGCTTGAAGTCCATACTTCTCGGCCCGGCTCTTCGCCGCGGCAGGAAACAGGTCTGCGCAGGCCTTAATGTCGAACTCCGGCAGTTCCCGACTGACTTCGATATATCTGGCGCTGATGATTCCGCAACCGACGAGACCGACGCGCGCGGGCAATTTCATCGTAGATTCCCTTCAGACTTGGAGGCATTCAGCGGCGGGCGATCTTTTCGATAATCCTCAGTCTCTCGCCGCCCAGACAATTCCCCTGCGCACGATTTCTCTGGCCTCCGGCACATTGAAATCAGTGGCTACGTGCCCTAATGAGCAGTAAAAGATCTTCCCCTGACCCCAGCGGCGCTTCCACACGACCGGCATGACGGTCCCCTCGATCCAGGGCGCGTATTCCCCGGAAAACGTTGTCGTTGCAAGCACCTCGTTGCTGGGGTCGACGTGCAACAGGTACTGCTCGCTGTGCATCGCGAAGTCGTTCAGACCTGAAGTAATGGGATCTCCGCGATCGACGATGTTGACGGTATAGTCGATGATATTCCCCGGGTGGGCTACCCACTGTCCGCCGACCATGAACTGATACTCGGTGTTCTGGCGAAAAGCGTCCGCCATTCCTCCATGCCAGCCGGCAAAGCCTGTCCCGCCGGCGATCGTGTCCAGCAGGCCTTTCTCCTGCTCTTTGGTAATGGAACTCATCGTATATACCTGCGTGATGACATCGTAGGCGGCCATGCGCTTCGCGTCCGTGTAAATGTCGAGGGAGGTCTCGACGTCCACGTCGAAGCCGGCCTCCTTGATCAACGGCGCGAATATCTCCACGCACTGCTTCGGTTCGTGACCTTCCCAGCCACCCCACACCATTAACGATCTCTTCGCCATCGGATTGTTACTCCTTGTTGCTGAACCTGGTCGCGAATTCAGGTTGCCGGACAGCGCTTCTTCACCGGCATGCATTCTCGTCATGTTGGCGTTCAGATGAACCGGCTAACCGCTGCGGTCACCCTTTCGACGCGGTGAATGCCGTGACGGCAAGTATAGCACCCGTACAGAGAAGCTACAATGAAAAGGCCCGACAGAAGTGACGGATCGCCTCCATAAGGGATGGGTCATAGGGGGCATGCAGGCGTAGCGGTTCGCACATATCGGTTCAATTGCAGTTTGGGAGTGGTTGCCGGCCGGCTTTATGAACCTGCGTCAAAGACGCAACCGGCCAGCTCCGGGGAAGGATCAGCGAAGCTCGAACCGCAACGGCATACCGCCTTTGGGATGCAGCGTGATCTGCGGGTCCACCTGAGCGACATAGCCGTCAGGAATGCGAAGACGGAAGCGTTGGGCAATCGCCGCGGCTACCAAGACGCTTTCCGTAAGCGCGAAGCCCTCGCCGATACACTGTCGCGGCCCGGCGCCAAAGGGAATGTAGGCGAAACGGTGTCGATCGGACCTGTTTGCCGGACTGAACCTCTGCGGATCGAACTCCAGCGGCCTGCTCCATAGTTCCGGCGACCTGTGAGTGATAAAGGGGCAGAGGGTGATGATCGCGTTCCCAGGAGTGGAGAAGCCTCCGATGACGTCGGCTTCGTTCCCCCATCGCGACAGGGCATAGGCAGGCGGATACAGCCGCATTGTTTCATCGAGCACTTGACGCAAATAGACCAGTTTGGGAATGTCCTCAAAGGTCGGCATCCGGCCGTTCAATGTCCGGTCCACTTCTTCCTGAACCTGCGCCTCAATCTCAGGGTATCTTCCCAGGCAATAGAAGAACCAGGTGAGAGCGAGGGTTGTGGTCTCGTGTCCGGCGATGAGCAACGTGGTGACTTCGTCGCGCAACTGCTTGACGTCCATGCCCTCGCCCGTCTCCTCATCGCGCGCCGACAACAGCATTCCCATGAGATCGTTTCCCGGGGCTCCGGATTTCCGCCTCCGGTCTATCATGGAGTAGATCAGTCGATCGAGTCCGCCTATGTCTCGTGTAACACGGCGAGTACTGGGCCAGAAAGGCACTCTCATCGTATACAGTGACAAGGGCGAGACGACCATTTTGACAAAGAGCTCATTCAGCCTGCCGAAGGCGTCCCCCATTTCGCGGGCCTCGCCGGTAAGGTCGACACTGAACAGCGCTCTGCCCGCGATTTCCAAGGTCATTTCCATCATTTCGCGGTGAAAGGCGACCACCTCGCCGGCGCGAGCAGCCCGCTCCCACCGGGAAAATCGTCTCTCCGCGGCCGCCGTCATGATCCGACCCATTTCCTGAATCTGCCCACGGTGGAAGGCAGGCTGGGCCAGCCGCCGCTGTCGCAGCCACGAATCACCGTCATTGCTGAGAAGGCCCTTCCCGATCAGTGGATACAGAAGGCGAAAGGTGGGGCCGGGCAGCTTGGTGAAATTCTTGTAGTTGTCTTGCAGAATATATTGGTAGTGGTCGGGGTGTACGAAGAGGTAGCCCCACATGCGGGCGAAGAAGCGGTACTTGGCTGCGGGACCTGCTTCGTCTACGAACTCCTGCATACAGCGAAGCGGATTCCGCCGGAGACGGCTTGCGGTACCGAAGAATCGATTGGCTCTTGGAGAGGGTGGACCCGGTCGCCGCTTCATTGAGACGACTGCGCTGACCATTAGATTCGCTCCTTAACAAAGGATTCAAAAGGCTTCAAAGTACAAGGCCCCGTCATGGACGGGGCCTTGTATCGTCTGGCCCGATAGCACTATCTAGAGAGCAATCTCCAGAGGTGATGCTACCGGACCAGTACTGCTACTACAGCTATCCATAGGGCATCACCTCCTTGTGTTAGAGATACGCCGATAGTATTTCACAAATTCTTCAGGTTGTCAAACTCAGGAGATTGAAGAAGTGAGGACCGCTTGCCGAAAGAGTGGAAAATGCGCGTTGATTTTGGAGGCGTAAACGTCAAAGCGTATAATGAATTGGATTGCGTTCCTGTACCGGCCAGAGATGTTTCATGTTGGATTGGCGCTGGTCGTTCAACAAGGTTACGCAACGCATATCGTGCAATTCGTAAAGGCTATTTATGCGCAATCAACTTACCTACGTAGCGCTGATCTTTATCTTGTTCGCGGGCTCCATGTTTGTGGCGCTCCCGATCGACCATCCCCTCTGGCTGGAAGAAGGGCTGGCGCCGGGCGCTGACACACAGCGCGATATTCGTGAGCTGACGTTGGGGCTGGACCTGAAGGGGGGGACCCAAGTCTTGCTGGAGGCAGAGATCAGCGAGGACCAGCCCCTGCCTGAAGACGCCCTCAATTCGGCCAAGATTATCGTTGAGCAGAGGGTAAACGGACTGGGGCTGGCAGAGCCTACAGTCCAGTTGCAGGGTGAGACCCGCATGATCGTCGAACTGCCAGGTGTCAAGAATCCAGACCAGGCCATCGAGACGATACGTTCCACCGGTCAGCTGGAGTTTGTGGATCTTGGAGGGAGTCCGGTCCGACCCGATGACTTCATCAATACGACCAACCGGCCCAACGCGGTCACGGCACTGCAGGAGGCCATCGGCGCCGGAGAAGCCGCGCCGCAGTCGATTCCGTTCCCGGAAGCCGTATTTGAGACGATCATGACCGGCGACATATTGCAGGCGGTCGTCGCCACACAGGACGAGTTTTCGTTCTGGCAGATCCAGTTCGATCTGAAGAGCGAGAGCAGCGGAGATTTCTTCACGTATACGCGCGACAATATAGGCGAGGTCCTGGCGATAGTTCTGGACGGGCGCGTACTGTCGACACCGGTTATCAATGCGGCAATTAACGACAACGGCGTCATCACAGGAGACTTTTCCCAGGACGAAGCTGAAAGCCTGGCGATTCAGATGCGCTACGGCGCCCTGCCGATACCGCTTGAAGTCGTAGACGTCCGCACAATTGGCGCCAGCCTCGGCCAGGACTCGATCGATCGCAGCTTACAGGCCGGGATCGTCGGCGGCGTCCTGGTGCTGCTGTTCATGGTCCTTCTCTACCGACTGCCCGGGTTTCTCGCCACAGTGGCACTGGCGATCTACGTTACTTTGAATTTAGCCATGTACAAGCTACTGCCGGTGACGCTCACGCTGCCGGGCATAGCAGGCTTCATCCTCTCCATCGGCATGGCTGTTGACGCCAATATCCTGATCTTTGAACGCATGAAAGAGGAACTTCGCAGCGGACGGTCACTGCGACTGGCAGTCGAGACCGGCTTCAGCCGGGCCTGGCCGGCGATCCGTGACGGAAACCTTTCGACGCTGATTTCATGCGCAGTACTCTACTGGTTTGGCAACAATTTTGGCGCCAGTGTAGTAAAGGGTTTCGCAATCACGCTCTCGGTCGGCGTGCTGCTGTCAATGTTCACCGCCGTATTCGTCACACGCACATTTATGCGAAGTTTTCTCTCTGGCCAGGGAGAAAAGCTCCATAGCAGCCGCGGGCTGCTGGGTTACTAGCGCCGGTTACGCCGGCCCTGGCGTATCTTTCCCGATGCGGGCCTTTGGGCAGACAGAGCAGGCAAACTGGAAACGCCCAAAGGGGCGGCCGCATCCTCCGATAGTGGGACAACTGCTGGCAAAACGAAAGAGCATCCTATGTATCGCTTGGTTGAACGTCGAAAACTCTGGTTTCTGATTTCGTTGCTTGGAATCCTGCCGGGCATCCTCTTCATTGTTTGGAACCTCTCCACATCCGGCACACTCCTGCCTCTAAGTATCGATTACACAGGCGGTACGCAGTGGGAGATGCGATTCGCCGAGCCGGTCGCACCGACCGAACTGGGCAGCGTCTTCGTCGAAGCCGGATTCACCGACACAAAGGCATTTCACGTCGACGACGACCGTACGGTTCAGGTCAAGTTCAAGAATATCGACCTGGCCCAGAAAGAGGTGATCGAGCAAGCGATTGTCGAACGATTCGGTGAATTCGACGAGCGGCTCTACCGCAGCATTGGACCTGCCATCGGCGCGGAGGTGAGCCAGGCGGCCCTACTGGCGGTAATTGCCGCTTCGATCCTGATTCTGGCCTACATTGCGCTTGCCTTCCGGGAGATATCACACCCGTTCCGATTCGGGGTCGCGGCCATCGCGGCACTTGTGCATGATGTCCTGATCACAGTTTCCTTCCTTTCCATCATGAATCTGATCCTGGGCTGGGAGCTGGACGCCCTTTTCCTGACCGCCACGTTGACCGTCATCGGCTTCAGCGTCAACGATACCATCGTCATTTTCGATAGAATTCGGGAAAACCTTCGCCGGCACCGTGGAGAGACGCTGTCGATGGTTGCGAACCGCAGCATCATCGAGACGGCGCAGCGTTCGATCGCGACTCAAGTAACTGCGCTCCTCGTGCTTGCGGCGATCCTGATCTTTGGCGGGAGCACATTGCGCATCTTCATGGCGACATTGATTGTCGGCCTCGTATCCGGTACTTACAGCTCCATCTTTACCGCCACCCCGCTCGTCGTTGCATGGGAGGAAGGCTCTCTTCTGCCCAGAGCAAGCAAGTCGGTCAGGGCGAGAGAACAGACCGCGGCCGCCTGACATAGAAGCAGTTCCGTTTCCGTGTTGCAACCTGTCTCGGCCAGGGCCGCCAGTCCCAAAGATTCATTTACGGATAGCTGCCCGCTCTTGCCGCAACTCTCGACCCGGTTGCCTTAGCGTTCCCCCGGAACCGGATCCCAAGAGGTTCTGCCGCCAGGTTGTTTCAGGCCGGCGCCGAAGAACGCCCACAGACCACCGACTGAATCCAGGCTGCGCTGCGAATGCCCAGAAGTACATTCGACAGGGCCTCAATGCCGGACTTTCCAAATGGAACCAAATTGGATACCTTGCCGAGGCGCCTCGTGACGGTTCGAAAGCTGCTGTACGTATTCCCCGCGTGGTGCCTGATCGCTTTCTTCCTATGCGGATTCGGGCCGCCGACTATGGTCGACCGGGACGTGGGGTCGCGCCAGAGGTACACAGTCGGCCAGTTGGGTCAGATCCAGCAGGCGCAGGAGCCGCCGCCCGACATCAGTGCGGTGTCCGTCCTGGTACACGATTTCGAAACCGGTCGGGTACTGATGAAGAAGGCGGAACACTTGCCGGTGTCGCCGGCAAGCCTGGCAAAACTGATGACCGCCCTGCTCGTCCTGGAACAGGACCGTCTCTCGGACCCGGTCACAGTTCAACGGGCCGACCTGATTGGAGAGGCCGCGATGGGACTGAGAGAGGGGGAAGAGCTGCGCGTCGAGGAACTGCTTTGGGGGATGCTCATACCGAGCGGAAACGACGCCGCAATGGCCCTGGCCCGCCACCATTCCGGCCTGGTGGAGTTATTCGTCGCCAACATGAATCTGAGGGCCGGCGACCTGGGCATGCACAGCACGCTGTTCCACAATCCCAACGGATTCGACGCGGACGGTCAGGTCAGCAGCGCCCATGATCTGTTGAAACTTATCAAACTGCTTTGGGAATATCCCCTCTTCCGCGAAATCGTCGGCACACCCGCGGCGACGGTGGCAAGTCACGAGCTTGTCTCAACGAATCGCCTTCTCGGATCCTACCCCGGAATCAACGGAGTCAAGACCGGCACGACCCTGCAGAGCGGTCAGTCATTGATTGCCGGTCTGGAAGAAGACGGCCATCAGCTCTTTGCGCTGGTGCTGGGAAGTGTGGACCGCTACCAGGATATGAGACTGGTCTTGCAGGCCGTCCAGGGCAAATATAGCTGGGTCCCATTGCAGATGCAGGGGCGCCTAACGGCCCTGGACCGGCTTTTCGATGCGGAAGGAAACCGTTGGTTTCTGCGCGCCGATGGAATCGTTGCAGATCCAGCCGCGCTGGAGGCCGGTCCGTTATTGGAGGCATTGCTGTCAGGGTGGGAGCGCCAGGAGCTGCAGGTATTCCGGCGTCTTCATCCGCCGCCTTCAGGAATGTGGACCACAGGAATGCCCGCCGGCGTTCTGGAATGGCGGTTAGGCGACACATTGATAGCGACCCAGCGACTCTATGTTGAGTAAAGTGACAGCATGTTGAGTAATGTGACAGCACAGCGTCACGTTGCCCTCCTCACTCGATAGCATTACGCTCTTGGTACCCAACGACAAATGACTGAAGAACGGCTGCAAAAAGTACTGGCGACGGCTGGGATAGCCAGCCGCAGAGCAAGCGAAAAACTGATAACTTCCGGGCGCGTGCGCGTTGATGGAAATGTTGTCACGGCCCTGGGCACGAAAGTGGACCCTGAGAGAGTTTCGATTACCGTTGATGGACAGCCGCTCCGGTTTTCGGAAAGCAACGTCTACTTCAGAGTCTACAAACCCAGGGGACTTCTGAGCGACATCGGCGGAAACAGGCGCGGGCGCAGGACTGTTGCCCACCTGTTGCCTGGAGGCACGCCCCGCGTCTTTCCCGTTGGCCGGCTTGACCTGAACAGCGAAGGACTTGTCCTGTTGACCGACGACGGGGCGCTGACCAACAGACTTACGCACCCCCGCTTTGCGCATCCGAAGACGTACTATGTGCTGGTGGCGCACCGGCCTTCAACAGCTGCGCTTGTCCAGTTGCGGGAAGGGGTCGAACTGGACAGCGGTCGAACTGCACCGGCCAGCGTCGAAATTGCGGACAATTTGCCGGCCCGGCTGGTTCTTGACAAAGGCACGCAGAGTTTTGGGGCAGCAGCCGAGGATGGCTGGAAATCAGCGCCCCCCGATAAAGGTGTATGGTTGCGGATTGTCCTGCGCGAGGGGAAAAAGCGCCAGATCAGGCACATGGCAGCTGCGGTGGGAATCAGTTTGAGACGGCTCATTCGCTGGTCGATCGGTCCTCTGACGCTGGAGGGACTCGAGCCGGGAATGGCCAGGGCGCTGACACAGGGCGAGGTCGGCGCGCTCAAGCAGATGGTGGGCAAACGCCCTGACAGGCGCCAGTCCGGATCGCGGCAGGGGAGGAGGGCCGACCGGTCGCGCTCAAGGCGGCGTTCTTCGCCGCGGAACAGGCGTTGACCTCCTCAGCCTTCGCCAACCCGGCCTCCAGCAGTTTCAGTAACGCGCCCTCAGACGGGTCCTGGCCCGCAGGCTTTGCACTGTGTCCAACCCGCACGCCTTGCACTGTGTCTCAACTGTGTCCTATTTGACCCGATCGACGGACTGTCATCAGCGACGGTTGGCTGCGCTAACCGCTTCTCCTTCCCTGGAACAGACTGTGAATGCCATAACGATAGACGGGCCGGCAGCTTCAGGCAAGAGCACTGTCGGCTACCTGGTGGGGCAGCGCCTGGATTTTCTCTTCTTCGATACCGGCGTCATGTACCGGGCCGTTGCCTGGGCCATACTGGACAGAGGAATCGATAGCGCCGACATCGGGGCTGTTGGACGCGTAGCCGGGCAGCTGCCCATAGGCGTCAAGGCGCCAGGCGCGGATGCGGGGGATGGCCGCCAGGCGACGATTCACGTCGGAGGAGTGGACGTGACCTGGTCTATCCGCAGCCCAAGGGTCGACAGTATCGTTTCCGTCGTGGCCGCGAACCGTCTTGTCCGGGAGGCGTTGAGCCGCAAGCAGCGGCTTATCGGCCTCGAGCACGGATCGGGCGCTGCAGAAGAGGCTGGCGTGGTGATGGTGGGCCGGGACATTGGCACCGTCGTCCTGCCGGAAGCGCCGCTCAAGATCTACCTGGAGGCCCCCCTGGAGGAGCGGGCGAGACGTCGTTTTCGCGAGCTTGTCGAACGAGGGAACGAGGCCGACTTTGCCAGGATACTGGATGACATGCGGCTCCGGGACCAGATTGATAGTGAGCGGGCGGTTGCGCCGCTGCGCCCTGCCCGCGACGCGTATCAGATCCGGACGGACGGCGTCTCCGCAGTGGAGGTCGTCGAACAGATACTCCCGCTCGCAGTCAAACACCTGGGCGTTGCTCCGTCTTCTCCCAGGAAACAGGGGCCTAGCGGCGATAGCAGTCCGGGCGCCGGACGGGACTGTGGTATCATTGCAGGCAGTTTTTGAATGTTCAAATTGGCTGCCGGCAGTTCCATTCAGCGCAAAGGGGTAGGGAAATGGCCGCGCTGACAGATGAGCAGAGACTTGATATCTTCTACTGGATGGTCCTGGCAAGGACCTTTGACGAGGGCATGGTCTCGCTGTGGAAGCAGGGAAGGGGTTTGGGCGGCACTTTCAGCCAGCGGGGCCACGAGGCTGTGAGCGTCGGTTCCGCTTACGCGCTGGCGCCGGAAGATATCATTGCCCCAATGCACCGCGACATCGGCGCCTATTTTCTGAGGGGCCTGACCCCGCGCCGCGTTTTTGGCAATTTACTGGGCAAAGTGACGGGCGTTTCCGGGGGGCGAGACGCAAACATCCATGGCATGGGTGATCTGAGCCTGGGCATCGTTGGCTACATCAGTCACATTCCCATGTCGATGCCGATCACGCTGGGCGTTGCCATGAGCCTCAAAATGCGGAACGAGGCCCGGGTCGCCATGACCTATGTTGGCGACGGGGGCAGCACTGCCGGCCTCTGGCATGAGACGCTGAATATGGCGGCACTCTACAACGCGCCCTATGTCCTGATCGTAGAAAACAACCAGTACGCTTACTCCACCCACGTCAGCGACCAGATGCCGATCGAGAACATTGCCGACCGCGCATCCGGTTACGACATTCCGGGCGCAATCGTGGACGGGAACGACGTTGAAGCCGTATACCGGGCGACATGCGAGGCGGTGGAAAGGGCAAGGCAGGGCGGCGGCCCCTCGCTCATCGAGGCCAAGACCATGCGCATGTTGGGCCACGCAATACATGACGGCGCCGAATATGTCCCGAAGGAGCTGCTGGCAAAGTGGGAGAAAAGGGACCCTGTCGCCCGCTATCAGGACAGGCTGCTCGCCGAAGAGGTGGCTGACAGGGATGAGTTGAATGAGATTCGTCAGCGCGCAGCGGTTGAAATCGAAGACGCGATCGAGTTCGCCGAAGCGAGTCCGTATCCCGAACCGGACAGCGTTGAAGAGGGCATCTATGCACCTTGAGAGCGAAGGCAATGTAGGTCCACGCCATCACTCTTGACGCCTCGCCGGCCCCGCCGGCCTTATCGACAGCGGTCTCGGGCGGAAAACAGGTCCCGGGGCCGCTTTGCGTTGAACCAGGGTCTGGCGATGAAGCGACCGCCGCGAAGTTCGAAATTCCCCATTACCCGGGCATACTGCGCTCTAGCAGCGCTGTTCTTCAGTCCCTATCTGCTTGGACTGTCTGCATTTGCCGCCGGCGACTTTACACGCCACTACCTTCCCTACAGTTTCTTTCAGCAGAGCTCGCTCCTGGCGGGCAGGTTGCCCGTCTGGAATCCCCACGTAAATTCCGGCCATCCCTTCCTGGCAGATACGGAATCTGCGGTGTTCTACCCCGTAAGCAACATCCTCCTGCTTTTGACGTCGTTCAGTTCTACAATCGCGGGAAGACTCTACTGGCTGCAAGTTGAGGCATTTGTCCACATTCTGCTGGCGTGCAGTTTCACGGCATTGCTGGTACACCGTCTGACGGGCAGACGCATGGCAGGATTTGCCGCGGGGCTTGTCTTTGGCTTTTCGGGCTTTCTTACCGGCTACCCGCCGCTGCAGCTTGGAATCCTGCGCGTGGCCGTGTGGCTGCCTCTCATTTTGTGGCTGCTGCTGCCGGAAAGGCCGGGAAAACCTGTATGGAGACGGTGGCTGATGGCATGCGCCGCCCATGCGGCGGCCTTTTTTGCCAACCATCCCCAGACATTCCTGTTTCTCACTTACGCGGTGGCGGGATGGATGTTCATGCTGGCCGTCTCGCAATCGCGCCGGAGCCCACAGGTTAGGGACGGCAGTCAGGGGGCGGTTGCTGACGGCGCGCCGGACTACAAGCGAATCGTTCAGTACGTGGGATTTTCAGCCGCCTACGCTGTCATTCTCATTTCTCTGACAGCGGCGCAGTTGTGGCCCGCGCTTGAGTTTACGCGGTTGTCGGTACGGTCGGCCCGTCCCTTTCACGAATTGAGCAGCGGGTTTCCGCCGCATGACTATTGGCAGTTTGTCGTACCCGGTGTATTGACCCATTACTCGCCTCTGTATATTGGAATTGGGGGGTTGGGCCTGGCCCTCATTGCCCTGGCCGCGCTGCTGTCGAATCGGTTCAAACTGGCAGCGGCCAGTCCGTTCGCGCGGCCGGCGGCAGTTTTCTTCGCGGTTGCGGGCTGCCTTGCCTGCCTGGTCTCACTGGGCGACCTGCTTCCGGTCTATCCACTGCTCTACCAGTACGCCCCGGGGTGGGCCCTTTTCCGGGGACAGGAGCGGATAGCCTATCTGATAGCGTTTTCGGCAAGTATCATGAGCGGATTCGGTCTGGCCCTCCTGCACTCGCTGGCCGTCCGCTGGCGGCGGAGATTCGGTTGGGGCTTCCTGGCCTTTGTAGCAGGCGGCGCGGCAACGGTGTTTACATTGTGGCATTTTCCAGGGCGACTTGAAGTATCGAACGGGGTATTCCTGTTTCAGGCGGGAAAGTCGGTCCTGATGGCCTCGGTTTTCCTGGTTTTGTGCAGAAGCGTGCGACTTTCACGTACGCACTTCGCTCTACTGCTCCTTGTCATGGCCGCGGACCTGTTTGCCAGCAACTTTACGACCAACCTTGCCAGCGGGCAGGAGATCCGGTCTGCGCTCACGCAGCCGGAATTGCTGGCTACGCGGAGAGAGGCGGAAAGAGCGGCGCAGGGGGCGGCGCAGGCAATGGCGGACGGAACGCCCTTGCTTCCTCCCCGGGTCTACAATGAGGGCAGGCTGCCGGAGGACAGTGGAATGGTAGCCGGCTGGGAGGATGTCTGGGCGGCGAGCGTGTTGCGCCTGTCGGCGTATAATGCGTTCTTTGTGGATTTTCCCGCGGACAGGATGTGGAGACTCACAGGCGTGGGCACGGTGCTCACCTGGAGGGAGGAACTGTCCGTCGGCAGCCAGCTAGTTGAAGAGTTCCCGCGCGAGAACGAGACAACCCGTTTACACAGGCTGAACAGTGTATACCCGCGCCTGTGGTGGGCGCAGAAGGCCCGGAGAATTGAGGACAAGGCGGCGCTCGCCCTGCTGGCGGACCCGGGTTTCGACCCGCAGCGGGAGATACTGATCGCGGAATCGGATGCCGATGTTCTGGGAGAGGGCTGGGAAGAGGGTCGGTTGAGTTTCGGAGAGGGAGGCGATGCTACCGTGGAGGTGGACGGCAGGGGACCCGGTCACCTGGAGATCCGGGTCAGGAGCGCTGAGCCGGGCCTGTTGTTCATCAGCGAAAACTTTATGCCAGGCTGGCGGGCAGAGTGGACAGGGGCGGACCGACCGTCACTACCTGCCAGGTTGCCGGTTGCGCGCGCCCACCATGCCTTCCTGGCAGTTCCCGTTCCCGCCGGGGAAGGCACAGTTGAACTCGCTTACCGTCCGGCCAGCGTGCGCTGGGGGATCGCGATCAGCGGCGTCAGCTGGATTGCCTTGCTGCTGGTACTGCGCGGGCAGATCGCGGTTGCGATCGGGGCGGCATGGAAGCGGATTCGCAGGTATCCGGGCGAGGTTTGGCGGGCGGCCTTCTCGAATCTGGCCGCCCAGGAAAGACTTGAAGCCGGAAGGGGCGCAAACGGAGAATCCATTTCGTCGAGCCTGGGGCCGCTGGCAGACAGTCGGTTTCAGCGCCTGGCGGTTACGCTTGCCACAGTTGCCGGTTTTGCGCTCCGGTTTTACAGGCTGGGCGAGCAGGAATTGAATGCGCGAGAGGCGCTTTCTTTCTGGTTCAGTCAGCTCCCTTTGCCGAATCTGATTGACGTGTTGAGCGGAAGAGGCGAGACGTATTTTCTTGGCAGCCTGACTTTGCAGCATTACTGGCTACCGCTTGCGGGAATCACGGAGTTTGCACTGCGTTCCACGTCGGCCTTCCTGGGCGCTCTCGCCATTCCGCTCGTTTACGTATTCGCCAGGGAGATGCGCTGGCCGCCCTTGCCCTGTCTGACGGCCGCCCTCCTGATGGCAGTCAGTACGTACGCGATTCGGAGCAGTCAGGATGTTCCCCTCTATTCTCTCAGTCTGACGCTTACGCTTGCCGGCTCTGCACTGGCACTGAGATTCGTAAACAGAGGATGGAGCAGGGCGAGCTTCATTGCGTACGTTCTTTGCGGGGCGGCTACGTTCTATACTCACACTATTGCCATGCTGGCATTTTTGGCACAGAACTTGTACGTACTGATCGTAGCAGCGCGCGATCGTCGAAGCGGTAGAGACTCACACTCGCCTGGCCAGGATTGGTCCGTGTTCAGACATTGGGCCTTGGCACAGATCTCAGTTGTCGCATTGTGCATCCCTCTGCTGGCTAGCGCCGGTCACGGTGTGTTCAATCGCACAGGAGGCATTTCAGGATCCTCCCTAGTTTCGTCATTGTGGAGGAGATACTCAGAATTCCCAATGGGGTCTTTTTTGCCGGACGGAACCTGGCTTCTGAACGCGGGCCTATTGGGGGCGGGCCTGGTCGTTGCTGCCGTCTTCGGCGCGTATTTGGCGGCGAAGAGAGACGCTGTATGGAGTGAAGGGAGCGCCGAAGACGAACACGGTGTCGAAGATTTACGTGAACCCGGATCACAGGATTCACGGCCACAGCCAGCGGGCCGTCATCCGATCATTCTTCTGCTACTGCTACTGATCGTTTCCCCAATGGCATTTTGGACGCCCTTATACCGAACGTGGTTCATGTTCGAAAGCTTTTACTCTGTGGCACTGCCGCCGTTGTTGCTCCTGATGGCCCTGGGGACGGTGAAGATCGGCGACTGGGTCGAGGGCTGGCTGGGCTGGAGGTGGAGAAGCTGGACGGCAGACGCCGAAGCTGAAACTCCAACTTTTCTGAACAGAGTTCGGGTCGGAGGGGTTGCCGCAGCTTCTCTTGTCCTCGTCATCGTCGGCGGCAATCTGTTCGCACTGCGGAATTACCATTTCGAGCCGGCATTCAGCCAGTCAAGAGGGCTGCGCGAGTTGACGGATGTAGTGGAGAATGTGAGCGCCGGGCTGAACCCGGGTCAGGTCCACATTCTCCAGAGCTTCCCCGATCCCACGTTTCTTCTCTACTATTACAGGGGTGAAGTCAAGGACTCTGTCCTGCCGCGTCATGATCAGGAGATAGAAGACGCGACAGAAGCCGCAGGCCGGATGCGCCAGAACGGAATTCGGAGAGTCATAGTGCCAGTCAGTTTGAAGGACGATCAGGAGGCGCCGAACCTGGCCAGAGAAGCGGTCTCCAGTTCGTACCGGCTGGCGGGCGAGGAGACGGTGGGGCCATGGCTTGTCGAACTCTACTCAAGTCCCAGTGACGAAGAGTGGCGAATCCTGGAAGCGGCGTTCGCCAACGGGCTTGTCCTGGAGCGCGCACAGGTCAATCCTGGCTTTCCGCCCGCCGGGGGCAGGATGGTCGTACACATGGAGTGGAGGGGGGATCCCGCCAAGCTGACCGGAGGAGAGAAGATATTTTTGCATCTGCTCGACGAGACGGGCAACCTGGTGGCCCAGTGGGACCCGGAACTGCGCATGGAGAGCGGGAGACATGCCACTGCCGCAGCAGTGCCGATTCCTTCGGCCCTGCCGGCCGGTTCGCTGCGCCTTGTGGCCGGGCTTTACGACGTTACCGTGGAAGGCGCGCCCAGAATCCTGACGGGCAGCGGCGAGGAATGGGTGCAACTGGCGTACTTTCATGTGACGGATTGCGATGTCTGCGGACGATGACAGAATGGACCTGCTTCGAAGGGTGGGGGGAAAGGCGTCTCTCTTGCTGTCCAGGATTCGTGAAGGGGTAGATGTGGAGAAGGGGCTGGCGGCCCTCCTGCTCTGCATATTTTTTGCGACCGGAATCGCATACAGCCTGGTCGTTCCCGCATTCGAGACGCCCGACGAAATCTACCACTACGCCTTCGCCCGCCACCTGGCCGCGGGCAACGGGCTGCCGGTGCAGGGTCCGGAGCTGACGGGCCCATGGGAACAGGAGGGCAGTCAGCCTCCGCTCTACTACAGCGTGGTCGCGCTGGCGACGGCGGGCATCGATCAGAGCGGCCTGGATGCGTTCGCGGTTCGCAATCCGAGGGCGAATCTGGGAGATCCGCATCAGCCGGGCAACAAGAATTACATGCTCTTCAGCGCCAGGAGCAGGCCCCTGACGGGAGTACACCTGGCGCTGCACGTCGGCCGCTGGATTTCGGTTATTCTGGGCACGTTCACGGTCCTGTTTACCTACCTGCTGGCACGCTTCGCTTTTCCCTCAGACAGATGGGCCCGGCTGCTGGCTACGGCGCTGGCGGCCACTATCCCACAGTTCAGCTTTATCAGCGCAAGTGTCTCGAATGACAACATGATCACTGCTGTCAGCGCTGCCGCCCTGGTCTGGCTGGCGGCCATAAGCGTCCGCTCGCGGCGCGAGGGAGTTCGCCAGTGGGAATGGGCGGGACTGGGCCTGCTGCTGGGACTGGCCGCGTTGAGCAAACTGCAAGGGCTGGGGCTGCTTCCGCTGGCAGCCTTGGCCGTTCTAGTTCGATTCAGGAGGAATAGAGAGTGGAACGCATTGCTAAGCGGAGCAGTTTGGGTTGGCGGCATGGTACTGATCGCGGCGGGGTGGTGGTACGCCCGCAACATTTATCTTTACGGAGACCCGTTTGGAACGAGGAACTTGCTCAGCGTCACCGGTCTACGCGTGGAGCCCCTGAGCATTCAGGGCCTGTACGGGGAGTTGCGGGGGCTGCAGATGTCCTTCTGGGGAATCTTCGGGTGGTTCAGCATTCTCCTGCCGGCGTGGACATACAGCCTGTTTGAACTGCTTACGGCGCTGGCAGCGTCGGGGGCAGCTATTGGTCTGATTCTAAGTCTGAAGGCCACTCGGGGGCTTGGCGAAATACCGGAGCAGTCAGGAACCACGTTGAGAATCGCCTGGACGTGGATACTGATTTCGCTTGTTCTGATGGGCTACTGGATTTCCGTGGCGCAGGGGTCGCAGGGCAGGCTGCTGTTTCCCGCCATAAGCGCGCTTGCCGTTGCCGCCGCGGCCGGCCTGCGCTTCTGGGCGGGAATTCTTCCCGGCATCGGGCGGATTGGCCTGGGGATCATTATACCGCTTGGGCTGTGGAGCTGCTCTCTCTTTGCCCTGGCAGAACTGTTGCCGGACGCGTACGGGTTGGATGGCAGGGCCGGCTCGGTGGAGGCGCTGCCGGCGGACGCGACGCCAATCGGGAGGGTCTATGGCGACGGCGTAGAGCTGGTCGCAGCCCGGTTGCCAAGCCCTGACGCGTTTGCGGGAGACAGTGTGCCGCTGACTCTATACTTGCGGGCGACGCAGGAGCAGGAGCAGGACCTGGAACAGTTCATCCATCTGCTGGATGCGCAGGACAGGCAGATCGGGAACGTGACGAGCCACCCGGGTTGGGGCGCGCGTCCGCTCACGTTGTGGCAGCCGGGGCTGATTTACGAGGACACGTACCAGATTCCTCTCGACCGACCGGCGCCCAAGCTTGTCAGGGTTTTCGCGGGATTTGTCGACCCGAGCTCCACCGCCCTGGAGAGCGAGGGACTGCTGCCGGTAGCCGGAGGAGGGCCCCGCATCGAGAGCCGCGTACTCTGGACGTATTACGAACAGCTGGAGCCGCTGGGCGTCAGATATGACAGCGGAGTCTCTCTTGTCGGGGTAGCGTTGGGACAGGGGGACGTACAGCTTTCGACGAGGCAGCCGATCGAAGTTGGAGAGGAGCGATCGATGTGGGCGGCGATGCAGTGGCAGGGCGTTGCCGACTCTGACAGGGAGTACGCAATTTCATTGAGGCTTCATCCGGTCGGGGAGGGAGGCGGTTGGGTCTACCAGGAGGACTTGAAGCTATGGAAACCGGTGAGCACACTCCCGGCAGCTGTGACGCCAAGCACGCTAACTGACGCTCTTGTTCGACTGGAGCTGCCAGAGGAACTCGCTGACGGCGAATACGAACTGCGCCTGGTGATCTATGACGCGGAAACGCTGCAGCCCGCGGTCGAAGACGGGACGTGGGAGCCGGAACTGATCCTGGCACGGTTAAGGCTGGACTGACAGAAGGAGTTCACAGGAGATCTCAGTAGGAAGGCGTCGTTGAGACCGGCCTTCGGAACGCCCGCTACGTTGCGATCGCGGCCAGACGCCTTCCCGCCGCGTGCAGCGTTTCAATCCGTTTGGCAAAGGCGAAACGGACGATGCCCTCGCCGTATTTTTCCCTGTCGCGCGTGTAAAAGTTGATGCCGGCCACCGAGGCTACACCTACATCGGTGGTGAGCCAGCGGGCGAAGCGGTGGGCGTCCCATTGCGCCTGGGGCGCGTCGATGGCGGTGTAGTCGGCCATGGTGTAGTAGGAGCCCTCGGGCCTCACGGCGCGAAAGCCGGCCTTGCTCAGCATTTCCAACATTACTTCACGGCGTTCGTCGTACTCCTCTCGCATCTGTAACCAGTAGTCGGTGGGCTGGTTGAGAGCAGCGGCAGCCGCGGCCTGCAGGGGCGTGGGCGCGCAGATGGTGGAGTAGTCATGGACGGCGCGGATGGCTGCCGCAAGCGGCTCGCGGGCGATAACATAGCCCAGCCGCCAGCCGGTGACTGCGAAGGATTTTCCCAGTCCGCCGATGGTCACGGTGCGCTCGATCAGGCCGTCGAGACTGCCCGGGGAGATATGCTGCCTGCCGTCGTAGAGAATGCGGTCATAGATCTCGTCGGTGATCAGGATGAGGTCGTGGCGGTCCGCAAAGGCGGCGATCGTCTGCATTTCCTGGTCATCGAAGACGCGGCCGGTAGGATTGTGGGGGGTATTCAGAAGCAAAGCCCGCGTGCGGCGCGTGACTGCGGCCTCCAAGCGGTCGGCGTCGATGCGATAGTCGGGGGCGTCGAGAACGACGGGCACGGCTGCGGCGCCGGCGAGCAAGGCGGAAGGGCGGAAGGTTTCGTGCCCCGGTTCCAGTATTATGAGCTCGTCGCCGGGATTGAGCAGGGCCAGCAGCGAAGTGGTAATGCCTTCGGTCACGCCGCAGACGACGCAGACGTGGACATCGGGATCCACGGGCCAGCCGAGTTGCGCGGTGTACTGCGCGGCGAGCGCCTGACGCAGGGGCGGGTAGCCCCACGTGACGGTATACTGGTTGGCCTCGCCGCGAATTGCGTCGACGGCGGCCGTGACGATTGCCTGCGGCGGGTCGAAGTCCGGGAAGCCCTGGCTCAGGTTGATCGCTTCGTGCTCCATGGCGAGCCGGGTCATCTCTCGAATCATGGACTGGTTGAAATTGGTTGTACGCGTGGCTGGGTACACGGCGCGCCTCTTGGTTCTTGCTATAGCGGGAACTTACAAAACGCAGAAATTCTACTCGAATCCGGCTCAACTGGCAACGCAAGGATGGGCCGGTTCCTTGATCCGGCGCCGCGAATCCGGCAGAAAGGGGCGCCGGCCCGGCGCTTGACAATCGGGAGGGGCTATAGTATCTTCCCGTGCTAAGTCCTCCCGAAACGCCTTGAACCAGAGCCAACACCGGCGTTCCCGTAAGCTTCATGCAGCTTTGAACTGAATCGGTCAGGCGAATGGCGACTCTTCAAGATCACATCGCCGCAACTTCGGCGCGAACACGGCAGCGGCCGTGGTATCACCTGAACGGCGAAGAGCGTTTGGCTTGGCTGCTCGTCCTGCCCTGGATCATCGGATTCGTTGCCTTCCAACTGGGTCCGATGCTGGCCTCCCTGGGGATTTCCCTAACCGAATGGCGGATGTTTACGCCGCCGACATTCATCGGTCTGGCGAATTATGTCGAGATGATTTCCGGTGATCCTCTCGTCTTTCAGGCGTTCAAAGTAACGACGATCTACTCGATAACATCGGTCCCTCTCCGCATTGCCCTGGGCGTCCTGGTCGCACTGCTTTTGAACGCAAGCGTTCGAGGGCTGGCGTTCATACGAACGGTATATTACCTGCCGGCGACGGTCAGCGGCGTGGCGGTGGCGATGGTCTGGCTGTTGATACTGAACGGCGATTTCGGGATGCTGAACCGGGCGCTCAGTCTGCTTGGACTTGAAGGGCCCTACTGGCTGACCGACACGCGCACGGTTCTCGCCTCTTTCGTGCTGATGAGTCTATGGAGCGTCGGCGCCGGCATAATCATCTACCTGGCCGGACTGCAGGGCGTCCCAAACGAGCTGTACGAGGCTGCAGAGGTCGACGGCGCGGACGACTGGGTGAAGTTTTGGCGGATCACGATACCGATGATCTCTCCCGTGCTCTTTTTCCAGTTCGTCATCGGAATGATTGACGCGCTGCAGGAGTTCGCCGGCCCATTTATCATGACGCAGGGCGGTCCCGGGAACGCCAGCCTGTTCGTGATGCTCTACCTGTTCAGGCAGGGCTTCGAGTTCTTCCAGATGGGCTATGCCTCGGCGCTTGCCTGGGTCCTCTTCGTTTACATCATGCTGCTGACCCTGTTCATCATCCGCTCCTCTGCGGTCTGGGTCTACTACGAAGGGGAAGTCAAAGGAAGTTAAGCGATGGTCGTTCGCTCAATCAGCGGGAGCCAGAGCCGCTCCCGGACCTTCAAGATGACTTTTATCTATATTGCCCTGGCAGTGGGCATGGTTATCGTAATCCTGCCTTTTCTGTGGATGGTATCCACTTCACTGAAGACGCCGGCCGACATATTCAAGATTCCAACGGTATGGATCCCCAATCCAATTGTATGGGAAAACTACCCAAATGCCATGACGATTCTGCCGTTCGGACGCTTTATTCTCAACACGGCAAAGATCACGGGGCTGGCGGTTGTGGGGGCCACGCTGTCCGGTTCGCTGGCCGCGTTTGCGTTCGCGCGCCTGCGATGGAGAGGACGGAACTTCATGTTCGTGCTGGTCCTGTCCACGCTGATGCTGCCGTTCCAGGTCATTATGATCCCGCAGTTCATACTCTTTCGCGAGCTGGAGTGGCTGGACACCTATTTGCCCCTGGTCGTGCCGGCATTCTTTGGGGGCAGCGCCTTCAACATTTTCCTGCTGCGGCAGTATTTCATGACGATTTCGCCCGAGCTGGACGACGCGGCAATCATCGACGGTTGCAGCCGCTTCGGCGTCTACTGGCGAATCATACTTCCCCTCTCCAAGGCGGCCTTGATGACCGTCGTGATATTTATCGTTCAGAACCGCTGGCAGAGCTTTCTCGTGCCTCTAATTTATCTGTTCGACCAGAAAAAGTACACGCTGGCGCTGGGACTGCGGTTATTCCAGGACCAGTATACAACGGAATGGGAGCTAATGATGGCCGCGGCAACGGTTAGCATGATTCCGGTGCTGCTGGTCTTCTATTACGGGCAGCGTTACTTCATACAGGGTGTCGTGTTTACAGGAGTAAAGGGGTAGTTGCGCACCGGCCTGGCGCTGCGACAGAGCCAGACCACTATTCAACAAGGAGAGGAGAATTATGTCCAATCGAATGACTCGCCGGAGGTTTCTGCGCAATGCCGGTCTAGGGGCCGGCTCCGCGGTCATGCTGGCAGCTTGCCAGCCGATGGCTGACGGACAGGCTGGAGAGGACGGCGGCGGGGCCGCGCCGGCTGTGGAACCGGTCTCCATTATTTCGATGACGTGGGGCCGGGCGGCAATGATGGAAGAGGTGGCCGCGGCCTTCGTCGAAAGCAACGACGGGGCAATCACCGTTGAAAACCAGACGTTGGGGTGGGGCGACTACTGGACGAAACTGAATACATTGTACGCCTCCGGGTCGCCGCCGGACTCCGCGTGGACGCACACGGCGTGGGTGCGGCCCCATGCCGTGCTCGGGGCGATCGAAGACCTGAATCCCCGCATCGACGCCTCGCCCGAGTTTCCCGACGACTGGTACGGGTCGGTCTGGGGGCTGTTCACTTTTGAGGGGGGACAGTACGGCACCAGCTGGGACGTGGGCGTGCAGGGGATCTGGTACAACCGCACTCTCTATGAGGCGGCCGGCCTGACGGGGCCGGGCGTGGGCTCGACCTATGCGGACCTGCTGGATGCCAGTTTGGCGCTGACGACAGACCGCGGCGGCAACCATCCCCAGGACGACGGTTTCAACAAGCGGGAGGTGGCGGTCTGGGGCATGTCGAACATGGTGGACAACTGGGTCAACGAGATCCGACCGCAGGCGGTGGCCTGGGGGACGGATGTGTTCAATGAGGACGAGACCGAGTGTATCGTCAATTCCGAGGCGACGGTCGAGTTTCTCAACTATTACCTTGACGCGATTCAGACGCACCAGGTGCATCCGTCAGCCGATCTGATTGAGGGCCTGGGGAACCTGTTCGTTTCGGGCAGCTCGGCGCTGATTTCCACGTTTCCGGGCATCATCGACCAGTTTGACGGGTCGTTCGAGTGGGAGATTTCGCCCTACCCGATGGGAGGAGACAGCGGGGCGCATACGCTCAACGTCGGCGGTTCGGCGTTCTCGATCCCGTCCGAGAGCCCGCGCCCGGAGGAGGCGTGGGCGTGGCTGGCGTACAACGCCGGCGAGGAAGCCCACCGCATCTGGGCGAGCACCGGGATAATCAACGCCCGGCGGTCCACGTCGAAGTATGTGTTGGAGATGCTTGACGTGCCGGACACCTTTGTGGAGTTCTACATGGACCGGATTGACGAGTTCGGCGTGCCGGTGTGGCAGCACAAGAACCGGGCACAGATAAACACTGCCCTGACGGCCGCGTTCGAGCTGGTCTGGCTGGGCGACCGGACGGTGGAAGAGGCGGCCAACGCGGTGAAGGCAGAGGTAGACGAACTGCTGGCCGACGCTTAGTTCCGGTCTCAGTTCCCGGCTTACGCGGGACTGTTGAGCCGGGGGGCAGTCTTCCCTGACGCGCCGGAAGAAGCAACCTTTTTGTTCAGTTTTGAGTTGAGTGGATTTCCCAGCGGCACACCCCCTTGCAGGCCATTCTGCCAGGGGGTGTGTTGTTTTCAATGATGAGGACCGATGAGGAGCGATGATGACCCAAGGAAACCGGCCCAATATTCTTCTGATCATGGCCGATGATCATGCCCCTGCCGCGTTCTCCACCTACGGGAGCAGGTTGAACAGCACGCCGAACCTGGACCGCATCGCCGCCGAAGGGTTGCGGTTGGACCGCTGCTTTTGCACAAATGCGATCTGTACGCCGGCGCGGGCGTCGGTGCATACCGGGAAGTACAGCCACGTGACGGGCATCAAGACGCTGAACGACGTCATCGACCAGACGCGGGAGACAACGGTCGGGATGTTGCTGCACGATGCCGGCTACCAGACGGCATTCGTGGGCAAGTGGCACCTGGGGCACGGCGGAAACAGCGACCCTGCCGGCTACGATTTCTGGAGCGTACTGCCGGTGCAGGGCAGATACGTTGACCCGGAGTTCAGGGAGATGGGTGAAACGATCAGCGAGCGAGGATACGTTACCGACGTTCTGACCGATAAGGCGCTGGGCTGGTTGTCAGACCGGGACGAAGAGCGTCCTTTCTTTCTCGTGTGCGCGCACAAGGCCCCCCACGATCCTTTCGAACCGCATCCCAAACACAGGGACCTCTTCGCGTACGGGCCAATTCCCGAGCCGGCAACCTTTCACGATAGTTACGAGAACCGGGCGGCCGCGGCGAGCATGGCGACCGAAAGGGTTGCGCTGATGCACCTGAAACACCACCTACCGGACCCGGTTCCCGAGGGTTTGTCCGCGGAGGAGCAGAAGGCGTGGAACTATCAGTGTTACATGCGCAACTACCTGCGATGCGTCGCTTCAATCGACGAAAATACGGGCCGGCTACTGGACTTTCTGGACGAGAATCAGCTGGCCGAGGACACAGTTGTCATCTACACGTCGGACCACGGGTTCTTTCTGGGCGACCATGGCTGGTATGACAAGCGATTCATGTACGAAGAGTCGATAGGCATTCCTTTCCTGATGCGCTACCCGCGCTGCGTTCAGGCCGGCATGACAAGCTCACGCATGGCGTTGAACGTAGATTTTGCGCCGACCCTTCTCGACTACGCGGGTCTGCCCGTCCCGGCGGAGATGCAGGGGCGAAGCCTGCGGCCACTGGCGGAAGGCCGACCGCCCTCCGACTGGCGGAGATCGATGTACTACCGTTACTGGATGCACCTGGCGCATTTCAACATTCCGGCACACTACGGGATCCGCACGGAGCGGCATAAGCTGATCTACTATTACGGGGAGGCGCTGGGCAGCGCCGGGGCCATCGATGCGCCAACGGCGCCGGAGTGGGAGCTGTTCGACCTTGAAGCAGATCCGCAGGAGATGGAAAACATCTACCACGACCCGGACAGCGCGGACCTGGCGGCGGAGCTGAAGTCGGAACTCCGGCGACTGCAGAGCAGTTTGGGGGACGCTCCCTGCGAACCTGAGTTGTGATTTCGGCGACGTGGAGGGGAGTTTTCTTCGACTTGGCGAACAGGAGCGGCGCCTTAGAGCGGCGGCTTAGAGTAGCGGCTCAGGGGGGCGGGTCGGGGGGCGCGGTGGGCAGATCCTGTTTGAGGCGGTGGAGTTCTACGAGGCCGGCGTCGCGGATGCGGGCGAGGTGGGCGGGGGGGAGATCTGCCAGGGCTTCCTGAACGTCGCGCACGATCCGGTCAACCAGGTCGTCGGTCAGTTTGGGGTCGCCGAGGGTGCGCCAGCGCGCTTCCTGCGTCGGCCCCAGGTGGCGCATGTAGTGGGCGATGCCCCCGCCGCCTCCGGCCAGATGGTAGGTGGTGAAGGGTCCCTGCAAGGCCCAGCGCAGGCCCGGCCCCTTGGTAACGACTTCGTCAATGTCCTCAACGGTGGCGGTGCCCTCAGCGACCAGATGGACGGCCTCGCGGAACAGGGCCGCGGCAAGCCTGTTGGCTACGTGGCCGTAGGCCTCCCTTTTCAATAACACCGGCGCTTTGCCGACGGACAGGTAGAACTCCACGGCCCATTCCAGCGCCGGCGGGGCGGTCAGCGCGCCGCCGGAAACTTCCACCAAAGGGATCAGATGGGGCGGGTTGAACGGGTGGCCCACAAGGATACGTTCGGGCCGGGCGGCCTGCGCCTGAATGTCTGAGGGGACCAGGGCGGTGGCGCTGCTGGCGACGATCACGTGCGGGCCGATGACGGGTTCGAGCGCTTGCAGGGCCGCGTGCTTTGCGGACAGGCGTTCGGGGACGCTCTCCTGCACGAACTGGGCCGGGGCAAGCTCTCTTCCGATCTGCGAATAGAAGCGCAGGCGGCCCTGGTAGCCAGCGGGGTCCAGGCCGAGGCTTTGCAGCGCGGGCATCATGCCGTCCAAGGCCCGGCGCAGATCGTCTTCGCGGCGCACGGGATCGACCGCCAGGACGTCGAGGCCGCGGGCCAGGAAGCAGGCCGCCCAGCTTGCGCCTATGGTGCCGGCGCCGATCACGGCCACTTTGCGGACTTCGTCAACCGGAACCGGCGTCACGTCTGGCTGTTGGGGCATTTCTCGTTCCTGTACGGGTAGGCGGCAAGATTGGTACGGCGCGGCTTGCCGTTGGAAGGGCGGCCGGGCATGTACTCGGCGGGGCGCAAAGCTGCCGGACGGAGTGCCGGACGGGCGCCGGACGGGGCGTGCGCGTGGAGGACGGCTGCGGCATCAGGGGGCTTGCAGCGAGGACAGGAAGCTGCGCAAGCGGTCAAGCAGGGCGTTCATGCCGGGGTGGTGGTCCCGCAGCAGAGCTTCGGCGTCTATCCCACTGTCTGTCAATTCGATCATCCGGGCGGCTTTTGCGTCGGTTTCCAGGTCGATGTAGCTTGTCGACAGACGCAGAGAGAGCTCTGCGGCGGGCGTACCAAAGTCGGAGCCGGGCAGAACGGCGATCTGAAACTGATCCAGAAGGAATTTTGCCAGGTCGACGGAGGTGTGGACGCCGCGGGCGGCCAGCGACTTGCGCCAGTGGTCGAAGTTGGGAAAGAGGTAGAAGGCGCCCATTGGTTCGGCGCAGGGCACGTCAAGCTGGCAGAGGCCGCGCCAGAGGAAACGGGTGCGAGCGGCGTGGAGGGCGGCGCATTTTTTGACATACGCGGCCAAGTCGTCATCGGCGGCGTAGGCCGTGACGGCGGCATACTGGACCGGGGCGGACGCCGCGGACCAGAGTTCACTGCCGATCTTGACGGCGGCCCGGAGCAGCTTGCGGCCATTTTCGCCGGGCGGCACGATGGCGATGCCCAGACGCCAGCCGCCGAGCGAAAGGTGCTTGCTTGTCCCGCCGATCACCACGGTTCCCTCCGGGTAGAAGCGGCTGATGGAGAGATGCTCGCGACCGAAGGCCGTCAGCGCGTAGATTTCGTCTGAAAGGACGAGGACGTTATGGCGGCGACAGACGGCGGCGATTTCTTGCAGGAGGGCAGGCTCCAACATCTGACCGGTTGGATTGGAGGGGCTGTTCAAAACTAGCAGATGGCTGTCGTGGGGGGAGTCGCGGAGGAGGCGGCTGAGGCTGTCGGGATGGAGGCGGTGGTTGTCGCGGGGGCTGGCCGGAAGGCGAAGAACGGGGCGACCGAGCAGGCGCGACTGGGGCTCGTAGGAGACCCATGAGGGGGTGGGCAACACGGTGGCCCCGGCAACGGCCATGCGGAAGGCGAACAGGAGGGCCTTGCTGCCCGGGGCAACAGTTACCTGGTCGGCCTTGATGTCGCGCTGCAGGTGGCGGGCGTGAAAGTCGGCCACTGCCTGGCGGAGCTCGGGAAGGCCGGCGCCGGGCAGGTAGCTGCGGCGAGAGGCGTGCTCAACGAGCGCGTCGACGATCCCGGGGTGCGGGGGGAAGCGGGACTCGCCGAATCCGAGGTGATAGACGGTGCGGCCGGCGTCCCACATCTGGCGGACGCGTTCGTTGATGGAGAGCGTGGGCGAGGGCGCAAGCCGGTTTTCCAGAGAAGGCGCGAGAGAGAAGTTCACGGGTGAAGGTCAGGGGTGGAGGTCAGGGGTCTTTTGGCGGGAATCTCAGCCGACCCAGAAAGCTTTTTCGAGGTCGGTGAAGTCTGCGGCCGGCCCCTGGAACTTGTTGCGGCCCAGTTCGAGCACGTAGACGTAGTCGGCGATACTGAGGGCGGAGCGAATCTCCTGGTCCACGAGAAGAATGGTCAGTCCGTCGCGGTCGCGCAGATCGACGAGCATCTGATAGACCTCTTCGGAGAGCAGCTTGGCGAGGCCGGCCGTGGGCTCGTCGACGAGGATGAGCTTGGGGTCGGTCATGAGGGTACGGCCGATTTCGACCATGCGCTGCATTCCGCCTGAGAGCTCGCCGGCGTTGGACTTGCGGCGCGGTTTCAGGTGGGGGAAGCGTTCGTAGTTTTCTTCGAGCTTGCGCTTGATGCGGTTCTTGTCGTTCTTGAAGGTCCATGCGCCCAGCTCGAGATTTTCCTCGACGGACATGAAACGGAAGACGCCGGGCTGCTGGGGGATATAGGAGATGCCCATGTTAATGCGTTCGTGCGTGGGCACGTCGATGATGTCCTGGTCGTCGAGGCGAATCTGGCCCTGGTTGGGGCGCAGGAAGCCGTAGACGGCCTTGAGCATGGTGGACTTGCCGACGCCGTTTGCGCCGAGCACGGTGGTGATCTTGCCGCCCTCGGCCTGCATGGAGATGCCCTGCAGGATGTTGAGGTCGCGATAGTAGCCCACATAGAGGTCGTTGACTGCCAGCATTATTCTTCGTCCTCGCCCAGATAGGCGGCTTTGACCAGGGGGTCTTCCCTGACGACCGCGGGGTCGCCGTCGGCAATGAGGTCACCGTAGTTGAGCACAAGGAGGCGGCGGCTGAGCGTGAAAATCGTGTCCATGTCGTGGCTGATGATAATGAAGGCCTTGCCCTGGGCGTTCGTTTCGGTGATATAGCGGTAGATCACTTCCATGAGCCTGGGGTGGACGCCGGCGAACGGTTCATCGAGGATGATCATCTGGGGATCGAGCATGAGAAGGCGGCCCAACTCCAGCAGTTTCTGCTGGCCGCCGGAGAGGGCGCGGGCATATTCGTTGCGAAGGTGGGCAATGGTCAGGAATTCGAGGACATCCTGCGCCTTTTTTTCGAAATCGCGCTGGCGGGCGGTCGCGCGCATGGCCATGGCCGGGATGAGCAGGTTTTCGAGGACGGTCATGCGGCGAAAGGCGCGCGTGACCTGAAAGGTGCGGCCGAGGCCGGCCCTGGCGACGCCATAAGGGGGACGGGTGTCGATACGCTCGCCGTTCATGTAGACCGTGCCGCTGGAGGGTTTGAGGGCGCCGTCAAGGATGTTGGTCAGGGTGGTCTTGCCGGCGCCGTTGGGGCCGATGAGGCCGATCAGTTCGGGCCCTTCGACGGTGAAGGAGACGTCCTTGAGGACTTCGAGGCCGCCGAAGTTCTTGAAGATGTTGTTAGCGGTCAGATTCAGCATGGTCGTTTACCGCCTCTGCGTCTGCGTTCTCGTCGGGACCGGAAGGTGGATGCTCCTCATCTTCCACATCCACTTCATCCTCATCCGGCGCGGCGCGAATCGAGACCGTTTCCGCGGCGACACCGCCGCGACTGATCCTCTCCAGGATGGGATAGAGGAGGCCGTTGCGCTGGAAACGGAGGGTGAGCATGAGCAACAGGCCGAAGAAGACCAGCCGCCAGAGCGTCATATCGATGTGCAAGGGGCCGATTGTAATGTTCGTTCGCAGCAGCTCCAGCATAAAGGTGATGACGATAGCGCCGACCGACGCGGTGTAGATGTTTTCGAGGCCGCCGATCACGGCCATGGCGATGACGAGGGACATCTGGAGGATGATCAGCGTGTTGGGCGTAATGATGCCGATGTAGTGGCCCTGCAGCGCGCCGGCGGCCGCGGCGAGGGTGCTGGTGATCACGAAGACCAGCACTTTGTAGCGGACGATGTTCACGCCGAGGGCGGCGGCGGCCTCTTCATCTTCACGGATGGCGCGGATAAAGAGACCGAAGCGGGAGCCGGCCAGCCAGGTCATCATGGCCATGGCAACCAGGAAGAGGAGCAGCATGGCGTAGTAGGGGGGGATCTTGCTGGTCGAGCTGAAGCCCAAGAGGCCGGCGGGAAAAAGGGGGACCAGCTCCAGTCCGCTCTGGCCCTCAGTAATGGGAATCTCAGCGCTGATGGAGGCGCGCAGGATCTCGGAGAAGCCGATGGTAAAGAGGGCAAGATAGGTACTTCGCAGCCGCAGCACGAGCCAGCCGACCAGAAGGCCGAAGGTGGCGCCCATGACCAGACCCATGGCGATGCTCGCCCAAACGGGGGGAAAGACGATGAGCGTGCCGGCGGGAAGGGTCTCGGTTTTGGCCATGTCGAGGCATGACTCGTCGATGGTGCCGACACGGCGGATGTTCAGGACCACCAGCCACCAGCTGCCGAAGAGAGGAATGTCGGTACACAGCTCGGAGGGGGCGGTTGTGAAACGGATGAATTTTCCGATGAGGCCGGAGGTGTAGCCGCCGATGGCCATGAAGGCCATGTGCCCAAACGAGAACTGACCGGCGTATCCGGCCAGGAGGGACCAGCTGGAGGCAAGGATGGCGTAGAAGAAGGCGGTGATGGCGAGGTGCATGACGTAGCCGCTGAGAACCAGGGGACCCAGACCCCCCAGCTCCGAGGAGGCCAGCGGGATCAGTAGGAGTATGACCACGGCAGCGGCGCCGGCGACGCGGAAGAGAGCGGTTGGGTTCATAGCTCGCGCCCAAAGAGGCCGGTCGGTTTCAGAAGGAGAACCAGCGTGAGGATGACCATGCCGTAGGCGGGAATGTAGGCGGCGGCCCTGGTGGCATCGGGAATGCAGCCGGTGCCTGCGGCTTCCACGAGACCGACGATGAGGCCGCCGAGGAAGGCTCCGGGCAGGCTGCCCATGCCGCCGAGAACGATAATGACAAAGGAGCGGGCGGCGGCGGGGATGCCGACCTGGGGCAACCAGGAGAAAACCTGGACGAGCGAGGCGCCGGAAAGTCCGGCCAGCATCGCGCCCATGCTGAAGGCCAGGGAGTTCATCGAGTCCGGATTGATGCCGGTGACGGCGGCGGCCTGCCTGTCCTGGCTGACGGCGCGGAGGGCCTTGCCCACCCAGGTGCGGTAGAGGAACCAGAGGAGCGCGGCGAGCATGAGCAGCGCGAGAACGGCTGCGGTGAAGCGGGGATTGGGGATGGAGACGGCGTCAAAGATGGTGACGTTGCCGGGCGTCATTTTTAGCAGGGCGCCGGAGTCGGCGGGTAGCTCGGCGCGGGGGAAGGGAAAGAAGCGCTGGGCCTTTACGGGGACGGCGGAGGTCAGAGCCTGGGTGAAGTATTGGAGGAAGAATGCCAGCCCGAAGGTGACGAGAATTGCGTATTCGGTGGGCCGCTCGATCTCGCCGCTGCCCATCGGGCGGAGGAAGATTCTCTCGAAGAGGTAGCCGATGGCGAAGGTGACGATGCAGCTTGCGAGGATGGCGACGAGGGGAGAGACGCCGGGCAGCCACTTGGCGGAGATAAAGTAGGTGACCATGCCGCCGATCATGTAGAACTCGCCATGGGCGAAGCTGACGACGCCGAGGATGGAGAAGATGAGGGTCAGGCCGAGGGCCATGAGGCCGTAGATGATGCCGATGACGATACCGTTGGCAAGCTGCGAGATGACAAAGCCGCCGTTGGCGACACAGAGATTGTCGGGGTCGGCGAGGGCGAAGGCGGCGATAAAGATACCGACGACGATGGCGATGGCGATGCCGATGAGGCGATTCGTGATTTTGGGCGTGGCGACCCAGAGGGGGAGGAGGCTGAAGGGGCCAAGCGCGGCGCCGATCACCGCCCCGCCGAAGGAGGCCTGGGAGATTTCCAGGTCTTTGCGGGCGTAGATGCGAGGCGTTACGACACCACCGAGGGCGCCCCAGCAGATGATCCAGAGGAGCGCCCAACCGAAGATTGCTGCGTTTTCCATGGTTCAACTCAGTGCCCAGCGGGCAGGATTGCGCGGCAGATCGAAAAGAGCGGCATGGTCCGCAGCGGCCGGCTGGGGAAGGGAAGGTTTGAGGCCCGCGGGCGAGGGGTACGCCCGCGGGGCCTTTGGTCCTGATTCAGGTTTCCGAGTTGAGCCCGTTACTCCTGACCGACGATGATGGGCGCGCCTGTCTGGTAGATTACAGGGTAGACAACGGTTGTTTCAGTTGCGTCCTGCCCCTCTTCCTGGTACTGCACGATCGTGATGGCGGGGTCGGGGAACTGGTGCCACCACTTGGGGTCCACGCCAGCCTGCTCGGGCGTGTTGCTGCGGTTGATGGGGAAGGTGATGGGTCCGAGGGCGCCCATGTGGTTGATGTTCTCAAGGGCGTCGATAATGTCGGACGGATCGGTGGAGCCGGCGTCCTCGATGGCCTGGGCGATCAGCATGATGGAGTCGTAGGAGGCCATGGCGTAGGACTCGATGTCGTCCTTGCCGGTGCGGGCCGAGTATTCGGCGACGAGGGCCTGGGCGACGTCATTGTATAGCTGCTGAGGGAGGCCGATACGGCGGACATAGCAGTGGTTGCCGTCGGGGACGTTGGTCCAGAAGGCGTCGCTGACGAGCGAAACCTGGTTGCACATGGTGGGGACGTCCTGCGGGCCGATGCCTGCGTCGGCGGCCTGCTGGGTGAAGTTGTAGGAGGCTTCACCGGTGGCGAGCGTTACGATGAGGTCGGGGCTTTCGGCCTTGACGCGCTCGATAATGCCGGCGAAGTCCTGGGTGCCGATGTCAACGCTGAAGGTGACGGAGGCGATGCCGGCCTCGTCGAGGAGGGCGGTGGTGTTTTCGGCGGCCGGGATGCCGTAGTCGGTGTTTTCGGTGAGGATGACGACCTTTTCGAGCTTCATGCCGTTCTCGTCGCGCAGCCACTGCATGAACTTGACGTCAACGGTGGAAACTTCGGAGCTCAGGGGCGCGATGCGGAAGATCTCGTCGTACTGGACGCTGGTAATGGTGTCGTTCCAGGTCTCGGCAAAGACGATGGGAACGCCGTTGTCGCGTGCGACTTCCTTGGCGGCCACGCCGACGGAGCTGTGGTAGCCGCCGCCGATGCCGACGACACCGTCCTGGTTAATGAGACGTTCGACGACAGCGGTGCCGCGTTCGGGCAGGCCTTCGGTGTCGACGATGATCAGTTCCACGGGCCTGCCCATGATGCCGCCGCGTTCGTTAAGTTCTTCGGCAGCGATCAACATGGCTTCACGCATGGCTTCGCCGCCTACGACCGCGCCGGGCGCGGAGAGGGGAGCAAGGGCACCGATTTTTACCGGCTCCATGGCCATGTCGTCAGATTCTTCGGCGGGCGCTTCAGTAGGCGCAGGGGCGGCTTCTTCCTGTGCCGCGGGTTCGGCCTCGCCGACGGTCTCGGCTTGGGGCGCGCAAGCGGCGAGCAGGAGCGCCAGAAGAGTCAGCGCAATTGCGCTCCAGATGAGGGTTCGCGAGCGGTTCATAGGAAGATTCTCCTTGGGTCGAATTGTACTTTTGGCGCGGGCCGCAAGGTTGCGGCCACGAATGCCGGATTGCAGAAGACAGCGTTGCGCGTACGCCGGGGGAAAGAGACGGCTGACGTGAGTATTATGCAACAGAGAGAGGGAGGTGTCAACGCGGAAGGGCGAGAAGAGAGGAACGGCGAGAAGAGAGGAAGGGCGAGAAGAGAGAAAAGAGAAACTGCGAAGCGCTCACTCCTCCCTACTCACTCCTCGCCATCGGGCTCGCTCATGCAGCGAGACGCCCGGAGGTCGTTGACCTCGGCGCCACAGCCGCTCGTGGGCCTGGCTGATTCGTTTGCTCACCCGTCAATATTGTCACCATCACAACCTAACGGTGAATCACATGGCTGTTCTCCAGGCGGTACAGAAGTTGGAGTTGGTTGTGGTTCCGGCGGTACAGAAGTTGGAGTTGGTTGTTCTACCGGTGGTTTATCCGTTGGTCGTGGTGTCGCAGTCGGTGGTTGCTGAGGTGGTGCTGTTGGTTGTGGTGTCGCAGTCGGTGGTTGCTGAGGTGTTGCAGTTGGTTGTGGCGTCGCCGTCGCTGGTTGCTGAGACGTTGCTGCTGGTTGTGGTGTCGGCGCCGGTGGTTGCTGAGATGCTGCTGTTGGTCGTGGTGTTGGCGCCGGTGGATTTGATCTGCCTGAGGATGATCTCTGAGCAGGTGTTGCCGTCGGTGGAACTGAAGAACTACCAGCAGGAGCAATCGTAGGCGTAGGCGTATGGCTGATAGCCTCTGTTGGAGGAACAGCAGGTCCACTTTTGTTCTTTGATTCCGATGATGAAATTGCCTCCCCCGCTACAGCATTACTCAGATTGTTAATCGTTGTTGTCACGGCAAGCGCTTCCAAAGTCTCCGAACTGTATATTACAAGGTAGAAATGTTCTTGAGGCGCTTCATTTCCTAATTTGCAAAACAGATCGGTACTTAGGCCGGTTAACGTGGTTGTATCACATAGACCATCCGCATTCTCTACATTGGACAGGAGATCATTTTCTCCAACAAGACCTTCCAAAGTCTCTCCGTTGTCTAAGTCGTTAAAGACAATAGGGCTATCGCTGACAAGATAGATATATGGAAATGAGGTCATACCCTCTGAACCTACTTTAACGTTACCCCCTTCATCGATATTTTTGTATCTTATCCAGTCGGAAGAATATGTATGAAATTCAAGGGCGGCAAGACCTGGTCCCGTAGCTTGTTCAGGCGCTGCTTGAACCTCTTCTTTCTCGCCTGAAGGCTGTTCAGGAACTACCTGCTCCGCCTGAACGTTTGTTGTGTTTGCAACTGGAACATCGGCACATCCTGTCAGGAGAATCGCTACCAAACCCAGGGCCCAAAAGATTCCCAATCTGTAAGAAGAGTTCATGGTATGGGTGATCCTTTCTGTTGGGAGCGTTCACTCCCTCTCTCTGGCAAAGATATGGCTTTCTCGCCGGCCATCATTGAACTCTGAACCCGGTTGTCAGGGGATAGTATACACTATTCCGTATGACTTTTGCATATCAATTTCGGAGAAATCTATGCCATTTCCATGCCATATTCGAAATGGCCGGGAACCGGCTGCCTTGAGGCTTTCTCTGGGGCGGAAGGGCAGTTTTTGGTTTTTAGTTTTTAGTGCGGGGCCGACTTAGGTGGCAGGGGTTGGATGGACGATTTGCGGGCGATGGGCGAGAGATTACGAGAGATCTGGGGGAGATTGGGGGGGTAGGGCGGGTTGTGGGTGTTTGGCGAGGGGTTGGAGGGGTGGGGCGGGGCGGCGAGGGGGGTTGCAGGGGGGATTGGGGGGCGCGAGGGGTGATTTTGGGCGGATTGGGGGGAGATTGGGGTGGATTTGCGGTTTTGGGGGCGGGCGGCGGGCAGGGGTATACAGCCGCTGGCCGGTGGGCGCAGGTTGGTTGTATATATTATTTGTTTGTTAGCCCTGTTTGTCTGTGCCCCGTGTTGCGGCGGCTGCTGCGGCGGCGGGGGACAGGGCTGGCAGCTAAGGGCTGGCTGCTAAGGGCTGACAGTTAAGATTTGTCAGCTTCCCCTGCGGCCTTGAGACGGGCATCAAAGTATGCCCGGTCTCTTTTCTCTTTTTCCTGCGCTGCCTTCCTGCGTTTGTACTCTTCCATCTCAGAGGTGTCTTCAATCTCACGATGCACTTCTTTGATATATTCGAGCTGCTCCGCCAGGGCTTCGTGCGGGTCGTTGAGGCAGTAGTGGTAGTTGTCGCGCGTGGGGCTGACCATCACGCAGGCCGGGAGTTTGGTGAATGCCCGACCGGTCAGGGGGTCAAACGGACCCTCGGCGCTCTGCTGCGCCACTTGGGACTGCGTGTCTTCGATATCCAGTTGCAGATCATTCAACATGTTGGTGAACACGGGAAGATCGGGAATCTCGGGAACGTCAGGCCCATCGATCTGGAATTGAACCAGAGTGTCCT
>JAJEDJ010000048.1 GCA_022821545.1 Caldilineaceae bacterium
CCGTTGACAGAAATCATCGACATCACAGAAAAGTTCGACTATACTCATCGTGAGCACCTTTCATAGGCGGTAGGGTTTTGGTGTGAGAAACCCTATTCTACCACCTTGACAAGGTGCTCTTTAACTCCGAATTCAGGTTACGTAGGAAATTATCCTGAACCAAGATGGCCGACAGTTTCAGTTCATTTTACAATTTCAACTCATTCTATAGTCATGGCTTCGTCCGCGTGGCCGTGTGTGTGCCCAATGTTCGGGTAGCGGATCCGGCGTTCAACACGGCGCATACGTTGGGCCTGGCTGCCCGGGCATCGGACGTACGCGCCGCTGTTGCCCTCTTTCCCGAACTGGGTATTTCTTCCTATGCTATCGACGACCTGCTTCAGCAGGAAGCTCTACTGGAAGGTGTCCAGGCCGGCATTGGCCGGATCGTTGAAGAAAGCAGGCAGCTGACGCCGGTGCTACTGGTCGGCGCGCCGCTCCGATTCGAGAATCGGCTGTTCAACTGCGCCACCGTCATTTATCGCGGCCATGTGCTTGGTATCGTGCCGAAGACCTACCTACCCAGCTACCGCGAATTCTATGAGACGCGCCAGTTCAGCGCAGCTCGCCATGCCGTCGGTCGCGAGGTACAGTTCCTCGGAAAGACCGTGCCCTTTGGCAACGATCTTGTATTCAAAGCCGTATCGAGCAGGGTGGAAGACGCGCTGGAACATCAGGACGGCCGGCTCCATTCCGGGCAGGCGCCAGCCGGCAGCGCTGACGGTAGATTTGACCTGCACGTGGAGATCTGTGAAGACGTATGGACGCCGATTCCTCCCAGCTCTTACGCCGCGCTGGCCGGAGCCACAATCCTGGCCAATCTATCTGCTTCCAACATTACAATTGGCAAATCCCACTACCGCAAGGACCTGTGCGCAAGCCAGTCGGGTAAGTGTATTGCCGCTTATCTCTACTCGGCGGCGGGCCCGGGAGAATCGACCACGGATCTGGCGTGGGATGGGCATGCGCTTATCTACGAAGACGGCGAGCTGCTGGCCGAATCGGAAAGATTCGCCGACGGGGAGCAGATCATCATCGCGGATATCGACACCGAACGCCTGGCGCAAAGCCGCATGAGGCAGACCAGCTTCAATGACGCGGCGGCGCTTCACCGGCCTCAGTTGGAGGCAGTTCGGACCGTACCCTTCGACTTTCAGACGCCGGATCTGGGTACGAATGCCGCGGGCAAAGATTCGAATCCCTGCTCGCAGCGCATCAACCGCCTTCAACGCAAAACTGAGCGCTTTCCTTTCGTCCCCAGCGACGCTGTGCGGCGCGACGAGCAGGCCTACGAGGCATACAACATTCAGGTGCATGGCCTGATGCAGCGTCTCAGGGCCACCGGGATCAAGAAGGTCGTCATCGGCATCTCAGGAGGGCTGGATTCGACCCAGGCGCTAATCGTTGCGGCCCGCACGATGGACCGGCTGAAGCTGCCGCGCGCCAACGTCCTCGCCTACACGATGCCGGGGTTTGCGACCAGTTCGAACACACGATCCAACGCCCACCGCCTCATGGACGCATTCGGCGTCAGCGGACACGAGCTCGACATTCGACCCTCGGCGATGCAGATGTTCCGGGACATTGGCCATCCCTTCGCGGAAGAGGACCCGGATTACGACATCACATTCGAAAACGTGCAGGCCGGGGAACGCACCAGCCATCTCTTCCGGCTGGCCAACTACAACGACGCGCTCGTCCTTGGCACCGGCGACCTGAGCGAACTGGCGCTGGGCTGGGCTACCTACGGCGTGGGCGACCAGATGAGCCACTACAACGTCAACGCCTCCGTCCCCAAGACCCTGATTCAGCATCTGATCCGCTGGGTGATCGCTACTTCGCAGTTCGACGACGCGGCCAGCACGGTACTCCAGTCCGTATTGGACACTGAGATTTCACCGGAACTGGTGCCGGGAGACGGGAGCGGCGGCGGGCCGGCACAGTCGACCGAGGACAAGATCGGGCCGTATGAGCTGCAGGACTTTTTCCTCTACTACATCTCGCGGTATGGCTTCCTGCCCAGCAAAGTTGCCTTCCTGGCGTTACAGGCCTGGGGCGACCGCCGCCAGGGCATGTGGCCTGAATTCCTGCCGGAACACAAGCGAAACCAGTACGATCTGCCGGAAATCAGAAAGTGGCTGGAACTGTTCCTGTTCCGCTTCTTCCAGATCAGCCAGTTCAAGCGGACCGCCGTCCCCAATGGCCCCAAGGTTGGCAGCGGCGGTTCTCTCAGTCCGCGAGGAGACTGGCGTGCGCCAAGCGACTCCTCGGCGGCTGCCTGGCTGGCCGAGTTGCGTCAGAACGTTCCGGACTGATAGCGGCAGTTTTTCGAGACTCGGGATCCTTCAAAGGGGCGTGCAACAATGGACATCACTTTGTTGAGCGGACAAGCCCCTCGCTGAAAACTCAGACATAAACGGAAAGCTGCCCCAACAGCCCTTCAAGATCACGGCAAACTTGCCAGACGGGAAAACCCTGAATCACAGGGACGGGGCGTCAACTGCGGCGATTTCGCGGCCGGCGGGGCCGGCTTCGTCGACGCCTCTTTCGTTCCTGCGCCGCGGGTCTTTCCGCGGGCTTCTCTTCGGGAAGCGCCGGCGGCGCGTGCAGAGAGTCCTGATAGAAATCGTCGACAAGCATCGCCAGCAATGTCTGGCCCTCGTCGGATTCCATCCACTCGTCTACCAGCGGCCGGAACCTGCGCATGCGCTCGCTTTGCAGATTATCGCGATCGCGCAGCTTGGACTCCAGCAAGGAGGTGACGCGCTCGGAGACGGTGGCGGCCACCTCATCATCGGTGGGCAGCTTGCGCTCTTCCAAAGGGATGCCGTACCGTTTGGCGATGCGCTCCATCTGCATGCGTTCGTCGAACGACGCCGTCAGGGAGACTGCGGCCCCGGAGGAACCGGCGCGTGCGGTGCGCCCTGCGCGGTGGATGTAGGACTCCGGATCTTCCGGCGGCTCATACTGGAACACGTGAGAAAGCTCGGGAATGTCAATGCCCCGGGCCGCCACATCGGTCGCTACCAGCAGCCTCAGCTTTCCCTCCCGCACACGACGCATTACGCGCTCACGATCCTGCTGACTGAGGTCCGAGCTGATTTTGTCGGCGTCGTAACCGAATCGTTGCAGGACGATTGTCACATAGTCAACCGTTCGGCGCGTGTTGCAGAATACGATTGCAGCTGCCGGGTTCTCCACTTCGATCAGGCGCACAAGGGCCCTATCCTTCTTCATGCCGGGATCGGCGTAGAGGAGATGCTCGGCCTCGGCGACGTGGACGCGATCGCGGCTCAGGCTGAGGAATTCCGGCTCGGTCAGAAACTGCTGAGCCAGCCGCAAAACATGTGCGGGAAAGGTAGCCGAAAACATCGATCCGTGGATTCGCCCCGAAGGCAGGAATGACTTGACCTGCACCATGTCCGGGTAGAAGCCCATCGACAGCATCCGATCGGCCTCGTCGAACACAAGCTGATGCAGATCATCCAGGCGCAGATTGCGCTGCAACAGGTGATCGAGGATGCGTCCGGGCGTGCCGATGACCAGCTGTGCGCCGTCGCGGAGCGCCGAAGTCTGGGGGCCGTATTTGACGCCGCCATAGACCGCAACGCTGAGCACGCCGGTTGCCTTTCCCAGTAGCGCCGCCTCTTTTGAGACCTGCAGGGCCAGCTCACGAGTCGGAACAAGGACAAGGGCCTGGCAAACGCGCTTGTTTCGTTGAATCTTGTGAAGAATAGGAAGCAGAAATGCGCCGGTCTTGCCGCTCCCCGTGCGTGACTGCACCATCAGATCCCGACCGGCGAGAAGATATGGAATTGCCTTGGTCTGTACCGGCATCAGCTTGGTCCAGCCGGCGGTGGTGGCCGCTTCTTGCGCTACCTGCGGGAGCTCTGAGAGCGAGATGTCGGGCAGCGCGTTCTCCGGCTCGACCAGATCCAGCGGGTTGACGTTTTCGTCGATGTCGGCTGTTTCAGCGGTGGCGTATGAGGGTGTCGTTTCGCAGTCTCGACCATCTGTATCGTTTGTGGACATATAATTCCTGGCCATTCTGGCTTGTGATTTTGGGACACAACAGACATTGAGTCCGAAAGCAGTTCCCATTCTACTTTGTTGTACGGCTGATACATAGAATCCGCAGGCTTCTGTTTCCGTTCGCGTTGATCGAGAAATGGCTTTCGGACATTAGGGTAGTGCAAGAGTCGAGGTAGGGCCCAGACGCCCGCTAACTATTTCGCTTTAAGTGAGCCTGTCAATTTCATACACGAGTAACGCCGTTCCCGTCTTCTCGTATACCTTGTGCTCCTTCAAGATCAGATTTACCTGCCTCGAAAGGCCCGCAACCAAGGGTACGCCGCCGCCAAGCAAGACGGGAATGATGGACACCTCAAGCGTGTCAACCAGCCCTTCATTGCAAAGATTTCCGAACAGCACACCACCGCCAAACAGCCAAATGTCTTTTCCCGGCTCCGCCCGCAGAGCCCGCACTGCCTGCACCCAGTCTTCGGAGATTATCCGCAGATTTGCGTGATCACTTTGATCCAGAGTGGTCGAGAATACGTAGTTGCGGATCTCTGATGACGGGGGGCCTTGCCCGCCGGCCGCTTCAAACGTCCGGCGCCCCATCAGATACGTGTCGAACTGCGAGGAAAGCTCCTCGAAGTCGATGTCAGGATCTAACTCAATCCAATCGAAGCCGTCGTCTGCGTCCGCAATGTAGCCGTCTAAACTCATTGCGCAGTTATAGCGAACTTTTCTCATAGCTGACGCTCCGATCAGTTAGAGCCAAGCCATACCCACACAGGGAAGCAGTTTCTCTAATCTTATGTGGCGCTGTCGAAAGCCGATGCTAAATGTGAAGGCGGAAGTTGAGGGGAAAAGCATGGGAATCGAGGTCAACGCAGAGAGGCATCCGTTCCTTAGGCACAGTGGGATCCTGGAGAAAATGTCCTTCGCGGAGTAGACATAGTCTCCCGAAATGTCGAGTCAGACGCTGCCAAAGAGCGCTTTCGACTGCTCACAGGACCTTTCGATCAAGGTGGGCAGCTTATGGCTGCTGTCCAGCTCGGGGCGTTGCTCGATCCAGCCCAGAGATACCATGCTTCGGATCAGCACAAAGACCGGCAATAGCTCGATATCTGCTTTCTGAAGGGGTCTTTCGGTAAGGTAGCCTGCTATAATCGCTTCCCGAATCGAGTCAAAGTATGGAGTGTCCTGATAGTAGGAGATCGCCACTGCCAGCTCGTATTGGTGCCATCCGAAACCGGAGTCGTCAAAGTCGATAATGTGCATGCGGTCGCCTGTAACAATCAAGTTTCCGGGATGCAGGTCGGCGTGGATGAGACTATAGGTATCTCTCTCCTTGCCATAATCTGTCAAGATTCCATAAATCTGGTCGCGGGCGTGGATAATCTGGGCACGCTCGGCGGCGGTCAGCACCGACTGTTGCCAGAATGGTCCCCAGAAAGGTTCCTTGCCCATCAGCCCCTCGGCATCAAAGGCGTGACGCTCAAACGCGGGAGGAGGGCGCCATGCCCTGGACTGATTGTGAATGCGGGCCGCAAGCTGCCCGGTTTTGTGGAAGCATCTTACAAGGTTTGACTCGTCGGCGTCCTGCTCGATCATCGTTGCCATGGCGGTCCCTTCAACCCACTCCATCAGACTGACGTAACGGTACTGTGAGAGCTCCGGCAAATGGACGTTGATGAATGCACTTCCTTCTCTCGTAAAGCGATGCACAGGCGCGCCGATTCCTGAGCGGTTCAGGGCGGCAGTCCACAGAAGCTCACCATGCAGTTCGGAGAGCGAATGATAGCCGGGCCGGTGAAAACGAAACACATATGCCTGCCCGCTCTCCGAGTCGACGCGGAAGACAATGTTTTCAGAATGGGATACGAGGGAGATGTTGGTAGCGCACAGGTCCCAAGCCTCTATTGCCCGTGCCGCGGAGGAGAGTAACGCCTTCTCATTCAGGTCAATCATCTCTTTGACAGTTTTATCGTGTCCGCTGCCTTGGACCCCGCTCGGTCCAGACTCATCCTTTCAGGCGACCGCGCGTTCTCGAATACTCTCCTCAAACGCGGTCAAGAACATGTCGGCGTGTTCGCGCTTGAAGACGAGCGGCGGCCTGATTTTTAGAATGTTGCTCATTGGGCCGGAGCTGCCTATCAGAACCCCCCTGTCGCGCAGCCGGTTGACGACCGCTGCGGCGCCGTCGGAATCCGGCCTTTTGGATGCACGATCTTGCACCCACTCCATGCCGATGAACATGCCGCGGCCGCGAACATCTGCGAGTTGCTCGGAACTGGCCTGCAGCTTACGAAGTTCGCCGCGTAGGTAGACGCCGACCTTCTCGACATTGCTTGCCAGCTCCTCTTCTTCGATCACATCGATCACGGCCATCCCTGCGGCGGCCTGCAAGGGGCTGGCCGCAAAGGTGTTGAAGTAGCGCTTGTTTCTTCGAAATTCATCTACAAGCTCGCTTGAAGCCGCCGCGGCCGCAACCGGCATCCCGTTGCCCATCGGCTTTCCCATGGTGACGATATCGGGCGAGAATTCAGTCGCTTCGTAGCCCCACCAGCGGCCTGTCCGGCAGAATCCTGCCTGCACTTCGTCTGCAATGACCAGGCCCCCGGCCGCACGGACGATTTCGGCAGCTCGCGGCATAAACCCAGCGGGGATGGCAGGCAGGCCTTCGTTGGCGAAAATCGAGCAGACAAGCATCCCTGCCAGAGGAATACCGTCGGCCCGCAGGCTGTCGATCGCGCTCTCCACCTTCGCCAGATAGAGCTCGGTCAGCTCTGCGTCGGACAGGCCCTCCTGGAGCGGGCGGTAGCTCTGGGGAAAGGGGAAAGCGCGTATCTCTTTCGCCCAGTCTTCCCCGGCCAGCTGTCCGACTCGGGTGAACTTACCTACTTCGGCGCTGTTGCCGTGATAGGCGGCGTCACTGCAGATGAAGCCCTGACCTCCGGTGGCGGCGCGGGCAATGCCCAAGGCCACTTCGTTCGCTTCAGTGCCGGTGCAGGTGAAGACTACGCTGGTCAAGTGGTCTGCGTGCAGGTTTGCGAGCCTCTCGGCATAGTCGAGAACGCTTTCGTTCAGATAGCGGCTGTGTACGTTGAGGGTCTGCGACTGTTTGTGCATCGCCTCGACGACATGGGGATGGCAGTGACCGACGCAGGGCACGTTATTGTACATGTCGAGGTAGCGGCGGCCGCCGTCATCGTAGAGCCAAACGCCTTCGCCGCGTACGATATTGACCGGTCTTTCGTAAAATATCGGCGCCCCGGCGCCGAGAAGATGATCTCGGCGGTCCATCAAAGCACTGGTGGTCATCTCTTCTCCTGTTCGTTCCACAAGACACCGGTTCTCCTATTCGAAGGTTCAGTCATCAAGATTGACTACGATGTCGTTGCCATCAACGTGGACCGGATAGGTCTTGACGCGCACGTCCGGGTCTACAAGGCAACGGCCGGTTGCGATCTCGAAAGGCCACTGATGCCATGGGCAACGCAGGACTTCGCCGTCTCCTTCGACCGTCAGTTCGGCTTGACGGGCGGAGGGGGGCGCGGCCGCGTCGATGCGGCCGGTCAGTTCGCCGGTACAGAGGGGGCCCCGTTTGTGCGGACAGATATTGCGCAGCGCGTACAGTTCGCCGTTTACGTTGAAGACGCCGATGCCGGCACGGCCGCGAAAGGGCACAACGATCTTGCGGTCGCCCGGCGGAATCTCCCAGACCTTGGCAATGACAACTCTGGTCATCGCCAGTCGTCTCCGATGCGCAGCATTTCCAGGGCGTTGTCTGCGAAGATGCGCTGCTGCGTTTCCGGCTCAAGCCTGGGAAAGGTTGTGACAGGGTCGTTCCAGTCGAAATGGGGAAAGTCAGAGCAGTAGACGAGCGTTTCGTCGGCGTGGAGCATATCGAGAAACTGGTACAGCTGCTCGGTTGATTCAGCTTCGTGCATAGGCTGGGACCCGACGCGAATATGCTCGCGGAAGTATTCGCTGGGCAGCCGTTTCAACCAAGGTGTCTGATCGCGGATGGCCTTCCAATCGGAATCCATGTGCCACATCACGGCCACGGCCCAAAGCTGCTGCGCCTCGGTTAGAGCAAACTTCAGATTGGGGAACTTCTCGAAGACGCCTTCGCAGATCAGTGAAGAGGCGTGTGTGCTCGCCACGAACGGGCGGCTCATGCGCGATTCCATGTAGTAGGTTGGGAATCCTACCGGCGTGGGCGTTGTCCGGGCCGCCCCGCCGCCGCCGCCGATATGGGCAATGACGGGCAGGCCATGCTCCTCGCACGCCTCCCAGATGGGGTGGTAGAAACGGTTGCCGAACGGCATACTTGTGCCCATGGGAACCATCACGGCAACGGTATCCTTGCGGTCGGCCAGCCGGTTGATCTCGGTGACTGCCTGGGCCGGGTCGGACGGTGAGATCAGGATCGCGTTGACAACGCGGTCGTCCTTTTCCAGCCAGTGTTCGATTGTCCAGTCGTTGAAGGCGCGGCACAGCGCCGCGGCCCAGTCCGGGTCCGGCAGGCCGGTGTAGCCGTAGAACGGGGGCGGCCCGGTCAGCAGCGCGTAGTCGACGTTCCATGGGTCAAGGTGCTCGCGCTGCAGAAACTCCAATGAGAAGTTGAAGTCTCGCTCCTTCAAGGTCGGGTCTTTCAGATCAGGGCGATTGGTGCGGAAGGGCACATTCGAATAGCCGGCGCTGGGCAGGTGCAGTCCCTGGTCGATCAGATGGTTCTGCCAGAATAACGATAGGTAGGGCAGCAACTGCTCGGGACGTTCAAAGTTGTGGTGAACATCGCAGTCGACAATCTTTACACCTTCACTGGGCTGAGCGGTCCATCCTGGCGCTGATATTGGGGTTGCGCCTAACTTGGTCATGGAAAGATCTCCTTGCGCGCTGTCTGATAGTTCAGGTCTTCCGCCAGCCGGGCGTTCACGAATCGGATTCGGCTGCAGCGGCCAGGCGAATGTCTCGACCGAAGGCATCCCTCTTCAGCCACACATCCCTCTGCGGGAAAGGTATCGAGATTCCCCGCTCTTGCAGACCGTGGTAGATCGACTCGAGGATCTCGCTCAGTGAAGAAAGCCGCTGAGTTGGGTCATCGATCCAGTACTGAATCCGAAACAGTAGCGCCGAATCTGCGAATTCAACCAAGAACGAACGCGGTTCCGGGTCGGCCAACACAGCCGCATGGGCCGAGATGTGGGAATGAAGGATTTCATGTACAGCGCCAATGTCGGTGCCGTATGCGACGCCGATCTGGGATTCGATGCGCAGAATCTGGTCCGACTTCGTCCAGTTGTCTAGCCGTTGTGAGACCATCAGGGAGTTTGGCACGATCACTTCGGTGTTGCTGAAGGTCTTGACGACGGTGGTGCGCAGACTCATCTCTTGGACGGTGCCGCGGATTCCGTCGACCTCGATTACATCTCCGTCACGGATCGTTCCTTCGGTCATCAGGACGAGCCCGGCAATGTAGTTGCTGGCGAGACTCTGAAGACCCAACCCCAGACCGATGCTCAGAGCGCCGAGCGGGACCAGGAAGATGGACAAGTCTATGCCCAAGGAGGACAAAGAAGTGTAAATGCCGGCAAACAGAATTGACAGGAAAACAGAGGTGCGGATCAGGCGCCGGTTGGTCGCCGTAAGTTTGAGCCGGTCTTCCAGGCGGTCCTGGAACTGGCGCGCGCCCACACGGGCCAGAATGTAGAACAGCAGGACGATGCCAACCGTTATCAGCAGGTCGACCGGTGTCAGGGACGACCCCTGAACGGTTGTTACCGGGGTATTGAGGAAGCGGATGATACCGCCCATTCCTTCCGTCCGGGTCGATGCTAAGCGAGTTTGTAGAACTGGCGGGCATTTTCGGCCATGATGTTGCGCCGGGTTTCCAGCGGAAGGGTTGCCGGCAGCGCCCGGTTCGGGGAGTCGAAGTCCCAGTGCGGATAGTCCGTGGCAAACATCAGTTTCCGTCCGTTGTCCATCTGTTCCAGGATCTGCTCGAAATGCTCGCGTTGCCTGGGCTCCTCCATCGGCTGTGTAGACAGCCAGAAGTGTTCCTGGATGTACTCGGACGGCGCCTTTTTGAGATAGGGTGTTTCCCTTCGCAGCCGCTTCCAACTCTGGTCCAGCCTCCAAGCTAGCGAAGGCATCCAGGCGAAGCCGCCTTCGATAATCACGATGCGCAGCTCGGGGAAATGCTCAAAGACACCCTCGCAGACGAGACTGGCGACCTGGGCCTGGAAGGACTGGGCCATACCAGTGTGATCTTCGATGTAGTAAGAAGGCCATCCGCCCCCGGTCAGGGGATGACCGGCGTTGCCGCCGAAATGAATGCCGACCGGCAGATCATACTCCAGCGCGGCCTCGTACATCTTCCAGTATTTGCGCCGGCCAAGCGGTTCCTGGGTCCGGGTCACCAGGATAATCTGCACGAAACCTTCGTGGCCGCCAAGTCGGTGAATCTCCTCGGCGGCGAGATCAGCGTCCTCGTAGTTGACAAGGATCGACGCCCGCAGCCGGGGCTCGAGTTCGATCCACTCCGCGATCTGGTAGTCGTTTATCGCTCGTGCCAGCTGAGCTCCATACTCCCGATTGACCTGGCCGCCGGCGCCTGCCAGCGGATTCAGTATGCCGTAATCCATGTCGAAGGCATCGAGCAGCTGTTTGCGCATGAAATCAAGGTCCGTACCGGGAGGGCGTCCGCTCGGGGGCCAGGCATCGGTGCGGGCGGCATTGGGTTGATGGCGGGGGTAGCCAACGCCGTAATGCCCCCGCATCCCTATCATCTCGTGATATTCTCGCCACTCCGGCGCGAGGTAAGTGGTGATTATCTGATTGAAAACGGGGTCGTCGTAGACATCGAAGTTGTGAATGTCGGTATCGATCACTGCCAGCCTGGTCTTTTCTGCGCTCTGCGATTGTTCAGTGATCTCAAGATCGAGCGTCATGGCAGAACTCCTTAGAGTCGATAGAAAGAGCGGGCGTTTTGGGACCAGATGTTTGTGTTGAGGGGTTCGGGTAGCTCCACAGGCCAGGCTTCACTGTCACGGTCATAGTGCCAATGCGGGTAGTCGGTAGCGAACATCAGCAACGTGTCGGACTCCAGCTGTTCGATAGTCTGCAGGATGTAACGGGGACCGGGGGGCGCCCCGACCGGTTGCACTGTCAAGCGCATGTGGTCGCGAATGTAGTCCGAGGGCGCCCGCCTCACCCAGGGGGTATTGGAACGGAGCCCTTTCCACTCTTTGTCCAGCCGCCACATCAGGGAAGGCATCCAGGCGAAACCTCCTTCAATAAGTGCGATACGAAGATCGGGGAAACGGTCGAATACGCCTTCGGCGATGATGCTGATGACCTGGGACTGAAAAACCTGGGCCATGCCGGCGTGCTCTTCGAGATAGGTAGAAGGCCAGCCTACAGGCGTGGGCGGATTTCCGGGCGCGCCGCCGAAATTGATGCCGATCACCAGTTCATGCTCGACCGCTGCGGCGTAGAGTGGGTCATAATAGCGGTTGCCGTAGGGGATGTAGGAACGCACCGGGAGGACCACCTGGACAAACTGGGGGTGGTTACCGAAGCGATGGATCTCCTCCGCGGCGCGAGCAGGCGTCTGGCTGGGAACGACCAGAGATCCCCGCAGCCGGTGTTCGGGCTCGAGCCACTCGTCAATCTGCCAGCGGTTGGCCGCGGTTGCCAGGTCTGCGGCCAGATCTTCCTGTCTGACGCTTTGCACGCGGTAGGAACAGTTCAGGATTCCGATTTCAGTGTTCCAGGGGGCCAGCGCCTGCTCACGGACCAGTTGCAGGGTGGCGCCGGCCTGACCGCCCTCCGCGGGCATGCTTCCCGGTCGGGCCGAAGTAGGCGCACCACGAGGATAGTCATTGGCATGCGGGCCAGTGAAGGCCGACCCGCGGACATAGTCCTGCCAGTAATCTGCCAGGTAGGGCATTAACTGCTCGATCGACGACACTTCATTGTGGATGTCACAGTCGATCACCGGACGCGTGGGTGAAGGGCCCTTACTTCCGTTGACAGGTCGTGCAGCGGCGCGACTGCTCCTCGCTGGGCTGTGTCCGTTATCGGATGCAGCCGAACGCGGCTGCGGCGCATCGGAACGTGATGACATTGCTGCCTGCTCTCATGCGTCACTCGCAATAGATTCCTGTAGGATTTGGTTACGCAGATTCTACCCCTTTGCACGCTTGGCGTCAACGCCAAAGAGGGGCGCAGTTCAGGGCAATCGCGTCTAAATATGCAGGCCAATTCTGTGGAAACCGACCTCAGTTTAAGGATGTTGGCAGGTTTTGGCAGATTTTCCCTCTCGAAAGGTTCGCCCCTCTGGACGGCCAGGAACGCCCTGAATCCTTGCGAGCGCTTGGTCCTTCACATATAATTCTGCCAGAGAATTGCCCGCCCGCCTTCCTAACAGGAACTGATCATAGATGGATGCTCAATGCCAGCCTCGCCAGCGATTACTGTATCTGCATGCGCGTACGCCAAGCGTGTTTTCGGAGATACTGGGGTACACGTTGATAGAACCGGTCAAGGGTTTCGAGATCGAAATCAGCGGCGGCGAGTTTGAGTGGCCTTATGGTACAGTCCACGACGCGGTTGTCGACGGCTGGCAGATCGTACAGTTTCCGCACTTGCAGTCTCCCTTTAGCGACACCGAACTGGATGTCGTAGGTTATGAGTTCATTTTGCAGAAGATGGAGGTGATTCCATGAACGATTCCAAGCATCTGCTGACCGACGTTGACATGGCGCGCTTCCTGGTAAGTGGCTACCACGTCGTCGAATTGGAACTGCCTGCCGGCCTGAACGAGAAAATCGCCGGAAAGCTCGACGCGCTTACGGCCAACCCAGGAGACGCGATCACTGAAGCAGTGCCGGAGCTGTGGAAGGTCGTGGAGCATCCACAGGTTCGAGGCGCGCTGATCAGCCTTCTTGGGGAGGACTACGGCGTTAATTCCCATCGACACTGGCATTGCAAACTGCCTGGATCCGGCGACATGCAGTGGCACCAGGACGGAACGAACAACCGCGGTACGACGATCGATCGCTTGTTAGGGCTGTATTATCCGCACACCATCACAGCGGAAATGGGCCCTACGGTCATCGTACCGGGAACGCAGTTTCGAAACGCGCCGACTGACAGAATGGCAACCTATAGCAACATTCGCGGACAGGTCCCGCTTACTGTACAGGCCGGTACTTTTGCAATCACCCACTACGATTTGTGGCACGGCACAGCCAGCAATAGATCAGGTGTCAAGCGCCACATGATCAAGTTTCTATTCAACCGGACCAGTGAGAACCGTACCCCCTCCTGGAACCATGATCCGGCGGCGCTTAACCGGGAACGCGATTGGGATGCCCGCGACAGAGCGCAAGACGCCGTCAACATACTTTCTTTTGGCAACCCGTTGGGCGTCTCGCAGAGCGACCACTACAAAGAGCGGATTATTCGCCACGCGTGCTGGGAAGAGTTGATGGGGAATCAGGAGTAGAGCAGGCCCCTTTCCGGCGTGTATCGCTGGGCACACTACAGGACGGTGAGAACAAGCGGAAATGGATGAACTATCCAGTTTCAATCGAGAACGATGGAACGGCTTGGTCCGCGCCGGTGTCCTTTACTCGCGACCGAAGCTGGACCTTGATGAGGCGGCGGCACGCGAAATCGTGGACGAGGCCGGCCTGCTGGGTGACGTACACGGCAAACGAGTTCTTGTCCTGGCAGGTGGAGGAGGTCAGCAGTCGGCCGCGCTGGGTCTTCTGGGCGCGCAGGTCACGGTACTCGACCTATCGGACGAACAGCTGGCGCAGGACAGACGAGCGGCCGATCACTACGGTCTTTCTCCCGTGCTCCTGCAGGGGGATATGCGGGACCTCTCCCGCTTTGACGACGATGCCTTCGACGTCATCTACCAGCCCTTCTCGATCAACTTTGTCCCGGACGTTCGCCCTGTATTTGCCGGGGTGGCTCGCATTCTGAAGGCGGGCGGACTGTACCACGTTCAGTGGCACAATCCCTACACGCAGACCTTTAACCCGGACGACTACGATCCGGTCAGGGGGTATTCAACCAACTCGATCTACAGAGATGGCGAGGTTGACGTGAAGGCCATCTATGGCACAGACTCGTGGGGCGTTGAAACCGAGGATGGCTCAAAGATAGAGGTGCCGGGCCCAAGGGAGTTTCGACACACGATGCCGACATTTATCAACGGTTTGATAGCAAGCGGGTTCGAGATCCTGGCATTCAGTGAGCATACGACTTGGGAGGAAGACCCGGAGCCGGGCTCGTGGGAGCACTTCAAGGCGGTAAGTCCGCCTTACCTGGCCTTCTGGACAAGGAGGGGAATGGGAAGTTAAGCCGCAACAGATTTCGATTCAGTGGTTCGCAGAAATCTGCAGATCGAATGAGTCCGCAGTTTCCGAGATCTCTCTTTTCAACAGCTGGCGGTGTTCGGACAGGACCTCGCGATAGGCAGCACTGTAGGCAAGGTTTTCCGTCTCGCCGGGATCGTTCTCCAGGTCGAAGAGCAGTTCGGGGCGCTGCCCGTGCGAGAAGGCGATATATTTGTAGCGGGCCGTGCGGACCATGCGGCCCTTTTTCGTTTCATCGTCCAGGAAGGGCTGCAGCTCCGTTACAACATGGGAACGCCCTGGCACTGCGGGATCCTCGATCACGGGGCGCACACTTTGCCCATCGATTCCTTCAGGGGCGGCGATGTCTGCGTAGTCGCACAATGTCGGCAACAGGTCGAGGCCGGAAAGAAGATGCGTACGGTCTACCCTGTTCTCCGGCATCGATCCCGGAAACCGAATCACGAACGGCACCTTGACGACTTCCTCCCACAGCATCAGTTTGGTGACCCATTTGTGGGCAGCCACGCCTTCTCCGTGGTCACTCGTCAGCACGACCAAGGTGTCGTCGGCGAGACCGCTCTCTTCAAGCGCCCTCAGTAACCTGCCAATCTGCTCGTCGACCCGTTCGGTCAGCCGGTTGTACACGTACAGATATCTGCGCCAGTCGTTCTCGTCCCAGTTGTGTGTCCAGCTCATTTCGGGGCCGTACTCGGTGCGCCTGCGGCAGTGGCCGATAAACTCCGGTTCGTCGGGTAAGGGATCGAAGTTCGCTGGCAGGGGCGGCAATTCAGCGTCCGAGGGAATGTCGCAAATGTGATGCCACTCCATTACCCAGTAGCAGATGTCATGGGGATTGTGCAGGGAGGCAACCAGTAATAACGGATCATCGGTTGCGGCCGCCTGCGTTCCCTGCCTCTCCAGAAACTTGACAGCATGATCTGTCCATAGCGGGTCGGTGTCGCTGCCCAATTGGGGCGGGATCCCTTCCGGGTACTCATCGCAAAGGAATTCGAAACCCTGTCTGCCGCCACCCTGTTCAACACCTCTTCTGCACCTGGGACCCAGGTGCAGCTTGCCGGCATAGTATGGCCTGTAACCTGACTGACGGAAGTGTTGACCCATTGTCGTAATGGCCGGCTCGACGGCAGGCCCGTTGACCTCCACGCCGTTCCTGTGCGGCAACCTGCCGGAGAGGAGGCTGCCGCGGGAGGGACCGCAGACAGGTGAGGCGCAGTAGGCGTTGCGGAAACTCAACCCGCTATGGACGAGTGCGTCCATGTGCGGCGTTTGCAGGTAGGGATTGCCGTGGGCGCTGAGCGCGGCATGTGTTTGCTGATCGGTAAGGATGACGAGAATGTTGGGTTGAGTAGACATGGCTGCGCTTTTGCGAAGAGTGGTCACAGATCGATTATTTGAGGGATCAACACTATATGACTTCATAAGAGGTTCATTGTCAAGGTATGATCCTGTCTTGAGAGCATAGAGAGACAGGATCACGCGCCCCTGTTCCCTTTGCGTTTTCTGGCCCGATGAAAGACAATTCGCGGGACAGATTGAGACATCTTGACTCATAACTCTTCTCTAACCTGCATCGGAAGAAGGAGTAACTGACATGCTTACCAAGAGTTTCGGCAAACTGGGATGGCCCGTCTCTGCGGTCGGGCTGGGCGCATGGAACATCGGCAATCAGTGGGGCGACGTCGATGACGCAACGGCCTGGTCGACCGTCAGGGCGGCCTATGACGCCGGCATGACCTTGTTCGACGTAGCTGAGTCCTACGGCATTCCCAACGGCCTCTCGGAAATGCGGGTTGGACAGGCGCTCAGCGGAATCCGCCACAATGTCATTCTTGTCAGCAAGATCGGCAACTGGGCTCAGCGCACCGGCGGCGAGATTCCCAAGAACAGCGTCGATTCGATCCGGATTTCGGGCCACGCCATCCTGGGCCGCCTGCGAACGGACTGGGTGGACGTGATCCTCTGCCACAAGGGAGATCTGGGCGACCCGACCGTCTACCTGGAAGGGTTTGAGGCCCTTAAAGATGAGGGCTGCCTGCGTGTCTACGGGATTTCGACCAACTCCCTCGACGTACTCAGGCGATTCAACCGTGAGGGCAGCTGCAGCGTGGTTCAGGTGGACTACTCTCTACTCAACCGCGATGCCGAAAAGGAGTTCCTGCCATACTGCCAGGAACATGGCATTGCCGTGATGGTACGCGGACCTCTGGCCAAGGGCCTGTTGTCGGGCCGCTATACGAAAGGGGCAGTGTTCTCAGATACCGTTCGCGCGAGCTGGAACGAAGGCGGCGCCCAACAGGAGCAGTTTGAGGCCCGCGCTGCGCAGGTCGGCCGACTGAGCGAGATTGTGTCTCCGGGCGAAGAGATGGTTCAGGCTGCGATTCGTTATACTTTCAGCCATCCGGCCGTTTCCGTCTCGATACCCGGCGCCAAATCAGCTGGACAGGCGCGGACAAACGCCGACGCAGGCAGCCGGGCACTGTCGGACGAGGAAGCGGAGAGGCTGCGGGCAGCAATCGACGGTTAAATGACGGACAAGACAGGAAACAGCCATGAAAATCACCGACATTAAGGCCTATCCCGCCTGGGTGGGGCAACGCAATCAGATGATCGTCAAGGTGGAGACCGACGAGGGACTTCACGGCTGGGGAGAGGCGGGTCTGTCCGGCCGCGAGATGGCTGTGACCGGCGCGGTCAAGCACTACCGGGAGTTCCTGATCGGACGGGACCCGCTGCGGATGGGCGCCCTCTGGCAGGAGATGTACCGCAGTCAGTATTTTGAGGGTGGACGCGTGCTGACCGCCGCCATATCCGCGATAGACATTGCCCTATACGACATTGCCGGCAAGGCGCTCAACGTTCCCGTTTATCAGTTGCTGGGCGGAAAACAGCGGGAGCTGGTGCCCTGTTTCGCTTCGACAGGAGGATCAACCAAAGAGGAACTGATCGAAAATGTGCAGCTGCTGGTGGATTTGGGCTGGCCGGCCATAAGAGCAGGCCGCAGTCCGGCCAGTGATGAGGGAGAGCCTGATTTCATCTTCGAACCGCGCGAATCCCTGGGCATAACGGCGCAGTGGCTGACCGCCGTGCGCGAGGCGGTCGGGCCCGAACCGGTGATGGGCATCGACTACCATCACCGCTTGAGTGTGGCAGAGGCGGCATCATTCTGCCAGCGCATGCCGCCGGGAACGCTCGACTTTCTGGAAGAGCCGATCCGTGACGAGACGCCCGAGGCATACGAGGTGCTGCGCAGCATGACCGACGTTCCCTTTGCCATCGGCGAGGAGTTTTCGAGCAAGTGGCAGTTCCTGCCCTACATCGAGCGGGGCATTACGCAGTTCGCGCGCATCGACGTATGCAACGTCGGAGGGCTGACTGAGGCGGTCAAGGTGGCGGCCATGGCAGAGGCGCACTACATCGACTTGATGCCTCACAATCCGCTCGGCCCCATATGCAGCGCGGCAACGGTCCATTTGGCGGCAGCCGTCCCCAACTTCGCCTGGCTGGAGGTGAGGGTCTCTCCAACCGAAGAGGGCCGTTTCTATGACGCCGACTGGTTTCCGGAGCAGCCGGAGCTGGACGGCTACTATTACATCGTGCCGGACGGTCCGGGCCTTGGGGTGGAGTTCAACGAAGAACGGGCGCAGAAGGAGGAGTTTCGATACTGGGAAGCCCCTCATCTGCGGCGGCGCGACGGGTCCTACACGAACTGGTAGAGGGGCAGGCTGGACATTCGCTGCTACCGCTGTACTCGCGATTACAGTGTGGAATCCCCTCTATGAGGGAAAGGCAGAAAGAGTCTATCGATGAACGTAAAGCAGGCAGTGCCCTTTTTCAAGGTATCGGACATGAGTGCGTCGATCCGCTTTTACGTGGACGGGTTGGGCTGCGAAATCGCACAAAAGTGGGAGCAGGGGGGCCAGCTGCGTTGGTGCTGGCTGACCTTGGGAGAAGCCGCGCTCATGTTGCAGCAGTTCCCTACTGCCGGGCACGACTCCTGGTCGCCGTCAGGGAAAGTGGGCGAGGGTGTCACGACCGTCTTCATTTGTGAAGACGCGTTGCAACTCTACGAACAGTTCAAGGCGCGTGGACTCGAGGCGTCACGACCTTTTGTCAGCAACGGCATGTGGCTCACTTCGCTGACCGACCCCGATGGATTCCGGTTAGACTTTGAGAGCGATACCGACGTGCCGGAGGGTACGCGTCATGGAGAGGAGAGCGAGTAAACAGAGAATCCTCGAGCCGAGGCAACCGCATCGGGCTCCGGCTGCGAGGATAAGGAACTGTTAAGTGCCCTCGGCGCTTGTACAAATCTGGAAACAGTTAGGCGAATTTGACTTTTGCTTCTTTGTTCGGTACTATTGTGCCTTGTTGGATATTTGGCGGAACGAAGGGGCTGGTTGGGGAATACGACCGCGCCGGCAGTTGAGTTTACGACCAATGGGAAATTCGGAAATACTGTCACTGTTGACCTGCATAAAGAGCAAGAAGCGGAATCCAGACTGACCTGTCTGTTGTTTGCGCCTGCTCAGACGTTGCAACCGTAGCGACCGGCCATTCCAGACAGGATGGACCGGTTTTTTTGTTGCCTATAAGATCGCCGGGAGTACGAGCATGAGTCTTGAACAGTTTTCGATTATCGAGTCGACACTGCGGGAAGGCGAGCAGTTCGCCAATGCTTTCTTCGACAGCGGACAGAAGGACGAAATCGCCCGCTTGCTGGATGCATTCGGCGTAGAGTACCTGGAGTTGACTTCGCCGGCCGCCAGCCCACAGAGTCGCGCGGATTGCACGCGCATCGCCGGCCTGGGGCTGAAAACAAAGCTGCTTACCCATACCCGTTGTCACCTGGACGATGCCCGCCTGGCCGTGGACACCGGCGTTGACGGCATTGACGTCCTCTTTGGCACCAGCAGCTATCTGCGCGAGTTTTCGCATGGCAAGTCGATCCGGGAGATCATCGACAGCGCGGTGCAGGTAATCGAATTTATCAAGAGCCAGGGACTGGAGGTCCGGTTCAGCAGTGAAGACTCGTTCCGCAGCGACCTGGTCGATCTGTTGACCGTCTACCGCGAGGTCGATCAGATTGGGGTAAACAGGGTAGGTATAGCCGATACTGTCGGAATCGCCACTCCCCTGCAGGTGCATGACCTTGTGCGGACGTTACGAGGGGTGGTTTCCTGCGATATTGAATTTCACGGCCACGACGATACCGGCTGCGCAATCGCCAATTCCTACTGTGCCCTGGCCGCCGGCGCCACTCACGTAGATACGTCGGTGCTAGGCATTGGCGAGCGCAATGGCATCACGCCGCTGGGCGGCCTTGTGGCGCGCATGTACGCTCTCGATCCGGAGCAGATTCGCAGCAAGTACAATTTGCCGATGCTGCGGGAAGTGGAGAACTTTGTCGCGGAGATCGTGGGCGTTGACGTGCCCTTTAACAACTACATCACCGGCTATACGGCGTTCACGCATAAGGCGGGGATTCATGCCAAGGCGATTCTCAACAACCCCGATACCTACGAAATCCTGGATCCGGAGGACTTCGGCCTGACGCGCTATCTTCACATCGCACACCGCCTCACCGGTTGGAACGCGGTCAAACAGCGTGCCGAACAGCTCCAGCTGGACCTGACGGACCCGCAGGTGAAGGAGGTGACCGCGCACATAAAAGAGGAAGCCGACCAGCGTAAACTCAGTTTGGACGATGTGGACGTGTTGCTGCGCGAGTACCACAGCCAGGCATTGCCGGTAACGAGTCCGCCTGCATAAGAGGAATGGAATGAATCGACAGTCTCCCTCGCAAGGTTCGGCGGGACAGGCGGGCAGGGGCAGTAACAGTGCCCAGACATTCGCGCAGAAGGCGCTCGCGCGTGCCGCCGGCCGTGAAAGAGTTGAAGTTGGGGAGGTCGTGGACGTGCGGCCTGACGTCGTACTGAGCCACGACAACACGGCTGCGATCCGGGAGATCTGGCGAGAGTTCGGGCAGTCGCAGGTAGTGATCCCCGAAAAGATGGCGATCACGCTCGACCATGCCGTACCGGCGCCGACCACCCGGCATGCGCAGAATCACGCTGAGATTCGCAGATTTGTGCAGGAACAGGGCATCCGCAATTTTTTCGAAGTGGGCAGGGGGATTTGCCACCAGGTTCTCAGCGAAGAGGCATTGGCGCTGCCGGGGCAGACAATCCTGGGCGCGGACAGCCACACGCCGCACTTCGGCTGGCTGGGCGCCTTTGGCGCGGGCATAGGCCGCAGCGAGGTTGCGGCTCTCTGGGCGACAGGGGAACTGTGGCTGCGGGTTCCGGAGTCGATTCGTATTGAGCTGGATAGCGAATTGCCCAAGGGCGTTACCGCAAAGGACCTCGCGTTGCGAATAATCGGTGACTGGGGCGCGGACGGCGGACTGTACGCCTCGGTCGAGTTCAGCGGCAGCGGCGTTGAAGCCATGAGCATCGATTCACGGATGGCGCTGGCCAATATGATGGCCGAATTTGGCGCCAAGTCTTCTTACATCTCTCCTGACGGAAAGACGCGGTCCTACTTGGAGGCGGCCCTGGAGAGGAGAGCAGCGCGTGAAAAGAAGGCGGGTACGGCTGAAGACTTTTCCCTACGTGTTGCCGAGTCGCAGCTCTTTCCCGACGAAGCGGCCGCGTACGCGGCAACCTACCGCTACAGCGCCGGCAAACTCGAGCCGACGGTGTCCTGCCCGCACACGGTGGACAACGTAGCGCCCCTTTCGGCCGTGGCGGGTACGGTGGTGCAGCAGGCGTTCATCGGGACATGCACGAACGGGCGCCTGGAAGATATCGCCGAGGCTGCCGAAATTCTGCAGGGCCGGCAGATAGCCGCAGGCACGCGTCTGCTTGTAGTTCCCGCTTCCAGCATGGTGTTGCAGGAGGCGATGCAACGCGGTTATATTCAAGCGCTCGTTGCCGCGGGCGCGGCAATCGGGACGCCGGGGTGCGGGCCCTGCATGGGCAACCACATGGGTGTGCCGGCGACGGGTGAAGTAACCATTTCAAGCGCAAACCGCAACTTTCGCGGACGCATGGGAACGACGGAGGCCGAGATCTATTTGGCGAGTCCGGCGGTCGTGGCGGCATCGGCGGTCGCGGGCAGGATTGCCGATCCCAGGGACGTTGTGCAGGAGAAGTAGCTGCGAACGAGTGCGTTTCCAAGTTGTGCCGCGACCGCACAGGTCGTGTTGGACACGCGTTACGGCTGGAGGAAACAGATGATTCGAGGCCGGGCCTGGAAGTACGGGGACAACGTCAATACCGACGTGCTGTTTCCGGGCAAGTACACTTACACGGCCAGAGGACGGGACGAGATCGCCAGCCACGCGCTGGAAGATCTGGATCCAGCATTTGCGGCCAACGTGTGCGACGGCGACGTCATCGTTGGCGGGCGCAACTTCGGTTGCGGGTCCAGCCGCGAGCAGGCTGCGACCTGTCTGGTCTACAACGGGGTCGGCGCGGTGATTGCGCAGAGTTTTGCGCGGATCTTTTACCGCAATGCCATCAACAACGGGCTGCTCGCGATTGTTTGCCCTGAAGCTGCACAGGCAATCCAACAGCAGGAGCACGTTTCGATCGACCTTGAACGGCGGACGATCGAGAGCGCTTCGGGACGGTTCGAGTTTCCGCCACTGAGCGTGACCGTTCGGGAGATTCTGGAGGCTGGCGGATTAGTCGCACAGGTCAAGCGGCGTCTTGCGTCAGCCCGTACGGCTTCTTGAGGAGCGGCAAGTGCATCTGAACCTTTTGGAAGCGTAGTGCCGCCAATGCCGCTGCCAAAGTTAGCAAGGTTTCTGCATTTGGTTCAGCGGCTGCATTGGCGGCTGGTCAGACCAACGACTATAGGTGTCCGGCTGCTGGCGGTCAAAGAAGGGGAGGCGCTTCTTGTCAAGCACACTTATCTTGACGGCTGGTATCTTCCCGGGGGCGGCGTAAAGGCAGGAGAAACCTTGCGAGACGCCATCAAGAGGGAAGCAGCCGAGGAAGCAGGCGCCGGACTGAAAGAGCTACAGCTGTTCGGCGTTTACAGCAGTTTTCTTGAAGGAAAAAGCGACCACATCGTCGTCTTTCTCTGTGAGGACTTTACTTGGAAGCAGGTAGGAAACCGGGAAATCGAGAGCGTCCGCTGTTTCGCTTTCAACGAACTGCCAGAGGGGACATCCCCTGGTACGCACAGGCGAATCGCCGAGTATACAGCCGGTGAAAGGGCCGTCTCGACTCCCTGGTAAGGATTTATAGGTCGGAACTTATTGCAGCCAGAGGGATTTACAACAGATCAGGAGAAGCAGCATGGCAGTATATACCGTTACCGCAGTGGCCGAATGTCCGGAATGCTTTGGCGAAGTCGAGTTAAACGACGTGATGGAGAACGAAATCGTGCAGTGCGGCGAGTGCGGCGTGGACCTGGAAGTCATGGGGCTTGACCCCGTGGCGCTGGATCTGGCGCCGGAAGAGGACGAGGACTGGGGGGAATAGGACTGATGCGAGTTGGCATCCTCTACAGCCGCGTACGCGCGGAGGAGAAGCTGCTGTTCGAAGAGTTCAGGCTGCGAGGCGCCGAGTTCGACCTGCTCGACGATCGCAAACTGATCTTTGACATCTCTGGCGGCATGGATTCGACATGCTACGACGATTACGATGTAATCGTCGAACGCTGTATTCATCACGGGCGTGCGCTGGTCAGCCTGCGTATTCTCAATGATCGCGGGATTCCGACGGTCAATTCGGTTCAGGTGGCCGACGTCTGCGGCGACAAGCTGCAGACGACGAGCGCGCTGACCGCGGCCGGCGTTCCTTCGCCGCGCACGAAAGTTGCCTTTACCGCGGAAAGCGCGCTGGAGGCAATGGAAGAGCTGGGATTTCCAGTGGTGATGAAGCCGTCTATTGGGTCGTGGGGACGGTTGTTGAGCAAAATTAACGATCGCGAGTCGGCGGAGACGGTCTTGGAGCACAAGGAGGTGCTGGGGACCTACCATCACAGCATCTTCTACATACAGGAGTACATTGAGAAGCCGGGGCGCGATATCCGCGCGTTCACGGTAGGGAGCGAGACGATCTGCGCCATCTACCGGGATTCACCGCACTGGATAACCAACACGGCGCGCGGCGGTCTTGCTTCCGTCTGCCCCGTCACGCCGGAACTGAACGACATCTGCGTACGGGCAGCCAGAGCCGTCGGCGGCGGATGTGTCGCTATCGACGTGCTCGAGGATCCGGAGCGAGGGCTGCTTGTGAACGAAGTCAACTACACAATGGAGTTTCGCAATAGCGTGCAGCCGACCGGCGTGAACATCCCCGGCCGCATTGCCGATTTTGTCCTGCAGGTGGGGCGTGAAGGCTGGGCAGCGGCCAACAGCTGACGCCGCGTTAATTGAGGCTATCCAACTACAGAAAGTGAACGGTCAGATCGTGGGTGAAGCCAGTTCAAGTTCAAGAGTTTCAGTATCTATCCTGGGGGCCAGCGGCTATGCTGGCGGGGAACTGCTGCGTCTGCTGCTGGACCATCCTCAGGTCGAGATGGCCCAGGTGACGAGCGAACGCAACGCGGGGTCATACGTTCATTTCACGCATCCAAACCTGCGCGGGCGCACGCGGCTGAAATTCGTTAGCGCGGCGGAGCTGGGGCCCTGCGACGTGCTCGTGCTGGGACTTCCTCACGGCGGCGCGATGGGGCGAATCGAAGAGTTCACAGAACTGGCGGATCGCATTATCGATCTGAGCGCCGACTTCAGACTGCGGAATGCGCGGGCCTACGTGGAGTGGTACGGAAAGGAGCACAGCGCGCCCTGCTGGCTCGGCAGATTCGTCTACGGCCTGCCCGAATTGTATCGCCGGCAGATCCGGGGGGCGCAGTTTGTGAGCGGGGTCGGCTGCAATGCGACCGCCAGTGTGCTGGCGGTGTGGCCGCTCTTCGCTGCGGGGCTGGCCGACCCGCAGCGGGACCTGATCTGCGAGGCAAAGGTCGGCAGCAGCGAAGGCGGCAACCGCGCCGGCGATGCGACCCACCACCCGGAACGGGCGCGGGCGATGCGCAGTTTCGCTCCGACTGGCCACCGGCATACTGCGGAGATCCTGCAGGCCTTGGCATTGACTGACGCCGAAGACTATTCGATGGTCAAGGCACACATGAGCGCGACCGCGGTCGACAATGTGCGGGGCGTGCTGGCTACGGCTCATGTATTTGTTAAAGAAGGCGTCAGCGAGCGGGACCTCTGGCGGGCCTACCGTCAGACCTACCGGGACGAGCCGTTCGTCCGAATCGTGAAGGAGAAAACCGGCATCTACCGTTACCCGGAGCCGAAGATTCTGAGCGGAAGCAACTACGCCGACGTCGGTTTCGAACTGGATGAACGAACGGGGCGTGTGGTTGCTCTCTGCGCCATTGACAACCTGGTGAAAGGGGCGGCAGGCAGCGCCCTTCAGAGCCTGAATCTGATGTGCGGCTGGGACGAGGCGACCGGATTGGGTTTCCCGGGGTTGCATCCCGTGTAGTCCGCATGACATCACGGGAGCGATGCCGTTTGCTCACGCGGGCAGGAAGGGCGCCGTCAGCCGCGTGTACAAAGGGTTGCCGGCAGGATCGGGAAGGTACGAATGAGCATGACGGAGCGTAAGTCGGTCATCTCCTTTCTGTGGACGCCCGGCCGGAGACACCTTTCGCTTTCCCTCGATGGAGATCCAGAGGATGCTGCGCGTCGCCTTGAGAGCCAGTTCGATTCGAGCGAAGAGGTCGAAGGACGCGTGGCCGGACGGGTCGTGAAGATAAGACGCCATCCGAGGAAGGCGGCCGTTAAGGGCATTTTCTCGATCTACTTTTACGCAGTTGTGCAGGAAGACGGCGCGAACTGCCGCTTGGTGGGACACTTCCAGTGGCATCCGGTCGGGCGCATCTATGCCGTCGCCTGGATGGCGTTGGGCGCCCTGATTCCTCTGGCGTTCCTGGTCGTCGGAGCCTTGCGCGGGACACCGGAGAGCACTGCCCGAGACGCGCTGCCCTACCTGTTTCCCGTACTGCTGCCCTTGCTTCTGACAGGAATGCTATACATACAGCGCAGGCGCGACCTGCCTGACGAAAAGGCGATCCGCCGCTGGCTTGCAGGACTGAAAGCCGGCTGGCAAGAGGTCGAAACGGAATCCTCAGCTTCCACTGACCGCGTGTCCCCGAGCTGACCCGCGAGGGACGTAAAAGGAGTAGATTCATGTCGACTGTCACACACCTGGGAATGGCGGAACTGGAACAGAGTCTGGACGAGATCCGGCGGTCACCGAAGGAAGATGGCGAGCTGGCCCTGATCGTGAGACGGCCTCAGTCCGGGGAACGGGAAGTCATCGAAGCCGGCGAACTGTCCGTGGCTGAGGGACTTGTCGGCGATAACTGGAGCACGCGCACTCCCGATGTTCCACTGGAACCGGAACGCCAGCTTACAATTATGAACGCCCGCGTTGCCGGGCTGCTGGCGCAGGATGAAGACCGCTGGGAGCTGTTCGGCGATCAGCTCTATATTGACCTCGAACTGAGCGAGGCGAACCTGCCCGTTGGCACCCGGCTTGCCATGGGAGAGGCGGTCATCGAGGTAACACCGGTTGACCATACCGGGTGCAAGAAGTTCGCAGAGCGCTTCGGAGTTGACGCGGTCAAGTTCGTCAGCACTTCAGTGGGCAAAAAAATGCGGCTGCGCGGGATGTATGCAAAGGTCGTAGAGCCAGGTTCGATTCGGGCGGGTGACGCGGTCCGTAAGCTCTGAGAGTTCGCGTTCGCTGCTCGCGGCGGGCACGGTAGTCGTGATAGAATGGAGCCGCGTAGTCCGTGTTGCGCGCAGCCGCGATGCCGGAGGAGGCAGCATGGATTCCAAAGAAGCCCTGCACAACCAGTCCCAGACACAGAAAAGTCGATCCCAGGCCGCCGGGACAGGAATGTCCGAGTCCGCCGGCGCCTACCTGCAAGCGGAGCCTGTCGCGCCGCCCGTCAATCCCTTCGCCCCCGACGATGGCCGCTGCGTCACCCTGGAAGAGTACTGGGACAAGTGGTATGAAAACCCCTACCCGGACATCGACGTCAGCTACGAATGGAATAATGGCAGACTGGAGGCCAAACCTTTGCCGAATGAGCCGCAACTCGACCTTTACAACTGGTTTCTCCAACTGCTGCTCCGTTATCTCAGTACACACAACATTGCCAAGCTGATCAACCTGGAGACCGGCTTTGTCCTGACGATAGAGGACCCCACCGAACCTTCCGGGCAGCGCGAGGCGGTGCGCAAACCGGACATCGGCGTCATCCTCAACAGCAACCCTGTCCCGTGGGGCGGCATCGACCGGCGCCATTTCGACGGCGTCTGCGACATGGTGGTGGAGGCCGTCTCCGACTCCACGCGTGCGGAGCTGCTCCGGGATACGGAAGAGAAGAGGCGGGACTATGCGCTGGCCGGCGTGAAGGAGTACTACATACTCGACCCCGG
>JAJEDJ010000054.1 GCA_022821545.1 Caldilineaceae bacterium
GCCACTCATGGGCCTGTTCGGGGGACGGGCCGTGTGCGATGCAGAGGCCGCCGAACTGTTCGAGGGCGTGTCCCTGGCAGGGCGTGCCGTCTTTCTTGATGCCACAGCATTGTGTTCTTGCCACAGTCAGTTTCTCCTTGACATGTGCCGGCCAGTGGTTGTGTGTGCGGCTGGCCGGGGTAGATGGTGGTTGGGGCCGGGCCGTCGGTTGCGTTGTACTGAACGCGAAAAGGCCCAGACCAGTGATAGACGAGACTATCACGAGATTGGGCCTCGTGGTATGCAGGGGCGTGCGCCCAAACGCAGACCGCTGCATCAAGTATCGGAATCAGGAAAAGGGTAACACAGGTTTTCTACGAACGCAAAACGGCGAGGAGAGAGCGGAGAGGGGAACTGCGAGGAGAGAGCGAAGAGGAGAGAGGAGAGAGAGACGGCGAGGCGTGCGGTAGGGCGAGGGGAGAGGAGAGAGGAGTGAGGAACGGCGAGGAGAGAGTGAAGAGGAGAGAGGAGATATGTCTGGCCAATGGTGACTTCAGTCTGATCGATGAACTGATCCTAATTTGGCACAACGCGAACAATAGGCAGAAAGGGGGCGCAAACGCAGCGAGAGCGAGCAACAGGATTTGGCAGCCTTGTGGCAACGTCTGCCGGCACGTCAGCGCACAGCCGTAGCCTGAATCTCGCTGTTTATCTACCTTTATAGGCTAACGGAAGTCTGGTTTCGCTTGGATGAGGCTTGATTCTGCCGCTTGTCCTTGTCTGCAGCTGCAATCTTTTGAACATGCCCGGCCTGCGCAAGCGGCAACCGAATGGTAAACGTGCTGCCCTGCCCCGCTCCCGGGCTGGCCACTTCAATCTCTCCGTCGTGGGCTTTGACAAGGGCATGCGCGATGGCCAATCCCAGGCCAACGCCACCGGTGTCACGGGCTCGATTGTTGTCAACCCGGTAGAAGCGGTCAAAGACACGTGAAATGTCTTCTGGCGCGATGCCGTCACCGTTATCGGCCACAGAAATCGCAGCCATTTCATCTTCCACCCGCAATGAGAGCGTTATGATCCCGCCGGCCGGCGTGTGTTGCAATGCGTTTGTCAGAAGATTCTGCAGGGCTTGAACGATCCGGATACGGTCAACGGCGGCAGGAACCGATGATTGCGGCAAACTGGTATCGAGAGAGATATTCTTTTCTCCCGCCAGCGGCGAAAAAAGCTCTGCTACCTCTCCCAGCAGAACTGTCAGATCGCGGGGACTGCGCTGCAGCTGCAGTTGTCGGGCCTCCGCCTGGGCCAATAGCCGCAGATCGTCCACCAGCCGGTGCAGATGGCGGGTCTGATCATAGAGGCGGGCGATTTCCGCTTTTTCGAGCGGGTAGACATCGTCCAGAATTGCCCGCAGGTTGCCTTCCAGTACGGTGAGGGGTGTGCGGAGCTCGTGGGCAATGTCGTTCAACATGCTGCGGCGCTGCGTCTCCGCGTCTTCTAACGCGGCAGCCATCCTGTTGAAGGAGTTCGATACCTCCCGCATTTCGGCACTGCCCTGTTCAGCCACGCGAAAGCTGAGATTGCGCCTGGCGATGGCTTGCGTACCGTAAACGAGATGGGTGAGAGGCGCGGAGAGCCAGCGACTGACCAGCACGCCGAAGACGATCGCCAGTATGGCGCCAATAAGAAGCATCTGCAACATGGAATCGCTGGACTGTTCCGCAAGACCTGACGAGACGTCATCCGGCGCTGAATGTGAAACGAGAAGTCCAAGCGGCCGTTCCTGGAGGATCAGGTCGAGGAAGCCGACGGTTTGCCCTTCGGAACGGATGGGTAGAGACTGCTGCAACTGGTGAGTTTCCAGATGGTCCGGCCTCTCTGTGCCCGCGGTTGCGTAGAGAACTTGTCCTTCCGGGTCAGTAAGTATCAGGACTCTTCTGCGGGTTGCAGTGAAAAAAAGAGCGGAGTCGGTTCCCTCCAGCAACGGTGAGACACCCTGCCAGCCGCCATGGTTGGCATAGTGCTCTTCCAATAGATTCACTAAGCCAGCCGGCCTCTCAAAGTAGGAGAGAGCCAGCGAGCGCAGATTACTGTCGTTGAAGAACCGTCGCGCCGTGAACATAATGGCGCCAAAGGTGATAACGATGATCGCCGCGAAAGCCAGGCTCAACCGCACCCATAACCGGTTCATTCCCGCTCTCCGGCCAGCCTGTAACCGACCCCGTAGACCGTCTGGATAAGCGTCGGTTTGCGAGGATCGATCTCGATTTTGCGGCGCAGGTTTCTGATGTGGCTGTCCAGCATCCGATCGACGCCGTCGTAGTCGTACCCCAATGCCTTATCCATCAGCTCCGAGCGCGTGAAGACATAGCCGGGGCTTTCTATCAGTGTCTGCAACAGACTGAACTCCGTAGGCGTCAGTTCCACTGCGATGCCCCGAACCTGCACGTCGCGGCGCTCCACATCCATCTGCAAATCGCCAACAACCAGGGCCGCCGCCCGCGGCCTTGCCCGGTGGGTACGCCGCAGCAGCGCCCGCACCCGCGCAACCACTTCGCGGGGATTGAACGGCTTGGTGACATAGTCGTCGGCCCCCAGTTCCAAGCCGACGATCTTGTCCGTATCCTCGACCCGAGCCGTCAGCATGATGATGAGCGTGCCGGCCAGTTTCTCGTCGCCGCGAACTGTGCGGGTGATCTCCCAGCCGTCCTTGTCCGGCAGCATCAGATCCAGCAACACCAGAGCATGCGACTCCCTCCGCAGCGCATGGAGTGCGGTCTCGCCGTCATAGGCGACGGACACCGCGTACCGCTCCCGCTGCAAGTAGCTCCGCAGCAGGCGCACGATCTCGCGGTCGTCGTCAACGATTAGAATGCGTTCTTCCGGCACAGGCCCGTTATAACTGGTTTCTACCGCTAAGGCAAGTTGCTCAGCCAGCACCGGGTCGGCATCCTTTGGGTATGGACGGTCCAGATTGTCGGGATTCGTTTCGTACGTTTTCAGCGCAACCTGTTCCTGAAGCCTGCGTAGTTTCAAGGACATGCCTGGCTTACTCGCCTTCTACGGTGTACCACCGGCGGCGCCGGGAGGCGGCCCGGAGAAGGGCTCCCAGTCGTCGTTCTGACTGACATAGGTAGTAACGCCCAGCACTTCATCGCCGTCCTGCAACTGCGTTGAACGGACAACAGTCCACTCGCCCTGAACGCCCTCAACGACGACCGCCACCGGCTGGGTCTGTTCGTCTCTCGCCTTGATCACCACCGTTTCGCCGTTATACTCCTGAACCGCAGTCGTGGGCACCAGCCAGCGGGCATCCGCCATTTCGCTGCGCAGGGTGGCAACAGCCGTCATGCCGGGCCGCACGTATGTCAGGGCTTCATCGATCAGCCGAACCGTCACGGGGTAGTCAATGACACCCTCCTGGGCGTTGCTGGATGGATCGATGCCGCTGATCATGCCTGCAAACACCCTTTCGGGGAAGGCATCTATCGTGACGTCCGCCAACTGACCTACGCTGATCTTGGGGACGTCGACTTCGGCGACATCGATCGTCAACTGCAGCTGGCTCAGGTCCGCTATCGTGATCGCGACGGTTCCTGCTGAAATCCGGTCGCTTTCAGCCACATTGACCCGTAAGACAGTACCCGCAGCCGGAGCGACCAGCTCTGCTTTGATCAGGTCGAGCCGCGCCTCCAGCAAGGTCAACTGCGCCTGCTCGATCGACAGCTGCGCCAGTTCGATATCCGTTTCATCCGCGCCGCGCAACAGTGTGTCCAGCTTGGAGCGGGCCGCAGCGACCTGCGCCTCGGCTGCCGCGATGTTGACGGCCGTCGGGCCGGCCAACAGATCATCCAACTGCTGCTGTGCAGTCTGGGCCTGGCTCAACGCTGACTGCAAATCCGCCTCTGAGGCGGGCGCAACCGCCTCCTCATAGGCCGCCAGCGCCGACTCATAGGAGATTGTCGCCTGCTGCAACTGGGCCGCCTGCCGCGTCATACCCACATCTTCGCGCCAAGCTACTTTGTCATACTCGGTCTGGGCTTCCTGCATGGTTACGCGCGCGTTTTCCACGGTCGCGGCCAACTGGATCCGTTCATTCTCGCTGGCTCCATCCAGAAGGTCATTGTATCTGGCCCAGGCAGAGCCGGCACTGCTTCGCGCCGCCGCCAACTCCCCATCACTGGCGCCGTTCTGCACTTCGGTCAGATTTTCCTGGGCTGATTTCAGGTCCGCCGTCGCCGCGGCAAGATCGGCCGCGCTGGCGTCGGCCAACAGATTTTCATACTGCAGTTCAGCCGATGTCAGATTGATGCGGGCCTGGTCCACCGCCCTGCCCAGGTCGGCCCGGTCCAGGGCCACCAGCAGATCACCGCTGCCGACCACGTCACCAACATCCACCAGCACTTCGTCTACGTAGCCGTTGACCTGCGCTACCACCTGCCTGGTGTCCACAAGCTCGATATTGCCGGCCGCGGTGACGCGGTCTACGGCCGTTTCCGCCGGGCGGATGAGCGTGGTCTCGATGCTGGCTGCCGACTCCGTTTCGGTTGCCGGCTCCGTGCCGGCTGCCAGCACTGTTCTGGCTGTGGTCTGTTCCGGCGCAATGGGGCCGAGAAGACCTGCAAAGCCGGCGCCGAGCGCAACGCCGGCCACCATGGCGCCCAGAACAATCAAGAGAGATTTCCCGTTCATATGAATGCCCCTTCCTATCCATGAAGTAATCAGTCGAGCGTTCCGAAGAGGATCACTCATATCGCAATGCCTCAATCGGATCCAACCGGGTTGCCCGCATCGCCGGATACAGCCCGAAGATCAACCCGCAGCCGGCGCTGACACCCACGGCCATGATCACTGCGTCGGCCCCAATCAGAAGGTCGATAGGGAAGTTGGGGATTTTCTGCACGAGCAGAGCCAGGCCGTAGCTGATGGCGATTCCTATCAGGCCTCCCAGTAACGTCAGCACCAGCGACTCAATCAGAAACTGCAGCAACACGTCGCTGGTGTGTGCGCCCAGCGCCTTGCGCAGGCCGATCTCTTTGGTGCGTTCGGTCACCGAAACAAGCATGATGTTCATGATGCCGATGCCGCCTACCAGCAGGCTGATGGCAGCGATACTGCTCAGAAGCAGCGTAAGTGTACTGGTGACGGCGCCGATCGTGTCCAGCAGGCTGGCCTGTGTACTGATGGTAAAGTCATTGTCGTCTTCAGCGCCGAGTCCGTGGCGCAGACGCAAGGTCTGTTCGATCTGCAGCTCGGCTGCATCCACCCGCTCTTCACTGACCGCGTCGGCCGCTATCGACGTAACAACATATTCGCCTCGATAGCGGGGCACATTGAAGACGCGCCCGTGGGCAGCGCCGATGGTGATGAACCCGCTTTCGTCATTGCTGCCGAAACCCGCGTTGCCGCTCTCTTCCAGCACACCGACGACCGTAAACGGTTCGCCATTGATGCGCACGCTTTCGCCTACGACCTGCGTGCGCTCGAAGAGATCGGTCGCCACCGTCGTCCCGATGACGATCACGTTACTCATCTGCGTGACCTCGTCCTCCGTCAGAAAACGGCCCTCGGCCATCTCCAGTTGGAGGACATCGGCATAGGCGGCCGTCGTGCCCGTCACCCGGACCTGCGTGTTGTTGCTGCCGGCGACCAGCTGGATGCTGCTCCCATATTGGGGCACGACTGCAAGGAGATCCGGATGGAAGGCGGGGTCGGAAAGCATCTTTACGTCGCCCATGGTCAACGTCTGAACAGGGCTGCCGGCACGCTCTCCTTCGCTCTCTGTGCTCGGGTTGATCGTCAGGCGTGTTGTGCCCTGGCTGGCGACCTCTCCCAGGATATTCGCTGACGCGCCGCGTCCGATACCCAGTATTGAGAGCACCGCGGCCACACCGATGATAATGCCCAGCATCGTCAGGCTGGCCCGCATCTTGTTGGCAGCGATGCTGTCGGCAGCAACCGGAAAATATCTAACCAGCTTCATAGACCTTCTCCTCAATCTGCTCAATTGCGGCAGGCCGCGGCAGCGGCGCAAGCGCGGGCTCCCTTAACCCATTGGAGCCGCCGCGCGAGTCGGAGATGATCGCGCCGTCTCGCATAGTGATTACGCGTCGGGCCCGGTCGGCGACCTCCTGGTCGTGTGTAATGATGACAAGTGTCAGCCCTTCCTCGTGCAGATTCTCAAAGAGCGCCATCACCTCTTCGCCGGTGCGTGTGTCGAGCGCGCCGGTCGGTTCGTCGGCCAGCAACAGGCTGGGCCGGTTGACGAGCGCACGCGCGATGGCCACCCGCTGCTGCTGGCCACCCGACAGCTCTTCCGGCTTGTGGTCTGCGCGATCAGCCAGGCCCACCTGCGCCAGGGCTTCGAGCGCGCGCTGGCGCGAGGCGCTGCGTGCAACACCGGCGTAGAATAGCGGCAACTCAACCTGCCGCCAGGCAGATGCACGCGCCAGCAGGTTAAACTGCTGAAACACGAATCCGATCTCGCGGTTGCGCAGCTCCGCCAGTTGTCTGCCGGTCAGGTCATCTGCCCTTTGGCCGCGAATCTGATAGACACCGTCCGTGGGGCGGTCCAATAGACCGATAATGTTCATGAGCGTGCTTTTGCCGGAGCCGCTTGTGCCGACGATCGCCACGTACTCTCCCTCGTCAATCGACAGCGAAACACCGTCCAGCGCGGGCAGGCTTGTCTCCCCCATCTGATAGACTTTCGTTATTTCTTTCATGCCTATCAGCGCTGACGAACCGGTCATATCTCTGTCTCCTGAACTGACAATGCGACAAGATGCAGAATGGCTGAGACGGTGAGATGAGCCGCAGCCACCGTCTTGACTCTCTACAGTGTATCGCTGAAATCTGGAGAAATTCTGGAGATGAAGCAGAGGAATTGGGGAGGATGTTTGCGCGGCGCAGCCAGCATTACGTAGACGGATCGTACTTATATTGCCCAGAACATATTCCGCGCCGATTTCCTGGTGATTTTCGGCCCGAAAATCGCAGCGTACCAGTGTAGCCGATCAGCGATCCCCCAACGAAACAGACCTATTTTGGGAGGAATCCTGAACAGGAGATCGATTGACCAACCGGAATTCTCTGGGATATGATCTTTCTGTAAAGTTATGCTGAAGCGCCGCGGCGCCGCTGATCAGTCATTTCGGACGCTGGCGATCGTTTCCCGCAGCAGGGCGACCGACTGCGCCAGGGCGGCTTGCGGCTCGCCGGCGACGCGGCACTCGTATGTCAGATAGCCCTTGAAATCGACGTCGGCCAGGGCCTGAATGCCCGCCCGCCAGTCGATGTCACCGATGCCCGGCTGGACACGCGTATTGTCAGCCACGTGGACATGGCCGATGTAGCGGCCGATCTTGCGGATGGTCGCCGGTGTGTCGACTTCCTCGATGTGCATGTGGAAGAAATCGGTCAGCAGAGCCACGCCAGGAGGGTCCCCTGCCTTGCGGATGATTTCCACGCCGTCCTCCTGCCGCCGCAGCAGGTGTTGCTCATAGCGGTTGAGAGGCTCTAACAACAGCAGCGTGCCGTGATTGTGCGCGAAGGCGGCCAGTTCGCGAGTGATCTCGACCAACAGCTCTTTTTCCAGCGCGATCGCATCCTTGAGCGGGGAAAGGTCCGGCAGCCGCGGGGGGCCGAAGATCGGGGGCACAATCTGCCCGGCGGCGCCGAAATGGCCGCAGGCTTCCAGGTTGCGCCGGGATTCGTCGATGCTGGCCTGGCGTTTGGCCAGGTCCGGGTCCAGCCAGTCGAAGGTGGACTGGCCGCAAATTGACGAGATGCGCAGCGTGCGATTGTTGAAGGCGGCCTCGTATTCACTGATGCGGTCATAGAGTCGCGACCGGCCCTGAATTTCGACACCGTCGATCTGCAGGGTCTCGGCGCAGTCGAGCTTTTCATTCAGCGTTTCGCCGGGCAACAGGTTTTCCTGTATTGAGATGAGCATGGGATCTCCTTTAAGCAGCAGACGTTCCTGTTCTCAGCTTTGGTATAGCGAAGCGGTAGTGCATGTGATACACTCAAATACCGGGTCACATAGCCCGCCCTTGCCTGTCGGAACCGTTGGAGTCGACAACCGCCGTCGATATGCGATCCAGTTTATCTGATCTTCGTTGCAAAAGTGATTAACCACAACAGGCCGCGCTCCTCCAGAGAAGGAGGGGATGCGACAAACCCCGCTGACGATGGCGGCAGGATCCAGGGAGCGCCCTCCTCCGCCGGACCGAATTCTGCTGACACGGGCAGTACATACACAGACGCAAGCCGGGAAGCAGAAGGGCATGAAGCAAACGCGCTCGTGCCCCACCGGCGTCAGATGCCGGTGTTGAGACCGGAAGTCATCATCGAGATCCCTGCGCCTGTAAACAGGACCCGGCGATTTGTGTGGCTGGGCGCAGCGGCCGTTCCCCTGATCATCACATTTGTTGCGCTCTCTGCGCTGGCGATTCGCTCTCAGAGGACGCCCACCATCGCACAAGAGGCGACCGTGGAGGCGCGGGTTGCGCTGCGCCTGACCGAAGAGTGGGCCAAGAGTCAACCTCAATACGCCGCCACCGCCGCGCTAGAGGCGACCGTGGAGGCGCGGGTTGCGCTGCGCCTGGAGGAAGAGCGGGCCGTCAGGGCCCAACAGCAGTCGGCGACTGCCGCGGCAGCCGGAGAGCCGGCGGTTGGCGTCATCACTGACACTGCTGCGGCGACGCCCGCCGCGGCAGAAGGCGCTCCCCTCTATGCCCGTTCCTCTGCCGTGTTGAATCTCCGCCGGGGGCCGGGTCAGACCTACGAATCGCTGGGGCTAATCCCGCCTGACGAACAGCTGCGCCTGCTCGGCCGGACGATTGACAGCGGCTGGTTCTACGTAGCGAAGACCGACGCTTTCTCGGCAGAAGAGGCGCTGGGATGGGTGGCCGGCTGGCTGGTGGACGTCCCCGGCGATCCGATGCTTCTCGAAGTCGTCTCGCCGAATCCTCTGGCAACACAGCGCGAGTAGCAGTCGTGAAGCGGCGAAAGGCCGCCCCGTTTGCATTACAGCCCCAGCGCGTCGTCGATTTCCTCCTGGTAGGTCCGCACTGCGCCCGACAACAACTCCTCAAGCTCGACGGCACGCCCGACAGCCGCGGATTCGTAGGCGCCCAGAATGGCAGCCACCGCGATCATGCCGTCACGGCCGTCGACCTCCGGCGCCCGTCCGTGCAGAACGGCCTCGGCGAAGTCGTGATATTCGATTGCAAGCAGCCTGGCGTCCAGCGCCATCTCGGCGTGGGGTACGTCGGGCAAGTCATAGACAACGCCGTCTTCGCCGAACAGCCGGGCGGTGATGGCGTTGAGAGAGAAGTCGGGAAGCAGGCCCAGGATCTCCTTGCCCTCCAGCGTCCGTTCCTCCAGCCGCAGCCGGACTGAACCGCCCGTCCGGTCGCGGGGAATGTCGAGCGCGCCGTGGCGGCCGTGAACACTGCGTTCAAAACGGCTGCTACCTCTGCCCCCGCCCAGGTGTGAGAACTGCACCGTCGCGCCCGACCGCATCAGATACTGAGCGAGGATCGAGTCCTCGCCGGTGGCCGCGATCGTTTCCGGGTAGGTGGGCGTCTGCTCCCGGTAAGAGATCAGCGGGTGATTTTCGGCGACAGGACGCCGGCGGACCGGCTCCACGATCAGCCCGCGCCCGAAGATGCGCGCGTATTCGCCGAGATAGTAGCGGATGATGTCGGCGTAATGAACGCCCATGTCCAGGCCGATGGCCCCTTTTTCCTTCAGATGCCGCCAGGGCGTGGCGGCCATCAGATCGTTGCCGCCGAGCGACGTCTGGATCATCAGTAAAGGGTCGTCCAGGAGTCCGGCGTCGATCACGGCACGCACCATCCGGTTGACCGGATCGCGGCGGTAGTTTTCGGCGGTCGCCAGCACGGCGCCGCTGCGTTCGGCCGTGTCGATGATGCGGCGGCAGGCCCTTATGGTGATGCCCAGGGGCTTTTCCACGAGGGCGTGTTTTCCGGCGGCCAGCGCCGCAGTTGCGATTTCGTGGTGGCTGGAGCCGTCGGTAACCACGTCGACGGCGGCGATATCCGGGCTGGCCAGCATGCGGTCCAGATCGGTGAAGATCAGCGGCTTGCGGCCAAACAGGCGCTCCACCTCGCCTGCGATGCGTTCGGCATTGTCGCGGTTGATGTCGCAGACCGCCATCAGCTCCACATTCGACATGCCGGTCTCTTCCAGCGTGTGGTATGCGATTGTGTGGCGGTGGCCCATGCCGCCGCACCCGACCACACAGATGGGAACTCGTTCACTGTTCCGGTTCATGGGTCCGTCCTCAAATGCATTGGCAGGTGACCGGTACGCACACAGAACTCCGGAAACCTGCCACCGTCCTTATTTGCCATCCACGCTTCACTGACAGCTAGTCCCTGACAGCTAGTCCCTGGCAGCTAACCCCTGGCAGCTAGTCCCTGGCAGCTGCCGTTACATGTGTTGCGGTATCTCCGTCTCCTTCGCGGTGATGAACTCCAGCAGCGCCGGCACGCCTTCTTCCGTCTTGCGGATGCCGCGCTCAATCGCGGGGATGATCTGGTCCGGCGTCTCGATTCTTTCGCCGTAGCCGCCGAACGCCTCGGCCATCTTGGCGTAGTTGCCGGAGATATCGGTCGCGCCGTACTTTTCTTGAGAGACCGGCATGATTGGGATTTCAATCGCCATCGAGAAGTTGTTGAACAGGACCGACAGAATGGGGATGCGTTCCCGCACCGCGGTTTCGAAGTCCATGCCGGTGAAGCCGATTGCGGCGTCGCCCCACACGTTGATGCAGAGCTTGTCGGGGTGGGCCAGCTTTGCGCCCATCGCCAGGCCCAGGCCGTAGCCCAGCTGTGTGGTCTTGCCCCAGCCGATATAGGAGAGCGGTGTTATTGATTTCCAGAAGGGCGAGAGCTGATCGCGGGGGCTGCCGGCGTCATGCGTGATGATGGTGTTGGGCACATCGACGTTGTTATAGAGGTCGCGAATCACCCGGTAGGGGGAGAGAGGCGCTTCGTCGCTGTTGCGTTTGGCCGCCCAATCGGCCTCCCACTTGCCATTGATCTCGGCAATGGCGGCGGCGACGCCGGCCTGGCGGCCGCGCGGCTGTCCGCCCAGCCGATCCGACACAGCCGCAATCAATGCCCGCAGTGTCAGATCGGCGTCGCCGACCAGAGCGTGCTGGCTGACGACGTCTTTGTTGACGTCGGCCGGGTCGAGGGTGGCGTGGATAATCGTCTTGCCTGCCGGCATGCGCACGCCGAAGCTGGTGATGCTGAAACTGCAGCCGATGCCAAAGATCAGGTCGGCGTTATTCAGAAACTCCCCAACAGCCCGCGTGTGGGAACGGTTGGCCGAGCCGAGGCTCAGAGGATGTGTCTCCGGGAAGGCGCTCTTGCCGTTGAGCGTGGTGGTGACGGGCGCTTCCAGCAACTCGGCCAGCTGCTTGAGGGCGTCCCATCCCTTGGCGTAGTGGACACCCTGGCCGGCATAGATCACCGGCCGTTGCGCCTCCACCAGCATATCCGCCGCCTGTTCCACATCCGCCGGGTCCGGCCCGTAGCGCAGCCGTTTGACGGGCTGATAGCTGAATTCCGCGACCTCGGCAGAGGCAATATCGGCAGGGGTTTCCACCAGGGCCGGCCGCGGCCGGCCGCTGCGCACCGCCTGGAACGCCCGCCGTATTGCGTCCGCCGTCATCTCCGGCATGATCAGCTGCTCGCTCGATTTGGTGACGGAGGCGTAGCTCTGGGCGGAGTTGAAGTTGGGTTGCACCTGGTTGATGGGCCGGGCATAGCCGCCGGGCAGGACGACGATTGGGGAGGAATCGCCGAAGGCCTGGGCTACGCCGCCGTAGGCGTTTTCAGAACCGGGGCCGGACTGCATGCAGAAGACGCCGATCTTGTCGCCCGAACTCAAGCGGCTGATGGCGTCCGCCATGTGCAGACCGATGCGCTCCTGGCGCACGATGATGGTGCGGATGTCCAATTTGGCGGCCGATTCGATGAGGTTGTTGACCGGATAGGCGAAAAGAATCTCGGTGCCCTCCTCTTTCAGGCAGTGGGCGATTACGTCAACGACTTGCATGCTATGGTCTCCTTAAGTTTGGATTCATGCTGATACCAGGATGTTCCGCAAAGGCTCCAGCCTGAGATCGCGGGGCTCTCGTTCTCTCATGGGCAACAAGCAGTTGGGCAACAAGCAATAAAGGGAAGGCGCGTTTTCGCCGTAGGCATCCATCAGAATCCGCGTTCGATACTAACGGTATTCTGTAACGGTTCGCCATTCAGAAAGCGGGTCAGATTGTTTTTCAGAATGCTCGCGACATTGGCCGAAGTCTGGACGGAAGAGGGGGAACTGTGCGGCGTGATGAACAGATTGGGCGCGTCCCACAGCGGATCGTCCGCGGGCAGCGGTTCCGTGGCGGCCACATCCAGCGCGGCGCCGGCCAGCTTGCCCTCCTCCAGCATCCGGATCAAGGTGGGCTCATGGATAATGCCCCCGCGCGAGATGACGATGAAAAAGGCCTCCGGTTGCAGCAGAGCCAGTTCGTCCGGCCCGATCATCCCCCGCGTCTCGGCGGTGATCGGGACCGTCACCACCACCACGTCCGACCCCCGCAGCAGCGCCGGCATGCCGTCCATCAGCTGCAGGTCGGAGACATAGTCGGGCTTCTCCATCGGATTGACGTCGACAGCGATGACATCCATCTCGAAAGCGGCGGCCCGCTTCGCGATCTGCCGGCCGATATTCCCCAGGCCGACGATGCCCATCTTCAGACCGACGAGGCCGACCAGCCGCGTGCCCTCGGGGACGCCCCACTCGTGCCTCTGTTGCGCCTTGTGAAGGGGACCGAACCCGCGCGTCAGGAAGACCAGCATGCCCATCGTATGCTCCGCGATCGTGGCGGCATGCGCGCCGCGCGTATTGCAGACTGTGATGTCCCGTTCCGCCAGCTCCGGCGCGTTGCGCATCCATTCCACGCCAGCGCTGGGCGACTGGATCCAGCGCAGGTTGGGGGCAGCTTGCAGCTGGCTGCTGTTCATCGGGCCGAAGGCGGCCTCCGCGTCGGCTGCCTGCGCCGCAATCTTTTCGGCCGTATCGGCAATCACAAACTCCACTTGTGGAAACTCCCGCCGGAAACCATCTACAAATCTTTCGACCCACCCCGCTGTTACCAGGACTTTCATAGCGTTCTCCATCGTTAGGCTGGACTCTGTCGTGAAAAGTGAATCGTGGTTAGTGGGGCTGCCTTCCACGAGCAGTTTTCCACTAACCACAGAGGTCTTGTCATTATACATCAGAATGGCATGGGCGCGGCATAGGCGCGGCATACAGGGGATTTTGTGGCTGAAACTGCGATGTGCTATAGTTAATTTCCAATGTCCGGGGGATTAGCTCAGATGGCTAGAGCGCTACGTTGACATCGTAGAGGTCACTGGTTCAAGTCCAGTATCTCCCACCTTGGCCGTTGCCGAACAACGGTGTTTGGCAGGTTTCGCGTTAAGGGCGAAAGTGGCGGCGCCATTAAGCATAAGGGCCTTTTTTGACCAGGGGTGTATGCGCGGCCATCTTCGCTCCGGAGTTGTAAGGTGGAGAGCAGATATTTTTCCTCCTACCGAACACACCTCACCTGATGGCTCGGTGCAGGTATGTTCGGTATATTTCTGTGAAATTTGCATGTTTTGCTGTTCGGCCGAGCGGCACCGACTCTCAAAGTAGAGCGCTACAGGAGGAAGACCAATGCATAAACGTGTTTTTTATGTCAGAATGACCGCCGTCCTGGTGGCTGCCGCCGTATTTCTGTCCGGTTGCCATCACTGGATGTCACCCCGCGGCTGGATGCCACATGATTCGCGAATGGATAGGGCGGGTCGTGCAGATGGCTCCTTTGCCGTGCATGGTCGGCGGGTTTCCAAGGCCGATCGCGCGGGTTACACGGTGGCCGTGGTAGAGAAGGCCCTGCGGATTTACGATGCCAAGGGTCGGGAAGCGACGTTAGACTATTACAATACCCCGGAGAGCGTGGACGGCGAATGGTATGTTTTCATCGCAGATGAGAATGATGAGATAATCGCCCACCCGAACCCCGACATTTTGGGAGAGAACCTGACGGGCCCTACGGGCGTGGATATCACCGGCTACCGGCATGGCGAGGAGATTGCAGGCGCGACTGAGGAGGGGAAATGGGTCGATTATATCTTCCTCAACCCTGCCAGCGGCAACCAGGAGTACAAGCATACCTGGGTCGTCAGGCACGATGGGCTGATCTTTGCCTCTGGTTGGTATCAGGTTCTGCCCAGTCTGGCCTTGGCCGTTACCAAGGCGCAACCGGCTGAATATACGGTCGCCATGGTGGATAAGGCGTTGCGCCACTATAAGGCGCATGGCCGGGAAGCAACCGTGGCGCATTACAACACGCCGGAAAGCGTGGATGGGGAATGGTATGTCTACATCTTCGACGAGAATGATCTGTTAATCGCGCACGCCAACCCGGATCTGCTGGGTCGGGACTTGAAGGAAGATCTGGGGATGGACTCCACCGGTTATCATTTCGGCACCGACATGCTGGAAGCGACCGAGGCGGGATCGTGGGTACACTATGTCTTCGTCAATCCCGCCACCGGCGCCGAGGAGACCAAGCACTCCTGGACCGTGCGCCACGACGGACTGCTCATTGGCTCCGGCTGGTATGAATAGACTTTCGATGTGTGCCCTCCGGGCGCGGCGACAGGTCAGAAATACAGGGGCGCTCGAGCGGGCGCCCCTGTTGTTCTTTTCCGGCGCTTAAAATCAGTGGCGGACGTAACAGTTTTCGCAGGTGTTTCATGTTGATTGACGGGCTGTCCCACGGAAGCGCGGTGCATGCCGCAGCCGGAGCCTACACCGGCCGGCTTGAGCAACTCATCGACCTCTGCGTCACCGTCCAACAGATCCCCGCTCCCACCGGCGCCGAGACCGAGCGCGCCGTCTGGATCGAGAGCCGTATGCGGGCGATCGGCCTGGCCGACGTGGCGCGGGACCGGCTGGGCAATGTCTATGGCCGCGTGCGCGGCCCGCGGGCGCAGGACCAACCCGCCCTGCTCGTGTCGGCCCACACCGATACGGTTTTTCCGTCTGAGACCGACCTGCGTCTGCGCCGCCTGGACAATGGACTGATCCGCGGGCCGGGCATCGGCGACAATTCGACAGGCGTCGCCGGCCTGCTCACTTTGGCTGAGACCCTGACACAACTTGCGCCGCCGCCCGTGGACATCTGGCTGGTCGCCAACTCGATGGAAGAGGGCGTGGGCGACCTGCGCGGCATGCGCCGGGTTGTGGACCGGCTGGCCGCGGATACAGTGGATATAGCGGGTACAGCGGGTACAGCGGAGACAAGAGGGGCAAGCCGCAATGCGGGTGCGGCGCGCAATGCGGGTCCGGCGCGCAACGGGCGCTGCGCCCTGGGCGCCGTGATCGTGCTCGAAGGCATGGGCCTGGGCCGCATCGTCCATCAGGCCCTGGGCGTGCGGCGGTATCGTACATCGGCCGCGGCGCCGGGGGGCCACAGCTGGGGGGATTTCGGCGCAGCCAGCGCGGTTCATGGACTGGTATCGCTGGCCGAAGAGATGGCGCGTCTGCAGGTTCCGCAGACACCGCGTACATCCTTCAACATCGGCCGCATCGGCGGCGGCACCTCCATCAATACCATCGCCCAGCAAGCGTGGATGGAGCTGGACCTGCGCAGCGAATCGCCCGAGACGCTGGCCTGGTTGGACGGGCAGATCGGAAAGATCGTAGAGCGGCACGCGCAGGCGCATCGCGCGCACGGCGACGGCCTGACGCTACAACATGAACAGATCGGCAATCGGCCTCCGGGCGGGCTCCCTTTTCAGCATCCACTCGTGCAGGCCGCCTCCACGATTCTGCAGGAGCTCGGCGTTAAAGAACGCAGTGACGCGCGCATCAGCAGCACAGATGCCAATGTGCCTCTCAGCCGTAACATTCCAGCCGTCTGCGTGGGCCTTACCGACGGCGGCGACGCCCACCGTTTGAGCGAATGGATCGACCCATTGCCGTTGGTAAAGGGGATGCAGCAGCTGCTCTACCTGACCTGGTGGAGCGCTGCGTGGTTGACTAGCCGCGGTTAGCGGCAGACCCCGGTGGCCGGTGGTGTTCCTATCCACGAGCCACGGTCCACTTCGGATTCACAAGCCGAGGTGACAGCGCCTAGTACAACAACCACTGAAGCTGACAGGAGCAACGGAGATGGCTAGTAAAATAGATGGCCTGTATAAGATTCGCCATAGCGCAGCCCACGTTATGGCGCAAGCGGTGCTGGAACTGTATCCCGAAGCCAAGTTCGCGATCGGGCCGCCGATAGACAACGGTTTCTACTATGACTTTGATCTCGGGGTTGACCAGGACGGCTCTCCGCGGACCTTCCGACCCGAGGATTTGAAAGCGATCGAGAAGCGCATGCGCCAGATTATCGGCGGCAAGCACCAGTTTGCCTATCGCGATGTCAGCGCCGAAGAGGCCCGCCAGCTCTTCGCCGACCAGCCCTACAAATTAGAGTTGATCGATGGCCTGGTTGAAGGGGAAATCGACGAATACGGCAACGAAGCGGCTGAAAAGCCGGTCATCAGCACGTACAAGCATGATACCTTCGAAGACCTATGCCGGGGTCCCCACGTGGAGCATACCGGTCAGATCGTCGCCGACGGATTTCAGCTGCTCAGCGTCGCCGGCGCCTACTGGCGGGGGGACGAGAAAAACGCCATGCTGCAGCGCATCTACGGCACGGCCTGGCGCAACCGCAAGGAGCTGAGGAAACACCTCGATCAGCTCGAAGAGGCCAAGAAGCGGGACCACCGAAAGCTGGGCCGCGAGCTGGAGATCTTTATCTTTGAAGAGGAGGTCGGGCCGGGTCTGCCTCTCTGGCTGCCGCGCGGCGCCATCATCATCGAAGAGCTCGAACGCCTGGCCAAAGAGACCGAGGAGGCGGCCGGCTACGATCGCGTGCGCACGCCCCATCTCACCAAGGAGGACCTTTTCCTGCGCAGCGGGCACCTCGATTTCTACAAAGACAGCATGTACCCGCCGATGGAGATGGAAGGCGTCACCTACTACGTAAAGCCGATGAACTGCCCGATGCACCACAAGATCTTCGGCTCGAAGCTGCGCAGCTACCGCGAGCTGCCCGTGCGGCTGGCCGAGTACGGAACCTGCTACCGCTATGAACAGAGCGGGGAGCTATTCGGCTTGATGCGCGTCCGTTCGATGCAGATGAACGACGCTCACATCTACTGCACCGAGGAGCAGTTTGCCGAGGAGTTCATGCGGGTCGTGGACCTGTACAAGTACTACTTCGACCTTTTCGAAATCGAGCGGTTTGTCATGCGCCTGAGTACGCATCACCCCAGAAAGCTGGGCGAAAAGTACGTCGACAACCGCTCCCTCTGGCAGCAAACCGAGGAGATGGTGCGCCAGGCGATGACCGAGGGCAACGTGCCGTTTGAAGAGGAGCCGGACGAGGCGGCCTTCTACGGCCCCAAGATCGACGTGCAGATCTGGAGCGCCATCGGCCGCGAGTTCACCCTCGCCACCAATCAGGTCGACTTCGCGCAGCCGGAACGGTTGGACCTCTCCTACATCAACGCCGCCGGTGAGGAGGAGATCCCGCTGTGTATCCACCGGGCGCCGCTCAGCACGCATGAACGCATGATCGGCTTCCTCATCGAGCATTACGGCGGCAACTTTCCGGTCTGGCTGTCGCCCGAACAGGTGCGGGTCATTCCCGTCACATCGGCCCACAATGAATACGCGGCGCAGATTGAGAATCGCCTTACCGAGGCAGGGGCGCGGGTCTCCGCCGACCTGAGCAGCGACCGCATGAACAACAAGATCCGCCAGGCGCAGGGTATGAAGGTGCCCTATATGTTGATCGTCGGTGATCGCGAGGCGGCAGAAGATACCGTTTCGCTGCGCCGGCGCGACGGCGTCCGCCGGAACGGGATGCCGGCGGCGGAGTTCGTCTCGCTTGCGGTCGAGCGTATCGCCAGCCGCGCCAAGACATTGTAGAGAGACCGGCCGGGACAGCAGCTGCCCACCTATTGGGGGCACGTCCATGTCCTTTTTTCAGGTTTGACGTAACATTTTCGTAGTGCTATACTCTCACGGATTTTACAAGCGATCGTTTTCCACAGATGTGTTCTGACAGCGACCCCTTTTTGAAACAGGTTGTTCAGTGCGCCGCCATCGTACTATGCGGGCGCAAGGATTGACCTACGCAAAAGGGGAAGGCGTGTCTACATCTTTGGTGTTGTGGGTGAAACGCCCAAAGGAGATCAGGAATTAGCAGAAACACCACACGAATCAACCACCGGATTCGTACGCCACAGGTGCGGGTCATCGATGAAGTTGGCACGCAACTCGGCATCATGGAGGTACAGGCTGCCCTGCAGGCCGCCGAAGAGAGAGATCTGGATCTGGTAGAAGTTGCGCCCAATGCCAAACCGCCGGTCTGCCGGTTTATGGATTATGGCAAGTACCTCTACGAGAGACAGAAACGGGAGCGGGAGTCACGCAAGGCCCAAAAGCAGATCGAGATCAAGGAAGTGCGTTTGCGGCCCAAGACGGGCGAACATGATATTCAGGTCGTTCTCAATAAGACGAGAAAGTTCCTGAAGGATGGCGCCAAAGTGCGGGTACGTATCCGCTTCCGCGGCCGTGAGATCGTCCACCGGGACATTGCGCTCGATCTGATGAAGCGGGTGACGGAGGAGCTGGCGGACGAAGCGGTCGTCGAATCCCGCCCGGGCTTTGAGGGCCGCAGCATGGTGATGCTTCTCGCTCCAGCCGCGTAGTCGAATTTCATAGCTGCCTGTAGCTGTCGGCCGCTAAATTTTGGGCTTGGCGGGCGGCTATGCTATTATTTAGGCTTGCATGACGCCGTCAGTTGCGCATGCGCTGACGGGTGTGACATTGTCCAATGCGCCTCCGCCTTAAGGGGGCGCGATTTTCGTTAAGCCACAGCATCTTATCGAGTCTCTGCATGTAAGGGGCGCGGGAACAAACGAGACGACCTATGCCAAAGATGAAGAGCCATAAGGGCGCGCAGAAGCGCTTCCGTGTGACGAAGAACGGTAAGTTGCTGCGCCGGAAACAGGGCGGTAACCACCTGCGCCGCAAAAAGCGCAAGGTCAGCGACTACCGCCACAAGATTACAAGCCCGAATAAAGGCCAGGCCAGAGCGACTAAGAAGTTGGTTGCCTAGACCTGTCTCGACGGGGTCGGGCAACTGACAGAACGAAGAGCGCTTTTTCGTATCCGGCCCGATAACAGATTCCATCGCCTACCCGGTCATGCCGGCGGCCCAGGCCCAATGGGCCCCTGCTCCCAGGCATCGCTAACGTAAGATATAAGGACTCAACCAATGGCACGTTCCAGACCAAAGGTTTATGCGCACAGGCGCCATAAGAAGGTACTCAAGTTTACGAAGGGGCAGTTCGGCAGCCGGTCGAAGCTCTTCAAGCGCGCCAACGAGGCGATGATCAGATCGCTGGCCTTTGCCTATCGCGACCGCCGCAACCGCAAACGCGATTTTCGCCGGTTGTGGATTACCCGCATCAATGCCGCGGCCCGGCTCAACGGCATTAACTACAGTCACCTGATCTACGGACTCAAGAAGGCCGACGTACAGGTGGACCGTAAAGTACTGGCCGACATCGCCGCAAACGACGCCGACGGATTCAGCGCACTGGCCGACCTGGCCAAGAGCCAGCTGAACTGAATCTATTGCGCTATCACTTCGCGGCTTGAACCTGTTTTCGCAACGGCCGCCGGGCGGTCTGACAATTCAGAGTGCAGATTGCAGAGACAATCGTCTCTGCTTTTTTGTCCGATTTGCCCGGCGCCGGCATCCGATGCGCCCCAATCCCCCGTTGTCGACACCGTCACTCTCTTCGGAGAGACTTCGCTTCAGCTTGCTGAATGAAAGAGATCACCAGCGCCAGCAATCCGCAGATCAAACTGGCGGTCCGGCTGCGCCGCCGCCGCCAGCGGCAAGCCCATGGCCTCTGTACGCTGGAAGGAACGCGCCTGGTGCAGGACGCTCTGTCCGTGGGGGCAGCCTTCCACACTTGTTTCATCAGCGCAGCCGCCGCAGTTGCGCAGCCGGACCTGGCGGCGGAGCTCCAGCGGGTCTGTTCCCTCTACCTGGTTTCCCCCGAGATTCTCGACAAGATCAGCGAGACTGTATCGCCGCAGAGCATCGCGGCCGTGGTCTCGATGCCGGAGCTGCCCCTGCCTTCCGCCGCCGCGCTTTCCCTCATTTTGGACGGCGTGCAGGATCCCGGCAATGCCGGCACGCTCCTGCGCACGGCCGCCGCGGCCGGGGTCGACCAGGTCCTGTGCGCGCCCGGTTGCGTCGATCCGTTCAATGGTAAAGTCCTGCGGGCGGCGATGGGCGCGCACTTTCGGGTCCCGATTCGCATCCTGGAGAACTGGGAGGCGGTCTGGGCCGCGCTGCCCAGCGGCCAGCCGCTCTACCTGGCAAGCGCAGAGGGCAGCATCCTTTACGATGAAGTCGACTGGAACGAACCGTCGGCGCTGGCGCTTGGCAGTGAGGCGCGCGGCGCGAGTTCGCAGATGCGGGAAAGAGCCGCAACCGTGGCGGTTCCGATGGCCGCCGCCACGGAATCGCTCAATGTTGCCGGGGCCGGCGCCGTCATTCTCTTCGAGGCGGCGCGGCAGCGAAGGAATGCCATCAGGAGAGCGCTTTGACAACCAATTGGGCGCGGGATACACTAATTTTCACTGTGTCTCTTTTCTTCGAGGCGCACGGGGGAATGTATGGATCTGACAAGTCTGCTCGGGTATATTCTGGTCGGCCTGCTGTTCGGCTGGGTGAGTTCGACCCTGGTTGAGTGGGTCTGGTATCGGGGACGGCGCCGGCGTCTCGATCTGTCTGCGACGTCGTCCGGCGCGCGAGTATCTCAGCCTGTTCCCGAAGGGCGGGCCGCGCAGACCTATGGCGCGCCGCCGGGGCCGGCGGCCGGCGCGAACGCGCAGGAGGGACGCCATCGCGGCCGCAGAGATGCCCAGCCAGGGCCATCCGCAGCACAGGACCTTTCGAACCGGCCGGACAACCTTACCGCCGTCTACGGCATCGGCGGTCTCTACGAGCGGCGTCTCTATCAGGTCGGCATCTTTACCTGGGACCAGCTCTCCCGCGCCGACGCTGAATCGCTGCAACAGATTACGAGGGCCCTGCCGGGCAGCGACACCCGCGCCTGGTCCGAGCAGGCCCGGGCGCTGGCCCAGACGAACAATCGCGTCGGCGCGGTCTACGATGGACCGCTGCCCGAAGATCTGACCCGCATCGCCGGCGTTGATCAGGTGTTCGAGGATCAACTCTACGCCGCCGGCATCGTCACATTCCGGCAGCTGGCCGAGCGCACGCCGGACGAGCTGGCCCGCATCATCCCGGCGCACCTGGCAGGCGAAGAGCTCGACTTCGTCAGTTGGATTGTCCAGGCCGATTCGCTGCGCGATGAATACTACGCTGATGAGCCGCCGATCCTGTAGCCCGGATCGCGCTTGCCGAATCTGCAGCCGCTTTGTTTTCCCGGGGTCAAAGTTTGCCCTCATTCATCCCGTAGGCTAGAATTGAGGGCCGTTGTCGCGGGTCCCTAGCTCAATTGGTAGAGCAACGGCCTTTTAAGCCGTGGGTTCTGGGTTCGAGTCCCAGGGGGCTCATTGAGGGGAGTTTAGAATGCGCCTTTACCTGCAAAAGGCGCGCGAGATGCAGAGCGCATGCGCTCTGCATTTTTCTTTTCCAGAATAGTTGGCAGGGCTCGGTTCCGCAACCGGTTCCGCTTCGCTATCCGCGCGGTTTGTCTGCCCTGGCAAGGCCGCTCTGCCACTCTCTGCCCTTCCGGCCCGCGTAGAGCATGTAGTAGGCGTCGTCGGTCTCAAAGACCTGGGGCGTGAGGATACCGTCGCAGTCCCATGCCCCGCGGTCCGCGGCGGGCGTGAAGATCGGGTTGTGCGGGTTCGGCTCAAATTCGCGGAAATCTCGCGTTCGGACATGCCCGATCTGCCATATCTCGTCTTCGTGTGCGCGGCCGCCGTACAGGATATGGAAGTAGCGCGGGCCTTTGAAGATCTCCGCCTCGCGCACGCCGCTGCTGTCCCAGGCCAGACCGCTGCCGCTGAATATGGGGTTGGCCGCGTCCTTGGTGACCGCCGCGGGGTCACTCGTCGGCGCGGTTGCGTGGCAGATAACCGGATTCCCTTCCGATTCGCCGGTGTAGATGATGTGGATCGTGTCGCCGTCGACCGCGACGGAGGGGTGCGACGAGCCTGCGCTCTCGTAAGGCGTGTCCGCGGGAATCACGGGCGTCCGGAGCACGCGCGTCCATGCGCCGAAGTCGCCGTCGCCTACCAGTAAGCCGGTCTGCTTGGGAGGTTTGAGCCGCCGGCCGAGATAGTAGACATAGAACCTGCCGTCGGCCGGATTGCGGATGGGGTAGGGGTACTCGACGGTGAAGTCGTCAAAGCCGGCCTGCGAGGGCATCAGGACAGGGTTCCTCGGGTCGTGAGTGACGGCTGCGGGGTCGCTCGCCGGCGCGGTGCTGTGCATCAGCATCCAGTAGTTGTCCTTTCTGCGTCTGCCCCACAGGTAGTGGACCGTGCCGCCGACGACGATGGCGTGCGCGGCCGCAGCCCACTCGGGCGGTTCACAGAAAAAGGTCGGGTTGCCGTCCTGGATACGTTCGAAGCTGGCGAACAGGTCGAACGGGATTTCATCATGCGCTGATCTGTCCATACTGTCTCCTGAAGCTGATTAAGCGGGTAATCGGGAACGGGTAGCTACCTCAGAGCCCAGCCCACCAGGTTGCTGAAGAGCCGCTCCGCCACCGGATCTTTGCCCAGGTTCTCAACGAGCCGGTGCGTACACAGGATGTAACTGCCTTCACCGTGCGCGATCTGCGTCAGGTCGGCGCCGTGGAAGGCCGCGGTTACGCCGATGTAGTTCTGCTTGTGTTTCAGGCCGGCGTACCAGTCGTAGGTGACGTTGCCGCTGATCCAGTCGGTCTCCGGCGTCACGATCGACCAGCGCGAAACCACGTCGCGGTACTCCTGCCCCATCAGGCAGGCCGACGGCAGCCCGTCGTAGACCGGATGCTCGCGCACAACGTGGCTGCACGGCGTCCAAAGGCCCTTGCCGCTGTAATAGGTCACCGCGAACGGCAGGAGAATATCCTTTGAGAGGAATTTCTCCATGCGAAACTTGGTTCCCAGAGCGTTCTCCGGCGGCATGCCGAGGAAGATGGCCGTCCCGCCGGCGCCGACCCAGCGTACCAGGTCGGCGAAGATTGGCTGCTCCTCGCCGCCCCAGCCATTCAGATTCACAAGTACTCGGCGGCTGCGCGGCGTATCCGCTGAAAAGGGCGTCGAACGCAGGTCCGAGCCGGCCAGGTAGGCGCCGAGCGCGCCGTCGAGATCGATGAGGGCGACGTCCTGCGCGGGAAGGGCCGAGCTCGTCTGCTCCAGCACATAGAAGCTGGAGTCGTTGCTCGTAACTGTGTCTGCGCCACTGTGGAACGCGACCTCGACCAGGCAGCGCCCCGCCAGGCCGTCGGTGGCGACGGCGTACTCACCCAGATCGACAATGCCGGCAGGCAGCGTGATCTCTTCGCTGTGATCGAGCAGGCGCTGCCCGTCGCTGGCCGTGACCCGAAGCGAGAGCGTGCCCGCCGCAGCATCCTCGTCGTTGACCGACGTCAGCAGGATCTGCACGCCCTGCCCCGCGTAGACATTCTGCGCGCTGGGGCGAATCGCGATATAGCGGTCGGCGAAGGTCTCCTGGATGGCGTAATAGGCGCGCTTGGGGTTGCGGAAGTTGTCGATCAGGCCGGCGCCCACGATCCAGTCGCCGTCGTTGAGAGAGTGGATGCCGATACCGGCGATGTCGGCATTGATGCGGCAGGCCTCGGCCATCAGCTTGTTGCCGGTGTAGTGGACCTCCTGGCAGGCGAGCATGAAGTCGTGGAAGGTCGGGAAGACTTGATCCAGCCCAGTCCGTTCATAGACGGCCAGGTAGGAGTCGTGCAGACGCTCATGGATGCGGTAGTCCGGGGTGATGGGGTTGCCCTCGCGGCGGTACTGAGCCATGTTGGCTTCCAGGTCGGGGATGCTGCCGTAGCCCAGCTCGGAGATGTTGGTCAGCAGGCCGGGCTCGATGTGGCTGCGCGTATGCTGTCCGAGTGAAGTGCGCCCCATGGCATCCAATTGCTCTTCCGTCTTGCCCAGCAGCATCAGGTTGTCGTAGTTCTGCTGGGCGAAGGGCGTGCCCGGGTAGTCGTGGACATCGTTGATCAGCGCCGGCTCGTAGGAACCGGGGAGATAGACGCTGCACAGGCCGGCAAAGCCGCCGGCTTCGTCGATGATCAGTCGTGTGGGATCGAGCTCGCGCGCCTTCAAGGAAGTCGTGTGCCGCAGCCGTTTCAGCCCGTCCCGCAGGATCTCGTTGAACATCTCCCAGATGACGATCGAGGGATGGTTGCGGTCGCGCAGCACCATCTCCGTCACCTCGTTCTCGATCCGCTGCCGTGTGTAGGGCGTGATCTGCGGCCAGTTGTCCATGCACTCCACCGGCAGCGCGCCCACGTACAGAACGCCCATCTCATCGGCCATATCGTAGACGACCGGCGGCTGCGGCTTGCGCCAGGGCCGCACCATGTTGATGTTGCCCTCTTTGATCAGCTTGAACTCCTTCCGGAGCAGCTCCTGGTCGCGGGGATAGGCCAGCGAATGGGGGTAAAAGGCCTCGTTGAAGGTCGTCTTGAGGACGATCTTCTTGCCGTTGAGATAGAAGCTCTTGCCCCTGGCGGTGAACTCGCGAAAGCCGAACCGTGTCTCCACCCGGTCCGAAGGCCCATCCGCCAGCTGTACGCTGGCTGTCGCCAGGTAGAGGAAGGGATCATCGAGCTGCCAGAGCCTGTGGTCGGCCACGTTCAGATTCAGCGCCACCTCGCTTTTTCCCGGCCGCAGGTTGTGTTCTGCGCTGACCGAGGCCGAGGGACTGCCGTCTGCCCAGGACGCGATTTCGCACTGCACTTCGGCATTCTGGCTTTTGAGGCTGGTATTGCGCAGCGCCAACTCCACCAGGACATCGCCGGAGCTGATGTCGCCCGTGACAAATGCGCTCTCAATATAGACGGCATCGGTGGCGATGAGCGAAACGGGCTGCCAGATCCCGCCGGCGATGGCGCCGCGCCAGTGGGGCATATCGTCCCGCCCCAGGCCGTCGATGACGACATCGCGGGTGATCAGCGGGGTGATGACGCGCACGGCGATGAAATGTTCATGCGCTACCGCTTCGCTATATGAGCGCGAGCTTTCTGCGCCCGCGTGCAATAGATCACCGATCTCCAATTCGAAGTCGGTATAGCCGCCTTCATGCGCTCCGGCGGCCTCGCCGTTGACCCAGACCTCGGCCCGGTAGTTGACCGCCTCGAACCGCACGCGGACCGTCTTGCCCTCCCAATCGGCGGGCAGATGGAAGCTCTTGCCGTACCAGGCCGCGCCCTCGTAGTCCTGTCTGAACTCCTCCAGGCAGGCGGGGACCGCAACTTCCTCGATGTCATGGTAGCTGTGGAACTGTTCGCGATGCTGCCAGTTGAGCGTGCGGCCCTTGTTGTCATGGTCGAAGATGACCTGCCAGCTGCCGTCAAGTGACATCGTTTGACGCGTTATCGCTTTGCTATTGGAACGCGGTGTGCGATTCATGGGTGGTCTGTTCCCTATTGATTTTGACTTTTGGATCGGTGTCTTCAGCAAATGGTGTTCACCCGACAGCAGGGGGCCAGCAAGACTAAAAACTAACCACTAAAAACTGCCCTTACGGTCCCGCTTCGCCTGTCGCCATGATCGTGCCGGCGGGCGGCAGAGCGTCAGCCCGGCTGGGGAGATCGTCGCCTATTTCTGCCAGCCAGTCCATCAGCTGATTGCGGAGCTCGGCTTGGGTGGCTGCCTGGCCCGGCTCTTCTGCCAGGTTTTTGATCTCGTGCGGGTCGGTGTGCAGGTCGTAGAGCTCGTCAATGTCTTGCGGATTCCACACGTATTTGTAGCGTTCGTTGCGGACGGCGCGCACCGCGAAGTTCATGCCGTTGTAGAGATTGTAGACGCCGAACGCCGTCTGCGGCCAACCGGCGGGGCGCGTGCCCTGGCCTATCAGCGGCAGCAGGTCGCGCCCGGCGCGCGGCCGCTCTGCCGCGGCGGGGGCGTTGATGAGGCCGAAGAGCGTCTCGCCCACGTCGATGAGCGAAACGAAGGCAGCCTGGGTTGCCGGCGCTCTGCCGGGGCTGCGTATGATCAGCGGGATGCGCCAGACCTCTTCATAGAAATAGGCCCCCTTGTCGAAGCGGTTGTGCGCGCCCTCCATGTCGCCATGGTCGGCGACGAAGACCACAGTCGTGGACTCCCGCAACCCCAGCCGCTCCAGCGCGTCGAGCACCCGCCCGATCGCTTCGTCCACCATCGTGATGTGGGCGTGGGAGTAGGCGACGACCGTGCGCCACTCGTCCTCGTCCAGCGGCGATGTGTCCATGCAGGGCCACCAGGCCACGGAATGAAACCAGGGCCTGCCGGCGCAGTTGTCGCGCAGATTGGCCGGCAGCTCGACCTTGTCTCGGAGTTCCTGCGCGAGGCTGGCGTACGGCTCGGGCAGATGGTGCGGGAAGTGGGGCTCCGCGGAGGAGACGGTCAGAAAGAACGGTCTGCTGCGGTCGCCTGCGGCCCACTCTTCGAGGAAGCGGACGCCGTTCTCCATCACCGGAAAGGGGGGGCACTCTTCCAGCGGCTGCGCGGTGTCGCCCCAGAAAGGGGCGCGGCCCCTGATCAGTCCCTGTGTCTGCCGGTCGTAGTTGTTCTTGGCGAACTGGTAGGAGAAGCTGCTTGTCTTCGGATCGTAGGGCCGGCGCTGGGCCTCCGCGTCGGGATCGAAGCGGTGCGCGCCGCGCGCTTCGGGGTTGACCGGGCCGAGGTGCCACTTGCCGAAATAGCCGACGTGGTAGCCGAGCCGGGCGGCCTCGTCGATCCAGGTACGTTCGGTCAGCAGCGGCGAAAGCTGCTGCGAGTATCCCACGGCGTAGTTGTCGGTGATGCCCGATTCGTGCGGCCAGCGCCCCGTGAGCAGGGTTCCCCGCGCCGGCGTACACAGCGGGCAGGTCGTAAAGGCGTTGCTGAAGACCGTTCCTTCAGCCGCCAGCCGGTCGATATTGGGGGTCGCGGTGGTCGATGCGCTACCGCTGCGCTGTTTGAGCGCCGGCGTGTCCGCCGCGCAAAAGCTGAATGCGGTTGCCGGCCACTGGTCCGTCAGGATAAAGAGAACGTTCTCCGCAGGCATAAAGAAACTCCCCAAAAACTATGAAAAGCAACCAGTCAGGAGTGCAGGATGTCTCTCTCCTCACTCCTCTTCACTCACTCCTCGTCCCTACCCCTTCGCGCCGGTCGTGGCAATCCCCTGGATGAAGTAGCCCTGGAAGATGAAGAATATAATGATGACCGGCAGCGAGGCCACAAAGGAGGCCGCCATCAGATGGTTCCAGTCTGTGCCGTACTGGTCGCGGAACCCGTTCAGCCCCAGCGGGATGGTCCATTTGTCGACGTCGTTGAGGACGATCAACGGCCAGAGGAATTCGTTCCAGTTCCAGAGGAAGGAGAAGATGGCAACGGTCGTCAGCCCCGGTACCGCCAGCGGCAGCAGAATCTGCCACAGAATGCGGAACGGCCCGCAGCCGTCGAGCTTGGCCGCCTCATCGAGCTCCAACGGCAGGGTCAGGAAGAACTGGCGCAGCAGAAAGATGAAAAAGGGACTGCCGCCCAGAAAGTTGGGGACGATGAGAGGATAGTAGGTATTGATCCAGTCCAGACTGCGGTAGAGAATGAAGAGCGGGATCATCGTCACCTGCCAGGGCAGCATCATCGTTGCCAGCAATATGATGAAGAGGATGTTCCGCCCGGGAAAGCGCAGGCGGGCAAAGCCGTAAGCGACGACCGCAGAGGACAGGATCTGCCCGACCACACTGAGAACGGTAACGTAGATCGAGTTGCGGAAGTAGAGGCCGAACGGCATGACCGTCAGGGCCTCGATATAGTTGCGCCACAGGATCGGGTCCGGCATCCACTGCGGCGGGTATTGGAAGATCTTCTCCATCGGTTTCAGTGAAGTGGAGATCATCCAGAGAAAGGGCACCAGGAAGGCGGCCGCGCCGGCCAGGGCCAGCAGGTGAATGAGAAGCCTGCTGGACCAGTTCAGCAGCTGATAGCGATTGGACGGCAAACCGATCGTGTTTTTCATGGTTCGCGGCGGGTGTCCGGTGGCCACGATCAGGCGCCTCCAACTCTACCTTCGTAATGCACCCAGTGTTCCGACGAGCGCAGCATAACGAGCGAAATGACGAGAACGACCACGAACAGTACCCACGCCAGCGCCGAGGCATAGCCCATGTGGAACCATTCGAAGGCGTTACGGTAGATGTAGAGGACAAGGAATAGGGTGGCGTTGCCGGGGCCGCCCGCGGTCATGATGTAGGCCTGCGTAAAGATCTGGAAGCTGCCGATCACGTTCATCACCAGGGCAAACAGAACGACGGGCGATAGCATCGGCAGAGTCACCTTCAGAAATCGCTGCCATGTGTTGGCGCCATCGATCGTTGCCGCCTCGTAGAGATGGGCGGGGATGCCCTGCAGGCCGGCCAGAAAGATGACCATGCCGGTCCCCACTTGCCACAGGCTCATGATGATGAGGGCCGGCAGCGCCCAGCGCGATGAATGAATCCACTGGGGTCCTTCGATGCCAAACAGCCTGATGAACGAGTTCAGGACACCGTATTCCGGGTTGAAGATCCAGATCCACATCATGCTGACCGCGACAAGAGGTATGACTGCGGGCAGATAGTAGATTGTGCGGAAGAGGCGGCGGCCGGCGAGCTGCTGATTCATCAGCAGCGCGAGGGCGAGCGAAAGCACGGCGGAGACGGGAACGCGGAAGATGACATAGATGACCGTCACTTTGATGCTCTGCCAGAAAAGCTCATCGTTGAACAGCAGCTTGTCGAAGTTGCGCACGCCGATGAACTCCGGGGCCGACAGGATGCGCCATTCGGTCGAACTGATATAGAAGGCCGCCAGGATCGGCGCCAGCTGAAAGATGAGGAACCCCAGCAGCCAGGGTGAAATCGCGATGTAGCCGGCGATCGCCTCTTTGCGCGCGATGCCGCTCATA
>JAJEDJ010000056.1 GCA_022821545.1 Caldilineaceae bacterium
CTGGTGGACGCCGCCTCGGGGCGCGGCTACATAGGGGCCAACCCGGAGAAACTGAAGATCGTGGGCGAAGCGCTGGCCACCGAGGATTTCGGCTTCATCTTCACGCCCGGCAGCGAATGGACAGCGCCCTTCAACGCCGCCATCAAGACCATGCAGGCAGACGGCTACGACGCGTACCTGAACGTGAAGTGGTTCTTCCTGTACGATCCCAACTAAGTCGATTTTGAGCGCAGAGAGAGAAGTTGACAAATAACCTCTCTCTCCTTGCTCGAAATCCAACAGTTCTCCGCAAACGTGGCAGCAGGTGACTCCACCCAAGGGCAACTTCGGCGTTCGCCAGCCGACTACTTCGCGCGCCTGCCCTACTGGCTCCTCTTGGCGCTGCTCCTTGGCGTGCTGCTCCTCTGGACCCTGCTGGCGGACAAAGACTACAATCTGATCTTCAAGGCAGTATCCAAAGGTGTCGGCGTGACTCTGTACGTCTGCCTGATCTCTTTTGGAATGGCCCTCTTGGTCGGTCTGGCCTTCGGCCTGGCCCGCGTGTCCCGCAATCGCTTGCTCTACGAGGCCGCCTCCTTCTATGTAGAGATCATCCGCGGCGTCCCGATGCTTGTGATACTCTTTTATATTGCCTTCGTAGGCGCCCCGGGGCTCGTGGATCTGTTTAACTGGGTCGGTGGTGAACTGCAGGAGCTGGGAATCGGACTGCTGGGGAAGCCGCTGGCCGAGTTCGGCATTCGCCAACTCTCCTTTACCAGTCGCGCCATGCTCGCGCTGGTTATCGGCTACAGCGCATTTATCGCTGAGATCTTCCGGGCGGGGATCGAGAGCGTGGAACGGGGGCAGATGGAGGCAGCGCTCAGCCTGGGCATGAGCCGCGGCCAGGCCATGCGCTATGTGATTTTGCCGCAAGCGGTTCGGCGAGTCCTGCCCCCGCTGGGCAACGACTTCATCGCCATGCTAAAGGACTCGGCGCTGGTGTCGGTTCTGGGTGTACAGGACATCACCCAACTGGGTAGGCTCTACGCGACCAGCACGTTCCGCTTCTTCGAAACGTATAATGTCGTCGCTTTCCTCTACCTGGTAATGACGATTGGACTGTCGCTTGTAGTCCGATTCTGGGAAAAACGCAACCCACTTAACGACCAATAGCGACGGAAGCCAACCGCTGCCGCCGTGACGAATCTACTGATTGCGATCTACCTGATGTTCGGAAATATCTATTTCACCCTCGTATACGAGCGCATCGCCGCCTTCCTCTCCCGTGCTGATTCGGATGATGTTCTCAACCGGACAGATGAAAATGGCGCCGTCACCCTGTGTGCCCGTGGCCGCCGTTCTCTGGATGGTCTCCACCACTTGCCCAACCTCTTCCTCGCTTACAACGAGATTCATCTGTATGCGGGGCAAAGTGTCGACGACGTATGTGCTGTGTCGTCCGGCAAGTTTGATTCCGCTCTGACGACCGTGTCCCTGGACTTCGACTGTATCGATAGCGGGGACACCAATCTCAATCAGAGCCAGCCTGACACTGTCCAGCTTCTCATGTCGGATGTACGCTTCGATTTTTTTAAACACCGCCCTTTCTCCTGTGTGCTAGGAACCTCTCGCGACCTGGGCAGGCCCGGAGACCAGTCACTCGTCTATTCTGTACTTCCTTTCCAGGAAGAATGCAAAGAAATCACTTAGATCGGGGGGAGGTGAAAGCATTCCTTGTATATCGATGTCTCCTTCATACACAAGGGCGTCTGCGTCTACTTCTCCCGTGCTGACGCGAACTAAATTGTCTACTGGGCAGACGTAAATGGCGCCGTCCCCCTGTGTCCCGGTAGCGGCTTTCTCTCTGATAGTCTCTACTATCCGGGGGACGTCTTCCCCGCTTACCACAACGGTCAGACGAATGCGGGGCAAAGTATCGACCGTGTAGCTGCTGCGCCGTCCGGCCAATTCTATGCCGGTCTGCCTGCCATGTCCCTGCACTTCAACCGTATCGACGGCGGGAACGCCGACCTCAACCAACGCCGACCTGACTTCAGTCAACTTCTCGAGTCGAATGTAGGCTTCAACCTTCTTGAGCATTTCTCCTCACCTCTCCATCGAAAGAGGAGTTTTCCGCTGCTCTTGGCAGGGTCGTGCGGACAGTCGCACGACCCTGAAGCGAGAAGGAGTCTAGGACTCTTCACTTTCGCTGCGCTCACCACTTTTGCTGCCATGGCTGCCATCACTACTCACGCCGTCCTCGCTACCTTCATATTCTTCGAGTTCTTCGGAGCCTCCACCTTCACTACCTTGCCTCGCTAGTCACGCATAGGCGCGCTCGCCATGCTCGCTGATGTCCAGACCAATCTCCTCTTCCTGCTCTGTAACGGCCAGGCCCCAAACCGCATCCAGGATTTTGGTCAGAATAAATGTAATCCCGTACGAGTAGACGATGGTCACAATTACGGTCATCAGCTGGATGCCGAACTGCGTGGGGTTGCCAAAAAAGAGGCCATTTGTATCGCCGACGGCAAAGAGACCGGTTGCCAGCGCGCCCCACGCACCGGCCATGCCGTGACAGGCCCATACGTCCAGGCTTTCGTCAAGGCCTTTCTTTTCTCGAAAGTCGATGCTGTAGTAGCTGACGGGCGCTGCAACGGCGCCGATCAGGAGCGCGTAGAGGGGCTCAACGTAGCCGGCAGCGGGCGTGATCGCCACCAGGCCCACGACTGCTCCCGTTACGATGCCCAGGACGCTCGGCTTGTTGTCGCGCCAGGACAGGAACATCCAGACCACGGCCGCGGCCGCGGCCGCCGTGTTCGTGTTCACCAGGGCCTTTACGGCAACGCCGTCGGCCGCAAGCGCGCTGCCGCCGTTGAAGCCAAACCAGCCGACCCACAGCAGACCCGCCCCCAAAACGGTGAACGCGATGTTGTGCGGTTCGATCGCAACCTGCCCGAACCCCTTCCGCTTGCGGATCGCCGTTGAAAACGCCAGTGCCGAGAATCCGGCCGTAATATGGACGACCGTCCCGCCGGCAAAGTCCAACGCGCCCCAGCGGGCGAAGATGCCGCCGCCCCAGGCCCAGTGGCAGACCGGATCATAGACGAGCGTCGCCCACAAGACCGCAAAGACCAGGTACACCTTGAAGCGAATGCGTTCCACAAAGGTTCCTGATATCAGCGCTGGCGTGATGATGGCGAAGGTCATTTGGAATGCCGCAAAGAGCAGATGGGGAATGGACATACCTTCCAATGCCTCCACTCCGACATTGGACAGACCAATGTAATCGAGTCCGCCCACCAGTCCGCCGACGCTCGTGCCAAATGCCAGGGTATAACCAATGATGACCCACTGAATGCTGATGAGGCCAATCGTAATGAAACTGAGGTTGAGAGTGGAGAGGATGTTCTTGCGGCGTACCATCCCACCGTAGAAGAAGCCCAGCGCCGGCGTCATCATCAGCACCAATGCGGTGGCGACGATGATCCAGGCAGTATCTCCAGAGTTGATGCCATCCATATGCCCGTTTCCTCCTGTTGCAGGCGAAACCCGCTGTCCGAAAAGATGAATGTGGGGTTAAATCGATGAAGAGGCCCCCGGAAGGGAACCCCTCTGGCTACCAACTAATGATCGCCGAAACCGGGCCGCAACTCCTATGGTCATTCTGCACAATAGAACGCCAACCTCAGTTGTAAACGTTGCCCAACCATCTTCTTCTACTCATGCGCCATGTCACAGAACTCTTGGATCTGGAGTTTCCGCTTTTGTGAAGTTGGAAAATCAGGGGGCTTTTGACTACAATAGCAGAAGTCAAACTCGAACGCAAGGGGTGGAACGGAATTGGCTGTCGCTGTACAGCCTTACCGCGCGGCAGGGGGCGAATCTGTCCCGTTGCGGCATCAAAGGAGGCACAGACCAATGAGTACGAAGAACGGTCAGCAACGAGATGGTCAGGGGGAACGGGGAACATTTGCCGTGAAGGCCGGTCTGGCACAGATGCTTAAGGGCGGCGTAATTATGGACGTGGTCACCGCGGACCAGGCCCGCATTGCAGAGGAAGCCGGCGCCTGCGCCGTCATGGCCCTTGAACGCGTACCCGCCGATATTCGCAAGGACGGCGGCGTGGCGCGCATGAGCGACCCCCACCTGATCAAAGAGATCATGGCGGCCGTCACGATTCCGGTGATGGCCAAAGTACGGATCGGCCACTTTGTGGAAGCCCAGATCCTGGAGGCGCTTGGCGTCGACTATATTGACGAGAGCGAAGTCCTGACGCCCGCCGACGAGAGTCATCACATCAACAAGCACAGTTTCACCATTCCCTTTGTGTGCGGCTGCCGCAACCTGGGGGAGGCCCTGCGCCGCATCGCCGAAGGCGCGGCCATGATTCGCACCAAGGGAGAGGCCGGGACCGGTGACGTTGTGGAGGCCGTGCGGCACGCCCGCACTGTTTACGGCGCTATCCGCCGCATCTCCAGGATGGATGCGGACGAACTGTTCACCTACGCAAAGGACATCCAGGCCCCGTATGAACTGGTTAAGGAGACGGCCGAGCTGAATCGATTGCCGGTCGTGAACTTCGCGGCCGGGGGTGTGGCGACGCCGGCGGACGCGGCGCTCATGATGCAGCTGGGTGTGGACGGAGTCTTCGTGGGCTCTGGAATCTTCAAGAGCAACGACCCCGCCAAGCGCGCTCATGCCATCGTTCAGGCGGTTACGCACTTCAACGACCCTCACATTCTGGCCGAGGTGAGCGAAAACCTGGGCGCGCCGATGGTCGGCATCAACGTAACCGAACTATCCGAAGCCGAGAAGCTGGCGGAGCGGGGATGGTAGCGGGCGTGACGCCCACCATGAACCTCCGTTTTGGCGGTGGCAGAAACGAGTATGTCTTCTGCCACCGCCTTGAGTTCTTCTCCTGACAGGAGGAAAGAAATATGGCGGACGTTTCGGTAAGAGGTGTCTACCGCGATGGGGCAGTCGAACTATCTGAAAGCGTGTCTGCATCCAACGGCCAAGATGTTGTCGTTATCTTTCCTGATCTCCTTCCAAATCAAGACGAAGAGTCTTATCGGGACATCTTAAGGAGAAAGATCGCGAAGGTTGACCCGCAGTTCTTGGAAATGACCAGCGAAGAGCGCCAAATTGAATTCGAAAGAATCTCGATCAAGGTTGCCGATAGGCTTCCCTTCCGGACTCCAGAAGAATTGATGAAGGCCATGCGGAGAGAAAACTTTGATCTTGATTGATACAAATGTCTTTGTTATTGACCGCTTCTTCCCCCGTGACCTTCGCTACGAAGCATGTCCTGACGCCGGTCGAATTCCTCGCTCAGAAAGAGGATAGTCAATGAGCGAACTCCGTTTGGGAGTCCTCGCGCTTCAGGGCGCCTTCCGCGAACATGTCGCCATGTTGACACGCCTCAACGTCGAAACCGCAGAGGTGAGACTGGCGCAAGAACTGGACGACTTGGACGGACTGATCATCCCCGGCGGCGAGAGCACCAGTATGGGCCTGGTCGCCGAGCGCTGGGGCCTGGTTGAACCGCTGCGCCAGTGGGTTCACGGCGGCCGGCCCACTTGGGGCACATGCGCCGGAATGATTCTGCTGGCTGAGCGCGCCACCGGCCAGAAACTGGGCGGCCAGGCCCTGATCGGTGGTCTCGACGTGACGGTCAATCGCAACTACTTTGGCCGCCAGGTCGACAGTTTCGAGGCCGATCTCGACGTACCCGTGCTGGGAGATACGCCGTTCCACGCAGTTTTCATTCGCGCGCCCGCCATTACCGCTGTAGCCGAAGATGTGGAGACACTGGCGACCGTTGCCTCCCTGCCGGATGGGACCGACTCCGTAATTGCAGCCGTCCGCAGAGGACCGATACTGGCGACTGCATTCCACCCCGAACTCACCGGCGACCTGCGCTGGCACCGCCTCTTCGTGCAGATCGTAAGCGATTTCAAGTCGCGCTCTGGCTGAGAACAAGGAAAGATCTCCCTACGACCCAACAGAAACTGACAGGAAGCGAGAACCGGCGCTTGAGCGCCCAATTTCCGTTGTCCGGCCCGGCTTCTGCGAATGCGGGCAAAAAAGAAGCCCGTGCGAAACAGTACAGTCTCGCACGGGCTTGCCCTTTTTGAGTGATGGGCCCCACTTGCAGGCAACCTTCTCTTACTGGCTTTTTGGCTCTGAAGGCGTTTCATCCTCCTTGGACTGACTGTCTTCGTCTGGCTGAACGTCCTCCTCTGGCTGCTCAGATTCTTCCGGAGCGGCCGGCTCGACCGCAGTGTCGGTTTCCACGGGCGGCTCCGGCTCATCCTGGGGATCAAACACCGTCGGCGGAACAATCTCTGTCGAGACTTCAGTTTCTTCGGCAGGTTCAGCTGTCCAACCGGTTTCCGGTTCCGGGACGGGCATGGCGCCAGCATCGCTCCCTGCGGCGCCTTCGCCTGCAAGTCGCGCAAGCTGGCCGTACAGGTGACTCTGGAAGTAGTAGATGATCAACTGAGACAACGGCACAGTCACAACTGCGCCGATAACACACAGAATCAGTCCGACAATGCTGCCGACCGTCGTAATGATCATGCTGGCAATCACGGTGAGAATTGCCACAATCGCGACATTGCCTATGTTGTCGCGAGTCCAGTCCCAGACCTCGGACACTTGAAGGCCGTCGCTGATCGTTTCGTTCCTGGCAAAGGCGATTGTGAATCCAGGTTGAAAGACGAGGTAAGCTATACCGATCAGGAATTGCAGACAGAGCGCACACAAGGCAAATAGCGGTCCTATATCGCCGTCTATTCTGCGCGTGTTCTCAGATATGACGACTCCGATAATGAAAAGCGGGGCCGAAACCAAAATCATAGGCAACGCCCACACCAGGTATACGCAGGCCAGCTTCACGCCCCGAACTAGGTCATCGCCCCACCGGTCCCACTCCGGCAGGACAGGATGTACATCGTCGCGCACATTCTGTAGCAGACGCACCAGGTAACCGAACAGGATGAAGTAGCCCAGAACGCCAATCAGCGCCACCAGGAGCAATGAGCTGATCAGAAGCAACCCCGTGCCGATGGCTGTCTTCTCGACCCAGCGGTCGTCCTCTGAAAAGTAGGTCAGCGCTCGTCCGATATCCATAAGTGCTCTCCTTTGTCGAAGACACGACGTTGCAAGGCAACTCAGTGTCCGGCTATGCGGCTGTACAAATCTCTACGACTGCCCTTTGGGAAAGTTTCAAGTCCCCGCCCAAGCGCGATGCCAATCTCCTCGCGCACCCATGAGTCCGATTCACCGGCAAGGAGCGATTCCAGGCAGGCCGCGGCCCGTCCATCGTTGCCGCGGCGCAGAAGCTCGCCCAATCCCCAGGCCGCGTGCCCCCGCGCCAGTGCATCCTCATCGGCTGCGGCTGCTTCCAATCCGGAGAACGCCGCCGGCTCCCCCCAGTTTCCAAGAGCGACGCAAACATTGCGCAGCATCCCTGCCCGCTTGGCCCGCTTCAGCGGCGACCGCCGCGAGCGTTCGGCGAAAGCGCGCGGCTCAAGCCAGTAAGGCATTCGCCGTTCAAACCCCTCCAGCAGCGGCGGCGCGATCCGCTCCCGCTGGGCCTCCAGCCCTTCCATGAGCGGCGTGCGCTCCGAAAGCCGCTGATTCCAAGGGCAGACCTCCTGGCAGATGTCGCATCCGAAAATCCGGTTGCCGAACAGGCGCCGCAATGGGCGGGGAACCGGCTGGCGTGACTCGATCGTCCAGTAAGAAATACAGCGCTGTGGGTCCAGATGAAAAGGACCAACAAAGGCATCGGTCGGGCAGGCATCCAGGCAGCGCGTGCAATGGCCGCAAGTTGCCAGCGGGATCTCCCGGAACTCTTCCTCACTTTCTGAAGCGCTGATCTGACCTCTCTCCGTTGACGGCCTGCTGTCCCCATTCAGTTGCCAGGACCCGTAGTCGCCGCCTGCCGGCAGACCTGCGAGCGTCTCTTCCGCGCCGTGAGCGGTGGAATGGACCGCGACGGCCGGCGGGTCGCATGCCAACCCTTCCGGTACCAGGAGTGTTGCCAGAAAGAGCCAGCTTCCTCTCCGAGGATGGATCGTACAGCAGTTCTTGCCGGTAAATCCAATGCCGGCCCTGTGCGCCCAGTCCCGCTCCAGGACAGGGCCCGTATCCACCAGCCCCTTCCCCAAAGTCGAGCGGCCGGTCCGGGCGCGTAGCCAGCCGTCAAGCTCATAGAGAAGTGGACGTATTATCTCGTGGTAGTCGTCTCCCCAGGCATAGCGGGCAATAATGCCGCGCGCCGGGTCGTTCAGAATCTCCGGCGCCAGATCGAAACGGTGATGGTCAACACCCAAAACGATTACCGAACGGAAAGGCGGGCCTCGCTCTGCCAACAGGGCCGGATTGCGCCTCTTCTCCGGATTGCGCGCCAGGTATTCCATTTCGCCGGCCCGGCCCAAACCCAGCCAGCGTGAAAAGAAATCGGCATGGGCCGGTTCGTCCACCTTGACGATGCGACAGAAGTCGAATCCAAGGCGGCGTGCTTCCACTTTCAACAGTTCAGACAAGGTACGGTCAGACAAGTGGGATACCTCAAGGGGGCCAGCTTTCCAACGCTCTCTCTCCCCGCCGTCCAATGAAACGGGGAGATCACCCAAATAAAGGGTCCGAACGTGTCAACAATCTGTCAAAATTATTCAGCGCTCTCACGATTGAACCACCGAAAGAAACGGGGGTGTGCCCCAAAAAAATTTTTAAAGGTGTCAAAAGCTGTCAAAAGCTGTCAAAATCCCCGAATTCTCTCTCAGTTGAACCATTGAATGGAACGCGGGAGTCCCCCCTGGGGAAATGTCAAAGTCATGTCAAAACCATTCACTACAAGCCACACACATTATAATGGCAGCTGATCATAGTTTCAAGAGATTGACGGCGGCAACTTCCGGACGCATTCGCGACGCCTTCCCGTACTCATGCGTATAGTGAAGTGACGGGAAAGTTTGGGAATCGGCTGAACCTGTGCTAAACTGATTCAGTACCGGCTGAACTATGCGCCATGGTATTCCAGCGATAGTTCGGCTCTTTATTCACAGTGGGCGGCCCACCAGAGAGAGGTTCGATTCAGACGTCGCTTTTTGGAATTCTCTGGTACAAGCTGAAAGGAGTTCAGGAGTACCACATGAGCATTTCGACGGAAGAAAAGACCAAGATCATTGAAGAGTACCGGACTTTCGAACAGGACACTGGCTCCCCCGAAGTGCAGGTTGCGCTCCTGACCACGCGCATAAATGCCCTGACCGAACACCTGCAAAATCACAAACACGACGAAGGCTCGAGACGAGGCCTGTTGAAATTGGTCGGTCAACGCCGCCGCCATTTGGCATACTTGGCAAGGAAGGATGTGAACCGCTATCGCCAGCTGATTGGGAGGCTGGGTCTACGTCGATAAATGGCATTGAGAGGGCGGACTGCATGAAGTTTTCGCCCTTCAATCATCGCTGCTCCTGCCGGCCAGCTGCTGAAGCCGCAGCCCTTATGTCTGATTTGGGAAAGACTGTGGACAGCTCCCGGCAGTTTGAAATGTAGTTCGTGCTTGACAGCGCGACAGTGAGAAAGACAAATACTGCCGCCAGCCGCTCGCAGATGCACTTCGTGCTCGGTGTACTGTACTTGGCAGATTCTGCCACCGGGGTCCGGCATTGGAGAATGGATCGAAGCCTTCGCTGAAAGAGCCGTTCTCGCTCTTACACGGGCGTTTCGATCCGTTCTCCAGTTCCGCACCTCGAAACAGTGCGCAGAGAATTCGCTGGAATGATGAATGCCGGGTAGCGTCGCATTCAAATCAGACCGGCGATTTCGTTTGCGGGTGGTGGCAACGCCGGATGCGTTGCCGGTTTTTGTATTCACACGAGCCGGTGGCCCCACCTGCCCGCTCTTCCTCCCGGGAGGGCGGCGCGAGACCCATATCGAGGTGAACTATGATGGACCAGAACAGATTGTTTGAAGGCGCCCGTGTCTACTCTACGACTTTGGGCGACAAAGAGATCACCATTGAAACGGGCATTCTTGCCCAGCAGGCAGGCGGCGCGGTAACCGTTCGCTGCGGCGACACGGTCATCCTCGCGACTGCCACGATGGATAGAGGGGTACGGCCGGGAATCGGCTTCTTTCCCCTGACCGTCGATTTTGAAGAAAAACTCTACGCCGCCGGACGTATCCCCGGCAACCTCTTCCGCCGCGAAGGCCGTCCAAGTGAGCAGGCGATTCTCCTCTGTCGCCTGGTGGACCGGCCGCTGCGCCCCCTCTTTCCCAAAGGAATGCGCAATGAGGTGCAGATCATCCTCACCGCGCTCAGCTCGGACAACGAGCATCTGATCGACCCGCTTGCCATAATCGCCGCATCAGCAGCCCTCTCAATCAGCGATATCCCCTGGGCCGGGCCGGTTGGCGCGGCTTCTCTCGCGTATGTGGACGGCGAGCTTGTCGTCAACCCGACCGCTTCCGATATGGAGCTGAGTACGCTTGGCTTGCAGGTTGCCGGCACCTCCGACAATATCCTTATGGTGGAAGCGGGCGCCGACGAGTTGCCGGAAAATATAATGCTGGATGGACTGCGTTTGGCCTACGACTCAATGCAGCCAGTTATCCAGACGATACAACGCATGCAGGCCGAAATTGGGAAAGAAAAATATACCGACCATCCTGTCTTTGAGGCGGCTGGGGACACGGTCGAAAAGGTAAACCAGCTGGCGCGTGACAAGGTCGGGGCAGCCGTAAGTGGAACGACCGACCGCGACGAACGCAAGGCCCGCCTCGCCGAAATCCGCGACGAAACGATGGAAGCATTGGCCGAGTCGATCAGTGCAGGTGATGTCGAAGCCGGCGACGTGGCCGACGCGCTGGACAGCTTGAATAAGGAGGCAGTGCGCAGGCGCATCCTGGACGAGAGCGTCCGACCCGATGGCCGCGACCCCCAGACCGTACGCCCGATACAGGTGCAGGTAGGGAACATTCCGCGCGTCCATGGCAGCGGTCTGTTCATGCGCGGTGAAACCCATGTCCTGACGATCGCGACGCTGGGTACGCCTGGCGACGCCCAACGGCTTTACACATTGCAGCCGGAAGAAGAAAAACGCTATATCCACCACTACAACTTCCCACCATATTCGACGGGCGAGGCCTACCCCATGCGCGGGCCAAAACGCCGCGAAATCGGTCACGGTGCCCTGGCGGAAAGGGCATTGCAGCCTGTAATCCCCGACGAATTTCCCTATACCTTGCGCCTGGTGAGCGAGGCTGTCAGCAGCAACGGATCGACCAGCATGGGTTCGGTTTGCGGCAGCACCCTGGCGCTCATGGACGCCGGTGTCCCGATCGATGCGCCGGTTTCCGGGATCGCAATGGGCCTGGTCCAGGATCAGGATTCCGGGGACTACGTTGTCCTGTCCGACATCCAGGGCGTGGAAGATCACCTCGGTGACATGGATTTCAAAGTCGCCGGCAGTGGGCACGGAATCACCGCCCTTCAGATGGACCTCAAAGTCAAGGGGCTGGACTTTGAGATCCTGCGGATCGCCCTGGAGCAAGCCCGGCAGGGGCGCCTGCACATTTTGGAAAAGATGCTGGAGGTACTCCCCGAGTCCCGAGAGGAGCTCAGCCCCTACGCGCCTCGAATCCTCACCGTAAGCGTCGACCCGGAGAAGATCGGCAAAATTATCGGCCCGGGCGGCAAGACCGTTCGTGCTCTACAGGAACGATACGAGGTCAAGATCGATATCGACGACGACGGTTCGGTGTTTATTTCAGGCCTTAACGGTCTGGCAGCCGAAGAAGCTCGCCGTGAAATAGAATCTCTGACCGAAGAGGTCGAAATTGGCAAGATCTACACCGGGCAAGTCGTGAGAGTTGAAGCCTATGGCGCCTTTGTCAACCTGCTTCCCGGCGTGGATGGGTTAGTGCATATCAGCCAGCTGGCAGACTACCGAGTCAACAATGTCGAGGAGATCGCCAACGTCGGCGATGAACTCACGACCATGGTCATCGACATCGACCCGGCAGGCAAGATTCGCTTAAGCCGGCAGGCTGTGCTGGAAGGTTGGAGTGCAGAAGAAGCTCGCGACCGCGACCGTGGTGGGCGCCGCGGCGGTGGCGGTGGTGGCGGCCGCGACCGCGAACGCGGTGGGCGCGGCGGCAACCGCGAGCGGGACCGCAGCATGAGAAACGGTGGCCGCCCCCGAAGATAGGAGGCGGTGGACCGCCCAAGAGTCAGTTTCCAGGCTCGTTCGATCGATGATGATGTCGACTCGAAACATGGAAGAGAAAGCCAGTCCTCGTGAATTGCTGCCTGCGGATCGTCCGCAGGCAGGCGCTTCTTCCCCTGTAGAACAGTCGAGCCGGCCCGGTCCTGGGAGAATACTGGCGTCCACCGGCTCCGGCAACCCGGCGGTTGGCCGGTCCGTCCCCGATTCGCACAACATGACCACCGCCGCTGCCATTGTTTCTACGCTAAAGGAAGCCTTACAGATCGTTTTCCCTGCCATCTTCCTGGCAGCGCTTATTCATCTTTTCCTGGCGCAAGCAACGATTGTACGCGGGCAGAGTATGCAGCCGAATCTTCGACCTGAAGAGAGGCTGATCATGGAAAAGCTGAGTTACTATTTTCAGGCCCCTCAACACAACGAAATCGTCGTACTTGATATGCCCGACTCGCGGCCGCTGATTATCAAGCGCGTCGTAGGACTCCCGGGAGAGACGGTTGAGATTCATCAGGGACGCCTCCTTGTAGACGGACGTGAAATGGTTCTTACGGGGGGCGTTGAACAAGGCCCCCAGGCCCACACGGGCGGGAAAGACGGCCGGCCGGCCCCAAGCTTCGGGGAATTCCGCACCGATTACGGCCCCGTCAAGCTGGCAGAGGATCTGTTCTTCGTTCTGGGCGACAACCGTGACAATAGCAACGACAGCCGCACTTTTGGTCCTGTTCACCGCGACTACATCAGGGGCCGCATTTGGGTACGTTACTGGCCGTTGACGAGATTCACTGTTTTCAGATAGTCTGAACCGGAGTATGCTTGAGGCGCCGCCCGCACCGAAGACTACGGCGGTATAAGGCGAGCGCCTTTCTGCATCTCTCAAAAGCATGAATACAAAAAAGTGGAGTACCCCCACAAAAATAGTGGTGTCATCGCTTCTCGGCCTTCTGGCTGTGCTACTCCTCTACGCGTTCCGAGTGATGATCCAACCGACGATCATTGCCCTCCTGCTCACATTTGTCCTCTATCAACCTGTAAGTTGGGTACAGCAGCGCACCGGCTGGAGTCGGGCCACCTCGATCGTTGCCGTCTATCTGCTGGTGATTCTCATTCTGATCATTGGGCCGATTATCTTCGTGCCCCGCGTGGTCTCATCGGTTGAATCTCTACTCGTTCTGCTCGAGACTATGGTCACCGACCTGCAGTCGGCCGCTACGGGGCCCTTCCTGCCCATCTTCGGTTTCAGCCTCAATATCGACGATATTCTCCAGCAGTTGGGCACAGTAATTCAGAACGTGCTTTCGCAAGCCGGCACCGGTGTCCTTGGGCTGGCGGCCACCTTTACAACCGGTGTGCTCACCACTATCTATGTGCTTGTGCTGGGCTTTTGGTTGCTCAAAGACATTATCAAGTTGCAGCGCATGGTGATGAACGCCCTGCCGCCGGAGTACCGGGATGACGTCCAGCGCATGACCCAGGAACTGGGCGAAATCTGGATGGCATTTTTGCGCGGGCAGTTGGTTTTAGGCCTGGTGGTTGGGTTCATGACCTGGATCATCATGTCGATTGTCGGTCTGCCCAATGCAGCGGCTCTGGCCCTGCTCGCCGGCATTCTTGAGTTTCTGCCAACCGTGGGTCCTGGAATCAGCGGCGCCATCGGCACTCTTGTGGCGCTCTTGCAAGGTCCGACCTGGCTTCCGATTGGCAATATCCCTTTTGCCATAATCGTCCTGATCCTGTACGTCATCATTACGCAAGTCGAAAGCGTCTATCTCATTCCACGGCTCGTCGGGCGCCGTGTGCGCCTCCATCCCGCCGTCACCTTTACCGGCATCATCAGCGCCGCACTCGTCTTCGGCGTCCTCGGTGTGCTTCTGATCACTCCTACAATTGCCAGTGTTCGCGCCCTCTTGGGATATGTCTTCCGCAAACTGCGCGATCTGGAACCTTTCGAGTCTCAACAACAGCAAAACGAGATTCAGATTCCCGGGCTAATCGGCGGCCACTGGATCGAAGGCATCGTATTCGACCTCGACGGCACCTTGACCCACCTTGACTGGTCTCTGGCAACCGAACTGTCCCAGCGCTTTGACCGGTTCGAGCAGATCTGGCCCGGCGAAAGGCGCGAGCAGTTTTTCCGTCGCTTTATGGCGTGGATGGAGGGGCCTTCCCTGGCCGTCATTAACCTGCTCACGTGGCTCAGGCTGCACGAAGACGCGCGCCGGCTTACGCGCCGTATGCAACGTGTGCGCGGCTTCCCCCCCAGTGAGGCCCAGACCCTGCGCGACGGCGTGCCCGAGTTGCTCATGGAGCTGCGGCAGCAATACAAGGTGGCTCTGATTACGAACCGTTCGCGCAAAGAGCTGGACTCCTTCTTCCAGCACGCCGAACTGCCCGACGACCTGTTTGACGCCGTCGTCACCAGGGACGACCTTCGCAAGCCCTCCCCCAACAGCGAAGGACTGTTGAAGGTGTTGGAGATCCTCAATCTTCCCGCAGACGCGTGTCTGGTCGTCGGTGATACGGAACTCCAGCTGCGCGTCGGCGAAGCGGTCGGCGCAGTGCAGGTTGGTCTCCTGTGCGGCATGGGCGCGACGCAGAACTTCAGCAACGCAGACCTGATCCTGGAAAAGCCGACCGACCTGATTGGCTACCTGAATCGCCCACAGGTGATGGCGAAGTTGTGGTCGTGAGACAAGCGCAGGGCCATCGGCCCAACGCGCCCGACGCCAACAGGCTGGTCTTCACGCCAAATTCCTCGTCAATTCCGATCTGTTCCTGGCCGCGCCGCGGCGCCGCTCCGTTCATACAGGTCGGCGCCAATTCCCCCTTCCGACTCTATCCACATCCGCTTCCCGTCGCTCCATATATGGACGCGCCCGTCCAGGTCGTTTCTCAGAATCAGCCTCCCGTCCAGTATTTCCAGCACCTCGGCGTCCGGGTGCCCATAACGGTTCTCAGCGCCGACCTGGATAACCGCAACGCTTGGGCTGACCGCCTCGACAAACGCAGCGCTGCTGCTGTGCCCGCTGCCGTGGTGTCCTACCTTGAGCAGCTGTGCCGCCAGCGGCTGGCCTCCGCCCAGCAGCCGCTCCTCACTGGGTTGCCCCGCATCGCCCGTAAGCAGCGCTGTGAAATCGCCGTATACCAGCCTCAGAACCAGTGACCGCTCGTTCTTGTCATCCTCATCGAAATCTCTTAACTCTTCTTCGGGCGGCGGCCAGAGCGCCCACAACGCGACCCCGTCACCGAGGTCCAGCCAACCTCCCCGTTGAAGCCCTTCCACCGGCACATTTGCTGCCCTGAAGGCCGACATCCAGATCTCTGAATCCTCGTGGCCGCGCGTATTCTCGCTGATAATCGCTCTATCGATTCTGAATCGTTCAGGCAGGTCGGTCTGGCCGCCCAGATGATCCCAGTCGGGGTGGGTCACGAGCGCGTAGTCGATCCTTCTATCCCAAAATGGCATCACCGCGCCCAGCTCGGCGTAAAGCTGCTGGCTGTCATCTCCGCCGTCGATCAATACCTGGCGCCCGCTGGGTGTCTGGATAAAGATGCCGTCCCCCTGCCCGACGTCCAGGAACTGTACATGGAGCCGGCCGTCCGGCTGGGTCAGGGCGATCCACCACACCAGCCCCGCGACAGCTGCAAAGACGCCTACCGTCCAGTTCGCCTTACTGAGGAATGCCAACCATATGCGAGTCGAAGCCTTCTGGTGAGGCAGAGCGGAAAATCGGATAGTCCTTCTCCATAACCGGCGCAGAGAACTCGATATCGGCTTTCTCCAATACAGGCCCAGAATGGCGGCATAGGTGAGAGCCGCGGCCCTGCCTCCGAACCAGTCGACCTCAACACCGGCGCCTTGGAAACTCGCGCTCCAGTCTACGATCATCGTCGTCCACCTCAGACTCGCGAATGGTACGAATAGCAGGTACTGCGCGACCTGTTCCAGTCCTGAAAGCCCCGCTGTCAGGGCAATGCCGCCGAATATCATTATCCAGGGTTGAACCGGTGCGATCAGCAGATTTGCCAGCAAACTGATCAGGCTGACGCGTCCATAGTAATATGCGATCAATGGAAACGTAGCTATGTTGGCCGCAATGGACATGATCAGAGCATCGCGCAACAGGTCTCCGACCGATCCGGGCATAAGAAAGGCCGACTCGGGACTCCTTGGCGGCGGTCCCCATTTTCGCAAGCGCAATATCAGCTGATTCAGAAGTGAAACAGATCTGTCGGTAAGAGCGGGACCAATCAGGATCAGGCCGGCTGTGGCCGAGCTGCTGAGCTGAAAGCCCACGTCCCAAAGCATGAGAGGGTTCCACAGCGTCATCAACCAGCACGCCGCGGCAAGACTCACCAGGGCAGTGCTCTGACGCCCCAGTACCGTTGCAACTGCGAACAAACTGCCCATCAGAGCCGCACGCATTACCGCGGCGTCACCACCGACCAGAAGCGCGTAAAAGGCGAGGCCGCCCAGGGCCGGCCACAGCGCGCGGCGCTTCCCGAACAACCAGATTCCCAGGGCCATCAGCAGGCCGGTCACCAGCGCCACATTGCTGCCGCTGATAACGATAACATGGCTCGTGCCCGTCAGGTTGAACTTGTCGTACAGTTCTCGGGGAATGCCGGCCTCAATGCCCAATAACATCCCGTTTGCCAGGGACGCATGAGGTTCCGGCAGCAGGCGATTCAACAGCTCTTCGCCGCGATTGCGCACTTCGTAGATCAACTGGAACAGTACGCCCCCGCGTAGCATCCCCGGTTGCGGCTCTATGCGCGGCCGCAGCAACAGGCTGTGAATCCGCTTGCGGGCCAGGTAGGCCCGGTAATCAAACTCCTCGAAGATCGGAGGTTCCGTCAGCTCGCCTCTCACCCGCACGCTCTCACCGTAGCGATAACGGTAAACGTCCTCCGTCTGTACACGCAGGCGCCCGCTGACCTTCTTCCTCTCGCCGGCAAGCTCCAGGGACTCCACCTCGATGTCCAGACGCCGGCGCCCCTCTATCAGGACGGGATAACTTGCCACATAGCCGTCCATCGTGACGCGCGGGCTGGCCCCATCACTTTCGTCACCGCTGTCGTACGCCAAGTTGTCGTACGCCAGGTTGTAGTACGCCAAGTTGTAGTACGCCAATTGCGATGGCCCCAGGCAAGGTTGCGGCGGCTGCGAACCCAGTCGCAAGACACCGCAGATGCCCGCCAGTGCAACTGCGCCGGTTAGCCAGCCGGAAAGAGACCTGCGCGGGACCGCAAAACCGGCTGCTGTCGGCCAGCGCATAGTTTTCGCAGCTTTGGCAGTGTCCCTGGCACTGTCCTTGGCACTGTCCTTGACATCCATCCAAAGACAGACGGGAATGAGGGCCAGCGCCGTAATCCAACTGAGGTCGCCGATACCGCAGCCAAACCATCCCCTTTGCCAGAGAAACTGCCCAACCGCTATGCCCACCAGGTAGGCTATGGCAAGATAGAGTAACTTCAATTGAATAGGCCTAGTGGAGTTGCAACACCGGGCCGGGCCGGGGGCAGTCCGGGCGGGGGAATGTTACTCCATGTCGGAGAATTGAACTACATCGAGACCTTGCGCGTCGCTGAGGCAAGACTGCGGGTTGCGCCGCAGGCAGTACATGTGGCGAGAAGTAAATATAGACGACAGGTTTTCCTCTGGACTTGATCTTGTGGTATAACTGAACCGGAATAGGCTCCTTGTGATTTTCCCGATTCCCTCGTAACCCAAAGCGGACTTCAACAGGCAACTTGCGCATAGCGTTTTCAACACCCGAACCCATCGAGGAGGCAGTTCTTTGCAAGCATTAGAATTTGTAGCACCAACAACTGTGGACGAGGCAATCTCGGCCCTGGCTGCCGGGGGAGGAAGGGCCCGCCCGCTTAGCGGGGGCACCGACCTCATTGCTCAGCTTCAGGAAGGGCGCCTCGCACTGGACACAGTCGTCGACCTGAAGCGAATTCCCGATTTGATGGCGATTTCCATCAGCGGCGACGGCCTGACCTTGGGCGCTTCCGCGTCCTGCCATTCGATCAACGCCAATCAGGCGATCCGCGACGCTTATCCAGCCCTGATCGATTCGACGCACCTGATCGGCGGTACCCAGATCCAGGGGCGCGCCAGCCTGGGCGGCAACCTGTGTAACTCTTCTCCTGCCGCCGATTCGATCCCCAATCTCATTGCCCACAGCGTCACCTGTAATATCGCAGGCCCCAATGGCAGCCGCTCGGTCGCAGTGGAGGATTTCTGTACGGGACCTGGCCGCAATGTGCTGGAAAGTGGCGAGTTTCTGGTCTCACTGGATTTCCCCGCGCCGCCCCCCAACTTCGGCGCGGCATACCTGCGCTTTATCCCGCGCAATGAAATGGATATTGCGGTTGTCGGTGCAGGCGCCTCCGTTGTTTTGAGCGATGACAAGAGTACCATCCAGTCTGCACGTGTGGCACTGGGCGCTGTCGCGCCGACACCGCTCTACGTGGAGGAGGCGGGCGCAGCCTTGGCCGGTCAACCGGTCTCCGAAGAGTCCCTGGCCAGGGCCGCCGAGTTGGCCAGGGCCGCGGCAAGACCGATCAGCGACATGCGTGGAACGATCCCTCAGCGCAAACATCTCTCTGCCGTACTGACACAGCGCGCTCTGCGGATTGCAATTGATCGGGCTCGAGGCACAAAAACCGTTGACGAATTGGGGAGACTGAACGGACATGGCTAAGAAGATGGCAGTTGAAACAACACTGAATGGCGAAGAGACCGTTTTCCTTTGCGAGCCTCGTCAGACTCTGCTGGAGGCGCTCAGGGACAATCTGGGCCTTATCGGCAGCAAAGAAGGTTGCGGCAACGGCAACTGCGGCGCCTGCAACGTGATCCTGGACGGCGTTCTTGTCAACTCCTGTCTCGTGCTGGCGCCCGAAATCGAAGGCCGCTCGGTCGTGACAATCGAAGGCATCGCCGAAGATGGCGAGCTGCATCCGTTGCAGCAGAAATTCCTGGAGCACGCCTCTTTGCAGTGCGGCATCTGCACGCCGGGATTCATCGTCTCCGCCAAGTCGCTGTTGGACGACAATCCCGAGCCCAGCGAGCATGACGTGCGCCTGTGGCTTGCGGGCAATCTCTGTCGTTGCACAGGCTATGACAAGATCGTGCGGGCTGTGTTGGACGTGGCCGAAAGCGACGCCTAGCCCGGAGGAGGATATCAAATGGCCGGTACAAAACAGAATGGAACCGGAAAACTGGCCGCAAACGGCCAGAACGGTTATAAAGTCATCGGCACGCGTCCTGTGCGCCCGGACGGTGTAGACAAAGTAACGGGCCGTGCCGTCTATGCCGCCGACGTGCAGATGACCGGGCTGCTCCACGGATTTGTCCTGCGCAGTCCTCACGCCCACGCCAACATCCGCTCCATCGACACGAGCAAGGCCGAAGCCCTGCCCGGCGTGCGCGCCGTCGTCACTGCCGCAGACCTGCCGGTAGCCGAGGACAAAATCGAAGACCTTGGCGAAGGCGCCATCAACCTCAAATACCTCAGCGACAACATCCTGGCCCATGAGAAGGCCCTCTACCACGGCCATGCCGTGGCGGCCGTGGCCGCGGTCAACCCGCATATCGCGCAGGAAGCCGCCGAGTTAATCGAAGTCGATTACGAGCCGCTGCCGCCGGTGATGACGGTTGACGACGCATTGGCAGACGACGCGCCCATTCTCCTTGATACGCTGCGCACCGATTCGATGGGCGAAATCGGCACAGAGAAGTCCAATCTGGCCTCCTTCTTTCGCCACCAGCGCGGCGATCTGGATGCGGGCTTTGCAGACGCCCACTTGGTGGTCGACCGCACGTACCGCACCGAAACAGTCCACCAAGGTTACATCGAACCGCACGCCGCCACCGCCTTGTACAGTGCCGACGGCCAGATCATTATCTGGACCAGCACACAGGGCTCGTTCGCCGTTCGCGGCCAGGTCTGCGAGATCCTCCAGATCCCGGTCTCACGGCTCAAGGTGGTTCCCACCGAGATCGGCGGCGGTTTCGGCGGCAAGATAAACGTATATGTTGAGCCGGTCGCCGTTCTCCTTTCCCGGAAGGCCGGGCATGAGCCTGTCAAGGTCGTCATGAGCCGGGCCGACGTTCTGGCCGCCACGGGGCCCACATCAGGCTCAAATGTCCGCGTAAAGATTGGCGTCGATGCAAACGGCAAGATCTCCGCCGCCCTCGCCGAACTCTACTACGAGGCCGGCGCCTATCCCGGTTCACCCGTAGGAGCGGCTGCAAACGTGAGCCTGGCCCCCTACGCAATCGACAATCTTCAAGTGGACGGCTATGACATCGTTGTGAACCGTCCTCGCAGCGCAGCCTACCGCGCTCCCGGGGGAACCAACGTTGCCTTTGCCGTCGAGAGCGTCGTCGATGAACTGGCCGAAAAGCTGGGCATGGATCCGGCCGAATTCCGCGTCCTCAACGGGGCCAAAGAGAACGACCGCCGCCCCGACGGCCTGCAATACGCTCGCATCGGCCAGATTGAGACTGTCGAGGCCATTCGGGACTCGGAACACTACCAGTCATCGCTTGAAGGCAAGTATCGCGGCCGCGGCATTGCGTCAGGCTACTGGAACAACTGGGGTGGCCAGTCCAGCGCCACCGCCGTTCTCAACCCCGACGGCACGGTCAATCTCAACGAGGCCTCAACCGATATCGGCGGTACCCGGGCCTCGATCGCCATGCAGCTTGCCGAGGCGATGGATATCGAGTACGAACAGGTGAAAGCCCGCGTGGTGGACACGGACACTGTGTCCTACAACGACGTGACCGGCGGCAGCCGCACGACCTTCGCCACCGGTTTGGCCGCCTACAACCTGGGCCAGCAACTCGTCAAAGAGATGAAGGACCGCCTCGCCGACCAGTGGGACGTTGGCGCCGGTGACGTCAGCTACGAAGACGGCGTCTTCAGCGCCGGCGGCGAGAGCCTCCCGTTCGTCGAGGCCGCCGGCCTCGTCCAGCGAGAAGAGCCCCTGATGGCCAGTTCAACGGTTCATCCACAGGACTTCGGCCCCGGATTCTCCACGCAGTGTGTCGACGTCGAAGTCGATCCGGAGACGGGCAAAATCACGATTCTTCGCTACACGATCGCCCAGGACGTCGGCAAGGCGATTCATCCCTCCTATGTTGAAGGACAGATGCAGGGCGGTGTCGCCCAAGGTATCGGCTGGGCAATCAACGAAGAGTACATCTACGACGACGAGGGCCACCTCCTCAACGCCAGCCTGCTCGATTACCGTATGCCAACGGCTCTGGACCTGCCGATGATCGAGACGATCTTGGTCGAGGTCCCCCATCCTGCCCACCCCTATGGCGTTCGCGGCGTAGGGGAGGTCAACATAGTGCCTCCCGCCGGCGCCATCGCGAATGCCGTCTACAATGCAACCGGCGTGCGCATGGACAAGCTGCCGATCTCCCCCGCCAATCTTCTTGAGGCGATGTGGGCCCGAGAGGCGGAACCTGCTGAACTCGTGCCAGGAGACGATTGAGCGTGGCCAAAGTCTGGATTCCACCGCTGATGCGCTCGCTCACCGATGGCCAGCAGATTGTCGAAGCCGAGGGCGAATCGGTGCGTGAACTGGTCGCCGCCCTGGAGGAACGCTTTCCCGGGGTTGCCGAACGCATCATCGATGAGGGACGCATTCGGCCCGGTTGGACGGTCGCGGTCGACGGCGCAGTGCAAAATCGCGGTCTGCGCGCGGCCGTGGGGCCGGACAGCGAAGTACATTTCGTACCAGCGATGACAGGCGGGCGGACAGGCGGGCGCAGCGCGCTGCCGCAGTAGCATTAACGCCCTATGACTTGCCCTTGGCCGGACTGACGCGTTCGGTCAAGGGCAATTTACTTTGTGAAGTGATTGTTCAGCCCCCACCTCACATCTCAACGCGCGAAGCAATATCGCGTTAAACCTCAAAATGCGCCCTCCCCGGAAGGACAGTTCTTCCCTCAATCCCAAGACACACAAGTTAGACAACCGGGTAACTCTGCAGTGGCCTCGCAAACGGCTTAACGCGAAGCCCTCTCGCCCCCTTCAACAACTGCTGGAATGCTTCCCACCGCATAACGCTGGCTTAGGTAAGGGAGGGCTACTGCTGCATGGCGATAACTTCGATTCGCTTTCCTGGCTGCTGGCAAATGGCTACGCCGGCAGTGTGCGCCTTGTCTACCTGGATCCACCCTACAACTCGAACCGTACCTATACCAGCCGCATCCGTCTGCGCGGGAAGGGGCAGCCCGTACTGGGCGAAACGACCGCTTACGACGATGTCTGGCAGACCGCCGACTACCTCCAGTTTCTAACCGACCGGCTGCTCCTCCTGCGCGACCTTCTGCACGCCGACGGAACTCTCTGGCTCCACTGCGACCACCGCATGCAAGCGCATCTTCTCCTGCTGCTTAGAGAGATCTTCGGCGCCGAATCGCACCTCAATACAGTATTTTGGCGCAGCCAGACGATGCGCGGGGCCAAAGTCCATGCCCGCTTCTTTCCCCACAGCGCCCAGGCGATTCACATTTTTCGCAGAACACCTCGAGGTCGGCCCTTTTGGCATGCTCCCACACGCGAGATCGTTCTCACCGAGGAGGCCGCCGCCGCGCAGTACATGCGCGACGAGCGCGGCTTCTTCCGCACTTCGGACCCAGGCACATATAGCTTCAAGCGCCTGAAGTCCCTCCTTGCGGCAGGGCGGCTGTACGCCCCATACGGCGGCGACGTTATCGTAGATGAAGGCGTGCAGCGCGTGTATGCCTCCAACGGCGGAAACATTGGCGTGAAGTACCACCTTGAAAAACGCGGCCGCAATCGCTATGTCGTAACGAAGCCGGTGGACAATCTCTGGGATGACATTGCCGGTCTGGGAACGGTTCCCGGAGAGGACGAGAACTACCCCACACAGAAGACTGAGAGACTGCTGCACAGGATCCTTGAAACGGCCAGCCGTCCCGGAGAACTCGTACTCGATCCTTTTGCCGGCTCCGGCACTACGCTGAATGTGGCGCACAAGCTGGACCGTGAATGGATTGGCTGCGACAGTTCCTGGCGGGCAGTGCGAACGGCCGCATGCCGTCTCAGCCGCCTCCCAACCGGCGCAGCGCCGGCCCAGGTCGGCGGAAACGGCGACCCCAATCCGGCTTATGACGCCGCAGAGGACGACGCCCGCGGTGAAAGCGGCTACCGGATTGTACGCATAGGCGACGGAGACTTCGTCGATAGGCGCTGCCTTCGGCAAGAACTCCACGTCAACTCCACTGTGGACATTCGACTAGTCCAAGACAAAGACCGCCTGACAGTTCGGATAGTAGGATTTCACAGCCCCCAGGTGGCAAGCTTGGCCGCCAATAAGAAGGTGGCGCTGCCGGGCGACTGGCGTGTGCAAGTGCGGGCGGTACTGGTCGATCCGAACTATGACGGCGCCGCCTTGCGGCCTGCGCTCGTGGACGCACCCGCAGGCAAGAGCGCTCTTGTCGCCGGCGTCTACTCTTTCGCTCAGCCGCTGCAGTCCGAGAGACGAGAGACTGAACACGCGCAGAGCAGGACCGTGGCAACCGTCATTGTCGACGTAACGGGTGAGGAGCATCTCTTTGTGGACTCAGTCCCTCACCGTGAGACGCCTTGAAAACCGAAGGCCGGCCCTTTCCGCCCGGCACGATAAAACCTGCCAAAATCCTACAGCCCTCTCTTCTCGCCCTCTCTCTCCTCTCCACTCACTCCTCGCCTTCGTGTCTGCCCTGCGTCTCTCCAAGAGCCGGAAAACAGTTTCAGCTACCGCTGACAAGCCCCCCCGCCAGATTGTTCCCACCCCACATCTGAGATGCACCCCGTGAAACTTGCGCGAGAATGTTCACGCCCAGGAATGGTATACTAACCGCACTATGCCCATTCAAATACTGTCCCAGGACGTAGCTGCCAAGATTGCCGCCGGTGAAGTGGTGGAACGACCTGCCAATGTCGCCAAAGAGCTGATCGAGAACAGCCTGGACGCCGGCGCGAACGAAGTGCAAGTCGAGATCAGGCAAGGGGGACAGCGTCTGCTGCAAGTGACCGATGACGGCCATGGCATCCCTGCGGCCGAACTGCCACTGGCAGCGCAGCGGCACGCTACCAGCAAGCTGGACAGCGCCGCCGACCTGGACTGCATCACCTCTTTCGGCTTTCGCGGCGAAGCCCTCTATAGCATCGCAGCCGTCAGCCATTTGACTCTCAGGAGCCGCCGCTCAGACGCCGAGACCGGCGCAGAGCTGCACGTCGAGGGCGGAAGAGTCACGCGCAATCAGCCCGCAGGACTGCCCGCCGGCACAATTGTCACTGTTGAAAATATCTTTTTCAACACGCCTGCGCGTCGAAAGTTTCTGCGGCGCCCGGCCACAGAAGCAGGCAACATCGCGGCAATCGTCCAGCGCTATGCCCTGGCATACCCGTCCTGTCGCTTCAAATTCGTCACCGATGGCAAACTCACATTCTTCACCGACGGCTCAGGACGCGTTGACGATGCACTGGCCAAGATATACGGGCGGGAAAATGCCCAGCAGATGATCGGCGTGGGCCGAATAGGGGAAAAAGCGGCAGATCGCCGGGAGAGAACCGCAGCCTCTGAGCAGTTTGAAAGTCTCTCGCAGCGGGAACGGCAGGCGGAGAAGGACGAAATCGAATTCATGTCCGACCCGGCCGAAAGCCGGGTTCCAGCCTCCCCACCGGCCGCCGGAAACTCAGCGCATCGTCCCGCGGGTCCTGCGTCTTCCGTCGGTCCGGGAGCCGTGCAGGTAACTGGGTACGTCAGTCCCCTTTCATTCACCCGCCCCACCCGCGCCCAGATCAACCTTTTCATCAACAGGCGCTACGTCGAAGATCGGAGCCTCACGCACGCGGTTGTACAGGCATATCACACTCTGCTGCCGGTCGGGCGCTTCCCGCTTGCAGTTCTCTTTATCGATCTGGACCCTTCGGAGGTCGACGTGAACGTGCATCCGCGCAAAACTGAGGTGCGTTTCGTGGATTCCAACAGAGTCTTCAGGGCCGTCCAGAATAGCGTACGGCGGGCGGTCACTGAGAGCGCCGGCGTGCCGACCATGGGCCTGGGCCAAGAAGGTGAACGACCGGCAGCGTCGCAGGTACTTTCGCATGTCGAAGACTTTGACCCGCATGGGGCGGATCATGTGCGTCAGTCCGGCTGGTCTGCCCGGCGTCAGGCGATTCTCAACGCCGGCGTAGGAAGGCAGCCCTCAGTGCCGTCTGAAATGCCGGGCGCCGGACAGCCTGGAGCAGATCCACTCCCTGACGAGCCGAACGCTCAGGCTGACGATTCGCCGCAGGCTGCCGGTCATTCGGAAGAGTCTCCTCGTCATGATGTGCAAACATTGCCGCCTCTTCGGGTAGTCGGGCAGGCCGGCGCAATGTATGTTGTCGCCGAAGGACCGGAGGGGCTGTATCTGATCGATCAGCACGCCGCCCATGAGCGGATTCTGTATGAGAAGTACATGGCCCAGCGCGCGAGCGGCGGCGCAGATGGGGGGACGGCCCGCCAGGGCCTGCTGACTCCGATCTCCTTACACGTCGGCAATGCCCTCGCCGGCATGGTGGCCCAACACGTGGACACTTTGAACGCCGTTGGATTTGATGTCGAACATTTCGGTGGAGATACCTTTCTCGTGCGCGCCGTTCCCGGCGTGCTGTCGAATCAGGATGCAGAGCGAGCGCTCAACGAAATAGTGCAGGGCCTGGTCGAAAACCGGGACCTGGTAGGGGAGGCGTTGGAGGCGCGGCTGGTGAAAATGGTGTGTAAGCGGGCCTCAATCAAGGCAGGCCAGATCCTGAGCGACATCGAGATGAAGGAACTGGTGCGGCAGCTGGAAGCATGCCGGTCCCCGCGCACTTGCCCGCACGGACGCCCCACAATGCTGCAACTGAGCTCCGGTGAATTGGAGCGGGCCTTCAAGCGGACATAGCACAGCGCAAACCGCTGACCCTCCTCGAAACTGACGCGACCCATGTTGACATAAATACACAAAAAACTTACTCGTTTTGGGAACTGGTTTCTTTCGTGTGCTATACTGAAAGGTGGCGCTCCATAAATCAGAAGATTCCTGTGCGTGTTTTCCGCTTCTCCCCGCGCAGGTGAATGTCGGACGCCAACCGATGACACGGGATGCGCCACGTGCTCGATTTTGCCAGCCCGGACGTACTGAGAGTTACTATTGGCATCACCTGCTTCGCCATAGGAGCGTGGCTGGGAACCCTGTTCCCGGACATTGACAGGTTCAAGGTTTTTGGCCTTCGCCACAGGTCGATCGTCACGCACAGCTTCCTGATGCCCGCCCTGCTTTGGACTGGACTGAGCTTTACAACGGCTGAGTGGCCGGAATGGTTCGTACCCGGCTTTGCGGCTGGCGCGGCGCTCCATCTCGCCTTCGATCTCTTTCCCCAGAAGTGGCGCGGCTTCGCTCTGGTAGACGTACCGAAGTTGGGACGCAGTACCAGAACCGTTTCTTCCGTCCTGCTGTTTTCCAATCTCTTCTTGTGCGTAATCATATCCGTCTCCATCTTCCCTGAACACGGTCCTGCCGGCATACTCGCATACGCCGCCACACTCACAGCCCTATATCTTTACGGCCTATTGGCGAAGAATGAACATTTCGCCGCCGGCCCCCTTTTGACCATACTGACGCTTGGGGGCGACGCCCTTTAGGCTTCTGCTACCATGAAACAATGAGAGGCAAAGCACGATGACTTTGACCGTGACGACTGAGCCGCTGGATAGTCACCAGCTCGCAATGACAATCGAAGTTGCTGAGGAGCGCATCGATCAGGAGATGCGTAAAGCTGCACGCAAGATCGCCCAACAGGTGCGCATTCCCGGTTTCCGCAAGGGGCGCGCGCCCTTTCATATCTTGCTTCAATTCGTAGGTCGAGAGGCGATTATCAGCGAGTTTGTCGACGAACTGGGACAAGATGTCTACAAGGAGGCGCTTGAGCAGGAAGGCCTGGAGCCCTTCTACATGGGAAGTCTTGACAACGTTGATACGGAGCAGGCGGTCCGTTTCCACCTGACTATCCCTCTACAGCCGGAAGTAAGTCTGGGCGAATACCGCGACCTGCGGGTTGAAGAAGAGGAGGTTGAGGCGGACGAAGAGGAGATCCAGGAGCGCGTCCAGGCCATTCTTGAACAGAATGCCGACTACGTCGAGGCCGACCGCCCCAGTCAGTATGGGGACCTGATGACGATCGATTTGAGAGGGGCGACACTGGACGACGATGGCAACGAAACCGGAACCGTCGTCTTCGATGAGGAAGATTGGGACGTAACTCCGGACCAGGAAAACCCCATGGAACCAGCCGGTCTGGATGAAGAACTGGTGGGCCTTTCATCGGGCGAAGAAAAGAGCTTTGAGATCGCATGGCCCGAAGACAGCCCTAGCATGTACGCCGGCAACACTGTCCGCTTTTCCGTCAAAGTTCACAAAACACAGGCTTTCGAAACGCCGCCTGAAATGACAGATGAGATCGCGCAAAACTTCGGCCCCGATTTTGAAACCGCCGCCGATCTGCTTGAAGACCTTCGTGATAACGCGCAGCAGGAAGCGCAACAACGGGCGGAAACTGAACATGCCCAAAAAGTTCTTCAGGAACTGGTCGATATGAGCGACCTCGCCTATCCCCCTGTAGCGGTGGATCTTGAGATCGACCGCCTGGTGCGCAATTTCGATATGCGGGTCCGTCAGATGGGGATGCAGGGAATCGAGCAATTCCTGGAAATGTCCAACCAAACGGTCGAGGATTATCGCGAATCATTGCGCGAGGATGCCGAAAGGTCACTCCAAATTGAGCTTGCGCTGGTGGAGTTCGCGCAGCGCGAGAAACTGAAAGTCAGCGACGAGGAGTTCGAAGAACACATCGGCAATGTGGCCGGTCCTCTGCCGGAGGACGCTGATGAGGAAGCGGAGAAGGTGCATGCCGACACGCTCGAAATGATGCGCGCCGACCACAGCCGTCCCCTTATCGACATCGAGATTCTCAAAGACAAGTCGGTCAAGCTGCTGCTGGCGATTGCCCGCGGCGAAGACGTGCCGGAGCCAGAAGCGGACGAGGACGAGTCTGAGGAGGACGAGCAATCCACCGAGGAAAATACCGAACAGGCGGAAAGCTCAGCCGAGTCCGATCCTGTTGACAAGGAAGCCGCGACGGAGGCGGCAGCGGCGGAGCCCGCAGACTCCTGAGGACGGCGCTAACGAACGTCTAACGGAGAATAGAGCGCGCCCTACATTTCCCGGTGAGCGCCTCGCATACATTGTGATTGCTCCGTACCGCCTGTCGACATCCAAAGCGGCCGGTTTCGGAACCGATCCACCTCGAATTCAACAGCAATAAAGGGGCGTTCCAGATGTTCAATCCTTTTGAAGAAAAGTACACGGCCCAGCGGTCGCAGAAACTTGAAGAGACCGGTTCGACTGGCTTGACGGGGCTCTCCGGCAGTCAGTTTCAGCCGGGAAGCCTGACGCCGTCGAACATCGTTCCGATGGTGATCGAGAGCACGGGCCGCGGCGAGCGTGCCTACGACATCTATAGCCTCCTGCTGAAGGAGCGCATCATCTTTCTTGGTATGCCGCTTTCCGACCAGGTTGCCAACTTGATGGTTGCCCAACTCCTCTACTTGAATTCCGAGGACCCGAATCAGCCGATCCAGATGTTCATCAACTGCCCCGGCGGCCTCATTTACGCCGGCCTGGCCATCTATGACACGATGAAAATGATCCAGACGCCGATTCATACGTTTGCTGTCGGCGTTACGGCCAGCATGGGAACCGTCCTGCTCTGCTCCGGCACCAAGGGCAAACGCTACGCTCTGCCGCACGCGACGATCCACATGCATCCGGCCGGCGGCGGCGCGCAGGGTTATACCGAGGATGTACGCATCGCCTTGCGAGAGCAGGAACGACTTCAGACCCAGCTTTTCCATATCGTGGGTCAACAGACCGGCCATGCCTGGCAGGAGATCGAAGAGATTTTCCAGCGCGACCGCTGGATGAACGCGATCGAAGCTCGCGATTTCGGCATTGTGGACGAGGTCCTCGGCGACAGCAGCGACATTGTTTCAGTCGTGGACGGTCTTGTCAACGTGCCCAACCAGAACGGTTCAGATCCTGTCGCCGAAGAGTCAGCCGACGAAGGCAGCGAATAGCAGAAACTGCAAGTTGATATGGACGGACCCATGCGTGACCGGCTGCCGGACTGCCAGAAGCGGATGGCTGCCGGTTTCAACGAATGCGGCCGCGGCTGTGGTCTGAAAGTGGACTGGAACGGTACCTGGTAACGCGATGAACGTATGCTCCTTTTGCGGCAAAGAAGAGTCGGAAGCCCTGCGCCTGATCGCCGGGGATGATGATGTCCATATCTGTGACGAATGTATCCGTCTCAGCGCCGAAATTCTCGACGAGGAAGGCGTAGGTAAGAGTGGCGTCCCGGGCGGGTCCGCACCACTTTCTGCCAAACGCGTTCCCAGCCCGCGCGAGATCGTCCGCAGCCTGAATCAATTTGTAATCGGTCAGAATCGGGCGAAAAAGGTTCTGTCGGTCGCGGTCTACAATCACTATAAACGGATCTTTGGCGGCAGCGGCGCGGCAGGGGAGCGCTGGCGAGAGAGTCAGCTTTCCCAGGAGCAGAGAGATAGTGACCCCGTCCCCGGCGATGAAGTTGAATCTCGTCCTGAACCGGACGTTCAGGACAGCGCGGAAGAGCAGGTGGAGCTTGCCAAGAGCAATGTACTGCTGATCGGCCCTACCGGAAGCGGCAAGACGCTTATGGCGCAGATTCTGGCCAGACTCCTCGATGTTCCATTCACGATCGCAGATGCCACCAGTCTGACCGAGGCCGGATACGTAGGCGAGGACGTCGAAAGCCTGCTCGTCGGGCTGTTGCAGGCGGCCGACTGGGATGCGGACCGGGCTGCGTGCGGCATCGTCTACATTGACGAAATCGACAAGATCGCGCGCAAGGCGGGAGACAATCCCAGTATCACTCGCGATGTGAGCGGCGAAGGCGTTCAGCAAGCCTTGTTGAAGATTGTCGAAGGTACGACGGTCAACGTGCCGCCCAGCACAGGACGCAAACACCCACAGCAGGAGTTCATCCCACTCGACACGCGCAATGTCCTGTTCATTTTGGGAGGCGCGTTCGTTGGGCTGGCGGAAATTGTGCGCAGGAGGTTGCGGCGCCGCGCCGGCCTTGGGTTCGTAGACGACGAATCGGAGCTTGACCCAATTGGTCTGGCGCCGGAAGAGAGCAGTATCGAAGAGCTGCCTCTCCCCGAAGGTCTGATCGACCGCCAGCGCGAACTGAAGATCCGCCTCCTCGAAAAAGAAGGGCGGGATGAGAGCCGCCTGCTCCAGCAGGCAATGCCCGACGACCTGCTCCAATACGGCCTGATTCCGGAGTTTGTCGGTCGTGTTCCGGTTGTAGTCAGTCTGGATGCGCTTGATCGTGAAGTCCTGGTCGAGATTCTCACGCGCCCGAAGAACAGCATCGTGCGACAGTTCCAGCAGCTCTTCGCCATGGATGATGTGCTGCTGGAGTTTGAGCCGGAGTCACTGCTGGCGGCCGCAACGCAAGCCTACATGCGACGAACCGGGGCCAGGGGGTTGCGTTCGATTGTCGAGGAGGCGCTGCTGGACGTGATGTACGAGATTCCCGGCCGCGAGGAGGTCGCCCGTTGTATAGTGGACCGGGCAGTGTTTGAAGACGGCGCATTGCCCCATCTTTATGGCGACCTAGGTCAACAGGTCAGTCTTACCGACGATCAGGAACTGGATGCAGCCGCCTGAACTGGGCTGGACATCTTCGGACAATTCCCTCCGTTCTTCCTACACCGTTTCTTCGCGCCGGAAAGAAACGGGCACTTCTTCCCTTATCCCGCACTCAGGCTTTCTCTTGCTTCGCGCAGGGCACCGATAATCTTACGATCGGGAACCGGACAGGGGAACCGGTCTATCTCTTCCAGCGTGGTCCAGCACCAATCCGCTAGGCCAAGGGCCTGGGGAATCCCCGTGTGAATGCGTGCGTGGAAGGCGGCAAGCGTCATACGAAAGTGGGTGAACGCGTGGTCTATCGTCGTTACCTGCTCTCCGACCGTTATGTCCACGCCCAGGTCTCGGCGGACGGCACGCTCTAACGAGGTCGTCAGATCTTTGTCGGTCTCATCTCTTGCGCCGTTGGGGAAGGACCACAACCCTCCGAGGAGACCTTTTTCAGGACGTCTGCCGATCAGCAGACGGGAGTCCCCCCGAACGCCTTCCCAGATCACTGCCGCAGCCACCTCAACATGAGGGATCTTCTTGCCGGGGGACCGAACGGGCCGCTCGTTCTGAACGCCTCGCGCGCGAGCCAGACAACAGGGGCGCAGTGGACACTCCCCGCAGAGAGGGTTGCGGCGCCGGCACAAGAGCGCACCCAACTCCATCAGCCCTTCGTTCATTGCGCCGGGCCGGGCCGCGGCCTCCACCATCCGGCGGGACAGACTCCAGAGCTGTCTTTCGGTGGCAGGAAGATCGATGTTCTCGTCAATATCCCACAGGCGGCTGATGACCCGCTTTGCGTTGCCGTCGAGAACCGGTTCGGGCAGCCCAAAAGCCAAACTAAGTATCGCGCCGGCCGTATATTCGCCGATGCCAGGCAGCATTAGCAGCTCGCGACGCGTGCGAGGCAACCGGCCGCCAAACTCGGTCACAACTATCTGTGCGGCCCTGTGCAGATTCCTGGCGCGACTGTAATAGCCCAGCCCTTCCCACTGTTTCAGGACCTCCTGCCGGTCCGCAAGGGCCAGTTGCTCTACGGTCGGAAACCGCGCCATCCAGCGATTGAAATAGTCCACGACAACTGACAGGCGCGTCTGCTGAGCCATGACTTCGCTTATCCAGACAGCGTACGCACTACGCGCGCCGGCCGGATTCCCGCGCCAAGGCAGCTCTCGCAGGTTTTCGCCATGCCATGCAGTCAGACGGTCAGCGATCTGTTGGTGCATTCCTGCCGGGGTTCGAGCTTGATATTGCGTTTGCCAACCTGAAAGGTGCAACCGAGCCGGCTAGCGGGGGTACTCTTCGCCAAGCGCACTCACCAGCAGGCGTACTGCGCCGCAGGCGTCGTTGTAATCGGCCATTTGCGAGGGCGTGTGGACGTAGCGGCAGGGAATGGAGACCGTACCGGCGGGGACGCCTGCGCGGCTGACCTGGACTGCGGAGGCATCTGTCGAGCCAAACTCCAGGACTTCCAGTTGATAGGGAATGTCGTTTGCTCGCGCCGTGTTTTCCAGCCAGCCGCGTATCTTGGGATGGGAAATCATGCGGCGGTCCATGACCTTGATTGCCGGTCCTTTTCCCAGCGCCACCTCCATCGGGGTCGCTTGCGGAAAGTCGCCGGTGGCCGTCACATCGATAGCCAGGATGATCTCGGGCTCCAGTCCATAGCCGGCGGTGGCGGCCCCGCGCGTGCCAACTTCCTCCTGCGCGGTGAAGACGGCCAGGAGTTCGTGCGGAGAACTCTCAAGCTCGCGCAGAGTCTGAATCAGCACGGCGCAGCCGATCCGATCATCGAGATTGGGAGCAAGCAGCCTGTCCCCTACTGCGCCGAAGCTGCTGCGAAAGACGGCCGAATCGCCAACCTGAACGCGGGCATCTTCCTTGGAGTCGGCCCCCACGTCCAGAAATAGCTTCTGCGGCGTTGGCCGGTCGCGCGTGAGCGGTGAGCCTTCCAGCCCAAACGCGCCTTCCACGCCGTTGGCGAAATGGACACGGCTGCCGATAAGGGAATTGGTCAGCACGCCTCCGATGGTGGTAAAGCGGCAAAAGCCCTGTGCGTCCACGTGCGTTACCATTATGCCGATCTCGTCCATGTGAGCGGCCAGCATAATCCGCTTGCCCTTCTCACCGCCGGCGGCAGGGTGTTTCACCGCGATCAGGTTGCCCAGCCTGTCGGTCCGGATCTCATCGACCAGTCCGTCCAAATGGTTGACGATCGCCTCGCGGACCCGCTCCTCCTGCCCGCTGGGGCCGAATACCCCGCACAGCTCCTCGATCAATGCTCTCATGCGTCACTCCACTCGGCCCCCAACGGCTGCCCCAAGGGACCGGACAAGGCCTTGCTCATCAACTGGATGGTGTTCTTCACGTCTTCCGGGTCCATCAGCGCCGCGGGCGTATGGATATAGCGGCAGGGCACAGCTACGGCCACGGCCGGCACGCCGGCGCGGGCCAGGTGAATCGAGCCCACGTCGGTGCCGCCGACTCCGGGCTGCTTGAATTGCCAGGGGATGTCGTGGTCCGACGCGGTCTCCGTCAGGATGCGGACAAGCCGCCGGTCGGCATGGGCGCTTCGATCCATAACCGAAATGGCCGGTCCCTTTCCCAGCTCCGTCGTCGGACTTACGTCGTTCTGTTTGGGCAGGTCGTCAGCGACTGTGCCTTCAAGCGCCACCGCGACATCCGGCTGCACCGTGTAGGCGGCCACACCTGCGCCGCGCAAGCCGATCTCTTCCTGAACGGTGAAGACGCCGACCAGTTCGCTTGGGAACTCACTTTTCAAAAGTTCGGCCAGAATGTAGCACCCTACACGGTCGTCAAATGCCTTTCCCTTCAGAAGTCTTCCGTACTGTTCATATCCGCTCTCAAAAGTAATCATGTCGCCCGGCTCGATGCCGCCAGCGCCGCCGGTGTCGATCAGAAGTTCAGAGATCGGCATGACGCGTCGCCCCGACCGGGCGGCATGGGGCGCACGCAGGATTACACCGGGCACTGCCTGTGGGCCGATCGTTACCCGTTTGCCCGGAAGAATGCGCGGGTCCAGGCCACCGACGCTTCGAAACTTCACTGTGCCGTCAGAATTTGCGCGCATGACCATCCCGCCCACCTCGTCCATATGCGCGGCGAGCATCACACGATGTTGCCTCGCAGCGTCCGATCCCCCCTTGCGGGCGATCAGATTGCCCATGGAGTCGACCGAGAGTTCCTCAACGAAGGGGGCGAGCTCCTCTCGCAAAATGGCCCGTACTTCGCCTTCATGCCCCGCGACACCACGGGCATTGGACAGTTTCTCGAGGAGTTCATTCATGGCAACTGAGTATGTCTACGGTGAAATGCACGGGCAGCGGAGAGCGGCGACAGTTAAGCCCGGTCGTCGAGCGCCAGAGCGGACAGGTCGTCCGGCAGTTCGCAAATCGTTTCGGCCAGCAGCCGCGCGCTGCGGTCGATGTCCTTTAAGGCGACCGTTTCGGCAGGCGTGTGCATGTTGCGGATCGGAACTGAAATCAACGCGGTCGGGATGCCCGACCGGGAGACCTGCATCGTCCAGGCGTCGGTGCCGGAGTTCCCTGGCAAGACTTCGTTGGTAAAGGGGATCTCGTTGCGCTCGGCCGTGTCGACCAGCAGCTTTCTCAATACGGGATGCAGGTTGGGCCCCAAGCCTATGGCCGGTCCGCCGCCCATAGGCAGGGCCTCCTCGGCGGCGGCGCCTTGCTGCTCGGCATAGGTTACATCAAGAGCGATACCCACATCCGGTACCACCTGAAACGCGGCGGTCTTGGCCCCGCGCAGGCCGATCTCCTCCTGCACCGTCACCACGGCGAAAATGTCCCAAGCGCAGCTGCGTTGCTGCAGGATGTGCAGCGCCTGCAAAAGGACCACGACCGACACGCGATTGTCGAAGGCTTTGCCCGACGCATATCCGTTACCCAACCGGCCGGCGCAGCGGTGAATCGATATGAAGTCCCCGACCGAAATGTATTCTGCCAGATCGCCGGCAGGCAGCCCGACATCGATGAACAGATCGGCTTGTGCAAAGGGCTTTTCCCGCTCCTCGTGTGAAAGGACATGGGGCGGCCGGCTGGCGATCAATCCCGGCAAGTCCGAGCGGCCGTGAACCGTTACTTCCTGCGCCGGCAATGCTCCGACGTCAACGCCGCCGACCGGCGCAAAACGCAAAAAGCCCTCTTCCAACCGAGTAACAATCAGGCCGATTTCGTCCATGTGCGCGGCGAGCATCACCCGCTTGCCGGGCGAGTCGTTGCCGCGTTTTAGGCCTGTGAGATTGCCTAGGGTGTCGGTATGCAGTTCATCAACGAGGGGAGCCAGATGGTCGCTGACACGGGCGCGAATCCGGTCTTCCTGGCCGCTGACGCCGGGAGTCTCGCTTAACTCCTTTAACAGAGAGAAGCAGTCTGAACCCTGGGGCTGACTGTCGCTGTTCACTATCCGGCGGGGACTCCAAGCTGCGCGCACTGGCCAAAGAGAGGAAGGACGAAGATCAACCCGACCACAATCCAGACCCAAACCGGCATGCCGAGTATCATCAGACGGCGCTTAGGCTTTTTTTCTACCGGTCGCGGCAAAACGGTCTGGCAGCGCCAGCAGACTTCCTTATCGTCGGGATTCCAGGTTCCGCATTCAATGCAGTCGGACATACGGCTTCCCCGTGTCAATATGGTCGAGAATGGCCTGGTTCATGCTAACACAGTTGGGGGGCGTGAGCAAACGTTTGCCAAAGTGCAGGAGAACCGGAATCTCTCCCAACTGCCGTTGGATCAGGGCTGGCAAAGATGACTTCCGGCAACGAAAATCGGGCGTTAATGCGAAGGTCTGCCTGCACGTGGACAGGTCGAGGCCAGCCTACATGCGCACCTGTATCGCGTTGCCGCTCTCGTAGCGGCGCAGGCCGCGGTAGAAAACGAAGACGGACAGAAAGAGAAAGATCCCCCCGCCGGCGCAGATCTGGGCCAGCTGCAACAGATCAAATCTGCGTACAAATTCGGCGGGCAGCGCGCCGATGAAGGCTGCCGGAATCAGCGTGAACAGGAGCAGCTTGGCCGTTCCGTCAAAGAGCGTGATCGGGTACAACGAAAATGTGACGATGGCGTTGAACGCATTGGTCGTCAGCAGATTTGTGTTGCCTATCCAGAAGGTAAGGCTCTGTACCAGGACCAGAAAGGAGATGAGTACGGCTATTGAAGCCAGACAGCCCAAGGCAAAACGCAATAGCATCAAGCCGTTGAACGTACCGGAAAAGATGACTGCGGCGCCAAAGCTTAACAGGCCATACATGAAATCTCCGGCAGAAGATGCGTTGCTGCGGCTGGCCAGCGCGTGCAGTAACACCGGTCGGGGCAGCGACAGATAGTAGTCCATCTGCCCGCTGGCGATCAGCGACGACAGTCGGACGGCATTGCCGAAGAGATAGGTGCCGGCCCCGAAACCGGTCGCGACGACGCCGAACAGAAAGAACATGTCCACCAGATCCCAGCCGTTTATCTCCTCGAACCGGGCGAAGAATATGATCCAGAAGACGAAATAGATGGCGTTGTTGAGCATCATTCCCACCACCTGCGTCAGGAACGAGACCCGGTATTCCATTGCGCTGAGAAGGTTTGTCCTCCACAAAGCCAGCACAAAGGCAAGATGGCTGCCCATGGTTCAGCCCCCGTTTATCACCAGCCGCGCCGCGGCCCGGCGGTAGATGAACCAGACTATGCCGCCGACAACCGCCAGCCAGATTCCCTGTTGCAGAAAGACGCGGCCCAGGCGGGCCAGGCTGGGGTCCACGAACAGACGGGCGGGGCCGTATATGATCCAGGCGAACGGCAGGTTGAGCGAGACCGTCTGCAACCAGGCCGGGAAGAAGTCGAGCGGGATCAGCACCCCTCCCAGCAGCAGCAGAAACTTCTGGTAGATCCAGCGAAAGGCGTTGGTTTCCTCCACAACGAACGCGCTCAGGCCGATCAGCGCGGAAAAGCAGAAGTCCAGCAGCCAGGAGAGAGCCACGGCAGCGCCGGCGAATATCCAGCCCGTCATTCCCGGCGGAGGGCCCACCATCAGCCAGACGACCGCAGTGCCGATAATGAGGTTGCCGCCGAATGCAAGGACGCTGCCGCCAAGGCCGGCGGCGAAATGGTAGAGGATGAAGTTGAACGGCTTGTTGAGCAGGTAGGCGACGCTGCCGTCCTTCACCTGCTCCGAGATTGTCTCGGAAAGGTCCCGCTTGCTCAGCATCACGGCCTCGGCCATCATCAGGTACCACATCGTGTCCGCCAACGTCAGTCCGGCAATCGAGCGCGCTCCCGTCGCGCCGTAAGTGACCCGCCACAGGTTCATGAAGATCCACATGAAGAGAATGATTAGAAGACTGCGTCCCAGCAGGTCGATCGGGTAGGCGAGGCTGTTCAACAGCTGCGTACGAAAGATGGCCCAGTATTTGCCTGCGACTGCCGCCGCCGAAGGATCTCTCACGCGACCCTCCGGATAGAGGACATTTGCCTCTTTGGTGCGCATTTTCAGGCCTCCGTGCGCGCATAGATGGCGCTGATTACATCCTCGAGTGAGGGCTCCGAAACGGTTACGTCGGCCAGGCTGCCTGCGGCGGCCAACCCGCTGATCACCGGCTCAACCGGCGTGATGCGGGTGTCAAAACGCATTTTTGCTCCATATCGCCCCACCTTCAGCATCTCCACACCGGGCAGGCGGAAGTCCGGGGCCAGTTGCTCGTTGTAGCGCACATCGACAGTCTTGACGGTCAGGTATCGCCGCTTGAGGGCCGATACCTTGTCGCGATAGACGATCTCGCCGTGGTTGACGATGATCACGCGCCGGCAAAGTGTTTCAATGTCACCGGCATCGTGGCTCGTCAACAGTACGCCTACCCCTTCCAGTTCGTTCATGCGCTGGATCGTCATGCGGAGGCGCTGCTTGGCGACCACGTCGAGACCGATGGATGGCTCGTCCAGCAGGAGAACGCGCGGCTTATGCAGAAGTGAGGCGGCAACCTCGCAACGCATGCGCTGGCCGAGGGAGAGCTTTCGAACCGGTGTTTCCAGCAGCTCTTCGATCTCGAAGGCTTCGGCCAGAAAGGAGATGCGCCGCTTCAGCGAACCGTCATCAAGTTCGTAGATCTTGCCGAAGAGGTAGAAGGTATCCACAGCCGGCAGGTGATACCAGAGCTGAGGTCGTTGTCCGAAGACGGAGCCGATCTGAAAGGCAAGGGCCTGGCGTTCCTGCCACGGCACATAGCCAAGTACCGCGGCCTCGCCGCTGCTGGGGTGCAGAATGCCGGTCAGAATCTTGATGGTGGTCGACTTGCCGGCGCCATTGGGGCCGATAAATCCCAACAGCTCCCCTGCCTCCATTTCAAAGGAGATGCCTCGCACAGCTTCGACGTCTTGAAATGCCGGCTTCCAGAGCGCGCGCAGGCTCCCGCGCAGACCGGCGGCCTTGCGTTTCGTCTGAAAGGTCTTGCGCAGATTGCGTACCGAAATCGCATTCATTGCCAAGAGTCCATCGCAAATACAGTTCGCGCAGCGGGAACTCAGCGAGCCGAACTGTAAGGCGCCGCGACCCAATCCGCCGCGACCCAGTCCGCCGCCCGTGGTCAGGCCATTATCAACGCGAAACGGACACAATACCAAGAAAGAGGAGATGAGAACTGTGAGCGCTGTGGTTTCGCGAAACGGCCTCTGATTTGCTACAATCGACAGCAGTTTGCCTGGTCTTCGGCACAGGGGGTGACCGGCGCCCACGGGACCACGCAAACGGCAGGCAGAAACCAGGCGAGGGATCCGATGAAAGAGCTTTCAACATTCGAGATTCGCAAACTGTTCCTCGAGTATTTCCAGGAGCGGAAACACCAGATCGTCGACAGCAGCAATCTCGTGCCTGCAGACGATCCGACGCTGCTTTTCGTCAACGCCGGCATGGTGCAGTTCAAGGACCTGTTTCTGGGTCTGGAGAAGCGGGGCTACAATCGCGCCACGACCTCCCAGAAGTGCCTGCGCGTAAGCGGGAAACACAACGACCTGGAAAACGTCGGCCCCAGCCCGCGCCACCACACATTCTTTGAAATGATGGGCAACTTCTCCTTCGGCGACTACTTCAAGCGCGACGCAATTCAGTTTGCCTGGGACCTGCTGGTGAATGAACTGGAGCTTTCGCTCGACCGGCTCTGGTTCTCCGTCTATACCGATGACGACGAAGCCGTAGAGCTGTGGAAAAGCGTAGGCGCGCCGCCCGAACGCATTCTGCGCTTCGGCAAGAAGGACAACTGGTGGGAAATGGGCGAAGTCGGCCCCTGCGGACCCTGTTCGGAGATTCACTACTACTGGGGCGATCTTGAAGACCAGGTCGCGGACGGCGTCAACGTTGACGACGAGTACCTGGAGTTCTGGAACCTGGTCTTCATGCAGTACGAACAGCGAGAGCCGGGCGGAGAACTGATCCCGCTGCCCCGGCCGAGCGTGGACACCGGCGCCGGCCTGGAGCGTCTGGCCTCGATACTCCAAGGCAAGGACAACAACTACGATACCGATGGCTTCACGCCCATCATGGATCGCATTCAGGAGCTGTTGGGCCACACCGATGCCCAGCGTGAACAGCACCTGGTCGGTTACCGTGTCATCGCTGACCACGGTCGCGCCATCACCTTCCTGATCAGCGACGGGGTGATGCCGGGAAACGAAGGCCGCGACTACGTTGTACGCATGATCCTGCGCCGCGCCGCCCGCTTCGGCAAGCGAATTGGCTTTGAAGAGCCTTTCCTTTCGGAGATCTGCCGTGTTGTCATCGCAGAGTTCGGCGCGCACTATACCGTGCTACAGGCGAACGAGGACTTTATCGTGCAGACCGTGACTGCGGAGGAGGAGCGATTCCAGCGCGCTCTGACCACCGGGCTTTCTCTCCTGGACGGGCTGATGGACCGTCTGCGCGCCGGTGAAACGAGCGTGATCCCCGGTGAGGACGCCTTCCGCCTCTGGGACACTTACGGCTTCCCGCTGGACATTACAAGGGACGTGGCCCAGGAAAACGGTTTCCGCGTTGACGAGGCCGGCTACCAGGCCGCGCTTGAGCAACAGCGCCAGCAGTCCGGAAGCGACCAGCAGGGCGCGGCCGCCGACGTATCGGTCTACGTGTCAATGCTGGAGGGATTGCGAGACCGCGGTATTCTTGGCGCCGACGGCGTGCGCAGTTTGATCCATGAGGATGCCGAGGATGCCGAGACGACCGTCATCGGACTGGTCAGGGATGGACAGGCTGTCGAACAGGTCCACGCCGGCGAGGAGGTTGAGGTTATCCTGCCGGAAACACCGTTCTACGTCGAGAGCGGCGGCCAGGTCAGCGACGGCGGTGAGATTGAATACTTTCCGGAAGATATGCCAAGGCCGGTCTGGTCGGTGCAGGTGGAGTCGATGCGGCGGCCGATTCCCGGGTTGCTGGTCCACGTCGGCAAAGTAACCAGCGGTACAGTCAAAGTAGAAGATCCGGCCTGTGCCTTTATCGACACGGTGCGCCGGTGGGACATCATGCGCAATCACACCGCCACCCACCTGTTGCATGCCGAGCTCCGCGCCCAGTTGGGGGAGCATGTGCGGCAAAGAGGTTCACTGGTGGCGCCGGACCGCCTGCGCTTCGACTTTTCCCACCCGCAACCGGTTGATACCGACCAGCTGCGCGCCATAGAGCAGGCGGCCAATAGGGCCGTGCTTGCCAACTATCCTGTCAAGGATCGCTGGACCGGCTTCGACCGCGCTGTGGCCGAAGGCGCGCTGGCGTTTTTTGAGGAGAAATATGACGACACGGTGCGAGTCGTTTCGATCGGCGACGGCGGCGACGTCATCTCGCAGGAGTTATGCGGCGGCACACATGTGGGAACCACCGGCGAAATCGGCCCGTTTCTCATTACAGGTGAAGGAAGCAGCGCGGCCGGCGTGCGCCGCATCGAGGCGTTGACCGGGCGCGCCGCCCAGGCGATACTGGCCGAGCGCCTCTCCGCCCTCGACACGGTCGCGGCTGGATTGCGCGTACAACCGGACCAGACGGTAGAGGCAGTGCAACGGCTGCAAGAGCAGAACCGGCAACTTGAACGTCAACTGGAGCAGGCGCGCGCAAGACTCAGCCGCCAGCAGAGCGAGACACTGCTCGGCCATGCGGTGCGGTTGAACGGCCTCTCAGTCCTGGCGGAGCAGGTCGAGGCAAATGACGTGGATGCGCTGCGCCAGATGACCGACTGGTTCCGCGACCGGCTTGGCAGCAGCGTGGTTGTTCTGGGCTCCGTAATCAACGAGAAGCCGATGCTGGTGGCCGCGGCCACCGACGACGCGATTCAAAAGGGCATCCACGCCGGCAACCTGGTACGCGACGCGGCCAAAATCGTTGGGGGCGGCGGCGGCGGCCGCCCGAACATGGCCCAGGCCGGCGGCCGTCATGCCGACAAATTGCCGGAGGCTCTTGGTCAAGTGGCAGGATGGGTTGAAGCGAAACTTGGCTAGTGGGCGCTCAGGCCCCGCGCACCGACTGCGGGCAACCTGACGCCTGGACCGGGTCAATCCAGTGGCAGAGTTCCTGAACGTTAGCCCTGACATTCGAATCGAAGCGCTGCGCCAGGAGGTGACGCGCGTGGGGCGCGGGGCGGTGGCCCTGGTCATGCCCCGCGGCTGCGCGCAGTTGGAAAGCTTGCCGCGGCTACGGCTGCTCCAACGCCAGTCTCAGTTCCTGGGCCAGCATTTGGCGCTGGTAACAAGGGATCCAACCATTCGCAAGAACGCCGCACGGTTGGGCATTCCCGTATTCGGCAGCGAAGCTGCCGTGCGACTGCGCCGCTGGGGCAAGGGCGGCCCCGCTCCTGCAATCGAGTCCAACCGGCCCGGCACATGGCTGCCGGAGCCGCCTCACTGGCGCAAGCACAATGGGTCGATCGATCCGAAGCTGGCAGCGCGTCCCCGCCTTGATCGCGTCCGCAAACGCCGCGTCCGCGCCACCCGGCGCTATCAGAGTTCGACCCCGCAATGGTTTCAGCTCGCCGGTTACACTTTTGTAGGCATCTTCCTGGCCGCATTTCTGGGCAGTTTCGTCTACTTCGTGCTGCCCGCGGCCACAGTCACGCTTGTGCCGGGACAGCGGGCCCTTGAAACGACCTTAGTACTGACTGCCGACCCACAGGTCGAAGTATCAGATCTGGAGCAAGGGCTGCTGTCGGCGCGTTTGATCGAGACGACCGTGGAAGCAACAGGCACGGTATCTACGACGGGCAGCGGATGGTCTGAAGTAGACCTCGCCAATGGAAGGGTCGTCTTTACGAACCAAACCAACGGCACGGTACGCATCCCTGCGGGCACGATCGTCTCCACCAGCACCGGTGACGATGTTGATTTCCGGATCCTGGAGGACCTTGAAATCGCCGGCCCGCTGGGTACACAGGCCGAAGTTGAAATCGAAGCAACTGAGCCGGGAATCCTGGGCAATGTACCTAGTAACAGAATCACCACGGTCGCCGGTGGATTGCGCACGCGCGTGCGCGTGACGAATCCGGAAGCCACTACGGGGGGCGCCAATGCCCGCATACGCCTGGTCACGCAGGCGGACAGAGACAGGCTGCTCGACCAGGTTTACACCGGCGTTCGGGAGGTGGCCCATGAGAGGCTGTCGACGGAGCTGGGCCCGGACGAGTGGATGCCCGAAGATACCATCCTGACCTGGATTACCGCCCAGTTTTTCGACCAGTTCAACGATGAACCCGCCGACGAGCTAAACCTCACCCTCCGAGTGCTGATCCAGGGGAGCGTGATCAACCGGACAGAATCCGAAGAGGCGGCCATGGCGGGGCTGCGCAGCGAAGTGCCGGAACGCGGCCAGCTGGTGGCCGAATCGATCAGGTTTACGGTCGAGCCGAATACGGTGGTAACCGGGCGCACTCTGCGTTACTCCATGACCGCGAGCGGGAACTACGTCATCCCTATCGACGTGAGAGCCGTCAGCCGCGCCGTGACCGGTCTGAACACTGAAGAAGCGGCCCGCAGGCTGCACGAAGAGTGGCTGCTGGCCAGAGAGCCGGAGTTCTACCAGGATCCCGCCTGGTTCGGCACGCTCCCCCGGATCGCCAGACGCATCCAGGTCCGGGTCGAGTTGAGCGAAGCCGCGCGCAGCAGGCAGTAGCCTCTTGGAGCCGATGACCCTCCACATTCACCGCAAGAATTCAGAGCCGCCGGGCAAGATCATTGCCCTGGACGTGGGCGACGCCCGCATCGGGGTTGCCGCCTGCGATCCGCTGCGTCTGGCCGTGCGTCCGCTCCGGACCCTGCGCCGGCGCAGCCGCCGCAGCGACTTTGATGCCCTCGCCCAGATCCTTGCAGAGGAGGAGGCCGTGCTGATCGTGTGCGGGCTGCCCTACAACATGGATGGCAGCGAAGGCCCGCAAGCCCGCAAGGTCCGCAACTGGGCAGGGCGCTTCACGCGGGCGCTGCGCAACATGCGCGGCAAGGAAGCGCCCCTTGTCTTCTGGGACGAGCGTCTCAGCAGCTTTGCCGCCGACGAATTGATCGCCGAAGAAGGAGCGCACCCGGCCGGGCAGGACGCAGTGGCCGCGGCGGTGATTTTGCGCAGCTATCTGGATGACCAGAGGGCCTGCTCGTAGTCAAATCTCGCGTGTCTGGTGGTATGCCAGTCGCTTTCCCTCAAGAACCGTACAGCCGCCGGCTGCGGACGATTCGCAGGTTAAGACAGGTTACGGATAGATGCCCCGGTACTTTACGGCATCCACAATGCGCTGGATAGCGATGGTGTATGCCGCCGTCCTCAGGTCCTGGTTGGTCTGAATTGTGATTGCCAGTACTTCGTCCAGATTGTCCAGAAGTTTACGCTTCATCTGCTGTCGAATCTCACTCTCGTCCCAGGAGAAGGCCTGCAGGTCCTGCACCCATTCGAAGTAACTGACGACCACACCCCCGGCATTACATAGAATATCGGGGATGATCAGGACGCCCTTGTCTTCCAGGATGCGGTCCGCTTCGGGCGTCGTCGGTCCGTTGGCTCCCTCGGCGATGACCCGGGCGTTGATTTTGTCTGCGTTTTCGCTGGTGATTTGACCTTCCAGGGCGGCCGGAACCAGCACATCAACCTTCAACGCCAGCAGTTCTTCATTCGTCATCGTGTCCGAGCGCGGGTATCCGACGACCGTCCCAGTCTCTTCGGCGTAATGCTTCAGATGGCGCGGGTCCAGCCCCCTTTCATCATAGACCGCGCCGCCCACGTCGCTTACGGCCACGATCTTCGCTCCCCGTTCGTGCATTGAGCGCGCCGTCCAACTGCCTACGTTCCCGAACCCCTGAATCGCAACCGTTGCATCCTCTATGTCAAGTCCTATGCGGCGGCGCAGCATGGCCCTGGTTATGTAGGTAATGCCCAGGCCGGTAGCGTATTCCCTGCCGGCAGAGCCGCCGACGGCGAGAGGCTTGCCGGTCGTGACAGCCGGTACAGAATAGCCTCTGTGCATGGAATAGGTGTCCATGATCCAGGCCATTACCTGCGCATTCGTGCCCACATCCGGGGCGGGAATGTCCATCTCCGGGCCGATGAAGAGACTGATTTCCGTGGTATAGCGCCGGGTCATCGCCTGCAGTTCCTTCTCGGAAAGCTCCTTCGGGTTTACGATGACGCCGCCCTTGGCGCCGCCATAGGGCAGATTCATGAGCGCGCATTTCCACGTCATCCACATCGCCAGCGCCCGTGATTCGTCCAGCGTCACATCCGGGTGGTAACGAATGCCCCCCTTCGTGGGCCCCAGCGCTGTGTTGTGATGCACGCGAAATCCGGTGAAGATTCGAATCGAGTCATCATCCATCACCACCGGAAAGTGGACGACCAGTTCCCGGCGCGGCATCTTCAGATATGCCCGCATATCGTCGTCAAGGTCCATGGCGTTGGCGACGCGTGTCAGCTGCTCCTGGGCCACTGAGAATGCGCTGGCGCGTTGAAACGCGGGCGGGCGCCCGTGCGCAGATTCCATATCTGTTGTTTGGGTGGTGGAAGGAGGATGCTGCATAGAAGCGACCATGAGTTCCCGGTTATGTGAGCAGGGCTCATTCACTGGAGGGCGCGAGCCGCGTTTACGCCATCAACCCTCCCAGAAAAGTTGCCGTGCGCCTTGTCGCCTCTGCGGGGGTCATGTCCCCGCCAAAGGCCTGATGCATTGTCACGCAGCCGTCGTATCCAATTGTTCGCAAGCCGTCGAAAATGGCAGCGAAGTCGATTCCTCCCGGCGCATCCAACGGGCGCAGAGTGGACATGACTTTTCCTCGCGTCCACGTATCCATCGGCTGGAGTCCGTCCGGCTCGGGCGTGTGGTTCTGCAGATAGACGTTGAAGAGCCAGGGCTGAAAGGCGCGCAGAGTGTCCTCACCATAGGCCTGGCCGCAGAGGGCGAGATTGGCGGGCTCATAAATGATGCCGAAATTGGGCCTGCCGACCTCTTTCAGCACGGCCACCGAACCCTCTACCGTCTCGAAGAGGCTGCGCGTGTGGCTCTGATGGGCCAGGCGGATACCCCGCTCGCGCGCCTCATCGGCCGCCCGCCTGGCATGAACAATGTCCTCCTCCGTCTTCATGCAGATTCGGATCAAGTCCGCTCCCAACGCTTCGGCCAGGTCGAGGGAAGGGGTAATGCGCCGCAGACTGTTGGGACCTTCGGCGCTGTTTTCCGGTACGGGAAAATCGGCGGTTACCATCGAGATGGTCAGACCGTGCCGGTTTACCGTACTCTTTACGCGTGCAGCCGTCCCCGCGGGGCTGTGGACACCGACGACCGATGCCCGCATACAGAGGGCGTCGTAGCCTGCGGCGGCGGCGATGCGCGCCAGCTCCTCCAGAGGAATGGCGCTTTCCCGCTTGTTGCTGAAGCTTTCGGCAACGCGCACAGAAAGAGAAAGAATCATACTGTGGAGTATACCTGAATCGGGATTAATTGGTAAAAAAGGTTCTGTGTTATCCTGTTACGGTCAGGGGCCGATTTCGGCTATAAGTACCGGCCTCCGGGCGCCATCCACAAGCTGTAAACAATGCGCGTATTCCTCGACCAGCTGGGCTGCCGGCTCAACTTCAGTGAAAACAGTACCCTGGCGGGACGCCTCAACGCGGCCGGGCATCGTATCGTGGGCCGCGCTGAAGAGGCGCAAGTGATCGTGCTCAACACCTGTGCGGTCACGAGTCAGGCCGCGCGCAAGAGCCGGCAGGCGGCGCGTCACCTGAATAGACGCAATCCTGACGCCCGTATCGCCATGACGGGCTGTTACGCGACGCTGGCGCCCCGGGAAAGCGCCAAATTTCCCGGCGTCGAACTGGTGGCGGACAACAGTGCGAAGGAGATGCTGCACACGCTGCTTGAGCCCTGGAGCGCGGAGTTCTCCGATCCAGACGACCTGTCCCGGATACAGCCGCATGGCACACCGTTCGCTCCGGCCTCTACTGAAGAGGAGGGAGGCCGTACGCGGGCCTTCGTGAAGGTCCAGGACGGCTGCCAGAACCGCTGCACGTTTTGCATCGTCACTGCTCTGCGCGGCGACAGCCGCAGCCGAACGACGGCCGAGGTCGTGAGTGAAGTGCAGGGCCTGGTAGACGGCGGCTACCGCGAAGCGGTGCTCACTGGCGTCCACCTGGGAGCCTTTGGCAGGGACCTTGACGGCGGTCAGCGGAGCGATCTCAAGGAGTTGACGGCAGCGATCCTCACCGATACCGACATCGCCCGCCTGCGCCTGAGCAGCCTGGAGCCCTGGGAACTGGCCGACGGTTTCTTCGACCTGTGGCAGCGCTGGCCGGGGAGGCTGTGCCCCCACCTGCACCTGCCTCTGCAGGCCGGCACCGACGCCCAGCTGCGGCGAATGGCCCGTCGTTGCACCGTTGCCAGTTTCCGCCAGCTGGCGGCTGACGCGCGCGCAGCCATCCCGAATCTGATTATCACCACCGATCTGATCGTCGGTTTTCCGGGTGAGTCGGATGCCGATTTTGAAGAGGGTCTACAATTCGTCGAAGAAATGCGGTTTGCACACGCGCACATCTTCCCCTTCAGCGCCCGCACGGGCACAGCCGCGGCCGAATTCGACGGGCAGGTAAAGAAGGCGGTCAAGCGAGAGCGTTCAAGGCGTATGCACCAGGTGGCAGCACGCAGCGGCCAGTTGGAACGAACACGTTACGTCGGCGCCACTCGACCGGTCCTGTGGGAAGGCTCCGGGCAACCGCTAACTGATCAGGCCGACACCTTGCTCTGGAGCGGCCTGACGGACAACTACCTGCGGGTGACGGCCCAAGCTCCCGCGGGCACCGACCTCAGCAACCGCATCACCCCCGTCCGCCTGGATGAACTCCACGGCGAAACCCTATACGGCGAACCTCTGCTGCCATAGGCTTGTATACCAGTCGCATATTGTAGCCGGCGGCGGCAGTCCTCCCTGCCGCGACAGACTCACAGGAGCAAGCGATGCCAACTGAATCGGCAGCAGAATCCAGCCAGGAATCCGCGGGCGCGCCTGGGCGGGGAAACCGCCGCGAGCAGATCGGCTGGTATTGTTATGACTGGGCGAATTCCGCATTCGCGACAACAGTTGGCGCCGTCTTTCTAGGCCCCTACGTATCAAACCTGACCGAACAGGCCGCGGGCCCCGATGGGCTGGTGCGCCCGCTTGGCATTCCGATGGACCCGTATTCATTCTTCTCCTACTGCATTACGATCTCCGTAGTCCTGCAGGTGTTGTTTCTGCCGATTCTTGGCGCGATCGCAGACTACTCCAGCCTGCGCAAAAGGCTGATGCAGATCTTTGCCGTTGGCGGCGCGGGCGCCACGATGTTGATGTTCTTCATTACAGACGAGACCTGGTGGCTTGGCGGTCTTCTTTTTATCGGCGCCAATCTTTGCTTTGGCGCGGCCATTGTCTTCTACAATGCCTTTCTGCCGGACATTGCCGAGCCGGAGGACCGCGACCGCGTCTCGTCGGTGGGCTGGGCGCTGGGTTACCTGGGGGGCGGCATTCTTCTGGCGCTCAACCTTGCCTTCTACCTGTTGCGCGACAGTATCGGCGTCGACACCGAACTGGCAGTGCGTATCAATCTGTTCTCCGCGGGTCTGTGGTGGTTCAGCTGGTCGTTCGTCACGTGGAGGCTGCTGCGTTCTAGAGACACGGCCAAAGCGCTTCTTCCCGGCGAGACCTATCTGTCGACCGGTCTCAGACAGTTGTGGGAGACCTTCCAAGAGGCCTCAAAGTATCCCCATACCATCCGTTTTCTGATCGCCTACCTTCTCTATAACGACGGCATCCAAACCGTGTTTGCCGTGTCTGCGGTCTTCGCGGCCGCCCCTCTCATTCAGGGAGGACTTGAGATCGAGCAGGGCCTGCTCACGATGGTTATTTTGATGATCCAGTTCGTTGCCTTTGGGGGCGCGCTCCTGTTCGGCAAGGCAGCGACTCTGATCGGCGCCAAGAAGGCACTGGTCATCGGGCTGATCGTCTGGACTGTGGTCGTGATCTACGCCTATCTGGGTCTAAAGGGGGAGAGCCGCATCCTGGAGTTCTGGATTCTGGGCGCGTTTATTGCCCTGGTCATGGGCGGCACGCAGGCTGTCAGCCGCGGTCTCTTTGCCAACATGATCCCGCGGGGCAAGGAGGCTGAATTCTTCTCGATCTACGAGGTCAGCGAACGGGGAACATCCTGGCTCGGTCCGCTGGCATTCGGCCTGGTCAACCAGATGACCGGCAGCCTGCGTCCGGCCATGGTGTCGATCATTCTCTTTTTTGTGGTTGGGCTTGTTCTGCTGCTGAGAGTGGACGTACGCCGGGCCATTACCGAATCGGGCAACAAGCCGCCGGCCGTAGTCTGAGTCGGGCCGTCAGCCGTCCTCTCTACAGGTCCCATTCATAAACGTTGCCGGTTCTGGCATCGATGACAATGGTCTGGCCGTCGACCAGTTCATCCCATTCTCCGGTCGCCTGCAGAATTGCAGGGATCCCCAACTCCACAGCCGCGAGCGCCGCGATGCTGTCGGGCGCTGATTCCGCGGTGATCAAGCCCCCGGCATGGTAGACCAACTCCATGCTGACCTGGTTCAACTCCTCCGCCACCAGAATGTCCTGCGTCGTCATCATCCGGCGCTGAATTTCCTGCGCCTGGGGATCCTGGCCGGGTTTCAACCGCACCACGCGGCCGCTCATGCGTCGATTGCCCACGCCCTGCCCATGCATCAGCACCCTGGCGATGCGGCGAACGGTCATCAGATTGGTTTCTCCGGGCACACCGCCAACGACGCCGCCGGTGACGACGGTGACGTCACCCTGCTGGACAAAGCCGGCGCGCAGGGCGATACGGACGGCGTCTTCCAGCATTTCGTCAATCGTGTTCATGCGCTGGCCCATCAAAGGGAATACGCCCCAATAGAGGGCCAGCTGCCGGTAAACGAGATGGCTGGGCGTCACGGCGATGATGGGAACGGACGGTCGGAACCGGGCCAGTTTTTTGGCCGTGGCCCCCCTGGCGGTGGGCGCAATGATAGCCGCGGCCCCAACGTTGCGTGCAGTATTTACGGTGGCCTGGCTGACCGCTTCGGCAACTGAAGGCGCGGCGCCGGAGTGTGAATCGTTCCCCTGCCCGGAGCCGGACGCCGAGGTACCGAAGAAGCCGTCCACAGCCTGTTGAGAGGGACGGTAGTGCGGCTGTGTAACGGCGCGCACGCGCTCCGCCTCCTGGGCGATATTCGCCATCGTTCTGACCGACTCAACCGGATAGACGCCGGCGGCGGTCTCGCCCGAAAGCATGATGGCGTCGCTGCCATCCAGCACTGCGTTCGCCACGTCACTGGCCTCGGCGCGGGTCGGTCGCGGGTTGCGAATCATCGATTCTAGCATCTGCGTCGCCGTGATCACAGGTTTGTCGGTGCCGATACAACGGGCGATGATCATTTTCTGGATCATCGGCACAGCTTCCGGGCTGGTCTCGATTCCCAAGTCGCCGCGTGCGACCATGAGGCCGTCGGACGCCTGAATAATCTCCTCGATGTTCTCGACCGCTTCAGGCTTTTCTATTTTCGAGATGATCGGTGTTGCCCGGCCCAAGGGTGTGCGGTTCTGCACCACTTTTCTCAGCGCGTGAATGTCCGCTGCGGTGCGAACAAAGCTCAGGGCAATCCAATCCGCCTGATGTTCCAGGGCAAAATCGACGTCGACGCGATCTTTTTCGGTCATGGAGGGAACGGTCAGCCTGGTCTGAGGGAGGTTCATTCCCTTGCGATCTTCCAGGGTGCCGCCAACGATCACGCGCGTGCGCACGGTCGAATCGGTCGCGTCGAGCACCTCCAGCTCGAGCAGGCCGTCATCCAGTAGAATGCGCTCGTTCGATTCTGCGGCCGCCTGCGCCCGGGCATCGCGGCGGCCCTGCTCGATGCTGGAAGGGACTTCCTTGTTCTGGATCGGCACGCGTCCAGGCACGCCAATGATGTCTTCGGTTGTAAGAATCAGCTCTTCGCCAGCCGTCAGCGGGACGCCCCCCGGCTGCATTTCCCCCACTCGAAGTTTCGGCCCCTGCAGGTCGACGAGAATCGCGATGGGCCGGTTTCGTTCCTGGGCAATCTCACGGATCGCGTGGATGTTGCGGGCGTGAAAGTTGTGGTCCCCGTGACTCATGTTGATGCGCGCCACGTTCATACCGGCGTCGATCAGCTGTGCAAGAATATCGGGATCGGTACTGGACGGCCCAATTGTACAGACAATTTTGACCCGCAACATTCGCGAACTCCAGAGTCTGGTGGTCGGCAGCAGTTGACAAGCGTTGTCAGGGGGCGTTGCCGCTTCGTTCGGTCGAGACGAAAAGGAGGGGGTATTGCACCCGCCGCCGGGGGCCCTCAGCCCAGTGCGGGCGACAGCCGCCGACTGGCCGGCGGCCTGGGAATACCTCCATGTTACTGATAGCTGATCCTGTCGCTCGTGCGCACGACCTGTATCCAGGTACGGCCCGGCTTCAGTGTAATCGGTTGCTCGCCGGGCCCGAGCCAGCGGGGCGGGCTCTGATCATTTGCCCGCCAGGTACCTTCATATACCTTCCCATTTCGAAAGACACGCAGGTCTCCGAAGCCGTACAGGTGAATCTTCACGCTGAGCGTTCCCAGGCTGTCTTCCACAATGTTGGTCAACTCGTGTTCGGCGAAGACGACGATCACGTTGTCGCTGCTGATCTGCCGGCCCGCGGCCTGGTCCATGTGCGCGGCGCCGCTCTGGAATCGCAGGTAGCGACCGGTTGACGGGTCATAGCGCCATTCGACACCGTTATTCTCCGGGTAAGGAATGCGGACCGTGTTTGCCTCGGAGGCCCAGAACTCCTTTGGCGTCTCGCTGAAGGAGAAACTCGCCCGCTCCAAAGGCCGGGGACTGTTCTTTTGACTCTCCAGCCAGGGACTGAAGATTTCAAGGCAGTAGGGCAGCAGAGGGGACACGTCGCAGGTTTTCGCCATGTCGATCATCCAGCGGCGCACTCTATCGACGCTCGTCCGCAGACGGGTGCGATAGTTGCTGCCTACGCTGAAGAAGTAGGTGACGCTCTCCGGATCTTCCGAATCGGCGTCCAGATAGGGGAATCCGACCTCGTTTTTTAGCAGGTAGCGGATGCCGTCGCTGCCGCCGGAGCAGGCCAGAATGCCGTCGAACATATAGGTGGTATGGATATTGGGCCAGCGGGCGCTGCGCACGGGGCCGATCTCCCTGGCCGGGATGCTCTGGAACATGCTTGTGAGGCGGGTCAGGTGGAAGCCGTCGACAATGTACTCGTAGGTGACATCGGCCTCGTTCAAGCCGTAGTGGCTCGCTCTGCTGGCAGCGTCATTGTTCAGACAGACAAAGACCGGTGTCTCCTGCAACAAGGAGGGATCGGCCAGGGGCAGCCCGGTATAGCGTGCGACAGGCCCCGGCACGGGCGTTGAGGCGGCCGATTCAACTTCCGCGGCGCCAGTGGCACTGTCTGCGTCAGCGGCATTGTCTGCGGCAGCAGGCGGGGTTGGCGTTTCGGCCGCCGTCTGAAGTCCGGCGGCATCCGGTGTCTTGGTAGAGGTCGGAGTAGCCGCCCCGCCTGCGCCCGCGCAAGCGGAAAGCGCCGACATGAGCATCAGGATGAGCAGCAGGACGAGCGCACCAAGGAGGGGTCGAACTTTCGCCGGCGAAAACGCTCGACAGCGAAAAGGACCGTACGCGCCGGCTGCCGCAGTCCTGGAAGGGCATGCGCCGCGGGGCGTCTCCAGAGGGAAAAATGGCCTGAGTTTCAAGGGCTTCCTTCTGTTCAAGATAGCGTGTTTGGGAAGGACAGTTGAATTCTGAAAGGCGATTGAGCCAGTTGCGGATAGTATACTACACGCGCACCGATCTACGATTATCAGTCAGCCGCGTTCTCCTAGAGTAGTGATGCGAGAAGAGATGCTGGCGAATGGGACTCCACGCCGGTAAAGTGCTTGATCTGCTGGCGGCAGGAGAATCCCGGGCTGACGATGATCTCGTCCTTGCCAAGCTGGCGGGCGGCCGGCAGCAAGCGGCGTTCGCCGATCAGTTTGGAGACGTCGTAGCGCTCATAACCGAACAGCCCGGCCAGCCCGCAGCAGCCGCTGTCCAGCAGCGACAGTTCGCAATCCGGTATCGCGGCAAGAAGCTGCTGCAGGGGCTGCATCCCCACAAGGGCTTTCTGGTGGCAGTGCCCGTGAATCAACACCTTGGACGGGCCCGGTTTCGTCGGCTTCATGCGGGGCCCGGCCCACTCTTCAAGGAGCTGACAGGACGCGGCCACCTTGCGCGCATCGGTCTGTGCGGCCCCTCGCAGCAGCCGGGGGTGGTCGTCCTGTACAGCGGAGTAGCAGCTTGGTTCGCAGAAAAGGAGCGGCAGCCCGGCCTCGGCCAGCGGGAGGAGCGCGGAGGTGGTTGCGGAGGCCTGTCGAGCGGCGCCGTCCAGCAAGCCCTTCGAAATCAGCGGACGGCCGCAGCAGACCTGAGGCGCGACCGTCACCTGGGCGCCGCAGCTCTGCAGGAGGGCTACGGCGGCGTCAAGCTGGTGCGGCTCGTAGTAGTTGTTGAACGTGTCGGCAAACAGGGCTACTCTCGTCTGCGCCGGGCCGGCAGGAGGCGCGGTGTCACGCCAGCTGCGGGTAAAAGGCTGCCTGCTGAAGGCGGGCAGAGGACGCCGGCGGTCCAGCCCAAATAGCAGCTCGTTCAGCCGTCGAACGGGCTTGGCGGCAGCCAGCCAGTTCGAGAGGGGGGCCAGTCGACTCCCCCAACGGGCAATGCGATCGGCCTGCGACAGCACACGAACCTTAAACGGCGCGCCGCGGCGGACGTAGTACCGGTGCAGGAATTCACTCTTGAGGCGGGCCATATCCACGCCGGTGGGGCACTCCCGTTTGCACGCCTTGCATTCCAGGCAGAGGTCGAGGACGGGCAGCAGCTCCTCGTCCCCGAAGCCGGTCGCCTCCAGACCGCCCGTAAGGGCCAGACGCAGGGCGTTTGCACGGCCGCGGGTGCTGTCGATTTCGTTACGGGTGGCCATGTAGGACGGGCACATGGTACCGGTGAGCGTTTTGCGGCAAGCTCCCACGCCGGTACACTGCTCGGTTGCGCGCAAGAGGCCGCCGAAATCGGAGAAGTCGAACGCGGTTGAGGCGTGGGGCGCAGCGCCGATCTCTGCCACGGGCTGGCGGTTCACGTCGGGCGGAGCCGTCCCCAGCGATTGCCGCCCCGCTTCATCGACCTGCCCAACCGGAGAACCGTGGCGAAGGTTGGAAGCAAGCGCCGGCGCGCGGACGATTTTGCCCGGATTGAGCATGTTGCCCGGGTCGAAGGCAGCCTTCACCTCGCAGAAGGCGTCATATAGCGCCGGGCCGAACATTTTCTCCTGGAAGGGCGCCCGAACCAGCCCGTCGCCGTGTTCGCCGGAAAGCGCGCCTCCATACTCCAGCACCAGATCGGCCACTTCCTCGGCGATGGCCTCAAAACGCTTCACGCCCTGCGCGCTCTTGAGATTGATGACGGGCCGGATATGCAAGAGTCCGACAGAGGCGTGGGCATAGAAGCCGGCCTGCGTGTCATGTTTCGCCAGTATTTTCTGAAAGTTCTCGATGTAGTCGTGAAGCCGTTCGGGCGACACAGCGGTATCTTCGACGAACGAAATCGCCTTGGCGTCGCCGGTCTGCGACATTGTCAACCCCAGCGCGGCGCGGCGCAGCTCCCAGATACGCGCCTGCTCCTCGGCCTCGATGGCGCGGTAGAGATAGCTGCCCAGCCCGCGCGCCTCCAGGTCTGCCTGGAGGTTCCCAATCTTCTCACCCAGCTCTCCGTCGGATTGACCAAAGAATTCCACCAGAAGAACGGCGCCCGGGTCGCCGTGAATGAAGCCGCGCAGAGGCGCGTACTCGATACGGCCGTCGGTCTTTTCCAGCATAAAACGGTCGAGCAGCTCGACGGCGGAAGGACCGTGTTCGAGGATAACCGGCGCGGCGGTCATCGCCTCCAGAAGGTCGTCGAACTGGACGCTGCACAGGGCGCGCAGGGGCGGCAACGGCGCCAGCCGCATTTTGGCCGCGACGGTCAGTCCAAGCGTACCTTCGGAGCCCACGAGGATGCGGGCCAGATTGAACGGTCTCGGCGAGGGGGCCGTATCGACATCGGGAACAAACTCATCCAGGTTGTAGCCGCCGACTCTGCGCAGAATTCGGGGATACCGCTGCCGGATCTCGGCTTCCAGCTCGCCGCCGAGCCGCCGCACGGTGCGATAGGCAGCGCCCTCCAAGTCCTGCCGCTCCAGCCTGGCCCTCAGCGCTTCCTCCGACAAAGGCCCAAGGCTGGCGCTGCTGCCGTCGGCAAAGACTACGTCAAGCTTCTCCACGTAATCGATGGTCTTGCCATAGATGATTGAGCGCGTGCCTGCGGAGTTGTTGGCAATCATGCCGCCTATGGTGGCGCGGTTGGAGGTAGAGAGATCGAGAGGCAGCTGCAGGCCGTGGGGTTTCAGCAGGGCATTCAGTTCATCGAGGACGATCCCTGGTTCCACCGTGACGGTTGCGGCTTCGGCGTCCAGGTCCAGCACTCGATTCATGTAGCGTGAGAAGTCCAGCGACAGACCGGCGCCGATGGCCTGCCCGGCCTGGGAGGTCCCGCCGCCGCGCGCGGTGATGGAGATGCCGCGCTGCCGGCAGATCCGAACAATCTGCACGACATCGTCCCGGTTCCGGGGCGTCACAACGCCCAAGGGGATGATCTGGTAGACGCTGGCGTCGGTCGCGTGCATTGCGCGGCTGGCGCCATCAAAGTGGACATCGCCGGCAATGGCAGCGCGCAGTTCGCGAGCAAGTCCCTGAACATCGACCCGGCTCGCGGGGGGGTCATTCTGAAGCGGCATCGTAAGAGGGAGGATGCGTTACGGTTCCTTCGCCAGGAAAGCCAGCGCCTGATTGATTCCCCCGCTCACATGGGGAACGCCGCAGGCCGCCAGTCCCATTTCGACACCGCAAAGGGTGCCGGCGAGCGTAAGCTCGTTCAGGTCGCCGAGATGGCCGATACGAAAGATTTTACCTTTCAGCCGACCAAGACCTGTGCCCAGAGACATGTCGAACCGTTCCAAGATGACCTGGCGCAGGACGTCGGCATTGTAGCCTGCCGGCATCGCCACCGCGGTGAGGGCCTGCGAATAGGCTTTGGGGTCCCGGCAGAAGACATCCAAGCCCCAACCGCGCACAGCCTGCCGGGTGGCTTCCGCCAGGCGGGCGTGACGGGCGAAAACGTCAGGCAGACCTTCTTCGAGCAGCATCGACAGCGCTTCATCCAGTGCGAAGAACAGATTTATGGCCGGCGTGTAGGGATAGAAGCCGTCGCGGTTGAACTCCAGAATGTTCTCCCAGCTCCAATAGGATCCGGGCAGCTGGGCCGATTTCGCTGCCGCCAGGGCTTTGGGGCTGGGCGCGTTGAAGCCGAGACCAGGGGGTACCATCAGCCCCTTCTGCGAACCGGCGACAGTCACATCCACGCCCCACTCTTCGTGCCTGTAGTCCATTGCGCCCAGAGAGGAGACCACGTCCACAAGCAGCAGCGCGTCGTGGCCCGTGCTATCAAGCGCCTGCCGGGCGCCGGCGATGTCGTTAACGACACCGGTGGAGGTCTCGTTGTGGACGAGGGCAAGGGCACGAATCTCCCGGCCCCGGTCCTCAGCGAGGCGGTTTTCCAGCGCGGCAAGATCGATCGGGCAACTCCAGTCGCCCTGCAACTCCTCTACTGTCAGGCCCACGCCCCTGGCCACCTTCTGCCAACCGGCGGCGAACTGGCCGTTCGAGCCAAACAGAACGCGGCCACCGGGAGAGAGCGTATTCACCAGCGCCGCCTCCCACGCGCCGTTGCCGGATGAAGGATAGACGACCACCGGTCCACTCGTCCGGAAGACCTGTTGCAGTCGTTCCAGAATGCTGAAGGTCAACCGTGCCCATGCGGGCCCCCGGTGGTCGATGGTGGGGCGGGAGAGCGCGCGCTGGACGCGATCGGGCAAGTTTGTCGGGCCGGGTATTTGCAGAAAATGGCGGCCGGCTCGGGATTGGGGCATGTCAGTTTTCCTTATGAGCGGCGGCGTCAGGCCAATTCTTCCTGAAGCCGCCGCAGAACGATTTCGGTCTCACCTTCGCGCAAAGTATGGACGGCGATGTGGAGGCTGCCAGGATCGGAACGGCAGAAGATGGCGGGCGATCCGTTTTGGAGGGCCTCGGAAACGTCGGCGGCAGTCCGGCCCTTCTCCCCTTCATCCCAGTTGACACTCAGGCGCATCCACGGGCCTTCTCCGTCCTCCTCCCACATATTGTCGGCGTTCACGCCAGGAACGCCGGCCAGACCGGCGGCGATCACGGCAATGCGATCGGACTGGACTTGCAGGCGCTGCTCGTGATCGGCGTCCAACCAGTGGCGGAGGGCAATCGTCGTTCCGACGACCTCCTGGCGGTCGACCTTATAGCCGCGGCCGATGCTGTTATTGCCGGTCTCAAAGCCGGTAAAGCCGTTGAGGCGCGCCATGCCGACATACTCGCGGCTGCCGCAAAGGATGCCGGTCGAGTTGCCGGAACCGAGGTATTTGCCGCCGAAGCAGACGAGGTCCGCCCCACTGGTGGCGACGCGTCTCATACGCTCCAAAGGGTAGATCTCCGCTGCGGCATCGACCAGGATGGGAAGACCGGCGGCATGCGCAATATCGATGGCATCGGGCAGCGAAACCGTACCGGGGAACCGCTCGCCGGCCGCGAAATAGAGGATACCTGCCGTCTGCGGCCCGATTGCGTCGCGCAACTGCTGGGGCGTGCAGCCGTCGTCGCCGCCCACCTCCACGAGCTTTCCGCCCGGCACGGTGACGCTGCGGTCATAGCGATAGCGGGTGGCCTTCTGGATCAGGAACTCGTCTTTCATGCCTGTCGTATCGGGCAGCTGGCGGATGCGCTCGGCATCGCTGCCGGCGAGGATGGCCGCCGCGCCCTGCACGAGGGCAGCATAGCACCCGGAAGTGACCAGGCCGCCGCCAGTGCCCAGCATATTGGCGATGGCATTGCCGGCGCCGTCAAACACGTCGTCCATCAAGGTGTAGGCAGTATTGGCAGACTCCATCGCCTCGCGCACCTCCGGCGAGAGGACCGAGCCGCCAAGAACCGTCATGTGGCCGCCGGCGTTGATGATCGGCCGGATACCCAGGGTCTCATAGATGTCAGAACTGGACATGGTTCAGGGCTCCTTGGTTCAGTTGAAGAAGTCTTTGTCTTCCGGCGCCAGATGCTTCGCGGCGGCGGCCTTGTTAAACGTGACACCGAGACCGGGCCGATCCCAGACGTTGATGTAGCTGTTTTCCACGATGGGGTCAGGCAGGCCGTCGACAATATCATACCACCATTCCGGCCGGCCCACCGGATATTCGAAGGCGATGTAGTTACGGGGCAAAGTCGCGGCCACCTGGACGAGCGCGGCCAGTCCGATCAGTCCGTCGCCAGTTCCATGGGGGGCCATGAGGATTCCGTGCAGGTCGGCGTATTCTGCCACCCACTTGAGTTCCGCGATGCCCCCGATGTCTGCCGGGTCCGGCCCGACGATGTTGACGGCCTGCATTTCGAAAAGCGGTTTGAAGTGCTGGCGGAGGTAGATTTGTTCGCCGGTATGGATTGGCGTAGAGGTGCTGCGAGTCAGTTCGCGGTACAGCTCGGCGAGGACATAGGGGGTGTAGTCGCCGGTGATGGTATCTTCCAGCCACATGATGTGCATGCCCTCCACAGCCCTGGCCAACCGGATTGCGTCAGGAACGGTCCAGCCGGGTCCGCAGTCGAGTGCGAGGCCGACGCGGTCGCCGAGTACATCCTTCATCGCCTCGATACAGGCCACCACGTGGCTCATTCCCCTCTCCGTCAGCAGCCCGCGCTCGGTCTGGTGGCTCACGCCCAGGCGCTCGCCGTAGGAGAAGTCGTCCAGTTCGTCGGGCATGGCGCTGTGGTAGCCGATGCCCTGCTTGATAATGGCGAAGTTTTCGCGGGCCTCCGCCATACGGGCCATGTTTTCGGCGTAATGCCCAGGCTCCTGTCCGGCCAGCGGGAAGCGGAGGGCGCCGTTGTAAACGAGCACTTTGTCGCGCACCTTGCCGCCGAGCAGCTTGTAGACCGGCAGATTTGCGGCCTTGCCCGCGATATCCCAGAGCGCCATCTCGATGGCGCTGACAGCGCTGCCCCACGGTTTGAAGCTGCCGAGGCGCCGAATTCGCAACATCACCCGCTCCACGTCGGTCGGGTCCTGCCCGATAAGGAAGTCGCGGTAGAAGAGCACGTGGGACTTGAGGTAGGGCTTAAAGTGCTCGGCCTGTCCATAGCCCTCGACGGCGGCATCGGTCGTAATGCGAACGACGGGACTGCCGCCGAGAATGGCGCACTTGAGATCGGTGATCCGCATTGAATGGCTCCGCAGTTGAAAGAGTTGCGTGAAACCGGGCCCGTAATGCCCAGCTGAATCGTGAACTTGCGGCGACCCCTGTTCAGGTCTTCTCGAAAAGAGAGTCTGGCTGCCGCTTCAGCCACAGGAAGCGGCAGAAGGATGATGCGCAGACTCGGCAAGATTGTACTTCGTTTTGTCGTTGAAAGCCAATGGTGGGAACTGCAGTTTTTTGTTTTTGGTTTTCAGTTTTTAGTACTGCGGCGGTCGGGAGGCAGGGTTGGATGGGCGTGTTGCGGGCGATTTGTGAGAGGACACGAGAGAGGACGAGAGATTGGGGGGAGATGGGGGTGGCGGCGGATTGTGGTTGTCATTGTGGGTATGTGCGAGAGAGGACGAGAGGATACGAGAGATTGGGGGGATGGTGGACTGTGGTTGCTTTTGGGGGATATGCGAGAGAGGACGAGAGGATACGAGAGTTTGGGGGAAATGGGGGGTGGTGGGCTGGCGCTTTTGCATAGGGTCTCGGACATGGTTGGCTTCATCGGAAGTGCGTGTTTTTCTTGTCGTCCTGCTGGAGGGCCGGCGGTGGTCAATGGGTTAAAGTCGCCGTAGTAGCCGCCGGCGCGGAGGAGGCATGATAGCACAGGAATTCGACATCAAAAAGCGGGGAGAGAGGGGAGTGGATGCGGGTTGACTTATTCGGGAGGAATGCGAGAGTTTCCTTCGAGATTTGGGTACAGCCGCGCGGAAGATCCCCAATTTGACAGTAGAACACATGGTCTGATATAATCTTTACTTAGGGATAGGAGAAATACACGAATTTCGGACGGCGGCGGGCGGGTCCAGGCAGTGTTACAGGTTGGTGCGCCGTCCTCCCTCGAATGGCGCACAGTCTCGCAAATATCTGCGCTGCCGGGGCCCGCCGCTTTCGACCCCTGTTGCCGGCAGAGGACCCGGTAGGTGACTGGAATGGGAGACTTACGGGGCCGGTCCGTCTCCGGTCCGGCCCCGTTGATGCGCGGCTGCGGCCTGTACACGGTCCACCTGCGGAAGTCTTCGCCCGGAGTCCATTGCAGTTCTCCACACAGACCCATTCTGGTACAATAGGCCCTGTTTTGGATCACTCTACCCGCGATTGCCACTGCAGCCTTCTACGGGTCGGTGACTCACCTCTTATGATCTCCAAGGCGCAATCCTGTTTGCAGCGCCGGGCAGCTGCGCCTCAAAGTCTTCAACAGATACAACAAAAGGAAAAAGACGATGCAACTCATGCTATTCGATGACTACAAGCTGGGTGTGTGGAACGGCGACCAGGTACTGGATGTCTCGGCGGCGGTGGCGGATTGCGGCCACCACTCTCCGCAGGAGATGATGCAGATGGTGATCTGTGACTGGGAGAACGTCGAGCCGCGCCTTCGCGACGCGGCCGCCTCCGCCAGCGGCGTCTCCCTGGATGAAGTGACCTGCCGCCCGTCGATGCCGAGGCCGGGACAGCTGGTCTGCCTGGCGGGCAACTACCTGGAGCCGGCCAAGCCGGAACGGGGCCTCTTCAACGCCTTCCTGAAGTCGCCCAACGCGGCCCTGGGCCACGGCGGCACCGTGGTCCTGCCCAGCGCGGAGGCCAGCGTCTTTCACTTTGAACCGGAACTGGCGATTGTCATCGGCAAACCGGCCAGCTATCTGGCGGCCGAGGAGGCCATGGACCACGTCTTTGGGTACACGCAGTTCATCGACGTTTCCGCCAGAGGCTTGCCGGGCGGTTTTTTCCTGGGGAAATCCTGGCATACCTTTGCGCCCCTGGGACCGGTATTGGTGACCCGCGACGAGGTTCCCAACGCGAACGATTTGAACGTGCGGCTGTGGGTCAATGACGAAAAGAAGCACGACATCACCACGGCAGACATGGACCGTCACATTCCCGAGCTGCTGGCCGAGGTAACGAACGTGCTTCCCCTGCAGCCGGGCGACGTGGTGGCCACCGGCACCCATCATTTCGGCCTCGAAGCGGTCCAGGACGGCGACACCGTTCGGCTTCAGATCGACCAATTGGGGCCGGCCCTCGTCGTACACTGCTCCGACCCATCGGGCCGCAGCTGGTAGGGCCAAGCCGCAGCAGAGGGCGTTTTTTCAACGGTTGTTCCACCTGCCGGGCTATGTTAGGATGCCGAAGTTAACCTGAATTCGGAGTTAAAGAGCACCTTGTCAAGGTGGTAGAATAGGGTTTCTCACACCAAAACCCTACCGCCTATGAAAGGTGCTC
>JAJEDJ010000010.1 GCA_022821545.1 Caldilineaceae bacterium
GAAGCCGACGCACTCGACCACCGTCACCGGTGTCGAGATGTTCCGCAAGCTGCTCGATGAGGGGCAGGCGGGCGACAACGTCGGTTGTCTGCTGCGCGGCATCGACCGCGAAGAGGTGGACCGCGGACAGGTGCTGGCCAAGCCCGGCAGCATCATGCCGCACACCCGCTTCAAGTCCGAGGTCTATGTGCTGCGCAAGGAGGAGGGCGGACGGCACACTCCCTTCTTCAAGGGCTACAGGCCGCAGTTCTACATCCGCACCATGGACATCACCGGCTCGATCGACCTGCCGGCAGGTGTAGAGATGGTCATGCCGGGCGACAATGTGACGATGGAGGTCGAGTTGATTTCACCCGTCGCCATCGAGACCGGCGGCCGTTTTGCCATCCGTGAAGGCGGCCGCACCGTCGCTGCCGGCGCAATTACCGAGATCATCCAGTAACCTTTCGGAAAAGTTGAAACTGTCCGTAAGAGATCAGCGCTTGCGGACATTGTAGGCGAGTAGCTCAATTGGCAGAGCGGCGGTCTCCAAAACCGCAGGTTGCGGGTTCAAGTCCTGCCTCGCCTGTCAGAGAATGACCACCGGCAACCGCGCGGTGGTCATTTTCCGCCTAACCAGGCCCATAGCGCCGCGTGCTGGTCGATGAGAAAGTAAGAGTTGGGGAGATGTGAACATATTCCTGTGTTCACACACCAAACGGAGTCAATCGTGAGCCGGTCAACAACTGTTCAAAGGTCTGATAACGCAATTGTGCGGTATTTCAAGGAGACCCGCGCTGAGATTGGCAAGGTCACCTGGCCGACGCGCGAGGAGGGTACCCGCCTGACCGTCGTTGTGTTGATAGTCACCACAATCGCCGCGCTTGTGCTGTTTGCCGTAGACTCATTCTTCAGTTATCTGGTGACACTTTTTCTGCAGGTGTTTTAGACGGCATTTGTGGCGCAACCGCCTTCTTTCATAGAGGAAGAGCCGGTTCTGGAATGTGACGCGCAAGGAGGAATCTGTGGGCGATATAACGAATGCAGGCGTTGACGCTGAATTGCAGGAAGAAGGGGCGGTTTCCGAGTTGGTGGAAGATGAGGCGTCCGCAACCACTGAAGAGGGGCCGACCGGCCCGAGACCGGAATGGTATGTAGTACACAGCTATTCGGGCAAGGAAAATAAGGTAAAGAAGAATCTGGAACACCGGGCGGAATCGATGAACATGACCGACCGGATTCTGCAGATTGTGGTACCTACTGAAACCGAGATCGAGATCAAGGAAGGCATTCGCCGTGAGGTAGAGCGCCAGGTTTTCCCCGGTTATATTCTCATCGAGATGATCATGGATGAGGACAGCTGGTATGTGGTGCGCAATACCCCGGGCGTAACCAGTTTTGTGGGCATGGGAAACAAGCCGAGCCCCTTGAGCCAGGCCGAAGTGAATCACATCATGAGCCGCATCGAGTCGGACGAACCGCGCGTCAAGGTCAGCTTCGACGTGGGCGAGCGCGTCCGAATTATCGAGGGCCCGTTTGCAGAGTTCACAGGTGTCGTGGATACGCTGGAGCCAGAGAAGGGCAAAGCCCGCGTCATGGTAAGTTTCTTCAACCGGGAAACGCCGGTGGAGGTGGACTTCCTCCAATTGGAACGCGATACGTAATAAGGAGAAGCAGGCGAGATGGCGAAGAAAGTCAAAGCAGTTGTCAAGTTGCAGATCCCCGCCGGCAAAGCCAACCCTGCCCCACCGGTAGGCACGGCGCTGGGCCCGCATGGCGTCAATATCATGGGCTTCTGCAAGGAGTATAATGCGCGTACACAGAGTCAGATGGGACAGGTCGTTCCGGTCGAGATCACGATTTTCCAGGATCAGTCGTTTACATTCATTACCAAGACACCGCCGGCGGCCGAACTGATCAAGAAGGCGGCGGGGATCGATAAAGGCAGCGGCATTCCCAATACGGAATTGGTGGGGGAGATCACCAATCAGCAGGTGCGGGAAATCGCCGAGGTAAAACTGAAGGACCTGGGCAATATCCCCATAGACAGCGCCATGCAGATGGTGCGGGGGACGGCCCGCAGTATGGGAGTAACGGTTGTCGACTAGGCGGGAGCCGCAGAATAGGTTGCGGGCCCGCAGAAACTGTTAATTCATAGGTGGGAGGGGCGCACGCCCGTGCCCCGTTTGCACCACAAGGAGTGAACAATGCCAAAACATGGGAAGCGCTACAACACAGCGCGCAGCAAGATCGACCGGAATACGCAGTATCAGCCGGCTGAAGCCGTTGACTTGATGCGGGACGGCGCGACAGCCAAGTTCGATGAGACGGTGGAAGTGCATCTGAGCACCGGTGTTGATCCCCGTCACGCCGACCAGCAAGTGCGGGGCGTGGTGACCCTTCCCCACGGCACGGGTCGAGTCGTGCGCATTCTGGTCTTTGCCGGCGCGGATGGCGTAAGCGTAGCCGAGGAGGCCGGCGCCGACTATGTCGGCGGCGAGGATCTTGCCAAGCGGATTCAGGATGGTTGGCTTGATTTTGATGTCGTTCTCGCCACACCAGATATGATGCGAGTGGTAGGCCGGCTGGGTCGCGTGCTCGGCCCCAGGGGAATGATGCCCAGCCCCAAAGCCGGTACGATTGTGCAGGCGGATGAACTGCCGCGTGTCATTCAGGAGACCCGCCTGGGCCGCGTGGAGTTTCGCGTTGACAAGACAAGTAATGTTCATGTGCCGATCGGCAAAGCGAGCTTCAGCGGTGAGCAGATACTCGACAACTTCACTTCGGTGATGGAAGCGGTCATGGCGGCGAGGCCTTCGGCTATCAAGGGTATCTATTTGAAGCGGGTGACGCTGACCAGCACGATGGGGCCAGGTGTTCGCGTTGATGTCAATGCGGCCTCAATGCTCAAGGCGGCGTAGGCCCGGTTTGGCGTTGCCTGGGCTGTAAGGTAGAATTGACACGTATAAACGCATACGATATTCAGTTCCGTAGACAGTCGGTATTCGCGCCGCGAAAGTAAATGCGCCGAGATGCGCAGCCGGCCAAGGGCTGAACACAGCGACTTGACCGCCATTGTACGGGAAGAATCGCTTGTTACGCCTTTGTCTGCATGGCAGGGGCGTTTTTGTTTACGGCTCCCGCCGAAGATTGGAGGGGGCTCAGGGCGGATTTACATGCGTCCCCGCAGGATTCATGAAGAAAGGGGGAATGTCCATTGGCACTTAGTCGAGAGAAGAAGGAAGAGCTGGTCGCGCTGTACACCTCACACCTGGAGGACGCTTCCGCTGTGGTATTCACGGATTATCGCGGCTCCACCGTCTCGCAGATCAACGGGCTGCGCGCCAGTCTCAAAGAAGCGGATACGTCCTATATGGTCGTGAAGAATCGGCTTATGCGGCTTGCCTTGAAGGGCAGAGGGATGACCGAGGCGCTGGACGATCTGTTGGAAGGGCCGAATGCGGTCGCATTCGTCGGGGAAGATATCGGCAGAGGCGTGACGGCATTGAAGGACGGCCTTGGGGGTCTGGATGAGATTATAGAGATCAAAGGCGGAATCCTGGAGCAGAACGTTCTGGATGCCGCCGCGGCCGAGGCGCTGTCCGAACTGCCCACGCGGGACGAGATGCTGGCGAAGCTGCTGGCGACAATTATTGCGCCCGCCACACAGCTTGCTCGAGTCGTCAACGAACCAGGGGTCAGCCTGGCTCGGGTCGTCAAAGCTCACGCTGATGCGGAGGCAGAGGCCGCCTGAGCGTCAAGAGAGGGATACAACCCCTGCTGCAAGCATCAATGTATCGTCGAGACAGATAACGCACAGTAACAAACAATTGGGAGGATTCTGAAGATGGCAGATCTGAACGCAATCAAGGAACAGTTGGACGAGCTAACGCTTCTGGAAGCCGCTGAACTGGTGAAGATGCTTGAGGAGTCGTGGGGCGTGAGCGCTGCGGCATCTGTGGCGGTGGCCGGAGTGGCCGGCGCCGCGGCCGAAGTTGAAGAAGAGGCGGAAGAACAGACGGAGTTTGACGTGATCCTCGCCGATATGGGAGCCAAGAAGATCAACGTCATTAAGGCAGTGCGCGCGGTAACAAGCCTTGGCTTGCGAGAGGCCAAGGAACTGGTCGAGAGCGCGCCGGCGCCTGTGGTGCAGGGTGTGGCAAAGGATGTCGCGGAAGACGCCAAAACGCAGCTGGAGGCCGAAGGGGCAACTGTAGAGATCAAGTAACCTTTCTGGCGGACCAATCAAAGGGATGCATCCAAGTGTGGATGCATCCCTTTTTTAGGTTCCTGGCAGACAGCAACCGCGAACCGTGGGCGCGGCGCGAAAATTCAAGACTGCTTGTCCGCCGATTGGCAGTGTGATAAAATGCCGCGATATCTCGCCACAAACTGAGAGAGGGAGATACAAGTGGCTGAAGGGCCGGTGGTAGGCCATCAGTGGGCTGTCAAACTGTTGCAGAACGGTATCCGGCATGACAGGCTGCGCCATGCCTATCTGATTGAGGGCGCGGCCCAGGTGGGCAAATCGACCCTGGCCCGCAGCTTTGCTCAATCGCTTCTATGCAATGAGTCAGTTGACGGGCGGGCATGCGGGAATTGCCGCGCATGCCGTCTCATGCAATCCGGAAGCCATCCCGATTTCATTTTACTGCCACCGACCGACCGCAGCGGTCAGCCGGACAGGGAGAATGGCCTTCATCGCGCTGAACAGGCGGCCGACGTCGTTCGTCAGGCGTTGCTGCACCCGATGGAGGGGCGCTACAAAATCTTTCTGATTCAGGACGCGCACAGGGCTCACATCAGCTTCGCCAATAAACTGCTGAAGACCCTGGAAGAGCCGCCTCCGCACGTAGTCCTCTGTCTGACCGCCCAGGACCGGTCGGCTCTTTTGTCAACGATCGTGAGCCGCTGCCAAGTCCTGGCATTGCGGCCGCTTGGGGAGCGGATCATGGAAGACGCGCTGCGGGCTCGCTGGGGAGCACCTCCGCAGCAGGCCGCGCTGCTGTCACGTTTAGCGAACGGCTGCTTGGGCTGGGCGGTTGAACAGATCGACCAGCCGGAGCCGCTGACGGAAAGGAGCGAGCGGTTGGCGGAGTTGCAGGAGTTGAGTCGCAGCAGTCGAGTGGCTCGCCTTGCTTTTGCACAGAAGCTGGCGACTGCGCGCAACCAGACTCGACTGTTCCCCCTGCTTGGCCTGTGGACGAGTTGGTGGCGCGATGTGATGCTGGCCCAGTCCGGCTGTCTGGAGCAGTGCGCCAACATCGATCTGTTGGACACGCTGGCGGAAGCGGCCGATGACTTTCGCCCCGGCGATGTTCAGGCCTATCTGCGCACGTTAAGCCGTATCGAGGGTTACCTGCGGCATACGGTGAATGCAGGGCTGGCGCTGGACGTGCTTCTTTTGCAGATGCCGCGCCCGTACGCCTGATAGGTGGCGCTGAAGTAGGCTTGCAGTGATCCGTTCCGGTGCCTGTCGCGGCAGCGAACATGGAGAATCTATTATGCCGATTGTAGTCGGAGCCCAATTCAAACCCGTTACAAAAATATACTTCTTCGATCCGGTTCACCACACGGACCTGGCGCCGAAGGACTTTGTAATCGTGGATACGGTCAAAGGCCGGGACCTGGTGCAAATCGTGCAAGGGCCACACAATGTTTCCAGCAACGAAATCGTTGGTGATATCAAGCGTGTAGTCCGCCGGGCAACGCCCTGGGACCTTTTGCAGAAGGATCTTTGGAAAGAGAAGCAGGCCGAGGCGGTGTCGATCTGCCGCGAGAAGGCAAAGTCACACAGACTGAATATCAAGGTGCATCGATGTGAATACAATTACGAGGGCGGCAGGCTGACCGTCTACTTCGCCGCGGAGCAGAGGGTTGATTTCCGTGCGCTTGTACGCGATCTGGCACGCACTTTTCACACACGCATCGAAATGCGCCAGATTGGCGTGCGCGACGAGGCCAAGTTGCTGGACGGCGTGGGCAAGTGCGGTCGACAGCTCTGTTGCACCAGCTGGCTGCGCGAGTTTGCCTCAGTGAGCATTCGGCAGGCGAAAAATCAGCAGTTGCCTCTGAATCAGGACGAGATCAGCGGCGTCTGCGGCCGGCTGCTCTGTTGCCTTTCTTATGAGGATCCTATCTACAAGCAGGCAAACAAGAAGATGCCGAAAGTCGGGGCAGAGGTGACGACACACCAAGGCAAAGGCCGGATTCGTCACCTGCACCCGCTTAAGGAAAGCGTTACGGTTCTGCTTGAGAATAACGTCCTGGCCGAGTTTGGACTTTCGGAACTGATTACGGGGAAGAAGGAAAAGGACGGGGGCTGCGGCACCTGCGGCGGCTGCACCGTCAAACGGCGCGCAGGCGAAGAATAGGGCGCTGTCCGCAAGGCGCGCCAGGGAATGCATGCAGCCACGTCAGAGTGCGGGCTAGGTTGCGTGGGAAACGGCGCGGGTCTCGCGAATAACCGTAACGCGAATTTGTCCCGGATATTCGAGGTTGTCCTCGATCTTGGTGGCTATGTCTTTCCCCAGTTCGATTACCTGTAAATCGTCAACTTCATCCGGCTGCACGATCACCCGGATCTCGCGGCCGGCCTGAATGGCGAATGTCTGATTCACCCCCTCAAAGCTGTTGGCAATATCCTCCAGGGCTGTCACCCGTTTGATATACGCTTCGAGGCTTTCGCGGCGTGCGCCCGGCCGTGCGCCGCTGATGGCATCCGCCGCGGCCACGATAATGGCTTCGATCGATTCCGGTTCGACTTCGCCGTGATGGCTGGCGATGCAGTTGACAACCTTGGCGTTGAGCCCGTAGCGCTTGGCGATTTCACCGCCGACGATGGCGTGCGGGCCGTCGATCTCATGGCTGACGGCCTTGCCAAGGTCGTGCAGCAGACCCCCAAGACGGCTCGTCTTTACGTCTGCGTGCAACTCTTCAGCGATCACGGCGGCGAGATGGGCGGTTTCAATTGCGTGGTAATACTGATTTTGCCCGTAGCTGGTGCGGAATTTCAGACGACCTAGCAGTCTCTGGATTTCTCTATGCAGCCCCTGGGTATTGGTCTCGATCAGGGCCTGCTCCCCAGCCTCCTGAATAACCTGATTCACTTCCTGCTGGGCTCTCTCTACCTCTTTCTCTATGCGGGCCGGATGAATGCGGCCATCGGAGACCAGTTTGCTGAGAGAGATGCGCGCAACCTCGCGTCGCACAGGGTCGAAGCTGCTGATCAGGATCGCTTCCGGTGTGTCGTCCACAACCAGATCAACTCCTGTCGCCTGTTCGATGGCGCGAATGTTTCTCCCCTGCCGCCCAATTATTCGTCCCTTCATCTCATCAGACGGCAGGTTGACAGCGCTGACGGAATACTCGGTGACATGCTCGCTGGCGACCCGTTCGACAGACAGCGTAATGATCTCTCGGGCGCGGCGTTCGGCGATCTCCTGGGTCTCCGCCTCAACCTCACGAATTGTGCGGGCAAGTTCCTGACGTGAGTTCCTTTCCGCCTCCCGGAGCAGAATCTCTTTGGCCTCTTCCTGGGTCAAATGGGCCACGCGCTGCAACTCTTCATTGCGCTGTTGTTCGGCGGCTTCCAGATCGGCCGTACGTTTGTCGAGTCCGCTTTCTCTCTGGTTCAGCTTGCGTTCGCGGTTTTCGAGCTGATCGACCCGTTTATCGATCTGCTCCTGGCGATTGCGCAGGCGGCTTTCGCTACGATCCAGATCTCTGCGCTGGCGGGTGCGTGTGGCGTCCAGTTCACTCCGTATTCGTACTTCTTCCTCCTTTAGAGCAAGCTGCTGGCGTTGAACTTCCGCCTCGGCTTCCGTAAGAATCTGGGCCGCCTGTGCCTCGGCGCTCTGCACAGCGAGTTCCTGCCGCTCCATTTCTTGACTTGCGCCAGATGTCAACCCGCGTCGATAGGCAAGATATATTAGATACGCGACGATGGCCGCGCCAATCAAGGCCGCGACGATAATGGCAACTACGACTAGCAAGTCCATATCCGAACCCCTTGGTTTGGATGCGCACAACCTGAAGTAACAATGGTTGCGCCGGTTGGATGCAAGCGTATCTTATTCTTCCCTCCATTCATACGCCTGAACCCTTGTTCGATCATTGTTGCTTCAGTGGCAATGCCATCCAGCTTACCCTTCAAACCTTTTCTTTCGAACGGCGTGGGACAGGACGCGCCCCTCTTCCAACTCTTGCCAGATTCGGTCGATCACGCCCCGGGCCACTTCCCAGTCAAAACCTCGGCGCTGCAGAAAGCTGCCCATCTTCCTGCGAAACTGAGCAGGGTTGGTCTCCTCTTGCCATCTGTACAGATGGCTGCGGGCAGCGGCTTCGCAGGCCGAAGTCGCGTCGCTCAGTTCGTCGATAATTTCCTGGGCAACGCTTTCGTCGACACCTTTTTGGCGCAACTCGTATCGCAGCGCCCTTGGGGCAACGGGCCTGAATCGATTGCGTTGCTCTACCCAGAAGCGGGCGAATTCCCGGTCGTCGAGGTACTGCCACTCTTGCAGCTTCGCGATAATCGATTCGATCTGTGATTCGGCCAGGCGCCGCCCGTCCCGAGGCCGGTACGCCTGGAGATTACGGCGCACTTCTACCTGGCTGCGGGGACGCACTGCCAGAAAACGCAGTGCCCTGTTGTAGCCGCGGCTGTACAGATCGACGGCTTTCAACTCCTCGATCTCCTGCTCATTGAGCTGCTGACCAATCCTCAGCTGGGCGGCTTCCAGCGCCGGCAACGGGAACGCGTATTCGCTGTCCAAAAAGAGATTTACTCGTTCCTTGTTTCTCTTCTGAAAACGCAAAGCTGTAATCGTTTTGCTTTTCATAATCGGCCCGAAAAAAAACGCCGCGGTCATAGACCACAGCGACTTGAAAGTCTCAAAACGGCACCGCCTGAGTCTTTGTCTCCAGATCAGGCTATGCCAATAAAAGACGCATCAGTTCAGCGTTGCGCCTCGATGGTAGCGATTTTTGTTGGACACCTGCTGTTGCATTATACAACTCACCGATTCAAGATGGGCTTGGCCGCATCGCAAATGGGGGAGGGTTGCGGTGAGAAGAGATCTGTGAGTCTATAGTTCCGTGTCAACAGCCGGTATTACATCAACACTCGTTATGACGTTCGATCTGCCATTGACGATCAACAGTTTAGCGAACGTCTGCCAAATTATCTGTTCAGTTGCGCCAGCGCCCCAGGTCATCCCCTGATAGAATGGAATAAACAGGTTTTGGGTGCTGTTCCGGTTTTGGCGGTAGTGTGTCAGCACAAAATCGCGTCCAATTTGAGAGCGCTGTGGTGAGCGTTTTCAATTATGGCAACACGTGCGACGTTTAAGACCTTTCGGCGTATTGTGAACTCCTGTGCATGTTTGCACATAAAGGAACAAGATAGATGAATTCAGTGCATGCTGCCTGTACTGGGCATGTCGTGCCGTAGCGGAACTTTGTCAGGCCTGAACCTCGTCTTCATTGGAGCGGGCTGGCAGTCCAGTTCTTTCCCTGATGACGCTGTCGATCTGTGAGGCTATTTCGGGATTTGCGCGCAGATGTTTCTTGGCGGCTTCGCGCCCCTGTCCGAGCAAATCGTCGTTATAGCGATAGAAGGCGCCACGCTTTTCGATGATGTCGAATTCGACTCCCAGGTCCAGCAGGTCGCCCTGCGTGCTGACCCCTTCGTTGTACATGATGTCGAATTCCGCCACCTTGAACGGCGCTGCCACCTTGTTCTTGCGCACCGTCACGCGCGTCCGGTTGCCGATCACGTCACTCCCCTGTTTGATCGA